>NZ_NKUB01000021.1 GCF_003207895.1 Komagataeibacter swingsii
CCTCCTGATGAGCGACGATATCGACGCTTTCCTGCGCGCTTTTGAAAAAGGACCCGCACAGGAAAAATCATGATGCAAAAACTGTTTTTGCTCCTTGTTGTTGTCCTGCCGATCCTCTTCCGGCCTGCTTCAGGCTTTGCCCAGGGCAGAGGAGACTGGCTGCCTCAGTCGGACGTTAAATCTCCCTATGCGGCCTTGTCTGTTCCGACAGCACTGAAGCCGGTGCCGGATTCTCTGGCGAGCCTGTTGACCAAAGGCTATCGGATCACGACCACAGCGGATTATGGCGGCTCAGGAGCCCTCTTCACGCTGGTCTGGCAAAGGCAGACCGTAATCTGTGTTCTGACAGCGCCTGTGCCAGGCACGGATCAGAACGTCCCGACATCGCGCTGCTGGGCCCTGAACTGAGTTGTGCAGGCCGGACAGATTGGAAACCGTATCTTACGCGACATCCGCTGGCTGACCGATGACGACCGCGCAACCCTGTTCGAAGCCTTCCTGGATATTGCAGGGCGGCTTCAGGGCGGCGATGATACCGCTTCGGTTGACCTGACAGCACGCTGGAGACATGCGGGGCTTCATGCCTTCGACAGGCACCGGAAACAGGACAGGACAGGACAACACAGGCAGACGTGACCATGACCGACCACGAGACACGATCATCCGGAGCTGACACAGTGCGCGAGCTTACGACCCGGATTGTCACAGCCTATGTCAGCAGTCACACGGTTCCGGCGGATACCCTGCCCGGCCTCATCGCCACGGTGTTTCAGGCCCTCGGAAGTCTGGGACAGGCGACGACCGGAACACCGGATCTGGTGCCAGCCGTACCTGTGAAGAAATCGGTCTTTCCGGATTACATTGTCTGTCTGGAGGACGGGAAGAAGCTGAAGATGCTCAAGCGTCATCTCCAGTCCGCCTATGGCATGACGCCGCAGCAGTATCGCGAAAAATGGGGCCTGCCTGAAAGCTACCCGATGGTGGCTCCTGACTATGCGGCCCGACGCTCTGCCCTGGCACAGGAAATCGGACTGGGGCGGACCATCAAGGCGACACCGGAACCTTCGCACTTACCGGAAGCTGAAGCTCCGGTCACACGCCTGCCAGAGAAGAAACGCGGACGCAGGCCAAAACTGGCCTGAAGGTCCAAACAAGGAGAAACGGGACATGAAGACGGATCATACCGATCGCGATGACTGGGAAGCCTGGAAGGACGAAGCCACACGCCGGTCCCTCGCCCAGGTCGAGGCCGGATTGGGGATCAGTGCGAAAGCCATGAAGGCATGGGCCAGTAGCCTTGGCACGGATAACCCGCTCCCCCTGCCACAACCCGGGCAATAAGGGTAACGCTCTCGCACACCGCAGGAAGGTGGCGCAGAGTGCAATGGTCACGACTATCCCTGATGCATTGATGGAACGACCGTTTCACGACCCTACGGCTACCCATGTGACGACCCATCGACATACCCAAGGCCGACATCGCGCCTACCCATAAGTAGTGGTTCTTCATACACCATTGCACCGTTGGTGCGGGCAGCATGAAAAAGGGGCCATTAATAAGTGCTCCTTGGGAAGCCCCCACCCGCTTGGATCCCGCTGCTGAAGACAATTCGAATGGAGATGTTTTTTTATGCCTGGTCGCATGACGGTCATCCAGCCTTTCGCGATCCGGCTGCTTCTGGCCGGCATGATCGTGAGAAAGATTCCATGCTTCAACCCGCTCCTGCTTTCCTGCATGCGGCCGACTTCAGGAACCTGCCCCTGCGCTTCTTCGCGCCACCGTCCGGGCGACCTGATCTACCCTGGGTCGCGATCAGCGATCTTCTGTCCCTGTCACGCCTGACCAGACACCAGCAACAGGTCACACTGACCATGTTCCGCAACGGGGACTTCCAGGCGCTCTTTCGGACCGTGACACATGACGACGATATTCTAGTGGTCTGCCCGGTTCTTTATGCCCGGGAGATCTGTCATGCTTTCCAGGATGAGGGACTGATCGATGCAGACCTCAATGATTTTTTCATTCGAACGAACAAGACGGCTTTCAGGAAACAGCAGGAGAGCATGCCGGACCGTGACCCGGCATGGTTTTTCCAGGCCATGGGTGCCCATGCCGATTTTTCATGGCCTCAGACATAGCGTCACCTGATCGGCATGAAAGGAAGCCTGTGCATGGCTTCCTTTCATGCGAATTCTATTCTTTCCCGTTCTATCGAAATCTACTCTGTATGGGCATATGCTTCACGTATCCACCGCCCTCAACCGCCGTGTGGCAACAAGCATCACCTGACGCCGAAAAAATGACATTTCTCCCTATCGTGATCCCACGCTGGTCCTCAGTCGCGCAATCGTAGGTGGTCTCATCCCCTTCATGCCTGCCGGAGCCCCGCATGACGGATCTGCTTTCAGACCTGCCCTCACGACAGCCTGCGCCCCTGACTGTCTTTCAGGCCCGACTGGACGCACATGCTCAGCAGAACTGGCAGGACGTGTTCGCAGGTTTTTCCACGCTTCGGGCCATTACCTTTTCCAGTTCTCTGGAATTCCTGCTCGACCTTGCCGAACAGTTCGAAGACATGGAAATCATCTTCGGCGCCGAGCATATCCTGACCAAAACCCACCTGGCCCTTGTCCAGGCCAGCCAGGTTTTTGAAGCCTATGGGTTCCGGGACTGCCTGGCTGACCAGAAATCCCTTGTGGAAGGCTTGCGCCAGCTTCTCGGGTCACGCAGCAGCCTCTTCCTGCCGCGCCTGCATGATGGCACGCTGCGCTTCCGGCTGATGACCGGCCGCCCCAGTCATGAAAAGCTCTACCTTCTGTCCGGCCCTGATGGCCACCGGGTAGTTACGGGGTCCGCCAATCTCAGCCTGTCCGCCTTCCATGCCCGCCAGCACGAAGTGATCATCACCTTTGATGATCCAACCGCATGGCACGTGTTCGAAGACTATTACCAACGCGATTACAGACAGAGCGTGCCGGTTGAAGACGAAATCCTGATCGGCGTTTCTCCGACTGCGAAAGCAGGGCAGGCGGCTATCCGGACGGACTCGATCCCCTACGAGGACGTGCCCATCGTCCGGGCCATCCGGGCCGGGCTTGCGCATGTCGAACAGGGCGGCATCCCCATGCCGGACGGCTTTTCCGCCACAGCCCTGCGCATGGCACAGCGCCTGCGGCAGGAACTGGAAACCGTGCCCTTGCCCATGAACCGCAAGGGCATGGCCCTTGTCACACCCAGAACGGTCTCGACCTTCCTGCAGGCCCGCAACAACCTGCCCGCACCGGATCGTCCGGCAGATGACATCCCACACGCGACCCTGTCGGTCCGGACGGGCGAAGTCCATCTGAATGACCGGTTATGGCTGTCGGAAAAGGAGACCATACCAGCCGCGCAGGTCGCGCGGGATGCGTGCATGCTGGTCGCCTATATCAGCAGTTTCGCGGCGTTTTATGGCAACAGCCAGAGTGCCATGGCGTCCTACTGGGCTTTTCTGGTCTGGCTCTATATGGCGCCTTTTGCCGCTTTCCTGCGGCAGGGAGCCGTCATCAACCATATCGACCCGTGGCTCTATCCTCCCTATGCCGTGCTGTATGGCCGCTCCAGCGGGGGCAAGACCCTGTTCACGCGAATCATCGCACAATCCATGTTCGGGATCGTCAAGAGCATCCGCTCATCGGACTTTACCGCACAACGTGCGCTGGCCCTGCGCTTCGGGCTGGGAGCCATTCCATTGCTGATCGACGATGTCACTCCTGACCGGATGGGCAAATACGTGCCGGACATGGTCCGTACCGATCATGACATGGCCGAACGCTATGCCCCGATTGTCCTGACCACCAACAAGGATGTCACCAGCATTTCCGCCGATCTTACCAAGCGGATGGTGACCTGCCATATCGATGCCTCCCTACCCGACAGTCGTGCGCTCCAGACAGAAAGCCCCCGCCGCCTGCAAAAGGAGATCGGCACCGCCCTTTATCGCCAGTATCTGACCCTCATGCTCCCCCAGATCCGCGCCATGCGGATCGAGATGGATCAGGGTGCGGGCAAGACCATTCCGGATGCCTTCGCCATCTCCTCACGCATCCTGCTTTCCCTGCTGAAGCAGCACGTCTCTCCCCGCCCCGACTGGGCCTGTCCGCTCTCGTACCGGACCTATCAGGCAATGCGGGCCATCCAGTTCCAGCGCATCCTTGTCGAGATGATCGGAAGCCACCCTGAAAACATCATCCTGTCACGGGACAAACGTTTCATGCGGGTGCGTTTTGGCGGTGACATTCGCCAGGCTGTGGCATTCGAAAAATCCGTGCCGGAATTCGTCTTCAAGGGCCGTATCGCGGATACGGTCAAGCTGGACCTGCTGGCCATGGAAGAAGAACTGGGCTTCTCACCAGTCCGCAATACCTCCCTGCTGGGGCGTGTCGTAAAAGCCTGGAAAAAACCCGGATAAGCCAACAACGATGCGTGCCACCCGCGATCATCCGGTTTCAACGCTCAGACGGTCCTGATGGGACCTGAATAAGCCTGCACGAATGGATCATGGGTCAGGAGGAGCAGGCCCTCCACCGTGGCCTGGGCGATCAGGATACGGTCGAAGGGATCGCGATGGACATCGGGAAGTTGTCCGACCGCCACGGCATGCTGGCTGGTAACAGGCAGTTCCTCGTAATCGTTCTCGATGAGGCCGCGCCGCAACAGGTGCGGATCCACCTGGAAGTCTGCCCGGCCGAGCCCGGCCTTGATGGTGACTTCCCACAGACTGGCGGCACTGAACACCAGCATGTTCTCCGGATTTTCCATGAGAGCCCTGGCGTCAGTGGAGAGTTTCTCAGGTTCTCCAGCCGCCCAGAGGAGCAGATGGGTATCGAGCAGAAGCCTCATGCCTGCCCATCGAACAACGAACCGATCTCGTCCTGTCCCATGTGATCGAAATCGTCCGGCACCTGCATCTTGCCTGCAAGGAAGCCCAGGCGTTGCTTGTGCTGTTGTTCCGGAGCGGAGATAGGGCTCACCCGTACAACCGGTTTACCGGCCTTGGCGATGATAAAGCTCTCGCCTTTCATTGCAGCGTCGATCAGCCGGGACAGGTGCGTCTTGGCTTCATGGATATTAACGGTTCGCATGGGGCACCCCTTTGGCTTAGCCAAATCAACTTAGTTAGGTTAAGCTGAATGAGCAAGAAAACAGCTTTTGTCGATCTCATCAACGATGGTCGTATCATCATGCCCGCCTGCTTGCGGATGGCGGCGACCAACCCAGTGCCCAGATCCCTTCTGGGAAGAGGAACAACCACGATTCCTGGTCGCGACGGATGTTTGAAGACGCTATATGAACCGTGCACGCAATCCAGCTTCCAGCACACGACCTCATCCCTGTTCAGCAGAAACCATATGATGTGGGACATAGCTCTCGCTGAAGGTCTATTGCTGCGACAGCGGTTGCTGTCGAAGCAATATCTGGCAATGGAGACATGATCATGACTGATCTTTCCAATGAACTGGCTGCCAAAAGGGTTGCAATTCGCCAGGCCCGGGCCAGCACGAAACCCGCTGTCCCGGCCGATCAGGTGCTTGTGATCCTGAAAGCCGATCTGGCAAAGGTTCAGGCAGCAATTGACGCCACAACATAACCTGCAAATGCCCCTGGGGAAGGATGGGCCTACGCCAGTCCGAGGAAAAGGGCGAGCGCCCGACTGACAGACAGCATGAGGGTATCGCTGGCGATCCCGAAAGCCGGGCCAACCTTCTCGCGGTTGATGGTGGTCGGCTTGTCGATCATGACCTGTGATAGCTTACGTAGTCCATTGTGCTCATCAGGCCGGATTGTCAGGCGAAGCAGGGGAGCGTCCACAAGGGCGCTGGAGAGGGGCAGGAGGATCACGACAGCTGTCATGTCGAACCGATCAGCCTGCACCACCAATGCAGGCTGGGGTTTGCCGAGATCGTCCTGCAGGGCAACGGTTACAAAGTCGCCTCGCTTCATGCCTCCCAGCCATCCAGATCGGCGGCAGCGGCATCGAGGAAAGAGGCAATATCTGGCTCATGCGTGTCAGCCAGGGCTACCAGCATGGCCTGCCGGCGGCATTCCTCGTCAAACCCCTTTGCCCGTGTATCGGGAACCCAGATTTGGACAGGGCGCAGTCCAGCCTTGCGGAGCGTGTCTCGACGCTTCTTTACGCGAATGGCAACAGGGGTCATAGTGCATCCTCTCCGTTACATGTAACACAATGAGCGCTCAGGTTTAATGTTTCTGGTTGAGCAGGAACTCATTGTTTGAGGGCACCGCACGATCTGCACGCCAAGCCGCCAATGCGCACGTCCCGCTCAGTCATACTCAACCGGGAGAGCATGCTGGCGTCCACACCCCATAATGCCTTGAGCAGAGCCCGTTTTCATATGCTTCGCGCTCATGGGTCGTTACCGTGTCTTATCGCTACCTTTTTCGGCCGCCGCCTTGGCATTACTGGCGGACGATCCCCCTGCACATCCCATTTGTGCTGCCATCCAGCTTCGGGAACCGTAGATATCGTGGATCAGGCCTTCGACCAGAACATCGGCATCAAGGCGGGGCCAGTGAAGGCCGTTACCAAGCGGGGTCATCTCGATCTTGGCCAGATCATTCAGGGAAGCGCCCTGCAAACCCTGCAACAAGTCCACTGGCACACTCATCTCAACGCCATTCGAGAGCGTGACGTGAATGGCGCGGCGTGCACGGATAAACCTTGCAGACACCACATGGGGAACAGTCGCTCTATGGAGCGCACCTGCTTCACGAGCAGCCTGATAATCCACTTTATTCATCATGTATCTTCCCCGCCGCTTCCTATGACCGACGCCCCGGCGGTATCGGGAGAAAGGGGACCTGAGGATCCAGAACAAGCCGGACCTGTCGAAATTTACTCCGTATGGGCGTAGGCTTCACGCACGGCTTCCGGCCGATTGGAAATGGCCCGCAGATAACTTTTTGCAGCGGTATCTGGCGTACGTTCCCCGCTTTCCCATCCTTTGATGGTTTCCTCTTCCAGACCATACCAGAGCGCGAACTGTCGGCGACTGAGCTTCAGACGCCGACGAATCAGGGCCACATCCACATCGGCCTTGTGATCGACATGGATCGCCCTGATCCCGGCCTTTGCAAGGTCGGAGATAACCGCCTCGATCGTGTCAGTCATGGGCAGCAGAACGATTGCATGCCCTTCCGCCTGTTCCGAGGATTGCCTGATGAGGTCTTCCACCGTCTTCTTGGCGGCCAGCATCGTCAGGCCACGCCTGGACAGCGCCATCGTGACGGCAATGGAATTGAGATCAGGCCATCCCTCACGCGTCAGGGTCAGGGCGAATCTGGCGCGTGAACCGGAACGGACGCGGGATATGGCCCGGACAGGCCCCAGTCGTGCGAATTCTGCCTTCAATGATGATTTCATCGAGATCCATTCCTTCCAGAACGGCCTGTGCGATCGTTTTCAGATTGGCGAACCCGACCCCATTGGCTGTTGCACCGTGGATGTGAGTCTTGGCCAGCTTCATGAATCCTTGGGATCGATCGACACTGAATTCAGCCATGACCATCAGAACGACACCAGGAGCCTGAATAACCAGGGTTGCGATCGGATCACTGCTCTGGTCATCGTCCATTTCGAATGACAGGTCTTCGACTGTCCACCGTGGCCTCATGCTAAATTATAGGTTCAATGAACCTATAATTCAAGCAGATCCCACCGTCGTCCTTCCGGCAGCAGCGCCAACCCATACAGGATATCGGCCTGGGTCATGGTCGTGATGAAGAGGGTCATCATGGACTGACGGGACATACAGGCCAGCACCGCCCCGTCAGGCCCGGAGCACATCAGTTCGGAGAAGATGTTGGTGTCGAGAACGATCACACTCCGAAATCCACATCCCTGATGGCCTCACGGGATACCGCAGGCAGGTCTACCCCTCCCAGCCTGGCAAAGCGTTGGTGGATGGCCTGACCGGCATCCACCTCTTTAGGCACTTCAGCGGAAAGAGCGGAGCACAGGATATCGCGAACCTCTTCCTCCATGGAACGCTCATGCTGTGCTGCGCGCAGACGGAGCCGCAGGTTGAGACTGTCATCGAGATTGCGAATGATCATGACTGCCATAGGAACCTCCAGCAGGCAATGACAGCATTACAGTCACTGACTGCGCATTTTCAATTATCAGGTCAGGTTAGGTGTTTGAGGGAAGAGACGAAATCCCGCACCAAGCTGAAAACGGAAGAGCAGGTCCAAACTGGCCTGAAAATCCCGCCATGCATCACATCGGCTCGCCGACCCCCAAAAACAAAAAAGGCCGCCATAGGCGACCCGTGAACGCAGTTGTTCGATTGTGTGGTGATCCTTGCATATCCTTTCGAAAGGATCAAGGGGGAGATTGTGGCGCAAGCTAGTTATTCATCGAGAACGTCCACGTAATATGCAGATTTCCATTTTTATCAGCTCCCCACGGCGGGGTTGCGCTAGAGCAGCTTCTTTTTGAAATATAGTCCAGAGACGCATCGACAAACGCACTGCCACCCGGATCCGAATTGGCGCTGCAATTTTCTGCATGCCATAGGTCATTTGCCCCCTTCACCACATGGCATTGTAATTTGACCACCGCACTACGCCCCTCTTCCGACATCTCTTCTGGGTATGGTGGCGCACCAATCCGGCATGAAACTGTTTTTTGTGCTGTTCCATATAAAGCTTTTTCGTTGGTTACTCCCCATTGATCCTCCATCGTGCTACGCTCTCTTTCGCTCACCGGAGAGATGTTGATGGCATCTTGAGTTAAGGCACCCGGCGTGCAGAGATTATATTTCTCCATCCGCAGCATACTTATTTGCATAAACTGTGTATTTCCGGTTTTCATATCCGTAGCAATGGAGCGGGCTTCAGTGGCGCATCTTGAGCTTGGCTGATGATATATCGCCCAAGCTCCCCACTTGGCATCATCATCACGAAGACCAGATTGGCGCAATAAAATCTCATCTTGAGCTTGAACCAAATCGGTCAGTTTATCTAATCGAGTCTGCTTTTCTTCCGGCGTTTCTGAAAGAGCAATGGCTGGAATAACGAAAAATATTCCAAATAAAAATGCACATCTACTATATTTCACTATCAGATACTCCAAATGCCGATAGCCCTTTTCCAATCAGTCGGCGAACGGCTTCGGCACGAGTAACATTATGTCTCCTCGCCCAAGCATCAACAGCCCTAACCAAAGGCATTTCAGCGCGCGCGCGAAGCTGCTCGCTTTCAACGGGCGGCCTTCCTCTTTTTTTCTTAGGCTCGTTTAATTTTGACATGATATTTTATAGGCTCATATAAATCGGACGGCAACGGAAATCTCACCTTCCGAAGCCGTCTGGCAGACTATGACCGAGTATGTGCAGACACCAGACGGAGACAGAACGCGGGAACGATTTCTCATTCCCGCGCTGAAGATTACCAGTAATATTCGTGGGGTCGCCGGGTTCCGGTATACGGAAAGACCGCTTCGACAGGATCGAGGTCGCCCTTGATGACCAGGCGGGCAATATGCCTGTCATGATGACGGCCAGGACGGATATTGTGCAGATGGCTGTACCAGTTGGGGGATTCAGAGGCTTCACGTGAGCCTCCATAGCCACAGCGATCCGGCCGGTTGGCCCAGCGATGGTCCCGGCCGTGTCTGCGGCTGTGATGATAGGTGCGAGACATGGGAGCTTCCCCTCCATGACGCACGGAGTGATTTCCGGGCGTACCTACATCGCCCGATCTCCCCTGTTCTGGTTGTTCATTTGCTCCTGATCACCGGCGTAAGTCTTGCCTGCAGGGTCATGGCCGCGATCATGCCGGAACGGCTCTCATGGGATGATCTGGCAAGCGCATCCAGCCGCTCCAGAACGCGCCGGGGAAGGGAGATGTTCGCCCGTTCTACCCGGTCATCGAGGACGGCCGGATCAATGGTGACAAAGCCCACTGTCCAGCCCTCATAATCCGGGTTGTTCTGGATGGCGTCGAGCGTGCTGGGAGAAGGCACAGCCTCTCCGGCATCCAGCGTGGCATCGATCCATGCCGCAGCGGCCTCTTCCGCATTGGAAATGGCTTCATCGAGCGTGTCGCCTGCCGAAAAGCAGCCGGGAAGGTCAGGAAAGACAACACCAAACGCCGTTGTCTCGCTGCCCCGTTCGATAACAACCGGATAGCGCATGATGATCCTCCTAGAGACCCGCCTGTTTGCGGATGGCGGCAACCAGACCGGTGCCCAGATCCTTTTTGGGATGAGGGACGACCACGATCCCTGGTCGCGACGGATGTTTGAAGACGTTGTGTGAACCGCGCACGCGATCCAGCTTCCAGCCTGCTTTTTCCAGCTCCCGGATCAGATCGGCACTTTTCATTTACACATCATACACACGGCCTGATCCTTGTTCAAGAAGGCAGGTAAAAGGATGTGACCTGGCCGTCAATTCCCTGCAATGCCCGTAGAGCGCTCTGGGAGGTCGTACAGAGCGTAATTCCCTCTATGGCCTACCCAACTAGCCACCACGTTCGGTAACGCCTGTACGGTCATCCTGTAGCGCCTGGTTGGCATGCTGCAACATGTGAGTCGCTGAATGACCGTCTGAACTCTATTGTGTCTTGAGCAGATTGCGGTCTTGCCCGGTTTTTCTGGCGTTACAGGCGTCGGGCGAGCGCAGAGCGGGAGCCCCGTAGGGCGCCGAAGGTGCCGACGCAGGCGGGGAGGATGCCAGTGGAGGGACGATGCGTTTATCGCATTGTCACATGATATTTTCACGCCGAAGGCGTGTCCGTTTAGCGCAGCCCTGGAAGGGCGAGCAGGGGGATGCCGGGTGGGAGATCGCGCGAAGCGCGATCGGGGCGGCCGTAGGCCGCGAGCCGGCGGGGGCAGAGCCCCCAAGAGGCGGTGCTTTTTGTTAAGAATTTTGTTAAAATATATAGTTAAAAGAGTTAAGCGCTAAAAATCCTGTAAAAACACTATTGATAACAGAATGTTATGGTTATGGCCGGTGGGTGAAACCACGTGTTTGGGTGGGTGAAACCACGACACTTTGGTGGGTGAAACCACGACACTTTGGTGGGTGAAACCACGACAGTTGACCATACTTATCCACAGGAAAACGCAGCATTCCCTATAGCTTGGGTTGTTTCGAGTCGTAGTAACTCTCATTTTGACTACAGAGAGAACTTACTGGGTGGGTGAAACCACGATAGTTTAACGAGGCCGCCCTCGTGACAAACGATCCATCAACCCATCCACCTCTTCAGCACGCCGACGATCTGCTTCTAAGCGCTCTCTTTCTTTTTCGAGCTTCCTATGCAGCTCAGTCGCTGCCTCAACACCTCGCAACTGAAACATCACTGCCGGTGTGCCTTCAACAGTCTGAGACAACGACATGGTGTAGTCAGGAAGTTGGTCTGCTTCGATGATCTTCCGTAGCATACGATTAAATTCTTTAGGCTGCGCATCGCTACCTGTTTTTTCATGCAGCACCTCGACACGGCATATCCATCCACCTCGCTGCTGACCAGCATGTTTACGTGCGATCCGATAGAGGGCCCGCTCTAATCCACCAGATAAAAGGAAATAATCCTGATGCATTGTCAGCAAGGATCGCTCACTTACAATGCCCTCATAAACCCAGTTTGATAGGGTGATCGTCATACCACGCGGCTGATCTGTGTCTGGATCCACTTCCAGCGTCCATCCATCCAGCCATCCAAACTGAGCCTCATTACGGCGCTTAGGTGCCCGTAATGATGTACGGATAGATGTTGTTTCTAGACGCGAAAGAGCAGCTTGCAATTCCTGATAAGCACGTCCCCCTGTTCCTCGTCGAATGCCGCGCAACAAATCATAGGTTGTTGTTGTAAGCGTTCGCGGAAGATCATTGATCCCCTGCTCTTTCATCCGATTCAATACGGAAGCCGCCCACACAAGAATGTCGGCATCCCATATTGTCGCCATGCCATAAGCTGGCATAGCTTCAACTTTTACCCATGCTTCGCCATTTGGGCTGCGATATTCAATTGGCTTAAGACGTTTACGTTTCTGAAGTGAGAAAAATGGCCGCTCCATCACTTCCCGCTGATCTTTCAACGGAAGATCATTCATTAACGGAATAAAAAAGTCGAACTCGGGGTTCGGATCACGTCGTTTACTCATGGTGCAAACCTGGTGTGCCCTCGCTGCACCAGATATTGGCGCAATAAACGCTCGGTAATGACCGTCAAAGGTTCTCCACCTTCCTCTACACTCAGTTGGCGGAGTGTACGGTGCATATCCTCTGGGATATGGATCAAAACTGGTTTTTTGCCAGGATGACTATTTTTCTTGCGTGGCGAAGGTGCATTCCCATCAAGACGAGATCGGGTAGTAGCCTCTTTCGGCATACTTTCCGCTACAACGGTCGGGGATACAGGGGCACTTTCTTCCTCAAAAATTCCGGCTAATGCCGATGCTTTCTTGGGTTTCACCATCATACCATCTCGCTTAATGGTTTATTCGCATATCCGCTTAGTCGCTTAGCTTCAGCATAAGCAGAGCGTAGTTCAGCTGCGGCCTTACCATCTGGATCCAATTCGACAGCGGTTTTCCCGATCGGTGTTGCTCTATAGAAATCCTTACGAAAATGAAGTTCCGTATCGAACATGGTGACGCTTTTAGCGATGAAGCCCGCTCGAGCATCTTTCCCTTCTGAACCTTGATAAGGAACCTGGGTGAGGATCACAGCAAAAGGTGTTCCTGCTTGCTGAACCTGCTTAATGGTTTGCAGCACAGAATGAACATCCAACCCACGCGGAGCGACTGGGATCACTACAAAGTCAGCTTGTTCTGCCGCCAACATAGCAATGTCTTTTGAGTTTGCAGGCGTATCAATGATGATGAGATCCAGTTTTCCACTCTTACGTCCTCGCGAAACATGCAGGGGCAATCCTGCCACACTGCTATCTTTCACCATTACGTCATCAGCCTCTCGTCTCTCAGACCAATAGAGAGCTGAGCCTTGCCGATCATCAGCATCAAGGATCACAACCGCCGCGCCTTCACTGGCGGCTTCGACAGCAAAAGCCGTTGCAATCGTCGTTTTCGACTGCCCGCCTTTCTGCGCAATCACGGCCCAAGTCTGCATGATGTCTCCTACTAAGCGACTATGCTTTTTATATAGCTTATTCGTTTAGTAGCAAACAACTTTAATCGCATAGTCGCTTAGTTGCGTATTCGCTTAGAATTTATATCGCATCCTAATGCACTCGGCTTCATCAAGGGAGACGTCACGGCTCCCGATCCGCAAGCCATGAAGCCGGACCGGACTAATCAAAGAGCACACCCGCTCAACTATATCGAGTAACTAATTCATAAGGGATGGCAGCAGATACACCTTAACCCGCAGGGCTACACTCGCGTGCCCGTTCCCTTAATCTGCCCCCTTGAGCACGGTACGCCGGTAAAGGTCAGTCTACCGATTGCCCCCAGCTTCTGCTGGGATAGAACCATCTGCCACTCTCACGGCATGATCCCCTGCATGACCAGAAATGCTCTTACTGTAATGATCTTCACACCATCATAGACCCGCAGGTCCAGAATATCGCGCTTGTCGCCCGTTAACAAAAAATCGGCTTTCCCAGCGGATGCCATCGCCAAAAGATAATCGTCATCCGGATCCGGAGAGGCTGCCACGGCAGGAAGATCTACAATAAGAACAGCTAGATCCCGGACTTCATTGACCAGACGGCCGGCGAGGGTGGGCGGCAGACGGGAACGGATCTTGGGATACCGTGTCACGCGCCGCAACTCATCTAGCTGCTCGGTAGAAGTCAGCAGATCGAATTGTCCTGCCCGCCATAGCCCGAGCAGATGCGCTGGCAGGGATTTTTCAGAAAGCAGGGCACTGATGAGAAGATTGGTATCGATGACTAGACGCACGCCTTAGCTGGCCCTGTCCGTTGCCCGCGTAGCGGTCACGGCCTCACCGATCAGATCCTCCAGCGCGTCCGGCTCCATATCTGCGAACCCACTCCGGGCTTCCGCCATTGTCCTGTCGAATACACGCCAGCGCACTGCCTCCTCGATAAAGCGAGACAGGTCGCCTTTCTTCATGCCGCGCTGCGCCAGGAAACTACGTACGGTGATGTCGGTTTCGCGGGAGACTGAAACCGTCCAACGAGTCATATCAGTAGACATATCATATCTCCATATAAGGTCTTATACGCTTATCATGATAAGCGCCTATATATATCTGTGCAATCTGATTTCATCTTCACAAAATGCATTACCCCCACATTTTCCGTGCGATATCCTGCTCCTCGGCGCCGACGGCATCGGCGTAGATGGCGGTGGTGGAGAGCTGGGCGTGACCGAGCCATTTCTGCACCATGTTGAGGGGGATGCCGCTGGAGACGGCGGCGACGCCGAAGGCATGGCGCAGGCCCTTGGGGGACGCGGCCGGGCCGGACAGGCCGGCGGCGTCCATGACCGCATGCACCGCCCGCCAGCCGGTCATGCGGGACCAGGGCCACAGCCGGGCGGCCGCTCCACGGCCCCGCCGGCGCTGGGCCTCGCGGATGCCATGCACCAGATCCAGGGCCTCGAGCAGGGAGGGGGGCACCGGCACGGCGCGATAGATCCCGTCCTGGCGCTTCTTGAGCGTGGCGAACACCAGCACGCCGCCGGCGAGATCCACCCGGTCCGCCGTCAGGGCGAGGGCCTCGGACAGGCGGCAGCCCGACCAGGCCAGGGTCATGCACAGCGTGCGGGCCTCGCGCGGCGCCTGCTCGGCCGCGCGCAGGAAGCGCGCCCGCTCGGCGACCGTGAGGTATTTGCGGCTCCCGTCGCGGTCGAACAGCTGCATCCCGCCGGGGGTGGCTGCCGGGGTCACCCGCTGTCCCTGTTTTTGGGTGCCGCTCATCCGGCTGCCCTGTCGCGATAGCCCCGCCGGCGCTTGCCCCGAAGCTGGCGGGCGAGGGCGTCGAGCGCCTGCCCGGCATCATGATGCAGTTCGCAGACCTGCCGGCCAGCCGTCCCGATCCGCCCCCACTGCCGCACCAGGGCGGTACCGCCAAACAGGTCGGGCTGTAGAGACAGATGGTAGAAGCGCCAGCAGTTGGCGGCCGGATCCACGCGCACCAGCGCCGCCGTTTCGGGGAACAGCGACAGCTGGCAAGGCGGCCGGACAGGGGCCTTCGGGGCGCGTTTGGGCATATGATCCCGAAAAGTGTAACACATGTCCCCCGCCCAGAACAGGAAAACCGCCGCTGACACGGGACGGGCCAGCCGGTTTCAGGGCCGGCCTGTTACACTATTACCCATAGTGTAACAGGTCATGGGTCTGCCACCCCTTGAGACGTTATCACTCTCAATCCAATAGAGCCGACAACTTTAGGGGAACTGCCAGTCCGCTTTCCGACGAATTGTGTTGAAAAGCAGCTGTTTTCGCCAATCTCGGCGCCGTTTAGCGTCGGATCTTGTCAGCCTGCCTTAGCCCGGCTTTTCTGGAGAACCGTTCGCCTACGGCGTAAGTCTTTTCTTGCAATATTGCTGATTTCTAATCGAATATGCGCAATCGTAATCGGTTTTTTCGAATGAGGCGTGTTTCTAATGACGGACGTAGAAAGGTCCACGCTGCTTGGCGGGCGATGGCTCGGCGATAACTTTGGTATCGATCCCTGCTGCGGCTTTCCCGTGACTAGCACGGTCGGTTCGCGCCGGGAGAGCCGCCATCATGGCTTTGAGAGCTACGAAGTTTATCCGGAAAGCATGCGACCCGTTGAGACCCCGGCCGGACATCTTCAGTTCCACCTGCGTTATGAGCCAACCAACCTCGAACTGCTGGCGCGGGTATTCGAGGCGTCAGGTCCTGACTTCGTGCGAGTCTGGATAGAGCGGGAACCGACGGGGCAATACGCGCGCCGCGCCGCCTTCCTTTATGAGTTTCTGACGGGACTAGAACTAGAAACCGAAACGGCGGTCGGTGGCAACTATGTCTCCGCGTTGAATGACAAGCTGGTTGTTACCGCAAACCAGAACCAAGCCATCAATATTAAAAAGTGGCATGTGCGGGATAACATGCCAGGGACAAGGTATTTTTGTCCCTCCATCAGAAAAAGCCGGCCGCTGGAACTTGCCGCAGGTTTCGACATCGCCGCCAGATATACCCGCCTGCAGGAGGATTTCGGCGATGACATGCTCGCGCGGGCGGCAGTCTGGCTCACCAATCGTGAGAGCAAGGCAAGCTTTGCTATCGAGGGCGAGGCTGACCAGACCGACAAGATTTCCCTCTTCAGCCATGTGCTGGCAACCAGAACCGGCAAGGGTGCAATCCCGCTTCTCGGTCCGGCGCTCATTGAACTACAGAAGGATATTATCGGCTCGAAGACGTTCATCAGCAGTTTCGGTCCCAGAAAATCACCAGTTTTTGTAGGCGAGAACACGATACGTGGGGAGGTCGTGCATTATGTGGCGCCACCACCGGAAGACCTGAAGAACATGCTTGATGGACTAGCGGTCTTCCTCGAAAAAACCCAAGGGCAGTCACCCATCCTACGTGCTGCAGTCGCCTCCTTCGGCTTCGTCTACATTCACCCCTTGGCAGACGGGAACGGTCGGACACACCGCTACCTCATCAATGACATTCTCTGCCGGGATAACGCTATCCCGGATGGTGTCATCATTCCGGTGTCCGTTGCCATTATGGACGACAAGACGAGCAGGCGTCACTACGATGCGATCCTTGAGCGCGTCTCAATCCCCCTGATGAGGGTCGCACGCCCGCATGTGTCTTTCGCGTCGGAAAATAAAACCTATCCGGACGGCATTCAGTCCAACCTCGTGTTTACTGGCGATGAAGCTACTCGGCCAGCTTGGCGCTATCCGGATCTTGCGCCGCATGTCGACTATCTTGGGCACGTTATCAAACTCACAATGAACGAGCACATGCAGGAGGAGGCTGACTATCTCCGACGTCACCATAGGGCACGCGGGCTAATCAAGGCCGTGCTGGACATGCCGGACAAGGATGCCGACCGCATCATTCGGAGCTTGCAGTCCAACAACTTTATCGTCGGCAAAGGCCTACGGAAAGAATTCTCAGGACCTGAAGTCATCCGACAAGTCACAGATGAAGAATGGGAAAGCTTTGTTGAGGGCGTGAGATCGGCCTTTCAGACTGACTGAAGCCTGACAGGGCGAGTAAAAGGACAAGGCGCCGTGAACCGCTCTGGATTTGACCGAAACCAATCCTCATACACCTTGTAGCTACATCCGCTTTGAGGCGTCGGAGTACTGCGCTCTGACGTCGGGAAAACGGGCATTAACAATCTGTCCGATAATCCATATTACCGGACAGGTTTGGGGCGGGGAGAATTTTTCATCCACGTCACCTGTAGCCACCCGCACAATCTGGCAGAACCTTACGCAAGGGCCTACTTCTGGCTAACATGATTAAGGTTTTAACATAAATCTTAATCATGTTAGGGAAATCCGGTGTCAGGAAAAGGTTGGGCAGGATGAAGCGTGAGGATCTGGCCGGCGGGATCCGGGAATGTCTGCAGCGGCTGCCCGCCCCCTATGCCCAGCATTACGGGGTCGTGCCCCCGCCGCCGCCTGAAGCGGGCGTTATGCTGGGCGATGCCGCCGCCCGCCATGGGCAGGCCCTGTCCGCCCTGGGTGAAATCGCCGCCCTCGCCCGCACCCTGCCTGATCCGTACCTGATCAGCCGCGTCCTGAGCCGTCAGGAAGCCCTCAGCAGTTCCGCCCTGGAAGGCACCCACAGCACCCTCAATGAGCTTCTGGTGGTCGATGAGGACGACCAGGGCGCTTCCCATGCCACACGGCAGGTCCGCGACTATGCGCGAACCTTGGAGCAGTTCCTGCCACAGGCCTGTAGCGAAGGCCCGGCCTTATTCCGTCTGCCCACCGTGCTGGCGCTCCATCAGGCGGTCATGCAGCACGACCCGGCCTATCGCGGGACACCGGGCACCCTGCGCCAGGACGTGGTCTGGATCGGCGGGACAGGGCATATCGCCTATTCGACCTATAACCCGCCCCCGCCTGACCAGGTGGCAGCCTGTCTGGAGGCCTCCCTGAACTACATGCAGGCCGACGGGATGCAGCAGATGACCCAGTCCCTCATCACCCGGCTGGCCATCGCCCATGCCCATTTCGAGGCCGTGCATCCGTTCAACGACGGCAATGGCCGGGTTGGCCGCCTGCTGCTGCCGCTGATGATGGCCGCTGACGGTCAGGTCCCCCTGTATCTTTCTCCCTATATCGAGGCCCACAGACAGGACTATTACGCGGCGCTCAAACGGGCCCAGCAACGGCTCGACTGGCCGCCCCTGATCGGGTTCCTGTCAGACGCCATCATCCGGACCGTCACCGAAGTGCAGGTCACCCGGCAGGCAACCCAGGCCCTGAAGGCCACATGGCGGCAGCGCCGGGCTTTCCGTAAGGGCTCGGCCGCGCTGCGCGCGCTGGACCTGCTGACCGATTATCCCGTCCTGACGGCCAGCCGCCTTGGCCATCTGCTGGACATCACGCCCCCGGCCGCCCAGACGGCCCTTGCCCAGCTCTGCCAGGTCGGGATACTGACCGAACGCACCGGCCATGCCCGCAACCGGATCTATGCCGCCGAAGACGTGCTCACGATCCTCAATCGTCCCTTCGGGGAAGAACCGGCACTGCCAGACCCATCGTCATAAAAAAACCTCGCTTCACAATATCCGTTTTGACAACTTTAATAAAAATGGCTGGAAGTCTGTCCCATTCAGACTTCCTGACAAAAACCGACATATAGCCCTTATTCTCGCATAGCTTTGCTCTGTCCCAACCTGACTATAATCTGTTTGGGACAAACTTAATTCAAATGGACGACATGGGGGGGATTTTCTTGTCTGGTATCAAGAAAAATGACTAGAAAGCAGTCATTCGTGCAATAGAGGTTCGCGATGGTAATGCGTCCAAGTCAGCCTATCCATCAAGCGTGACGATGCTTTGCAGATGGACGCCTGTATCTAAAAAGTTTTCTACCCGATATACTGGTTTTTCGTAACTGTCTATAAAAGGAACTATCGTTTCAATGAATAAAATTATAAGAAAAATAATTAATGTTGCTGTAAATTATTTAAAACTAAATCATATATTCGGAAATTCCAGCCACAAAGAGAAAATAAAAACTATTGCTTTTGGGAGATTTATACAGGTTATTTTTATAATAATTCCTATAATTGAATATAAATTATTTCACATCAAATCATCTCTTTCTATATATAAATAGTTTTTTTATAATTTATGCGTTATATTCCATTCCCGTTTTTATAATTTACAAGTGCTTTATGGAAAAAACAGATGATGAGGATGCTGGAGTCCAGATTATATTATATCTGGTAGATCTTTTTTCAACTGTGTTTGTGTGTGGAATGGCCCTTAAATTCGGACACAACATAAACTTGCTTCCATAAACATATTTCAATGTCTGCTTTTCGAAAGCATTTTTGATCTCCGATCTGACCAATATGAGGGCGTAAGCCGACATCCTACTCCTGATAATTACCATTATCAGAGGTAGCGATGCGCGACGGATTTCTACGTCAAACCTGCCTATCAAAGAAATGGTCCATACACTACAAAGAGGACACTTCCGGTAGAGCTGCTCCTTCTTTCACATCAAACGCCCAAACACGAAATTCCTGACAGGTCCGTTTTACGCCACTCGGGAGGACCTTACTCCATCGCCATGTAACTTACATACCTCGGTCTCCGCCAATCCCGGTGCGATTCAATTCATGAATCAAGGCGTACATTGATTTTTATTCAATACCCCGAACCAAGAAACGAATGGAACTGTCTGCCCATCAATGGTCGTTATTTTTTGCACGGTAACTGCCACAGCATTGTCTTCTTTGGTTGCATTATATCCAGCCACTATATACCAGTTTCCTGCAGGAAGATTATTAAAATTAAAATGCCCTCTCGATGGGCAAGTATTAGGGCCATCTGCAGGGCACGAAATATGAGGAATAAATGGCATAACCGAAGATTCAACCCATCGGGGATCATTCAATGTATGATAGCTATGCAACAAGTAATAATGTTTCATTTTTTCTGAAAGATTATACATATAATCATTTTCAGGAAGAAGGTCTATTGTAAAATTTCGAGAAGGGTTATCGTGATATGAACTTTCTATTGGATAAGAATCATATGTTCCATTAGGAACTTGATAGTTATGATATTTTTCAAAATATCCTCCACTAACACATCCTTTAATAGAAGCGCTCCCTTTTTTCTTTGCCCATGATACTTCATTTATATTTAATGGTATTTTTGGTGGCGTAGGCTGCACACAACCAAAAAGAAGAAGCGACGAAGATATTGCAAAAAACAATCTTTTAACATTGTTATTTTCTATCCTTTCTTGATCTGTCAAATTTTTATTGCTTGGCATTGCCTTTACCGCATTTGACTCGTTGTACGCAGCCTTGACCGACTTTTCGAAACTATTCGTTAGGGACAAAATCTCGCCCGCTTCATTCGTATCAAAATCATTACTGATCGCATGGTTTGCAGTTGATGGATCACGGGACACGACACCTGACGTAGATCCGGAATTAATTGTGATATTTGACCCAATAGAAGAGAGGCTGTTCGATGAAGTCATACCAATTACTGGTGCCGCAAATCCGCTTACATTAGCTCCTCCATAAAAAGTTTTTCTTTTTGTATTTTCTATTCCTTGATCCGGCCCTGTATTTCCACCACTACCAAGATTTCCATCTTGATGAATCAAGGATTACAAGTCTTATCCAATGCACCAACCCAAGATACAAATGGAACCGTCTGCCCCTCAATTGTTGTTATCTTTTGCGTTAAAGCAATTTTCCCTCTCTGTTCAGGGGTAGAATTATAGCCAGCCACAATATACCACGTCCCGGCAGGGAGATTAGAAAAAATAAAGTGTCCTGCAGATGTACAGATTGTAGGACCAGCATCGGGACAAGAAAAATGAGGTATAAAATTAATAATTGACGAATCAACCCACCGTGGATCGTTTAGATCCTTATAGCTATGTAACCTTAGGCTATAAACATGCATTTTTTTAGATAACTCATGCATATATCCGCTCTCTGGTAGAAGATCTATCGTAAAACTACGCTGAGGATTTTCTACAGATGATCCTTTATCAGGGTATGACATATAAGTACCGTCCGGTATTTGATAACTATGATATTTTGTAAATTCTGCCCCACTAACACATCCTTTAATGGATGAATTTCCTATTTTCTTTGCCCACGCCACTTCACCACTATTAAATGGAATTCTTGGTGGTTCTGGGCTTACACATCCACATAATGGAGATAATGCGATAAGTGTAATACACATGTTTTTAATATCGTTAATTTTTATCATTTTTTATCCTTTCTTGGTCTGTCAAGTTTTTATTGCTTGGCATGGCCTTTACCGCATTTGACTCATTGTACGCAGCCTTGACCGACTTTTCGAAACTGTTCGTTAGCGACAGGATCTCACCCGCTTCATTCGTATCAAAATCATTACTGATCGCATGGTTTGCAGTTGATGGATCACGGGACACGACACCTGATGTAGATCCGGAATTAATTTCTATATTTGATCCAATAGAAGAGAGGCTGTTCGATGTATTCACTCCAATGATTGGTGCCGCAAAGCCACTTACTTTCGCACCCCCGTCAAAAGTCTTTCTTTTCGTATTTGGTAACCCATCGTCCGGCCCTGTATTTCCACCACTACCAAGATTTCCATATGAAATACTGGCAGATGCGCCGGCATATTCTGATTTATTCTGTTCATCATTCGCCGTCAGGCTACCCGTTGTAACCATGTTGCCGGATGCCGCCGTGCTTTCCATGACGCCGGCATTGAGGGTCGTGCTGCGGGCAACATCGACATCAAGGCCGCCCTGACCTGCATAAAGCCCGGAAAGGCCACTGGCTTCCGTCGAGGCGTAAGTGTCAGACAGAACCCCTGCCGAGGCATTGACCGAAAAACCCATCTCCCCGCCCGTGCCATAGACGGGAACGGCAAAGCTGAAGCCTGCGCTCTCATTCGTGCTGAGATAGCTTGCCGTATTCTGTGCCGAGGTAATATTCAGGTTACCCGCCGCCACATCTACGGAACCACCGGATACCCTGGCCCCGTCCAGCGTGGTCGTCCCCGCCCCATTATCGATGCTCACATTCTGCGCACCCGTGACCGTCGTATCTACCTGTGTCGTGCTTTGTGAATTCGTGTGGGAATGGGAGGCACTGAGTTGCCCCGTAACACTGACCCCCCACTGCAGATTGGCGTTCAGCGAGGCCGTCGCGCCGACAAAAGCGGACAGGGCCGTCTGGCTGGTAGTCGTATGCGTGGTGTCCTGTCCCGACTGGAGCTGGATATTGCCCGGCGCCGCCAGCGTGACACTCTCACCTGACAGGCTCGCGGCCGTGGCGATGATATCCCCGGCATTGCTGTCTGTCGCAGGCTGCGCCCCGGTCGCAGTCATGGTCAGTCCATCGCCAGCTTCTGCTTCAGATCCCTTTGCCGTGGTCGAAATAGTTTCGGATGTCTTGCTGTCATGCTCGAAGCCGACTTCCGCCTGTACTCCTACCAATTCTATGTTGGATTTCGTTACGTCTGATGTTGTCGCGGCCAGCTTGGTATCCACGAGCGTGGCCACAGTCTTCCCGATACTGACGCCGCTCTCCGCAGTTGACAGGGCATCCAGTGACTGGGTCGCCATGTCCTTGTCGCTGGCAGTCTGGGCCGCCGACAGGGCCAGATTGGCGGCCTGTCCGACAAGGGAGGTATCCGACAGTCCGACCTGCACGCCAATGAACTTGAAATCGCTGGTCTGCTTCGTGCTGGATACATCAGACAGTGCGTTGAGCAGGACAGAGGATCCGGTTACGTTCAGATCCTTCGCGGCAACAAGATCAGAAGCGTTGATGACTACTGGGCCGCCGCCGGTAGCAGACAGGGTGCCCCCAGTCGCCGCAATCATGCTCGGAGTCCAGGTCGTGCTGCTGTCACTGACGCTTTCTTTGGAAGATCCGAACCCAACCCTAGCCTTGGCACCGTCAGTATCAAAATAAAATCCTTTACTTTCCTTATCGTAATATGACTGCGCCGTGCTCTGGAGCGCATTCTCCGTAAGACTGCCACCTGCCTGAAGCGTGACATTGCCGCCGCCCGCGACAGTACCCGCCACGGACATGTCCTTGCCCGAGACCATGGTCACATTGCCATTGGCCGCCACCGTGCTGCCGACCTGGTCGGTGGAACTCTCGCTCGAGGTCGTGGTGGTCCTGTTCAGGAAGCCGTGCTCGACGGTGCGGGTATAGGAGGACTGGCTGTCGGTGACCGCGTTGAGGTTCACGTTGCCCGTCGCCATCAGCGTGGCCGACTTCCCGGCCGCGACCGTGGCGCCCGCCAGGGTGAGGTCGCCGCCGAGGGCGGCCGCCGTCAGGTTCCCGCCCGTGCTGACCGACGCCCCGAAATTCTCCGTCTCGGCCGCGCGGTGGCTGTAATCATGCTGCTCGATGTCCTGCGACGCGCTCGCCGCAACCGAACCCAGCGTGATCCCCTGCCCTGCCACAAGCGTGGTATCGCCCAGCGCGCTGAGCGACCCGCCATCAAACGTGATGTCCTTCGCCGCATAGATCTGCGCATCGCCCCCCGAGGTGATGGTGCCCTGCGCGCCCAGCGACTGCGCCTTCCCGCCATCGACCATGAAGGTGTTGAGCTGGTCCTCGTTGACGACCGAGCCGTTCAGCGCCGCCAGCGCCACGCTGCCGCCCGACAGCGTCCCGCCCGCATTGACGATATCCCCGCTGGTCGCGGTCAGCGACAGCGCGTTGCTGGCGTTGATCGTACCGGTATTGTTGATGCTCGAGCCGGTCAGCGACACGTTGGTCGCCGAGATCTCCGCCCCGTCCGTAAGCGTCGCCTGGCCTGGGGCCAGATACAGCTTCGGCGCCAGCACACTGCGCCCGTCCACCGTCTCGGGCACATACCAGACAATGTTCTGCGTCAGCGCCGCCTGCTGGCTGGCCGTCAGCGCTGCGCCAAAGGTCAGGTCAAGCGCATTGGATTCCGAGACCGCGTTGTTGAGCAGCAGTTCCATCTGCTCGTTGGCCGTCTCGTAGCTGCTGCCAAGGAAGGTCTGGCCCGTCGACGCCACGATCTGCTGCTGGATGAACTCGGTATCGAAATACGAATCCCCCAGGAACTCGTAATCCGCCGTGTTGTCGCCCAGCCGGTTGACCAGGTACTGCGAGCCGTAGAAACCGCTGAAGGTCGCGTATCTCGGGTTGGTCTCGATCAGGTAATGCGCGCTGGGGTCCGGATCGGCGATGAACAGCGCGCTGCCGCCCGGAATGGCCGAGATCACCGTCGGGATGGTCGGGTCGCTGCTGGTGGCAAAGCCCGGCAGCGTCATCGCGGCCTCCTGAGCCGTGGCCGACGCCTTCACCTGCGCGGTCTCGACCCCCTGATAGGTCGGGGTGTGCCCCGTCATGACGGGCGCCGCCGCGCCGCTCCGCGTACCGGCCGCCCCCGCAACCCCGGTGCTCACATCCGCCAGGGCCGCCGTCGCCCCGCCGTTCAGCGCGGCGTCAGCCGCAACCCCGGACGCAGACGAAGCCGCAGCCACCGGAGACAGGCCACCCGGCGTCTCGCCGGTATAGCTGGTATATTCACTGGAACTCGCATTGGCGATTTCCGTCTGGTTGTTGATCGTGCCCGTGAAGGTGCCAGTGATATTGTCTTTTGCAACGATGGTGCCGGTCGGGCCGTAATAGGTCTCGGTCGCGCCCCACTTTTCCGGATTCTGGGGTGCCGGGTCCCAATGACTTCCTATCCCCAAAAAGTGATGGACATGGTGCGCGTATGTAGCAGCCCCAGTGAAAGCAGGATCGGACTGGCTGCTCCAGGTGCACCCCCAGTAATTCTTGCACGTGACGTAGAAGATGTGCTGGACCGCGTAGCCGATATTGTTGAGGCTGCCACCACTGAGATTGATGTCGCGCCCTGCCGCGATATGGCTGGCATCGTTGATGATGCCACCTGTGGTTGTAATATCCACATCACGCCCGGCCGAGATCAGGGAGGCGGCATTATTAAGGGTCGCCTTTCCCCCTTCCTCCTCGACATAGATCGTGCCCCCGTTGGAGTGGCCGACAAGCTGGCCCGTACCCTGTACGCCGGTCGCCGTGTCCAGCAGGCCCGCCGGGACGGGAATATCGACATTGCTGCCGCCCGCGTAACTATGGCTCCACAGGACGGCATTGGCGACGACCGTCACCCCGCCCAGGACATCATTGGTGACCGTGCCAGCGTTGATCAGGACATCCCCGCTGGCGCTGTCAGCCACGATCTCGCCGGAGCGGTTGAACACGGCGGTGGCCGCCCCGCTGGCGCCATTGCCGATCCCGATCGACCCGTTATCCGAAAGGATGGCCCCAAGCTGGTTGGTCAGGGTGCCGGGCAGGTCCAGGGCCACACCGGCCACACCATCAATGAGGCCGGTATTGGTGATCGCCCCGCCCGAGGAGACGTCCAGGACGCCGCCTTCGGCCATCAGGGCGCCGTTATTGGTGACCGATGCCGCCGTGATGGTGACGTTGCCCCCGGCCAGCACGCCGCCACCGGCCTCGGCCGTGTAGTCGCCCCCGACCCGCAGCAGCGTGTCGCCCCCGGACTGGAACAGCATGCCACTGTCGAGGTCCCCCGTGAGCGTCACGGCCAGCGTGTTCCCTGCGACCAGCTGCGCAGCACCACCGAGCGAGGTCGTATCAAGCGATAGATTGCCCGCCGCCTGCACCACGCCGTCCGTATCGCTGAACCCGGTCATCGCGCTGCCGCCAGCATTCGCAAGCGACAGGGTATTCTGGCCGGAGCGTTCGATCACGCTGCCGCCGTCATTGTCCAGCCCGTTCGCCACCAGGGTCAGGTTGCCCCATGACTGCAGCGTGCCGCCCGCGTTATTGATGCTGGCGGCCGCCTGCGTGCCGCCGGCGGAGAGCAGCAGGCTGCCATCGGCCGCGTTGACCAGGCCGCCCGACCCGTTGGTCAGGCTGTCGGCAACCAGCGTGATATCCTGACCCGCCTGCAGCGCGCCACCGTCATTGGCAAGCTGCGCCATCGCGCCGCCGCCTGCATTGCGGACATCCAGCGTGCCGCCGGTGCTGACGATCCGGCCGGCGCTGGTGTTATCGAGCGCCGCCGCCGCCAGCGCGACATTGCCCGCGCCCTGGATCGCACCGCCTTCATTGCCCACTGCGCCGGTCGTGGTGACGCTCACGGCGCCCGCACCCGAGATGACCGCGCCGGATGTGTTGGTCAGGCTGGCCCCCGAAAGGGCGACCGCGCCATTGCCCCCGATCCGTCCATCGGTATCGTCGATCGCGCCGCCACTCTTCAGGGTCACGCCCTGCGTGCCGTAGACCAGGCCGGAATTCGACACGGAGCCGGACAGGGTCGCGTTCATCTGGTCGGACGCCACCAGCGTCCCGGTATTGGCAAGGGAGGCCGCGTTGATGTCCACCAGGCCAGCCAGCGCACCGATCTCGCCGCTATTGGTCACGCCCTGCGCCGCAAGGGTGACATCCCCCTGCGAGACGAGCGTGCCGCCATTGGCCAGGGCCGCCTGCGTCGTGACGTCAAGGGTGGCGCCACGGCCTTCGGCCTCGATCCGCCCGGAATTGGACAGGCCGTCACCGCTGCCCGTTCCGGTCAGGACGAGGGAGAGCACGCCGTTTTCAGTCGCCACCAACCCGCTGGCAGCGGTCGTCAGGCCAGCGGCCGTAAGGCCCAGCCCCTGCCCGCCCACCAGCGTGCCCGCAACACCCATGTCGCCCGCCGCCACCACGGACAGGTCCTGCCCGGCACTCATGACGCCCGTGGCATCATCGGACCAGGTCCCCGTCACCAGCGACAGGTTTCCGGCCGCCTTGACCGCGCCACCGGCGTTCAAGAAAGCCAGGGCGGATGCGGGCGCGCTGTCGGCATCCAGCGCGATGTTGCCATCGAGTGCGAGGATGCGGCCATTGTCATTGCCGATCGTGCCGGCCGCGATCGAGACACTCCCGGCCGCCTGGATGATGCCGCCAGACGAGTTGTCCAGTGTCGCCATCAATGTGGCGGGAGCCCCTGCGGAGAGCGTGACGTTGCCGCCCACGCTGACCAGGGTGCCGGCGGTGTTGGCGAGGCTGGCCGCCGCAATGGTCAGGTTGCCACCCGCCTGCACCGCGCCGCCGCGGTTATCAAGGGCGGTCAGCGGCGTCGTGGCATCGCCATTGCGGATCCCGATGGCGCCGCCCGCGAGGATCGTGCCGGCTTCGTTATCAAGGCCTGCGGTGGAAAGCGCGAGGCTGGTCCCGGCCTGGATCGTGCCATTGTCATTGGCGACCTGCGCCGCCGTCATGGCCAGCGCGCCCGCAGCCCCCGTGCCGATGGTCCCGCCCTGATTGGACGTTGTCCCCCCGGTTCCAAGCGTCAGTCCGGTCGCGCCATACAGCGTGCCGGTATTGAGCAGGTCATCCGTCGTGGAGACGTCAAGCCCTGCCGCAGTCGCGATCAGGCCGCTATTGGTCAGACCCGCCGCCGAAAGCGCGCTACTGCCGGCAAGTGAGGCGATCTCACCGCTATTGAGCAGGAGGCCGTCGGCGTCGACGTTCTGGTTCCCCTGCGAGATGATCGTGCCCGTGTTGGCGAGCGACGTCGCATCAACCTTCAGGACACCGGCGGCATCCGCGTCCTCGATGGCGCCAGCGTTGGACAGGGCAGGCGATGCCGCATTCCCGTGGACGGCAATCGTCGTGTCACCGGCGAGGGCACCGATGGTGCCCTTCGCGCCATTAACCAGGCTGGCCGCCGAAAGGCTTAGCCCGTCACCCGCCGTGATCACCCCTTCGTTATCGGCCGCCCCCGTGACCGACAGGTCAAGCGCGGTTCCTGCCTGAAGGGCGGCCGATGTGTCGCTGGCATACTGGCCGGTCGCAAGCGTCAGCGCGCCACCCGCCTGGACCGCGCCATCCGTATTGGTGAACAGTCCCTGCCCCGACCCGTTATCGGTGATGGCAACAGAACCGGTTTTCCCGACCAGGCCACCAGATGTATTGTCAACGCTCACCGCGCTGATCGTGAGGTCATTGCTGGCCTCGACCAGGCCCGATGCGTTCGTCAGGTGGTCAAGGGCCGCACCCGTCGCATCGCGGGCAAGGGTGACGGATGTACCGCCCAGCACTGTCCCGCCGGTATTGTCGAGCGCAGTCGTCACGATGGACATGAGGGCAGCTGCCTGCAGCCAGCCGTTATTGTTGGCGATACTGGCGGCATCGATGTTCAGGCCACCATCCGTCGCGATGATTTTGCCCCCGGTATTGTCGAGGCTGGCGGCGGCAAGCTGCACCACGCCCGTATCACTGCCAAGCTGTCCGCCCCTGTTGGACAGGGCGCCACCCGCCGCAAGGCTCAGGCCGCCTGCCCCATATAACGTACCCGTATTGGTCACCGTACCGGCCGTGCGCACGCCAAGCGTGCCTGCGGCAAGGATGCTGTCACTGTTGGCCAGCGTGGCGGCGTCGATCGTCAGGCTGCCCGATGCCGACCGGGATTTTATGATCCCCGTATTGGCCAGGCCACCAGTCCCCGCCGCGTTGAGGGTAAGGTTGCCCGCGGTTGCAACCAGCAGGGCAGATGCCCCGTTGGTGATGTGGTCCGCCGTCACGCTCACGCCCGTGCCGCCACCCAGCGTGCCTTCGTTATCGACCGCCCCCGTGGCGGTGACGGCAAGGGCCTGCTGCGCCGTCAGCGAAGCCGTGGTGTCGGATGTATAGCTGGCCAGTGCAGCAGTCAGGCTGCCCCCCGCCTGGATCGCCCCACCATTATTGGTGACGGCCTGCGCCGACAGCGTCATGTCACCCGACTGGTCGAGGATCTTCCCGCCCGTATTATCCAGCGCCCCCACGGCGGCAATCGAGGCCAGCCCGGTCGTGCTCGATATCTGGCCACCGGCATTGGACAGCGTGCTGCCGCTGGCGAGCGTCAGACCCGTCCGGGCTGCGATCGTGCCGGTATTGGCGAGCGACCCTGCCCGGGCGGACAGGGCGCCACCGGATGCGCCGATGCCGCCGCTGTTATCGAGCGCACCGGTTGCAGAAAGCGACAGCGCGCCAGCCCCGGCCGTCACCGTCCCGCTATTGCCGATCGCAGCAGCCCGGGCGGCCAGGGTCGTACCGCCGCCAATGGTCCCGCTGTTATTCAGGGCGCCGCCTGCCGCCAGCTGCATCCCGCCACCTGACTGCAGCGTCCCCGCGTTGCTGACCTGCCCGCCCACCTGCGCCTGCAGGTTGCCCGAAGCCGCCATGGAACCGTTGAGCACAAGGTCGCCGGCATCGGTCAGCGTCATGTCCCCGGCATTGGCCGCCATGGTGCCGTCAACCCGCACGCCGGCGCCGGCCTCGTTGACCACCATGTAGATCCGGTTGGCGTACATCCCGCCAAGGGCCGCCGTATCAATCGCGAATTCCGGGGCGGCCGTGCCGTCGGACGCCAGCGGATGGGCCGCGTTGGTGCCGTAATCGACCCGGTTGCGCCCGGCCACGATAGTGGCCGTCTCCGCATTGACCTGCGCCTTGAGCGTCACCGAGCGCGACAGGATGTCGAGCACCGGCACGGTGGTGAAGTCCCCGCCCTGGCCCGAGAACGTGATGTTCCCGCCCTTGACCACGATATCCTTCAAGTTGCCGCTGGCATCCATCTCCGGCGTGCCGGTGGCAAGGGTCACATGGGCGGTGTTGATGAACCCGCATCCCGCACAGGTGATGCCGTTGGGGTTGGCCACCACCACCGAGGCCTGGTGCCCCGCCACTTCCGTATAGCCCAGCATCTGCGTCGGCAGGGTGCCGGTCACCTCGTTGAGGATCAGGCTGGCGGCATGGCCGTCAAGATTGGTGTTGCCATACACCACGCCCCCGATCTTCGTCTCGGTCGCCGTGGTGGCGTTGTTCAGGATCACGCCGCTTTCGGGCACGCCATACTGGATGAAGTCATTATGCGACACGCCCGCCGCGTTGGGGGTGGCGATATTGACCTGGTCGATGCCGTTCTGGGTCTTGTCCAGCGTCGGCTCGGGGCCGCCGGCATGGGGATCGACCACGATCTGCGGCTCCGCCTGCTGGGCGGATGCGGCGGACACGGTCGAGGCCAGGAACAGGGAGACGGCGGCAAAGACATGCACGCAGCGCTGAAGACGTGACGGGCCCGGAATGATGTCGGGCGCGGCGGTCCTGCGGGGCGTCTTCATCATATCTTCGCTCCAACCTGAAACAGCGGGATCAGCCCTTCCGAGGGAAGCGGGCCGGTATACATGGAATGGGTCAGGGAGACGTTCCAGAAGAACGGCCCCGTGGTCTTGCGCAGCCCCAGGCCGCCGCCCGCCATCTCGCCACCCCGCAGCGCGGGCGGCGTGGAGGACGAGGCAAAGCCCGCGCGCACGACGCCGACATCAAGGGCGGCATAAAGCTGGGTGCCCTCGATGACGTGGCGGCAGATGAAGGCGAACTTCCCGCACTTCAGGCCCTTTGTGGGCAGTTGCCACGAGAAGTCGTTGCGCATGTAGCCGCCGTCATTGCCCAGCAGGACCTGCTCGAGGAAGCCGCGCACGGTATACGGGCCACCGGCCTGCAGTTCATTGGTGGGGAACTGGTCGCGCGTGCTGTATTCGCCGTGCAGCGTGGTGTGCCACAGCACGCCGCGCGTGAGCGATTTGTAGCCGTCGATATCCAGCGAGGGCTTGAGGTAGGAGGAATGCGGGTCCTGCCAGCCGGGACGGGTGAAGTTCGACCACGTGCCCGCGCCATCCACCGCGACCTTGAGGCCGCCGGTGATGTACCACACCCCGCCCCAGCCCTTGAGCGATTCACTGACTTGCACGTTGACGAAGGCCTGCCGCGCCGTCTCGGTGTCGATCACCGTATGGTTGATCTCCGAGCCGAACGACTTGCGCTCGTAGCTGGCCTGGAAGGTGGTCACGCCGATGCGGTTGCGCAGCAGCACGCGCGAGATGCCAAGGCGCCAGTCACGACGGCTGCCGCCCAGATGGTAGACATCGGTCAGGGCCAGCAGGGGATAGTCGTCCTGCGAGCGCCACCACGACCCGAACACGGTCCAGTAGCCGAACGGGATCGACCCGTTGACCGACAGGTAGGACGTGCCCCGCTGCCCGGCATGGCCGACAAGCGAGTGGTCATATTCCACCGACCACAGGTCCAGCAGCCCCAGCGGGTTTTCCGCCGTGAGCATGGCATGGCCCGTCTCCTGGCCGGTGATCTGCTGGCCGTAATTGTCGAACCAGACCTGGCCGTGCAGCACGCCCCGCTTTGGCGCGGTGACCACCACGGTGGACGCCCCTGCCCTGCCGCCGGGGGCGATGCGCATGCGCGCGCCCCAGTGGCTCAGCCGGTTCATGTCCTCGATCCCCTGTTCCAGGTCCCGCAGGTTGAGGATCTTCCCGTGCAGCCCGGGGAAGGCCATGACGGTCGCCAGCCGGACCGGGCGGCCCTGTAACTGGATACCCGCCAGTTTCCCTTCGATCACCACGATCCGCAGGTGCCCGCTGGAGAGCTTCTGCTCGGGCAGGTAGGCCCGCGAGGTGATGAAACCCTGGCGGATATAGGCGGCATTGAGCGCGTTGATCAGTCCGTTGAGATCGCGCACCGACATGCAGGTGCCGGTATGGGGACCGGTGATCGCATCGCTCACAGCGCGCGAGAGGTGCTGCGCGCCTTCGACCGTGATGTCATGCACCGTAACACAGGTTTTTGATGCCTGTGGCAGGGCGGACGGCTTCTGGATCTGGATGTCGTTTGACGGTGGCGGCAGCGCGTCAAGCTGCTCCTGGTGCTGCTCGAAGCGCTGGAACTGGTCCTGCGACGAGCCCGGCCCCGCCGGCATCACGCCGCCGGGCAGGCCCGGCACCTGGGCCATTGCCACACCGGGCAGCGCCATCATGGCCGCCGCCGCCCCAACCTGCCAGCGCATCACGCGCATTCCGGACTATGCCGCCGGCTTCAGGCAGGCGCTTTCTGGCTGGACCAGGTCTCGATTGCGCCAAAGGCGTCGGAGAAATGGCTCATGTCATAATTGATCGTGACCGTGCCGCCGCCCTGCGCGGGCACGCGGCTGACGCGGATATGGCCGGTCCTGCCCGCCTTCAGTGCCGTGATCATGGCGGGCGTCGCCTGCAGCGTCGACAGGCAGCCCGATGCGTTGCACACCAGATAGGGCAGGCTGACCGGCTTGCCGTTATCCATCGACAGGGTCGCAGGCTTCGTGAGGTCGAAGCCCAGCGGGGTCATGACGCTCAGCTCGTAGGGACGCGCGGTAATCGCCACCCTGTCGGTCGCGGCCCGGGCGACGATCACCATGCCCAGCGGCACGGCCTTGCCCTGCTGCTGCATGCTCAGCTGCTGGGCCGCCACGCACAGCGAAGCCGCGCGTGTCGCGGGCGCATAGGTGCAGTTGGCCTGCCAGGCGCCAAAAGTCTGCTGCGTGGTGATCGGCGAAGGCTGGGCCGGGGCCTGCGAAGAAGCAGGTGCCCCTTTTGCGGGCGATGGCGCGGCAGACGGGGCCGGGACCGCTGCCGTTCCCGCAGCATGGGATACGCCCGTCAGGGAAGCAGAAAAAAGAAAAGCACAAGCCACGGCCCTGAACTGCATCAGTAACCCCCCGAACGGTCAGCCTGACCGGCGATCACCGGTCGGTCCTGTATTGAATGGAACGTCGCCCTGAAAACGACATATTTCGTCATTCATGGATACAGTTTGACATGGAGGGCGGCAACAGAAGAATTCATTCAAATCGCGGTTGAATAACGGCATACCTCATACATTTTATGTGGAAATATCCTGATACAACCAACAAATATGCACTGTATTCGTCTCTATTATATATAACAAATAACAGTTATTTATTTTTGGTCAGAAATTTCCATTTCCCAAGACAGTCATCCTGGCAGTCAGACAGCAGCGCAGCTGCTCTCCGCTTTTTCTTGCCGATCTGCCCAAAACAAACTAAGTTTGTATGACCAAGTCAATGAGGGATGCCATGCGTGTCGTCAATATCCATGAAGCCAAGACCCACCTGTCCCGGCTGATCGATGCCGCCACAAAGGGTGAAAGCTTCATCATCGCCAGGGCCGGCAAGCCGGTTGTGCGGGTCAGCCCTGTCTGTGCCCCCGAAGAACAGCACAGGCAGCGTCTGGGCTTTCTGACTGGCAAAATCCAGGTCCCAGACGATTTCGATCATATGGGACACGAAGAGATCGGCGTGCTGTTCGACGGGCAGGCATGAGGCTTCTGCTCGATACCCACCTGCTCCTGTGGGCGGCCGGAAACCCGGGGAAACTCTCCACCGATGCCCGGACATTCATGGAAGACCCTCTGAACATCCTGATGTTTAGCGCCGCAAGCCTGTGGGAAGTCACGATCAAGGCCGGGCTTGGCCGGGCAGACTTCCAGGTTGATCCGCATCTGTTGCGTCGTGGCCTCATCGAGAACGGGTATGAAGACCTCCCCGTCACCAGCCAGCATGCCGTGGCAGTTGGACAGCTTCCCGATATTCATCGCGACCCTTTCGACCGTATCCTTATCGCCCAGGCCACGGTCGAAGGGCTCCTCCTCCTGACCCATGATCCACTCGTGCAGTCCTATCCAGGTCCCATCAGGGCCGTCTGAAAAAGAGTAGCAGCACTCCCTTCTCCTTTCCTGTGACCGCGACCAGGAGCCTGGGCGGGTGGTGCTGTCAGACAGCATGTGGTATTTTGAAAGAGGCGCGTAGAAACGCCTTTTCCAAAAGGGCGGCCTCCTTGTCGGGTGGCCTGCCCAATACAACACCCGGACTATGTCCAGCGGTGAACAGGGAAACCTGTCTGCCGTAGTGGAAATAGGCAGGGCGTGCTTTTGCCCTTTTGGAACACGTTTCTACCCGCCCGACGCCAGGGCGGGCAGGAGACGCATACCTGTCATTCCTCCTTCCCCGGCTGTCGTCACAGGACAGGCGTGAGAAAGGGGTGGATGCATGACGGTTACACAGAACAGGCCGACCCATGAAATCATGGATACGGATACCATGATGGTGGCCTTCCTGCGCGAATACGGGCTGTCTGGCGCCAGAGAACGGGCGCGCCATCATATTGGCCGGTGCGTCGAGGCTGGCCTTGAGGATGATGCCGCCTTCTGGATGCGCGTCAGCAACCAGCTCGAAAACCTGGCCTCCTCGGACTATGGTCCCGGAAACCTTTTCACGCCTTCGGGGCAGATCAGCCCGACTGCCACGCGACCTGGCTGATGCACCTTACCTTGCGTACCGACTACGCCTTTCGCGTACTGATCCATCTGGCCCGCCACGGACACACACAAAACCGCATGACGATCCGGCACATCGCCGAGCGGCATAATATCTCCCACAACCATCTTATGAAGGTCGTCAACGACCTGTGCCATCATGGTCTCCTGGTGGGAACCCGGGGCAGGAATGGTGGCGTCAGCCTGGCCCGCTCCCCGAAAGACATCAATGTCGGGCATGTCATCCGCCTCATGGAAACCGAAGGTGAAGTCATGACCGGCTGTGCGCCGCTTCAGGGCAGCCCCTGCATCCTGGCAGATGCCTGCCGTCTCCGTCACCTGACCAGACAGGCAACCGATGCTTTTATGGCCATCCTCGACGGCATGAGCGTGCATGATCTCCTGTCCTGACAGGACGCTTATGACCCATCCGGCCGGATGGTCAGGACACAGGGCTGGTCCACCTTCGTCTCGTTGGACGTTTTCTGGCAGGCGGCGATCCGGTCCCGACTGGCGTCCACAAGCCGGTTGGCCCGGACCATATGCCGCAGGCTTTCGGGATTGTCGGCCTCCATCATCAACGCACCAGATTCCCACCGATCCTGTCCGCCTACGATGAACGAGGCCACGCGCGTCCCCAGTGATGACGGCAGGAGGTAGGTCAGGATAGGCGAGAACCCGATCCCGACAGCCAGACAGGCCAGCCCGACCTTCAGCACCCACCAGTTCTGACGGTCCTGGGTGCGCGCCTGCCCGACAATGTTGGTCAGCTGCTGCCGCTCCACCTGAACCGCACGGATCGCGGTATGAAAGGCGGCCTGCATGTCCTGACAGACGGAAAGCCCTGCCTGTCGTACCCCCTGCCCATACGCCTGGGGCGTCATTTTCAGGGTCGGACTGGCCTCGATCGCCTTCATGCGCGCGCCCACGTCGTTCAGGGCCTTGACCAGCCTGGCCAGGTCCGGCGTGTAGTCTGGCGGCCGGCTGTCCCGCCATGCCTGGGGCAGCGCTTCCACGCTGCGCCGGAGCACCGTCATTTCGGCGCACAGATCCTCAAAGGCACGGGCTGCCGGATCCGTCTCGCTCATGACGCCTCTCCTTCAGTAATGAAACCGGCACTGGGCAACCTCGATCCGCTGATCCTCTCCCGCGCGGCCCTGAACCCGGTAGACCAGACGATGTTCCCCCGTAATCCGTCGGGACCACCACCCGGAAAGTTGTCCCTTCAGTGGTTCCGGCTTGCCCAGCCCCTGAAATGGATGCCGCCTTACATCCTCGATCAGGGCATTAACCTTCCCAAGAACAGCATGATCTGACTGGAACCAGGAAAGATAATCCTCCCAGCCATTTTCATGAAAAATGACCTTCACGCCGACGGCTCACCCTGCGGCTCCAGAAGATCACGCTCGGTCGCCACCCCATGCTCGATGTCACGAATGCTCCCCAACAGCCTCTCCGCGTTGCGTGGGCTGCTCAGGAGATGCACGGTTTCCTGCCAGCCGGAGAATTCTTCTTCCGACATCAGCACGACACTGCCTTTCCCGGTCTTACGCGTCACGACGATCGGCGCGCGGCTGTTCACGGCTTCGTCCAGATAATGCGCCAGGTTCTGGCGCAGGTCGGTATAGGAAACACAGGTCATGATCGGTCCTCCATGACCATTATAACGTACAGTTTTCTGTACGTCTCCTGTTTTACATCCCCATATCCATATCCCGCCCCCTGGAGCGCGACAGGGAGCGCGTGCGCTGCGGCTGCAATCCCTGATCGAGCGTCGATCCCTTCCGGACGCCCAGTTCATGCCCCTTCTGCCGCAGGAGGGACTCAAGCGGCGCGTCCCGCTTCAGCTCCCTGAGCGCCACACTTTGCTGCTCACGGCTCAGCCCGTCCCACGCCTTCACGAACCGCGCGGCCCGCAATTCCGGACTTTTCCGCACCTTGTCCTCGTGTTCCAGCCCCTCGACCAGCCTGCGCGCCCGTGCCGGCCCTTCCAGCCCGTACAGGGCCTGCCGGATCTCCGGCTCATGCTTCACGGCGGTTTCCAGAGCGATCACCGCCCCGGGCCTTAACCGTTCCAGGGCCGTGCTGGCGTCAAGCCATGCCTTCTTCTGGTGCTCCAGCACTGGCAGGTCCTGCTCCACCATGCGCCCGATGTCCCGCACCGCCCGCGCATACTGCTCCACCGCCTGGTGAAGCGGATCACCACCCGGCACAAACCCGCCCAGCCCGGCCGGCACCTGCGCACGCTGCACACGCGGCAGCCGCAACCCGGCAAAGGGCGAGGCGGGAGCTTCACGCCCAACCCCACTTTCCCCCTTCCCGGCCCCGGCATCCATCCCGGCCGACACGTCTTTTTCCGCCGCCCGGCTACGCCCCCGTACGGACAGGTCCAGCCCGTCGAACATCCCGCGCTTCCGCTGTGCCGGTGCCGGATCCGGCGTACGGACAGCTTCGGACTGCCTGTCCTTCTGGGGGCCAGAGGCAACCTTCTCACGCCCCACCACGATCTCGCTCTCGGGGACATGCAGCCCGCGCCGCCGCGCGAACCCGGCATCCCGATCCCGGACCTGCGGGTAATCCAGCGTGGTATCCTTCAGCCGCTCGCGCGACAGCCGCCGCACCAGCCCGTCGCGGTCGCCCACATCATCCTGGCCCCAATGGACAGACACGCTCTCCCGATGGCGCGACAGCGCCACATAGGCCCCATGCCGGTCCATGCTCCCCGTCGCCAGCACATGCGCCCGGTCCACCGTCACACCCTGCGATTTGTGGATGGTGGCCGCATAGCCATGATCCAGCGCGTCATAATCCGCCACCGACACGGACACGACCCGGCCGCCCCCGGTCCCACCCGGCCCGTCAAGCTGCACCGACAGCACGAGATCCCCGGCCTCGGCCGACCCCGTGATGCCCCGCACCGTGCCCAGCGTGCCGTTCTTTACCCCCAGCTCCCGGTCATTGCGCAGGAAGTAGACCCGCTCCCCGTCCGCGAATACCCGCTCGCCCTGGGCGGTCGGCACCAGCACGTCGTCACCCAGCTCACCCGCCTCCCTGCGGATCTCCCGCGCCGCCTCGTTCAGCGCCCGCACATCGACACGCCGGTGCGCCAGCATGATCTGGCTGTCCTCTGGCGCGGCCTGCCGCGCTTCATCCCATCCGGCCACCACCCCGGCCCGCGCCTCTTCCAGCGTGTCATGCCCGCGCACCAGGCCGGCCGCCTCATAGCGCTCCAGCGCCCTATCCGTCCGCCCGGTCGCAAGCTCCTTCGTGGCCGCCTGCTGCCAGTCTTCACGCTGCCGGCGCACGGCTGTGATTTCCACCGACCCGACCCGCTCGGCCACCGCCCGGAACGCGCCACCAGCCTCGATCGCCTGCAACTGCTCGGGATCGCCCACCAGCACCACCTTGGCCCCGGCCCCGCGCGCGGCAGACAGCACCCGCTCCATCTGCCGTGACCCCACCATGCCGGCCTCATCCACCACCAGCACGTCCCCACGTTCCAGCAGATCGAACCCACGCTCCCACGCCCGCTCCAGGGAGGCCAGCGTCCGGCTTTCGATCCCGGACCCCGCTTCCAGCCCTTCCGCTGCGATCCCCGACAGCGCCGCCCCGCGCACCCGGTACCCGGCCTCTTCCCATGCCGCGCGGGCGACACCCAGCATGGTACTCTTCCCCGTCCCGGCATACCCGACCACCACGGACAGGTCGCGGGACTTCGTGACCTCGCCCACCGCCAGCGCCTGTTCGTCTCCAAGCCCGTCCCGCGCCATCGCCGCCCGACGCACCGCCAGCGGCACCGCATGACCCTGGGACTGCCCCATCGCAAGCGACGCCTCTTCCAGACGCTGCTCGACCCCGATCATCTCCCGTGTGGAGAACCGCTCCCGCCCGTGCCCGTCTTTCCCGAGGGCGACCAGCTCCGGATACGCCTCCACCCGAATCATGACAGCACTGAACTGTTCCGCGTCCGCCGTGTGCCGGTCCACGAACCGCGCCATGTCCTGCCGGGTGAATGTGCTCTGCTGTCGCGTCAGCGCCTCCAGCGCCACATGCGGCTCGGCCAGCAACCTTTCCCCATTGCGCCGCGCGATCTCCAGATGGTCGGCAACCCGCTGTGCGTCCTCGCCCCGCTCTTCCCGGCGCATCCCGGCCGGACCGATCTTGTTCTGCGGCTCAAGGTCGATCCCCTGTTCGGCAAACGACCGATGATCGATCCGCACATCCAGATCCAGTTCGGCCAGCCGTTCATTGGCAAACGATGCCCACCGCTCCCGCCACGTCAGCAGCAGATCCCTGTCATTCCACGAACGCTCTTTCGCACCGAACCCGATGGAAGGCTGATCCTGCGCCAGCCCCAGGCCTTCATGCCGCAACCGTGCCGCCGTGATCAGTCGCGCCGTTCTTCCAGCCGCTGCAAGCGCTTCTCCAGCGTCGAGAGCTTCAGCAGGATGCCGCGCTGCGTCTCCCGAATTTCCGTCAGCAAACGGATCATGAACTTGAGCGGATCGTCCTCCCCTTTCTGCTCCATCAGGTCCAGGATCCGGCGCGAGGTCGTATGTGCCCCTGCCGCCTCGTTCAGGATGCGGGATTCCGTCTCGTCTTCCATGCACAGCCTCCCCGGTTCTGACTTCAATCCGTCGTGTGGACAGCATCACATGGGCATGGGGCTTCACCTGCCCGTCTTCGCCAATATCCCAATGCACATTGAGATCGGCCACCATGCCGCGTTCCACGAACTGCTCCCGCACAAAATCCCGTGCCAGCGCGATCCCCTGCGCCTGGGTCATTTCGCGCGGGATTGAAAACTCCACCTCGCGGGCAAGCTGGGCATCCTTGCGCTTCTCGATCGCCTCGACCTCGTTCCATAGGGTCGCACGATCGAGAAACCGTTCCGGCGCGCCATCGGGCAGCAGGATCTCGGAATGCACCATGCCGCTCTTGTTGGAAAAGTCATGGTCGCGATCCAGCCGCAAATCATGCAGGCGGGACGCTGCACGATAAGCCGCCGCCGCCACGGCGCTCCGGCCGGTGGCGCGGCTGATGACCTTCGCATGCAGGTGATAGATCGCCATGAGCACGATCCTATCACACCACTTAAGCGCACGTCACGAAGTGACGTATAAGCGCGCACTCACATTTTACTGCACCATAAAGATTGATTACTCTGGATGAGTGACGCGGTTCTCGCCTGTGTGGTAGAGTATGGCACAGACCAGCAGGACAGGGGACCGGAAATGCGCAGGCCACGGGACATTGATGCGGAACTGAAGGCGCTTCAGGAAAAGGCGAAGCAGCTCAAGGTGCAACGGACCATCCAGCTCGGCGAACTGGTCGAGGCGACGGGAGCCGATACCCTGTCGATCGAGGCGCTGGCCGGGGTGCTGCTTGCGGCTGTCGAACAGGCGGACGGCAAACCCGAAGCCGTTGCGAGGTGGACCGAACGGGGGACGGCGTTCTTTCAGGCCGGCGCGAAAAAGGGCGGCCGGAAAGGAACCGGACACGATCAGAACGGATCTGCTGGCGCTTGAAAGACGGATCAGGAAGCAGGCGGCCCTGATCCATCGCCATCAGGCACGAAAGGCACGCACCGACATGCGCGACTGGGCGAAGGCACGACGGGAACGCACCCATCACCTGATCGAACTGGGCGGCCTGGTCCAGAAGGCGGGACTGGTCGATCTGACCGATGATGACCGCGCCACCCTGCTCGGGGCGTTCCTGGACATTGCGGGGCAGCTTCGGGAGGGCAGGAATACCGCGTCAGGCGAACTGAAAACACGCTGGAGGCGTGCGGGGCTTCATGCCTTCGACAGCGACCGGGAACAGGACTGACGACGAAACACGATCACCTGATCTGTCCGCTATCGAATGCAAACGAAACCCTGAACCAGAACGGGAGAACCGAGGCCCATGTATTACGGCAAGAACGCCTTTTCTCTGCTCCTACGTTACACTCTTGCCCATGAGATCGAAGAGTGGGGCTGGGACATCGGCGACCATACATATGGCGCCAAGGGTTCTCCCATCATCATAGAAGCTGAATATGCCGGCCTGAAGATCGGAAAATACTGCTCGATCGCCCGCGAGGTGCTGATGATCCTGGGCAATCACCGACCGGACACGATCACCACCTACCCGTTCAAGAACCAGTGCAATTTCTGGCCCGAAGCGGCGGATGCAACCGATGACCATTCCACCAAGGGGGATATCGTCATTGGCAACGACGTCTGGATCGGCGCGCGGGCCAACATCATGTCGGGTGTCACCATAGGATCAGGCGCGATCATCGCCACGGCGGCCGTGGTGACCCGGGACGTGCCGCCATATGCCATCGTGGGCGGCAACCCGGCCCGGGTCATCAAATACCGCTTCCCCGAAAAGACCATCGGGCGTCTGCTTGCAGTCGCCTGGTGGGACTGGCCTGAAGCATTGATACGAGAACGGATGCCCCTCCTGATGAGCGACGATATCGACGCTTTCCTGCGCGCTTTTGAAAAAGGACCCGCACAGGAAAAATCATGATGCAAAAACTGTTTTTGCTCCTTGTTGT
>NZ_NKUB01000022.1 GCF_003207895.1 Komagataeibacter swingsii
CTGCTGGACCGCGTGCGCTTCCGCCCCATGACCCTGCCCGACCGCTTCATCGACCACAACACGCAGGCCGCGCAATACCATGAGGCCGGGCTGGATGCGCCCGCCATTGTCGCCACCGCGCTGTCCGCCCTTGGCGTGCCGCATTCGCGCCAGATGGCCTGACGCAACCACGAAAAAACAGGCACCCGCGCATGGCAAAACGTCGCGTCGATCAGATGCTGGTGGACCGGGGGATGGTGGAAAGCCGCACCCGTGCGCAGGCGCTCATCATGGCCGGCCTGGTCCACACGCCCGACCGGCGCATTGACAAGGCCGGGGAACAGATCGCCGAGGATACGCCCCTGACCCTGAAGGGACAGGACCACCCATGGGTATCACGCGGCGGGATCAAGCTGGCGCACGGGCTGGACCATTTCGGCCTGTCGCCCGCGGGCCTGACCTGCCTGGATGTTGGCGCGTCCACTGGCGGCTTTACCGATGTGCTGCTGCATGAAGGGGCGGCAAAGGTCTATGCCGTCGATGTCGGCCATGGGCAACTGGCATGGAAACTGCGCAGCAATACCGAACAGGTCGTCGTGCTGGAAAAATGCAATGCCCGCGCGCTGGATGCCACCATCATCCCCGATCCCATACAGGCGCTGGTCTGTGACGCCAGCTTCATCGGCCTGCGCACTGTCCTGCCCGCCGGGCTGGACCTGTGTGTGCCGGGCGCATGGGCCATCGCGCTGATAAAGCCGCAGTTCGAGGCCGGGCGCGACGCGGTGGGGGCCAAGGGCGTGGTGCGCGACCCGATGGTGCATGAAGCCGTGTGCGATATGATCCATGAATGGTGGTCGGGCCTGCCGGGCTGGACCGTGCTGGGCATCGACCCCAGCCCCATCACCGGGCCGGAAGGCAACCGGGAATTCCTGATCGCGGCCCGCAGGGACGGCTGATCGGCAGTCGCATCCCCGGCCCCGCCTGTGCTACACAGGCGAAAAAGGGCGGCCAGCAACGCCCATCCCCCTTAAATGACACGATGAACATAGGCAGCACCGGTATGTCCGCAGCCCCCGTAACCTCGCCTTCCCGGTCACGCGACGGGACGGCGGCCTCGCTTCTGAATGATGAGGAACGCACGCGCATCCGTGCGAAATCCGCGCAGTTCGCGCCCCCTGCCGCCGCCCTGCCCGATGGCAGGCGCGACCTTGTGGGCCTGTCGCGAGAGGAACTGACGGACATCATGGTGGAAATTGGCGAAAAGCCATTCCGCACCAAGCAGCTATGGCACTGGATCTACCATCAGGGCGCGACCGATTTCTCACGCATGAGTTCCATCGCCCGCCCGTTGCAGGAAAAGCTGGCCGAACGCTTCATTGTTGGCCGCCCCGGCGTGGTGACCGAACAGACATCGCAGGATTCCACGCGCAAATTCCTGTTCCGTTTCCGCGACGGGCAGGAAGCCGAGACCGTGTACATCCCCGACCGGCAGGAAGACCGAGGGGCCGTATGCATTTCATCGCAGGTGGGCTGCACGCTGTCCTGCACCTTCTGCCACACCGGCACGCAGGCGCTGGTGCGCAACCTTGGCGCCGCCGAGATCGTGGGCCAGTTCATGGCCGCGCGCGACAGCTATGGCGAATGGCCCAGCCCGAAGGGCGACACGCCGCGCCTGCTGTCCACCATCGTGCTGATGGGCATGGGCGAGCCGCTGTACAACTACGACAACGTGGCCAAGGCCATGCGCATCATCATGGATGGCGAGGGCATTGGCCTGTCGCGCCGGCGCATCACGCTGTCCACATCAGGCGTGGTGCCGATGATGGACCAGTGCGGGGCGGAGCTTGGCATCAACCTGGCCGTATCCCTGCACGCCGTGCGCGACGACCTGCGTGACGAGATCGTGCCGCTGAACCGCAAATACCCGATCAGGGAGGTCATTGCCGCCTGCCGCCGCTACCCCGCCGCCAGCAATGCCCGGCGCATCACGTTCGAATACATCATGCTGCGTGGCGTCAATGACAGCGAGGCTGATGCGCGTGAACTGGTGCGCCTGATTTCGGGCATTCCGGCCAAGGTCAACCTGATCCCGTTCAACCCGTGGCCGGGCAGCAGCTACCGGCCATCGACGCGCGAGCAACTGGAACGGTTTGCGAATATCGTGATGGATGCGGGCTTCGCCTCGCCCATCCGCATGCCGCGCGGGCGCGACATTCTTGCCGCCTGCGGCCAGTTGCGCACCGAAAGCCAGCGCCTGCGCCGCGCGGAGCGTACGGACACCGCGCCGGACCCGGCCGGGGCGTAAAAATCCGGCCTTATCTTCTGGTCGCCCGCGCCGTGGGATGCTAGGAGGACATGCCGCCGGTTCACCCGGCAAAATGTTGTCCAAAGTTTTCTCGACAGGAGCGTTCTCCCATGGCCGCCAGGGATGTCAAAAAGGTCGTTCTCGCCTATTCGGGCGGTCTTGATACTTCCGTGATTCTGCGCTGGTTGCAGACCACCTACAACTGCGAGGTCGTGACCTTTACGGCCGACCTTGGGCAGGGCGAGGAACTGGAACCCGCCCGCCGCAAGGCCGAAATGTTTGGCGTGAAGGAAATCTTTGTCGAGGACCTGCGCGAGACCTTCGTCAAGGACTTCGTCTTCCCCATGTTCCGCGCCAACGCGCTGTACGAGGGGCAGTACCTGCTGGGCACGTCCATCGCCCGCCCCCTGATCGCCCAGCGCCAGATCGAGATCGCCGAGCAGGTCGGCGCCGATGCCGTGGCCCATGGCGCGACCGGCAAGGGCAACGACCAGGTCCGTTTCGAACTGGCCTATTACGCGCTCAAGCCCGACATCACGGTCATCGCGCCGTGGCGTGAATGGGACCTGACATCGCGCACGCGCCTGCTGGCCTTTGCCGAGGAACACCAGATCCCCATCGCGAAGGACAAGCGCGGGGAAGCCCCGTTCTCGGTCGATGCGAACCTGCTACACTCATCATCCGAAGGCAAGCTGCTGGAAGATCCGGCGGTCGGGCCTGAGGAAATCGTGTTCCAGCGCACCATCTCGCCCGAAGCGGCCCCGGACAAGGCCACCGAAATCACCATCGATTTCGTATCGGGCGACCCGGTGGCGATCAATGGCGTGGCCATGTCGCCCGCAACGCTGCTGACGCGCCTGAACGAACTGGGCCGTGACAACGGCATCGGCCGTCTTGACCTGGTGGAAAACCGCTTTGTCGGCATGAAGTCGCGCGGCATTTACGAAACGCCGGGCGGCACGATCCTGCTGACCGCGCATCGCAGCATCGAAAGCATCACCCTTGACCGCGAGGCCATGCACCTCAAGGACAGCCTGATGCCGCGCTATGCCGAGATCATCTATAACGGGCTGTGGTTCTCGCCCGAGCGCCGCATGCTGCAGGCCCTGATCGACCAGAGCCAGCATTCGGTAACCGGCCGCGTGCGGCTGAAGCTGTACAAGGGCAATGTCATCTGCGTGGGCCGTGAAAGCCCCAACAGCCTGTATGACACCCGCGTCGTCACCTTTGAGGATGACGAGGGCGCATACAACCAGGCCGATGCGCAGGGCTTCATCAACCTGAACGCGCTGCGCCTGCGGCTGGGGGCCAAGATCGGCCGCCGTGGCGGCGCGCTGTAATCGCCCATCCGGTCTTTCGTGTTCATTCCAACAACCTGCCGAGGTGTCATGAAACGCTTTTCCCGTGTCATTCCCCTTCTCCTTGCCACAGCGGTGGTGCTGCCGCTTGCGGCATGCGGGGGGGCCAAGGATGACCAGCCGGAACTGACCCCGGCACAGTTCATGGACAACGTGCGCAAGCAGCCCGGCGTCAAGACCCTGCCGGACGGACTGGCCTACAAGGTCCTGAAATCCGGGCCGAAGGATGGTGCCCAGCCCACCATCAATGACAGCGTGATGGTCATATACGAAGGCCGCCTGCCCGATGGCGGCATTTTCGACAGTTCCGACCAGCACGGGCATGGCGCGTATATGCAGATGCCGCTGGAAATGGTCATCAAGGGCTGGCAGGAAGCCGTGCCCATGATGCATGTGGGCGATACATGGATGCTGTACGTGCCGCCCGAACTGGGTTACGGGCACAAATCCATGGGCATCATCCAGCCTGACAGCCCGCTGATCTTCAAGATACAGCTTCTGGGCGTCTCCCCCGGCGGCCATTAAGGCATACAGGGCCATTCCCCATCCGGGCGAATGGCCCTTTTTTCATGACATAACGGGACAGGAAACCGGACAACCGACATGGGTATTGGGACCGGGCGCATGGCGTCCGTACTGCGCGGGGGCTGCATGGCGGCCACCGTCGTGCTGCTGGCGGCCTGCACGCGCCATGGGCAGGAAGGATACGCGCGCTACCGCACCAATTGCGGCATCTGCCACCATGGCGGCGAAGGGATGAAGGGCGAGATCCCGCCCGTGACCGGGCGTGTGGACAGGATCGCGGCGACACCGGAAGGCAAGCAGTACCTGATGCATGTGCTGCTGAACGGGCTGAACGGCCCGCTGCAGATTGATGGCGTGCGCTACAACTTCTCCATGCCGCCGTTCCGCGCCCACCTGTCGGATGTGGAAATCGCCTCCATCCTCAGCTATCTGGCGACCCGTGGCGACACCCGCCCCGTCCCGGTCTTCACCCCCGGGGAAGTGGCCGCCGAACGCGCCCACCCGCTGACCACCACCATGGTGGCGGAAGAACGCCGCCGCCTTGACGCCATCCACCCCCTGCCCTGACATCCCGGCACCTTGACCTGCACGGGCAAAAAAACGGAAAATACCTTCATGCAACGCCTATTTTCCGGCATCCAGCCGACCGGTATCCCGCAGCTTGGCAATTACCTTGGTGCAATACGCAACTGGGTTGCGCTGCAGCGTGATCATGAATGTATCTTCTGCCTGGTGGACATGCACGCCATCACCACATGGCAGGACCCCGCCGTGCTGCGCCAGCAGACCCTGGCGCAGACGGCGGTCCTGCTGGCGTCGGGCATTGATGTGCAGAAACATATCCTGTTCAACCAGTCCGCCGTCAGCGCCCATGCGCGGCTGGGATGGATCTTCAACTGTGTCGCGCGTATCGGCTGGCTCAACCGCATGACGCAGTTCAAGGACAAGGCGGGCAAGGACCGCGAAAAGCATTCCGCCGGCCTGTATGTCTATCCCGACCTGATGGCCGCCGACATCATGGCCTACAAGGCCACGGTCGTGCCGGTGGGCGATGACCAGAAGCAGCACCTTGAACTGACCAACGACATTGCCCAGAAATTCAACCACGATTACGGGACCGAATTCTTCCCGCAGGTCGAGGCCCTGATCCCGCCGCAGGGCGCGCGCGTCATGAGCCTGCGTGACGGCACCAAGAAAATGTCCAAATCCGACCCCTCCGCCCAGAGCCGGATCGAGATGACGGATGACGCCGACGCCATCGCCAGCAAGATCAAGCGCGCCAAGACCGATTCCGAACCCCTGCCGTCCGAGGAATCCGGCCTTGAAAACCGGCCCGAGGCCCGCAACCTTGTCACCATCTACGCAACACTGTCCGGTCGCACGGTGGCCGACGTGCTGGCGCAGTTTGGCGGCCAGGGCTTCGGTCCGTTCAAGACGGCGCTGAGCGATGTGGTGGTGGCCGCGATCGACCCCATTGCAAAGGAAACCGGACGCCTGCTGAAGGAACCCGGCTTCCTGTGCGACACGCTGCGTGATGGCGCGAACCGGGCGCGCACCATTGCCGAACCCATCGTATCGGAAGCGGAATCCCTGATCGGCTTCCTGAAGTAAGCACGAAAGGCGGCGCCATGCGGCAGGAACTGCACAGCCTGCGGGTTGCAACCCGCGGCAAGGGGCTGGTCCCGATCGACCGGCCCGTGCTGGACTGGGTGGGGCAGAGCGGGATCGAGACCGGCCTGCTGACGCTGTGGTGCCGCCATACCTCCGCATCGCTGGTGGTGCAGGAAAATGCCGACCCTACGGTGCGCACGGATATCGAACGGTATCTTGAGGCCCTCGTGCCCGAACAGCCGGGGCGCTACATCCATGATGATGAAGGCCCGGATGACATGCCCGCCCACCTGCGCGCCATGCTGACCAATACCCAGCTTTCCATCCCCGTGGCGGATGGGCGACCCGTACTGGGCACATGGCAGGGCCTGTACCTGTTTGAACATCGCGCGCGCCCGCACCGGCGCGAAATCGTGCTGCACCTGATTGGCGACTGACCGGATACCGGCGATCGCGATATCCCTAGTGGCTGGCGCATATCGTCACGCACCGGCCCGCCAGGTCTGCTTTCCCCAAGATCACACCGCGTTCAGGATCGCGGCGTGATGGTCGATATGATCGGCGATGAATGACTGGATGAACCAGTAGGAATGGTCATAGCGCGGATGCAGGCGCAGGCGTAGACCCTGCCCCGCCGCACCGGCCGCCGCGGCCAGCAGTTCGGGCTTGAGCTGGTCATGCAGGAACTGGTCGGCCTCCCCCTGGTCCACCAGGATTTCGGTGGGGTGGGTATGCCCCGCTTCCAGCAGCAGCGTTGCATCATGCCGCGCCCATGTGGCGCGGTCGGGGCCGAGGTAAGTGGAAAATGCCTTCTCCCCCCACGGCACGATGGCGGGATGGCAGATCGGGGCGAACGCCGAGACCGATTTCCATGCCGCCGGCGCGCGCAATGCGTGGACCAGCGCGCCATGCCCGCCCATGGAATGCCCCATGATGCCACGCCGGGCACCATCAATGGCAAACACGTCCTGTGTCAGTTCGGGCAGTTCGTGGCTGACATAGGTGCCCATGCGGTAATGCGCGCGCCATGCGGGCGTGGTGGCGTCAAGGTAGAAGCCCGCCCCCGTGCCAAGGTCATAGGCGTCATCCTCCCCCGCGACCCCCGCCCCCCGTGGCGAGGTATCGGGCGCCACCAGCGCGATGCCGTGACGGGCCGCGAAACGCACGGCGTTGGACTTGATCAGGAAGGTATCCTGCGTGCAGGTCAGGCCGGCCAGCACATGGATGACGGGCACGCGCTCGCCCGCCAGCGCGCGTTCGGGCAGGAACACGCCAAAGCGCGCCTCAAGCCCAAGGCTTTCGGACGGATGGCTGTAAAAGCCGACCCGCCCGCCACAGCTTGCGTGTTCCTCAAGCGTCGTGATCGCGCCCATGGCTCAGAACTCGACAACCGTGCGGATGCTCTCGCCCTTCGCCATCATGTCGAAGCCTTCGTTGATACGCTCCAGCGGCAGCTTGTGGGTGATCAGGCTGTCGATGTCGATGCGGTTTTCCATGAACCAGTCCACGATGCGCGGCACGTCGGTGCGCCCGCGCGCGCCGCCAAAGGCCGAGCCGATCCACCGCCGCCCGGTGACAAGCTGGAACGGCCGCGTGCTGATTTCCTGCCCTGCGCCCGCGACGCCGATGATGGTGGAGACACCCCACCCGCGATGCGCGCATTCCAGCGCCTGACGCATGAGTGTGGGGTTGCCGACGCATTCAAAGGAATAGTCCACGCCGCCGCCGGTCAGTTCCACGATATGGCCGACCAGGTCGCCATTGGGGCCAAGGTCCCTGGGATTGATGAAATCGGTCATGCCGAATTTGCGGGCGATGGCCTCGCGCTCGGGGTTGATGTCGACGCCGATGATCCGTTCGGCCCCGACCATTTTCGCACCCTGAATGACATTCAGCCCGATCCCGCCCAGACCGAACACGGCAACCGTGCTGCCGGTCTCGACCTTGGCGGTGAACAGCACGGCCCCGATGCCGGTGGTCACGCCGCAGCCGATGTAGAACACCTTGTCAAACGGCGCGTCGGGCCGGATCCTGGCCAGCGCGATTTCGGGCAGCACGGTGTAGTTGGCGAAGGTGGAACAGCCCATGTAGTGATGGATCGGCTGGCCCTTGAATGAAAAGCGCGACGTGCCATCGGGCATCACGCCCTTGCCCTGCGTTGCGCGGATGGCCGTGCACAGGTTGGTCTTGCGCGACAGGCAGGACTTACATTCCCGGCATTCGGGGGTATAGAGCGGGATGACATGGTCGCCGGGCTTCAGGTGTTTCACACCCGCGCCGACCTCCACCACCACGCCGGCCCCTTCATGGCCAAGGATGGCGGGAAACAGCCCCTCCGGGTCCGCGCCGGACAGGGTGAACTTGTCGGTATGGCACAGGCCGGTGGCCTTGATCTCGACCAGCACCTCACCCGCGCGCGGGCCTTCAAGCTGCACGGTCTCGATTTCAAGTGGTTTGCCTGCCTCGAAGGCAACGGCTGCCCTTACGTCCATGAACCCGGTCTTTCCTTCAATGCGTGGGCGCCCGCGTGGGGGTGCCCTGATTTACGCAACGATTAAGGGCATCATCGGCGCTGGCGTCAATGTCATGCCGCCATGCGGGCGCTTACGATATTTTCAGTGACAAAACATGCCATCCGCCCATGCCCGGCCCCGCAACCCCCATCCAATGTGATAAATGGCGGGAGGGAGCCGGTAACGGGTCCGCGTATTTCCTCCAGATATGCCGGAATGCCTGCATGGTCGTTGATCGTAGAATTGGTTTGTGGATCCTGCTGCGCGAAAGCGTGCTGTCCCTGGTTTTCCTGTGCGCGTGGGACGTGGTGGTGGTGGTGATGTTCCAGATCTTCCACCAGGACTGGATGGAACAGCCCACCCTGCCCATATCGCTGATCGGTTCCGCGCTGGTGCTGTTCATGAGCTTCCGCAACAACACCGCCTACAACCGCTGGTGGGAAGGGCGCACCCTGTGGGGGGCGGTCACCAACAACAGCCGCTCCTTCGCGCGGCAGGCGGGCACGATCCTGCGCGGGTGCCCCGACCTTGCATGCGCCATGGCGGCCTATCCCTATGCCCTGCGGGGCGCGCTGGGGCGGCTGGACGCAACCGATGACATCATGCGCCTGCTGCCCGATTCCATGAAGGCGGGCATCGCGGGCAAGGTGAACGTCCCTGCCGCCATCCTGTTCGAAATCGGGCTGCGGGTGGATGCGGAATCACGCCGGCTGGGCATTGACGGCGCATTGCAGGGCCAGGTCGACCGCATCCTGTCGGACATGAGCAACGCGCAGGGCGGGCTGGAACGCATCCGCAACACGCCGCTGGCCATCCAGTTTTCGGTCCTGCCGAAGGTGGTGGCGGTGGTGTTCTGCATCATCCTGCCACTGTCCATGGTGCAGACGCTGGGCTGGATCACGCCGCTTGGGTCATCGCTGGTGGGGCTGCTGTTCGTGGCGCTGGACAAGATCGGGAACGACCTGCAGGACCCCTTCAGCGCGACGCCGCATGGCATGCCCATGCTGGCCATATCCCGCACGATCGAAATCGACCTGATGCAGTCCTGCGGCCTGCCCGCGCCGCCGCCGCTGACACCCGTGCGCGGCATACAGGCATGATGCGCCGCACCTGACGGGCGCGCCCTGACCGGGACCATCACGGCGGCGGCCAGAAACCCGGCGCGCTGCCGCATCCGTATGGAATGTCGCCCAAGCCGGAACCGTTATGAAGGGAGCAAGACAGAAGGCGGAATTTATGCTATATGGATGGCATGAGCATGTTCAGAACCACCCCGAAGGGCACTGTGACCGATGCAATGGCACGGACGGCCGCAGCCGCCACGGCGGCCGAGGCAAAGTCCAGCAAGGCCGTAAAAGATGAAGATCCGTTCCGCGAGGGCGACGCCATCGTCTATGCCGCGCATGGCGTTGGCCGCGTTGACCGGATCGGCGTTGACGAAATCGCCGGCACGAAGCTGGAAATGATCCAGATTTCCTTTCCCGGCAACCAGATGACGCTACGCATCCCGCTGTCCAAGGCGCGCAAGTCGGGCCTGCGCAAGATCGTATCAAGGGAAATCGTGGACAAGGCGATGGCCATCATCAAGGGCAAGCCGCATGTCAGCCGTGGCATGTGGGCGCGCCGCGCGGTCGCCTATCAGGAAAAGATCAATTCCGGCGACCTGGTGCAGATTGCCGAGGTGCTTCGTGACCTGCGCCGCAATGTGGACAGCCTTGACGGCAGCTTCAGCGAACGCAAGCTGTTCGAGGCGGCGCAGGAACGCTTCGTGGCCGAAGTCGCCGTGCTGGAAGGCAAGGAGCCGACCGAAGTCCTTGAAAAACTGACCGAGGTCATGAAGGCGGCCTGATCGCGCCCCACCTTTCCCCTGAACCCCCAACCCGATGCCGCCGGCCCCTGTGCCGGCGGTTCTGATATGGGGCGACTGATTCAGGGAATGAACGTTTTTGGTGAAGCTTCAAAAGACCGCCGCCTTTTGAAAAAGGCGGCGCCCAAAACCTTCGTTTTCATTTATCAACCGGCTGTCGGTCATTGGGCGTGCGGATGACAAACATGACAACGCACCCCGCGACCGCCGCCAGCATGGCCATGGCAAAGGGGCTGCGTGGTCCCGCCACGCCTGCCAGCACACCGGACAGCATCGCGCCAATGCCCGCCGCGATATCAAAGAACACATCAAACAGCCCGATGGCCGACCCCGCCGCGGCAGGGGGCACCTGCCGCAGCACCGGCAGCGCCAGCAGCGGATAGGTCAGCGAAAACCCAAGCCCGGCCAGGAAACTGCCTGCCGCCGCCCATGCCGGTCCCGGCGCAAGCCAGATCAGGGACAGGCCCAGCGCCTCCACCAGCATGATCGCCACCACCATCGGCCTGACATCGTCACGATCCACATGCCGGCTGCCGATCAGGCGGGCAATGACATGCCCCGCGCCAAACGCCCCCAGCGCCCATCCCCCGCCATGCCAGCCCCGCGCGGCATAGAAAATGACCAGAAAGGACGAAATCGCGGCAAACCCCACCGCCGACAGCCCCAGCGTCAGCCCCCATGCCCATGTATGCCCGATCAGGTCTTTCCACCGCATGCCGCCACCCGGCCCGCCCGCACGCGGCGGCGCGGGCAGCGCAAGGGTCAGCCCCATGCCCGCCACCGGCAGGGCGATGGCGACAAGGCACACGCGGGCAAAGCCGGCATGGGCCTCGATCACGTCACCCAGTGCGGTGCCAATGCCCAGCCCGGCAAAGATGGCCAGCCCGACCCATGACATCGCGGCCCCGGCCCGCGCGCTGCCCACCATGGTCACGGCCCATACACCGCCGCCGGTCACCATCAGCCCTTCGCCCAGCCCCATGGCCATGCGCCCCGCCACGATCATCGCCTGCTGCATGGCCGGTGACATGACGGGCACCAGCGCAAGGCTGTAGGCCAGCGCGGAACACGCCGTGCACAGCAGGCCGCACAGCAGCGTGCCCCGCCCGCCCAGCCGGTCCGCCATCCGCCCGGCCTGGGGCCGCGACAGCACGGTGGCGACGGACTGGATGCCCATGATCACGCCGATCATGGTGGTCCCGCACGCGAAACGCGACTGGAGTTCCAGCGGCAGGGCCGACAGCGCCACCCCCATCGCCAGCATGCCGCTGCCAATGGCCAGCATGACGGGCAGCAGGCCACCACGGGTCGTAACATGTGGATTCATACTGGGACCGTAATGCATTTACCCCGCACCGAACAGGCCGGCACGTATCTGGCGACGGCCTGAAAAGAGATGGCAGATAAATGGAAATGAAAGTTTCCGGCTGCCGTCCTTTTCAAAAAAGACTGCGTTTTCTGAAGCTTTTTTAAAAAAGCTTCACCAAAAACTTTCCTGCACTCAGTACTTGAACTGGTACAGCAGCCCGATGCTGCTGCCCGGATCGTTTTCGGGCGTGGTGAAACCGGTCACGTTACCACCCGTGCCGACCGTGGTGTTCAGCTTCAGCCGCCGGGTCAGGTCAACCTGCACCTGCGCCTGCGTGCCCGAACCCGATGTCGCCTGCTTGGCGCCCACATAGACGCGGCGCATGACGTATTTTCCCGCCTCGATCGAGCCGGTGTCATTGCTGCCCGACCCGTTGGATGAACTGCTCATCTGCAACCTGTCCAGATGCAGCGTCTTGCGCACCATGCCCAGCGGGTCAAAGGCGGAGCCGCCGCTCAGCGTCGCGACGGCGGCCGCGATCGACGCCATCTGCGTGGGCGACAGCGACTGCGTATCCGACCCGAACAGCAGGATGGCCAGGATCTGGTCCTGTGACAGCGGCGGTGTCGAGGAAAACGAGATTTTCGGCGCGCTGGCATACCCGCCCACATTCAGCCGGGCCGTGCCGTCATTCGTGCTGCGCTCGGCCACGAAATCCAGCGTGGGGTCGATTGCATGGGTCACCCCCACGCCGTTGAAGCCTACCTGTCCCTTGCTGAAGTCAAGCGAGATCCCCCCCAGCGAGAACCCGCCCTTGACCAGCGAGAACCCACCCGTCACCACCGGCGCCACAGTGGTACCCGCCGCATGGATCTTGCCGTGCATTTCCGTGTTCAGCCCGTGCCCGCGCACATAGAACTGCCCCGGCGAGCGCACGTCCAGGTTCAGCCCGATCACCAGCGGGGAGGCATGGACCACCTTTTCCTGCGTCGCCGCGTCCTCGGGGCGGATGACATCGAGATGCGCCACCGATGTCGGCAGTGAATCCGGAATGTTGACATCCACGCGCCGGAGCGTGATGCCCCCGCTCGCATCGATCCGGCTGGCAAGCAGGCCCTTTACCCCCAGATCCCCGTCAATGGTCGCGGTCACAAGGTCGCTGGCCAGCGGCCGGGCGTTGTCGGCATGGATATGCAGGTCGATCGGCTGGCCGGGTTCCAGCACACCGTAGCTGCCGGTGACGCCGATCGTACCCTTGCCCGCCTGCGCGCTCAGGTCGGCTATGACCAGCCGGTCCCCCATGGCGTTGACCGTGCCATGCACGGCCGACAGTTGTATGCCCTGCCCGTAATCATGGAACACGCCATTGGTCAGGCCCAGCGTGCCATTCAGGCGCGGCTGCTGCGGCGTGCCACGTACGCCCAGCGCGATCTGCAGCGCGCCCCCCGCCTGCATGCCCTGCGCGCCCAGATAGGCGTTGGCCACCGCAAGGTCCACGTTGCCATCGGCCTGCAGCGTGATCTGGCCCGCCCTGTTGACCGGGGCCGTGCCATGCAACCCCAGGTTGACCTGCGTGCCCGCGCGGACCTGCGCATCGACCCGCGCCATGCCCGCCGTCAGGTTGGCCGTGGCCTCCAGCGATGCAGGGGCAAGGGAGGACGTATAATCGGTATGGTATTTCAGGTCCTGCCCCTGCAGCGTCACCCGGCCGGAGGGATGGTCGAGTGTCCCGGTCAGCCGCGCTTCGGCCGATAGCGTCCCCTGCGCATGCAGCGTGGGGATGAAGGGGGCAAGCAGGTCGGGTGACAGGCGGCTGACCGCCGCATGCAGGTCCAGCGCCGGCTTTATCCTGCCGCTGACCTCCACGCTACCCGGCTGGCCCTGCGGCGGGGCAAGGCTGATCCGCAGGTGGTCGATCGCGGTTTCCCGGCCATAGGTCACGGTGGCCGGGGCATCCAGCCGGATGACCTCGCGCCGGGCCTGTGCTTCCAGCCGGCGCACGTTCACGGAATTTGCGGGAATGTTGGACACCACCGCCGCGTCAATGGTGGCAGGCCCCGTCCATGGCGTATCCAGCCCCGACTGCGCCACCACGCTCAGCGCGGTGAACGGTCCCTTGGCGGTGACATGCGCATGCCCCCCCATGTCGCGGAAATGCGCGTTATCCACCACAAGGTCGAGGTCGGTCACCGGCGCGTCGCCCGCCGGGTCCTGCACCCTGCCCTTCAGCACCAGCCGGTCCACGCGCGCCATGGCCGCACCCAGCGCGCTGTCCACGTTCACGCTCAGGGCGGCGGGGCTGTCCGCGGTCGCACTCGTGCTGTGCAGGCTGGCGGACAGGTGGCCGCTCATGTCCTGTCCCGCCAGATCACGCAGGTCAGCAAGCCGCGTCATGTGCAGCTCCAGCGTGCCCGACGGCACCACATGCCCCTTGGGCAGCGTCATGTCCGCAAGCCCCGTCAGGCTTTTCCAGTTCAGGTGCGAAAGCTGGAGGTGACGGCTTTCGTCGGCATTGCTGTCCAGGCGGGCGGTGACCTGTATGGGCGCGCGGTCCACCGTGCCGGATACGTCCAGCGCCCCTTCGCTGACCTGCGGCAGGTGCCGCATGGCCAGGGTGGCCTGCACATTGCCCGCCGCCGTGTTGCTGGCTGCCATGTCGGCCTGCCCCTTCAGGCTGGCCGCAAGGTCATTGACCGGACCCGTGGCATGCAGCTCGGCCTGCGCCTGCCCCTTCAGCGTGGGGGCCAGCACGTGCAGGTCCGACAGGGCCAGATGCGCCGTGGCGTCAACCTGTATCGGATCGCCCGTCACCAGCCGGGTGGGCGTCGCGTCAAGATGCAGGGTCCGCCCTTCCGCCAGCAGCGATGTGAAGGTGACCGTATTCCCTTTACCCGGCCCGCTGGCGATGGTGCCCGCGACATTCAGGTGCCCCCTGTCCCCGATCAGGCCCACCGCCACCGGCAGGCCACCATCCAGCACGACATGGCTGTCCAGCGCGAACGGCCCCGGCCGCCCGGCAGCGGGCAGCGTCACGCTGCCATCCATCCCGGCATGGCCACGCAGTTGCGTGCCCCCCGCCGCCGCCAGCGGGGCAAGGTCGGGCAGGTCGGCATGGAAGGCCATGGCCATGGGCCGGGCTGTCGTGACCCGTCCGGTCAGTTGCGCCAGCGGGTGCGACAGCGTCAGGTCCACCGGCCCCCCGGCCGCGTCGGGCCGCCACAGCACATCCAGCCGCAGCGGGTCGGATGCGAACAACGTGGGCAGGCTGCCCGGAATGCGCAGCCCGGTCACGGTTGTATGCAGGGCGGCATGCTCCTCCTGCCCGCCGGCCCGCGCGCCCAGCCCGTCGGCCACCATGTGCAGGGCGGCGAAACCGGCGTCGTTATAGGTCAGGCGGTCGATGTCCAGCGTGCCGTTGCCGGTGGGCCGGTCCACCGTGCCCCCCACATGGGCGGCAAGGCTCATGCCCTGCCAGCTCGCGCCGCTGATCGTTACCGGGTCGCTTTTGCCCGATACATCCAGCGCCATGCGGTGCGTGACCAGCCCGGCCTGGCCACCTGCCTGCAGGTGAATGCCCCCGGCCGTGGCCGTCAGGGCCAGGCGGGTGGCGTCACGCGGGCCGTGCAGGCCCAGCGACAGGTCCATGGGCGCCAGGGCGGGCAGGCCACTCAGGGTTGCGACGAACCCGCCCGCTTCCTCATGCGCGTGCAGGTCCAGCGCCACGCCGCCACGCTCCAGCCGCGTGGCCAGCGACAGCGCGCCGGGCTGGTCCAGCCGCTTCAGGTCCAGCGCGATATCGGCGGGCGGCAGGGTGGCTACGGAAAAATGGTCCAGCACCGGGGCGATGTCATCAAGGCTGGCATGGCCATCAAGGCTGAAGGATGCGGGCACGCGGGCAATGGCGGCGCCCACGTCAATCCGCGCCACATGCACCGCGCGGATGGCGACACCCATGTGGATGCTGCCTGACGTGTCCTTTTCCGGCTTTGGCGGATGGGCGGGATCATCCTCGCTCAGGCGCGGGATGGACAGGCGCGCCATGGACAGGTTGCTGATCACCGCGCGCCGCGTCAGCAGCCGCAGCGGCGACCAGTCCAGTTGCAGGTCGTCAATCGACAGCCACGCGCCTTTGTAATCATCCAGTTCCAGGTGCCGGACATGCAGCGCATCGGGAAAACGCCCCCCCAGCCCCGACAGGTGCACGCTGCCGCCGGTCAGCCCCGGCAGGCGCCGTTCGATTTCATGCTGGCCCGCGCCGGTATTGGCGACCACCAGCACCATGCCCAGCGCCACGGCCACCAGCCCCGCCGGAATGCCCACCGCAAGGGCGGTGGCGCGCAGGATGCGCCGGGCCGTGCCGCGCGGCGTGGGGGGGGTGGTCGTCTCAGGCATCAGAACGTTTCCCCCAGCCCCACGTACAGTTCCCACTTGTCGCCACGCGCGGGGCGGTTGAGCGGCACGGCCACATCCAGCCGCACCGGGCCGATGGGCGTGTAATAGCGCGCGCCCGCCCCCGCGCCCACCCGCACCGTGCCCTGGAACGGCGTCCGGTCCGCAGTGACCTGGCCTGCGTCGATAAAGCCCACCGCGCCGAATTTCTGCATGATGCGCTGGCGGTATTCAAACGATCCCGCATCCATGGACGTGCCGCCAATGGCGTAGCGCGTGTTGGCGAACTGCGGCCCCACGCCCTGATAGCGGAAGCCGCGCACCGTGGCGGAGCCACCGGCATACAGCCGCTGGTCGGGCGGGATGGCGAAGGTCGAGGCCCCTTCCACATTGCCGATGGTGCCGCGCCACGCCAGCACGCTGCGGCCGGGGCGCGACAGGCCCAGCGCCTTCAGGTCGAAATAGGTCGAGACCGTGGCCTGCATGATCGCGAAGAACGACGTGCCATCGGTCAGCGAGGCCGACGGCGTGATGCTGGCCCCCAGCCGCACCCCGTGGGTCGCGGGGGTGATGGGGTTGTCCACCCCCGTGCCGTCATAATTGGCCGAAAGCGGCAGGGACGCGATGAAATAGCTGTTGTTGGTGCGCATCTGCTGGATCTGTTCCTGCTCGATCTGCCCGCCAAAGGACACGTTCCAGCGGCGGTTGACGCGCCGGACGATGCCGATGCGCGCCAGCAGCGCGGTCTGCCGGTAGGAATAGAGTTCCTGCTTGATGCCTTCCAGGCGCGCGCTCATGTTCTGGTTGCGTGACCCGAAATCGGGCTTCAGCAGGTCGGCATAGAAATCATAGCCCAGCCCCTGCTCGGCCGAGCCGCCAAGCCCGGTGATCAGCGCCGTCAGCCGCAGGCGCTCGGCATTGCCGAACAGGTTGTTGTGCGTCCATGTCACGCCCGCGCGGCCACCAAGGTCGGTGGAATAGCCGCCTTCCGCCCCCACGCTGTGGCGCTTGCCCTCGCGGAACGCGAAATCAAGCGGCATGGAGCCATCGGGGGCAAGCGTGTCGCCATGGTTGACCTGCACGTCGGAAAACAGCCCGGTGGCGGCGATGTCCTGCCGGGCGCGTTCAATGCGCGATGGCTGGTACAGCTCCCCCGGCGCGATGGTCAGCCTGCGCGCGATATAGGCCGGATGCGTGCGCTGCAGCCCCGCGAAGTCGAACGCACCCAGATTGACCACCGGCCCGCGATGGACGGTATAGGCGATGTCGAGCGTATGCGTGTCGGGCCGCAGCCATGCCTGCGGCTTGCTGACGGTGGCCAGCGCGTACCCTTCTTCCGTCAGGGCGGTCTGGAGGGTGACGCCGGCGGACAGCACGCTTTCGGCCTGCGCGGGCATGCCGGGCTTCATGGCGAAGGCCTTCACCTCATCCGCGTTCAGCCTTACGGGCGGGTCGCCCCTGTCGGGGTTCAGCGTCACGACCCCGATACGGAACGGCACGCCGGGCCGGGCGCTGATGGTGACCTGCGCCCTGTGCCCCTCCGGTATGGACTGCATCCATTCGGGCAGGTCGGGATCACGCCCGTCATGGCTGCCCGCCACGGGCGCGCCGGACTTGCCGCCGCCATCGGTCACGGTAATGGTGATGCCGCCCGCGTAAAAGCCGAAGCTTTCCAGCGCGCTGATCAGGCGGGAATAATCGTTATGGATGCGCCCCGTCAGCGCGAAGGGACTGACGGCCTGCGTCTTCTGCAGCGACAGCAGGTCCGATGACGCCCGCAGCGCGTCATCCAGGTCGGCATTGCCGGTCGGGCGCAGGGTGGTGGTGTAGGCCTGCGGGTCAGCCGCCACGGCGGCAGGCCCCCACACCCCGAATACTGTCATGGCCGCAAGCAGGCTTACATGACCGGCACTGCGCCAGGCACGCGCATGAAGGCCGCGTGCCAGACGGGAATGACGCAATCCTGTCAAACGGTGCCGCCCCTGTTCCTGTCCTGCGTGTGTTCAGTTTCCCACTGTGTGATAACTGCCATTCCCGGCATGCATGATCAAACCGATATTAACGTCACCGCCTTAATAAGTTCCAAATATGTCATATAGGTGCCCAAAAGGCGCGGGTCATGTTGCAAACTGTCTCCACCCTCCCAATCCTTTCTTGACATACCCCCGATTCCGGCGGGCATGATCGGTACGGGCAGGAAGGGGTTGCCGCGCCCGGCACCCCGCCATGATGCGGACCGGGAGCGTTGATGGGCAGACCATTTGTTCCTTGGCTTATTATCGACGGCAAGGCACTTGACCGCGCGCGGCTGTACACCGATGTGTTGCGCCCGTTATGCGGGCACCCGCCCGCGATGATGCCCGAGGATACCTGACCCGTGAACAGCCTGTCTCCCCCTTCCGGTGTGGCCCAGCCGCAATCCAGCACATCATCCGCGACAAGGGGGCTTCATGTCATAACATGGGGCTGCCAGATGAACGTGTATGACAGCGAGCGGATGTCGGACGTGCTGCGCCCGCTGGGCTATCGCGCCGTGGGCACGCCGGATGACGCGGACATGATCATCCTCAACACCTGCCATATCCGCGACCGCGCGGCGGAAAAGGTGTTTTCCGAACTCGGCCGCCTGCGCAAGGTCAAGGAAGCCCGCGCCGAACGGGGCGCAGGCACGGTGCTGGCCGTGGCGGGCTGTGTCGCGCAGGCCGAAGGCGGCGAGATCCTGGCGCGCGCGCCGTATGTCGATATCGTGCTGGGGCCGCAGACCTATCACCGCCTGCCCGAAATGGTCGCGCGCGCGGCGCGCGCCGCCGGCGCGGTGATCGAGACGGACTTCCCCGTCGAGCAGAAATTCGACTTCCTGCCCGCCGACCGCGCGGCCCCGGCAGGCGGGGCTGCCTTCCTGACCATCCAGGAAGGGTGCGACAAGTTCTGTTCCTTCTGCGTCGTGCCCTATACGCGCGGGGCCGAAAGCAGCCGCCCGGCGCAGGCCGTGATCGCGGAAGCGCGGCGACTGGCGGCCGCCGGCGTGCGCGAGATCACCCTGCTGGGCCAGAACGTCAACGCCTATCATGGCGACGGCCCGGACGGGCGCACATGGGGGCTGGCGCGCCTGGCGCGCGTACTGGCCGATGAGGTGGGGATCGAGCGCATCCGCTACACCACGTCGCACCCGCGCGACATGGAGGATGACCTGATCGCCGCCCATCGCGACCTGCCGCAGCTCATGCCGTTCCTGCACCTGCCGGTGCAGTCCGGGTCCGACCGGGTGCTGGCGGCCATGAACCGGGGGCACACGGCCGATGAATACCGCGCGCTGGTGGGCCGCCTGCGCGACGCGCGGCCCGACCTTGCGCTGTCATCCGACTTCATCGTGGGCCACCCCGGCGAGACGGATGCCGACTTTGCCGACACGATGCGCCTGATCGGCGATATCGGCTTCGCGCAGGCCTATTCCTTCAAATACTCGTCGCGCCCCGGCACGCCCGCCGCAGGGGCCGCCATGCACGTGGCCGAGGACGTGAAGGATGCCCGCCTGCAGGAACTTCAGGCCATGCTGCGCGTACAGCAGGATGCATTCAACGATGCGACGGTGGGCCTGACCACCCCCGTCCTGTTTACCGGGCGCGGGCGCAAGCCGGGGCAGGTCTCGGGGAAAAGCCCGTGGCTGCAGGCCGTGAACGTGGACGGGCCGGACAGCCTGATCGGGCGCATCGCCAACGTGGATATCCGCCATCGCTACACCAACTCGCTCGGCGGTGTCCTGACAGAGGAGACAGACAGGGCTTGAGAGAACAGACACAATCCACGCTCCACGCCCCCCGTCGCGGTGGCGGGCGGCGTCCTCCCCCCCATGGAACGGCTGCGGCGAATGACCGCACCGTAACCCTGCAGTTTGAGGATAACGCGCTTCTGGCGCAGCTTGTGGGGGATCACGACCGTCATCTCCTGCATCTTGAACGTGGATTTGATGTCCGGCTGGCCTGCCGTGGCAACCGCATCGCCATTACGGGCACGGCCGCGCGGGTGGACCTGGCCCAGGGCACGCTGACCGAACTGTACCGCCGCGCCCGCGCGGGGCAGGTTGTCGATACCGCAACCGTGGATACCGCCATCCGCATCGCGGCCCATGCCCTGTCCGCCCCATCCGCCGCAACAACGGATATGCCCGCCATGACCAATGCCAGCACCCCCGTTGCCCCTGCCCGCCCCTCGCTTGCGGACCTGCCCACCATCATGACCCGCCGTGGCCCCATCGCCCCGCGTTCCGTGGGACAGGGGCAGTACATGGACATGCTGGCGCGGCAGGAAATGGTGTTCGGCCTTGGCCCCGCCGGCACGGGCAAGACCTACCTTGCCGTGGCGCAGGCGGTGGCCATGCTGCAGGCGGGACAGGTGGACCGGATCGTGCTGTCGCGGCCCGCGGTCGAGGCGGGCGAACGGCTGGGCTTCCTGCCCGGTGACCTGAAGGAAAAGATCGATCCCTACCTGCGCCCGCTCTATGATGCGCTGCATGACATGATGCCGGGCGACCAGGTGATCCGGCGCATGGGCACGGGCGAGATCGAGGTGGCGCCGCTGGCGTTCATGCGCGGGCGGACGCTGGCGCATTGCTTTGTGATCCTGGACGAGGCGCAGAATACGACCCCCGCCCAGATGAAGATGTTCCTGACCCGCATGGGGGAAGGCACGCGCATGGTCATTACCGGCGACCTGAGCCAGGTTGACCTGCCGCGTGGCGTGACATCCGGCCTGCGGGAGGCGGTCGAGACACTCGACGGCCTGCCCGGGATCGGCATGATGCGATTTGAATCGCGTGACGTGGTGCGCCACCCGCTGGTGGCGCGTATAGTGGAGGCATACGACCAGCGCGCCGGGGCCAGCAGCCGCCCCCACCGCGCCCGGTCGCAGCAGGAGAACGATGAAACCTCGAAGTAGCACAGGCCCCGCCCATTCCGGCGGGGTCGCGGATGCAGCGGGACGGGCTGGCATGCCCGTCCTTCCGGCCGGAATGGACGGCCCCGACATAACCGTGGCGGACCGGCGCTGGAACCGCGCCGTCCCCCGCCCGGCGCGGGTGGTGGCGCGCGCCGTGCAGGCCGCGCTGCAGGCCACGGGACGCCATGGGCCGGTGACGGTCGTACTGGCCGATGACCGCACGGTGGCCCGGATGAACTGGCGCCATCGCGGCCGCAACAAGCCCACCAATGTCCTGACATTCGAATACGCCCCGGCCCATGCGGGCGGCGGCATATGGGGCGGTGACATCATCATCGCGTTCGGGACGGTGGCGCGCGAGGCCCGCGCGGCGGGCCGCACGATGGCCGCCCACCTCGCCCACCTCGTCATCCACGGCGTCCTGCACCTGGCCGGGCATGACCACCATCACCCCGGCGAGGCGCGGGAGATGGAGATGCTCGAAGCCCGCACCCTGTCCGGGCTTGGCATCGCCAATCCGTGGAAACCCGGCCGCATGGCCACCACGCGGGGGGCACGGTCATGAGCCGGAACGGCAATGACGCGGGCGCGGAACCTCCGTCCGGGTCGCGCGGCAAGGGATTCCTGTCGCTGTTCAGCCGCAGGCGCGGCGAACAGGGACTGCGCCATTCCATTGCCGCGCTGGTCAAGGAAGCCGATGACGCGGCGGGGGACGAGGCCGATCCCCGGTCGTCCGAACTGGACCGGCAGGAACGCGCCCTGCTGGCCAACGTACTGCGCCTGCGCGGGATCACGGCCGATGACGTGATGATCCCGCGCGCCGATATCGTGGCCATGCCCGTCGATATCAGCCTGGATGAGGCCCTGGCCATGATGCGGCGGGAAAACCATTCCCGCATGCCGGTCTATCGCGGCCAGCTGGATGACATCGTGGGCATGATCCATGTGAAGGACCTGATCGCCTATGTCGGCACGTCCGAAGCCTTTCGCATGGAACCCCTGCTGCGCCAGCCGCTTATGGTCGCACCCCAGCTGCCGGTGCTGGACCTGCTGCTGCAGATGCGCGTCCGCCATGTCCACCTGGCGCTGGTGATTGACGAATATGGCGGCATTGACGGCCTGGTCACCATCGAGGACCTGATCGAGACGATCGTGGGCGACATTTCGGACGAACATGACGAACCCGCGGCCAACATGATACGCGAGCGGCCGGACGGCACGCTGGAAGTGGACGCCCGCACCCCGGTCGCCACGTTTGAGGAAAAGGTCGGCCCGATCCTGACGCGCGAGGAACGCGAGGCCGAGATCGAGACCGTGGGCGGGCTGGTCTTCCGCCTGGCCGGTCACGTCCCGACGCGCGGCGAAGTCGTAACCCACGAAAGCGGCATGGTTTTCCGCATCCTTGACGCGGATGCCCGCCATATCCGCCATGTGCGCGTGCGCCTGCCCCCGCGTGAGCCGCCGCCCGCCGCCTGAACATGGCGGCACGCCCGCGCCATGCGGGCGTGCCATGGCGCGCGGAATGGATTTACGCGCGCGCGTCGCCTCTTTACACTCGCCGCGCCGGGGTTTTATCCCCCATCCAGTCCCACACCGGAGAGTGACCCGTGATGCCCATCAAACGCCGCACCCTGCTTGCCCTTGCCCCCGCGCTGATCACCGGCGGTGGCCTGCTGTCCGGCAGGGCCATGGCGCAGGACGCCGACCCGCGCCTGTCCATCCGCGCGGTGGGCAACCCGCAGGCCAAAGTGCATGTGGAGGAATGGTTTTCGCTGACCTGCACGCATTGCGCGCGCTTCGCCGCCGAAGTGTTCCCCGAAATCCGCAGCAAGCTGATCGACACGGGCAAGGTATATTACATTTTCCGTGATTTCCCGCTGGACCAGGTGGCGCTGACCGCATCCATGGTCGCCCGCGCCCTGCCGCCCGAACGCTATGAACCCTTCGTGCTGGCCCTGCTGTCCAGCCAGGACCGCTGGGCGTTCGGCAAGGACGTGAACCCCGAGGAACAGATCCAGAAAATGGCGGCCCTTGCCGGCATGTCGGCCGACACGTTCCAGCAGACCGTCCACGACGACAAGCTGCGCCACACCATCATGGATGAGGAAGACCGCGCGCAGGCGCAGTACAAGATCGACGGCACCCCCACCTTCCGCTTCAACGACAGGGAGCAGGTGGCACAGGAACTGAATTACGAGGAGTTCGCCAAGAAGGTCGAAGCGGCGGCGCAGTGACCGGAGCCTTCCCGTCATGACCGCCCGTTTCGTCCGGCTGCGCATCGCAGGGTTCAAAAGCTTCGCCGACCCGGTTTCCGTCGATATCCTGCCGGGGCTTACGGGCATTGTCGGGCCGAATGGCTGCGGCAAGTCCAACGTGGTCGAGGCCCTGCGCTGGGTCATGGGCGAAACCAACGCCCGTTCGCTGCGCGGCGGGGAAATGGACGACCTGATCTTCGCCGGGACCACCGCGCGCGCTGCGCGCAACATGGCGGACGTCACCCTGACGCTGGAAGGGGCGGCCGAAGTCGCCCCCGCTCCCTTTACGGGGCAGGACGAACTGCAGGTATGCCGGCGCGCGGAGCGGGGGGCAGGCAGCGGCTACCGCATCAATGGCCGCACCACGCGCGGGCGCGACGTGCAGACGCTGTTTGCCGACCTGGCATCGGGCGCGCGGTCATCGGCCATGGTCAGCCAGGGCCGCGTCTCCGCACTGGTCAACGCCCGGCCCGAGGAACGCCGCACCATCCTGGAGGAAGCCGCGGGCATTACCGGCCTGCATGGCCGCCGGCATGAAGCCGAGTTGAAACTGCGCGCGACCGAAGCCAACCTGGCCCGCGCCGAAGACCTGCGCATCCAGCTTGAAGCCCGGCTGGGCGATTTGCAGGAACAGTCCGAACAGGCGGGCCAGTACCGTGAACTGTCACAGGGGCTGCGGGAAGCGGAAATCGCCCTGCTCGCGCTGCTGCACGCACGTGCGCACAAGGCCGTGGCCGATGGCGAAACCGCCCTGCACGCGGCAAGGCGCGACCTGAAGGCTGCGGAAGACGTAGCCGAAAGCGCCGTGATCGCGGATTACGAAGTCGCCCGGACCCTGCCCGCATTGCGCGAGGAACTGGACACGCGCCGCACCGAACTGGAACGGTTCAAGGTACGTGCCGAAACCATTGCCGATGAACTGGCCCGCGCCGAAGCCGCGCTGGAGGCCGCCCGCACGCGGCTGACCGAATGCGAAACCGTGCATGCGGCGGCCGTTGCCCGGCGGGACGACGCCACCGTCATGCGCGACCGGCTTGTGGCCGAACGCGCGCAGGTGGAAGAACGCCTGTCCGCCCTGCCCGCATTGCGTGAAGCCGCACAGGCCGAACGCGCCGCACTGGCGCAGGCCATGACGGACATGGCCAAGCGCGTGGAACAGGCCACCACGACCCTGCGCGAAGCCCAGCTCCAGACCACGCAGGCGCGTGAGGTGCTGGACACGGCCACTGCGGCACATGAACGCCTTATGGCCCAGCGGGCGGAACTGGCCACCGAGATCGCGGGCCTTGAAGCCGCCATGCCGACCGAAGCCGCGATTGCCGAACATGATGCGCGGATCACCGAAGCCGAACAGTCCGCGAGCGAGGCACTGGCCACGCGCGAAGCCGCGACCCACGCCCATTCGCAAGCCGTGCTGCAGGCCGGCCTGGCCCGCAATGCCGCCACCGAAAGCCGCCGGTTGCATGAACAGGCGACGCATGATGCCAATGCGGTGCGCGACCGGCTGGATGCACTGGAACGCAATATCGCCAGCGTGCGCGCCCATGTGGAAAAGGCCCGCGCCAGCCTTGTGCCCGAAACCGAACGCCAGCGCCTGACGCAGGTGGCAGGCGGGGCGGAGGCGGCACTGGCCGCCATCCGCGCGGAACTGGATGCTGCTGAAGATGCCCGCGCGCAGGCGACGCAGGCCGAAATACAGGCCAATGCCCGCCTGAAGGACGCCCGCGCCACCCGCCACAGCTCGGAAGAAGCCCTGCGGGGGGCACAGGCGGCACGGCAGCGCGCGCAGGGCGAGGTGGACACGCTGGCCGCCAGCATGGAGCGCCTGCGCGCGCAGGCGGTGCCGGATGCGGAGCTGCACGCCCTTGTCAGCAGGCGTGAAGCCGCCGAGGCCGCGCTGGAGGCCGCACGGCAGCACATGGTGGCAACCGAAACCGCCGCTGTCGCCGCCACGCGCGCGGATGAAGCCGGTGCGGGCCGCCTGTCACAGGCCCGCGCCGCCCTGTCGGGGCTGGAAGCGGAAGCCGACGGCCTTGCCCGCGCATTACACAGCGACAGCGATACGGGCCACGCCCCCGAATCCGGTGCGACCCTGGCGGAAAGCCTGCATGTCCCCGCCGGGCTGGAAACCGCGCTGGCCGTTGTCCTGTCGGATGGGCTGAACGCCACGCTGAAGGGCAGGGCACCGCGCGAATGGCACGACCTGCCCGCGACCACGCCCGCCCCCTTCCCCGCCACCGATATCCAGCCGCTCTCCACCCTGCTGGACGCGCCGCCCGCCCTGTCCCGCGCGCTGGGGGCCGCGGGGCTGCTGCCCGATGGCATGGATGGGGCGGCCTTGCAGGCGGCCCTTGCGCCGGGGCAATGCCTTGTCACGCGCGATGGTGCGCTGTGGCGATGGGATGGCTATGCACAGGCCCCCAACCTGCCCGGACGCGCGGCCCTGCGGCTGAAGCAGCTTGGCCGCCTGCGGACACTGCGCACGGAACTGGAACAGGCCCGCGCCGGAATCCCGGCGCTGGGACAGGCCGCCAGCACCGCCGCCAGCGCCCGCGAACAGGCGGCACGGGAACTTGAGGCCGCGCGAACAGCCCGCGCCAGCGCCGAAAACGCGCTGGGCGCCTGCCGCACGCTTGAAGCCGACCTGTCACGGCGGCACGCCACCATCACCGCCCAGATCGACACGCTGGCCATGCAGCAGGACACGGCCGCCGCCGCCCTGAAGGAAGCGCAGGCCGCCTGCGAGCGCGCGCAGGCACAGGCTGACAGCCTGCCGGATATGGCCCGGCTGGAACAGGCGCAGAAGGCCGCCAGCACACAGGCGGCACAGGCGCAGGCCCATGAAAGCGGGCTGCGCGCCACCCGCCAGCAGGCCGAAACGAAGCTGGAACAGGCCCGTCAGGCCATGCAGGCCACCATGTCCAGCCATGGCGAGGCCGAAACCCGCCTGCAGGCCATGCAGCCCGAACTGGCGCGGCTGGAAACCGACCGCGACGCGCTGGCGGCCGAACTGGCCACACGGCGCGAGCACCTGGCCGCCCTGCCCGCCCCCGACATTACCGACGCGGCCGCACGGCAGGCCACGACCGCCGCCAGTGACGCGGAACAGGCCCTGAAACAGGCACGTGACGCGGTGGAGGCCACGACCGCGCAACTGGAACACGCCCGCACGACCCGCGCGGGGCTGGAACAGGCCATGCGCGACACCGGCGCACGGCTGGAAGCCCGCCGGGCACGGATGGCGGACCTGTCCCTTGCGGTGGCGCAGGCGGATGAAGCGGTGGGAAATGCGCGGGAACGGCTGGCCGCCCTGCCCGACATTGCCGGGCTGGACCACGCGCTGGGCGCACTGCGCGCGCGCGATGAGGCCCTGCGCGCGCAGGAGCATGAACGCCGCGACGCCGTGGCGCAGCTACAGGCGGAAGAAACCGCCCTGCGCCAGCGTTTTGACGCGTCGCTACAGGAACTGGTGCAATGGACCGACCGCGTTGAAGCCGCGGCACTGGAGGCCGAAGCCGCCCAGGCCCGGCTGGACAACGCGCGCGCCGAACATGAACGCCTGGCCCCCGAACCCGTGGCGGTGCGTGCGCGGCGGGATGCCGTCACGACCGAACTGGAACAGTATGCCGCCAGCCATGACGTGGCGGCGACGGCCCTGCAGCAGGCGCAGGACCGCCAGGGCGAACTGCAGGCCGGCCGCCGCACGGCGGAAGAGGTCCTGACCGCTGCGCGGGAGGAACTGGTCCGCGCCGAAGGCAGGCGGGAACAGGCGCAGGTGTTGCTGGCGCAGTTGCAGGCGGAATCGCAGCCGCCAGCGGGTGTGGTCCCGGCCGACCTGAGCGCGAATGCCGAAACCGGCCTGCGCCGCAAGCTCGCCCGCCTGACCCGACAGCGTGACGAGCTTGGCCCCGTCAACCTGCGTGCCGAAATCGAGGCGCAGGACGCATCGGGCAAGATCGACACCATCCTGCACGAACGCGACGAACTGCAATCCGCCATCGCCCGCCTGCGCGGCATGATCGGCCAGTTGAACCGCGAGGGGCGCGAGCGGCTGATGGCCGTGTTTTCCCAGATCGACCAGCATTTCCAGTCGCTGTTCGCGCGCATGTTCAATGGCGGGCGGGCGCATCTGGGCATGGTGGGCAATGATGACCCGCTGCAGGCGGGGCTGGAAATCTATGCCCAGCCGCCGGGCAAGAAGCTGGCGACGCTGTCGCTGCTGTCGGGCGGGGAACAGGCGCTGACGGCGCTGTCGCTGATTTTCGCGGTCTTCCGCTGCAATCCGGCACCCATCTGCGTGCTGGATGAGGTCGACGCCCCGCTGGATGATGCCAATGTGGGCCGTTTCTGCGCCCTGCTGGGCGACATGGTGGCCGAAGCGGGCACGCGCTTCCTTGTCGTGACCCACCACCAGCTGACCATGGCGCATATGGATCGCCTGTATGGCGTGACGATGCAGGAACGCGGGGTCAGCCGCGTGCTGTCAGTCGACCTGGAACGCGCCACCGAAATGGTGGATACGTCCACCACGTAAGATGCTGTTATTAAAAAACAAAAGTTTCCGGGTGCCGCCTTTTTCCAAAAAAGCGGCGTTCCCTGAAGCTTTTTGAAAAAAGCGTCACCAAAAACTGCTGACTTTTAAGGGGCCTGCGGGAACCATTCTCCCCCAGGCCCCTTTTACAGGCATGGCATGCCTGCATGGGAAAGGGGCGGTCATCATCCGCCACCTTCCCTGCGGGCATCGTGTCGCCATGCGGAAACAGGACTTTGGTAATTACGGCAGCATGCTGCCGGTATCGATGAAGCGCTGGTGCCACGACAGGGCTTCGGTCAACAGGTGCGGCGACTGCTGGCCAAACGAACCCGCGCGGGCGCGCTTGTAGTAATCCTGCAGCATCGGGCGGTAGTCGGGATGCGCACAGTTGGCGATGATGACTTCCGCGCGCTGCTTGGGCGACAGACCACGCAGGTCGGCCAGACCCTGCTCGGTCACCAGCACCTGCGAATCCTGCGTGATGTGGTCGACATGCGACGCCATGGGCACGATGGCGGAAATCTTGCCGCCCTTGGCGGTGGATGGCGTCATGAACACGGAAATATAGGCGTTGCGGGCAAAGTCGCCCGAGCCGCCGATGCCGTTCTGGATTTTCGACCCCATGATCTGGGTCGAGTTCACGTTGCCATAAATGTCAGATTCGATCAGGCCGTTCATGGCGATACAGCCAAGGCGGCGGATCAAGCCGGGATGGTTGCTGATGTCCTGCGGGCGCAGGATGATCTTCTTCTGGAACTCACGCATGCGGGCGTTCAGCGATTCCGCGGCTTCGGGGCTGAGCGAGAACGCCGTGGCCGACGCAACCCGCATCTTGCCCGTTTCCAGCATGCCCAGCATGCCGTCCTGAATGACCTCCGTATAGGCGGTCAGGTCATTGAACGGCCCCTTTTCCAGCCCGCCCATCACGGCGTTGGCCACGTTGCCAACTCCGGACTGCAGCGGCAGCAGCGACGGCGGCAGGCGGCCCATTTTCACTTCATGGCGGAAGAATTCCATAAGGTGGCCCGCGATCGCATGCGCGGTCTCGTCGGGGGGCGAGAACGGGGCGTTGCGGTCGGGCGCGTTGGTTTCGACAATCGCCACGATCTTGTCGGGGTCCACCTTCAGCGACGTGCCGCCAATGCGGTCATCGGGGCGCAGCAGCGGGATGGGCTGGCGGTGGGGCGGCAGGGCCGCGCCGTACCAGATGTCGTGCATCCCCTCAAGTGCTGCATCCTGCCAGCTATTGACCTCGATGATCACCTGCTTGGCGGTATCCAGCCATGTCTTGGAATTGCCGACGGAAGACGACGGGACAATGCTGCCGTCCTCGCGGATGGCCGTGGCCTCGATGATGGCGGTGTCGATCTCACCAAAGAAGCCCGCCCATGCCATGGGGGCCACGTGGCTGAGATGCATGTCGAGGTATTCCGTCTCGCCCTTGTTGATGCGCGCGCGCAGGCCGGGATCGGAATTGTAGGGCATGCGGAAGGAGATGCCGTTGACGCGGGCCAGCGCGCCATCAAGTTCCGGCCCGGTGGAGGCCCCGGTCAGCAGCCGGATGCGGTATTCGTTACCCTTGGCGTGTTCGCGCTCCATCAGGGCGGCAAGCGCCTGCGGCACGGCCTTGGGGTAACCCGCGCCGGTAAAGCCGCTGGTGCCGACCGTGCTGCCCGGGCGGACAAGGGAGGCCGCCTGCTCGGCGGTGGTGATCTTGGCCCGGAGCGCCGCATTCCGGATTCGGGTGTGGTCGATCATGAACTTTCCCTCAAACTCTTATCGTTATGTCCGGCCTGCGCCGGATGTGTCGTATGCCTCAGCCACGGTCTGGCGGGGGCTGCGTTGTCCCCATCGTGCGCGCGCCTGTCCGACCTGCCTGGCCATCGCATGCGGTGCGGGTATTCCCTTTGCACCCCATGCGCCGACGCCGCGTTTCACTTCAGCATGACGCCATCATCTGTTCTCCCTCCGGTAGCCGGCGTCACAACAAAAGAGTGTGACACGGCGCCCGGACTCCGGCGACGGGTTTCACGTTTGCTCCATCACCGGGCGGGATATGCGCAGGGTGTATTTTTGGTATGTGTTTTTGGCAATATACTCCATCAGGCAGCCGGAATGTCGTTACCCGCGTGCAACCGTTTTGTGTCATTAAAGATACATTCTTGGCCATACCCCTAGTGCAAAGGCGGCCAATCTTGTGAATAATGGGCAGCAAGACCCGATCGGGGGATACCGGCACGCGGCACCGCCATAAGAGACAGGAGAGGATTTTCGCTTGAGACGTCGATTTCCCTCTCACAGGCCTGTCATGGCACGGGAAGGCACGGCCCCGCCCGCCCCGGCGAGGGATTACCCGCTACCCCCGGTCACGATGCCGGCGCACCCGCTTGCGGGCCTGCTGGCCGGGCGGCCCCTGCGCGTGGTGGGCGACGTGCATGGCGACCTGCACGCCTTCCGCCATGCCGCGGCGACGGACCGGTTTGTCATTCAACTGGGCGACCTGGTGGATTACGGCCCCGACAGCGCCGGGGCCTTCCGCCTGATGCAGCGCCTGATTGATGAAGGGCGCGGGCTGTTCATACTGGGCAACCATGACCGCAAGCTGGCCCGCGCGCTGCAGGGGCGCAAGATGCGGCGCGACCCGCCCCTGATGGAAACCCTGGCCCAGTTCATGGCCGAGGAAAACAGCGACGTATTCCAGCGCGCGCTGGCCGACCTGGCGCACGCGCCCGCGTGGATCGTGCTGGGGCAGTCGATATTCGTGCATGGCGGCTTCCATGTCCGCATGCTGGGCGAACTGCCGCCGCCGGGGCTGGGCACCGTGACCCCCCTGCTGTCGCGCGCGCTGTTTGGCGAGACGACGGGCCGGATGCAGAAGGACGGCTACCCTGAACGGCGGCTGAACTGGGTCGATCACATTCCCGCGGGCTATACGGTGTATTGCGGGCATGACCGCCGTTCCACCGACGGGCGGCCATGGGTCAGGCATGGCCGGATGGGCGGACGGGCCATCTTTACCGATACCGGCGCGGGCAAGGGTGGCCACCTGGCGTGGATCGACCTGCCGCCCATCCTCTAGCAGCCCATACGCATTCCCATATTTCAGGAGAGCCTTCCCCCATGAACACCACCCAGGCCACGCAGGACGACGCAGCACTGGCGAAGCTGGAAGAACTGCGCCGCAGCATCGACAACATCGATGCCGCCCTGATCTACATGCTGGCCGAACGTTTCCGCCATACGCAGGCGGTGGGAAAGCTGAAGGCGACCAGCCACATGCCCCCCGCCGACCCCGCGCGTGAGGCCCGCCAGGTCGCGCGCCTGCGCCAGTTGGCCAGATCGGCCCAACTGGACCCGGACTTCGCCGAAAAATTCCTCGCCTTCATCATCCGCGAGGTCATCCGCCACCATGAAGCCATAGCCGCCAGCGAAGGGCGGTAATCCCCCGATGCCCGACACACCGGCAGCCAGCCCCGTCCCCACCCGGCGGATGGTGCTGATGCGCCATGCGCAGGCCGCCCCCGCCCCGTTCGGCGACATGGGGATGCAGGCCGACCTTGACCGCCCCCTGACCGCCCGGGGCCGCCAGTCCGCCGCCAGCCGTGGCGCGCAGTTGCGGGCGCGCCGCTTCGCGCCGGAACTGGTGATGGTCAGCCCATCAGTGCGCACGCGCCAGACGCTGGATGCGATCGGATCATTTTATGGCGATCGGCAGCCCGATATCCGATATGTGAACGCCCTGTATGACGCCATGCCGGAAACCATACGCGACCTGCTGTATGAAGTGCCGGATAATATCAATAATATCATGATATTAGCCCACAATCCCGGCCTGCAGGCGCTGGTTGCGCACTGGGCTGCGCGCCACTGCCCGCCGGGGCTGGAAAATGCGCTGCATCTGGGCTTTCCACCGGCCTCGATGGCCTGCTTTACCGCCACGCGGGCATGGAATCAGGCTGATGACGGCGATATCCGCCTGACCGGCCTGTCTTGCCAATAATGTCATTGCCACAGGCGGGGGGGACGGATTGCCACGACGGGGCTTTCGTTCCTATCGTCAGACCCGAGGCCCGCTGACCGCCGCCCCTGCGGCGCACGGGTATATAAATTTGGGCAGACATACCAACTGTCGCACGAACGACAGGATGCCCGGAGGTTGGAGACATGTGCCGCCCTGCCCCAATGTGCGCAGGGCCGGCACCCAAGAGGAGTGTTGTAGATGAGCGAGTCCGGAAAAAGCGCCACAATCTCGCTGAACGGCAAGGATGTTGCCCTGCCGGTACTGTCAGGCACGCTGGGGCCGGATGTCATCGACATCCGCAAGCTGCCCGCGCAGGCCGGGGTATTCACCTATGATCCCGGTTATGGCGAAACCGCTTCATGCTCCAGCAAGATCACGTTCATTGATGGTGAAAAGGGCATCCTGCTGCACCGGGGCTATCCCATCGCGCAGCTGGCCGAACAGGCGACGTTCATGGAAGTGGCCTACCTGCTGCTGAACGGCGAACTGCCGGACAAGGCAGCGTATGACGGGTTTGTGAACGCCATCAAGCACCACACCCTGCTGCACGAACAGATCCGCAATTTCTTCAACGGTTTCCGTCGTGACGCCCACCCCATGGCCATCCTGTGCGGCACGGTGGGGGCGCTGTCCTCCTTCTATCATGAAGGGCTGGATGTCTCGAACGCGACGACGCGCTACCAGTCGGCCCTGCGCATCATCGCCAAGATCCCGACCATTGCGGCATGGGCGTACAAATACACGCAGGGCGAGACCTTCATCTATCCGCGCAACGACCTGTCCTATGCGGAAAACTTCCTGTCCATGATGTTCGCCATGCCCAGCGAGCCGTACAAGATCAACCCCGTCCTGGCGCGCGCCATGGACCGTATCCTGATCCTGCACGCCGACCATGAACAGAATGCGTCCACATCCACCGTGCGGCTGGCCGGCTCCACCGGGGCCAATCCGTTTGCCTGCATTTCCGCCGGTATCGCGGCCCTATGGGGGCCTGCCCATGGCGGCGCCAACGAAGCCGTGCTGAAAATGCTGGCTGAAATCGGGCACAAGGACAACATCCCCGAATTCATCGCCAAGGTGAAGGACAAGAACAGCGGCGTGCGCCTGATGGGCTTTGGCCACCGGGTGTACAAGAACTTCGACCCGCGCGCGAAGATCATGCAGGCGACCTGCCATGAGGTGCTGGGCGAACTGGGGATCAAGGACGACCCGCTGCTGGACCTTGCGATCGAACTGGAAAAGATCGCCATCCACGACGAATATTTCGTCAAGCGCAGCCTGTACCCGAATGTCGATTTCTATTCCGGCATCATCCTCAAGGCCATGGGCATTCCCACCAGCATGTTCACCGTGCTGTTCGCGGTCGCCCGCACCACCGGCTGGATCAGCCAGTGGAAGGAAATGATCGAGGAACCGGGCCAGCGCATCGGCCGCCCCCGCCAGCTTTACACCGGGTCACCGGAACGCGACTTCGTGCCGTTCGACAAGCGGGGTTAAAAAAAATCTATGCCAGGCAGCTATCTCTGCCTGGCATAATGATTTAATTTTAAAAATTCAATGAGTTAGGCTAATATTGCCCCGGCACACTGTTTAAGTCACCATGCGATCATGGACCGTGCATATTTATCAATCGAAGCATCAAATGTTAAATTTTCGGATAATAGCTATTTATTCGGCTTATTAGCCCAGAAGCTTCCCTTCGCTGTTGAACCAACGCAAAGAGCTGCCTGGGATTACCAAATTAAACATTTACGGGAATTGGCAGAACAGCTTCCCGGTGCTCATTTCTTTATGGAATTTCTCATCCCACGAATGGGACGACGGGTTGATCTCGTTATCCTGTTTAAAGGGATAATTTATGTAATCGAATATAAGGTTGGAGCTTCTCAATTCGATCGATCTAGCTTGGAACAGGTTTACGGTTACGCCTTAGATCTGAAACATTTTCATGAAACCAGTCACAGTCAACGAATCGTGCCGATTCTTGTCGCAACAAAAGCAAAGGAATCGCATGAACCACACGTACATTGGGATGCCGACGGTCTTGCTAAACCGTTAAAAGTTACACCAAACCTATTATCTGCCGTAGTGAAGCACATAGCACTTGATATAAATGCCTTACCTTTCCCTGCCGACAAATGGATTAAAGGCCGTTACAAACCAACCCCAACCATCGTTGAAGCAGCCCAAGCGCTTTATCAAGGCCACGATGTTAAAGAAATCTCACGGTCAGAATCCGGGGTTGAGAATTTAACGCATACCGCAGATTACGTGGCTGAGGCCATTGAGAACGCCAAACACACACATCATAAAATTATATGCTTTATCACCGGCGTCCCTGGTTCAGGTAAAACGCTTGCTGGTCTTAATATAGCCACATCTCGACAACGTGCACATAGTGATGAGCACGCCGTTTTCCTGTCTGGAAATGGTCCTCTTGTTGAGGTTCTGCGTGAAGCACTAGCACTTGATGCCGTCACCCAAGCAGCCTCCAAAGGTCACTCATCAAGCAAGGTGGAAGAAAGACGACGCGCAAGTGCATTTATTCAAAATATCCATCATTTCCGTGACGAAGCCCTTACGACAGATCAACCTCCCGTCGAAAAAGTTGTTGTATTTGACGAAGCACAACGTGCATGGAACGTTGAACAAACATCTAAATTTATGCAGCAAAAGAAAGGACAACATGAATTTTCCATGTCAGAGCCTGAATTTTTGCTTAGCGTAATGGATCGTCATACCGATTGGTGCGCTATTATCTGCCTTGTTGGAAACGGCCAAGAAATTAACACCGGTGAAGCTGGCATCGAAGAATGGTTACGTGCGCTACAACGCTTTTTTCCCCATTGGCAGGCACATCTACCAGAAACTTTGACGCATTCTTGCTCAATTTCAAACGAAGTGTTGGCTCCCAGTCTTCATTTAGCCACCTCTATTCGTTCATTTCGTGCAGAGAGACTTTCTGATTTCGTCGGATATGTGCTGAAAGGCGATTCAGAGAATGCCCAAAAAACCAAGGAAACACTGCTGCATTATCCATTGCTTATTACACGTGACTTACCAAAAGCGAGACACTGGCTGCGTAACAAACGACGCGGCAACGAACGTGCTGGGCTTTTAGCTTCGTCAAACGCAAGCCGCCTTAAACCTTGTGGTATTTTTGTTAAATCCCAAATTGAACCGGCAAAATGGTTTCTGGCGTCACCCAATGATGTGCGATCTTCAGATGCGTTAGAGGATGCGGCAACAGAATTCGACGTACAAGGATTGGAATTGGATTGGGCTTGTCTGTGTTGGGATGCCAATTTACGTCAGGATACAAAATGGGAAACATGGCGCTTCGTTGGAACACACTGGAGTCAAATCCGTGATCCAATGCGCCAAGCCTATCTTATCAATGCTTATCGCGTGTTATTAACGCGGGCACGACAAGGCCTCGTCATATTTGTCCCACATGGCGATATGCATGATTTCACACGCTCCCCCCTTATATACGACAAAATTTACAACTTTTTGCTGACTTGTGGATTTCAGGTGCTGGAAACCTGAATGTCCCCCTAATCACATATGACAAAGGAACAGACTGCTTATGCAGTCCATCCCTCCTTTATAATGCTCATGTCCGGAACGGGATCAGTCACATTCGCAGCCATTCGTGGGGCCGGGGCGTTTTTGGATCACGTGATGGTCGATCCATTCCGACACCAGGCGCCGTGCCTCATTCAACGAGGATTCGGGATGGTGGATACGGTACAGGGTGGTGCAGGCGTGGAAAGCCGACACATCGCTGGTCCCTACGCCACGCAGTTCCTGATAGGCGGTGATTACGGCACGCTCGCACTTGCGAGAGATGCGACTGTTTTCAACAGACACGATGCGATGACCTATTGGTGAGAATGATTATCAGTATTGGGATATTAGATCGAATACCCCCATGGGGCAAGGTACGCATGGCCTCACACTCCGCTGATCGGGTCACGTTATGTTTCCGATGTGGCCTTTTTTCGGCAATTATGCCCGCAATCCGCGCAGACAGATGGATTTTCACATCTGTTGCGGTTAATCGTCTGTGCTGTCATTGACGACACCACATATCATTTGGCCGGAGATAGGGTATGCACGACGCCACGGGGAACGGGGCCGGACTTTCAACAGGCTCCACGGCATGGGACCGCGACGCGGCACTGATGACCGCGCGCCTTCTGCTGGAAATCAAGGCCGTCAATTTCCGCCCCGATGAACCTTATACCCTGACATCCGGCTGGAAATCCCCGGTCTATATCGACTGTCGCCGCATCATCTTCTTCCCGCGCGCGCGCCAGAAGATCATGGAACTGGCGGTGGAAAAGATCGGTCGCCACGTGGGGTACGAAAGCATTGACGCCGTGGTGGGCGGCGAGACGGCGGGCATTCCCTTCGCCGCATGGATTGCCGACCGCATGATGGCGCCCATGGCCTATGTGCGCAAGAAGCCCAAGGGCTTTGGCCGCAATGCGCAGATCGAGGGCGACGTGCCCGAAGGCATGCGCACCCTGCTGGTGGAAGACCTGACCACCGATGGGTCGTCCAAGGTGCAGTTCGCCAACGCGCTGCGCAAGGCCGGCGCGATCGTGGACCATACCTTTGTCGTGTTCTTCTATGGCGTGTTCCCCGGCGCCTACCGCACGCTGGCCGACATGGATATCAGCCTGCATGCGCTGTGTACGTGGTGGGATGTGCTGGAAGCCTGCGCGGGCAAGCCCTACTTTTCGGAAAAGGATGCCGCCGAAGTCCGTCGCTTCCTTGAAGACCCCTGTGCATGGTCGGCCAAACATGGCGGCGTGGGCAGCGCCGAGGAAGCGCTGGCGCTGAAGGCCAGGCGCGACGCCGGGGCCTGATCCCGGACAGGTCGATGGCGCGCATCCTTGCCTTTGATTCCGGCATCGGGGGGTTGGGGATCGTGGCCCGCATCCGCGATCTCCTGCCGGGGGTTGCGGTCGATTACCTGGCCGATACCGCCGTCTTTCCCTATGGCGAGCAGCCCGACGCGGCGCTGCGACACCGTATCGTCACCCTGCTGGGCCAGGCCATTGGCCGCCTCGAACCCGATGCGGTGGTGGTCGCGTGCAATACCGCCAGCACGCTGGCGCTGGACAGCCTGCGCGCGGCATATGACGTGCCCTTCGTGGGCTGCGTACCCCCCATAAAATGGGCGGCGGACCAGACAGGCACCGGCACGATCGGCCTGCTGGCCACCCGCGCCACGGTGCGTCGGCCCTATCTGCATGATCTCCGCACACGCTTCGCCCCTGACTGCACCCTGCTGGCCTATGGCGCACGCGGTCTGGCCGACATGGCGGAAGCCGCGTTCCGGGGCAGCCCCCCTGACCGCCAGCACCTGAAAGCCGAGCTTGACGGCCTGTTTGGCCAGCCGGGCGGGAACCGGATTGACGTGGTCGGGATTGGCTGCACGCATTACACCTTCCTGCTGGACGCCATGCGTGCAACCGGCCCCGCCCATGTCACATGGCTGGACCCGGCCCCCGCCGTCGCCCGGCAGGCCGCGCGCATTCTGGCCGGGTGCCGCACGGCTGCCGATCACCGGCCGCCCATGGCCGAACGGGTCTGCTTTACCGCCATGCCACCTGACCTGCCCGCCCTGCTGCCCGGCCTGCGCAGGCTGGGTTACGCGGCAGACGCGCCGTGCCTGTTCAGCGAAGACATGACGACCCATTCCTGAGCAGGCGCGGCCGATGCCCGGAATCCTTATCCCTGAACAAAGTTTTGGGTAAGAGACTGTTTGAAATTAACTTCTTGATAAAAAATAACAAAAGTTTCCGGGTGCCGCCTTTTTTCAAAAAGGCGGCACCCGGAAACTTTGATTCCTTATCAGCAGGCTACCCTGACCCGCCCGCTTAACGCAGGCGGTTGACGGTATAGCTTGCCGTATCCTGCAGCAATTGGCGCAGGTGGCCGGGGGGGAAGATGGACAGCGCTTCACGCGCGGCCGTGGCGTATTCCGTCGCCCGGTCCAGCGTGGTGCGGATGGCCCCGGTCTGCTCGATCAGTCTGAGGGCATGGTCAAGGTCTTCGGGCGTCTGTTCGCTTTCCTCGATCACGCGATGCCAGAAGGCGCGATCCGCTTCCGAGCCAGCGGCATAGGCCGCCAGCACCGGCAGGGTGATCTTGCCTTCGCGGAAGTCATCACCCACCGTCTTGCCCAGACGGGCCTGGTCGGCGGCGTAATCCAGCGCGTCATCCACCAGCTGGAACGCCATGCCCAGATTGGTGCCGTAGGATTCGAGGGCGTGTTCCTCCGCCCCTTCCCGGTCGGCCACGACCGCGCCCACGCGGCAGGCGGCGGCGAACAGTGCCGCAGTTTTGCCATGAATGACTTCCAGATACTGGTCAATCCGTGTGGAAAGATCGTTCTGGGTGGACATCTGCAACACTTCCCCTTCCGCGATCGTGGCGGAAGCGGATGAGAGGATATTCATGACCTTGAGCGAGCCATCATCCGTCATGAGCTGGAAGGACCGGGCGAACAGGAAGTCGCCCACCAGCACCGATGCCTTGTTGCCGAACACCGCATTCGCGCTGGCCATGCCACGCCGCAGGGAACTTTCGTCCACCACGTCGTCATGCAGCAGGGTTGCGGTGTGAATGAATTCCACGCAGGCCGCCAGCGCCACGTGCCGCTGGTGCGTGGCGTCGGGCTGGTAGCCACACAGGCGGGCGGACGCCAGCGTCAGCAGCGGGCGCAGCCGCTTGCCGCCCGCGGCGACCAGATGGGCCGCAAGCTGGGGAATGAGCGCGACCGGGCTGTCCATCCGCTCGACAATGGCGCGGTTACACGCGGCCATGTCCTCTGCGAGATAGTCCGCCAGGTCACGCAGGGCGACTTCTGATCCATCTGCCATCGGGCGGCGAGCCCCTTCGTCTTTCTGACTTGCCGTTTCGTCGGATTCCGGCAGACTAACTGCTAGGGCCAAAAGGTTACTCTCCCGGTTCCGAATGTATGAACATAGATATGAGTATATGGGCGGCGCTGGAATAACGGTCAAGCCAGACCACGCACACACCCCGCGCGGGACTGATGATATGCAATCCCTTTCCCCCATGGGCGATGCCCCGGTCACGACGGGCACCCTGCTGGGCGGAAAGGTGGTCTATCGCCAGTTTCCCACCGGAAACAGGACCGGATTGGAACCTGTTCTGATGGCGGCTTTCGTCCCCGCGCGCGCCGGAGAGGTCGTGCTGGAAGGCGGATGCGGCGCGGGCGCAGGGCTGCTGTGCCTGACGAATCGGGTGCCCCGCCTTGCGGGAGTCGGGCTGGAACAGGACCCTGCCACCGCCGCACTGGCCGGGCACAACCTTGCCCTGAACGGGCGCCATGACCTGCGCGTGCGCGTGGCCAGCATTCCCGCCCTGCCCGATGACCCGCTGCTGTCGGGACCGGGCATGCGCCGCATCGACCATGCCTTCGCCAACCCGCCATGGCATGGGCATGATTCGTCCGCGTCGGCGCACATGCAGCGTGATCTTGCCCGCCGCCTGCCCGCAGGCACGCTGCTGGCGTGGGTGCGCACGCTGGCGGCCCAGCTGCGCCACCATGGCACCCTGACGCTTGCCCTGCCCGCCAGCCTGCTATCCGCCAGTATTGCCGCGATGGAGGACACGCGGCTGGGCCGTATCCGGGTCTTTCCCTTCTGGCCGCGCCAGGGGCATGCCGCGCGGATCGTGCTGGTGCAGGGCCGCGCGAATTCCCGCGCCGGCAGCGAAATGCTGCCAGGCCTGACGCTGCATGAAGCCAGCGGCGCATTCACCCCCGCCGCCCGCGCGGTGCTGGAGGACGGCGCGCCCCTGCCGTCCTGATGCCCCATGCGCGAAACTGGCGCCACCAATCCCGCCCCCGAAAACGGTTTGGAAGTCAGCCCGTGAAGCATCCCACAGATGGGGAAAATTTTTTGCTGAAGCTTTTTTCAGGGCCTGTTGGGAATTATACTTTTCTGAGGCATCTGGATGTGATTCAAGGTCTGTATGGATCGCTTCATACTGACGGATGCCCAATGGGCGAAGATGGAACCCCTGTGCCTTGGCAAGAAGACGGATCGGGGGCGCAGCGGAAAGGATAACCGCCTTTTCATCGAGGCGGTCCTGTGGATTGCGCGGACCAGCAGTCCATGGCGGGATCTGCCGACATATTTCGGACATTGGAACTCGGTCTACTCGCGCTACAGCGACTGGATGAAAGCCG
>NZ_NKUB01000023.1 GCF_003207895.1 Komagataeibacter swingsii
GACATTCCCAATCCACGCCTCCATGAACTCCTGCCCTGGCACTGGAAAGCCCACCAGCAGGTCCACAATACCATCGCCGCCTGAATACGCCCGCGTCTCTCGCCGGATGATTACCGCTTCACCTCCGCCCGGCGCTGTCCTGCCGTATTCAATCTGGACGGAGGGGGTGCGTCCAGATTTGGACCGGCACGAACATGGGGATTTCCCACCTTATCGCTCTCATTGCCGGGAATATCGGCAGCGGGTGATAAACCGGGAGACTCCCGTGTTTCCGATGCTCCAAAGCCCGCCGCCTGTAGCCGCTCAAGGTCATCAAGAACGGCCTGGGGGCTATCGCGGCTCCCCTGTCCGTCCAACTGGAAGCGCAGGCGCACAATCACGTCGGACAGGTCATGGGCCGGGATGAGCTTCTCCACCATGTCGCACAGGTGCCACCGCCGTTTGTCAGCACCGTTGCTCAGGTAATCATATTGGTTGTTCCCGTCCGCCACGTTGCGGTCATCACATAGCCTGTCCCACGCCTCATATTCAGCCAGAGCCGCCGGGATGGTGTCGGGCCACGGGATAGATTGCCCCATCGCCGCCACCACACGCTCGGAAGGGCTGAAATGCGAACCGTCAAACGTATCGGCCTGGTCGCCTGGGTGGACCTCGCGGAATGGCTCAATGGCAGCATCCAGCGCCTTTTCTTCCGCCGTGGGTGCGAACACGGCTTCCTCTGACCCATAGCGGGCAATCACCTCCGCAATCCGGTCTGCGTTGTCGCGCATCCAGCGCCGCCGCTTGGCATCATGCTCCCGCTGGTAAGCCCGCATATGAGCTGGGTTGCCCATGTCATAGAACCTGAGACCCCCCGGTCCCGGCTGGGGCAGGTCATCACCGAACCCGCCATCCGCCAGCAGGCCCGGAATGTCATCCAGCACATAGCCATACGGCTCGATCATTGCGGCGGCGCGGGTCCGGGCGGCGTCTGTCTCGCCTTCTTTACCGCCCTCCGCCAGTGCCCAGACCTTCGCCAGACGCTCAAGATTGATACCGGATTGCGCCATTGCCTGCCCTCGCCCTGTTCAAATTGAACATTACAGGATGGGCGGAGGGTGTACAAGTTGAACAGGACGCCGGGGGACATGTTAAAGGCGTTGGGTTTTGATAACACATCGACCGGACGTGTTAAGGGGTGGGGGGCCTCTGTACCCGCCCTGTAAAAACAGGAGGGCCACCGCTCAAGCACGCTGTTATCAGCATCCCAATCCGCTGTCAGTTACACGGATTACACCTCCATTCCCACCAGATGTAACCAAATCACACGCATTATAATGGCTGTTTTCTGACGATTATTGACGTGGTTACACGGTTACATCAGTTACATCCAAAAACATAGACACCGAACGGACAGCGCAGGTGTAATCCACCCTGTCATGGCCGGTTCCTGTGTAACCCGCAGCAATAAGCAGCCCATTCATCCATCAGGGCACGACGCTTCTCAAACAGGTCGCCCCGCCGGTAAGCCGCCTCCACCTTGTTGCCGACTGCATGGGCAAGCGCCATCTCCACAACCTCATTCGGATAATCGGTTGCTTCCGCAGCCCAGTCCCGGAACGTGGACCGCAGGCCATGCACGGTCACGTCCTTGGTCCCGGCTGCAAGATGCAAAGCCTTGGACAGCGCCACGTCAGTCAGGGGGCGTGATGGCCTGTATCCGGGAAAGACAAAGCCAGTCCCATTTGTCGGCTGGCACAGGCCGTCCAGAATATCCGTGGCAGGCATGGACAGAGGGACACGGTGCAACCGCCCTGCCTTCATCCTCTCCGCCGGTATCGTCCACACACGGGTGGTCATATCAATTTCAGACCACAGGCAGGACCGGACCTCACCAGACCGCGCCGCTGTCAGACAAGCAAAGCGAACAGCTTTGGCCGCCAGGCCGCCGGACATGCTCAGAGCCGCCATGACCGATGCAATGTCCGTCCACGGGATAGCCTTGTGATGCTGGACCTTTGCCACCTTGGACGGGGCAGGAAGCAGTGCAGACAGGTGCCCACGCCATCGGGCCGGATTCTCACCCTCTCGCCAGCCCATGACACGCGCATAATCAAGTATGCGCTCCATGCGGCCCCTCAGCCGCCCGGCTGTCTCTGTCCTGTCTGTCCAGATAGGGCGGAGGGCAGACAACACATCATCGGTATCAACGTCTTTGATAGGCTTGTCCCCAAAGACAGGGAAAACATGGTTGGCAAGCGATCCGGTCCATGTGGCAGCGGCCTTGCGATCCTTCCATGCCGGTGCCTGCTCCGTGATGTATGCCTGCGCCACCTCCGCAAAAGTGCCGCCCTGCTCCATCTTCCGGGCGGCTTTTTCCTTTGCCCGCTCCACCAGGGGGTCAGTGCCTTCCTTAATCATGCGGCGGAGATCCACAGCCCTGTCACGCGCACCGGCCAACGAAAGACCGGGATAGCTGCCAAGGCTCATCTGCCTGCGCTTGCCGGTTGCTGGCGACGTATAGCGCATCTCCCACAGGCGCGATCCCCCAGAGGCCACCAACCACAGGCCACCACCGTCGCATATGCTGCCATCCCTGTGACGTGACACCTGTAGAGCCGTCAGTTGATTGGGTCCGAGTCTGCTCAATCCAGCTTACCCCTCTTATTACCCCCCTTAGAATCGGGGATTGTGTGGGTCATTCTGGGACGCTCTGGGACACTCACGCCAGCAAATACTTAGGAAACCTCATGTTTTGGGCACGCCCTGAAACACTCTGGGACGTGGGTTAGGCGGATTTCGAGTCCGCCATGATCCCCCTGAAAAATTTCGGTAGACCGCGATCTATCAATCCTGTTTGCCAATTTGCCCGGGGCGGCGCACGGGCCATCTGCTTTTTCCCGGTCCTGAACCGCTTCAGGCCATCATCAGGAAAGCTTCAGGAACCGTCGCCTTTTTTGGGGAAAGGCGGCGCATTAAAATTTTTACTGTTTATTATCAATAAATTATTTCAAAACAGGCTTCCAGCCATGCCACGCACTTGCATGTGAGGGAAGATTGGGAATGATGGGGCATAACTGTGCCCTGTGGTGACGGGTAACATATCATCCCCCCTTATGGCACGGTTGCATACATGGCGGTTATGGCCGTCATGATCGGTTCACGAACACGGAGCGTATTCATGACGCAGGCATCTGTTACGGAAACCACCACAATCCGCGGGCTTAAACATCCCGTCTCGCGCATTGCGCTTGGCACATGGGCCATTGGTGGATGGATGTGGGGTGGTCCGGATGACCGAAACGCCATTGCCACCATCCACGAAGCCATTGAGCTGGGCATAACGCTGGTCGATACGGCACCCGTCTATGGCTTTGGCCATTCGGAGGAAATCGTGGGGCAGGCCCTTGCCGGGCGGCGGGACAGGGTGGCGATCGCAACCAAGGTCGGACTGGACTGGAAGGACGACCACAAGCCGTTCCGCAATACCTCGCCGGCCCGCATCCGCAAGGAAATCGAGGATTCGCTACGCCGCCTGCGTACCGATTACATCGACCTGTATCAGGTCCACTGGCCAGATTCCGCCGTGCCGATGGATGAAACCGCCCGCACGCTGGAAGATCTGGTCAAGGAAGGCAAGGTGCTGGCGCTTGGGGTCAGCAACTTCACCATCGCCGAGATGGACGCCTTTCGCGCGGTCGCGCCGCTGGCTGCGGTGCAGCCGCCTTACAACCTGTTCGAGCGCGGGATGGAACATGACATCCTGCCCTATGCACGCCAGCATGACCTGACCATCCTTGCCTATGGCCCGCTGTGCCGTGGCCTGCTGTCGGGCAAGATGACGGCGCAGACGAAATTCGGCCCTGACGATCTGCGCAGCGCGGACCCCAAGTTCCAGCCGCCCCGCTTTGCCCAGTATCTGGAAGCCGTGCGCCAGTTGCAGGATTTCGCGCGTGAGAAGCATGGCAAGTCGCTTCTGGCGCTGGCCATCCGCTGGGTACTGGACCAGGGGCCGACCATTGCCCTGTGGGGCGCGCGCCGCCCGGACCAGATCGCAGCGGTTGCCGATGCCATCGGCTGGCACCTGAATGCGGATGACCTGCGCGAGATCGATACGATCCTTAAATCCTGCATCAAGGACCCGGTCGGGCCGGAATTCATGGCGCCCCCGGGTCGCTGACAGCGTTTCGCCCCCTGATGACCAAAGGCAGGCTGCTCCGCCTCCATTTCATTGCCCATGAAAATGCCCAGGACGGGCTTCTGGCTGCGCAACCGGATGGTACATACAAAAGCGGCGCATGGGGCAAAATGCGGAAAATACTGCCGCAGGTCATCGGGGCCGAAATCCACCTGCACGAAAACCAGCGGGCGGAATCTTGGTGCCGCGGGCGCATTACCGCATGGGAACATGCGGTAAATCATCCCGGCCGCATCACCTTCACATTCATGCCGGACAAAACCATCGCACCCGCCACGGCCCGGCGATGGGGCATGGAACAGGCCCGCGTGTGGGATGGTTGCGACAGTATGGAAAACACCTGACCATGGCAGGCCATCCCGCATGGGAAGGAATTGCGCATATGGGCGACCGGGTTCCCGCACGACGTGCCCGGATCGGCCTGGCGCCATAGGATCGCCGCCTGATCCCACGACATAGCCCGTTCATCGCGTCTGCATTCATATTGACTGAACGGGTATGTCCCGCAAAATCGGCATGAACAGAACGTCAGCCATGCTGATCGCAGCGATTCCCGACCCGGATGGGGCCAAATGGAGTGACCGATGACATCCTTTCCCCTGCGGGGCATGCTTGTGGCCAGCGCCTGCGCGCTTGGTTTCTTCCACCTGCCCTGCATCCTGCGTCCGGCCCATGCGCAGCAGGCGGAAGAACACCATGGCCCCACGGCGGAACAGCGCGCGGAAATCCAGCGCGCGGTGCATGAGGCGATCCAGCAGGACATACGCAAGGTGGCGCAGTACAAGCTGCCCACGGATTTCTTCGCCCGCATGCTGCCCCTGATCCGGCAGATCAGGCGGGCCAACATCGTGCCGCCCACCCAGACCACCAACATGACACTGGCCACCACCATCCGGCGCACGCAGGCCATGCCGCAGCTCCAGGCGATCCTGCAGCAGCATGGCATGTCGGCGGAAGATTTTGTCATGAGCCTGACCACGTTCGAAATGACAAACGCCATGGTCCAGGCGCCCCCGCAGAAGACACAGGACACACCGAAGCTTGATAAGGATAATGTCAGGCTGATCCAGTCCCATCAGGCACTGGCGCAGGCGCTGGTGCATGACATGGATGGCGAAAGCGAACACCTGCAATAACAGGCTGTTCCGGAATCCCGCCGACAGGACACCCGGCAGACAATCAAAAGCTTCACGGAACGTCGCCTTTTTGAAAAAAGGCGGCATTCAAGAACGTTTGTCATCTTTTATCAGCAATACGGGCGTACCAGCATGGCAGATGCCGGGGTGCGGCTCTTGCCAGTCATGCGATCTTTGCGGATATGACCGGCACGACTGGTCACATGCCATTGTAAAGGCTGGTGCGTTGCCAGTCCGGTCATGTGGATAATGGACGGTGTTGGTCATGCAGACCGGAACAGGCGGATCGGACTCTGGGGCGATGGCGGACGACGTACCCGCCCGCAATGGGCTGCGCGCCCGGCTGCATGATATCATGGCTGGCCTGTCGCTGGCCTCCATGAACATTCCGCAGGTTCTGGGCTACACGCGCATTGCCGCCATGCCGGCGGTAACGGGGCTGTACACGGTGCTGCTGCCACTGGTGGCGTTCGCGTGTTTCGGGGCTTCGAAACATCTGGTTGTCGCAGCCGATTCAGCTACCGCCGCCATTTTTTCCAGCGCGGTGGGCCGCATGGCGACACCGGGCAGCGCGCATTACATGGCGCTGGTCAGCATGGTTGCCCTGCTCAGCGCGGGCTTCCTGCTTGTGGCGCGCCTGTTCCGCCTGGGGTTCCTGGCGGATTTCCTCTCCCGCACCGTTCTGGTGGGTTTCCTTGCCGGGGTGGGGTTGCAGGTGGCGCTGGCCATGACGCGCGACATGCTGGGCATCACGACCACGGCGCATAACCCGGTGCTGCAGCTGTTCCAGACACTGTCGCAGCTTGCGTACGTCAATGTCCCGACCCTGCTGCTGTCTGGCTGCATCGTGGCCATCATCATGGCAGGGGACCGGCTGACGCCGCGCGCGCCACTGGCGCTGGTGACCGTGGTGGGCACGATCGTGGCCAGCATGACCTGCGGCCTGTCGCGGTTCGGGATCGAGACCATCGGCCCGATCGCGGGGGGGCTGCCACGCCTGTCCATCCCCGATGTGTCATGGAATGACATGCTGGCGCTGCTGCCGTCCACGACATCATGCGTTTTTGTCATCATTGCGCAGAGTGCCGCGACATCACGCGCCTTTGCCCAGCGCTTCCATGACCCGGTGGATGACAACGCGGATATACTGGGCCTGTGCGCCGCCAACGCGGCGGCGGGGCTGAGCGGGACATTCACCGTCAATGGCAGCCCGACCCAGACCGCGATGGCCGTGCGTGCGGGCGGGCGCAGCCAGCTTGCGCAACTGACATTCGCCATCGTCACGATGCTGGTGCTGGTGTTCCTGACCGCGCCACTGCAGTACCTGCCGCGCTGCGTGCTGGCGTCCATCGTCTTTACCGTAGCACTGGGCATGATCGACCTGCGGGCGATGGCCGCCATCCGGCGTGAAAGCCCCGGCGAGTTCGGGCTGGCGCTGGTCACCGCCGCCGCCGTTGTCGGCATCGGGGTGGAACAGGGCATCTTCCTTGCCATCGCGCTGTCGCTGTTCCGCCATGTGCGGCACAGCTACGAACCCCATACGATGATCCTGCGCCGCGACGGGCAGTCCGGGCTGCTGGAACCCTATGACGTAAGGCCCGGGCAGCAGACCGCGCCGGGGCTGATTGTCTACCGCTTCTGTGCCGACCTGTTCTATGCCAACGCCACGCGGTTCGCGCATGACGTGCGGGTGCTGGTTGACAATGCGCCCACCCCCGTCCGGTGCCTTGTGATCGACGCCAGCGCGATTACGGATATCGACTTTTCCGCCGCAAGCGACCTGCGCGACCTGTTCACGGCCCTGCGGGGGCGGCATGTCACCGTGATATTTGGCCGCGTCACCCCCTACCTGCGGGCCGACATGGACCGCCACCGCATCACCCCGGTCGTCGGGGCGGCCAATATCCATGCGCAGCTTCATACCGCCATCGCGGCGGCGCAGCAGGCGATGGCAGGCAGCGACACGCCCCACCCGTGACACACGCCTCCGCCGGTCATGGCCGCCATCGGTTGTCCATGCCCTGCCAAGGCGATACGATACTGCCGCACACATCATTTCCGGACAGGATGGGAACAGGGCATGCAATGGGGCTGGATCAGTGCGGCAACCACCATCAGTTTCCAGATCCTGTTCATCATCCGCGTTCTGCTCAGGCCACACCGCCAGCCCGCATCACGCGTGGCATGGGTGGCCATTATCGGGTCCCTGCCCATCCTTGGCATGATTGCCTACCTGCTGCTGGGCGAAACCCACCTGAACGAACGGATTCTCCAGCGTATCCGCATGGCCATCAGGCGGCTGCCCGTTCCCGGCAAGACCAGCAACGCGCTGATCGACGCCGAACGTGATTTCGGGCTGCACCCGCGCCTTGCCCCGCTGTTTCGCGTCGGGCAGTCCATCAGCGGCTATCCGCCCATGGGGGGCAATACCGCAACCCTCATGCCGGATTCCGATGCCGCCATCGCCGCCATGGTGCATGACATCGATGCCGCGCGCGCGCATGTGCATATCAGCTTCTATATCTGGCTGTCCGACAATAACGGCATGAAAGTGGTCGAAGCCCTGAAACGCGCGGCAGGGCGCGGTGTGATCTGCCGCGTCATGGCCGACGACCTGGGATCGCGCCGCCTGATCCACAGCCGTCACTGGCGGGACATGCAGGCCGCAGGCGTGCGGCTTGTGCGGGCGCTACCCATCGGCAACCTGCTGCAACGCCCCTTTCGCGGGCGGTTCGACATGCGCAACCACCGCAAGATTGTCGTCATTGACAACCGCGTAACCTATTGCGGCAGCCAGAACTGCGCCGACGCGGCATTCCGGGTCAAGCCGCGCTTTGCCCCATGGGTTGACCTGGTTACACGGTTTGAAGGCCCGGTGGTACTGCAGAACCAGCACCTGTTCGCAACCGACTGGTTCGGCCACACCGACGAAGACCTGACCGAACTGCTGGCCACGGCGCCCATGCCGGCAGGGGACGGCTTCGTGGCCCAGGTCATCGGGACCAGTGCCGCCGTGCGTTATGCCGCGATGCCGGAAGTGTTCGTATCCCTGATGAACGCGGCGGCACGCGACCTGACGGTTACAACCCCCTATTATGTCCCGGACGAACCCATACAGGCCGCCCTGTGCGCGGCCGCGCGGCGTGGCGTGAACACGACGCTTACGGTCCCGACCCGCAATGATTCATGGATCGTCGCCGGCGCCAGCCGCAGCTATTACCGTGAACTGCTGGAAGCAGGGGTCAAGCTGTATGAATACCCGCACGGCCTGCTGCATACCAAGGCGCTGACAGTGGACGGGAAAATGACCATGATCGGGTCCGCCAACCTGGACCGGCGCAGCTTTGACCTCAATTTCGAAAACAATATCCTGTTCGTGGACCCCGCGTTCACGGCTGACATCCATGCCCGCCAGCAGACCTATACCACTGCCGCCACCCCCATCACGCTGGAGATGGTCATGGACTGGCCTAAATACCGCGTCCTGTGGAACAACGTGCTGGCGATGGTTGGCCCCGTTTTGTGAATAGGCGTGATATAATATCGACCCTTGAAAACAGCCATGCCAGAACCGACATCCAGAACAAACGCCCGATCAGTCGCACGGGCAACCTGCATTGAATGGTAACAGGAGAAACCGGATCATGAGTGCCGCTGAAAACCTTCGCAAGCTCAGTCCTGAAGACATTCAGGAAATCACGAAGCATTTTGAAAAGTCCCTGCACCAGCACAAATCCGAACTGCACAAGCAGATCGCGGATCATCTGGCTGGCCTGAAGGGGGAAGTCCGCCTGCATGAAAAGACGATCCCGACCTACTGCAAGGTATTCGGGTTCCTGATCCTGGCGGCAGCGTCCGTGGTCAGCTACGCGTTCGGTCGCAAATCCGCGGAATAATCCGCCCTGTCCGATCTGGCCCGCTGCCTATCCATGGGGCGGGTCAGGAACGGGTCATTTATTGATCCTGGCTGTCGTCGCGGAAGCCGGCGCCGGTGTAGCTGTCGCGGTGGCAGGGGGCGTTGGCGTGGTTTCTTCTGTAGGCACTGGCGGTGTCCTGGGGGAGGAGAATGCGGAAATCGGTCCCAGCGGGCCACGCCTTACATGCCGCATTGACACAACCGGTTTACGCACGCACCCACGTGTCACAATCGAACAGACCCCATCGGACCCGATGATTTCATCATCATCGCCGCTGTAATGCAGGTCCACCACCCTGTCATCCTGGATACGGATATCCGCGATACAGGTCTTGCCCGCGCCGCCTACGGTTGTTTCCGTCAGGTTGACCAGTGTCTGTAGCGGGAAAAACGTTGAATCGTTTGTGGACGGGATGTTCAGCGTGCGCGAATATTCAAATATCTGCACATGATCGTCTATTTTCTTGATCTTGTCGGGAATCCCCACGCATGACTGCACATCCGTGCTGTTCATGCCGATCATGGCAAGCTGCGCGCGATGCGCGGTACGAGAATCCGTATAACCACACCCCGCAAGACCCCCAACAGGCAACAGAACGATACACACGCCACCAACACGCGACAGGAAGGCATGGAAAAGGCGGCTGCTGCGACGGGTCTCGACGGTCATGCGGGTCTGTTACTCCGGTATCGGGCATGGATGTGACGCAGGCGCCACCAATCATTTTTCGCACATACGAAACAAAAATTCATGAAGGAAATCCCGTTTTCCTGCCCTCCATTCATCTGAATGCGCCCGGCATCCGCCATCCCGGCATCTGGTGGCATGGGTTGCGTGTACACCGTCCGGGTTCGGTTTCCCATGTCCGGCTGGTGAATCCGGTGCGTCGTGCCGGTTCGGGCGCTGGCCGTGAGGGCGTGTTGCGGTGATGCTTTCTTCAACAAGCTTCAACATGCGCCGCCTTTTGGGAAAGGCGGCACCTGAATATTTTTATTTTACTTATCAATGATTTATTTTAAAATGGTTTTTTATGCGAGGTCAAAAACAGACCGGCCCGGCAGGGATGGCGCGACCGTATCCGTCGCACGGGGCATGTGATTGTGCATGACACTGGCAATCAGGTCATAATCCTGACGATAGATCTGGCGTATGCGCGCAATCTGGTCCGCATCGGGCATTTCACATTGGCTGCCACCCGCATTGGCATGGCCGATGGGGGCAGACGTATAGGTACGGACAAAATCCTGTATGCGGGGCATGTCATCAAGCATGAACAGGCGATCCACCGCGACCTGCCCATGCTCATCGGTCAGGTACCATGCCTGGGGGCGAAAAATATGGTCCATGTCGTACAGTGAACGGGCATGGGCGATATGGTCCAGCGCGTCGTCAATCCCGCTGAAGGCCATATAGGTCGGGCGAAATCCCTGCGCTACATGTCGTGTGTCGCTACCGCCCGCGCGGGCATAGCGATAGGCGGACATGAAACGCCGCACCGGGTCACGCAGGATGGCAAAGGAAGGGAACCCCGTAAGGTCGGACAGGCGCCGCCGGAAATACCGGATGGTTTCGTGGCCTATATCCATCCCGTACAGGGCGCGCGCCACGGATGTCCCGGCATTCTTGGGCACATGGATGAACAGTACCCCGCACGCGCGCACCATGTCCGCGCGGTTCAGGCGCTTGGGACCGGGGGGATAGGGAATACGGAGCGTGGCCAGACGTTCATGCACGTCACTGGACATTCTGACCCGCAGGATAGGTTGCAGCAGCGTTTGCATGGACGTGTCCGTTCCACGAGGGTTGATGCGATCCGGCAGGGTCTATCCTATATTATCACACCTGCAACATTACGATGTATAAATAAAAGAAACAAAATGAAACAAATTCGTGGAGTCCGTGGGTTATGACGGAACCTGCACAGTATTTCATGAAGGTTTTTTAAAAAATATTCATCCGAACCGTCATTATGGTTTTCAGGATATCTTGACGGCCTGACTTTTTTAAATGGTATTTCATTATTTTATTTCACATTCATCTGGCGGAAATCATATTCCGCACAGCCATCCCCACCATTCCTGCTGCCTGTTCCTGCCGGGCGCGCGCATGGTTTCTGGCGGGATAGGGCTGGTAAAACAAAATATAAATAAATTCGGTATAAGTATTTATTGAAAAGGCAATGGCATAATCCGTATCAGTCTCTTTTTGAAATTCTTTAGATCACGAAGGCGTCAATCCCCATTTCGTGTGTTGCTGACACGAAGGAATCAATTTTAAAAATCAATTCATGTTCCGCATCCTGAAAATAATAGGACGCGCATCACCTGATGGATTGTATTTTTTATATAAAAAATTAGGACCGTTACTATGGGTAATGGCCTGTTTTTATTGTAACCCATCATGGGCGCGCAAACCTGTTGCAGATCAACCTGCACAGGAACAGCCGCATTTACTGGTGCCCCAACCCCATGCCGAACCGCATGAAACGCCAACGGCGTCGCATGCCACGGTCTCGACGCGGCTGAACACGATTTTCCGGACGGAAGGCCTGTCCATCCTGCTGAACAATCGCGAGGACGCGCTGCGCGTCCGTGACCTGTCGGCAGGGTATTACGCCACATCCGAAGCGCCAGGCCATATCCTGCCCCAGATCGGGGCGTTCCGCTCCCGCCTGCAGCGCCAGGGCGTGACATTCTCGTTCACCTACAAGGGCGAGGCGATGGCCGATGTGGGCGGCGGCATATCCCGCGGCATGGATTATGTCCATGAACTGACATTGCAGACCCAGTTTGATCTGGGCCGCCTGTTCGGGTTGAGGGGCTGGACGATCCATACCCTGCTTATGGAACGCGTGGGGCGCGAGGTCTCGCATGACCGGGTGGGCGATTACAATATCAGCCTTATGGAGGTGTACAGCCTGTCCGGGCATTCGGTCGCGCACCTGACGGATATGTACGCACAGAAATCATTCCTGCATAATTCCATCGACGTGGCGTTTGGCCGCATGGCGCTGACCCATGTCTTCGCCACGTCGCCGCTGCTGTGCAGCTTCATGATGACGTGCTCGGCGCCCGTGGCCATCAAGCTTGATGCGGGCTTCAGCGTCTATCCCAAGGCGACATGGGGCGGGCGGGTGCGCCTGCGCCCGACGCGTGACACGATCCTGCAGGTTGGCGCCTACAGCGTCAGCCCGTTGAACGAGGACATCAGTGGCTGGGCCTGGGCGGGCGAAAAAACCACCGGGCTTATGATACCGGTTGAATTCACCTGGCAGCCCTTTTTCGGGTCACGCAAGCTGCCCGGCCATTACGTGCTTGGCTTTGCGCATGACACCACCCGCTATGCCGACAACCTTGGCGACATCCCCGCCGGCAGCACCGTACGCCGTCGCGACGGCGAGGCGCGCGACACCTTCTATGTGGAAGCCGACCAGATGCTGTACCGCAAGGGCGGGCACAACCAGATGGCGGGCGGCTACGCGCTGGCCGGTTATATCCACAACACGCCCGATGTGTCGGTCATATCGGATGAATTCTATGTCGGGTCATCCCTGCTGGGCATCATTCCCCACCGCCCGCATGACCGCTTCGGGCTGATGTATTCCTACTACCGCATGAGTCCGCGCACCGAGCTGGGCCAGGAACTGCGCATGGACGCGGGCATGGCGCTTGGGCCGCACGTCAACGGCCCGCAGACCCATGCCTCCGTTCTGGAAGCCTATTACGGCGTGCCGGTCTATCCCGGCATCCTGGTCCAGCCGGAGTTCCAGTACATGATGCGCCCCGGTGAGACCGCGCACATTCCCAATGCCGAAGTGGTGGGGCTGAAAGTCATCGGCACCCTGTAACCAGCACCCGTTCCCCATGGAACGGGAGGAGAGTCAACATGTTCACCACCCTGAAATCGCTGTTTTCACGCAAATCCACACCGGATGCGGCGCACACCCCCTTTGTCAGCCAGTTACGCCAGATCGTGGGTGACGCCCATGTCCTGACGGACCCGGCACAGACCCTGCCTTTCCGCCGCGGTTTCCGCTTTGGGCTGGGCAACGCGCTGGCGGTGGTGCATCCCGGCACGCTGGTGGAACAGTGGCGCGTGGTGCAGGCCTGCATCCGGGCGGACAAGATCGTGCTGATGCAGGCCGCCAATACCGGCATCACGGGTGGCTCGACCCCCGACGGGAATGATTATGACCGCGACATTGTCATCATAAGCGGCATGCGGCTGAAAAAGATATTTGTCATCGGGGGTGGAAAACAGGTCATCTGCCTGCCTGGTGCCACACTGGACCAGCTTGAGCGCACGCTGGCGCCACTGGGGCGCGAACCGCATTCGGTGATCGGGTCATCATGCATCGGGGCGGCGGTGTTTGGCGGGGTCAGCAACAATTCCGGCGGCGCGCTGGTGCAGCGCGGGCCGGCGTTTACGCAGATGTCGGTTTTCGCGCAGGTGGATGACAGCGGCACGCTGCGCCTGGTCAATCACCTCGGCGTCGAACTGGGCGCCGACCCCGAGGAGATACTGGGCCGGCTGGACCGTGGCGTGATCGCGGAAAACGCCATCAACTGGCATGCGGGAAAGGGCCATGACGACAAGTACGCAACCCATGTGCGCGATGTCGATGCGGACACCCCCGCCCGCTACAATGCCGATCCCGCCCGCCTGTTCGAAGGGGCGGGCTGTGCCGGGCGCATGGCGCTGTTCGCCGTGCGGCTGGACACCTTCCCGGCGGAAAAAAATCCCGCCGTTTTCTACATCGGGACCAACAACCCCGATGAGCTGGAGGACATCCGCCGCCATATCCTGACATCGTTTTCCGAACTGCCGATCGCAGGCGAATACATCCACCGCGACGCCTTCGACATCGCCGAGGAATACGGCAAGGACACCTTCCTCATCATCCGCGCCATCGGCACGCGCCGCCTGCCCATGCTGTTTGCGCTCAAGAACCGCTTCGACCGGCTGGCCGAACGCATTCCTTTCCTGCCCGGCAACATGAGCGACCGGCTGCTGCAGGCCGCAAGCCGTCTGTTTCCCCGCCACCTGCCAAAACGCATGTACGATTTCCGCGACCGTTTCGAACATCACCTGATGCTCAAGGTCAGCGGGCACCTGGCATCGGAAGCCCGGACCTTCCTGGACGGTTTCTGCGCACGCAACGGCACGCGTTATTTCGCCTGCACGCCAGACGAGGGGGCAAAGGCCTTCCTGCACCGTTTTGCCGCGGCCGGCGCCGCCATCCGCTACCGCAGCACGCATCACCGCACGGTGGAGGATATCGTGGCGCTGGATGTGGCCCTGCGCCGCAATGACCGCAAATGGTCGGAAACGCTGCCCTCCGACATTGATCGCAAGCTGATCGTCAAGCTCTATTACGGGCATTTCCTGTGCCACGTCATGCACCAGGACTACATCGTGCGCAAAGGCAATGCCTGCCCCCCGATCGAGGCGCAGATGCTCACTTTGCTGGACCGGCGGGGCGCGCGCTACCCGGCGGAACACAATTACGGGCACCTGTACGCCGCTCCACCGGCCTTGCAGCAGCATTACCGCACGCTTGACCCGTGCAACTGCTTCAACCCCGGTATCGGCAAGACCACCAAGCGCCGTAACTGGCAGGCGCAGAGCGTGTCCTGACCCCGTTCCCATTCGCAGATACTGGAGTACCCACCATGCGTATCGGCCTGTTCGTGCCCTGTTACATTGATGCCTTCCATCCCGAAGTGGGCGTTGCGACACTCGAACTGCTTGAACGCTTCGGGCTGGATGTCGCATACCCGCGTGACCAGACCTGTTGCGGCCAGCCCATGACCAATACCGGCTGCCATGCGGAATCGGCGGCGACGGAAGAGCTGTTTGTCCGCAACTTCACCGGCTATGACTACATTGTCGCCCCTTCGGGCAGTTGCGTGCACCACGTGCGCTGCGACATGGATGCGGTGGAGCAGACCGACGACGTGCGGCAGGTCCGCGCACGGACCTATGAACTGGTCGAATTCCTGCATGACATCCTGAAGGTCGATGCCTTTCCATGGGCGGAATTCCCGCATCGCGTCAGCCTGCACAACAACTGCAACGCCCTGCGCGGGCTGAACCATGCCAGCATGAGCGAACTGCGCGAACCGGCCTTTTCCAAACCGGCCGACCTGCTGTCGAAAGTGCGCGGGCTGGAGTTCGTGCATATCAGCCGCCCCGATGAATGCTGCGGCTTTGGGGGCACGTTCTCGGTCTTTGAAAAGGGCGTGTCAGAAAAGATGGGCTATGACAAGGTGCGTGACCACAGCAGCGCGGGGGCAGAGTATGTCGTCTCGGCCGACAGTTCGTGCATGATGCACCAGCAGGGCTGCGCGCAGCGGCTGGAGATGCCGCTCAAATTCATCCACATCGCCCAGATCCTGAACGGGGCACGGGCATGAGCGGCGCACAGGGTGGCGACCTGAACCGCAACCCGCCCCGGCCCGACAGGCTGGACCATGCCGAAGGGGCGTCGGTTCCGTTGCGTTCGCATGTGCGTGAGGCCCAGCCACGTGGCGCGGTGATAAACGGCAACCACCCCATTGACCAGGCCGAGGCCGCCGAACGCTTCATTGCCGCCCCCGAACATGAACGCATGCATGACGCGCGCCTGTGGGACCTGCGACAGAAACGCGACCGGCAGATGCACGGCATCGCGGAATGGGAAGACCTGCGCAGGCTTGCATCCGAAATCAAGGAGCATGCCCTGACCCATCTGGACCACTATCTTGAACAGTTCGAGGCCAATGCGCGCGCCAACGGCATCCATGTCCACTGGGCGCAGGACGCGGATGAACACAACGCCATCATCCTGTCCCTGCTGCGCGACCACAGCGTCAAGCGGCTGATAAAAAGCAAGTCGATGCTGACGGAGGAATGTGGCTTCCGTGATTTCATGGCTGAATCCGGGATTGAGGTTGTGGAAACCGATCTTGGCGAACGCATCCAGCAGCTTGATGATGAAGCACCCAGCCATGTCGTGGTGCCCGCCGTGCACAAGCTGCGTTCGGACGTGGCCGCGGTATTCGCCCGCACGCTGGGCACAGACCCCGATGATGACGACGTGCATTACCTGACCGAACAGCAGCGCGAAAAGACGCGGCCGCTGATCCTGGATGCGCAGGCCGGGCTGACGGGCGCCAATTTCGTGGTGGCCGAAACCGGGACGTTCGTGGTGTGCACCAATGAAGGCAATGCCGACCTTTCGGCCAATACGCCGTCACTACAGATTGCGTCCATCGGGATCGAGAAGGTCATTCCCCGGCTGGAGGACCTGCCGGTTTTCGTGCGCCTGCTGTCACGCAGCGCGCTGGGGTCGCCCATTACCCAGTACACATCTCATTTCCGTGGCCCGCGGCGCGGGGGTGAACTGCATGTCGTGCTGGTGGATAACGGGCGGTCCGAACGGCTGGGCATGGAACAGTTCTGGACATCGCTCAAATGCATCCGCTGTGGCGCATGCATGAATACCTGCCCGGTGTTCCGCCGCAGCGGGGGGCTGAGCTATGGCGCGACCTATGCCGGGCCGATCGGGCTGATCATCGACCCGACCTTCAATCGCCACCGCTACAGCAGCCTGCCGTTTTCCTCCACGCTCAATGGCAGTTGCACCAATGTCTGCCCCGTCAGGATCAACATCCACGAACAGATCGCGGGCTGGCGCAAGGTTCTGGCGGAAACGCATGAACTGCCACTGATGAAAAAGGTGATGATGCGCGAGGCCGGACACCTGCTGTCCCACCCGGCGCTGTACCGCGCGGCCATTGCCACGGCGGACAGCGCGCTGAAGCACCTGCCCCGCTTCATGGTGTACAACCGCCTGAACACATGGGGCCATGGCCGTGAAGTCCCCGCACCTCCGCGCCAGACATTCCATGAATGGTACGCGAAAAACCGCCCCACCGGACAGGGAGAGCCGACATGAGCAGCCGCGAAGACATCCTGGCCCGCGTGCGCGCGCATAAGCCCGCCCTGGAGCGTCCATTGCCGCAGGTGCCGTTTTTTGACCCGCCGCAGGGTACGGACCTGCTGGCTGCCTTCCGCACGGCATTCGTGCAGATGGGGGGGACGCTGCCCGATTGTGGCCCGGATGACCCGCTGGATGTCGCGCGCGCAATGGTGGCGGGCATGCCTGTCAGTTGTTCGCGCGTACCTGAAATCAGGGGCAACCGCGTCCTGACCGATGATACGCCACCGGCGTCACTGGCCGATATCGACATCGGCGTGGTGCGCGCATCCTTCGGCGTGGCGGAAACGGGATCGGTATGCCTGACGGAGGTGGACCTGCAGGTCAATACGCTGGGCTATCTGCCGCAGCACCTGATCGTGCTGCTGGACCCGGCCCGGATCGTCAGCAACCTGCACCGCGCCTACCAGCGCCCGGAATGGCGGTCGATGCATTACGCGGTCCTGCAAAGCGGCCCGTCCGCGACGGCGGATATCGAAGGGGTGCTGGTGCATGGCGCGCAGGGCGTGCGCTCGCTGCGCCTGTTCTTCATCCCGGCCCCGAACGGCTGACCGGCCGGGACATGGGGAAACCGGGCATCGGCATGCCGGGCGGTTTCCACCATGGTCCTTTCCGTCATGCGTGGGGGCGCAGGTCGTGTTCCGGGCGCGCCACCACGGCGTGGGTGGCGCTGGTCAGCGGGTGCGGCACGACTTCACGGGGCTTTTTCGCCTGCCGGCGGACATAGTATTCCGCAAGCCCCACCAGCCCGAAGCCGATAAAGGCGAAACACGCGGACAGGACCGGCAGCCCGCCATAGGACCAGTGGGTATCCACGATATGGCTGCCCGCCCACGCGCCGACGGCGTTGCCGAAATTGAAGGAACTCTGGTTCATGACGGCGGCAATGTTGGGTGCGGACCCGGCACAGGCGACAACATAGGTCTGCAGCGGGGCCATGGGCGCGTAGATGAACACCCCCCACAGGAACAGCAGCACAAGGCACACCCATGGATGCAGGCTGCCGGGCACCAGCAGCACCTGCACCACCCCCACGGCGGCCATAAGCCCGGCGCATGATGGCAGCATCTTCCAGTCCGCCAGCTTCCCGCCCAGCAGGTTGCCCAGGCACAGCCCGCCCCCGATCATGAGCAGGATGCCGTCAACCGCATGCGTGCCGAAGCCGGACCGGGTCTGCAGGAACGGGGTGATGTAGGTAAACAGGGTAAACATGCTTGATGACGTGCACATGGACACCAGCATCATGGTCACGACCAGCGGGTGCAGCATGGCCCGGAACTGCGCCGACAGCGGGATGGCGGGACCACTGGCCCGGTCCTGCGGGATCCACAGCCACATGGTGGTCCAGGCCAGCACGCCCACGCCACAGATCAGCCAGAACGCCATGCGCCACGATGTCATCTGCGCCACGACGGTGCCCATGGGCACGCCAAGGATCATGGCCAGCGTCAGCCCGATATAGACCAGCGACAGGGCTTCCGCCCGCCTGGCGGGGGGCACGACCTGTGCCGCCATGATGGAGGCCGCGCCATAGAATGTCCCGTGGGAGAACGATGTCAGCACGCGCGCCAGCATAAGGCTGGTGTAATTCGGCGCCAGGGCGCTGCATGCATTGCCCGCGATGAAGATCGCCATGGTCAGCAGCAGCGTCGCGCGGCGGGACAGGCTGTTGGTCAGGATCGCCACCAGCGGCGATGCGATGGTCACCCCGATGGCATAGGCCGACACCAGCAGCCCCGCCTGCGCGATGGAGACATGCAGCCCGGCCGAAAGCTGGGGCAGCAGCCCCATGACAATGGTTTCCGTCGTGCCAAGGCCAAACGCCCCGATAGCAAGGGCCAGCAACGCAACAGGCAAGATACGCGTCCTTGAAGTCTACGGTAGCGGCCCATGCCGCCACGCCGGGAGAAGGGATGGACGCATCGGGTAACGGACGCGCCCTTTCCCATCCGCAACCGCGGGTCATGGCGGTCTGTCTGCCCGGGTGGGAAAGGGCGGCTGTACCAGATTTCTACGGTCCTGACCGCAGGGAAATGCAGGTAATCCGGAAATATATTTTATGCAGGGACCTGATATGCATGCAGGAATGCACAGTTGATACATATCTCTTATTTAATGTTTCCCGCCTGTGTTCCCATCTCCACAGGCCCCGCGGCCCGGCCGGCTGCCCCGCCGCAGGCTGACAAAAGGCGCCACCGGCGGGGATGGCGTACAGTATGTCGTGTCCCACGAATGGATCAGGGTGCGGATGATCCGGCGCAGCGTGTCGCGATCCGCCATTAGGCGCCGTGCCTCATCCTGTCGCACGCGATCATTCTGTCCGAACAGGGCCGTCACATAACCCATCTGCCGCCCCATTTCGACATCAGGCAGCGAGGATAGTGGCGCATAGGCCAGCGGCAGGCTGACCTGCTGGCTGTTGGTGCGGCTGGCATCGGTATCAAGGCCAATGGTCGGGGCGGTCGTCAGCGCACCCACGCTGAATGTGCCGCCCCGGGTGAAGCTGCCGGCAAGCTGAAGCGTCACATCGCCCGTTATGGTGCCTATGACAGGGTCGGCCGCCTGTTGCGCGCATTGCGCGGCCCGGACCATCCGGGCGAACCCTGCGCCTTGCCGCGTGGTCCAGTCGCCCGCATGGGCAACGGATACCGCACCGGCCCGCGCCAGTGTGGACTGTATGCCCGCCATCGCGGCCGGGATCGTGGTCTGCACGGCACGGCCATGCGTACAGCCGGACAGGCATGCGGCAGCCGCCAGCATGGACATAAGGCGTTTCATGATTGTCCTGTGATCGGGATGTTGGGGATGGGCGTCAGGGCGCGGTGGGTCAGGTCAGGGCAGACCAGTCAGGTAGGCCTCGTTCGCTGCGACAAGGGCATCCCAGTCCTGCCCCGTGGGGGCCAGCATCCCGCCCGGAAGCAACTGCCGCCACGCCAGTCCGTGGGCCTCCATCAGGCGGCTGCGCAGCCATCGCCACGTTGCCTTCTGCTGGCTGCCCCATGTCAGCAGCGTGATGGGGTCGGTATCCGCCGTGCCGTCATAATCCCATAACAGCAGGCAGTGGCCGCCCGCGCTGCCCGGTGCCGGGTCGCCATGGCTGGCGGGGGTCACGGTGTCCCATACCGGGGCAAGGCTGCCTGTGGCATCTTCCCACATATCCGCCATGGCAAGCCGCACGCCGAGATAGGCGGTGGACAGCCCCGCCGTGATGTTGCGGATGCCGTTCAGGTCGCCAGTGTCCACACTGCCCCATAACGGGAACAGTGTCTGGTCAGCAAGGGCGTACCCGGCCCGCAGGGCGGTGGCGAGGACATCCACTTCCACCCCGCCCTGATCCGTTACTGGGTTACCCGGCACATATCCGGTTGACCGGGCATAGAAACGCACCGCGTCATCTGTATCCACCGCAATCTGGTAACCCCCCAGCGCTGCCGTGGCGCGGATATGATTGCCGATTCCCGCCGCCGTGCAATTGCCCAGCACGTCATTGCCCAGCATGCGTGGCGCGGGATCAATCCGCTCACGCCCCAGGTGCTGCGGGGCCGTGCGGGCCATGAAAACCCGCATGCCCGACAGCAGGGGCTGGCGCGGCTGTATCCGGGCGAGATGGCAGCCAAGTTTACGCAGCGTCATTGCATGAATCCGTGTCTGACCGGACGGGCGTCAAATATCGTCCCGTAACGGATTGATAAAACCTGTATTTTTATGGATGCGGTGTAAAAGGTGGCCTGAAGCCACCCATGAATCAAAAAAGATGGTCTTGGTGAAGCTTTTTTCAAAAAACGTCCCGGAATGTCGCCTTTAAGAGACTGTTTGAAAAGTCAGATCATGGTAGCGCTTTAAAATTAAAAGAAGTTTTTGGTGAAGCTTTTTGCGAAAGCTTCGAAAGAACGCCGCCTTTTTGAAAAAAGGCAGCACCTGAAAACTTTTATTGTTTGTGTTTTTAACAATGCCTTATTTCGCAATACATCATCCGGAACGGTCCGAATTCAATAAACACAGGGCATCGCAATGTTTCTTCAGGTGAACCACTTCCGACTGTTTCGCAATGACGTAAAGATACGCGCATGGGATGCAGGCAGCAAAAGAAACAACACTATCCCGATCAACGCGGATAAGGGAAGCAGGCAGGAAGGCGGCAGGCCGCTGGATACATCCGCGACCCGCGTATAAATAATTATGGGGACAGGCCGCGCGCTTTGTGTCCCATTTCATGAAAAGAAAAGCAGAAACAGGTGGCTACGGGCAGGGACATGCGTCCTTTTGCCCTGCGCCGTCCGCCTTTCCAGCAGGAAAGCATAAATCGGCCAATTTTGGCGATTGACAGGGAAGTATGTTCTTTTTAAGGCAATATTACCGTTTTACAGCCACAATCTGAATTGTGTTACGTCATATTTCAGCAAAAGGTTTTCTGGATCATGTCACTTGAGAGCATTGCCCTGTCACAGACAGGCCAGCACCATGATGGCCGTCCCGCCAGTGAACCGGCGGGGTACCGCCACACGCCAATCCGGGGCATCCTGTTCGGTCTGCTGTTCAGCCTGCCATTATGGGCGCTGGTGGTCTTTCTGTTCCGGTAAGGCCCCGTTCTGGAATGGGCGGCTGATAAAAAATCGCCGGGTTTCGTGGGGTGCCGCTTTCTCAAGGCGGCATTCCCTGCCGGGGCCTGCCGCATCCCCGGTCATTAATTGAACCCGATGGACACACCTGCAAAAATGCCGAAGCCGTCGCCCGACAGCATGGCGGCAGGCTGCTGGCCGTTGGTGGTGGAATAGACCGGCACCACGCCCGTTGCGTAATGCTTGTTGGCAAGGTTGTGCAGGCTCAGGAAAACCTGCCGGTGCTTGTTGGGCCACAGGTAACCGATATCGAAATTGTAGATATGATAGGGCGCGGCCTTGTACTGGTTGTCATATGACGCCAGTACCGAGGACGAGACCTCCACATCGACCGAGGTATAGAACCCGTTCTTCATATCAAGGTGCAGTTCCCCCTGATAGAAATGGCGCGGGATACCGGGGATGTAATTGTGCCCCCATGTTGCATCATGATTGAAGCGGAAGCTCTGGAACGTATAGGCCTGGCGAAGGGAAATGATGTTGCCCTGCCATTTGTACAATGTGGAATGGAATGATGTTTCAACCCCCTGATGGGTTGTGGGCGATGCGTTGCCGTAAGTGGAATTGTTGTACAGGATGGAATTCGGCGTCGCGACCGCCAGCAGTTCGTTATGCACGGCGGAGTGATAGTAGGTGACACTCCATTCCGTGCCGGCAAAATGGCCGCTTGTGCCTACTTCAAACGTCGTGGCCGTCTGGGGGCGCAGCCTGGCCCAGTCCTTCGTCAGGCCCGTGGCGATGCCCGATGTGTAATTGGCGCCTGAAAGGTACTGCCAGTCCTGCGGGCTTTGCACGCTACGGCTGACATTGCCGTACACTTCGATATTGGGGGTAATGACGTAACGGAATCCCGCGCGCGGCGCGAAATACAGCGCATTCTGGCTGAACGAGCTTGTCTGCGGGTACGTCTGTGATCCCGAACGCGGGGTATAGCTTAACGCACCGGCCGCGGTCAGCCAGAAGTTGTGGAAGATCTCGGTATTGTTGCGCACATGGAAAACCGTATCACTTCCCCCCAGGTGCGAACGGGTGACAAGCGTGCCCAGCGCGTAACCGGGATAGGCCGCCTGGCGGCGCACCCGGTTTTCAATGGTGGCGTCAAGGTCATGCGAGGTATAGATGCCGATATCCGTATCACTGGCATGCCCCAGCAGCTTGTCCTGACGCGTGTAATTCACCATGCCCGTGGCGTAGTCGATGTTGTACAGCGACGAGGTATTGCCCAGTTCATGGTCCATCGGCGCGTTCAGGTAGGCAAAGCCGACAGTCAGCCTGGACTGGTCATCAATGCGGATCCTGAGCCGGTCGGCGGCATATTTGGTGCCGGGTTCAATGGTCTTGGTGCCCCATGTCGCATATTCAGGCTGCATCTGGCGCGGATTGTCACGGATCTGGTCGCGCGTCAGGTAATAGGGGTTGCCTTCCCATGTCTGGCGATAGCGGAAGAAGAAACGGTTATCGACATTGTCGCTGAATTTGTAGCCGTAATTGAAGTTCACGCCAAAATTAGTGGTCTTGGTATTGTCCTGGTAGCCGCCGCGATAGGAATTGGTCACGCTGAGGTAATAGTCGGACTTGCCGATGACGGTGCCCGAACTCAGTTGCTCCTTCACGTACCCGAAGCTGCCCGCTTCGACACGGGCCTGGTAACGCTGTGAATTATAGCCTGTCTGCGTGACGTAATTGATCGCGCCGCCCAACTGGGTGGAGCCGAAGTCGATGCCATTCCCGCCGCGCATGATCTCGGTATAACGGATGCCCAGTGGTTCCTGCAGTTCATTGACCGTGCCGATGGGCGTGGTCAGCGGAATGTCATCAAACAGAAACATGATGCCCGCACGCGTGGCGTTCAGCCCGGTCTGGATGCCCGAACCACGGATGGAAATGCGCAGGTCGTCCGATCCGCAGGGCGCCTGTGCAAAGACACCAGCCTGGTACTTGAATGCATCCGCGTTGGTGGCGTTGCGTCCCTTCAGCACGGTGGCCGCGTCAATGACGCTGGTGCCACCGGGAATGGTTTTCAGGTACACCTCCGCCTGGTGTGTCGCCGCACTGTGATGATGCACGGCGATATGTTCGATCGTGCTGGCATTCAGCCCGCTACTGTTCGCATGCCCATCATGCTGGCTGGCCACCCCATGCCCGCCGGTTGCATGCCGGGCGGGGGTAGGGTGGGGGATACGGTGCGTGGCGATGTCATCCGGCGTGATGGATGCGGCGGCAAGGGCGTGATGGGAGGCAACCAGAACACCAAACAGGCCGCCGGCAAGCACAAAGGTTAATCTGTTTGGTGTCTCCACCACAGGGGTTCGGCCCCTGTACTGCAGGGGATGGATATGGGGTGGGGCGGTTGGGGACAGGGATAATTCACTTCTTAACATTGTAGTTTTTCCAGTATGACCGCAAGGAATGCATTAATTTGTTAGCGGGCAAAAAGGATTTTTCATACAGGGTTACAGAGGTGAAACAGGAAAAATACGTAACAGTTGTACTAAAACAACATATACACATATAATATAGTTAATTAAAGACGAATGTATGCGGACCCCAGCCCGGATACCCCAAGAAATCCGAAATAATATCATTTTATATCAATTACATAAACAAAAACGCCCCATCAGGATGATTCCATGGTCGGCTGGCGAAATGCCCATGCCGGCACAGGGATATGCTGCCCATGACGGTAGAAGGTTGCATATCCGACAGACCGCGTCCCCTGTCTTGCCGGGATAATTATACACTTTTAAATTGTTATTTATGGGCGCCCGCCCCATGCCTCAGCTCCATGCATGTAACGGCGGGAAAGCATGGTTGAGGTAATAATTCCCCACAATCGCATATTTCCAGCGTACCGGATCATGCAGCGTATGCGTGCGCGCGTTACGCCACAGGTAATCAAGGTTCAGCGTCTGGTCCGTGGCAGATGTGCCAACCAGTTCGAACAGCCTGTTTGTCGCCTCGATGGCGCTTTCGGTCGTCAGGACCTTGGCCTGCGCCGTCTCGATCTGGGCGATGGCGACGCTTTGCGCAGTCGGGGCCGATACGGCATGGTCAATGGCGTCGCCTGCCCTGTCCAGCAGGGCAAGGCCCGCGTTCAGGCGTATTTTCAATGACCCGATCGCCTGGATTGTATAAGGGTCGTCCGACGCCTTTTCCTGCCCGCTGTCGATCCATGCGCGCGCACGGGTGTGGACCAGATCGATCGTCGTATCGATGGCCGCATCGGCCAGGCCCGCGTCGATGGCCGCCTGTATGAACTGCGATATGGCGCTGTCGGCAAAGGGCGCGTCAGGCCTGTAGGCTTTCCAGACCGGGATGACACGGCCGCGCGGCACCTGCACGTCCGTCAGTTGCACGGTGCCGCTTGCCGTCCCTTTCTGGCCGAATGCCGACCAGTCATTGATGACATGCAGGCCCGGCGCATCACGCGTCGCAATGGCAAGATGGCTGTGTCCGTCATCATCAAGCGCCACAATCTGCACCAGATGCGCCGACAGCGCGCCCGTGCAGTAATGCTTGACGCCATTCAGGGTCACGGTGTCGCCTGTTACCTGGAGGCGTGTCTTCAACGCCCCGACATGCCGGATACCGCGTTCCGAAAACGCATTGCCAAACCTGTATCCTTTCAACACCAGCGCAAACAGGTCACGTGCCTGTTCCGGACTGGCGCAAGAAGCAAGGCAGGCAATGGTGGCAAAGTGATTCTGGCTGAGTTGCGCCACCGCTGAATCCGCTTTTGCAATCAGCCGGATCACCTGCCCCACCGTGCGGTATGATACATTGGCCCCGCCATAAGCGCGTGGCACGGTCATGCCCCACAGCCCCGAATTGGAAAAGATATCCAGCTCACGCGCGGGAAAACGGTTTTCACGGTCGCGTCGCGCCGCATCCGGGGCGATCTGCCCGGCAACGTCGGCCGCAATGCGCAATGCCTCCGCATCATCCGCGATGATGGGCACGCCCGCGGGTGGCAGGGGAAACGGGGGGACATCCGTCTCGCCCGTGCCGACAAATTCCGTAAGGGTCATGATATGTCCAGTCTGGATGGGATCAGGGATGATCGGGATTCATGACAGCGCCTGCTGCCCCGCAACCCGGCGCAGCAATTCCCCATGAGGCGCATGGATACGGCCACACAGCGCATCGCGATGGGCACGTTCCAGCGGGTTATGGGCGGACAGCCCGGCATTGCCCGCAAGCCCCAGCAGGGCGGCCGTAAAATCGGCCGCCGCATCGACCACGCGCGATTTTATCACCGCTGCATGCGCGTTCAGTTCGGGCAGCGGGCGCGCGGCCGTGACATCCGTGGCGTAAAGCCGCAGCAGCATGGCGTTCATGTGCAGCGTAATGGCAAAGCCCCCCACGGCGTCGCGCATGGCGGGCAGGGTTGAAAGCGGCGCGCCCAGATTGGACGGCACGCGGTTTTTCAGGAATTCACCAAACCATGCGAGTGCTGAGGTGGCGATGCCATTATACAGGGACCCCAGCAGCCCCGTGTTCCAGAGCATGAGGATATTGCCCCCTGCCGGTGGCGCATCGGGCGCATGCAGCCCCAGCGCCGCATCCGGCGCAAGCGCAACCTGCGTGAAGGTGACTTCATGGCTGTTGCTGGCGCGCATGCCGATATGGTCCCAGTTTTCAATGACATGGATGCCATCCGCCATGGCCGGGACCATGAATGTGCCAACCCTTGCCGGGTCTTCATCCGTGCGGGCGCGCACCAGCAGCCACGACAGGCCGGGAATGCCGGTAACATAGGCCTTGCGGCCGTCCAGCACCCATCCCCCGGCCGTGCGGGACGCCACTGTGCCGGGCAGGCCACCCCGCGAGGCGGAGCCAAGGTCAGGCTCCGCCAGCAGGATATTGACCAGTTGGTCATGCTGTTCGCCTTCCATCCAGCGCGCCACATCGCCTGACCCGAATTCATGGTGGGCGATCGCGGCCCGCACCATGTAATGGTTGACCATGGCCAGCGCGGTGGAGGCATCGCCCTGCGCAATCCGGCCCACGATATCCTGCACGACGCCAAGGGTGAACGGCGTGGGCCGACCGGGCGTGGAAATGCGTAGTGACAGCAGTCCCGCCCGGCGCAGGTCGTCAATATTTTCCTGTGCGAAAATCCCGGTGCGGTCATGGTGGGCCGCACGGGCGGCAAGGCGCGCCTGCAGGTGTGTTGCCGTATCAAGGGCATCCTGTGCGGTATGAAGGTCTGCGGACATGGCTTCACGCTCCCCGTACGATAGCCCGGATATCCGGGACGCCCGGGATCAGGCGCGCATGGAACAGGGTGGCCGCAATCTCCTGCTGTTCGGTCACGACAGCCTGATCCAGCGGTGCGGGGCGTAGCGCCAGTTGCGCCAGCGCACGGGTGATGACGGGACGGGACAGGCCGGTACTGGCGGCAATGTCGGTGGTCAGCGTATCGGCATGATCCGCCGCCCATTGCACGCAGTCCTGCCGCGCCTGCGCCAGCAGGGTGAAGACATTGCCGGGATTACGGTCCGCGAACGGCCTGCTGGCGATCAGGAACTGCCGGTTGGTCGTCACACCCTGCGCATCCACCAGCAGGCGGGCCTGCGTATCCATCAGGGCCGCGCTCAGGTACGGGTCCCATATCGCCCATGCATCCACCTGCCCGGTCTCGAACGCGGCGCGACCGGCGGCGGGCGGCAGGTAGACGGGGTGGATGTCGGTCCATGCAATTCCCGCGCGTTGCAGCAGTGCCAGCAGCAGGTAATGCACGTTGGACCCGCGGTTCAGGGCAATGCGGCGTCCCTTCAGGTCCGCTGCGGCCTGTATGGGACTGCTGGCGGGCACCAGCACGCCCTCGCCATGCGGGGCGGGTGCCGAACAGCCGATATAGGCCAGCCCATCGGGCCATGCGGCCTGCGCCATGACCGGGGGCGCGTTCCCGGTTTCGCCAATGTCGATCGCATCCGCCGCAAGCGCCTGCAGCAGTTGGGGGCCAGCAATGAATTCGGACCACCGCACCCGTATCCCGGCGGGGGCAAGGGCGCGTTCCAGCAGCCCGCTATGTCTGAGTACCACCAGCGTGCCGTACTGCTGGTAGCCTATGCGGATCGTGGTGTCCTGTGCCGCATGCGCCCCGCGCGCCGCCCATACCGGTGACGACAGCGCCATGCCAAGACCGGCCAGGATCGTGCGACGTGAATACCGTTTCATTGCAGGCTTACCTGTAGCAGGGGTGTGGAGGCTGTTCCGTGTGGCGGTTCCATGCCGATCCATGGATCGACCGGCCGCCAGCGGTATTTAACTATAAAACATAGTTAATAATAGTTTATGACATTATAACCGTTAATTCGTATGTCAACGGGATAATTGTCGTTGGATATGGATTCCGAAGTCGTGATCAAGCCCGGACCCTGTCCCGATTCACGGGATATGGGACAGGAAAATCATATAACGATTTAATTTGTATAATTTAACGGAAACTTTTCCAATCCTTATAATACGATTTTAATTGTTATTTTTATGATAAAAATATCATTCATAAACAGTAACTTAATAAAATTATCTTTGTAATTTTCGATCGTTTTACGGGAAAATTTCCCCGAAACCCGTCCGGTCCCCGGATATAAAATCATACTTGATCGTTGTTATTTTATTGACTCATTAATTGTCGTTGTTAGTGTGTGCAAAATATAAATGCGCACACAAAATAGTTAAAATATGCACGCGATGAGGTCGCCATGACAGATCCGGTACATCCTCCCCACGGTTTCTCCCCACGGATTGATGCGCTCGCGCAAAGGCTGCGCCCGGTTTTCGCGCGTATTGCCGATGGTGCCATTGATCGTGAGGAAAACCGCATCCTGGCCCATGACGCGGTACGGTGGCTGCTGGATGCCGGTTTTGGCGCATTGCGCGTGCCGGTGCGGTATGGTGGCAGCGGGGCCAGCCTGCCGGAAGCCTTTGCGTTGCTGGCGGAACTGGCCGAAGCGGATTCAAACCTGCCGCAGATCTTCCGCGCTCATTTCGCCTTTGTCGAAGGGCGCCTGCATGAAGGCGACAGCCCGCGCGCCGCGTACTGGCTGGAACAGGTGGCAAAGGGCGCCCTGTTCGGCGCCGCCATGGCGGAACTGACGGACAGTACCGGCACCACCACCACCCTCGCGCCCGATCCGCGGGGGCAGTGGTTGCTGGAGGGCACGAAATACTATTCCACCGGCACGCTTTATGCGTCGTGGATTGTCGCCATCGCCACCGATGGAACGGATCGCATCCAGCTAGTGGTGCCAGCGGACGCCCCCGGCGTGACCCGTATTGATGACTGGGACGGCTTTGGCCAGCGCCTGACCGGCAGCGGGACGACGCATTTCAGGAATGTTGCCGTGCCGGATGAAAACATCATCAACCGCACGCCGCTTTCCGAATTCCCCACCAATGAATACTTCACCACCTACTACCAGCTTTTCCACCTTGCCACGCTGGCGGGGATCGGGCGGGCCATCGTGCGCGACGCCGTGGCCTTCGTGCGCCCGCGCACCCGGACCTTTGGCGTTCCGGGCCAGGTGGCCCAGCGGCATGACCCGCTGGTGCAGGGCGTTGTGGGACGCCTGTCCGCCCTGTCGTTTTCCGCCGATACGCTGGTGGAAAAGGTGGCATGGACGCTGGATGCGGCCTTCCCGCAATGGGCGGCGGGACACGAAAGCGGCCCGGCCTTCGATACGGCGCAACTGTGCGCCTATCAGGCGCAGCAGGTCGTGGCGGGGCAGGTGCTGGACGCCGCCACGCTGCTGTTTGAAGTGGGCGGCGCCTCCGCCACCAGCACATCACGGCGGCTGGACCGTCACTGGCGCAACGCCCGCACGCTGGCGTCGCATAACCCGCTGGTCCAGCGGCAGCGTGAACTGGGTGACCTTGTGCTGAATGGCACGGCGTTCGGTTCGCGCTGGCGCGATCGGGCCGGCGCCACATCGCCCGTCTCCACGGGCGCACGGCAGGAACACGCGGCATGACAACGCAGCCCAGACAGTTGCACGTCAACCTGTTCGAAATGGCCTGCGTCAGCCATATCGTGCATGGCATGTGGCGTGCGCCGGGTAACAACCGGCACCGGTTCGGGGAAATGGCGTACTGGCTGGAAGTGGCCAGACTGGCGGAAGAAGGGCTGTTTGACGCGGTCTTCCTGGCCGATGTCATCGGCACCTATGACCGCTTTGGCGATGGCACGGCCGCCGCCCTGCGCGAAGGGTTGCAGATCCCGAACCTCGATCCCCTGATGCTGGTGCCCGCCATGGCGGCGGTGACGAAAAACCTCGGCTTTGGCGTCACGTTTTCCACGACGTACGAACCCCCCTTCGCCTTTGCCCGGCGCATGGCGACGCTGGACCTGCTGACCGAAGGCCGCGTGGGGTGGAACATCGTGACATCCTACCTGCGCAGCGCCGCGCGCAATTTTGGCATGGAGGACGAAATCCCCCATGACCAGCGCTACGCCATCGCGGATGAATACCTCGATGTCCTCTACAAGCTGTGGGAAGGCAGCTGGGATGATGATGCGGTCGTCAATGACGTGGCATCCGGCATTTACGCCAATCCCGATGCCGTGCGGCCCATCAACCATGACGGGCGGCATTTCCGCGTGGCGGGACCGCATCTGGTCTCGCCCGGCCGGCAGCGCACGCCGGTGCTGTTTCAGGCAACCGGGTCGCCCGCGGGGCTGGAATTCGCCGCCCGCCATGCGGAGGTCGTGTTCATTGGCGGCCAGACGACGGAAGCCGTGCGCGCAAACATCGCCCGCACGCGCGAACGCGCGCGCGTCCATGGCCGCAATGGCGATGACATCCGTTTTATTGTCATGGCTGGCATCATCACTGATACGACGCAGCATCTGGCTGAAAAGAAGCTGGAGAAATACCGCCAGTATTACAGCGTCGAGGGCGCGCTGATCCATGCGCAGGCGGAAATCGACCTGCGCCGTTATCCCGCTGATGCCCGTATTGGCGACATCCTGAAACGCGAAGGCGTGCCGTTTGGCAATATGGGCCGGCGCTTCCACCCCGAACAGACGGCAGGCAGCGCGCTGCGCCAGATCGCATCGTTTGACGAGGGGCGCTTCTTCGTCGTGGGCACGCCTGACACGGTCGCCGATGAAATCGAACGCTGGCTGGATGTTGACGGGATCGATGGCATCAACCTGCGCCAGTACCACACATTCGAGACCGCGCGCGATTTCATTGACCTGATCGTGCCCGAACTGCAGCGCCGCGGGCGCTACCGCACGGCCTACACCCCGCGTGAGACCCTGCGCGAACGCCTGTTCACGCCGGGCCAGCCGCATCTGCCCAGCCGGCATTTCGGCAGCCGCTACCGCGACCCCGCAGTCCTGCACGCGCCGGCGGAACCGCTTTTTCCCAACGAAACATTTTCCAAGGCTTCGTAACCATGTCCTACGCCGTTCCTGACAAGATCAATGTGCTGTGGTTCCTGCCCACCCATGGCGACAGCCGCTACCTTGGCACGCAGAAGGGCGGCAGGCCGGTTGACCTGCCCTACCTGCAGCAGGTGGCCAAGGCTGCTGATACGCTGGGTTATTATGGTGTCCTGATCCCGACGGGGCGCAGTTGCGAGGATAGCTCGGTCGTTGCCTCCGCCCTTGCCCCCGTGACCGAACGGCTGCGCTACCTGATCGCGGTCCGCCCGGGCCTGCTGTCGCCAACACTTGCCGCGCGCATGACCGCGACATTGGACCGTTTTTCCAACGGGCGGCTGCTGATCAATATCGTGACCGGCGGCGACCCGGCGGAAAACGCGGGCGATGGCCTGTTTGCCGACCATGCCACCCGATACGAGATCACGGACGAATTCCTTGATATCTACCGTGCGCTGCTGCGTGGCGAGGATGTCAATTTCGAAGGCAGGCACTTTACCATAAAGGATGGCCGCCTGCTGTTCGCGCCGTACCAGAATGACGGGCCGCCGCTGTATTTTGGCGGATCGTCGGAAGCCGCCGCCCATGTCGCCGCCAAGTCGGTCGACAAGTACCTGACATGGGGCGAACCCCCGGCGCTGGTGGCGGAAAAGATCAGCCATGTGCGCAAACTGGCCCATGCGCAGGGGCGCGAGGTGTCATTTGGCATCAGGCTGCATGTCATCGTACGCGAAACGGCGGAGGAGGCCTGGCATGAAGCCGACCGCCTGATCAGCCACCTGGACGACGCCACCATCGAAAAGGCGCAGAAGGTCTTTGCCCGCATGGATTCCGTGGGCCAGTCGCGCATGAGCGCGCTGCACGGCGGCCGCCGCGACAGGCTGGAAATCAGCCCCAACCTGTGGGCGGGCGTCGGCCTGGTGCGCGGCGGGGCGGGAACCGCGCTGGTGGGCGATGCCGATACGGTGGCGGAACGGATTGATGAATACCGCAGGCTGGGCATCGATACGTTCATTTTCTCCGGCTACCCGCACCTGGAGGAAGCCTACCAGTTCGGTGAACGCGTACTGCCCAATCTGCCGACCACCCACCCCGTGCGCGCGGCGTCGGACCTGAACAACATGGGGCCGTTTGGCGAAACCATCGCGGGCGACCACCGCCCCACCCGCGCCGCCTGACAGCAGGAGCCGTGCCATGCCCGTTTCCCCCCATATTCCCCATATCGCCATTATCGGCGGCGGGTGCAGCGGCGCGGCGCTGGCGTGGCACCTTGCGCGCGATACCAGTACGCCCATACGCATGACCGTGTTCGAACCGCGTCCCTTCCTTGGCGCGGGGCTGGCCTATGGCGCAACCGACCCGCAGCACCGGGTGAACGTGCCTGCATCGCGCATGAGCATAGACACCAGCCAGCCCGATGATTTCGCAAGCTGGATCCGGCAGACGGACGCGCTGGCCGATGACCCGGCGGCCATCAGGCCGGATGGTAGCGCCTTTCCCGCCCGCGCCGTATTTGGCCGCTATGTGGCCGACCGGCTGGCCCCGGTGCTGCATTCAGGTGTGGCGACGCACCTGCGCCGCAAGGTGGCAGGCGTGCACAGATCGCCTGATGGCGGCTGGGTCATTACGGATACCGTGGGGGACGCCACGGCTGCCGACATCGTGGTCATCGCCACCAGCCATCCCGCGCCGCAGCCACCGGAACTGCTGCGCGACCTGCACCTGCCTGCCGGGCATCATCCTGTCCTGGTCACCAATCCATGGCGGGCCGGTGCGCTGGAAGACATAGCGCCGTCCGACCGTATCCTGGTCATTGGCACGGGACTGAGCATGGCGGATGTCGTCGTCACACTGACGGCACGCGGGCATACGGGAAAGATCACCGCCATTTCCCGGCGCGGGCAGCGTTCGCATGGCCATGCGGCGCACGCCGTTGACCCGGTGGGGCAATTCATCTCCCCGCCATCACGCACGGTGGTCCACCTGTTACGCCGCGTACGCCACGTGCTGGCGGCCCATCCAGACCAGCCATGGCAGGCCGTGTTCGACCGCCTGCGCGAACAGGCGCCCGATATCTGGGCCGCCCTGTCCCTGCCTGAACGCAGGCGGCTGATCCGGCACCTCCGCCCGTTCTGGGATACGCACCGTTTCCGTATCGCGCCACAGGCGGAAGACGTGCTGCATGCCCGCGAACGTGCCGGCACGCTGGATATCGTGGCCGGGCGGCTGACCGCCGTGCGGGTGGCGCGGGGCCGTTTTGCCACGACCATCCGCCATGGCGCCACCTACGAACGGGATGGGACGTATGACGCCATCATCACCACGACAGGGCCGGCGCATGGCGCGATCATCCAGACCGTGCCGTACCTGCGCGAACTGGCGGCGGCCGGCCTGGTGGAAATGGATGCGACCGGGCTGGGCCTGCATGTGGATGCGCTGGGGCGTGCCTGCGTTGGCAACCGGCACGAAGGGACCCTGTTCGTGGCGGGACCGCTGGCGCGCGGGCGGTTCGGGGAACTGATGGGCCTGCCCGAAGTCACGCGCCACGCCGAAAAGCTGGCTGTCATCATCGGCACGCTGGCGGCGTCCCTTACCACTGTCCATGACCCTGAAAAAGAACGGGCAACGACATGACCGCGCTGGCACGAACCATCCATGGGCGTCCCGTCGTGCGCGACGCGGATGACATATCCGCCCTTGTAAATGCCGGCCCACGTGCTGGCAGCCATGCGCGCATGGTTGTCGCACTGGCGCTGGGGGGCGTGTTTCTTGACGCCTATGACCTGACCACCCTGTCATGGGGCATTTCGGATGTGCAGGCGCATTTCGGCCTGTCCGCGTTCCAGACCGGGCTGGTTGCCGCCGCACTGAATGCCGGGACCATCGTGGGCAGTATCGCGGGCGGGTGGCTGACGGACCGCATCGGGCGGTACGCGGTTTTCATGGCCGATATGGTGTGCTTTGTCATCGCGGCCCTGGTGGCGGGGTTCGCCCCCACGGCCGGCATCCTGATCGCGGCGCGTTTCGCCATGGGGTTCGGGGTGGGCATGGACCTGCCGGTCGCGATGGCGTTCCTGTCGGAATTCTCGCGGCTGGAGGGACGCGGCAGCAAGGCGGCCCATGCGGCGGCATGGTGCCCGACATGGTATGCGGCGTCATCCGCCTGCTTCGTGATCGTGTTCGCCCTGTCTTATGTGCTGCCTGCGGGTCATCCCGACTGGCTGTGGCGGGCGTCGCTGGCGTTTGGCGCGGTCCCGGCGTTGGTCATCATTATGGTGCGCGGGCGTTACATGAGCGAATCCCCGGTATGGATCGCCCGCCGGGGCGACCTGCAGCGTGCGGCTGACATCCTGCGCCGGTCATACGGCATTGACCCTGTCGTCCGTGCCGTTCCGGGACAGGCACCGGTGGCCATGCCGGTCGATCCGTGGCGGCTGGTACGGCGGCCGCTGCTGCGGCGCGGGCTGATGGTCGCCGCCATGACGCTGATCAGCAGCATGTCCTACAACATCATCATATTCGGCCTGCCCACGCTGCTGGTCTCGATCTTGCATGCAAACCCGGTGCAGGTGGTGGTGATTTCGATCATCCTCAACCTTGCCGTGGCCTTTCCCGGTGGCCTGCTGGGCGTACGTCTGGCCCGCAGCGTGCGCTCCCGCCCCATAATCCTTGCCGGTTACGCCATGCAGGTGGCGGGGGTCGGGACACTGGCGCTGGTTGGCGTGCCCCATGGCACAGCGGGCGTCATCGCGGCCCTTGCCGGTTTTGCCGCCTTCCTGTTCGCCCAGGGGTTCGGCCCGGGATGCCAGCTTATGGTCTATCCCACCCTGAGCTACCCCACCGAACTGCGTGGACTGGGCATCGGCATCGCACGGCTGGTATCGGGCATTGGCGGCACGCTGATCCTGCTGTCCTTCCCGTGGATGAACACCCACCTTGGTCCCGCGCTGTTCCGGGTTGCGCTGCTGGCGCCGCTGGCGGGTGTGGTGATCGCCTTTTTCTCGCGCTGGGATGTGTTCGGCTACGACCCCGACATGGACCCCGCATTGCGCCAGCAGGCCCCACCCGTGCGGCGGGAAGTGGTACTGCATGCGCCCGAACTGCTGTTTTCAACCGATACCAGGAACTGATTGACCATGACGACCAATGTCATCGCGCCGTTTGGCTACACCCCACCCGATGAAGCGACGGTCAGTGCCGATACCTTCCGTAACGGCATGGCGGCGCTGTCCGGCGCGGTTACGGTCGTGACGACGGATGGGCCACACGGCCCGCACGGATTTACGGCATCGGCGGTATGCAGTGTGTCGGACACGCCGCCGACGCTGCTGGTGTGCATAAACCGCACTACAAGCGCGCACCCGCATATACTGGAACATGGTGTCCTGGCCATCAATGTCCTGCATGAAGGCCAGCACGGCCTGTCGAACATCTTCAGCAGCCGGTCGCGGTCCATGGCGGAGCGTTTCGCGGCTGGCAAATGGCATGCGGGCCTGACCGGTGCGCCGGTTCTGGATGATGCGCTGGTCAGCTTTGACTGCCGTATCCGTGAAATCCGTGATGTGGGAACGCATACGGTCGTCATTGCGCATGTGGTTGGTGTAACCGTTGGTCATGATGATATCCGGCCTGCCCTTGTCTGGTTCAACCGGCAGTACGGCCGCATTATTCCCAAATAAAAATAAAAGGCATCAGAGACTGTTTGAAAACTACCCATTGATAAAAAACAATAAAAGTTTTTGGGTGCTGCCTTTTTTCAAAAAGGCGGCGTTCTTTCGAAGCTTTTGCAAAAAGCTTCACCAATAAACTTCCTTACGATTTTCGGGATGTTTCATGGACAATGCTTCCAGGCAGGCTACAGGTATTTTTCGTTCAGGAAACAGTAAAATGTGTACACGATAAGAACTGATGAAATGAATAAAAAACATTCACACAATAATCATGCGTATTCATGCATCCATGGAATCATTCCCAATGACGCGGATATCCGTACGCCCCCCACCTGACAGATTTTTTTCCCGCTCCCGCCTGCTGTCGCGCCGGACGACCGTCGTGGTCGGTTCCTACCTGCTGGGTTTCGCGCCCGGCGCGTTCGCGGCGGACACCGTGGCCTCGCCCCCCGTGCGACATAGCCCCGAAACACAGCATGTCCGGCCCACGCGACCCAAGGGGTCAACGGTATCGCCAGATCATGCCGTCCCTTCGCCTACACGGCCAGAGGTCATTTCCGTCTCGCGCCATCGCCTGTCGCCCGCTTCCCGCGCGGAGGCGCGCCTGGCATCCATTCCCGGCGCGACCAGCGTGATCGACGCGCAGAAAGTGCTGAAGGGCCGCAACTTCACCAATGCGGATGCCCTGTCATTCCAGCCGGGCGTGTTCGCGCAGTCCTCGGGCGGGGGAGATGGCATACGGCTGTCGATCCGTGGGTCGGGTATCGCCACCGGCACCAATTACTTTCGCTCCGGCCTGCTCATGATGTTTGACGGCCTGCCGGTCACGACGCCGGCCGGCACGCCCTATGAACTGTTTGAACCGCTGGGCCTGCGTTATACCGAGGTACTACGCGGGGCGAACGCGTTCGATTACGGCGGCATGCAACTGGGCGGCGCGCTGAATTACGTGTCCATGACCGGATATGACGCGCAGCGGTACCAGGCCCGTGTCGAAGCCGGCAGTTTTGGCTACGTCAAGGAACAGCTCAGCTCCGGCGGGGTATTTGGTAAATTCGATTACTATATCAGCGCGACCAATTCCTATCGTGGTGGCTATCAGGACAATACCAAGGCGACCAGCTTCGGGCTGAACACCAATTTTGGCTACCGTTTCAATGACCGTGTTTCAACACGGGCCTTCTTCCGGTACCGGCAGACGGTTAACGGCTATCCTGGCTACCTGACGCGTGACCAGATCCTGTCCGATCCCAGGCAGGCGCAGTCGCCGTATTATGCATGGGGCGCGCACCGTATCCAGCCGGGCACGAAGTATTACGGGTCCATGACCACCATCAGGATTGATGACAAATCAAAGATCGAGGTCGGCGGCAATTATCAGGATGCGCCGATTGATATCCAGAACACCGCGTCATCCCAGATCTGGGGCTACAAGACGATTGCGGGCGTGCTGAATTACGACCGGCATGATGTGCTGGCAGGCCACAGGAGCGACACGCAGTTCGGTATCCTGAGCTATACCGATATCGAGGCCTGGCAGCGCAACCGCATCCGTGTCAGCAGTGTATTTGGTGGCGTGCCGGATGGAACGCTGCTGCGTAATGTAGAATATGGCGGCACGGAAAACTACTTCCACCTGCGCAACAACACCGAGGTCGCGCATAACCTGTGGCTGACGGCGGCCGGGGCCGTGGCCTTCATCAAGCGCATGTCGGATGTGACCTATCCCAACCGCAGCGACCTGCACACCACTTCGGTCAATTTCATTCCACGTGGCGGCTTCCGTTACAAACCGGACAGCCATGTGGAAATATATGGCAATGTCAGCCGCAGCCTGCAGCCGCCTAATGACTGGAACTACAACTATGCCGGTAATTACTATAACGCGGCCAGTTACCCGTTACAGCATGCCGCGGGCGAGAATTCCACATCCGGCCGCCTGCGCAACCAGACCGCAACCACGTTCGAAATCGGAACCACGGGTCATTATTTCCATAATAAATGGAGCCTGAGTTACTATCATTCCTCGGTGCATAACGAACTGCTGACGGTGACGACACCGGCATCGCTCGCGGCGGGCACGTCGATTTACGGCAATGCCTCGCCCACCATGCATCAGGGTGTCGAGGTTTCACTGGAAACGGAACTGCTGAAATGGGCGGGCAATACGCTGTCATTGCGGCAGGCCTATACATATCAGGATTTCCGTTACAGGCATGATGCCGTTTTTGGCAATAATCACCTGCCCGGAATCCCCGAACATTTCTATCAGGGGGAAGTCCATCTGGATATGCGCAACGGGTTTTACGCCAGTTTCAACGCGCAGGTGTCGTCCAGGGTGGGCGCATCCTATGACATGACGTATTTCGCGCCTTCGTACCACATCTATAACGCCAATATCGGTTATTCCTGGCCACACAAGCATCGTGAAGTCTTCATAAGCTTCAACAACCTGGCCAATACGCATTACGCGGCCATTGTCGTGCCCGGTTACAAGGCCGCTGGCAAGCAACTGTCGGTCATGCAGCCGGGTGACGGGTTTGGCGTGTTTGTTGGCGCGTCGATCGGGTTTGACTGAATACAGTACAGTTCTGAACGGATATGCCCAGATGAAAGAAATTCGCCTCAACGCGTTTGACATGAACTGCGTGTCCCATCAGGCCAGCGGCCTGTGGCGGCACCCGCGTGACCGCTCGGACCAGTACCATACCCTGCAATACTGGACAGATCTGGCCCGCACGCTGGAACGCGGCCTGTTTGACGCCCTGTTCCTGGCGGATGTGCTGGGTATTTATGATGTGTATGGCGCATCCCCCGATGCGGCGCTGCGCAATGCGGCACAGGTGCCGGTCAATGATCCCGCCATGCTGGTATCAGCCATGGCGTCTGTCACGCGCAATCTTGGCTTTGGGCTTACGGCGACCCTGTCTTACGAACACCCGTTTCCCTTTGCGCGGCGCATGTCCACGCTGGATCACCTGACACAGGGACGCATCGGGTGGAATATCGTCACGGGTTATCTGGACAGCGCGGCAAAAAGCACGGGAAAGGCGCAGCAGTCATCCCATGATGCGCGCTATGACATAGCGGATGAATACATGCGGGTCGTCTATGATCTGTGGGAAGGCAGTTGGGAGGATGACGCCGTACGGCGCGACCGTGCCAGCGGGGTGTTTACCGACCCATCGAAGGTTCACCGTATCCGCCATGACGGGAAATACTTCACGGTGGATGCCATTCACCTGTCCGAACCTTCGCCCCAGCGCACGCCGGTGCTGTTTCAGGCCGGTGCGTCCCGCCGGGGACAGCAATTTGCGGGCACGCATGCCGAATGTGTTTTTATTGCCGGACCATCGAAGGAAATCGTCCGCAAAACGGTTGCCAGCATACGGGGGCAGGCCCTGATTCAGGGGCGCCGCAGCGATGAACCGCTGATTTTCTCCCTGCTGACCATCGTGACGGCGCCAACACATGAAGAAGCATGGGCAAAGTATGAGGATTACAAGCAGTATATAATACCAACCATTGTTTGGCCTGACTCACGGGGTACCCATCGGTTTAAAAATGTGATTCATAGGATGCAGACCATTCTCTGAAGGAGGCATTCTGGATGG
>NZ_NKUB01000024.1 GCF_003207895.1 Komagataeibacter swingsii
GTTGACCGCAACCGTGGGCACATGGATGCCGTCGCGGTCCCATTTCACGATCTGGCGGCACGCTTCCAGCAGCGACCAGCGGCCAATGGCCTCGATCTGCCCGGTTTCCTCCGCCACCGCGATGAAGCGGGAAGGATAGATGTTGCCAAGGGTCGGATGGTGCCACCGCGACAGGGCCTCGACACCGCTGAGTTCGAGCGTATGCGTGCGCACCTGCGGCTGGTAATGCAGTTGCAGCATGCCCTTGGCCAGCGAATCGCGCAGCGCGGACCCCAGCACCAGCCGGTCCTGCGCCACCTGGTTCTTTTCCAGGTTGGCGAAGCGGAAGGTGCCGCGCCCGTTTTCCTTGGCCTGCCGCAGCGCCACATCCGCCGTGCTGAGCAGCGATTCACTGTCCGGCCCGTTATCGGGATAGGAGCTGATGCCGATCGAGCAGGAAATCGTGAGCGTGTTCTGTCCGATCTGCATGGGTTTGGATATGGTGGCCAGCAGGCGCTCGGCAAACGCCGTGGCCTCCTTGTTGGGGCAGTTGGGCACCACCACCACGAATTCATCCCCGCCGGAGCGGCTGATGACATACCCGTCCAGCGAGATGGCGCGGATACGGGCCGCGATCTCGATCAGGAACTGGTCGGCATAGACATGGCCCAGCGCGTCGTTGATATCGCGGAAGCGGTCGATATCGAGCATGAAGATGGCGAACTGGCGGTTGCCATCCTGCTTGTTGATCATGCTCTCGATCACCTTGTGGACCGAGGAGCGGTTGAGCAGCCCGGTCAGGCTGTCGAAATTGGCAAGGTGGGAAATATGTTCCTGCGTCGCGTTCTGTTCGAACGCCAGCGCGCAGAAGGGAATGCAGGAATCGACAATGCGCTGTGGCCATGTGTTGCGGCCCTGGTCCTCACGCGCGTAGAGGGCGAAAATGCCCTTTACCTGGCCCGACCGCGTGCACACCGGCGTGCAGAAGCACTGCTGCAACCCCAGCGAGATGCCAAGCGAACGGTAGCTGTCCCATACCAGTCGCGTGGCGTAGTTGGAATCCAGCCGCAGCTTTTCCAGCTCGGAAGAAGAAATGTACAGGCTTTCCAGCGAAGCCCGGTACCGCTTCGGCAAAGTGGGACTGGACAATACGCGCAGTTGCCCGTCGGGCGCAATGAGCATGAGTACCGCAACCGTGCCGGGCACGAAGCTTTCCACCCGGCGGCACAGCAGGTCGGCCACGTCCTGTATCAGCATGTCGCTGGCCAGCGCCTGCAGCACGTCGTTCTGCAGGATCAGGATCTTGCGCTGCTGGCTTTCGTTGGTGACGTTCTTCATCACCCCCATGAAGAAGATGCGCCCGTCATCGGTCACGACCTTCGACAGCGACAGCTCGCCGCAGATGTATTCCCCGTCGCTGCGGGTGAACTCCACCTCACGCGATGTGCCGACAATGCGGTTCTGGTTGCTGGAACGGCTGCGGTCCACAAACGCGTCATGGCTGCCGCGATGCGCCATGGGCACCAGCACGTTCACGTTCTGGCCAAGCACGTCCTTCTTGTCCAGGCCCCACAGGTTTTCCGCAGCGCTATTGAAAAAAATGACATGGTTCTTGTCATCAATAATAACGGTTGCGTCTATGGCCTGTTCCAGTGCCGAAATCAGGACTTCAGCGCTCAGGTTAGGCTTGGACATTGAATTACCTCGCAAAAGGGACAAGGACGGGCCGCCGCCACAAGCCGTGCGGACCGGGGGCATGCAATATGGGACAGTCTGATCATGCTGCTTGCCGTACATGCCGTCAGGCAATCAAGGCAGGCAGAGCGTGGTAGCAGCGGTCAACGAGATATCATATGACCGAAAGGCCAATGTTTCCAATAATATGGAATAATATTTATTCGTACTTTATATAAAAATGACCCATAGCGCAATCATGACCAAAACCGGATGGTCTATATATCCCACCCCGCCGCGCTGATCCATCACGTCATTTATTTTAAATGCGCATCTTTACCTGGCCGGTTTATCGGGGGGCAGCGATCACCACCGCAGCCCGAACACCCGCCACAGCCCCCGGCGGTGCGCGGGGTCGCGCGCCGTGTGGCATGCCGGATCAGGGCAGGCGGGGCATGGAGCCGCCGCAGTACGCCCGCCGCCCGCCACCAGCCTTTTTGGGCCAGCGCGGGAAACAGCCGTCCCGCCCAGTACAGCGCACAGGCCCCGACCAGCCCGCAGGCCAGCAGCGTCTGGGACAGCGTTGCGAGGTGCATCAGAGCATCCGTGCGATATGGTAGGTCAGGAACGCCGCCGCATAGGCCAGGGCGAACAAATATCCCGCCGCCAGCGCCACCACCCGCCATGACGCGGTTTCGCGCCGGATGACCGCAAGGGTCGCGACGCATTGCGGCGCATACACATACCACGCCAGCAGCGACAGCGCGGTGGCCAGGCTCCAGTGCGTGGGCAGCATCTGCCCAAGCTGGGCCGCGGCCTGATCGGTATCCGTGCCGGAACCAAGCGAATAGACCGTGGCCAGCGCGCCCACCGCGACCTCACGCGCGGCAAGGCCGGGGATCAGGGCCACGCAGATCTGCCAGTTGAAGCCAAGCGGCGCGAAGACCGGCAGCATCAGGTGGCCGATCCGGCCCGCAAGGCTCCAGTCGATGGCAGGTCCCGGCGCGCCCGGCGGCGGGGCGGGAAAGCTGGACAACCCCCACAGCAGCACCGTGAGCGAGACAATGGTCGTTCCCACGCGCATCAGGAATATGCGCGCCCGTTCCCACAGCCCCAGCGCAAGGTCACGCGGGTTGGGCAGCCGGTAGGCCGGCAGCTCCATGAGCAGGGTGGCTTCCTGCCGGTCGGGGTTGCGCCAGCGCAGCACGCGCGCCACCACCACGGCCGATACGATGCCCAGCGCGTACAGCCCGAACAGGACAAGCCCCTGCAGGTTCAGGAACCCGGCAATGTCGCGATGGGGAATGAACGCCCCGATCAGCAGCGTATAGACCGGCAGTCGCGCCGAACAGGTCATGAGCGGCGCGATCAGGATGGTCACCAGCCGGTCGCGCGGGTTCTGGATCGTGCGCGTGGCCATGACGCCGGGCACGGCGCAGGCGAAGCTGGACAGCAGCGGGATGAAGGACCGTCCGCTCAGCCCCGCGAAGGACATGAGCCGGTCCAGCAGGAATGCCGCGCGCGGCAGGTACCCCGATTCCTCCAGCGCCAGTATCCATGCGAACAGGATCAGGATCTGCGGCAGGAACGTCACCACGCTGCCCGCACCCGCGATCACGCCATCCACGATCAGGCTGCGCAGCAGGCCATCGGGCAGCAACCGCCCGACCTGCTGCCCCAGCCAGCCCATGCCTGCGTCGATTCCATCCATCAGCGGCTGCGCCCACGCGAACACCGCCTGGAACATGAAGAACAGCAGCACGATCAGGATGACCGGCCCCCAGACCGGGTGCAGCACCCAGCGGTCCAGCCGTTCTTCCACCCGGTCGGACAGGGGGGTGGACTGGGTCACGCAGTCCGACAGGATCTGGCGCACCATCGCATGCAGGTCCGTGCCGGCGGGCAGGGGCGTGGGCACCGGGGGCAGCGAGTCATCAAGCCGCGCCAGCAGGCTGCGCGCCCCGTCGCGCCGGATGCCCACCGTGGGCACAACCGGCATCCCGATTTCGGCCTGCAGGCGTGGCAGGTCGATTTCCATGCCATTGCGCTGTGCCGCGTCAATCATGTTCAGCGCCAGCACCACCGGGCGGCCCAGGGCGCGCATTTCAAGCACGAAACGCAGGTGCAGCCGCAGGTTGGTCGCATCGGCAACACAGACCAGCAGGTCGGGTGCGGCCTCCCCCCTGTAGGTGCCGGCGCAGACATCGCGGGTCACGGCCTCATCGGGGCTGGTGGCGTTCAGGCTGTACGCACCGGGCAGGTCCAGCAGCCGCACGGTATGGCCCGCGGGCGTGGTGAACCAGCCTTCCTTGCGTTCCACCGTGGCGCCGGCGTAGTTGGCGACTTTCTGCCTGCTGCCGGTCAGCAGGTTGAATAGCGCCGTCTTGCCGCAGTTCGGGTTGCCGACCAGTGCGATGTTGAGGGGGGTCATGCCTGTGGCCCCGCCGGATGGACATTCACGCGGGCGGCTTCCGTACGGCGCAGGGCAAAGCGCGTGAAGCCGATGCGTACCGCCAGCGGGTCGCCACCCAGCGGAGCGGTCGCGACAACGCGCACCGCCTCACCCGGCACGAAGCCGAGTTCACGCAGTCTCTGGGCCACGGGGTCGGCGCCGCCGGGGTCATCAACGCTGTCAATCACGGCGTCGGTTCCGCGTGGCAGGTCACTCAGTCGCATAAGGCGATACGATCCGGACAATAAAAGTAAGTGATAATTATTATTAAATACTGGTGGTAATGTTGTCCATCATGTTTGTGCCGATACCTGCGCCATGGCGGGTACGGGTATGTCCGTGGCGCATGTAGTATCCGCCTGCATTGCAGGCAGCGTGGACAGCACATGGAAGAACGTGCCCGATACCAGCCCGCGCAAGCCCCCGCCCGTGCCACGGGGGTCGCCATATCCGTCACGCATCTCCGCCAGCGGGGCATCACTGCCCGGGCTGGTCACGGTGGCGTAATGGAACTCATGCCCGCGCAGGACCGTCCCCGCCCGGCCGATGGCGCAGTCATGGCGCAGCGTGGCGCTGCGGTAGCCAAGGTTCATGCGGCGTGTGGCAAAGGACGTGGCATGCCCCAGCAGGCCGGTCATGCGATGCGTCACACCGGCCTTGTCGGTCAGGCTTTCCCCCAGCACCATGAAGCCACCGCATTCCCCATGCACCGGCCGGGTCCGGGCGAAGCGCGCCAGCGCATGGCGGAAATGCCCTGCCGCCGCCAGCCGCCCCGCATGCAGTTCAGGATAGCCACCGGGCAGCCAGCAGGCGTCACAGCCTTCATCCGGGCCTTCGTCATTGAGGGGAGAGAAAAAATGGATCTCCGCTCCCGCCCGGCGCCAGCCCGACATGATATGCGCGTACAGGAAGGAAAAGGCCGCATCATTCGCCACCGCGATCCGCTGCCCCGGTGGCGGCAGGGCGATGACTGCGGGCACCATGGGGGCGATGCGCGGCGGCAGGGCGCAGGCCAGTATGGCGTCCAGGTCAAGGTCGCGTTCCGCCTGTGTCGCCAGCCGGTCCGCCAGTTCGTCCAGCCCGCCATGCTCACGCGCCTGAACCAGCCCCAGATGGCGTTCGGGCATCTGTAGCTGCGTATCGCGCCCGAACGCGCCCAGCACGGGTATGCCCGTGGCGGTAATGGCCTGTGTCGCCATGGCGGCATGGCGGGGGGAGCCGACGCGGTTCAGGATCACGCCCGCGATCCGGACAGCAGGATCAAGTGTTGCAAAACCCAGCGCGGTCGCCGCCGCCGACTGCCCCTGTCCCGAAATATCCAGCACCAGCACGACCGGCAGGCCAAGACGCGCGGCGATATCTGCCGGTGCGCCACGGGCGCCGCGTGGTTCCATAAGCCCGTCAAACAGCCCCATGGAGGCTTCGGTCACCAGTATCTCGCACGCCGTGCTGGCCTGCGCCATGACATCATCCAGCAGCGCGGGTGGCATGGCCCAGCTATCCAGGTTGAGGCTGGAACGTCCCGTCAGCGCTTCATGAAAGGCGGGATCGATATAGTCCGGCCCGGTCTTGGCCCCGCGCACCGCAACGCCCCTGCGGCGCAGGGCGGCCAGCAGGGCCAGCGTCAGCGTGGTCTTGCCGCCGCCTGATCGGGGCGCGGCTATCATCAGCCCTCGTGTCATCATGTGCGTTCCTGCTAGACCGTGGTGAGCGGGGTCCCCTTTTGCCCCGCAGGGAGAGAAGATCACCCAGATGGAGCATACCCATACCAGCCTGCGCCGGGGATGGACCACAGGCAGTTGCGCCACTGCCGCCGCCCGTGCCGCGTGGGTCGGGCTGTGCGGGGGCGAATTTCCCGATCCGGTGACCATTACCCTGCCGGGCGGGCAGCACGTGGCCTTCGCGCTGGCCGCCCATGGGCATGCGGGCGATGGCGCATGGGCTGCGGTGGTGAAGGACGCGGGCGACGACCCGGACGTGACCCATGGCGCGCATGTGCGCGTGGATGTGCGCCGTGGGCCGCCGGGCCGTGGCGTGGTGTTCCAGGCGGGCGCGGGCGTGGGCACCGTGACCCTGCCCGGCCTGCCCATCCCGCCGGGCGAACCGGCCATCAACCCCGTGCCCCGCCGCATGATCCGCACCGCCCTGCGTGACGCGGCGGGACGGGAGGCGGATGCGGTGGTCACGGTGTCCATCGCGGGGGGACGGGAGATGGCGCGGCATACGCTCAATGGCCGGCTCGGGATCATGGGCGGGCTGTCCATCCTGGGTACGACGGGGATCGTGGTGCCGTTTTCCTGTGCCGCGTGGATTGACAGCATCCATCGCGGCGTGGACGTGGCGCGCGCGCTGGGCCTGCCGCATGTGGCGGGCTGCACGGGCGATGTGTCGGAACGGGCCACGCGGGCGTTGTACGCCCTGCCGGAGGAAGCCATGCTGGAAATGGGGGATTTTGCCGGTGGCCTGCTGAAATACCTGCGCCGCCACCCGGTGGGCCGTGTGACCATTGGCGGTGGCGTGGCCAAGATGACCAAGCTGGCGCAGGGGTTTCTGGACCTGCATTCCCGCCGGGGGCAGGCGGACATGGCCCGTCTGGCCGACCTTGCGCGGGATATTGGCGCCCCTGATGCGCTGGTGGACGCCATTGCGCAGGCCCATTCCGTCGCCGCCGCCTTCGTGCTGGCGCAGCAGGCGGGAATCGCCCTTGGGCCGCCAGTGGCGCGTGGGGCATGGGCCACCGCGCGCGACGTGCTGGCGGGAAGCGGGTGCATGCTGGATGTGTTGCTGTTCGACCGCGCGGGCCAGCTTGTCGCCCGGCATGGTCCCTATGTAGTTTAGAATAACGCCTTGATGAAAAGTAAAAGTTTTTGGGTGCCGCCTTTTTTCAAAAAGGCGGCGTTCTTCGAAGCTTTTTGAAAAAAGCTTCACCAAAAACTTTTGTCTTTGTTATCCGGGGTGACCTGTGGTTCAGGACCGGAAACGGCGGTGGTAATCGGCGTTGTACAGCGCGCTTTCACGGAAATCATGCGTGCCCAGCGCCCGGCCCACCAGCACCAGCGCCGTGCGTTCGATCGGGTTTTCCGCCAGTTTCTGGCAGATATCCCCCAATGTGCCGCGCAGCACCAGCTGATCGGGCCATGTCGCCCGCGCCACGATGGCCACGGGGCAGTCCGCGCCATAAAATGGCGTCAACTGCGTCACGATCTGGTCCAGCACGTGAATGGCCAGATGGATGGCAAGAGTCGCCCCGGTCGCGCCGAAGGCGGCCAGCTTTTCACGCTCCGGCATGGCTGATGCCCGGCCGCTGACGCGGGTCAGCACCACGCTCTGCGCCACTTCGGGCACGGTCAGTTCGCGCCCCAGCACGGACGCGGCGGCGGCAAAGGCGGGCACGCCCGGCGTCATGGTCCACGGGATGTTGTGGCGGTCCAGACGGCGGATCTGTTCGGCCACGGCGCTGTAGACCGACAGGTCGCCCGAATGCAGGCGGGCAATGTCCTGCCCCGCCGCATGCGCCCTGATGTATTCCGCCTCGATCAGGTCCAGCGTCAGGGGGGCGGTGTCCACCAGCCGCGCATCGGGCGGGCAGTGTTCCAGCATTTCAACCGGCACGATGGAGCCTGCGTACAGGCAGACCGGGCATTTCGCCAGCAGGTCGCGCCCGCGCAGGGTCAGCAGGTCGGCAGCCCCCGGGCCTGCGCCAATGAAGTGTACGGTCATGCGTCCTCTCCCTGTGCCATGGCACATGTTGCGTGGGTGCCGGTCAGGCGCGGCACGATCAGTCGTGAATGCGGTCCCGCCGCCGCCAGCGCGCAGCCTTCCGCCACCGACGCCACCCCCAGCGCCGCCTGCGCGCGGGCGGAACGGGTGACGCAGCGCGGCTGGGCCGTGGCCAGTTCATCAGGCGTTACGGCGCGCAGCGTCAGGCCCAGCCGGGCGAGTGCGGCCTGCAACCCGGCTTCGCGGTAGCGGAAGGCGGGCACGGCCACAAGGTCGGGCTGCAGGCCGCAACGTGCATGGGCTTCGCGCAGCAGGCCAACGATCACGTCTGCAGCACACCCGCTGCGCAGGCCAAGTCCCGCGACGATCATGCCGTTGCGTCCGGCGTGCGGGTGACGGCATAGCTGGTTACGGTCATGCCGGGACGGAAACCGTGGAAGCGCCCGATGGCCTCCAGCCGTTCCACCTGCATGCGCGTCAGCGTGCCGCCCCAACGGGCATGGGCGGCGATGACGGCTGCCTCGCTTTCCAGTGTCACGGCGTTGGCGACCAGCCGCCCGCCGGGGCGCAGGGCATGCCATGCAGCATTCAGCATGCCGGGATTGCTTATGCCGCCGCCAATGAAAATGGCGTCGGGCGGGGGCAGGTCATCGGTTGTCAGGGTGGGCAGGACGGCAGGCGCTGCCCCCGCCACGACATGCAGGCCGGGCACGCCGAGGGTCAGGGCATTATGGGCGATACGCGCGCGGCGGTCGGCCGATTTCTCAATGGCGACGGCCCGGTTGGCCGGGTGGCGCAGCATCCATTCAATGCTGATGGACCCTGAACCGCCCCCGATGTCCCACAGGACCTCGCCCCGTCGCGGGGCAAGGGCGGACAGGGTCGCGGCCCGGATCTCGCGCTTGGTGATCTGCCCGTCATGGGCGAACAGCTCATCAGGCAGGCCGCAGGCCAGCGGGATGACCAGCGCATCGCGCGTGGCCACGATATCCAGCGCCATCAGGTTCAGCCGGGGGAAAGGGGGCGCATCCGCCGCCATCTGCGTGGCTGTTGCGGTGTGGTGTGTCTGGCCTGCCCCGCCAAGGGCGCCCAGCACATGCAGGGTGGATGGCCCGAAACCGCGTTCATGCAGCCAGCGGGCGAACCGGGCGGGGCTGCCTTCATCCGCCGACAGCACCACCAGCCGCGCACCGGGTTGCAGGGCAGGGGCCACGGCCGCCATCGGGCGGCCGCACAGGGACAGGATACCGACATCCTGCTCCGCCCAGCCCAGCAGGTTGCACGCCAGCGCCACGCAGGAGGGTGCGGGATGACAGGCCATTTCCCCCATCGGCACATGGCGGCGCAGCGTGGTCCCCACCCCGAACAGGAACGGGTCGCCCGACGCCAGCACGCAGACCGGCTGCCCCCGATGGGCCAGCACCCGGGCTATGCCATCGGCAAAGGGATGCGGCCATGCCAGCGTGCGCCCGGTTATCACCGATGCGGCAAGCGCAAGATGGCGCGCGCCACCAACCACGAGCGTAGCCCCCGCGATCAGGGCGCGGGACGCGGGGGGCAGCCCCTCGACACCGTCTTCGCCAATGCCGATAACATGCAGCCATGGGCTGGTCATGCGCAGGCCCCGTTGAATGCGAGGGGAAAGGGATGCGGGTTCTGGTTCTGGGCGGCACGACGGAGGCGCGTCAGCTTTACGGCCTGCTGGAACAGGCGGGCGCGCGTTTTGATGTCACGGTCTCCCTCGCCGGGGCCACGCGCGCGCCGGTCCTGCCACGGCTTGCGGTCCGGATCGGCGGGTTTGGCGGGGTGGATGGCCTGCGGGACTGGCTTGTGGCGCATCGGACGGATGCGGTCATCGACGCCACCCATCCCTTTGCCGTGCGCATGAGTGGCAATGCCGCGCAGGCATGCGCGCGGGCCGGTGTCGCGCTGTTGCGCGTGGAACGCCCCGGCTGGACGCCGGTTGAAGGCGACCGCTGGATACGGGTGGACGACATGCAGGCCGCCGCCCGCGCACTGGGCACCACGCCACGGCGCGTGTTGCTGACGGTGGGGCGCAAGGACCTGCTGCCCTTCCATCATGCAGGCGGGCATGACTGGCTGCTGCGCAGCGTGGACCGGCCCGATGCATCCCTGCTGCCGCCCGGCGCGCGGGTGCTGCAGGCGCGCGGCCCCTTTGATGTCGCGGCGGAGGAGGCCCTGCTGCGCGATGAACGGATTGATGTGGTCATCACCAAGAATTCCGGCGGTGCCGCCACCTATGCCAAGCTGGCAGCGGCGCGCGCGCTCGGCCTGCCGGTCATCATGGTGGACCGGCCACCCGTGGCCGCCGCCCCCACCGTGGCGGATGCAACAGCGGCCATGGCGTGGCTGGAGCGCCTTTATGCGCACGCTTCCCCCACCCGGCGGGAGGTATAGAGCCACCTGCCGCCATCCGCGCGGTCGATCACATGGGTCAGCGGGCAGCCGATCAGCACCAGCGTGCTCATGTCCACCTGTTCGGGGTCGGCATGGGCGATATCGGTCAGGATCACCCGTTCGTCCGGGCGGCCGATGGCGCGGGCGAAGGCCACCGGCACATCACCGGGCAGGATGCCGCGCAGCAGGTCCAGCGCCGCGCCCAGCTGGTCGGGCCGTGCCTTCGATCGCGGGTTGTACAGCGCAATGACCAGCCCCGCACCGGCGGCCGCCGCCAGCCTGCGATGCACCACCGCGCGTGGCTTGAGGTTGTCGGACAGGGAAATGACGCAGAAATCCCCCCCCAGCGGCGCGCCCAGCCGGGCGGCGGCGGCCAGCACGGCGGAAACGCCCGGTATGACCGTGACATCCACCTCCCGCCATGCGGCGGGGCCGTGGTCGATGGCCTCGAACACCGCGCTGGCCATGCCGAATACGCCCGCGTCCCCGCCGGATACGACTGCCACGTTCCGCCCCGCCAGCGCCAGTTCAATGGCATGGCGCGCGCGGTCGAGTTCCACGCGGTTGTCGGAGGCATGGCGCACGACCGCTGGCCCGGCCTCGACCCGCGCGACATAGGGCGCGTAGCCGATCAGGTCGGTTGCCTGCGCCAGCGCGGCACTGGCCTGCGGCGTTACCTGTTCCGGCGCGCCGGGGCCAAGCCCCACGATGAAGATGCGCCCGCCCGCCCGCGTCATCGCGCGTCCTCCCGCCCGGGGACAAGGATGATGGAGAAATAGGGTGCCGGTCCCGTCATGTCGGTCAGTTTCATCCAGCGCTGCTGCGGCTGGGTCGCGCGTTCGACATAGATCGCGCGATCCTCGCGCCCCGCATGGCGAAGGGCGGCGCGCACCTTTTCAAGGTTGCGGCCCAGCTTCATGATGACGGCGGCATCCGCGCGTTCCAGCCATGTGGCCAGTTCCGGCTCATCCAGCGTGCCGGGAATGACGCACAGCACGTCATCCCCATGTACCATCGGCTGGCGCGCCGCCGACCAGCACCCGCCCATGGCGGTAATGCCGGGCACGACGGTGCAGGCAAAGCGTTCATGCAGCCGGTCAAACACATACATGGCCGAGCCGAACAGGAACGGGTCCCCTTCACACAGCAGGGCCACGTCCCGGCCATTTTGCAGGCGGGTTGCGATCTGTTCGGCGCATTCATCATAAAACGCCGCCATGCGCACGAGATAGGCCGGGTCGCTGACCGCGATTTCGGTGGTGAAGGGATAGGCGAAGCGCAGGGTCTCGGCCAGTCCGGGCAGCATGTCGCCCGCGATCTGGCGGGCATGGCCGGGGCGGTCATGGCGGCAGAACCATGCCACCACCGGGCTTTCACGCAGTATGCGCGCGGCCTTGAGGGTCATGAGTTCCGGGTCCCCCGGCCCCATGCCAAGGATGGACAGGCGGCCCGCAGCAGGACTGGCGTTCATTCCGCCTCACTCGCCAGCGCGTTGACGGTGGCCGCCGCCATGGCGCTGCCACCCAGGCGGCCACGGACGATGATGAACGGCAGGTCGCCAAATTCCGCCAGCGCTTCCTTGGATTCCGCGGCACCGACAAAACCGACCGGCATGCCAATGACCGCCGCCGGCCGGGGTGCCCCCGCGCGGATCATTTCCAGCAGGTGGAACAGCGCGGTCGGCGCGTTGCCAATGGCCACCACCGCGCCATCAAGCTGGTCGCCCCACAGGTCCATTGCCGCGGCCGAGCGGGTATTGCCGATTTCCCGGGCGATGACCGGCGTGCGCGGGTCACGCAGCGTGCAGATGACCGGGTTGTCGGCGGGCAGGCGCGCGCGCGTCACGCCATGGGCCACCATGTTGGCGTCGCACAGGATGGGCTTGCCCGCCAGCAGGGCGGTGCGCGCGCTGCTTACAAAATCGGGGGACATGCGGATGGACTTCACCACATCCACCATGCCGCAGGCGTGGATGATGCGTACGGCCACGCGGGCTTCCGCCTCGCTCAGTCCGCCCAGGTCGGCTTCGGCGCGGATGATGGCAAAGGAACGGGCATAGATCGCCGCCCCGTCATGGATGTAGTCGTACGGTTCCGTCTGCGGGGTCATGCCGGTTCAGTTCTCCCGTTGCGTGGGGTGGGATCGGTGGGGTGCCGGGACCAGCCCCGCACGATCGGATGTATCTGTGCCAGTGAAAGCCCGATGTCCACAGGCGTATTGTCCGCCCGGCCATGCGGGCACAGGCCGTAGCCGTCCGGCCCCGCCACCAGCGTGATGTCGGCGGGGGCGGGATGGGCGCATCCCTTGGCGCATCCCGACACATGCAGGCTGACACTCGGCGGCAGGCCGGGGGCCAGCGCATGGGCATCGGCAATGACGTCGCGCGTGGCGCACGCGCAGCCATGCGTGCCGATGCATGCCCATATGCGCAGGCGTGGATCATCCGCCTGCGTCATCAGGCCGGGCAGGGCGGGCGGCGTATCACACTGTTCCAGCACGATCGCCCGCCACGGGGCGATGCGCATATGGCCGTTGCCGTGCCTGTCGCACCACCGCGCGATGTCTTCCATCATATCGGCCGTAATGGGGCCGGGCGGCAGTACAATACCCATGGCGTGGCCGGGCAGGGGGCCTGCCAGCACGGGCCGGTCAGGACAGGCGGAGGGGGCTGTTGTGGTATCGGCCATCCCGATACGGGCAAAGGCGGCCCGGCCCAGCGCGGGATCGCGCAGGGGGCGGCTGGCGGGCGTCATCGCCGCCAGCGCATGCGCCACGGCCACGACAATGCGCGCAACATCCGCGCCGGGGCAGGCCAGCGCGCGATCGCCGCACGCCACCATCCACCCGGCACCCGTGGCGCGGGCGACGATATCCGCCCGCAGCGTGCCCGCCGGGATATGTCCGCCGCATTCCACCGCAATCACGAATTTGGCCGGCAGGCCACGCAGCGTATCGGCAGCGGCAAGGGCCGCATCCAGCGCGCGGATCACATCCGGCGCATCGGGTGCGGCGTCGGGGTCGATTCCCGCCAGCGGGGAGAGCAGCAGGCTCCGCCGGGCCTCGGTCGCGGCATCATTGCTGGCCAGGGCCGCCGCCTGCATGTCACGGGCGAAGGCGCGCGCGCTGCCGGGTGTCAGGCCGCGCAGTTGCAGGTTGCCCCGGCTGGTCAGTTCGATTAGCCCGTTGCCATGGGTTGCGGCGGCGCGGGCAATCTGCCGGGCCTGTGCCGCTGACAGGCGGCCAAGCGGCGGGCGCACGCGCACCAGCCAGCCATCGGCGGCTTCCATCGGGGTGTGCAGGCCGGGGCACCAGCCGCGTATGGCGGGGGCCGTGGTCATGGCGGCGTATCATCCAGCAGCATGCCGGCGGAATTGCTGCGGGGCCGCCACAGGTCCCGGCGCAGGGCATCGGCCAGCAGGCGGCGGATGGCGGCATGGGCATCGGGGTTGGCGTGGCGCAGGAAGGCGTCCGTTTCCGCATCATCCAGCAGGGCGTGGAAGGTCAGGTCAAACTGCCGGTCAAAGCGTGCGGGCATGGTTGCGGCAAAGCCATGCAGCGCCTCCACCCCGCGTGCGATTTCGGCAGCGCCCCGATAGCCGTGGCGGCGCATGCCCGCCAGCCATGCCGGGTTGGCCAGCCGCCCGCGCGTAACCCGGGCCACTTCCTGTGCCGTGGCGCGCAGGCGCGGCGCATCGGGGCGGGAGGTATCGCCATGCAGCAGGCGCGGCGCATTGCCCAGCAGGCTGGCCGCCGCCGCCATGCCGCCTTCATGGGTGGCCATGTCGGCACTTTCCAGAATGTCGGTTTCGGCATTGTCCTGCACATGCAGCACCACCGCCGCCCCGGCCATGCGCGCGGCCAGGGCGTCGGGCTGGCGCTGTCCCTCCCGCTCGCCGCCATAGGTCCATGCCGAACCCTCCAGCCATGCCCGGCCCAGATCATCCCGTGTCACCCATTCACCACGCGCCAGCGGGTCTTCCACCCCGGTGCCGTAACTGCCCGGCGCCGCGCCGAACATGCGCGCGGTCGCGGCCTGTAACGCGCTTCCCGCCAGCCCCGCCGCCTGCGCCGCCAGCGGGTTGAGGCCGGGGGATTCGAAACCGCGTGCGGCCACGGCCTGCACCGCCTGTTCGAACAGGGCGATCTGCCCCGGAAAGGCGTCGCGGAACAGGCCCGACAGGCGCAGCGTCACATCCACGCGCGGGCGGTCGAGTTCGGCCATGGGCATGATCTCGATTCCCGTCACCCGGCCTGACGCGCCATCCCATACCGGGCGCACCCCCATCAGCAGCAGCGCAAGGGCCAGGTCCTCGCCCCCCGTGCGCAGGCTGGCCGATCCCCACAGGTCAATGACCACGCTGCGCAGCGGCTCGCCCTGATCCTGCAGGTGCCCTTCCAGCAAAAGGGCGGCCGTGCGCTGCGCCAGCACCATGGCGGATCGGGTGGGAATGGCGCGCGGGTCCATGGCGTACAGGTTGCGCCCCGTGGGCAGCACGTCGGCCCGGCCCCGCGTGGGCGCGCCCGCAGGCCCCGCCGGGACGAACCGCCCGTCAAGGGCCGCCAGCAGCGCCGTGCCTTCCGCCGTGCCGCAGGCCAGCAGGCGCCTGGTGATGTCGTCCGTCGCCACCCCGCCGCATGACCGGGCAATGGCCTGCGCCAGTTCGGGCGCGCGGGGGGGCGGGCAGCCGAATACGTGCAGCCCGTCGCGGATCTGCAGGTCCTTGACATCACACAGATAGGCGTCGAGCCGGGCGAGGGCTTCGTCCTCGTCATCCGTGCGGGCCACGCCGGATTCATTGAGCAGCCCAAGACTGTCGGCGCGTTGCAGGATTTCCCCGCGCAGGATCGCCCCGCGCCTGCGGTCCAGCCCGTCGGCCGCGGCATATTCGTCAATCAGGCGCTCAAGGTCGCCCGTATCGGCCCCGGCTGTTCCAACGGGCACGATGGGGGGCGTCATGTGGCCGATCGTGACGGCCCCCAGCCTGCGCCGCGCGGCGGCTGCCTCGCCGGGGTTGTTGACGATGAAGGGATAGATGACCGGCATGCCCCCCACCAGCACCGATGGCCAGCACGTGGCCGAAGGGGCCGCGGCCTTCCCCGGCAGCCATTCCAGCGTGCCATGCGTGCCTAGATGCACCATGGCGTCCAGCCCGCGTTCATGGCGCAGCCACAGGTAGAACGCGACATAGGCATGGCGGGGCGGCGTGTCGGGATCATGGTAGCCCGCATGCCGGTCGGTCGTGGCCCCGCGATCGGGCTGCAATGCCATGAGGATGCGCCCGATATGGACATGGCGCAGGCAGAACCGGCCATCCGTTACCGCCGGGTCATCTTCCGGCGCGCCCCAGCATGCGGCCAGCCCGTCCTGTAGTGCGGCGGGCAGCGCCGCCAGCCATTCGCGGTAGGTGGCGACGGAAACGAAGGGCCGCGCCGGTGCGCGTGCCAGCATGTGGGCCAGCGTATCCGGCGTGGGTAGGGCGGCATCGCCCGTGTCGTAGCCACCGTCGCGCAGCAGGCGCAGGATGTGCGCAAGGCTTGCGAAACTGTCCAGCCCCACGGCATGCGCCGCCTGTCCCGTGGGCGCGCCCTGCGCGCCGGGATAATCGGACAGGATGATGCCCACCCGTCGCGTGGCGGGCGGTTCATGCCCCAGCCGCGCCCAGCCCACCGCGCGCGCGCAGGTCAGGTTGATGCCATCGGGATAGGGTTCATGGCGCGCGGGCAGGCCGGGGGCGGTTTCCTCCTTGAAGGAAATGGGGCAGGCGGGGATGCGGCCATCCAGTTCGGGCAGCACAACCTGCATCGCCAGGTCGGCCTGCGACAGGCCACGCACGCTGTCGCGCCAGACAGCAAAGGGAATGCCCGGCTGCTGCGCCTGCAGCACCGGCACGCCCGCAAGGTCCAGCGGGGAACGGTTGTCCACCCCTGCGCGGGCGGAAAAGAACGTGGCGTTTATGATGACATCCGGCGGGCCTGCCGCCAGCCGTGCTGCCACGACACGCGCGGAATCGGGGTTCTTGAGCGACGTGACATAGACAAGGTCAGTCCCCATGCCGTGGCGGGCCAGTCGGGTTGCAAGCTGCGTGATGGGGGCAATGTCCCCCGCCAGCAGGTGCGCGCGGTAGAACACCACCATGGCCCGCAGCGGGAGGTTCGGGTCGGCGGCGTGCAGTACCTCGGCAGGGGGCAGCGGAACGGGGGCGGCCCCATCATCCGGCCCGCATCCGGCCAGATGCGCCATAAGCCGCAGGGCGGCCTGCATATTGGCCGTGCCACCCGTGCGCAGGAGCGCGTCGAGGCGGACCCGCATGGCTTCCGGCGCGGTGGACAGTGCCGCAAGGCGCGGATCATCGCGCCCGTCCCCCGCCACGAATGCCAGCGGGATTCCGGCCTGCTGGCAGGCACGGGACAGTTCTTCCGCGCCGTAGCGCCAGTAGTCCACGCCGCCGAGCAGTCGCACCACCACGCAGCGCGACTCCATGATCGTGTCGGCCACGTACAGGTCGATCGACATGGGGTGCAGCAGGCGCGACAGCGTGGCCGTGCGCAGGGTCGCGGCCGGCGCGCCCTGTGCCACATGGGCCGCGTTCAGGCACAGGAGGTCACTGTCCGAAAAGGACAGGAACACGATATCCGCCGGGGCGTGCCCCAGGTCTTCGGCCTGTTCGCCGTCCTCCAGCGTGCGGACCTCACGTGCAAGCAGGTGCATGGTGGCTGCCGGTTTCCGTCAGTCGCCCGCCGCCAGGCCCTGCGCCAGCGCGGCCGTAATGGCAGCCTGGTCCATGCCCTTCTGGCCAATGACCACAAGGCTGCCCGTGCGCGGCGCGTCAGGGGACAGGGCGCGGTCGAACTGGTGGCGGAAGCGGCTGCCAACCCCCTGCACCGCAAGGCGCATCGCCTTGCCGCGCACCGTGGCGTAGCCCTTCATGCGCAGGATGTCGTGCTGTCCGGCCAGTGTTTTCAGGCGGGCGATGAAGCCTTCCACACTGTCCTGTTCGGGTATGGGAGCGACGAAGCTTTCGAAATCATCATGCTCGTGCGCGCCGCCTTCGGCATCATGGTGCGACGGGCGGGCCGCAAGGTCGTCTTCCGCCGCCGCATCAAGGCCCAGCAGGATGGCCGGGTCCACCTGCCCATCGGTCGCGCGCACCACCTTGACCATGCGCGGGATTTCGGCGCGGATGGAAGCCTCCACCGCATCGGCCTGCGCGGGGGTCATGAGGTCGGTCTTGTTCAGCACCACCAGGTCGGCGGACAGAAGCTGGTCCTCGTACACTTCCGCCAGCGGGTTGTCGTGGTCCAGCGACGGGTCGGCTTCCTGCTGGCGGGCGACTTCGTCGGGGTCATCGGCAAAGCGGCCGGCGGCTACGGCGGGGCCGTCCACGACTGTCACCACGCCATCGACGGTCATGCGGGTGCGGATGGTGGGCCAGCCAAACGCCTTGAGCAGCGGCTTGGGCAGGGCCAGTCCCGAAGTCTCGATCACGATATGGTCGGGCGGTGCCGCGCGGTCCAGCAGCGCTTCCATGGTGGGCAGGAAGTCATCGGCCACCGTGCAGCACAGGCAGCCGTTGGTCAGTTCCACAATGTCCTCGTCCCGGCAGCCTTCCACGCCGCAGGCGCGCAGCGTGTCGCCATCAATGCCCAGCGTGCCGAATTCATTGACTACGATGGCGATGCGCCGGCCCTGCGCATTGGCCAGAACGTGGCGCAGCAGCGTGGTCTTGCCCGCCCCCAGAAAGCCGGTGATGACGGTAACGGGTACCCTGGCGCGGGCCGTGTTGGATGGGGTCATGGCTCAGGTTCCTGAAAAAAGGGTGGCGGGGAAACGGCCGCGCACCATGTCCGACAGGCTGGCGGGGCGGCGGGACGGCATGACGGTGCCACTGCGCGATGCGCCGTAGGCGGCGATATAGGTCATGAGGTCGGCGGCCTTTTCCGGGCCAAGGTTGGCCAGCAGCCAGCCCCATTTGCCCGGCATGGCCACCACGGCGGTGCAGCCATCGTTACAGGCGGCAAGGCAGTTGACTTCATGCACCACAACCTGCGCGCTGCCTGATGCCAGCACCTGCATGGCGTCATGCAACTGGCGTCCGGGCGGGTTGTCGGATGCGGGCAGGCCCCGGCGGCAGGTCACGCAGACATGCAGGTGAACGGGGCCGGCACCCATCGGCGCGGGTGGTGCGGGAGTACTCATTGCGGTGCGTGCCCTTTCGCGGCGTTGCTGCGCGCGGGCAGCGGTGGGCGGGGTGCACGGTCATGGCCTGCCATCCCGGCGCATGGCAGGGGGGCAGCCTGTCGCGTGCCGGGCACCCCGCCGGCCATGCGATTCCTGAATCTCGGTCCTGTTATGCCCGCCTGCGGGCGGACATGATGGCAGGTCTCCTGGCTTGTGGCGGAGGGCGCTGGGGCCAGCACCCTCGATCCCGGCGGCCTTCCCGGTCCCGATCGGGGGACCAGTGGCGCATGTCGGCCCGCGATACGCGGACCGGCCGGGCGATAGCCACCTACAGTTGCGGGGGCAGCGACGGCATTGCCGGTATGGCGCACCGTCTTCCCTATTCTCCCCCGACAGGGGGAACCATCACTGGCGGATTTAGACGATCGGCCCCGGCGCTGTCAAAAAAACCGGGGCCGTCGCGCATGCCATGCGGTCATGGCAGTGGTGCGCCACTGGCGGCCACGCGCCATGTGGCATGGCGGGTCAGGTGAATCCGGGTCAGGGGGGCGATGTCCAGTCGCGACAGCATGGCCGCCGTGCCGCCAAGGGCGGCCACCACGATTGCCCGGACCACCGTGGCGTCGGCCATCACCGTGATCCGTGCGGGTACGGGCGGCAGGGCTTCAAGCCACCGGGCCACGCGATGCAGGTGCGCGGCCCGGCTCTCGCCCCCCGGCGGGGCAAAACCGGCATCGGCAACCCAGCGTGCAAGGTCGGCGGGGGGCAGGTCTTTTAATGGCCGCCCCTGCCACGCGCCCATATCAGCCGTGCGCAGGGCCGGTTCGGGCAGGCCGTGGCCTATACCGGGGGCTGGCATGGCGGGCGGCAGCAGGAGCAGTCCGGTGCCCTCGGCGTATCGCGCAAGATCGGCGGGCAGCGGGCCTGTTTCGCCCTGCATCGGGAAAACGCCACGGCGCACGCAGTCGGGGGCGGGCAGCGCGATACAGGTCAGGGCCTGGTTCATGCCGTGCGACCGTGCGTGTCGGGCAGGGGTGGGATATGCACGGGAATGATTGACCTTCCATGTCAATTTTGAAAACATGGACCCAGATCCGGTTATGGGAAGGGCGGCCAGACATGGCGCGTCTCCCGCATGCTGCTCCGGGTCGCACGAGATCCATGGAGTGACCAGTATGAGCCAAGATACATCCGTTCTGTCCAGCGCCGCCATTGCCGCGCCGCAGGTTTCCATCCCGGTCCGCGACCTGCTGCCGTGGGGTGTGTTCGGGCTGGTGCTGGCGTCGCTGCTGCTCTATTTCGTGGGCGCCGAGCAGGGGGCGACCTCCCTCATTTCCGGCCATTACGTGCATGAATTCGTGCATGATGGCCGTCACCTGCTGGGTTTCCCCTGCCACTGAATCAGGGCTGCGTGCCCGATGCGGCATGATGGTGAATGAAGGACGGCATGCCCCGGCGGGCATGCCGTTTTTTATTGCGCGTGTTGAAAGGCCATTCCCTGAAACGACCTGTAAATCATAAGGAAGTTTTTGGTGAAGCTTTTTTCAAAAAGCTTCGGAAAACGCTGCCCTTCGTAGAAAAGCAGCGCCCAGGAATGCCATTTTCCCGTCATGACGTGCGGATCAGCCCATGTTGATGACGGTCCGCCCCCGGATATGGCCGGCAAGGATGCGTGGCGCGATGCCGATGGCATCAGCCAGCGGGGCGTCATGCAGCATGCTTTCCAGCCGCATGGGATCGATATCGCGCGCAAGGCGGGTCCATGCGGTCATGCGGCGCGGGCGCGGGCACATCACGCTGTCGATTCCCTGCAGGCGTATGCCGCGCAGGATGAAGGGTGCCACCGTCAGCGGCAGCGTCAGCCCGCCCGCCAGCCCGCAGGCCGCCACCGTGCCTCCGTACTGGATGGAGGTGCACATGGTGGCCAGCGCCTCGCCCCCCACCACGTCGATTCCCCCCGCCCAGCGCGCGGTTTCCAGTGCCTTGCCGGTGGGGCTGAGGGTATCGCGCGGCAGTACCTCGGCGGCACCCAGCCCGGTCAGGTAGGCATGCAACTGTGGCCGCCCGGTCACCGCCGCCACCTGATACCCCAGCTGCGCCAGCAGCATGATGGCCATGCCCCCCACGCCGCCGCCCGCGCCATTGACGATGACGGGGCCGCTGGCGGGGGTCAGGCCGCCATCCTCCAGGGCCATGACACACAGCATGGCGGTAAAGCCCGCCGTGCCGATTCCCATGGCCTGTCGCGCGGTCAGCCCGGCAGGCTGTGGCAGCAGCCACCGCCCCGGCAGGCGCGCCATGCGGGCAAGCCCGCCCCAGTGCCGTTCCCCCAGCCCCCAGCCGGTGGCCAGCACCCGGTCGCCCGGGCGGTGGACCGGATCATCGGAATGCAGCACGCGCCCCGCCAGGTCGATGCCGGGGATCATGGGAAACTGCCGCACCACCGGCGCGCCACGGGTCATGGCCAGCGCGTCCTTGTAGTTCAGGCTGGAATGGTCGATTTCCACCGTCACGTCGCCTTCGGGCAGGGCGGCGGGATCGACCTGCTCCAGCCGGGTCGTGACCACGCCATCCGCGCGGCTGATCATGAGGGCATCGAACATGCTGGCAGTCTTCCGTGATGATGAAGGGAAAATGGAACGCGGAACCGCGTTCAATGCAGCTTTCTAGCCTGATCTAGGTCTATCTTCCTATGAGCAACTCCGTGATTTCGCATGAACGTGAAGTGGTGCCGTCAGGAAAAGCATTGAATATACAAAAGGATTTCAAAACGGTCCGTGGCCGGTTCCCGAACCGTTCCTGTCATCGTGCCCCGGTATGCGGGCCTGCGTGAAAAAGCGCAGGTCTGGTGTGACCCTGCCACGCTTCCCGCAGGGCAGGCGGTGTGGTGTGCTGCTTTTTCAGCCACTATTGCACAGGCAGGAGGCATGCCGATGTCCGACGTCACAGTTTCTTCCTTTCCCGCGCTGTCTTCCATGAATGCGCTGTGGCAGGCGCGTTACGGCACCCGCCCGCCCGCCAGCCCCCTGCCGGAAAGCCCGGTGGCGCGCAGCCTCATGACCCATCGTTCCGTGCGCGCCTTCAGCCCCGCCGCGCTGCCCGATGGCGTGGTGGAGGCGGCGATGGCGGCGGCGCAGTCGGCCTCGACATCATGCAACCTGCAGGCATGGAGCGTGATCGCCGTGCGTGACCCTGACCATCGCGCCCGGCTGGCGAAGCTCGCGGGGGACCAGGATTTCATCGCGCAGGCGCCGCTGTTCCTGGCGTGGATCGCCGACCTGTCGCGGCTGGAACATGTGGGGCAGGCGCAGGGCCGCACCCTGCCGGGGGTCGACTGCCTAGATACCTTCCTGGGTGCTGTGATGGATACCGCCTTCGCCGCGCAGAATGCGGCGGCCACGTTCGAATCCTACGGGCTGGGAATCGTGTATGTGGGGGCGGTGCGCAACCAGCCCGAGGCCATCGCCGCGGAACTGGGCCTGCCGGCGCGCACGTTTGCGGTATTCGGCATGAGCGTGGGCTACCCCGACCGCAAGAAGCCCACCGCCATCCGCGCCCGCCTGCCGCAGCATGCCGTCCTGCATTCCGAACGGTATGACCCCGCTGCCGCCAGTGACCGCGCCACCATCGCCGCCTATGATGAACGCCTTGTCGCCGCGCGTGCGGCACAGGGGCAGCCCGCGCGGGGATGGAGCGAAAGCGTGGTGGCGCGGCTGGGCGACGTGAAGGCGCTGCATGGCCGTGAACACCTGCCACAGGCGCTGCGTGCCCTTGGCTTCATGCTGGGCGAGGCATGAAAAGCAGGGGTCATGCGCATGCGCCGGGGTTGACCGGCACCATGTTCTGGTGAACTTCTGCTAGCGTTGCCCGAATCTGTTGGCGGGCAGGGGGCGCGCCTTATGGATCGCGCCAGCGCCATGATGAGAGAGAAACAACGGCTATGGACTGCGCCACTTCCCTTCCCTTTACCCTTTCACCCAGCACCTCGCCGGTTTCGCCGCAGCGGCGGGCGGAGATCCTGGCCAATCCCGGTTTCGGGCGTGTCTTTACCGACAACATGGTCGTTATCCGCTATGTGGAAGGCAGGGGGTGGCATGACGCCCGCGTACAGCCCTATGCACCGATTTCGCTGAACCCGGCGGCGGCGGTGCTGCATTACGCGCAGGAAATTTTCGAGGGGATGAAAGCCTACCGCACGGCTGAAGGTGGCATTACCCTGTTCCGCCCCTATGCCAACGCCGCGCGCTTCCGCAAGTCGGCTGAACGGCTGGCGATGGCGGACCTGCCTGACGAAGTGTTTGTCGAGGCGGTGCGCCAGCTGGTGCGCGTGGACCACGCATGGGTGCCCGGCAACCCCGATGAAAGCCTGTATATCCGCCCCTACATGATCGCGAGCGAGACATTCCTGGGCGTGAAGCCCGCGTCGGAATACATGTTCATGGTCATCGCCTCGCCCGTGGGCGCGTATTTCGGTGCGGAAGCGGTCAGCGTGTGGGTGTCCGATTTCTGCCGTGCCGCGCCCGGCGGCACGGGGGAGGCCAAGTGCGGCGGCAACTACGCCGCAAGCCTGCTGGCGCAGCAGGAAGCCAAGGGCCATGGCTGTGCGCAGGTCCTGTTCCTTGATGCGGTGGAGCGCCGCTGGATCGAGGAAATGGGCGGCATGAACGTGTTTTTCGTGTTCGATGACGGCACGCTGGCCACCCCGCCGCTGACCGGCACGATCCTCCGGGGCATCACGCGCGATTCGCTGCTGACCCTGGCGCGTGAAATGGGCCTGAGCGTGCGTGAGGAACCCTATGCCATCGACCAGCTTTATGCCGATGCCGCGTCCGGCCGCCTGAAGGAAGTGTTTGCCTGTGGCACGGCGGCGGTGGTGTCCCCCATCGGGCGGTTCCGCAGCCACAAGGGCGAAGTGGTGATTGGCGATGGCAGGGGCATCGGCCCCGTGACCGAAAAGCTGCGCAACGCCCTGATCGGCATCCAGCGCGGCACCACGCCCGACACCCATGGCTGGGTGGAAAAGGTCATCTGATCTTCCGGTCATGCTCGGTACGCCCGGCCATGACGGATGGTTATTATGATCAAGGGGGCGGGGCGTGCGGTTGCCGCATGTCCCGCCTCGCCTGTATCCAGATGAAAAAGCGTCGGAAGAACGGCGCCTTTTTGGAAAAGGCGACCCCCAAGACTTTTGTCATTTTTATCGATAATACTTTTTAGGGAAAGAAAGCAGGTCCGATGACCGGGAAAGTGCTGGATGTAACAGGGCAGTGGGAGGGGCGGTTCAGCTATCCCCATACACTGACACCGGAGTTTTTTTCAGCATCGCTGTTCGAGAATGGTGGCCATGTGGGCGGCACGGTAACGGAACGTGCCACGTCGGGTGCGCATGCCGGTGAATGCTTCATCGCCACGGCGCGGGGGGAGCGTACCGGGACGCGGGTACGTTTTACGAAAACGTACGAAGACGGCGTGCGCCAGCATGCCGTGCTGTACACGGGCACGCTGGGCGCGGATGGCAACGAGATCGAGGGGGAGTGGCGGATTGCCGGTTCCTGGTCGGGGCCGTTCCTTATGGTCCGCCGTGCGGCGGGCAGCGCTGTCGCGCGGGACAAGGTCGCGGAAGCGCCGGTGCCCGATGCGGATTGTATCACCATTTCCCGCTAGAAGATTAGAGACTGTTTGAAAACAACCTATTGATAAAAAAGAATAAAAGTTTTTGGGTGCTGCCTTTTTTCAAAAAGGCGGCGTTCTTTCGAAGCTTTTGCAAAAAGCTTCACCAAAAACTTCCTTTAATTTTAAAGCGCTATCATGAACTGACTTTTCAAACAGTCTCTTATTTCAGGTGATCGCAGTTTCCGGGTGCCGCCTTTTTCAAGAATGCGGCGTTCTTTGAAGCTTTTTGAAAAAGAGCGTCACCAAAAACTTTTCATGGAAAATCCAGGCGTGGGTTCTGCCCCATGCAGCATGGCATGGGGCAGGCCGCGTCTTATTCCGCGGGTGTGACCACGTCATCCACCGGCACGTAGATCCGGTTGCCGTTGCTTCGGAATTCTTCCTTTTTCTGTTCCAGCCCCGCCTGCCGCTGCGCATTGGCCTTCAGGTCGTGGCTTATGCGCATGGAACAGAATTTGGGGCCGCACATGGAACAGAAATGCGCGTTCTTGTGCGCTTCACGCGGCAGCGTCTCATCATGGTAGGAACACGCCGTATCCGGGTCGAGCGACAGCTTGAACTGGTCATTCCAGCGAAAGTCGAACCGCGCGCGGCTGATCGCATCGTCACGGATGCGCGCCGCCGGGTGCCCCTTCGCCAGATCGGCGGCATGGGCGGCGATGCGGTAGGTCACCACACCCACCTTCACGTCATTACGGTCGGGCAGGCCGAGGTGTTCCTTCGGCGTGACGTAACACAGCATGGCGGTGCCGAACCAGCCGATCATGGCAGCGCCAATGCCGGATGTGATGTGGTCGTAACCCGGCGCGATATCGGTCGTGAGCGGACCAAGCGTGTAGAACGGCGCCTCGCCACATTCGCGTAGCTGCTTTTCCACATTGACCTTGATCTTGTGCATGGGCACGTGGCCCGGCCCCTCGATCATGACCTGACAGCCTTTCGCCCACGCGATTTTCGTCAGCTCGCCCAGCGTTTCCAGTTCGGCGAACTGGGCGGCGTCATTCGCATCGGCAATGGAGCCGGGACGCAGCCCGTCACCCAGCGAGAACGAGACATCATAACGGCGCATGATGTCGCATATCTCCTCGAAATGCTCATACAGGAAGCTCTCGCGATGGTGGTGCAGGCACCATCCCGCCATGATCGACCCGCCGCGCGAGACGATGCCGGTCACCCGGCTGGCGGTCAGCGGCACATGCTGCAGCCGCACGCCGGCGTGGATGGTGAAGTAGTCCACGCCCTGTTCCGCCTGTTCGACCAGCGTGTCGCGGAAGATGTCCCATGTCAGGTCCTCCGGCACGCCGCCCACCTTTTCCAGCGCCTGGTACAGCGGCACCGTGCCGATGGGCACCGGGGCGTTGCGCAGGATCCAGTCGCGGATGTTGTGGATGTTGCGCCCCGTGGACAGGTCCATCACCGTATCGGCGCCCCAGCGGATGGACCAGACCATCTTTTCCACTTCTTCCGCGACCGAGGACGTCACGGCCGAATTGCCGATATTGGCGTTGACCTTCACCAGGAAGTTGCGCCCGATCACCATGGGTTCAAGTTCGGGGTGGTTGATGTTGGCAGGCAGGATGGCGCGGCCCGCGGCGATTTCGGCGCGCACGAATTCGGGGGTGACGAAGGCGGGAATGTCAGCCCCGAAATCCTCGCCATCGGCGCGGCGTGCCTCGGCCCCATCGTCCATGGTGGCGCGGCCAAGGTTCTCGCGGTGGGCGGCGTAGATCATTTCCTCGGTAATGATCCCGGCACGGGCGAATTCGTACTGCGTGACCATCTGGCCGGGCCTGCCTTCATGCACCGCATGGGGTGCGGGGCAGGGGGGGACCAGATTGTCGCCTTTGGCAAAGCCATTGTCCTCGGGGCGCACGGTGCGTGGCGTGACCGTGGGCAGGCTGCGTGCCGCGATCCACGGCGCGCGGACGGGTTCCAGCCCCGCGCGCACGTCGATCCGCGCATTCGGGTCGGTATAGGGGCCGGAGGTGTCGTACACCCGCACCGGCGGTTCGTTGGCACTGGGTTCAAGGGCGATTTCGCGGAAGGGCACGCGGATATGCGCATGCCCCTCAGGCGTGGACCAGACCTTGGTGGACCCCATGATGGGGCCGGTGGTGACATGGTCGGGAGATGAAGGCGAAGCAACGGTGGTCATGGCAATGCTCCTCGTTTTCTCTCCGACAGGGGGTGTGGGGAGAAAACCGGAACGCCGCATGGGTCATGCGCGCAGCATCGTCAGGCCTGGCGCATCGTGCCGATTGTCTGCACCAGTCCCTCCGCCGGTATGAGCCGGATCAGGTTCCCCGGAACGCACCATGCGCCCGGAAGGGTCTCCGCGCGCACGGTCGGGCCATGCCAGCGGTATCTCAGCCCCTTGTCGGGACTCCCCTTGGTCGTTTCAGGATCATGAAATGCCCTGTGCTTGTCAACATTGCTGGCGGGGGTGTGGGCGGGCGGGACGAAAAAGAATTCGTGTGCTGATTTGCCAGCCGCGCGGTTGTGTTAGAGTGCTGGGGAATATCCATCTTTTGCGAGGAAGCAGGACAGCATGGCAGCTAGCGTGATTTCGGACCGGATCGCACAGGGCAGCGGGCGGAAGGAGGCGGACACCGTGATCCGCAATGTCCGCCTGTTCGATCTGGTGACGGGCGAACTGCTGCCGACTGACATCGCCATATGTGGCGACACCATTGTCGGCACGCTGGACCATTACGAGGGCGCGACCGTGATCGAGGGGCATGGCCGCATTGCCGTGCCGGGTTTTATCGACACGCACCTGCATGTCGAATCCTCGCTCATCACCCCGTTTGAATTCGATCGCTGCGTCCTGCCCCATGGCGTGACCACCGCCATATGCGACCCGCATGAAATGGCCAACGTGCTGGGCCGCCCGGCGCTGGACTATTTTACCCAGGCGGCCATGCGCACGGTCATGGACCTGCGGGTGAACCTGTCAAGCTGCGTGCCGTCCACCGCGCTTGAAACATCGGGGGCGACGCTGGGGGCGGCCGACCTGCTGCCGTACCGTGACCACCCCAAGGTCATTGGCCTGGCCGAGTTCATGAACATCCCCGGCGTGCTGGATGGCGACCCGGTGTGCATGGAAAAGCTGGAAGCATTCGCGGGTGGCCATATTGACGGCCATGCGCCGCTGCTGCGCGGGCGCAGGCTCAATGGCTACCTTGCCGCGGGCATCACCACCGATCATGAGGCCACGACGGCGGAAGAAGCGCTGGAGAAGGTGCGCAAGGGTATGATGGTGCTGATCCGCGAGGGGTCGGTGTGCAAGGACCTGCGCGCGCTGGCGCCGCTGCTCAATCCCGTGACATCGCCGTTCTTCGCCTTCTGCACTGATGACCGCAACCCGCTGGAAATCGCGCATGAAGGGCATCTGGACTACCTGATCCGCCTTGCCATCTCGCTGGGGGTGGAACCGCTTGCGGCGTATCGCAGCGCCTCGCTCAGCGCGGCCAGCGCGTTCGGCCTGCGCGACCGGGGCATGATCGCGCCGGGCAGGCGGGCGGATATCGTGCTGCTTGATGACCTGCGTGAATGCCGGGTGTCGGATGTGATCAGCGCCGGGCGGCTGGTGAATGACGCACTGTTCGCCGCGCGTGACATCATTCCCCCCGTCGGCACCGACAGCATAAGCCTGCCCGCGCCCGTCACTGCAAAGGACATGCAGGTTGCGGGCAGCGGCGCGCAGCGTCCGGTGATCGGCCTGTTGCCCGGCCAGATCATCACCCCCTTCCTGCATGCCGACCTGCCGGTGGCGGGTGGCATTGTCCAGCCCGACCCGGCGCAGGACATCGCGCGCATCTGCGTGGTGGCGCGGCATGGGCATAACGACAATATCGGGCGCGGGTTTGTCAGGGGGTTCGGCCTGTCGGGCGGGGCGCTGGCGTCCTCGGTCGGGCATGACAGCCACAATATCTGCGTAGTCGGCATGGATGACGCGGATATGGCGGTTGCGGTCAACCATCTGGAAAAGACCGGCGGCGGCTTTGTGGTGGTGCGTGATGGCAAGGTCGTGGCCGACATGCCGCTGCCGGTGGCGGGCCTTATGAGCGACGCCCCGTTCGAGACCGTGCGCGACCGGCTGGAAGTGCTGCGCGCCGCCGCCCGTGCGCTGGGCTGCCAGCTTGATGAACCGTTCCTGCAACTGGCCTTCCTGCCGCTGCCGGTGATCCCGCATCTCAAGATCACGGATTTCGGCATGGTGGATGTCAACCGGATGGAACTGGTCTGACACGGTCACGATACAGGAGCCGCCCATGACAGGGGCCAGTGACAGCGCAGCCCCCGCGCGTGAAGCCGTGGCCACCCTGCGTGCCTACCGTGCGGACTGGGTGCATTTCACCAACTGGTGCGCGGTCCATGCCGTCTCCCCCATTCCCGCAACGGCGCAGGTCGTGGCGACCTATCTGCGCAGCCTGGCGGAATTCGCGCCCGCCACCATCCGGCGCAGGCTGGCCGCGATTGGCAAGATGCACCGCTTTAACGACATGGCGTGGGATGTGACCGACCCCGTCCTCCGCGCGGCTGTGGCCGACATGACCGAACGCGCCGGCCGCCCGGCCGCCCCGCCTGCGGTAGTGACGTTGTCCATGTTGCGCGCCATGGTCGAACGCTGCGCGGACGGGTCCCCACGGGGCCTGCGGGACCGCTGCCTGCTGCTGTTCGGTTTCGCGGGCGCGCTGCGGCGTTCGGAACTGGTGGGGCTGCAGGTGGAGGATGTGCGTGTTGAACGCACACAGGTCGTGCTGACCATCCGGGAGGCGGCGGCGGTACAGCCGGTCGGCCTGCCCCTGTCATCTGACAGCGCGATGTGCCCCGCTGCGGCGTTTGCCGCGTGGCAGCAGGTGGCGCACCGGCAGACCGGGCCGCTGTTCCGCGCCATTTCCAAGGGGGAGCGCGTGGGCGGACAGGCGCTGACCCCGTACGCCGTGACCCGTATTTTGCAACGTCGCGCGCTGATGGCGGAAGTCCCGCCGGATATTGCCGCGACATTAAGCGCCCATGCCCTGCGCTCGGGCTACATTGTCGCGGCCTTGCGGCAGGGCATGGAAACCGAAGCCCTGTGCCAGCATATCCGTTACCGTGACCCGCGCGCCCTGCGACCGTATGAACGCCAGCTGGACCATGACTGAAAACCTGCGCCTGCCATGGGCCGACCTGCCCCCCGCCACCGCAAGGGAGGAAGATGCCGCCGAGACCACGCGGCGCGTGCCGGGACGACGGGGGCGGCGTCCGCTTTCCGCCTGGCCGCAGCCCGTCGAACCGTCACCATGGCAGTGGTGGCACCTGCTGGTCTACGGGCCGGATACGGGCATGGATACCTTTGTGGCCGCCGCCGCCGGCCCCGGCCTGATCCCCTGGCCGTTTGACGCCGAACGGGTGGAGGAGGACATGTTCGCGCTGACGATCGGCGCCAATTCGCCCGCGCGGGGCCGGGCCGGGCTGTCCATTGACGGCTGCCGGATCCTTGCGCGCCAGTTCCGTGCAGCGGCGGAGGCCCGCCACGCCCGGCTGGGGCTGGGGGTGGAAAAGGCGTGTCCGCTGGATTTCCACCAGCTTGTCCCGGTGCCGGAACGGATTCTCCAGCTTGGCGCCACCCATCCCGATGCGCGGGCATGGCTGCGTGACAACTGGGGCCTGGCCGAAGCGCCACGACAGGTGCGCCACCTGCCGGGACGCAAGGCGGGGCGACGGCTGCCGCGGGACCACCGCGCCATGGTGTATGGCTTTTTCACCCGCATGGGTACGCCCGCGCCCGTGATCGGCCGGTTGGGGGAACATTATCCCACCCTGACATTCCGCCTGTCGGAACGGTCGCTGGCATGACGGGGCAGGCCGAACTGTTCAGTGCCCCGCTGCCCGATGGCGAAGCTGTCATCGTGCTCGACATCTATCAGGGCGGCCTGTCGCACCTGCTGCAACTGGCGCATGCGCGTGAAATCGACCTGGCGCGGCTGGATATCGTCACCCTGATCGACCAGTTGGCCGAAGCGGCGCGCACGCATACGTCCCTGCCGCTGGGGATCAAGGCGCAATGGGCGGTCATGGCGTCGGGGCTGCTGCTGCTGCGCTCGCGCCTCATGCTGCCAGCCGATGACCCGCGCCAGCAGCAGGCGACACAGGAAGCGGCCGACCTGCGCACGCGCCTGCTGGCGGCGGAAGATTCAGCCCGTCTTGCCGACTGGCTTGCGGCGCGCGAACAGCTTGGCCGTGATGTCCATGCCTTTGGCGGCGCGGCTGCCCCCGATGGGGACGAATCGGCGCAGTGGGAAGTGGACCGGATCGAATTCTTGTGGGGGTGCCTGGCGGTCTTTGACGGCAACTGGGGCGTCATGCCGGTGGAGACTCCTTTCTATGCCCCGGTGCAGCTTGACCTGTTTTCTGTCGAGGATGCGCGTTCGCGCGTACGCACATGCCTGGCGCAGGCCCGTGCCGAGCCGGTGCCGCTGGACCGGATGCTGCCCGATTCCGTGCGGGTGGGACAGGCTTCCGACCTGTCATCGGGGCTGCGGCGTTCGGCATGGAGCAGTACGTTCGCCGCCTGCCTGGAAATGGTGAAGCAGGGGGAGGCGCTGGCCTATCAGGCCGCGCCGGAAACGCTGCCCCGTTTCAGCGGCGTGCCGGCGGGAACGGGGCGGGAGGGGGATGGTTTCATTTCACCTGAAAATACAGTGAAATGAATTTATCGTTGCATCTTATATTTGATAGCCGCATTTTGTATCGAAGTGGCAATATTCTGTGGGAAAACAGGCTGTCCAGACCGGGATGACAGATTTTTTTCCCTCATTTTTTAACAGTTTGCTTGACTGGGATTTTTTTTTGATCAAGCTGGCAGGCAAGAGTTTTTACTGGCCTGCCGGGCAATGACAGGGGTCGTTTCATAAGGCGTTTTTCGCCATGGGCCATGATCTGTCGGGCAGGACGTTCATACCAAGACCATTTCATATAAGATCAGGGTTGATTTCGAGATGTTAATAATGTTTATGGATAAAACGTGATGAATGAGTGGCTTGGCCTGTCAGGGCAGGGTGCATGCAATGTCCGTGCATTGGCATATGCACTGCCGGAGGCGGCGATGGCCGTGCCTTTCCGTTCCGCCGGAAGGGGGGGCTGTCATGCTTCAGGGTTGAGCCGGGGAGAACAAGGCGGATCGCATCAGTCGTTTCGTAGAAATCTGGTCATACTCCCGTAGTAAAATTGGTGAAATCAGAACATCCAGAACAAATTCTGTAATAATTCCTTCCTAAAACTATGCCGTTCTGAGTGAGGTATGGGTATGACGTATGCGGAACAGAGTGATAATAGACTACAAAAGATAATCGTTTTCGCGCTTGTCCTGGTGTTTGAAGGGCTGCTGGTGCTGGCGCTCCTGTACGGACTCAGCTCACCGCCGGACGCACCCAAGGAACCGCCGCGGCCGCCGGTGCAGGTCCACATGATCAAGGAACCGCCGCCACCGCCGCCACCGCCGCCGCCGCCACCGCCGCCGCCGGAAATTACGCAGCCGCCGCCGCCGTATATTCCGCCGCCGAAGATCCAGGTGCCGACACCGCCGCCGCCGATGAAGGTGACCCACACGAAGCCGCCGAAGGCGATGCCGCCCGCAAAGGCGACCCCGCCGGCCAATGCGCCCGTGTCCAACGCTCCGCCGGTGCCCGACCACATGGCCGGTACGTCGCCGCTGAACCATGTCGTTCCGGAATATCCGGAGGAAATGTCGGAAGAAGGCCGTGAAGGCGTTGTGTCCGTGGCATGTGACGTGGAACCCAGTGGTGTCACCAGCAACTGCCAGGTGGTCAATGTAAAGGGCGGTCAGGCATTTGCTGACGCCGCGCTGAAGGCGGTGCGCCGTTCGCGCTATGCGCCGGCTGTCAAAAATGGTGTGCCCGTCAAGGAGTTCCACCATCTCTATACGATCACGTTCAGTCTGAATGACTGAGCCTGAATGTTAGGTCAGGCACGGCGGGGGCCGGCAGCACCCCGCCGCCTCGGAAAAAACATCCTGCTCCAGAGGATTTTGGTTAAATGATCAGACTGCATCGTAAACACACTCTTGTTGCCTCGGCTGCTTTCGCTGCCATGCTGTGCGCGGCTTCCCCGCTCGCCGCGCTGGCCCAGGATGCCGCCCCGGCCGCTAGCGATGCGGCCACGGCACCGGCGGTTTCCGCCCCTGCGACCGATGGCAGCGGCGCTGCCGCCACCCCGGCCCCCGGCGCGGACGCCCCGGCCACGCAGGCGGCCACCCCGACCGACGCCGCACCGGCTGATGCCGCCCCGGCGCCCGCTCCCGCCCCGGCTCCTGCCGCCGAAGCGCCGCCGGCCGACGCCCCCAAGGCGCCCGAGGGCAATCCGTACGGCCTGGGTGCGCTGTGGGCCAATGGTGACTTCATCGCCCGTGGCGTCCTGCTGATCATGGTCTTCATGTCGCTTGGCACATGGTACATCATGATCACCAAGTTCTTTGAACAGGCGCGTGTCATGAGCGCCGCCAAGCAGGTCATGAGCGATTTCTGGACCAAGGGTTCCATCAAGGATGGCGCGGCCGCCCTGCCCGCGAACTCCCCGTTCCGCTATATTGCCGATACCGGCGTCAAGGCCGCCGAACACCACGAAGGCACGATGCAGGAATCCATCGACCTGCATTCCTGGACCACCATGTCCATCCAGCGTTCGGTTGACGTGATCCAGACCAAGCTGCAGGGTGGCCTTGCCTTCCTCGGCACCGTGGGTTCGACCTCGCCGTTCGTTGGTCTGTTCGGGACCGTCTGGGGTATCTACCACGCGCTGACGGCCATCGGCATCGCGGGCCAGGCCTCGATCGACAAGGTCGCCGGCCCGGTCGGTGAATCGCTGATCATGACCGCCATCGGCCTGGGCACCGCCGTGCCTGCGGTTCTGGGCTACAACCTGCTGGTCCGCCGCAACAAGGGTGCGATGGACAAGATCCGCAACTTCGCCGCTGACGTGCAGTCGATCCTGATGGGTGGTTATCGCCATGGTGCGGAAATCACCATCCATCCGGACAACTCCCCGACCACGACGACTATCGATAACCGGGTGGCCTGATCATGGGTATGCAAGTTGGAGGTGGCAGCGATGAAGACGAGGTGGTGTCCGCCATCAACACCACACCGCTTGTCGATGTCATGCTGGTGCTGCTGATCATCTTCCTGATCACCATCCCCGTCGCGACACATACCATCAAGGTTAGCCTCCCCATGGATGCTAACCAGCCCACCCGGACGATGATGAACAACATCGTCATCGCGGTAACCCCGCAGGGGCAGGCATACTGGAACGAAACGCCGCTTACCAGTTATGCCGACCTGGAATCCCATCTGGAACACGTGGCGGCGGAAAACCCGCAGCCACAGATCCAGATCCGTGGTGACCAGGCGGCGAAATACGAAGGTGTGGGCAAGGTGATCGCAGCCTGCCAGCAGGCGGGTATCGTCCACATCGACTTCATTACCGAGCAGCCGCACGGCTGATATCCATTCCCGGCCGGGGCCTGCGTGCCCCGGCCAATTTCGGGAGAGTAGACCATGGGCATGAATATCGGCTCAGACAGCACGACCGAGGACGAAGGTATTGTCGATATCAATACCACGCCCCTGATTGACGTCATGCTGGTGCTGTTGATCATGCTGATCATCACCATTCCGCTCCAGACGCATTCAGTCTCGATCGACCTGCCGCAGGGCAATCCCCCGCCTTCCACCGCTCCGGATCCGGTTGTGGACACGGTGGCGATCGATTTTGACAACACCATCACATGGAATGGCGAACCCGTTGCCGGTGATGCGGACCTGCAGGCCCGTTTCAGGGATGCGGCGGCCCAGCCGGTCCAGCCGGAAATGCACATCCATCCCGACCGCCTGGCCAGCTACAAGGTCGTGGCGAAGGTGCTGGCGGATGCGCAGCGCCTGGGTGTGAGCAAGCTGGGTATCATGGGCAGTGACCAGTTCATGGATGCGCAGTAAGCCAGCCAGTTCCTGATGACCATGTAACGGTTGGTACGACGGCCCTTCCTTCGGGAAGGGCCGTTTTTTTGTGTCTGGCCCTGTTGGAAGAAATGCTGATTTTTGAGGCATTCTGGCGATTTGCCCTGTGGTATCAAAGACACACAGGCCATATTGTTCAGCCTGTTCCATGCTGCTTCCATCCAGTCGGAAAAATCAGGAAAAATGCGAAAATCGTTGTATTTGCGCGGGATACGGACTGGTGCCCGCAGGGGGTGCCGGGCTGTGGGCAGATAGATAAACAGCGTGTTGCATTTTTTAAACTTTGCCTGTGCATGTGTATTTCATAAGTCAACAGACAGGCGGAATGTTTAGTTTCCGTAATGACTTCAGCATGACCGGACGGGACAGGGCTGTGGACAGCAAGGCAGACGGGGATGGCTGCCACTGGAAACCGCATGTCTGCCCGTGAGAGCGGACGCCACATATATTTGCGGGGGAATACATGAAGACGGGCCGGGATATCTATAGCGCAGTAAAACGTCAGGTACGGGTCGCGGGGGGACGCGCCGGACTGGCCGGCCTGCGGATGCCGGGACTGAAGGCACGGCTGCGGGCCATGTCCTGCCTGGTGGGCAGTGTCTGTATCGCCACGGGGGCGGATGCGTGGGCACAGACGGCAACACCTACACCGGCACAGCATCGCCATGTCACGCCCGGACATGTGGCGGCGGCAAAGCCAAAGGCCCCGGCGCAGCCCACGGGCATCGTGGACCGGCAGGAACCCGAAGAAATCCGCGTCGCCTCATCCCGTCAGGCGCGCGATGGCGGTGGTGGCATGATGCGGCTGGAAACGGCGCCCCATGCGGTCCAGACCGTGGGCAAGCAGTTCATTGACATGCGCAGCCCGACCAGCACGGCGCTTGACCTGGTCAAGAACCTGCCCAGCCTGAATGTCACCACCCCGGATTCCTCGGGCATGGAAGGGGGCCAGATCCAGACCCGTGGCCTGACCGATCTGGACATGGGCCTGATGGTTGATGGCGCGCCCGCGGCGGCGGCCAAGTACATGGCCGAGGATATCGATTCCGAAAACCTCGATAGTGTTGAAGTCACCCCCGGCACCGCAGGCACCGACCTGCCGGTCATGTCGGCTGCCGGTGGCGTGATGAATGAACATTCGCACACGGCGTCGCACAAATTCGGCGGCATGACGGATTTCTCCTACGGGACGAACAACCTGTCGCGTGAATTCATCCGCCTTGAATCGGGCGATATCGGCAGGACCGGCGTCCGTGGCTATTTCTCGTTTTCCAACACGCATGCGCGTTCGTGGATGGGTTCGGGCATCAATGAACGCAAGCACATTGATTTCGGCTTGCAGAAAGACTGGGCAAACGGTTCGAATGCGCGTCTGTTCCTGTCATGGAACTACGAAGACTTCACCATCGACGCCTATCCCGACAGCTCGGCGTTCTATAACTACAAGCATACGGGTACCGGTTATGGCCGCAATTCGGACCCGACCAGTGACAACTACTGGAAAAACAACAACGATCACTGGAACCAGATCTTCCTGACGGCACCGATTCATGTCGTGCTGCCGGCGAAGTTCACGTTCGACCTGCAACCCTATTTCAGCTTCGGCCAGGGCTGGGATGGTTCACCGGGTAACGGCACGCCTTATGTGTCCCCGTCGGGCTATACCAACGGCAATCCGTACTGGGATGTGAAGCAGGCCCAGAACACGACGGCCTACTTCCTGGAAAATGAAGCGCGCCAGGTCGGTGTCGTCGCGAAGTTCGGGCATCATCTCGACAAGCACAACTACCTGTCGTTTGGCTACTGGTATGAAAACAACCAGACGATCCAGAATTATCCGGGCAGCAACACCATGGCCAATGGTGCGGACCCCAGCCCCAACTGGGCAGCCTACCAGAGTACGGCATACGGTACGACTGGCGTGAACGCGGGTTACGAACTGCATGCCCTGTTCATCCAGGATACGGCCAAGTATTTCAACGACAGGCTGCAGATCCATGCGGGATTCAAGTTCGTCATGTCCGATGCATGGGACAAGGGGTGGACATCCAACCCCAATACCGGGTCGTGGGTCTATGGCAAGAACGGCACGGCTTCGGGCAGGATGGGCGCCAACACGACGGAACCCCTGCCGCAGCTTTCCATCAGCTACACCTTCAACGACCATCACCAGATCTATGTGAACGCGGAAGGCGATTACCGCGAACCGAGCGCCACCGACCTGGGCTGGCTGGACCCCCAGTATGCCAAGATGCTGAAGAACCAGTATTCCATCAAGGAAGAGCTGGGGTATCGGTATCATGACAAATACGTCATGTTTGATCTGTCGCTGTTCAACTACAACGTGACCAATCGCCTGATGGATACCTATATTGGGGCCAACCAGTATGTGCCGATCGAGGCGGGCAACCAGACCATGCGCGGCTTTGACGCGATGATCGCAAGCCGCCCGATCCATGGTTTCAGCCCGTATGCTTCATTTGAGTACCTGCACGCGACACAGGATTCCAACGTAACGGACCCCAATACCGGCACGACCTACGCCGCCAAGGGGCAGCAGGCGATCATGGCGCCACGCATCATGGCCAATTTCGGCCTGACGTATAAATACCGTGGTTTCTTCGCCAATGCGGCGGTGCATTATACCGGCCCGCAGTCCGTGGCGCTGGACAACAGCGAACGCATCCCGGGTTACGTGACCGATACGCTGTCGCTTGGCTATCACTTCAAGCCGTTCATGTATGCCAAGTCCCCGACCTTCAAGCTCAACTTCACCAACCTGACCGGGTCGATCGTCCGGACCGGGGCGATGGGCGCGATCTACCATGCGGGCGCGCAGAGCAACGGCGGCGCTGGTTACCCCGTCTTTTATGGCGCCAGCAACGGTCGCTATGCGGATGGCAACTCCTTCATGGTCGAGCCGCGCTTCAGCATGACCGGCACGATTTCCACTTCCTTCTGATTATCGTCACACATGGCAAACCCCGCCTTTTTTCCAAAAGGCGGGGTTCTTTGTGTCAATGCCGTCCCGCTGTAGTGAACACGCGGGCGGCAGGCAGCCTGGGAAATGGATTGTGAAGACAGGTCCGGTACACCCCGTTGATGAAATGCTGCCCGCAGGCATGCTGTTTGCCTTTGGCCTGCAGCATGCGCTGGTCATGTACGCAGGCACCGTCGCCGTGCCGCTGGTCTTCGCCGCCGCCATGAGCCTGTCCGCTGATGTGGCGACAACGCCGGTTGTCACGATCAACTGGCTGCCTTCGGCGCAGACTATGGCCTGAGCATTGTAAGCCTGCCGGAATTCATGGGCG
>NZ_NKUB01000025.1 GCF_003207895.1 Komagataeibacter swingsii
GTGGCGTGGCGGCGGAACGGTGTGCGGCAACATGTTTCGTATCAACCGATTGGGCGCTGGCAGGCGCCGTTGCGGCAACCGCCAGCGGTGATGTCGATGTCAGCAGCAGGCAGGACAGGGCCGGCAGGCTGACAGATGCCGGGACCGCGGCCAGAATACGGAAGGAATGACGTAAAAAATATAGTTTCATGCCGATATTCCTGTTTCATTCCCGTTAGAACCGATCCCTGGGGCGCAAGAAACCCCGTTTGTCTTGCCTTGTTTCTTACAGTAAGGCGTCTTGTGCTTTGGTTTATAAGAAGCCAAATCATACTTTTCATTATCCGCAGGTAATGGATCGAAAGCCTAATAACTGGGCTGCTACAAATGTGTAGAATTTATATAACACATTGATAATTATGTGAATTTAATGCTTCACCATGTGCTGGATGCTTTTTTATGAAGCGGCAGGAAATGGTCCGGTTTTTTTTGGATGTTGCCTGGCTACAACATCCTGTGAAACACGAGGACACATCTCATGTTTAGCCTGTTATGGCCTGATCCGGCCTGATGATGTGATGTGGATGATGGCACGGAACGAAATAGCTGTTTTCGCGTATCTGGTGGCGACAACGCGCCATTTATGGGGACGTGCCCGCAGGCATTCCACCCGATGTCGGCAATGATAGGCCCACCCGGGACAGGTGACGGGTGCATCGCGCCGTTTTGCGGGAATGCCCGGTCGGGAACCCGTGCCCGGATCGCCCATGTCTCATCGGTGACAGTGCCTGTTCCGCTTTCTTCTTTTATCCCTGCCGGATACAGGAAGGCTTTCACGTCATGACAGGTCCTGTCCTGCGATATGCGTGGTATGCCTGTCAGTAGGAAATCATCTGGTCCAGGAAGTCCCGCGCGCGCTGTGTCTTGGGGTTTGTAAAGAATTCGGCCGGTGGCGTGATTTCCAGAATCCGACCCTTGTCCATGAAAATGATCCGGTCGGCGATATGGCGCGCAAACCCCATTTCATGGGTGACACACAGGGTGGTAATGCCCTGCTGGGCCAGGTCGTTCATGATCGCGACCACGCCCGAAATCGCTTCGGGGTCCAGGGCCGCGGTCGGTTCGTCAAACAGCATGACCTCGGGCTGCATGCACAGCGCGCGCGCGATCGCCACGCGCTGCTGCTGCCCGCCTGATAGCTGGATGGGGTATTTGTTGGCCTGTTCGGCAATATTGACCTGCTTCAGGAAGCGCATGGCCATTGCCTCCGCTTCGGCGCGGGGGGTTTTCTTGACCAGGCGCGGGGCCAGCGTGCAGTTGTCCAGCACGCTCAGATGCGGGAACAGGTTGTAATTCTGGAACACCAGCCCGACGGTCGCGCGCAGTTGCGTAAGGTCGCTCTGCGCATTGATGACCTGGCCATCAATGCTCAGGATGCCGCTGTCGTGCGGTTCGATGCGGTTGAAGCAGCGGATCAGCGTTGACTTGCCCGAACCCGACGGCCCCAGCACGACAATCTTTTCCCCACGCTGCACATCAAAGCTGATCCGGTCGAGTGCGATGAAGTCCTTGTACAACTTGCTCAGGTTGCGGACCGAAATCATGGCCGACGGGTCGGGCATGCTCTTGGGATCAGGATTCATTGGCGGTCGCCTTGTGACGGTCAGCCCATGCAAAGCGGCGCTCGACACGTTTTTGCAGGAACAGGAAAAAGAAAACCATGCCCAGATAGTAAACCAGCGCCGCGGCGTAATATTCCGTGAATTCGAACGTGCGCGCCACCTGGATCTGCGTCACCGCCAGCAGTTCCTGAAGCGAAATGACGGATGCCAGCGACGTGGTCTTCAGCAGGCTTATGAATTCATTGATGGTGGGCGGCAGCGCAATGCGCAGCGCCTGCGGGAAGATGACATGGCGGTACACCTGCCGCCGGGACATGGCCAGCGCGTCCCCCGCCAGTTCCTGCCCCTTGTCCACCGCGCCAAGGGCGGCGCGGTTGATTTCGACCTGATAGGCGGATTCGTTGATCGACAGCGACAGCCACGTGGCCAGGAAGGGGGTGAACCATGCCTCGCGGAAGACCGGCAGGAACTGCGGCAGCGCATTCCATATGAACAGCAGTTGCAGCAGCGTCGGCGCGCCACGGAATACCGATACATATCCCTTCAGCACCATCTTGAGCAGAGAATCCCGCCCGTTCAGCGCCAGCGCCATCGGGATCGAGATCATGATGGCGGTGAAATGCGATAGCACGGCGACCGCCAGCGTGATGAACGCCCCGCGCATGAAGGCGGTGGATGTCAGCGCGGAAAAGAACGTGTCCCACCGGAACATGGGGGCGGGCGGCGTGTGGGCCAGCGCCTTCGCCGCATCGGGGGAGATGGCCCATTTTTTCTGGATCGCGGCCATCTGGCCGTTCTGGCCCATGGTGGCGATGGCCTGTTCCAGCAGTTCGCGGTCATGCGCGTTCTTGCGGATATACAGCGCGAAATGCCGGTATTCGGGGTAGGGTGGCACAAGGATGACGTTGACCTTGCCGTGCAGTTGTTCCTGCCGGTAGTACAGTTCCACATCCTGGCTGGCGAAGGCGAAGACACGCCCGATCAGCACCTGCTGCACCACCTGGTCCTCGGTCGGGTACTGCTGGATGATGATGGGCGCGCGGCCCGCCTGGGCCAGTGCCTCATTTTCCTTTGCCAGCCGTGCGCTGTAGCTGGTGCCCGACTGCACGGCCACCGTCTTGCCCGACAGGTCGGTCATGCTGGACAGGGGCGGGGTCCCGGCGCGCGCCACGACTACCAGCGCCGTATCCTGATAGGAGACGGCATCGAAATTCTTCTCGCGGTCCGGCAGCTTTATGATGCCACTGGCCACCATCGAACATCGCTGCGCCGCAAGGCTGGGGAACAGGCCGGTAAAGTCCATGGTCGTGACGACCATGGGCACGTGCCAGTATTCCGCCAGCCGGTGGGCGATATCCATATCGATCCCGTCCACGGCGTTGACGTCGGTGCCGTTCACGAACGTCATCGGCGGCAGGGTGGGGTTGGTGCAGACTGTCAGCGTGCCATCATGGATGAAGCCGGGCAGGTCGGGATCGGCGGCCAGCGCGCTTCCCGCAATGGCCAGTGCCCCGCCAAGGGCGGCTGCCAGTACGCGGGGGCGCAAGCGGAAAGGACAGCGGCGCATGAACTGCGCCATGGAGTGGGTCATATGGTGTGCTCCACGGGGGTATGGGGCAGGAGTCGGGGGTGGAAAACCATCCTATGGTGCCCGCGTTAGCAGGCTTCTTCCAGAATGCGGCGAAATATATCGATCATAAGCCCGGTTTCGGGCGAAGGCCGGGCAATGAAGTGGAAACCCGTAACCAGTTCCAGCCCCCCCAGCGTGATGCGGCGCAGCAGGCCGTCGCGCAGCAGAGGCTGGGCAAAGGGTTCGGGCAGGAAACCGACATAACTGCCCGACAGGATCAGCAGCGCGCGCGAATCAACGTTTTCGGCTGCCGCGGCAAAGGTCAGGCGGGGGCGTATCCCCTCCCACATGGGCGATGACGCGGCGCCCGATACCTCGATCATGCGGTGACGGGACAGCACTTCGGGGGTGATCTCCGCCTCGGGCATGCTGAACAGCGGATGGCGCATGCCGCAGAACAGGTGCAGTTCCTCCCGGAACAGGGGGGTTGCGTGCATGTCGGGCAGGTGGCGCGGGTTCAGCATGATCCCGGCGGAAGCCTGCCCGTTCAGCACCGCGAATTCCACCTCCCGCGAGGACGCGGAACGGATGTCGAGGAACACGCCGGGATGGCGGGTGGTAAAGATTTCGATCGCGCGCACCAGCGCCGTCTCACCATGGATCTGGATATTGTCGGGCACATACAGGCAGAACCGTCCCGACAGGGTGCCGCTGGCTTCGTTGATGCGCTGCTGGAAACGCGCGATGTCGGAAAACAGGGTGTTGGTGGCCTCCATCACCATCCGCCCTTCCGCCGTCAGCGCGAATCCGCTGCGCCCGCGCATGCACAGCCGCAGGCCAAGCCGGTTTTCCAGCGCCGAGATGTCGATGCTGATGGAAGACTTGCTTTTGCCCAGCGCCACCTCGGCGGCGGCGAAACCGCCATGTTCGGCCACCGTGCGGAACACGCGCAGCAGGCGCAGGTCCACCTCGGCGATCTGGCCGTGAAAACCGGCGGCCTTGCGGTGTGCCGCCCTGCGGCGCGGGGGCGCGCCGTTGCCCGGACTTGATGTATGTTCTCGCGTCATGCAGGACCGGTCCACCAGGTGTCAGACATGGAACATGCCGTGCCGCCATGCGGGCAACCGGAATCATTCCTGTATGGGAACATAGGCAGGCATCTGTCGCTTCTCATTGTCGGAAATGGCCAATTCGTTGACAGGATTATCCATAAACCGCAACGATGGGCGGGTGGAATGATTATGTGTGGCGACCGGGTGGAAAAGCATAGGATACTGATCTGGAAATGAAAAAAATATCCGGCCCGCGCGGCTGCCACGCAGGCGCCCGCCCGACGGGAACGGGCGCGGGGTTCATGTGTCAAGATTAATGAAAATACAAAGTAAACTATGGACCATTGATATTTGAACGTCCGCGCCCCCCGCTATCTTTTGGGAAAATACCCTAGTGTATTCAGCTATGTGACAAGGATTAAAGGCAATGGTCGCGAACCGCTGGTTTATTGACAGTGAAACCGGGGATCTGGCGGATGTGCTGCTCTGTCCCCCTGATTATTATTCCTGGATTCCCAGTAATGATATCGCCATCCAGAGCATGGCCAACGGTGCGAAGATCGATCGCGCCGCGCTGAATGCGCAGTTCAGGGAACTTGTCGCCACGCTGGAGGGCGAACAGGTCAGCTGCCATTTCCTGACCCCGCACAAGGACATGCCGTATGAGGTGTACACCCGCGACAGTTCCCAGACCACGCCGTTCGGCACTGTCGTCACCAACCTCGCCCGTCCCGAGCGCACGGCGGAAATCACGCCGATCCACGATTTCTATGGCAAGGACGAAATCTGGAAGACCTGCACGAAGGGCCATATCGAAGGCGGTGACATCCACATCATCCGTCCCGGCTTGCTGGCGGTTGGCGTCAGTGGTGGCCGCACGGACGAGGCGGGTGCCGCCGAGTTCATAGGCTGGTTCGAGGAAGCCGGCTGGACCTGCCGCATGATCCGCTTCCCCGAGCATTTCCTGCACCTGGACGTGATCTTCACCATGGTGGCGGAAGACCTGGCCATCGCCGCGGTGGACGTGATTGCCGATGAGGACCTGGACTGGTTCCGCGCGCAGGGCATCCGCCTGCTGCCGGTCAGCTACAAGGAAGCCATGCGCGACATGGGCTGCAACGTCCTGTCGCTGGGTCGTGAACGCGTGGTCAGTCCCCATCACTGCACGCGCATCAACCAGATGCTGCGCGCCGAAGGCCTGACGGTGCTGGACCCCGAACTCAACCAGTTCTCGCAAGGTGGCGGCAGCATCCACTGCATGACCATGCCGCTGCGCCGCAAGTCCCTGAAGAAGGGCTGAAACACCGTGTAGGGGCAGGCATGGCGTAGGGGTGGGCATGGTCCGGCCGTGCACTGCCCCTGGCATGTGCGGCATGGCCCGCATGGCCCCGTCGCGCGGTACGGCATGGCCCGCCCTGGCGAGCTGGTGCATCCTTTGCCAGTTCCGCATTGTCCGGCGTCATTCAACGGAGAGACAGACCCATGGCTATGGAAAACAGCATTTCGATTGATGGCTCGCAGCTATGGTCCGACCTGATGGAAACGGCCGGTTTTGGCGCGACCGCGCGGGGCGGGCTGCATCGTCTGGCGCTGGGTGCGGACGACCTGAAGGTGCGCGAATGGTTCGCCGGCACATGCCGGGCGCTGGGGTGTGAGGTCATCCATGATTCCATGGGCAACCAGTTCGCGCGCCGTCCCGGCACGCAGCCTGGCCTGAAGCCGATCATGATTGGCAGCCATCTGGACACGCAGCCGACCGGCGGGCGTTTTGATGGCATCCTGGGCGTGCTGGGGGGTATCGCGGTGCTGCGCGCGCTGGAAAATGGCAAGGTCCAGACCCGTCACCCGATTGAAATCGTCAACTGGACGAATGAGGAGGGCGCCCGCTTTACGCCCCCCATGCTGGCATCCGGTGTATTTGCCGGGGTCTTTACCGAAGGCTATGCCCGCAGCCGCGCGGACCGGGACGACATCACCCTTGGCGACGCCCTGGCGCAGGGCGGGCAGGCGGGCGCGCAGCCCTGTGGCCAGCATCCCGCCGCCGCGTATTTCGAACTGCATATCGAGCAGGGGCCGGTGCTGGAGGCCGAAGCAAAGACCATCGGCGTGGTGCAGGGCATCCAGGGCATGCGCTGGTACGAAGTGCGGGTGATGGGCCGCGATTCCCACGCGGGCACCACGCCCATGACCATGCGCGCCGACGCCATGTGGGCTGCTGCCCGCATGATTGATGCGGTGCATGGTGTTGCGATGTCCCATAAGGACGGTCTGGGCACGGTCGGCATTGTCGACTGCCAGCCCGCCAGCAGCAATGTCATTCCCGGCAACGTCATGTTCACCGTTGACCTGCGCAATCCGTCCGACACGGTGCTGGAGGCGATGGAACAGGATTTCCGCGCCCGGATCGCGGCACTGGCCGAGGATTGCGGGGTTGAGGCGATCGTGTCGCCGGTATGGAATTCAGCCGCCGTGCATTTCGACCCCACCTGCGTCGCCTGCGTGCGCGAGGCGGCGGCGGAGGAACGGTATTCCATGCGCGATATCGTATCCGGCGCCGGCCATGACGCCGCCTACATGGCGCAGGTGGCGCCAACCGCCATGGTGTTCGTCCCCTGCCTGAACGGCATCAGCCATAACGAGGCCGAAAGCGCCGAGCCGACGGATGTGACGGCGGGCGCCAATGTCCTGCTGCATGCCGTGCTGCTGGCCGATACCCGGATCGACGCGGCATAGGGCCGGGGTGCGGCGGGGTTATTTCTTCAGCCGCACCATGACCACCTTCGGGTGGTGGCCGACCCATTCGACATCGACAATGCCGGAATCGGTTATCAGGTCGCTCAGGCGCGTATAGCCGAAGTTGCGGGCGTTGAAATCCGACGCCTGCTTGGCCAGGTGCGCGCCGACCGAGGCAAGGTTGGCCCATCCATCTTCATTCGATGATGCATTGATGGCGTTGCGCAGCTTGTCCAGGTCCTGTTTGTCAAGGGTCTGCACCGGCTGGGCGGCGGGCAGGCTGCGGGATATGGCCCGGTCTGCCCGGTGGTGCCTGTGCGTCTCTGCGTCATGCGCGGCATGGTGGTTGAGGACATCGAAATAGACGAATTTGTCGCATGCCGTGATGAAGGGGCGTGGCGTCTTGCGTTCCCCGAACCCATAGACCGTGACCCCCTGTTCACGGATGCGGGCGGCAAGGCGGGCGAAATCGCTGTCACTCGATACAATGCAGAACCCCGCGAAACGCCCGGTATACAGCAGGTCCATCGCATCGATGATCATTGCGCCATCGGTGGCGTTCTTCCCGGTCGTATAGGCAAATTGCTGAACGGGCTGGATTGCGTGTTCCAGCAGGCATTCCTTCCAGCCATTCAGGTTGGGCTTTGTCCAGTCGCCATAGATGCGCTTGACACTGGCCACCCCGTAACTGGCGATTTCTTCCAGCAGGCCAATAATGATCCGGGGGGATGCGTTATCCCCGTCAATCAGCAAGGCGAGTGCCTTTTCGGAATTGTTCTGCATCATGCCCTTCGGAAAATCGTGTCCCTGTCGCCGGTCAGATACAGGCTGTCGACCCATCGGGCAAATGACGTGGCCCCGCTTTTTGTCCGCCCTGCCCTTGGTGCTGTGCATGCCTAAGTGTACTTTGGAAAATTCCTATTTACACATGTGACCGCAGCGGTTGATCGTCGTTGCATAAACATATCATTCCGCGTCTGTTGAAGGGGTAGCTGCATTACATGATCCGTGCCTCGATCCCGTCCGGTTTTCCCGCCTGGCCTGCGCCGGGGGGCGGCGCCTGATGCAACTGGACATATTCAGGACGCTGTGGGGTGACACGCGCCCGTGGGGCCAGCCCATTGCCGACATGCGGGCGGCCGGTTTTGACGGGATCGAGGCACGCATCCCGCCCACCGTGGCGCAGGCGGCCGAATGCGCGCGGGTCCTGCGCGGCGAGGGCGTGCCCTATATCGGCATCGCCATGACCGGCGGCGGCGTGCTGCCACGGCAGGCCGCCAGCGTGGATGAGCATGTCGCCGACCTGCGCGCCATACTGGAACGCGCGGCGCCCATGTCACCACGTTTCATCAACGTGCTGGGTGGCAACGACCGCTGGAATGCGGCCCAGCAGGTCGAATTCATTGCGCGGGCGCAGGACGTGGCGCGCGATACCGGCCTGTTATGCAGTTTTGAAACCCATCGCGCGCGCATCCTGTCCAGCCCGTGGATGACGCTGGACGTCATCCGCCAGCACCCCGACGTGCTGTTTACGACTGATATCAGCCATTGGGTCGTGACCTGCGAACGCCTGCTTGATGACCCGCTGGATGATTTCAGCGCCTTTATCAGCCGGGTGCATCATGTGCAGGCCCGCGTGGGGTACGACCAGGGGCCGCAGGTGCCCCACCCGGCCGCCCCCGAATACCAGCCCGCCCTGCGCTTTCACCAGCAGTTCTGGGAGAAGGTCTGGCTGTCACAGATGGCGCGGGGCTACGCCACCACGACCCTGACCCCCGAATGCGGGCCGGATGGCTATCTGCACACGCTGCCCTTCACCAATGTGCCGGTGGCCGACCTGTGGGGGCTGAATGTGTGGATGGGGCAGACGGAACGCCAGCATTTTCTGGACTTCATCCCGACCAAGCAACAGGATCACGCGTCATGACGTCTACCACACAGGATACGGTAAAGCCCGGTCACGTCGAGACCTTTACGTCCATTCCCGTTGTCAATATCGCGGGGCTGTACAGTCCTGATCTTGCCGCGCGTCAGGCCGTGGCGGAAGAACTCGGGGCGGCGGCGCGCAATGTCGGTTTCCTCTATATTTCCGGCCATGACGTGCCGGATGCCGCAATCGCGGGGGTGCGCAAGGCCGCGCGGGATTTCTTCGCGCTGCCTTACGAAGAAAAGATGAAATACTACATCGGCGCGTCCGCCACGCATAAGGGCTACGTGCCGGAAGGCGAGGAAGTCTACAGCAAGGGCCGCCCGGACCATAAGGAAGCCTTTGACATCGGTTTCGAGGTCCCGGCCGACAATCCGCTGGTCAAGGCGGGCACGCCGCTGCTGGGGCCGAACAACTGGCCCACGGTGCCCGGTTTCCGGACCGAGGCCGAAGCCTATTACAAATCCGTTTTCGCGCTGGGGCGCACGCTGTTCCGTGGCTTTGCGCTGGCGCTGGGGCTGCCGGAAACGTATTTCGATGACCATGCCAATTTCCCGCCTTCCAAACTGCGCATGATCCATTACCCGTATGATGCGGATGTAAGGGATGCGCCCGGTATTGGCGCGCATACCGATTATGAATGCTTCACCATCCTGCTGGCGGACCAGCCGGGGCTGGAAGTGATGAACGGCAATGGTGAATGGATTGACGCGCCGCCGGTGCCCGGCGCCTTTGTGGTCAATATCGGCGACATGCTGGAAGTCATGACGGCGGGCGCGTTTGTCGCCACCGCGCATCGCGTGCGCAGTGTCCCGGCGGAGCGATATTCCTTTCCCCTGTTCTATGCCTGCGACTATCATACCAGGATCCAGCCGCTGCCAGCCTTTGCCAATGGCGCGCAGGATTATGAGACCATTACAATCGGGGAACACATGTGGGCGCAGGCGTTGCAGACCTACCAGTACCTTGTCCGTCGCGTGGCGGACGGGACGCTGTCGCTGCCCACGGGCGCGCGCAAGGTGGCCACGTTCGGGCATTTCAAGCGCACGAAAAACGATAAGGCCTGACCCGCCACGGCGGTCAGGCGTTTGCTACAGGATGGGATTTTCCGACATCATGTCTACTTCACCGGCTACATCATCTGCCACGACCGAACAGGCCCTGCGTGAGGACCTGGCGGCAGCCTACCGCCTGATGGCGCTTTTTGACATGACCGACCTTGTCTATACGCACCTGTCCGTGCGTCTGCCGGGGGACCGTCATGCCTATCTGGTCAATCCCTACGGTCTTCTGTTCGAGGAAATTACCGCAAGTTCACTGGTCGTGGTGGATGCCGACGGCCTGCCCAAACAGGAAACGTCATGGCCGATCAACCCGGCGGGGTTTGTCATCCATTCCGCCATCCACCGCAGCAGGCCGGATGCCGCCTGCGTCATGCATACCCATACCGTCCCCGGTATGGTGGTGGCGGCACAGGACCGGAACATCCTGCCGCTGAACCAGATCAACATGGAATTCTACGGCAGCGTCGGCTTCCATCCCTATGAGGGGATTGCGGCGGATGACAACCTGAGCGAGCGCGAACGCCTTGTGCGCGACCTTGGTGAGCGTAATGCGCTGATCCTGCAGAACCATGGGTTGCTGACCGTTGGCGCGACCGTCGCGCATACATTCTACCGCATGTATTACCTGAACCAGTCATGCAAGATCCAGATCGCGGCGCAGGCGACGGGCGTGCCGTTGCATGTTCCATCCGAAGCGCAGATCCTGCGTGCGAAGAAGCAGTTTGATGATGATCCCGATCAGGGCCGCCTGATCTGGCAGGCCCTGCGCCGCAAGCTGGATCGTGAACAGCCGGATTACAGGGACTGATACGGGTTTATAGGGTTGCTGGCTATCACGGCGTATAAACGCATCGCGCACTTTTACAGGCCCGCAGGTATTCATGCCTGTGGGTCTGTTTCGCATGACCCGTCAAAATTACAGACGGTTGGTTTGCGGGCGCCGTCTTTATTTTAAAGTGAAGTCTTCTGAAGCTTTTTGGGAAAAAGCTTCACCAAAAACTTTTATGATTTCGATATGTTATTGGATATATCTTTTCAAACAGCATCTAAGAACTTCTTTGTAATTCGCGGACTGTTTTACAGTCAGGCTTCCAAAGAAACTGCGAGCTGCCGGACTCGAACACTCATGATCCTGCACTCCGCATCATGCTAGAATCCCCGGGGAAACCGCCAAATTCTTCTTAATCCATCTCATCGCAATGAAGGCACTTTGGAGAAGGATCATGGGGAAATCAAGCGGCCACTATCACCTATTTCTGTGTTCCCCTGATCTGCCGCAGCAGTGAGATGGGAAGGGGAGCTAATGCGTCATCACCTTTGACGTGCGCCCATCGGTGGCAAGTGGGACATAAAACAGACAAGTCATCTACGGTACTGTCACGTTGGCCGCAGGCAACTGGACTAATATGATGAGCATCAAACATTCCTGCCGACTCGTCAGAGAAGCCACATGCTTCGCAAACAAGTTTGCCATCATTGCGTTCTCGATTTGCCAGTTTTGCTGCTTTTTTAAGCTCTGGCGAACGCTCTACTTGACATGAAAGTTTATATACCCGCTTTCCTTCCGATGATGTGAATTTCAATCTTGGGTAGAATGTTGATGAATATTCAACCTTTCCATCATCATAAAAACCGGGTGGAGCTATTACGTCTGTTCTGCGTTTGACTGGAAAATCCTTAATCTTTTCCCAAAAAAGATGGATGCGTTCTTCATCGCGATAAACGCTATCATATGCATTAGTTATGATTTTTTTATCCGGAAGCCCTACATCGCTCAGGATATCTGGATGGCCGATGACATCATACGTTTCGGACGTAACTATCGCAAAAGGCCACTGTGAGAGTCTCTCTTTTAGCACGGAATTTCGGACAAAAGCGGCTGTTTCGCCGTATTTCCCTGTCGCTCTTACCAGTTCCAGAATTCTGCCCTTGAATTTCTGAGGCACGTTAGAACCCGCACCAATTGTGACAAAATAGTGCTGGGTCAAGGATCGTTCGGCCACTGATTTTGCTGTCCCTTTTTTGGAAAAGCACATGACAGGTTCTTCTGAAAGTCCCCAGACTGGTTTGAGGCCCATAAGATTGTCGCAAGTGCGGACGATATCTTCGAATGTTGTCACGTTTTCACAATGCTCCTACACGTCAGCAATCAGACAATGACTTATGTGTCTAAGTCTGCGGCTGAAAAAATTATGTAGCAGGCAATCCCCGACAGTTTCAGCATTGAGCTATGCTTTATAACTGTGGAGAAGGATTATGGAGAAATCAGATTTCTCCTGATCTAAACAACCAAAACCAGAAGAAAACACAATAAAACCAATAGGTTATCTTCTGGTAAGTGGTGCGAGCTGCGGGACTCGAATTCTCACAATCCCGCACGTCATGACATAACACACTGAAAAAATGAAGTTTTCCAGAACGTGTAGCAATGTGTGTAGCAAATTATCAGGGAATTGCCAACCACCGAGTCGGGCAGCAGAAATAGCCTGTGTCTGATGGTTAAGGTCATGATTTGGCTTAGAAACGAGAACCGGGTATCGATATAGGGCATGCAGTTGAATAGGCCGATTCGATGACAAAGGAGACGGATGACCTGCCCAAGGTCATCACTATTAACTCACTCGACAGAGAAGACCGTTCCTTATTTCCGGAAGGTTTCTTTGATCTGTATGAAGTTAAAAGTTACCGGAATGCCGCTCAAATTCTTGCATCGTCATGTTCTAACGAATTTCGGGAACTGACTGAAACTTTGATGAAATTTCGAATTCTCCCTGACGACATTATTTCAGGTGGTGGAAATAAATCTAAGATCGCCAAAGGGGTAGAAAATTTATTTCATCCGCTAGGATGGCGCGAGACGCGAGTTACAGCAGATTTGCTCATTAATCGTGTGACATATACCGATCCAAGCAAAAGGGGCGGCAAGGCTCCGAAAGTCATAGAGCGTTACAAGATTGACTCTTTTGTCGATGGCCACAAAATAGATTTTGTGAAAGATCGCGTTGCTTTTGATATGGAGTGGAACTCAAAAGATCAGACGTTTGATCGGGATTTATACGCACTTCGCAGCTTCTATGAATGCAATATCATTTCGGCCGGTATCCTGCTGACGCGAAGTGCAGAACTGATCCCGGCATTTAATGATTTACAGAAGCGGTCTGAGAAAGAGATGAGCCAAGGAAAATACGGCGCATCAACAACGTGGATGGGTAAGCTTACATATCGTATCGAAGCTGGCCGTGGGGGTGGGTGCCCGATTCTTGCCTTGGGAATTAGACCATCCCTTATCAAAGATTTTGAAGCATGGAAGGCTGCCAACCCCATTCGTCGTTCGACGAAAGATATCTCTGTTTTAGATACGAACTCCGGGACTGACGACGATATGGATGATTAATCAGCGATAAACTCGAAAGCCCCGTTTTCCCCGGCTGTTTTTAGCAGGCGTTCACTACGGCTGTTATGTTTATACGTGTCCCATGATGGTTCATAATCATCTGCCTGATTACCCCATACAGTCCAGCCTTTACGCGGCCCCCGTGCGAACATTTCCAGATATGGTCCTGGGGAGCATGCTTCAATCAGATCATATTGTTCGTCTGGTTTCCGACTGTGCTCGCGTTTGCGCGTTGCCAGATAATTCACTTGTGTCCGGCCAGCTTGAAGGGTTCGGGCATTTTTTCCTTTAACGCCGAACAAGATAATTTCTGTTACATTGCGGAAATAGAAACCAACGCCACGTCCATCTGATCCGCCATCCTTACGGATTTTGTGCCAAATCAAATTGGATTTGTAGGTAAACCCCCATTCCTTCATAACCCGCAGGCCATCGGGTAATAGGGCATTAGGCACCCATAGATATAGGTGAGCCGTTGGTGCTGTGATGTCAGCGACAGGCAACGCACAGATGTCATCTAGGGTCATTGTCGGATATCGAGATAGTCGGCGATGTTCAGGCGCAACTTTGCCGGTCCTGTTCATAAACTGCCATGGCGGGTCGGCTAATATCGTCTTAGGCCGCACTTCCCCAACAGCGTCAAGGAAATCAGCCACAGCGCTCTGCGGAATCTCTTGCTTTGGCATAGTCGCTGTTCACATTCTGTTCATATTGACTCTGGTAGGTTTCTCCGGTTGGGAAACCCACCATCCTTGTACCTATCATCCGATTCTTGTGCAATGTGCTTCCTGCTGATTGCAGATTTTCTGGTCTTACCAGTCATATGAAATATGTTAGCACTGGGAAGGTGATGACATTGTCATGTAGCCGACATGCTCAAATAGCCCGGTTCACCAGACATCGCATCTAATAATTCTTTGGAATATGCGTAATTCTTATTATTTTTCATTATAGATTCACGAGTAATGAACAGGCTTGTGGCCAGAGAAGACAGATCACAAGCACTTTGTCTTGCTTCTAACTGGATCGATGTCTTGAGCAGATGCTATATCTTTCGCTTCCCAATGATTCCTAACAATCGATCCAGAACCCGACAACGGAAATAGTAATCAAATTGAAAGCTGAATCAGTATCCCCAAATCCTTTGGCGATGCATCGGGTGTAGCAATGTGTGTAGCAAAACCCAGACCACAATTGATGGAATCTAGAAAAACAAATTATATCAATGGATTATATTGGTGCGAGCTGCGGGACTCGAACCCGCACGCCCTGTTGCGGGCGCAAGATTTTAAGTCTCGTGCGTCTACCATTCCGCCAAGCTCGCCTATGCGCCCATGTTTAGCATAAGCGGCGCACAGGACAATCATCGGTCATGATTTTATTCAATTAAGTTGGGGCAGCCCGCCCTGAATCGCGGGATGTCCCAAGGGCCGTGTCCCGCATGGGCGGGACATGCGGCCTGCTGGCCCCCGTTCGCGGGTAACCAGCAGGCCGTAGCCGTATTACTGCTGGAATGCGCGGGCCAGGATATTCTGCTTTTCCAGTGAGACCGGCAGGGTGGTATTGGTCAGGGCAATACCCTGCCAGCCTGCACCCAGCGCCGTGTACAGGTTGATCGCGTCCTGCAGGCGTTCCAGCCGGGCCATGGCCTCGGCGTTCTGCGCATTCAGGGTCGTGCGCTCGGTTGTCAGCACTTCCAGGAACCCGACCAGGCCCGCGGCATACAGCTTGCGCGCGCGCTCACTGGCCAATGCGCTGTCTTCCGCAGCCTTGGCCAGCAGTTCGGTGTGTTCTTCATCATCATGCCATGCGGCCATCGCGTCCTCGACTTCCTTGAAGCCGTTGAGGACGGACTGGCGATAGGCCAGCCGGCTGGCTTCGGCCGCAGCCTGCGCCATGCGGATCTGGGATGTGTATTTCCCGCCATGCATCAGCGGCAGGGACGCCATCATCAGGAACTGCCAGCTCATGCCGCCCATCTGGAACACCTGATACAGGGCCGATGCATTGGGGTTGAAGTTCAGCGGAATGGTGAAATTCGGGTAGAGCTGGGCAACGGCCACGCCAATGCGCGCCGTCGCTTCGGCATAGGTACGTTCCGCCTTGCGGATATCGGGACGGTTGGCAATGACCATGGATGGCAGGGTGGACGGGAATTCCGGCACCGGCGGCAGCGGCCTGGCCACCTTCAGTTCCAGTTCCGATGTGCCGGGCATCTGCCCCATCAGCACGTCAAGCGCATGCGTGATCTGGGAAATATGGGTTTTCAGCGGTTCACGCGCCGCCGTCTGTGAATCCAGTTCCGCCTTGGCCTGCGCGATCTGCATGGTGTTACCCACGCCTTCCAGATACAGGCGGTTGGTCAGGTCATAGGCATCCTGCGCGACATGGATGTTGTTGTTGGCGATTTCCAGCCGCAACTGCTGGTCACGCAGCATCATGTAGTCACCGGCCAGTTCGGACAGCATCATGACCATGACGGCGCGACGGTCCTCGATCGATTCCTCGACCGCGCGGTTTTCGGCTTCCACGCTGCGGCGGATGCGCCCGAACACATCAATCTGCCAGCTCGCGCTGAAACCATAGCCCAGGTACGACGCCTGCGGATGGTTGACCGGGTTGCCGGGCCGCAGTGGCCAGTTGTCGATGTTGATCGAATAGCGCACGTCACCCGCGGATGCCTGCGTATCGACCTGCGGATACCACTGCGATGCCTGCACGTCGCGGATCGCGCGCTCGGCCATGATGCGCTGGCCCGCGACCTGCAGGTTGTAGTTCCCCGCGATCGCCTTGTCGACCAGCTTGTCGAGTTCCGGGTCCTTGAAGAGGTGCCACCACTCCTTTAGTTCCTTGGTGGTTTCCTCGATCTCTTCCTTGGTGGCGGTGTGGTCGTCCTCGGTAAACTTGGCCGGCGGCTTCATCCGGTCGGGCTGGTAGCGGGGGCCTACCGTGCAACCGGCCAGGAAAATGGCCGATGTCAGGAACAGGCCGGTCCGGCGGGAAACTGCGTTGATGTTCATGATCGTGCCCGGCGCCTTACAGGTGGTCTTGCAGCCATGTCGTCAGACGGCCGCGTTGGGTACGGGACTGGGGGCCGACGCTGATCGTGGCGGTCATGCCGGCCGCCAGTGTCACGCTGTCAGGCACATGGTCCAGGTGGATACGGACCGGGATACGCTGCGCCAGCCGCACCCATGTGAAGATCGGGCTGACATCCTGCAGCCCCAGGCCGTCGGGCCTGCCGTTCTGGTCGTTGATGCCGCGGGCGATACTGACCACATGGCCGGGCAGGATGTCCTTGTACCCCATCAGCTTGACACGTGCATCGTCACCCACATGCACGCCCCACATCTTCGTTTCCTCGAAGTAGCCGTTGACCCAGTAGGAATCGGCGTCGATCACCGCCAGCCGCGCATGGCCTTCCGTGACGTAATCGCCCACCCGCAGGTTGAGGTTGGTGATGTTGCCGTTGACCGGGGAATACAGGATGGAGCGCTGCAGGTTCAGCTTGGCCAGGTCAAGGGCCGCGCGCGCCGCGTCAACCGATGCGATCTGGGTCGCCACGTTCGAGTTGAAGACTTCCTGTTCTTCCGCCGACACGATGCCGCCCAGTCCCATACGGCGGCGTGCGTCATTCTGCTTGAGCTTCAGGTCTTCCAGCGCACCATCCAGCCTGGCCTGCGCCTCGCGGATGGCAAGGCGGAAACGCACGGGGTCAAGCACGAACAGGGGGTCGCCCCGGTGTACGAACTGGTTGTCGACCACCGGCAGCTGCACCACGGTGCCCGACACTTCCGGCGCCACGTCCACGACATAAACGCGAACACGTCCGTCACGTGTCCAGGGGGCAATCATGTAGGTGTCCCATAAGGTGACGCCCATGACGATGGCCATCGTCACGACCGCCAGCGTCAGGACCACACGGATCAGGGTGCGAAGGAGGGGCATGGGAATTTCTCGAACCTTCTTGGGACAGTCAGATGTACAGGATCATCAGGCAGAGGACGCAAGTGTATAGCGCAACCTCGAACAGGGCGAGATGCCAGAACCATTTCATTACGCCGCACCACCATAACAGTGACCGCAGCAGCATGGTGACGGGCAGGGCAGCCACGGCATAGACGACAATCGGTGCCATGAAGACACCGAATAGGTTGAATTCGCTCAGCATCAGGCGGTTCTCATTCCGAACGGTCCCGTTGAAGGAGAAGCAGGCACGGACAGGCCATGGCGGACTGTGGCCCTGCCCGCCGCTATCTGTAGCCGACCAGGCGCAGGGAAGAAACCGGCAAAGGAGACAAACCGCACGGATGATGCATCCCGTCGTGGCATCGGGTGCCCCCATGCAGGGAGTGCCGGGGCAGGGGAACACGATGGGATGGCCAGTGGAAAGGGGGTCATGCCTGTCCCCCGCCCGGGGTGCCGGTCCGGGCGCACAGATTGGCCTCGATCCGCTCGAACACGGAATAGCAGGCCTGCAGTTCGGGGGTGGAAATGCCATGCAGCAGGCGGTTGGACACGGCTTCCACCGCGTGGCGCACCTGGCGTGCGGTGCGTTCGCCCTTTTCCGTCAGGCTGACCAGCTTGGAACGTTTATCGTCACGGTCGGGGGAACGGAACACCAGGTCACGGCGTTCCAGTACATCAAGCAGGCGGGCAACGGACGGGGCTTCGATTTCAAGGGCGCGCACAAGGTCGGTCTGGCGCACCGGCGGCGGCAGCAGGCCAAGGTACAGCACCGGCCGCCACGTCGCTTCCGTCAGGCCGTATTCATGCAGGTCGCGGTCAACCTGCCTGCGCCACGCGGCGCCAAGCCGGGCGAGACGGCGACCAAACGACAGTTCCTTCTCGTTGCGCTCCAGATCGGGCATTCTGTTCCGCCAGCAGGGACACACAATTATTAAGCATGCAAACCATTTGCGTGCTTAGTATATCCAGAAGCTGCACGTTTCCAGAAAACGACAAAGTGAGCCAATGCAATTTCAGCATGGATACTATCTGGCAATGACGTGGATCATTGCCAGACAGCGGGGGCCGGTGGCCCGGGATGTTATTTTCCGCGGCCTGTCATGACCTTGAACAGGTTCCAGATCGCCCGGCCGGTATGGCGGGTCAGCGGACCGGCGACCGTGGTGGCCACGGCGGACAGGGCAACGGTCTGCCGCAGTTCGTTCAGGGCGTGTTCACGCGCGAATCGCACACGGATTTCTTCCGGTGTCATGTAGGAACGCCGGCCCATGACCAGCCCCATGACAACCACCACAAGGTCCGCCCCGAAGACGGCGGCGGCCGAACCAAGGGCGCTGAAACCCAGTGTCTGGTAACAGAAGGCCCACAGCAGCCCATGGCCCGAAATGACGGCAAAAAAGGCAAAGATGGCTGCCACAACCAGGAATGCGGCCTGACGACCAAGACGGATCGCCATCAGCTTGCGTAGGGTCAGTTCCCCTTCAATGATGGTTTTACCGATTTCGCCTATTCTCATGATGCTCGCGTATCCTCTGGTTGCAGCAGGCTAGAAAGCCTTATTTCGTTGCGCGGCCAAGAAAATAGCCGATCACCGAGAAAATGGCGATAGCAACAAGCGAACGAGCGCGTGAGCCACCTTTTTTGGGGGCGTGTTCCGCCAGGTTTTCGCGCGCCTGGCCCGCCAGGTGCTCCGCCTTGCTGGCGACATCATGCAGCGCCTGCCTGCCGTGCGTGTGCAGCAGGTTCTCGATATGGCCCTTCAGCGCCTGCAGGTCTTCGTGGGTGACGTGCTTGATGGTTTCGGTCTTGCTCATGTTCGTTTCCTTTGTGACGGGTAAAGCCAACTATCCTCTGGTAAGGAGGCAACCATTGCTTATAACGCGTTATCTCCCCAGTCAGGTTTCTGTTATCGCATGTCTCCTTTCTCCAATCGGCTGGTTGTCAACGCGCTCCGGGCCTTTTCCGGTGCGCCGGGCCTGTCTTTTTCTGCCGCTGCGGGTACATGCCTGACGGTCGTCAATGACAGGGCTGACTGCCTGTGCGTGCTGGCGGACATGCTGGCGGGCCATGCGCCCGCCAGTGGCGGGCGGGTCATGGTTGACGGGACGGACGTGACCGGCCTGCCGCCAGGCCGGCGGTCATGCGCGCTGGTGGGCTGGCGCGACCCGCTATTCGCCCACATGACGGTCCAGGCCAACCTGGCCTTTGCGCTGCGGGCGCGTGGTGAGGAGTCGCACGCCGTGGCGGCGCGGGTGGGCGCGGTACTGGCGCTGCTGGGTCTGGATGGGCTGGAGCAGGCCCGTTCCGCCTCCCTGTCGCCCGAACAGGCGCTGCGTGTCATGATCGGCCGCGCTTTGGTGTTCGAACCCCCCGTTCTGGTGCTGGAGGACCCGTTCACCCCCCTGCCGCCCGCAGGCCGCGTGGCCATGCGGCGTCTGGTCGGCCGGCTGGCGCGCGCGCGCGGGCTGTGCGTGGTGCTGCTGACGCGGGAGCGCGAGGACGCGCTGCTGCTGGGTGATACGATCGCCTGGATGGATGGCATGGAGGTCGTGCAGTCCGGCACGGCGCTGGACCTGTTCGACCGTCCCGCATGCGACCGGGTGGCGACCGGGTTCGGCCATGCCAACAGCCTGACGGTCCGTGTGGCCAGTGTCGGGGATGACGTGGCCCTTGCGCACCTGCCCGGCGGCCTGCCGGTGGAAGCCATGGCCGCGCCCGGCGTGGAGGCGGACCAGCTGGCCACGCTGTGCATCCGGCCGGACCGGATCGCGGTCCTGTTCCCCTCGCGTCCCGGCATGGCGGGGGGCGCTGACCCCGACGGGCCGCCAGTGCTGGAGGCGACCCTGACGGACCTGCGGCAGATGGGCGATCATGTCCTGCTGCGTTTCAGGCTGGCGAATGGCGAGGAGCTGCTGGCGCGTCGCCCGCCCACGCCCGCCCTGCAGCGCGTGGCGCCGGGGCAGGTGGCCATGCTGGCGTGGCAGCCGGGACAGGCAATTGCCTTTCCGTTCCGGGGTGAAATGGGGTAGCGTCCGGCATTCTTCGCCCCTGCCTGAAAGACTGTTTCCTGTCCGTGTTCCAGTTTGCGCCTCGTTCCCGCGTCCGTACCGGCCTGTTCTGCCTGCTGGCGGCCATGTCCGCCCCATCCGTGTCGCCTGCCCCGGCCATGGCCACACCCCCCGTGCGGCACAGGGCCGCCCTTGTGGTCGCGAGTACGGAGTCGCAGATGGCCCAGGCGCAGAATGCGGCCTTCCTCCAGCCTTTCGCGCGCGCGTCCCACCAGCCCGTGGCACGGCAGGCATGGAACGGCACCCTGACGGAGCTGGACGGGCATGGCCTGCATGCGGGGCGTGCGGGCACATGGTCGCTGGTCTTTGCCGAGGACAGCACCATCCGCGCCGCCTGCATGCGTGAACTGGTCATCCACCTTGCCGGCAGCGCCACCAACCCCGACGGGTGCGGCGTGCCGGGCATGACAACGCAGGTGGTGGTGGCATGGGACCAGACACGGCGCAGGCTTGCCCCACGCTGGGCCGATTTCTGGGATATCGTGCGTTTTCCCGGCAAGCGTGGCCTGCGGCGCGACCCGCGCACCACGCTGGAAATCGCGCTCATGGCCGATGGCGTGGCGCCGGGTGATGTCTACGGCCTGCTTGCCACCCCGCAGGGTGTCGATCGGGCCTTTCGCAAGCTGAGCCAGCTTCGCCCTTACATAACGTGGTGGTCCAGCCCGGACGATGCCGCCAGCATCCTTGAACACGGGCGGGTATTGATGAGCAGCGCGCCCAGTGACGCGGTGCGCGGCATTGCCGCAAGCCACAGGGATACGATCGGCATCAATACGGACATGGCGCTGTCCTATGGCCTGTCATGGGGCGTGGTGGCGGGGCAGTCGGCCTTCCGGCTGGGGCAGGCGCGCAACCTGCTGCACTTCATCATCCAGCCCGGGCAGCAGGCCGCGTTCCTGGCCCGCTATCCCGCCGCGACGCCACCTGATGCGGCGCATGCGCCCGTGGCCCTGCCGGTGGACGTGCAGTTCTGGCAGGCGCATTACCCTGACCTGTCACGCCGATTTGACGCATGGTTGCGGGATGCGGGCTGATGCTGCCTGACCTCGCCATCCATCCGGCCGGGCTGCTGGGGGTGGCCGGGGCGTGGATCACGCTCGGCCTGCTGGTGGCGTGCGTGATGGTGCTGGCGGTGCATGTGGTGCTGTACCGGGCATGGCCCGCGTGGTGCGTGCTGCTGCGCGGGATGCTGCTTTGCCTCCTGCTGCCGGGACTGGTGCTGGCGGTATGGTGGCCGCACCTTGCGCATGGGACCGGAGTGGCCAGATGTATCGGGCAGGGGCTGTGCCTTGCCCCCGCGGCGATGTGGCCGCTGCTGCGGGTGCTGGACCGGATTCCGCCGGGCCTGTCGCGCACGGCCAGTGGGCTGGGGGCGGACGCGAAAATGCGCTTCCGGCTGCTCTGGCTGCCGCTGCTGGGGCTGCCAGTGGGGGGCGTGGTGGTGTTTTCCCTCGGCATGATCGGGCTATGCGCCATGGCGGCGGTGGCCGGGCATTGAAGATTTTATGGATTTGATACGGCAGGACCACGACCATGACAGATGACACCCCGCCATTTTGGGAAACGACGCCGCTTGAGCAGATGTCCGCCGCGCAGTGGGAATCGCTGTGCGATGGATGTGGTCGGTGCTGCCTGCACAAACTGCGCGAGGACGAGACGGATGAAGTCCTGTTTACCGATGTCGCCTGCCGCCTGCTGGATACCACGTCATGCCTGTGTACCGATTATGAACATCGCCAGCGCCGGGTACAGGACTGTATCAGCCTGACGCCTGAAATGCTGGTGGAGATCGACTGGTTGCCGCCAACCTGCGGGTATGTGCTGGTGCGCGATGGGGAACCGCTGCCGTGGTGGCACCCGCTGGTGTCCGGCACCCGTGATACGGTGCATGAGGCGGGCGTGTCCGTAAGCGGCAGGGTCATCAGTGAACGCAAGGCGGGCATGCTGGAGGATCACGTGGTTGACTGGCCGGGCGAAGCCCCGCGGGATGCATTCTGCCGCACGCGTCCGCCCCGGCGCTGATAGAAGAATGATAAAAGTTTCCGGGTGCCGCCTTTATTTCAAAAAGCGGGCGTTCCTTGAAGCTTTTTGAAAAAAGCTTCACCAAAAACGTCTTCATGAATTTACGGGATGTTTCATGGCAGGGATACTGTGACGACCGGGACGGAGGTTGTGCCCATCGCATCCGGGCAGGTCACGGTTTGCTGGCGGCCGTCGCGTCAGGCGCGGCGTATTTCCATGCGGATCGATCCCCGTAGCGGGCAAGTCGTCATTACGCTGCCGCGTGGCGCGCGCAGGGCGGACGGGCTGGCGTTGCTGCGCGCGCATTCCGCATGGGTGGCGGCGGGGCTGTCACGCCTGCCGCCGCCTGTTGCGCTGGGCCATGGCGGGCATGTCGTGCTGGATGGGCAACGCCATGAAATCCGTCACTGTCCCGATGCCCGGCGCGGCGCATGGCTGGAAGATGGGGTGCTGCATGTCAGCGGGACGGAGGAATTCGTCCCCCGCCGCGTCAGCGCCTACCTGCGCGCACAGGCGCAGGCCCGCCTGCCCGCCCGCCTGCGCGCGCAGGCCGAATCCTGTGGTCTGAAACCCACGCAGGTCAGGCTGCGTGATACGAAAAGCCGGTGGGGCAGCTGTTCATCCGACGGGTCGATCATGCTGTGCTGGCGGCTGGTCATGGCGCCGCTGGAGGTCCAGCACTACATCATCGCCCACGAACTCGCGCATCTGCGGCACATGAATCACGGGCCGGATTTCTGGCTGCTGGTGGACAGCCTGACCCCGCACCGGCGCCAGGCCGAAAAATGGCTGCATGACCATGGCGCCAGCCTGCACCGGATCGCCCCGGTCTGAAATATTTTAAGGATTATATAAAAGCTCTTGGTAAATATTTTTGTTAAAGTCTTCTAAAAGACACCGCCTTTTTGAAAAAAGGCGGTACCCAAAAACTTTTATTACTTTTAAAGGATATCCTATGCGGTGAACTGTTCGGTTATGATCCGTTCCGACAGGCTCTGCCCCGGATCGAACAGCACGGTGGTCTGCAGTTCCCGCGCTTCGCTGATTTCAACGGAAATGACATCGCGCACTTCGGTAAAATCCGCTACGGCGGCCACCGGGCGCTTGTCGGTTTCCAGGATATCGAACCGCACCTGCGCGGTGGATGGCAGCAGCGCGCCGCGCCACCGGCGCGGGCGAAACGCGCTGATGGGCGTAAGCGGCAGCAGGTTGGCCGATAGCGGTACGATCGGCCCGTGCGCGGACAGGTTGTAGGCGGTTGATCCCGCAGGCGTTGAAATCAGCACCCCGTCACATATCAGTTCGGGCAGGCGTACGCGCCCATCGACCCCGATGCGGATTTTCGCCGCCTGCCGTGTCTGGCGGAACAGGAACACATCATTCAGCGCAAGGGCATGGATGCATTTGCCCTCGATCGTCGTGGCCTGCATGCGCAGCGGGTGCAGGATGGCGGCCTGTGCCGCGGCAAGGCGGGCGGGCAGGTTGTCGGGCACGGCGGGATTCATGAGGAATCCCACCGTCCCGCAGTTGATGCCATAGACCGGCAGGTGGCGCCCCAGCGTCGTATGCAGCATTTCCAGCATGAAGCCGTCGCCACCCAGGCAGACCAGCGCGTCCGCCTCCTCCGGGGCGCATTGGCCGTACTGCCCGACCAGGCGCTCCAGCCAGAGTTGCGCGCTTTCGTTCGGGGCCGCGGCAAAACTCAGCTTCGTGGGAAGGCACCCGGCGGCCCAGCCGGGGTACGACATGTCGTTCATGGGGTGTGGATGGACAGGCGGTGATGCGCCATGACCGGCATGCGTTCACGGATGCTGTCGGTCACCCTACGCTCAAGGCGCGCCGTGCTCCAGCCCGGCCCGTCCGAAACCTGGGCCACGATGGTGCCCCATGGGTCGATGATCATGGAATGGCCGTATGTGCGGCGCTTCTGGCCGTTTTCATCCGTATGGGTGCCGGTGGTGCCGCAGGCGACCATCCAGCACTGCGTCTCGATCGCGCGGGCACGCAGCAGCGTTTCCCAATGCGCCAGCCCCGTTTCCACCGTAAAGGCGGCGGGCACCAGCAGCACGTTCGCCCCCCGCGCCCGCAGCGCATGGAACAGCGCGGGAAAGCGGATGTCGTAGCAGATGGCCAGCCCGGCCGTAAGGCCAGCGGAAAGCGGCGCGGTCACGATGTCCGAACCGGGTTCGTATGTATCGCTTTCGCGGTAGCCTTCACCGCCGGGGGTGGTGACGTCAAACAGGTGGATCTTGCGATAGCGCGCGCGCTCACGGCCCTTTGCATCAAACAGCAGGGACGTATTGAACAGCCTGTCGCCATGCCGTTCCCCGATGGACCCGCCATGGATGATCACGCCATGTTCGCGCGCGATGCCGGACAGGAACTGGTACAGCGGCCCTGCTTCCCCCGCGCTATCGGGGGCGGGCAGGGTCTCGGCCGCCGCGAACTTCATGGCCCGTGTCCCGCCAAGGCAGCTCCACATTTCAGGCAGCATGACCAGGTCAGGTTTGTCCGCGCTGATGGCGGCGGTGACCAGTGCGCGGGCTTGTTCGATATTTTCGGGCGCGGATGCGCCGGGCGCCATCTGGATGACAGTGGTGCGCATCAGGATACGTACTCCGTGGGCATTGGCCCCAGACCATAGGACAGGCGGCCCCGCGCCCGCAACCGCAATGGCCCGATCATGCGCCCTGTTAAAAGTCGGTGCGGCGCGATAGGATGCGGCAGGACTTCATGTTGAAAAACCAGTGGCGCATTCTTCATCCTCCCGGACTGTCATCTTCGCCGCCCTTGGCGGCAACCTGCTGGTGGCGGCGACCAAATTCGCAGCCGCGTTCATGACCGGCAGCGCCTCCATGCTGAGCGAGGCCATCCATTCCCTGATCGATACCGGCAACCAGGGGCTGCTGCTGGTCGGCATGCGGCGCGCGACGCGGCCCGCCACGGCCATGCACCCGTTCGGTTTCGGGCTGGAACTGTATTTCTGGACCTTTGTGGTGGCGCTGCTGATTTTCGGGCTGGGCGCGGGTGTGTCCCTGTATGAGGGGATCATCCACATCATCCATCCGCAGCCCGTGGCGCATGTGCTGGTCAATTACGTCGTGCTGATGGCCAGCATCGTGTTCGAAGGCTCGGTCTGGCTGATGGCGCTGCGGGCCTTCCGCAGGGAAGGCAAGGGCCGCCGTGGCTGGGTCGAGGCCGTGCAGATGAGCAAGGACCCCACCGTGTTCACCGTCCTGTTCGAGGATACGGCCGCACTCAGCGGCCTTGGCGTGGCCCTTCTGGGCAATGTCCTTGCCGAATGGCTGGACATGCCGGTGCTTGACGGGGTGGCCTCCATCATCATCGCGTGCATCCTTGCGGTGACGGCAACCTTCCTTGCGCGTGAATCCCAGTCCCTGCTGACTGGTGAAGGTGTCGCGCCCGAGGTGCTGGCGGCATTACGCCGCATGGCGCTGGCGGCCAGCGGGGTGGACCGGCTGAATGAAATCCGTTCCCTGCATTTCGGCCCGCGTGACGTGCTGGTGGTGATCAGCCTCGATTTTCGCAACGACATGACGGCGGGGCAGGTGGAAATCGTGGTCAGCGCGCTGGAACACCAGATCAAGCAGGCCTATCCCGAAGTAACCCGTGTTTTCATCGAGGCGCAGGACAGCCGCACCCAGCCCCCGGGCACGGCCGCCAGCGGCGGCGTGCCTACGCCGTGACGAACTGGTCCGCCCGGTAACCCTGCGCGAACAGCAGGGTGCGCAGGGTGGTGTGGTTGACCTGGCTGGTGATTTCGCGCCGGACAGCGGGCTTGGCATGGAAGGCGATGCCAGCACCCGCCACGCGCAGCATGGCAAGGTCGTTCGCGCCATCGCCCGTCGCCATCGCATCGCGCATGTCCAGCCCGCCTGCCGCCGCCAGCCGGCGCAGGTGCGCAAGCTTGGCGTCCGGGCCAAGGATGGGCTGCCCCACCGCGCCCGTCAGGTGGCCATCCGCATCCAGCAGGGTATTGGCGTGGTTTTCGTCAAAGCCGCACAGGGCTGAGACCCGGCTGGTAAAGAACGTGAACCCGCCCGACACCAGCGCCGTGCGCGCGCCATTCGCCCGCATGGTGCGCACCAGTTCCACGGCACCGGTATTGAGCTTTACATCCCGCCATGCCCGTTCCAGCAGGCTGACCGGCAGGCCGCGCAGCAGGGCGACACGTTCGCGCAGGGCGGATTCGAATTCGATTTCCCCGTTCATGGACCGCCGGGTGATGTCGGCGATCTTTTCCCCGATCCCGGCATGGGCCGCGATGTCGTCCAGCGTTTCGCAACTGACGATGGTGCTGTCCATGTCCGCCACCAGCAGGCGCTTGCGGCGGTTGGCGCGTGGCGTTACCAGCACGTCCAGCCCGCGCCCGGCAAACACCTCCCGCATGGCCCCGATATCCGGCTGCCCCCATGTCGCGGGGGCGTTGCAGGCGATTTCGACCGCTTCGCCTTCCGACAGGGTGACGGGAGCATCGCCGCGCACCAGGTCACGCGCGGCCTGGATATCGACCGGCGTGAGGGATGTGGCGTCACGGTTGGCCACCAGTACAAGGATATGGGAAAAAGAAGGGGAATCAGCCATGGGGTCCGGGTATATGACAGGTGAGAGACAATGACACGCCCCCCTGCCGGGCAGGCGCGCGTGGCGGTGATCGTGGCGGGTCCGACCTGTTCGGGCAAGTCCGCACTTGCGCTGGCGCTTGCACGGCAGGTGGGCGGCACCATCATCAATGCCGATTCGATGCAGGTATACCGTGACCTGCGCATCCTGACAGCCCGCCCCGACGCCACCGATGAAGCCAGCGTGCCCCATGCGCTGTATGGCGTGCTGCCCGCGGCGGAGACCGGCAGTGTCGCATGGTGGCGCACGCAGGCCATCGCAGCCGCCCATGATGCATGGGATGCGGGCCGGGTGCCGGTTTTCTGTGGCGGCACGGGCATGTATTTCCGCGCGCTGACCGACGGGCTGGCGGATATTCCCCAGCCGCCCGACGCCATCCGCGCGCAGGCCCGCGCCATGGTGGACCGCCTTGGGCCAGAGGCGGTGCATGACATGCTGCGCCAGCGCGACCCCGAAACCGCCGCCACCCTGCGTCCGACCGATGGCCAGCGCATCGCGCGCGCATGGGAAGTGTGCGCGGCCACCGGCCATGGGCTGGCGTGGTGGCGGCGTGAAGCCGTGCTGCCCCCGCTGCCCGCGCGTTTTGTCGCCATACGCCTGCACCCGCCGCGCGACGTGCTGCGCGCGGCCATTGCCGACAGGTTCCAGGCCATGCTCGACCTTGGCGCGATGGGGGAGGTCGCCCGCCTGCTGGCGCAGGGCCTGCCGCCCGGCCTGCCCGCCATGCGCGCCCATGGTGTTCCGGAACTGGCCGCCGTGCTGCGGGGGGAAATGGACGTGGCCACGGCAGTACAGCAGGCCATCTGCCTGACCGGACAATATACGAAACGGCAGGCGACATGGTTCGCCCATCACGCGCTGGCGGCGGAGATGGACACATTTTTATATGGAAAACGGTTTGAAAAATGCGAAGTCGCGCAACAAATGGAAAGATGTAGCAATAAAATCATTTCTTTTGTTATTAACCGCATTGACGCGGGCCAAGGGTTTCCGTAAACCCGGCCCCGGGATTTCGCCTCCTGTGGCTGGCCGGATTGTTCCGGCGGCTTTGGGCGAAGGAGCAGGAACATGAACGCAGCATCGCACCAGACAGACCTGAAGCCTCAAGCCGCTGGCACGGATACGACCGTACCCAGCGGTGCGGAAGTGCTTCTGCGCGTATTGGTCGAACAGGGGGTCGAGGTCATTTTCGGCTATCCCGGCGGCGCGGTCCTGCCGATCTATGATGCCCTTTTCCGCCAGAACGCGATTCGCCACGTGCTGGTCCGCCATGAACAGGCGGCCGTGCATGCGGCCGAGGCCTATGCCCGCTCCACCGGCAGGGTGGGCGTGGTGCTGGTCACCAGCGGACCCGGCGCGACCAACACCGTGACCGGGCTGCTGGACGCCATGCTGGATTCGATCCCGGTGGTGTGTTTTTCCGGTCAGGTGGGCGTGCCGCTGATCGGCACCGACGCCTTCCAGGAAGCCGACACCACCGGCATCACCCGTCCGGCCACCAAGTACAACTATCTTGTCCGCCGCCCTGAAGACGTGGCCCCGTGCGTGCACGAAGCCTTCCACATCGCGCGCAGCGGCCGCCCCGGCCCGGTGCTGGTCGACCTGCCCAAGAACATCATGGTCGGTCCCGCGCCCTACAGTGACGCGCCGCGCGTGCCGCATCCGTCCTATCACCCGCAGACCGAGCCGGGGCGGGACGTGATCGCCCGCGCCGTGGCCGCCATGAAGGGTGCGCGCTGCCCGCTGTTCTATACAGGCGGTGGCATCATCAATGCCGGTCCCGGCGCCTCCACCGCGTTGCGCAGGCTGGTGGAAAAGACGGGCTTTCCCTGCACCTCCACGCTCATGGGGCTGGGGGCGATGCCAGCGGGCGACCGCCGCTTCCTGGGCATGCTGGGCATGCACGGCACGTACGAAGCCAACATGGCCACCCATGGCTGTGACGTGCTGATCGCGCTCGGCTCGCGCTTTGATGACCGCGTGACCGGGCGGCTGGACGCGTTCTCGCCCGGTTCGTTCAAGATCCATGCGGATATCGACCCCAGCCAGATCAACAAGATCGTGCGGGTGGATGTCGGTATCGTGGGGGATGCGCGGCGCGTGATCGAGATGATGCTGGAGGAATGGGACTGCACCCCCGCCAACACCCGCCAGCCGATCGACATGGCGCAGTGGTGGCACCAGATCAATGAATGGCGCAGGATCGACAGCCTCGGCTTTTCACAGGACATGGCGCCCGATGCGATCATCCGCCCGCAATACGCCATCCGCCGCCTGCATGAACTGGCGACCGCCACGGGGCGCGATACCTATGTCTCGACCGAGGTGGGGCAGCACCAGATGTGGGCGGCCCAGCATTTCGGCTTTGACAAGCCCAACCGCTGGCTGACCTCGGGTGGGCTTGGCACCATGGGCTATGGCCTGCCGGCTGCTGTTGGCGCGCAGGTCGCCCACCCCGACGCGCTGGTGATCGACATCGCGGGGGAAGCGTCCACGCTCATGAACATTCAGGAACTGTCCACCATCGCGCAGTACCGCCTGCCGGTTAAGGTGTTCATCCTGAACAACCAGTATATGGGCATGGTGCGGCAGTGGCAGGAACTGCTGCATGAATCGCGCTATTCCGAAAGCTACAGCGCGGCGCTGCCGGATTTCGTGAAGCTTGCGGAAAGTTTCCACGGTCGCGGCCTGCGGGCGACCCGTGTTGGTGAACTGGATGGCGTGATTGCCGAAATGCTGGCCCATCCGGGTCCGGTGGTGGCCGACATCTGTGTTGCGCAGGATGAAAACTGCTACCCCATGATCCCGTCGGGGGCGGCGCATAACCAGATGCTGCTCGGTCCCGATCAGGATGACGAGATCAGCGCCGAAGGCCGCATGCTGGTCTGATCGCCCGTCCGTCCCGGCGGGGTCAGCCTGCCGGGCGCCTCTGTCCTTTCCTGCCGGCATGCAGCCTGCGTGCCGGCGTCTTCAGCAGTCAGGAAACACCATCATGACCACGCAGCAGGAGAGTCCGGTCTCCGCGGTCATTTCCATTCAGGTCGAAAACGAAAGTGGCGCGCTGGCGCGTGTCATCGGCCTGTTTTCCGGTCGGGGATACAATATCGAAAGCCTGACCGTGGCCCCGGTTGATGAAACCGGCCGCCAGTCGCGCATCAATATCGTCACCACCGCGACCCCGCGCGTGCTGGAACAGATCCGCGCGCAGGTGGACCGTCTGGTGCCGGTGTACCGGGTGTCGGTCATGACGGCGGCGGATCCCCACGTCGCGCGTGAAATGGCGCTGGTCAAGGTGATCGCCAGCGGCGAACGCCGTGCCGACGCCCTGCGCATCGCGCAGGCCTTCCGCGCCCATCCTGTTGATGCCTCGGCCACCTCGTTCGTCTTTGAACTGACGGGTGCGACCGACAAGCTCGATGCCTTTATCGACCTCATGCGTCCCCTTGGCCTGGCCGAGGTGTCGCGCACGGGTGTCGCCGCTATCGCACGCGGTGCTGCAATCCTGTAAGGGTCGCGTTTTTACCTGATCGATTCGTTTTTTCATTCCCAAGGAGCAAGACCATGCGCGTCTATTATGATCGCGATGCCGATGTGAACCTGATCAAGAGCAAGAAGGTCGCCATCATCGGTTACGGCAGCCAGGGCCATGCCCATGCCAACAACCTCAAGGACTCCGGCGTGACCGACATCGTGGTCGGCCTGCGCCCCGAATCCACCGCCGTTGCCAAGGCCGAAGCCGCGGGTTTCAAGGTGATGACCCCGGCCGACGCCGCGAAGTGGGCGGACGTGGTGATGGTGCTGACCCCCGATGAAGGCCAGGGCGCGCTGTACAAGGAATCGCTGGAAAAGAACCTCAAGCAGGGCGCTGCCCTTGCCTTCGCCCACGGTCTGGCGATCCATTTCCGCATCATCGAAGCCCGTCCCGACCTGGACGTATTCCTGATCGCGCCCAAGGGTCCGGGCCATACCGTGCGTTCCGAATACCAGAAGGGTGGCGGCGTGCCGTCGCTGGTGGCCGTGGCGCAGAACGCTTCGGGCAATGCGCTGGAAATCGCGCTGTCCTACGCTTCCGCCAACGGTGGTGGCCGTGCGGGCATCATCGAGACGACCTTCAAGGAAGAAGTCGAAACCGACCTGTTCGGTGAGCAGGCCGTGCTGTGCGGTGGCCTGGTCGAACTGATCCGCGCCGGTTTCGAGACGCTGGTCGAAGCGGGCTACGCGCCAGAAATGGCGTATTTCGAATGCCTGCACGAAATGAAGCTGATCGTGGACCTGATCTACGAAGGCGGCATCGCCAACATGAACTACTCCATCTCCAACACGGCGGAGTATGGTGAATACGTATCCGGCCCGCGCGTGATCACGCCGGAAACCAAGGCCGAGATGAAGAAGATCCTGACCGACATCCAGGACGGCACCTTCGTGCGCAACTTCATCCTGGAAAACCAGTCCGGCAACATCGGCTTCAAGGCCACCCGCGCCCGCAACAACGAACACCAGATCGAAAAGGTAGGCGAGAAGCTGCGCGCCATGATGTCGTGGATCGGCAAGAACAAGCTGGTCGACAAGGCCCGCAACTGACCACCGCACGACCGGGACCGGGGATGGCGCGCCATCCCCTTTTCCATGCGCCAGCCGGGCTGTCCCGGCTGGCGTTTTTTTTATGTCGGCTTTTCCAGCCGTTGCCAGCATTTGCCGTGACATGGGCCGGGCCGTGGTGCCACCATGCGCGCCGGATACGAACAGCAGGAGCACCGTACCGTGACGGATTACGTGATTCCCCCCTACACCCTTCCCGTTGTGCCAGTGGAGGGGCGTGCGGGTGTCTTTCCCGTCCGGCGGATATGGTGCGTGGGACAGAACTATGCCGCCCATGCGCGTGAAATGGGCAGCAACCCCGAACGCTCCGAACCCTTCTTCTTTTCCAAGCCGGGTGACGCGGTGGCGCCGGGCGGCGGCCTGCTGTCCTTTCCCGTCAGCACGTCCGACCTGCATCATGAAGTCGAACTGGTGGCGGCCATCGGGCGTGAGGGGGAGGATATCCCGGTGGAAAAAGCGCTGTCGCATGTCTATGGCTATGCCGTGGGGCTGGACATGACACGGCGCGACCTGCAGGCCGCCGCCAAGAAGGCGGGGCGTCCATGGTCGCTGGCCAAGGGGTTTGACCAGTCCTGTCCCATTTCGTCCATCGTGCCCGCATCGGTTCGCGGCCATCCCGAAGCGGGGGCCATTACGCTGAGCGTGAATGGCGAATCCCGGCAGAAGGGCGATCTGGTGGACATGATCTGGTCCGTGGCCGAAATCGTCTCCTGTCTCAGCCGCTTTGTCGCCCTTGCCCCCGGCGACCTGATCATGACCGGTACGCCATCAGGCGTGGGACCGGTCCGGCGTGGCGATGTGCTGCACGCCACCTGCGCCGGCGTAGGGGAACTGAACGTCACCTATACCGCCTGAATATCTGTGGTGCGGGCTGTCATGCCGTGCGCCGGTTGTTGAGAGGCTGTTTGAAAAGACAAAGGTTCTGGGTGCCGGCTTTTTTCAGAAAGGCGGCGTTCCCTGAAGCGTTATGAAAAAAGCTTCACCAGAAACCTTTAACAATTTTCATGATGTTTCACGGACAGTCTCCGGATTTCTTCACGCAGAAGGATTGAAAAGACATGCAATACCGTCAGCTTGGCCGTTCCGGCCTGCGGATTTCCGCTTTCACGCTGGGTACGATGACATTTGGCGGCAAGGGTGACTTTGCCAAGACGGGCGACACCGATCTTGCCGGCGCGCGTCGTCAGATCGACCTGTGCATTGATGCCGGGATCAACATGTTCGACACCGCCGACATCTATTCCACCGGCGTGTCGGAAGAAATCCTTGGCGCGGCGCTCAAGGGCCGTAGCGACGACATCATGGTGACCACCAAGGCCCGTTTCCGCATGGGCAAGGGGGCGAATGATGCGGGCCTGTCACGCTATCACCTGGTCAGCGCGTGCGAGGCCAGCCTGAAGCGGCTGGGACGTGACCATATCGACCTGTATTACCTGCATGAATGGGATGGCCAGACCCCGCTGGATGAAACGCTGGAGGCGCTGGATACCCTGACCCGGTCGGGCAAGATCCGTTACGCCGGGGTTTCCAACTTCTCGGCGTGGCACATCATGAAGGCGCTGGCCACGGCGGAACGCAACCGCCTGATCGCGCCAGTGTCACAGCAGATCTATTATTCCCTCCAGGCGCGGGATGCGGAATACGAACTCCTGCCCGTGGCGGTGGATCAGGGGATTGGCGTGCAGGTCTGGAGTCCCATGGCGGGCGGCCTGCTGTCGGGCAAATACCGGCGCGGCAAACCCCAGCCGCAGGGCACGCGGCAGATCGAGAACTGGGGCGAACCCCCGGTCCATGATATCGAAAAACTGTATGACGTGGTGGAAGTGCTGGTCAGCATTGCCGAATCACGCGGTATCTCGGCGGCACAAGTGGCGCTGGCATGGGTGGCGCAGCGCCCGGCGGTGACTTCCATCGTGATCGGTGCGCGGACCGAGGCGCAGTTGGTCGACAACCTCAAGGCCGCCGAACTGAGCCTGACGGCACAGGAAATCAGCCGCCTTGATGATGCCAGCGCGCCGCCGCTGCTCTATCCCTTCTGGCATCAGGCCAGTACGGCGTCGGACCGGCTTTCCGCCGCCGATCTGCTGCTGCTTGGCCCGACCATTGCCAAAAAAGGCAAGTAAAACAGACATATGATTTCCTGCCCTGACCGGGCAGGGAAAGCTGCGGGTTGCCGGTCGCAGTGTCGCTGGGTGAATGGCCGGCCCGTTGATAAGGCACGGCAACCTTGACATGGATCAAGGTTGCGACCCCGGTGGCAATGGTCAGCTATTCCCCATGGAAACCCGGTCCGCCCGGTGCGCTATGACAGGAAACAGGGGAAGGAAATCCACGCCCGATATCTTGTAATAACATCCAGTTGATCCCATCTGGAATCCAGCGCCTTGCCGTTGCCTGCTGAGGGACGGCGCAGAGGCACAACCTGTTATGTCGCCTGATTGAAAGGGACGAGGGAATAGATGAATATCGAGAAGTTTACAGAACGGTCACGCGGTTTCCTGCAGGCGGCACAGACCATCGCCATGCGGGATTACAACCAGCAGTTGACGCCGGAGCACCTGCTCAAGGCCCTGCTGGATGACGACCAGGGGGCGGCGGCCGCCCTGATCCGCGCGGCCGGCGGGCAGGTGCCTGCCATTACGGCGGCGAATGAAGCCGCCCTTGCCAAGCTGCCGAAAGTACAGGGTGGCGGCGCGGGCCAGCCCAGCGCCACGGGCGAACTGGTGCGCGTGCTGGACGCGGCCCAGCAGGCCGCGCAGAAGGCGGGCGATGAATACGTGGCGCAGGACCGCCTGCTGGCCGCCATCGCCGCGTCCGAGACCCCGGCCGGGCAGGCCCTGCGTGCAGGGGGGGCGACGCCCCAGGCGCTGGAAAAAGCCATTGCCACCATCCGCAAGGGACGCACCGTGGATAGCGAAAACGCAGAAGCCAATTTTGACGCGCTGAAGAAATACGCCCGCGACGTGACCGAGGTGGCGCTGCAGGGCAAGCTGGACCCCGTGATCGGTCGTGACGAGGAAATCCGTCGCGCCATTCAGGTCCTTGCGCGTCGCAGCAAGAACAACCCTGTCCTGATCGGTGAGCCAGGTGTCGGCAAGACCGCCATTGTGGAGGGGCTGGCGCAGCGTATCGTCAACGGTGACGTGCCCGAGGCGCTGAAGAACAAGAAGCTGCTCTCGCTCGACATGGGCGCGCTGGTTGCGGGCGCGAAGTTCCGTGGTGAGTTCGAGGAACGCCTGAAGGCGGTGCTCAAGGAAATCGAGTCGGCTGAAGGCCAGATCATCCTGTTCATCGATGAGATGCATACCCTTGTGGGTGCGGGCCGCAGCGATGGCGCGATGGATGCCTCCAACCTCATCAAGCCCGAACTGGCCCGTGGCGTGCTGCACTGCATCGGTGCGACGACGCTGGATGAATACCGCAAGTATATCGAGAAGGACGCAGCCCTCGCCCGGCGTTTCCAGCCGGTCTATGTGGGTGAGCCGACGGTGGCTGACACCATCTCCATCCTGCGCGGGATCAAGGAAAAATACGAACTTCATCATGGTATCCGTATTTCCGACGGCGCGCTGGTCGCCGCGGCGACCCTGTCCAACCGCTACATCACCGACCGCTTCCTGCCCGACAAGGCCATTGACCTTGTGGATGAGGCCGCAAGCCGCCTGCGCATGCAGATCGACAGCAAGCCCGAGGAACTGGACGAACTTGATCGCCGCCTGATCCAGCTCAAGATCGAACGCGAAGCCATCCGCAAGGAAGATGACGCCGCCAGCAAGGAGCGCTTGGTCAAGCTGGAAGCCGAACTGTCGGAACTGCAGGAAAAGTCCGATGCCCTGACCGCCGCCTGGCATGCTGAAAAGGACCGCGTCAACGCGGTGCAGAAGCTGCAGGAGGAAATGGATCAGGTCCGCTCGGACATCGAGATCGCCCAGCGCAAGGGTGACCTGGGCCGTGCGTCGGAACTGATGTACAGCCGCCTGCCGCAGCTTCAGGCCCAGATCGCCCAGGCGCAGGAGGAAGCTGACCAGATCAGCAAGGGCGAAGGCATGGTCAGCGATACCGTGACCGATCAGGGCATTGCCGCTGTCGTGTCGCGCTGGACCGGCGTGCCGGTGGACCGGATGCTGGAAGGCGAACGCGCCAAGCTGCTGCGCATGGAAGACGAACTGCGCAAGAGCGTGGTGGGGCAGGAACCCGCGCTCAAGGCCGTGTCGAATGCGGTGCGCCGTGCCCGTGCCGGGCTGCAGGACCCCAACCGTCCCATCGGTTCGTTCCTGTTCCTTGGCCCGACGGGTGTGGGCAAGACGGAACTGTGCAAGGCGCTGGCCCGCTTCCTGTTCGATGATGAGAAGGCGCTGCTGCGTATCGACATGAGTGAGTTCATGGAGAAGCACGCGGTTGCCCGCCTGATTGGTGCCCCGCCCGGCTATGTCGGGTATGAGGAAGGTGGTGTACTGACCGAAGCGGTCCGTCGCCGTCCCTATCAGGTCATCCTGTTCGATGAGGTCGAGAAGGCGCATGAGGATGTATTCAATATCCTGCTGCAGGTCCTTGATGATGGCCGCCTGACCGATGGGCAGGGTCGTACGGTTGATTTCCGCAACACCCTGATCGTGCTGACCAGCAACCTTGGTTCCGAAGTGCTGGCGCATCTGCCGGATGGGGAATCGGTCGAGAGCGTGCGGCCGGAAGTCATGCAGGTCGTGCGCAATCACTTCCGCCCCGAGTTCCTCAACCGGCTGGATGAGATCATCCTGTTCTCCCGCCTGCAGAAGGCGGATATGGGCAAGATCGTGGAAATCCAGATCGGTCGCCTGCGGAAACTGCTGGATGAGCGCAACATCCACCTGCGTCTGGACAAGGGCGGCGAGGAATGGCTGGCGAACGAAGGCTATGACCCCGTGTATGGCGCGCGTCCGCTCAAGCGCGTGATCCAGCGGGCGCTGCAGAACCCGCTGGCGGGCCTGCTGCTGGAAGGTACCATCCATGATGGCGAGACCGTCACCGTTGATGCGAAGGACGATCACCTGACCATCAATGGGAACGAGGTGGATGCCGACTGATATCGGCACGCCACACCGGATATGGGGAAAGGAGGGGCCAGCCCCTCCTTTTTTCATATAATTTTCATTTCAGCGCATTTTTTTTGGTACGATTAGTGAATGGTTTTTGGGTTTAACGGCTGATTTCCGTGTGTTTTTTACGTTTTTGGTATGGCGTTGACAGGATGGGCCAATATCCGTAAAAGCCCCTTCACCGGACGGCGATGCTGCTCCGGCGGGATCTTTGACAAGAGAATAGAGAGAGTATCTGGAAGGGATATGCTGGCGGCGCGGTTGTTGCTCTTTGGGGCGATGATTGGCGGTCTGGACTGGGTGAG
>NZ_NKUB01000026.1 GCF_003207895.1 Komagataeibacter swingsii
CATCACTGCGACATCATCGAGACAGGGAACGAAAGCTGGCGGTTCAGGAACCGTAACTGAACCTCTCTCCAGATCCATACCTGCCCCGGCCTGTCTCCTGAAGCCGTAGGCGTAAGGAGACAGGCCGGGCCTTCAACAGGGGGTTAATATTGCATGCCGATCAGGGGTTATTTTTGAGTGCCGATTGACAGACCGAATATGGCGCAAAAGGTGAAGACCCCGAGGAAGCTGCCAATCGCGTCGCATGGGCGGCAGTGAAGCGTAAATACGTCAAGGATGGTAACGTCTGGGTTGCACGGAACGATGCCTGACCGGTATCACCTGTTGTCATGCCCGCCGGATCTGTAGTGTTTCAGAAGCATCTGCCTGTCCTCAGGAGGAACGTATCATTCACGCGAACTGGTCAAACAGATCGACCACGCTGGCGGGTGCATCCGGTCCAAAAAACAGGGCCAGATTCTGCGCGGACCAGCGCGCCATTTCGTGGCTTCGGGGAAAAAGCACCGTCTCATAGGCCGCCACAGCCGCGTTCATGTCATCGGGGCGGGCGATGAGCGATTGGCCGAGTTCCACGCCGTCATACAGGGCAAGGTTGGCCCCTTCACCCGCGAACGGAGACATGAGATGTGCGGCATCGCCGATCAGGGTCACGCCGGGTCGGTGCGGCCACCGCAGTCCGGGCGGCAGGGTATGGATCAGGCGGATCGCTGGATCGGCAGTACTGTCGGTAATGAAGCGTGTCAGGTGCGGTGCCCAGCCCGCAAACTGCCGTGCGATAATACTTAATCCCGTGCGGATATTACTAAAATCAATGGAGCTGAGCCATGTTTCTGGCCGGTTCAGTGCCACATATCCCGCCACACTTCCATCGGCATTGCGATGCACGATGATGCCCTTGCCCGGCGCCACCGCCATCAGGGTGCCCGTGCCGATTATCGCACTATGCGCGTCGGCCACAGGACATGCGATCTCGATAAAGCAGGTGCCTGAATAAACGGGCCGGGCAGGGGTAAGAAGCGCCCGGACTTTCGACCAGGCACCATCAGCACCGACAAGCAGATCCGCTGTGGTTCTGGTGCTATTGGCAAAAACGATCTCATGTCGCCCATTGGCAACTGACGATACAGACATGACCTTATGGCCCCAGCGGATCGTGACAGGAGGCAGGGAAGCGATCAGCATGCGGCGCAGTTCGCCCCGGTCAACTTCGGGGCGCGGGGATCGGGTCTGTCCTGCCCGGTCAAACAGGATGGTCCCGTTCTTGTCCACAACGCGCTTCGCATCCTCGCCGGGACGGACAAGGCGGCGGAAAGCGTCATGCAGGCCAGCTGCCTTCAGCGCGCGCTGGCCGTTATGTTCGTGGATATCAAACAGGCCGCCCTGTTTTCTGGCGGCGGGTGATATCTCGGCCTCGTAGACCGTGGCCTTGATCCCATGCAGGTGCAGGATACGGGCAAGGGTCAGGCCACCGAGGCCAGCCCCGATGATCGCAATGGTCCGTCGCATGATCGCGCTCCATGTGTCGCATCGGCATCGGCTAATGCGGGCTATGTTTTTCGGAGACGCTGGCCGATCATGCCACGGCATGAAGGACGTATGTGCGACAGCCTTGGAGCCTGAAAGTGGGCACGGACAGTCGTTTTTCGCGGAAGCCGGGCATTACAGGAAACCGGACGTGTCTGCAAGGAACGGCGGCTCAGACAGATCCATCACGCGGGTGAGGGCCCTTTCAGGAATATACCCGATACAACTGTCAGGCTGGCTTCTGCGCCCCGCGCAATTACGATGCCGACGCCCGTGACCCGGCGATGAGAATATCGACAAGGCGCTTCGCACTGGTCTCCCAGCCGGGGCCAGCGGCGTAGTTCGAAACACCCGCCAGGGCGCGAAGCAGGTCAACCGGTTCGATTTCCGCGTTGAAATCTCCACTCGCAACGGCAGCCGCCACAAGCTTCTCGATCGCACCCTGCAGGACCATGCCGGACTGGGCGTAGAGCGTGCCCGTGCCGCCCGCCAGCCCGTTGAGAGCGGGGGCGATCACCAGCTTGGCGGCAATATAGTCAACAAACAGCCGCATCCACGCCCGCAGCGCCTCCACGGGCGAATGCTGGGCTGCAAGGACCGGTGCCGCATCGGCAAGGCGGTCGAGTTCAGCGCGATAGACCGCCTCGATCAGCGCATCGCGATTGGGAAAATGGCGGTAAAGCGTGCCGATCCCCACGCCCGCACGCCGGGCGACCTCATCCAGCGGAATATCGGTTTCCCCCGCCGTAAAGGCGGCTTTGGCCACGTTCAGCAGGTTTTCCCTGTTGCGCTGCCCATCGCTGCGCGGGCGGCGGCGTGGCTTTTTTTCGTCGGTCACCGGTTTCCCTCTTGTTAAACGGAGCAATCCTCCGCATATATCAAGCGGAGCCATGCTCCATATAACATCCCGCAGGCCATTTCGGCAAAAAATGGATGCATCCTTTCAGGGAGTTTCCCCATGACACAGATTTTTGGCGCAAGCTCGACAACGGACGATGTCCTCTCCGGCGTATCGCTGAGGGGCAAACGCGTGCTTGTAACCGGCGTTTCCGCTGGTCTGGGCGTTGAAACTGCGCGCGCCCTTGCCGCACATGGCGCCCATGTGGTGGGTGCCGCACGCAATCTGGAAAAAGCAGAACAGGCCACCACGCAGGCCCGCGCGGATGCGGCGCGTGGGGGCGGAAGCTTCGAACTGGTCGCCCTGGACCTTGCGGATCTGGGCAGTGTCCGCGCCTGCGCCGATCAGTTGAACGCGGTCGGTCTGCCCTTCGATCTGGTCATTGCCAATGCAGGCGTGATGGCCACGCCATTCGGCCATACAAAGGACGGGTTCGAGACGCAGTTTGGCACCAACCATCTGGGACACTTCGTCCTCGTCAACCGCATTGCGGGGCTGATGCGCACCGGCGCCCGACTGGTCAACGTATCCTCGGCCGGGCATCGCTTTGCAGACGTTGACCTGAACGACCCGAATTTCGAGCATACGCCATACGAACCATTCATCGCCTACGGGCGTTCCAAGACCGCCAACATCCTGTTTGCCGTGGCCTTTGACGTACGGCACCGTGCGCGCGGCGTGCGCGCAACAGCGGTGCATCCGGGTGGGATCCTGACCGAACTGACGCGTTACATGCCAGCAGGCGGCATTGAGGCGATGGTGACGCGGATCAATGAACAGGCTGCGGCTGAAGGCAAACCGCCGTTCCAGTTCAAGACCATTCCACAGGGGGCGGCTACGGCAGTCTGGGCAGGCGTGGTGGGGGCGGCTGATGCCGTCGGCGGCCATTACTGCGAAGACTGCCACGTAAGCCCGGTCGTGCCCGATGACCAGCCGATCAGCCTGGTCAGTGCTGGCGTGCGGGCCTACGCGGTTGATCCCGCGCATGCCGAAGCATTATGGACAAAGAGCGAGGACATGGTCGGGGAGAAATTCTCCTGAGTCACCCGTAGCCCTGTTTGTGGCATAATGGGCGGACCTGACACCCCGACTGACATTTTACTGATATGGATGACCCGGGCGCGCAGGGGGATGACAGATGTCTCCCTGCGCTTCCGTGCGAGGATATTGAATGCGCCTTGTTGTTTTCGGCCTGCCCCTTCTTGTCGTGATCCTGAACTGGCTCTGGCCGTTGCCGCTTCCGCTGGGGCTGAAAGGGGTTGCTGCGGCACTGGTGGTCGTGGCCGCACTTTACCACTACTGGTCCCGGCTTTCCTCGGGTTCCATCTTTGCCCCGGAATTTCCCCGGCCTGTCATTATCCTGTTTAACTGGGCATTCGGGGCGATCGCGTTTCTCATGCTGTTCCAGATTGCACTTGATATTGGTGCGCTGCTGGTTGCGCTGGTAACGTGGCAGCCGGTGCGAATCCCGGTCGCCGCGCGGGCGGCCGTGGGTGGTCTTGCCGGGATGCTTTCTGCAATCGGCGTTGCCAATGCGCTGCGGGTGCCCCCGGTCAGGGATGTGAGTGTGACCGTTCCCGGCCTGTCGCCAGCATTTGACGGCTATCGGCTGGTCCAATTGACCGACATGCATATCAGCCGGCTGTTCCCCGCCCGATGGGCAAGGGCGGTTGTCGAGCGCACCAACGCGGCCGGTGCGGACATGATTGTCGTGACGGGCGATTTCATTGACGGCTCGGTGGCCATGCGCCGTGCTGACGTGGCACCGCTTGCGGGGCTATATGCGCCGGATGGTGTGCTGGCGATCCCGGGAAACCATGAATATTTCTTCGATTATGGCGACTGGATGCAACACCTGTCGGAACTGGGCTTTCACATGCTGCTGAACCGCCATGTGGTCATTACAAGGGGAGGGACCGGACTGGTCATTGCCGGGGTTACCGACCGGTCAGCACCCGCGCATGGGCAGGCTGCCCCCGATCTGGCTGCCGCCCTTGCAGGGATTCCTGCCGGTGCCCCGGTCGTGCTGCTCGATCACCAGCCCGGGGACGCGCGTGAAGCTGTCGTAAGCGGCGTGGCCCTGCAACTGTCAGGGCATACGCATGGCGGGATGATTGTTGGCCTCGACCGCCTCGTTGCGCGCGGCAATAACGGGTTTGTCTCCGGACGCTATGATGTGGGGGGCATGACGCTTTACGTCAGCAATGGCACCGGGCTGTGGCCGGGCTTTGCGCTCCGGCTGGGCAGGCCATCCGAGATCACCCGTTTCACTCTGCGTGCGGGATGAGGGGAGGAACTTTATCCTGTACTTGAAAATTTCAATATTCTAATGCGCTTTTCTGTGTCGTTCGGGTGATGGATCCTGTCCGTCCCGTCCTGCAGGGTGCCGCCTCTTTTTACGCAGTGAACGCGTATACGCGTAGTATGACCGGCTGGACCATAACTTCGTCGCCCGTGAGGATGAGACCGCGCTGAGGAAAAAGCGTGATGATATGGTTTTGAACGCCATATCCAACGAGATGAACTACCATCAGGGCAAGAAAAAAACCGGTTTGCGCGATGGGAAACGATGATGAACTGGCCTGAACAGCTCGGCCTGACAATTCCATTGGTACAGGCACCGATGACAGGTGTCTCCACTCCAGCCCTTGCCGCCGCTGTATCCCAGGCCGGGGCACTTGGTTCAATCGGAGTAGGGGCCGCTGGTGTTTCAGTCGCGCATAAAATGATCTGTCAGATACGCGAGCAGACGGCGGCCCCCTTCAACGTCAATCTGTTCGCGCATAAGGCACCGGAAATCGACCAGGCCCGTGACAGGGCCTGGCTGACATGGCTGAAACCGCTGTTTGCCGAGTTCAATGCAGTCCCGCCAGGCAGCCTGCATTCCATATACCGAAGCTTCAATGATGATCCGGACATGCTCGACATGCTTGTGCATATGAAGCCACCGGTCATCAGTTTCCATTTCGGGCTTCCTTCGCCTGAGAAGATTTCGGCCCTGAAGGCGACAGGTGCTGTTTTGCTGGTAACAGTCACCAGCCTGGAGGAAGCCCGCGCCGCCGAAACCGCAGGGATGAATGCGATTGTAGCGCAAGGGATCGAGGCAGGCGGCCATCGTGGCATTTTCGATCCGGCGGGTCACGACGATGCTTTGGGAACATTCGCCCTGACCCGCCTTCTTGTGCGCAAATGCCGCATTCCGGTGATTGCTGCTGGCGGTATCATGGATGGAGCAGGCATGGCGGCTGCCCTTGCCCTGGGAGCCGTCGCCGCACAGATGGGCACGGCCTTTATTCTCTGCCCGGAAACGGACGCGGACGAAGCGTACCGAAAGGCTCTGGCGGGACCAGCCGCGTTTCATACACGCATGACCGATCTCGTTTCAGGACGGCCTGCGCGCTGTCTTTCAAACCGGTTTACGAGCCTGAGTGACAGTGTCGGCATTCCACCGGTTCCCGATTACCCCATTGCCTATGATGCGGGGAAAACACTCAACAAGGCCGCCAGAAACTGTGGTGAAAGTGGTTTTGGTGCTTATTGGGCCGGACAAGGGGCTCCACTGGCTCGGGCTATGCCAGTGGGTCAGCTCATGGACAAGCTGAAGGAAGAACTGCACAGGGCACGTTATTTAAAGACATAATCGCCAACCTGCCCGGTGTTGCCAACTTCATTCAAAACTGGATAGTACGGTTCGAGATCTTGGGGTGGATGTCGAGGACGCTCTGGCTCTGTCGGAAGCCACTGATCTCTGAAATCGAATATGCCTCAGGAATTCTCTACCTCCTCCCCATGTGTACATGTTATGATGACACATAAGGAGGAGACCATGAGCGAGCATTTTCCAGATAACGCACCATCCCCACAGAAAATCGGTGTTCGGGAGTTCCGGGGAAACCTGACAGCTTATCTGCGTCAGGTCAGACAGGGTAGCACGATCCTCGTGACGTCTCACGACCAGGTTGTCGCTGAACTGCGTCCGCCGGCTCCTTCCTATCGCCCCCGTCGTCAACCAGGCGCATTGCGCGGGCGGATCAGAATGAGCGAAGATTTTGATGAGACACCATCGGACATTCTTGAAAGCATGGAACGTGACCTGTGAAGGTTCTGCTCGATACGCATGCGTTGCTCTGGTGGCTTTCGGACTCCGACCGGCTGGGTGAGAACGCACGAGAGATCATTGCAGATCCGGCTCATGATATTCTGGTGAGTATCGTGTCATTATGGGAGATTGCGATCAAAATCCGTATTGGAAAACTGGATGCGGATATGAACGACATTCTGGCAGCCATTCCTGAGGAAGGTTTCTCTCTACTGCAAATACAGCCCGAACATCTGCAAATCCTTATGTCTTTGCCTCTGCATCATCGTGATCCGTTTGACCATCTCCTGATGGCGCAGGTGCAAGCTGAACACGCTACATTCTTTTCGGAAGACGGACAAATGGATCATTACCCCATCAAGCGAATACGCTGTTCGTGAAGCAGAAACTGCCGTCAGAATACGCCTCATCCCAGACATATTTGTAGCAGGAGGACTATCCACATTGCAGACATGACTAGAACGTGTCGATTTGCGTGGAACGGACATTCAACTGAATGTGCCAGTGCCTCGTTTCCCAAAGGATCATGAACCGCAGGTCGACATGATAGAAGCCACAATTTATATATTAACAGACATCATGCTGTGACTAAATACTCTTCTTTGAATGTCAAACGGGGCTCAAGTGCCTCTCCTGACAGGAGCCATGTCAAGAATGACGGAAACGTTAGATTGGGGCGATATCACGCTGCGGCTTGTTGCAGCGCTGGTGGCAGGGATGGTCTTTGGCCTCAATCGTGATGAGCACGGACGTCCGGCCGGTCTGCGCACGACCACGCTGGTCTGCCTGGCGGCATGTCTGGCCATGCTACAGACGAACTGGCTTCTGGGCACGGTGGGTAAGGCTGCGGATTCATTCGTGACACTCGACCTGATGCGGCTTCCGCTTGGTATTCTGTCGGGCATGGGATTTATCGGTGGGGGTGCGATCCTGCGGCGTGAAAATATGGTCCTGGGCGTGACCACGGCGGCGACATTGTGGATCGTCACGGTCCTTGGCCTGTGCTTTGGTGGTGGGCAGATGGGACTGGGTATTGCTGGCACCGTCCTCGGCTTTGCCGTGTTGTGGGGACTGAATTTCGCTGAACGGGCCTTGCGTGAGGACCACCGTGCGGCACTTGTTGTAATTGCGGATACGCAGAACCCGGCAATCTGCGATCTGGCGCGCCAGTGTATGGCCGTGTCCATCCAGATTGCCGGACAGTCCATCGCCTATTCCGAACAGGGCGAAAAGGCGGAAATGCATTTCGATCTGCGATGGCGGGGACGGCGGCGTGATGTGGGGCCCCCAGCCTTCCTATTGCAACTGGCGCGGCACCCCGGCGTGCAGGCCGTGCAATGGAAACCGGTCGGTTTTATCGGACTATAGCCAGAAATCCTTCAATTCCGATCATGCGATACGACGCCATGCGCCACCACTCGCCCGGACTGTCGCGATGTAGCCACCATATCCCATCATAACAATCCGCGGGCCATTCCTGCAGCGCGGGCAGCGACTGCGGCGCAACGATGGCTTTTGCCAGTGCCGCGAGGCCCTGATGCTGCCAGCAGACCAGTGACGTGCCCTCCAGACTGGCCAGAACGGCCCCCAGTTCGCGTTCCTGATGCAGCGACCAGCGCAGGTCGACAGGGCAATGCAGCGTTTCCGATAGGGGCTGGACCGTCTGTTCGGGCCGTCGGCTATGGCCGCCACCGGGACGGAAGGCGGACGCAAAAATACGATCAGGGATCGGCAGAAGTGGAGATGTGGTCCCCACAACCGTGAAAAAGACGGGCAGTTCCTTCGCCCGCTGCCAGCCGCGCCGACTTAATGAATGGGGATCGTCCCGCCCGTAACCATCAATTCCGGTTTCATGACGGCGTCCATCCGGTTTTTCCGCGTGGCGTATCAGCACGACGTTTATGGATGTCATGATGCCGGTCCGTCTTATCCACCATTTCCGGCTGTCGTACGGTCAAGTTCCTGCGTTGATACGATCAGAAGCTGGTTGGTAAACCTTCTGGCATAGAAATCGATGGTCGAATCATGGGTCTCATCCACCGAACTGTAAACGGCATCTGACACGACAACGGTCCTGTAGCCCCGGTCAATGGCTTCCAGCGCGGTAAACAGGACGCAGAGATCCGTCTCGCCACCCGTCAGTATGATGGCCGTCGGATCATGGCGCCTGATATGCTCCCGGAACGCTGGTGAGCGCCACGCGGAATAACTGTTTTTGTCAAATACGGTATCAGGTGACGAAAACACCGATAGTTCCGGCACAAGTTCAAGTATGCGGGGATCAAGTTCAGCACGCGTCATCTGGTGCCAGTGCTCATAATATTCCCGCCACGCCCCCGGCGCTTCATCAGCACGCAGCGGGGGAATGAAGCGCGTAAAAATGGTCCTGTCCCTATACCGCCGTGCAATGGAGACCACATTTGGCAAGACGCGGGCCATCCAGGGCGCATGCCACGGTGTTTTTTCACGAAACATGTTCTGCATATCTACACAGACGTGAAGCCAGCGGCCACCGTGCAGAAAGCGTTCCAGACTCATCCCAACGTCTCCTTCATCCGCCTTGCAGGTTCAGGCACCCGGCATGATGGGCAGATTGCGGTACCGCCTGCCGGTCGCATGGAAAATGGCGTTGGCAATGGCGGCCGCCGTCCCGCACATGCCGATTTCCCCAATACCCTTGACGCCAAGGGGACTGACTTCATCATCGTGTTCATTCACGAACAGCACGTCCATGTCCGGAATATCGGCATGGGCGGGAATATGATACTCGGCAAAATTGTGATTCATGAACCGGCCGACACGCTCGTCCATCAGGGACTCCTCATGTAACGCCATGCCGGTCGCCATCACCATGGCGCCACGTATCTGGCTTGCGGCTGTTTTCGGGTTCATGATCCGCCCGGCGGCAACGGCATTGACCAGACGGGTCACGCGCACGGTGTCCAGTTCCGGGTCTACGCGCACCTCGCAGAACACCGCGCTATGGGTGAAGCGGGCCTTGCGCATCTGGCTGATTTTTCCCCTTAGTCCCGGTTTCGCGGTCTCCTCGGCTTCAAGAACATCCTGCCCGGTCAGCGACAGGGCATCAGACAGGGACAGGCTGTCCTGCGCATTTTCGTTCATGCCATGCAATGCGCCGCCTTCCAGCTTCACGCTGTCCTGTCGTGCCCATGATGGCGCATTTTTGCATCTGGCCAGCGCCGCGAACAGTTTCGTGCGCAGGCTGTGGCACGCAAGCCAGACCGCCGCACCGGCAGAGGCAGCCGTCCATGACCCGCCTTCCGTCGGGCATTCGGGCAGGGCGGAATCCCCCAGTTCGATATCGATCCGGTCCAGCGGCATGCCGAACGCCTCCGCCGCGGTCTGCGCCAGTATGGTATAGGTCCCGGTGCCAATGTCGGAAGCCGCCGTGGCAATATGCAGCCGTCCATCCTGACCCAGCCGGGCACGGGCGGAAGTGGGGGAGAACATGGCATCCCATATGCCCGTCGCCATGCCCCAGCCGACCAGTTCCCTGCCATCACGCATGCTGCCGGGGATCATGGAACGGTCATGCCAGCCGAAATGCTGTGCGCCCTGGGCCATTGCGTCTCGCAGCGCCTTGCTGGTCAGGGGCATGTCATGCATGGCGTCAATATCGGAATAATTGTGCAGACGGAATGCCAGCGGGTCCATGCCGCAGGCATAGGCCATCTCATCAATGGCCATTTCCAGCAGGTTGACGCCGGTTGCCGCACCCGGTGCGCGCATGTCGCTGGACGTATAGGTGTCACGCGGTGCGACCTTGTAATCAGCCGTGGCGTTCGGGCATCTGTAATTGATCAGTCCCCAGATGACGATGTTTTCCATATTGTGCTCGAAGCGCGACGTATCGGTCACGCCTTTGACAATCATGGACTGCAGGGTGCTGTCCCGGCTGGCGCCAAGGGCGATGTCCATGACGGCTTCGGGGCGGAAGGCGTGAGTGAACATCTGCGGTCGTGTCAGGGTCACGCGCACCGCCCGTTTCAGCATTTTTGCGGCCAGCGTGGCAAGGAAGACATTGTACACCGCCCGCAGGCCCGAACCGAATGCGCCGCCTACATAGGGATTGCGCACACGCACCTGATCCTTTGACAGGGAAAGGGCGCTTGCCAGATAGGCCTGCACCGCCTGCGGGCCCTGTGTCTTGTCCCAGACCGTGAACGTGCCGTCATCTTCCACGATGACGGTCGTGGCGTGCATTTCCATCGGGTTGTGGTGTTCGGGCGCCAGATGATAGCGACCCTCGGTTTTTACCGCGCTCAGCGCATAGGCTGCGGCAGCGTCGCCGCGGGGTTTGGGCGGCACGTAATTGCTGCGTGTTTTCGATGGCATGTATTTCTGGTGCAGGGCAACTTCGAAATTCGCATTGTGCGGCCATCGTTCATAATCGACCCTGACCAGCATGGCCGCTTCACGCGCAGCCTCGAATGTTTCGGCAAAGACGACGGCGACGGGTTGCCCGTTGAAGTGGATTTCACCGTCATGCAGCGGCCTGTAGGGCGCACCAGGTACGCCCAGGCCGTCCATGTACGATTTTTCGAACAATGCGGCATGGGGGCGGTTGAGGTGGGTCATGATTTCGATCACGCCGGGAACCTGCCGTGCCCCGGTGTCGTGAATGGTTTCAATCCGCCCGTGTGCAATGGGGCTGTTGACAACGACGCCATACAGCATGCCCGGCGGGTGGGGCTCGGCAGCATATTTCGCCTGTCCGGTTACTTTCGCAACACCATCGATCCGGGAGACAGGTTGCCCGATATGCGTGGATATGACGTTCATGGCTGCGTATCCTTCAGCGAATGGTCTTGTCTGTCTGGGATTGCGGCGTGCCGGCTGCCGCCTGCCACAGCGCGCGTTCAATCACGCGCGGGGCGAGCCTGATCTTGGCGGCGTTGTCACGGTCCGCCACAGCCCCATGCAGAAGCCGTTCGGCAACATCGCGGAACAGCGAATGCGAAGGCGGCCTGCCGTCCAGCAGCGCCTCGGCTTCCGGCACGCACCATGGTTTTGTTCCCACGCCACCCAGCGCGATGCTGCCGCACGCGATCCGGCCGTCTTCCATATGCAGACCCACGGCCACCGAGACGATTGCAAACGCAAAGGACAGCCGGTCACGGATCTTGAGATAGGTATGATGCGGCCCGAACGGTGCGGGTGGCAGGTCGATGGATGTCACGATTTCACCTGGCTGCAGGATATTGTCGCGCCATGGCATGTCACCGGGCAGGCGATGATAGTCACGCACGCCAACCGTGCGCCCGCCATCCGGTCCATGCAGGTTGACCGTGGCGTTGAGTGCTGCGAGGGCTATGCACATGTCGGACGGGAAGGTGGCGATACAGGCGTCACTGGTACCCAGCACGGCCATGATCCGGTTGCGGCCGCCACGTGCGGCGCATCCCGTGTCGGGCGAACGCTTGTTGCATGCCATGGCGGGGTCATAAAAGTAATGGCAGCGGGTTCGTTGGTTCAGGTTGCCGCCATTGGTGGCCATATTGCGGATCTGCGGGCTGGCCCCCGCCAGAATGGCCGAGGCGAGCAGGGGATACCTGTCGATTACAAGGGGATGGGCCGCCGTATCGGCATTGGTGACCAGCGCGCCAAGGCGCAGGCCGCCATCGGGCCGGTCTGCTATATCGCGCATCGGCAGGGATCCGATATCGATAACATGGGTCGGACGTTCGACATCCGATTTCATGAGATCGATCAGGTTCGTCCCACCTGCAAGGAAGCGCGTATGTTCGGCATTGCGGCAGGCTTCATCGAAAGTGGTGGGGCGGGAATACGAAAAACTTCTCATGCCGCCTCTCCCGCCTGGTTGCGGTGCTGCCGGCTCACGACCTGTTCGATGGCATTGATGATCCCGTTATAGGCGCCGCAGCGGCACAGATTGCCGCTCATGAATTCGCGGATTTCCGCGCGGGAATGAATATGACCTTCCTCAAGCAGGGCAATGGCCGACATGATCTGCCCCGGCGTGCAGTAACCGCACTGGAAGGCATCCGCATCGATGAAGGCCTGCTGCATCGGGTGTAACCGACCATCCTGAGCGATCCCCTCAATGGTCGTGACTACGGAATCGGGGATTGAGACGGCAAGGATAAGGCAGCTTTTGACCCGCTTTCCATCCACCAGCACGGTGCAGGCTCCACATTGGCCATGATCGCACCCTTTTTTCGTGCCGGTCAGGTCAAGCCGCTCCCGCAGCAGGTCGAGTAACGTGACGGAAGGCGGCAGATCGGCAGAGTAGTCCTGGCCATTGATCTGGAGGCGACACGGGACGGCGACAGACTCACGGGTCATGGGAACTCGCTCCGGTGGATATCTGGTTTTGTCTGGGTCAGTTACAGGGTTTAAGGCATCAGGGGGCTGCCGGTTGCGCCTTCATGCGTGAAAAGGGATGCATGAAATCTTCACTGGCGTGGCGGCGGGCTGGCGGCCATCACCATGGCCAATGCTTCTTTATTCTCGATGTCGGGAGGATGAGCCCATATCAATATACATCAGGTAAATACCGGAACTGTTGTATAAAAATTTTTTGGACATGATATTGAAAACGTATCTGGAGCGGCCTATCCGGAAAACGCTGGTATAGTATTGTATTATTCAGGTAAATGCCGGTGATAACCGTTAGAAGTTATCTTACTTATTGCGCATGGATGTTCTCTTTTATATCAGTCTGTATTGTAATAATAACGACTTTAATTATCAGTTTTATAATAATACAGGAATATTATATATATTCGGTTCCGTTTTTTTATTTCAAAAAATAGACTTTTTTCTGAATCTTTGAAACTGCATTCGGGTCAGATGGTTTGTCATGTGACGGTCAGAATAAGTGACCGTTCCCTATCAGCAAAAAAGAAATGGAAAAATAGCAAATCAGGGCGGCAGCCATGAACTGCACGTCAAGGCCGGCGAGCAGAGCCACAAGAACACCGGCACGTCGCAAGGCGAGAAAACCGAGGGTACCCACAGCACCGGCACCCGCGGCGGTACGCATGAACAGCATGTCAAGGCAGGCCAGCAGAGTCACAAGAACACCTGACATCCTGTTGAATATCGGGGACGTCAGCGATCTGCTGCCGTCCCCCGGAATCTGAATACTCCGGTCAACACATCGACTACCGCGCGCCGATCAGGCGAGCGGCATCTTTTTATGAGATGGTACATCTTTCCTGTTGGAAAGGAGGGGAGGGCGGAGATCTGTCTCTGATTGTCTCATGCCATTCATACTTGCCGTCAAGTGGTCTGATCACAAAATAATGTCTGCTCATGACAGGCACCGATTGTTCATATTCAGCATGAACAACCGATTCTCTTGATTATTTCTTCAAAACTATTCTGTCTGCAGACGATCATACGGAGGTGTCGTACGCATCCTGCGTGCGACTGGTTACGTCATACCCAACGGAAAAAAGAGGCAACCCCTTCGAATTTTCGGCGTTGGCCAGATGAATCCGACAGGAGACCCCCGAAATGAATGTCAGCGAATTCTTATGGAAGCGCCTTCAGGAATGGGGCCTCAGACGCGCCTACGGTTATCCGGGCGATGGGGCAGGCGGAATAGACGTGGCCCTGCAACGCGAAGTGGATGCAGGCAACGTTGAATACGTTCAGGTGCGACATGAGGAAATGGCGGCGTTCATGGCGACAGCCCATGCCAAGTTTACCGGGCAGGTGGGGCTGTGTTTCGCAACGTCCGGTCCCGGTGCCATTCACCTGCTGAACGGGCTGTATGATGCCAAGCTGGACCATGTCGGTGTGGTGGCGATCATGGGCCAGCAGGCCCGCACGGCGATTGGCACGAATTACCAGCAGGAAGTGGACCTGCAGTCGCTGTGCAAGGACGTGGCGTGCGAATACATTGTCACCGTGACCGAACCATCGCAGATGCGCCATGCGCTGGACCGGGCCGTGCGGATCGCACGCGACAAGCGCGCGCCCACGGTCGTGATCGTGCCCAACGATCTGCAGGAACTGCCCTATGCCGACCCACCAATGGCCCATGGTGCGACCCATACGGGCATTGGCACGACAGTCGGCAGCAAGGTGCCCGAGGAGGCAGGCCTGCGCGCCGCGGCCGAAATACTCAATGCAGGCAAAAAGGTTGCGATCCTTGCTGGCGCAGGTGCGCTGGAGGCAACGGACCAGTTGCTCCAGATCGCGGAAATCCTTGGGGCAGGGATTGCCAAGGCGCTGCTGGGAAAAGCTGCCGTTCCCGATGAACTGCCCTTCGTCACCGGTTCGATCGGGCTACTGGGCACGAAGCCGTCATGGGATCTGATGAAGGAATGCGACACGTTCCTTATGGTGGGGTCATCGTTCCCTTACAGCGAATTCCTGCCAAAACCTGGTCACGCACGCGGGGTACAGATCGACATCAATGGCGCCAACCTGTCCCTGCGTTACCCGATGGAGGTCAACCTGCAGGGCGATAGCGCCGCGACATTACGCGCCCTGATCCCGTTGCTTCATCACAATAGTGACCGCTCATGGCGCGCCCATATTGAAAAAGAAGTGGCCCAGTGGTGGAAAGTGCTGGAAGCCCGTGCCATGACCAGCGCCCGGCCGCTCAATCCGCAGCGCGTGTTCTGGGAACTTTCGCCACGTCTGCCCGAAAACGCCATCATCACCGCTGATTCCGGCTCCGTTGCCAACTGGTATGCGCGCGACCTGAAAATACGGCGAGGCATGAAAGCATCGCTGTCGGGTGGCCTTGCATCGCTGGGTGCAGGGACGCCTTACGCCATGGCAGGCAAGATGGCCTATCCCGAACGCACGGTCATTGCCTGCATGGGCGATGGGGCCATGCAGATGAACGGCCTGAATGTCATGATCACGATTTCCAAATACTGGAAGCAATGGTCCAATCCCCGGCTGATCGTCCTGGTGCTGAATAACCAGGACCTCAATCAGGTGACATGGGAGGAGCGCATCCAGCTTGGCAAAGGCAAGACGGAATCAACCCAGTCCATCCCTGATTTTCCCTATCATCGGTATGCCGAACTGCTGGGGCTGAAGGGCATCTATGTGGACGACCCCGATGATGTCGCCACGGCGTGGGAAGAGGCACTGAGCGCCGACCGCCCTGTTATCCTTGAAGCCCGCACCGACCCTAACGTGCCGCCCCTGCCGCCGCATATCACCCTGCAGCAGGCCAAGGCCTTCCTGTCATCGCTACCCACGGAACCAGAGCGGGCCAGTGTCATACTGGGTTCGGCAAAGGAAATGCTGGCGTCCTTCCTGCCTGCAGGAAAATCGTGAGGCGCCCGGGTTTACAGATCGATGGCGTCACGGCGCAGGCCTTTACACTCCCAACCGACAGTCCGGAAGCCGACGGCACAATGACATGGTCGGCCACGACAGTCATTGTCGTGCACGTTACGGCGGGGGGCTGTACCGGCCTTGGCTATACCTATTCCGATGCCGCGGTCGCGCGCCTGATAGAAGCCACGCTGAAGCACCGGATTGTGGGGAGCGACCCGTTTGCCCCGACAAAACTGTGGGACACCCTTCAGGCAGCCGTGCGCAATATGGGGCGTGCAGGCATGACGGCCAATGCAATCTCGGCTGTCGATACGGCGGTATGGGACCTGAAGGCAAAATTGCTGGACCTGCCGCTGGTAACCCTGCTGGGGGCACGGCGCGATCATATCGAGATTTACGGCAGTGGCGGGTTCACCACCTATTCGGACCAGCAGCTTGCACAGCAACTCCATCGGTGGGTGCACGACGCTGGATGCCGTGCCGTCAAGATCAAGGTTGGTACCGACCCGGCCCGTGACCCGCACCGGCTTGAAATCGCACGGTGTGCAATCGGTGATGCCGCGCTGTTCATGGATGCCAATGGCGCCATGGATGTCAAGGCGGCCATCGCATCTGGCCGCAGGGCCATGGAAGCCTGGGGGGTATGCTGGTTCGAGGAGCCTGTCTCGTCCGATGACATTGAAGGCCTCACCGCCATACGCGCCCATCTGCCCGCCCCAATGGAACTGGCGGCAGGTGAATACATCTACAATGTCGATATGGCCCGGCAGCTATTGGCATGCCATGCTGTGGATGTGCTGCAGGCAGACATCACACGCTGCGGGGGCGTGAGCGGGCTGCTGCGCATAGCCGATCTGGCCGATGCCTTTCACATCCCGTTTTCGGCCCATTGCGCGCCAGCGCTGCATCTTCATGCCTTATGTGCCGTGCGTAACCTGCGGCATCTGGAATGGTTTCATGATCATGTGCGTATCGAACAGCGCCTGTTCGATGGCGCGCCGGTCCCGCACGATGGGCGGATTGCCCCGGATCTGACGCAGCCCGGCTGTGGCCTGACATTCAGGTACGCTGATGCCGCGCCATTCGCGGTCCACTAACAGGGGAGCGGGAAGATGGCCAATACTACCAGCCCGAGTGGCGCGGCACGTACCACATTGACACTGCTTGGATCGCTGACCGGTGCGGCACTGCTCGGGGCATTGCATTCACATGCCCGTCCGCCTCCTGCCACGCGCTCACCAGCAAAAGCACCGGTGCCTGATCCTGCTGCCGCCAATCGTGCGGCGCGGCGCCTTAACCGCGCGGCGGGTACCCTTGCGGCCTCTGTCCTGTTTGACAGCACGGTGGAGCATTATCGTGGGCAGTTTCAAAACAGGGCGATGTACACGCCGCTGGTGACCGCCGCCATGGCGCTGGGTGTCAGTGCGCATGGCACGATGGATGAGCGCCAGACACCGCATGTGGTGCGCGATACAGTCTATGCGCTGATCAGCATTGTCGGTCTTGTTGGTACCGGTTTCCACCTGTTCAATGTGCGCAGGAAGGCGGGCGGCTTTTCGTGGCAGAACCTGTTTTATGGTGCCCCCCTCGGCGCGCCCATGGCCATCGGGCTTTCCGGCCTGCTTGGTTACCTGTCGGAACGGGTGCGTGAAACCCCGCCCGGACAGGTACCCATGATATGGGGCCTGCCCGCCGGGCGTGTCGTGGGTGTGGTATCGGGCCTTGGCATAACCGGGACCGTGGGCGAGGCAGCCCTGCTGCATTTTCGCGGCGGGTTTCATGATCCGTTCATGTATCTGCCGGTCACCATGCCGCCTGTCGCTGCTATTGTTCTGGGGCGCAGCGCGCTTGGCCCGGCAGGCATTGCCCGGCGCGCCACGCGCTGGTGGCTTCGTGCCACGGCTATTCTCGGCCTGTCCGGTACCGCCTTTCATGCCATTGGCGTGGGGCGCGACATGGGCGGCTGGCGCAACTGGCAGCAGAATATTCTCAATGGACCGCCCATTCCGGCCCCCCCGGCGTTTACCGGCCTGGCGCTTGCGGGGCTTGCGGCACTTGGCCTGCTGGAGGACCATCCCGATGACTGAACGCAACCGATATCCCGGTTATGACGTGCTGGTCAAACGGCATTCGCCATCGTGGAACGAGGCGACCCGCAGGGTCATGGATGCCCGCCTTGGTGTACCGCGTGAGCCGCGCTTTCTTTCACGGATCGAGTGGGACACGCTGGTTGCGATCTGTGACCGCATCATTCCCCAGCCGAAAAACCGCCCGCCCGTGCCGCTGGCCGCCTATATCGACCAGAAACTGAAGGCTGATGCCCGCAACGGGTTCCGCAATGCTGCCCTGCCACCGCAGCGCGCGGCATGGCAGATAGGGCTTGCGGCATTCGAGGTCGAGGCCCACCAGCTTCACGGCAAGGCTTTCCATCACCTGACCACTGCACAACAGGATGACCTGCTACGGCGCGTGGAGAGCGGCCGGATTGATGCGCCGGCATGGGGTGATCTGGACGCGGCGCTATTCTTTTCCGAACACATAATGGGCGACATCATCGCAGCCTATTACGCCCATCCCACAAGCTGGAACGAAATCGGTTTCGGCGGTCCCGCCAGTCCGCGTGGCTACGTACGTATGCGCAATAACCGCCGTGACCCGTGGGAACCGGTAGAAGCCGGACCCGGGGAGGAAGCGCGCGTAGGCAGGGAGAACAGGCGTGTACGATAATCCCCTGACCACACCAAGGGCCACCCATGGCCGCGCACCCGATGTCTTTCATCCCGGCGGCTGGGTACCGATGCGCGAATACCCGCAGCGTGAAGCAGTGGACTTCGTGGTGATCGGTACGGGGGCAGGTGGGGGGCCATTGCTCGCACGCCTTGCGGAGCGTGGGTATTCGGTCATCGGCTTCGATGCCGGACCCTATTTCCGGCCGCTGGAGGATTTTGCATCCGATGAAACCAGCCAGAGTCAGCTGTTCTGGACGGATGAACGGCTGGTGGATGGTGCCAATCCGCTAAAAATGGGAGCCAATAACAGCGGGCGGGCGGTTGGTGGGTCAACCGTGCATTACGCCATGGTCTCGCTCCGCTTCCGGCCGGAGTGGTTCAGGTCACGCACCCTTCTGGGGTATGGGGCTGACTGGCCGCTCGACTGGCGCGAGATGTGGCATTACTACGCCCGGGCAGAGCGCGATCTGGCCATTGCCGGGCCGGTTTCCTACCCATGGGGACCAAAACGCCCGCGCTATCCCTACCGGGCGCATGAGATCAATGGGGCGGCGGAGGTGCTGGCACGGGGGGCGGAGGCCATGGGCTATCAATGGTCGGAAACACCGCTGGCAACGGTTTCGGCCCCCCGGGGGGATTCACCTTCATGCGTGTACCGTGGCTTCTGCCGGGTTGGTTGTGCGACCAATGCCAAGCAGAGCCAGCTTGTCACCTACATCCCGCGTGCCCTTGCTGCGGGGGCGGAGATCCGCGATATGGCAATGGTCGGGCGCATTGCGGTCGATGCGGCGGGCCGGGCCTGTGGCGTACATTATCATCGCAATGGCGCATGGCACTTTCAGGCCGCCCGGAATGTCATCGTGGCAGGATATGCGATCGAGACGCCGCGCCTGCTGCTCAACTCCGCCACCGACCGGTTCCGCAACGGGCTGGCCAACAGTTCCGGCCTGGTGGGGCGCTACCTGATGACGCAGTCCAATCAGGCGGTCTACGGCGTGATGGATGACATGGTGCGGTGGAACAAGGGACCGCCCTCCCTGACCATTACCGAACACTGGAACTATAACGACAGGAAGGATTTCCATGGCGGCTACTGCTGGATGGCACAGGGGCCGCTGCCGGTTGAATGGTCGGCTGCCATGTCGACTTCCCGCAGGCTATGGGGCGCGGCACTACGTGAAAAGATGGGGGATTACAACCATCAGGTCGGCCTGAAGATGGTGGGCGAAATGCTGCCCCATTTAGATAACCGGGTCACGCTGGCCGATGAGACCGACCGGTATGGCCTGCCCATCGCGCGGGTGACCTATTCCTGGCACGATAATGACAAGGCCATGATCCAGCACGCGCTGGGGGAAATGCAACGTAGCCTGGAACTGGTGGGGGTAAGGGACCTGTGGCGGCAGGAGAATGACACCAACCATCTGGCTGGCACCGCACGGATGGGGTTCGATCGGGAAACCAGCGTGGTCGACGCGGATTGCCGAAGCTGGGACATTCCCAATCTGTGGATCTGTGACGGGTCGGTGTTCCCGACAACGGGCGGTGTCAATCCGTCACTGACAATTACGGCTCTTGCACTGCGGACCGCTGATCGCATCTGTGTTCAGGCTCGGACAGGGGAAATGCGTAAGTGAAGGGTAGTAATAGTCGTGGGGCCGCAAACAGGATATTGTCGACCTCTATGGAAAATAGATGACTCGCAGCATGAATGAGGCATAGGTATTACATTATATAATAATACAATTATATTTCATATCACTTTTGTAATTATTTTTATATATTAATAAATAGAATCGATTTTATCTATTATTTCCTGAATTTATCAGGACTTATTATAATTTTCGTAATTATAAAAAAGTAGTTATTAGAAATGTCGTGTTAAAGATCTTTCCCGTTGTAAGGGATACGATGCAGATTGGCTGATCACTACGTTACCCTATACGCGGCATGACGTTCCTTGTTCGTCGGTCCCGACAGAAAACTCGTACATCGCCGGATAATATCATGGGTAACGTGGCAACACAAAATAACTGCATACACCAACGTCTTTTTTCATTAATTTTTTTGAGAAAACTTAATGTAAAGGCTGCTCTTCATTTTTACGCTTCGCAATGTAAGTGCGTATTGTCGGATCAATTTTTTCTTCCACAAATGTAGCCATGGATTTTTCTTCATTCAGAGATAGTTTTAGAGCCTGTTGAGCTGTACGGTCCCCACAGAGATCTGCAAGGGTGAGAAGAGCGTGATAAGTAGCGATTTCGAAATTCTCAAAAGCCAAGTTTACAAAGAAGTTTTTAATGACGTCTTCTTCTATGATCACGTGACTCAGAGCCTGATCCGAAAGTTTTTGAACAATACCAGCCTGTTGTGATTCATCCGTCTTTACGAAGAGATGGAGTGAATGGTGACATGGACTGGTATTGCCCGACGTGAACATAGCCGGGAAGGACTGCGATATCCATCGGATATGATGGACGGGGAATGGGCTTTGATCGTGCCATTTGTGCCCCCTGCGAAACGGGGCGGTCGCCCTCGCACGACGGATATGCGCGAGGTGGTCAACGCGATGCTCTACATAGCCTCGGCCGGGTGCGCGTGGCGCCTGCTGCCGAAATGCTTTCCGCCGGTCTCGACCGTCAGGCGCTATTTTTACGCCTGGCGTGATACCGGGCTGTTCGAGGTCATGAATACGGTGCTGGTCATGAGCCTGCGCGAGATCGATCCGCGCTCGCCTCCATGGGAAAATGGACGGTCGAAATCATCAGGCGGTCCGATACGGTGAAAGGCTTTCAGATCCTGCCGCGCCGCTGGGTGGTTGAACGGACATTCGCCTGGCTGGGACGGTGCAGGCGGCTCGCCAAAGATTGGGAACAATCCATTGCGTCCTCAACCGCATGGACATTGATCGCCTCGATCCGCATGCTCACACGACGGACAGCAAGGCATTGTCAAGCTTGAAAAACTTTCGGATCGGGCTCTCAGAGCAGTAAGATTACCCATGAATGCGTATGTTGCATTTTTTTCCGAATAATAGTCGCTTTTATAGGCTCTTAGGACGCATTCCAGACGTTGGATCTGGGCTTTTGACTCACTAACATGGGTCCTTATTCTCTTTGAAAATTCAAGGTAATCTCCCAGTCGTATAATCTGTTGTTCCAAGAATTGAATAGATTTCTTTTCGATTGCATGCTGATTTTGCAAACTGCGGATAAAGAGATTACCCGCTTATCAACAAAACGGCACGCCCTTACAGGGCGTGTTTTAACATCCCATATGAACTTGTGTGTCTGGAGTTCTGGTGATGTTGAATGTCATGAAAGGTCTGACAGACCTTGAGTTCGAGCGTCTCTACAGCACGGAAGAGGCCTGTATCAAGGCGTTGATGGTGGCGCGTCGGGAGGTCGGGATGGCCTGCCCGTCCTGTGGCCACGATCGGAATTATCTTTGTGGTCGCCGGGTAGGCTGCACACGCTGCAATCGCCGCTGGTCGGTCACGGCCGGCACGGTGATGAGTGGCACGAAACTTCCGCTCACGATCTGGTTCCGGGCCATGCACATCATGACCAGTACCAAACAGGGTGTCTCGGCCATCGAACTGGGCCGTCGGCTGGGCGTGAGCTATCCGACGGCGTGGTATCTCGCCAAACGCCTGCGCCGCGCCATGACCGAACGTGAAGCCCGTTATCTTCTCGGTGGTTCAGGTCCGGATGGTGCCCCCGTCGTGGTCGAGGCAGACGATGTCTATCTGGGTGGCGAGCGAAACCAGGGCTCGGGTCCGGGAGGCAAGACCAGGATGATCGCCGCGACCGAGCGGTATGAGGGCGGCCGTATGGGCCATGTCGCCATGCGGACGGTGGTCGGCTTCACCAGCAGGGCGGTGCGGGCATTCGCCGATACCTGCCTCATGCCAGCCGTCAGGGTTCATACCGACGGCCTGAAGGCTTTTCTGGCCTTCGGCACACCCGCCAGATCCCATGTGGTCACTGTCAGCGGCAGCAAACGCCCCTCCCGACAGCGCACCGCACCCTTCCACGGCCTCAACACCGCCATCGCCAATCTGAGCACGGCCCTCAAGGCAACGCACAAGGCCATCGCCCCGCAGCACACATCCGATTATCTCGGCGCCTTCTGCTGGACCACCAATCGAAGACACAACATGTTCGGCATGATCCCGGCCGCATGCCGCGCCGTCGCGACGTCTTCAATCCTCACGCGCCGACGCGCATATGCCGAAATTCCCGTGCTGCTTGGTTGATAAGCGGGAAGAGATTATGCCTCTGGTTTTCTATCGGCACTGTATCGTTCCTACTTATGTTATTTAAACTGCGCGGAGGTGTAGTGTTTATTTTACGTCCATATTAACATATATTAATCTTGAACCCAAAACGCATAGATCAAAGACAATACTACCAATGCCAGTATAGACAGAGCAAGTAAGGAACCAACTACTATATCATGTGGAATCTCGTGCAACATTTTCTCTGTCCTACTCATTATAGCAGACCAATGCAGATCTAATGTTTTCCTCACGATAAAGATCTGAACAGGATAACTGCATTCAAAGACATCTACTTATAAACAGTCGTCCGTGGGATAGTTCATGGAAATATACTATTAACGCTTCAAGTGCTTGTGAATTTTGACGATAATTTGTTGGGCTTTCTCTCGATCGAACAGAAACGTCTGAGTGTCTGACCGAAAATGAGTTGAGTGATTTCAGCGGGTTATGATTCATGGGTTTGCGATAACCTGATGAGATCAAGATGGCCTGGACTGAAATCACCCGCGCGCAGTATCAAAGGGACGACTTGGAGTATGCAAGCGACCTGTGCGATGCGGAATGGGCGCTGATTGCGCCGCTGATGCCCGAGAGGAAACGACTGGGGAGACCACGACATACGGATCTGCGCCGGGTCATGGAGGCGATCCTCTATATCGTCACCACCGGCTGCCAATGGCGGCAGTTGCCCCGGCACTTTCCGGCCTTCACGACCGTACAGGGCTATTTCTATCGTTGGATCCGCGAGGGACGATGGGAAGCCATGAACCATATTCTCGTGATCCTGTCGCGTGGGCAGGACGGGCGAGACGTCACGCCTTCGGTGGGCATTATCGACAGCCAATCGGTTAAAACCGCTGAAAACGGCGGCCCACGCGGTTATGACGCGGGCAAGAAGATCAGGGGACGCAAGCGGCATATCGCGACCGACACGCTGGGTCATGTCGTGGCGGCTGTCGTGCATTCCGCCGACGTTCAGGATCGTGACGGCGCGCCGCTGGTGGCGACCAGGATACGCTCATTGTTCCCCTGGTTTCGCCATCTGATCGGTGACGGCGGGTACGCTGGCGAGAAGTTGCGTGGTGCGCCAGCTGAACTCGGCCGATGGACGATCGAGTTCGTCAAACGTAGCGATCGCGCCGAAGGCTTCGTCGTCCTGCCCAAACGCTCGATCGTGGAGCGTAGCTTTGCATGGCTCGGACGTTGCCGTCGCCTCACGAAGGATGTCGAGGCAACAATCTCGTCATCCCACGCGTGGTTGATGATTGCCCATATCCGCAGACTTCTGCGAAAAATCAATCAAACCGCTTTCTGATTCAGGCTTGTCTTATGCATTCCGTGTCGCTGCGTGCGACAAAGGACTGATTTTTCCGGGGTGGCCACCCCGGAAAAATCAGGAAGGGGACGGGTCGGCAACAGGTAGACCGTAATGGGTCGTCTTGAGAGTATGACCACCCCTTCTTTTCCTTGTGCCCTGAACGGATACCCGAGGTTCGGCCTCGGATGACAAGCATAGGACATGGAAAAGATGACGCATCCAGTTGCGGCTTCCAAGGCCGAATTGCCACCCGCATCGATCACAATCGGGATCGATGTATCCAAGGATCATCTCGACGCTGCCCGTCACCCCGGCGGTGATACCGTCCGTGTCGCCAACACCCGCAAGGGCCAGACCGCACTTCTGCGCTGGATCGGCGACATCAAAGCCGTTGCCCGGGTGGTGTTCGAGCCAACCGGCCCCTATCACCGCACACTGGAGGAACGCCTGGCGGCCGTTGGTATCCCGCAGGTCAAGGTTAATCCACGACAGGCGCGGCGTTTCGCCGAAGCCACCGGCAAACTCGCGAAGACAGATCGCGTCGATGCGTTGATGCTGGCGCGCTACGGTGCCCTGCTGGATCCGGTGACGCGGCCAGTCCGCACGGATATACAGAACCGCCTGGCCGAACTGGTGGCCGCGCGCCGCAGTTTGATGCGAGACCGCACGGCAACGCTCAATCGTCTCAAGACCCTCACGATCGGCTTGCTGCAGCGCCACGCGCGTCATCGCCTGCGGCAGATCGAGGCGCAGGTCACATCCCTCGATGCGGCGACTGACGCGCTCGTGGCGGAAGATGCGCATCTGTCCCGGCGCCGGGACGTGCTGGCCAGTATTCCGGGACTGGGAACGGTCACGGCTCATGCGCTTCTGGCCGACATGCCCGAACTCGGCATGATGGAAGAAGGTCAGGCAGCCTCACTGGCCGGGCTGGCACCCATCACGCGCCAGTCCGACACATGGCGAGGCCGCAGCTTCATCCAGGGTGGTCGTGCCACCGTGCGGCAAGCGCTCTACATGCCGGCCATCGTCGCCATGCGGTTCAACCCAGACCTCAAGCGTGTTTACGACCGCCTTATCGCAAAGGGAAAACACGCCAAGATCGCCATTACCGCAATCATGCGAAAGCTCGTTGTCCTCGCAAACGCCCTGCTTCACAAAGATCGGCTTTGGACGCCAAAAGCCGCTTGACCACAACGGATACTCTCAGGGGGACGCCAGACCCATGATATGATACAGTATGAGCAATAGTATACCAGTTGAGAGCTGCGATATCGGTTTGTGGGAAGTCTTTTCTCTTGAAGAGAAGGGGAAGATTATGTGTCTTGGCAAGAGTATAATTGGCGCAGTCACCGAAATTCGGTCCAGCAGGATGCGGGGATCCGGTCAGGTGCGCCCTTATGTCCGGCCTGTTTGTGCGACGTTTTTCGCTGGCCATTATGGGTGTGCGCTTGCGTGTCAGGCACCAATCTTGAAAACGTGCTCGATGGCACATGTCATCCAACGGTATCGCCTGAACTGTTCCTGAATTACAGTCTTCCCATCACGCTGGTCAGTGCATTCTGCCGGATCTACCGGGGCGAACCCCGGCATCCATCGTCTTGGCAGCGCATGTCAGATTACAGCGACATTGCGGCCGGCCGGACGATAGATCTCTTTGCGCGACAGCAGAGCCCAGACGATCCGGGCCAGTTTGTTGGCAAGTGCGACGGTTGCAAGACGTGTTGGGCGACGCTCCAGAAGCTTGCAAAGCCATGCCCCTGCGGCGCTTGTCCATTTCTGCGCGCGGAAGGACATGGATGTCGCCCCCAGAACGAGCAGCTTCCTTATTTCCCGGTTGCCCGTTTTCGTAATCCTGCCCAGCCGGACCTTTCCGCCGGACGAGTGCTGGCGCGGCACAAGTCCAAGCCAGGCCGCGAAGTGCCGCGCACTTTCGAAAGTGTCGATATCCGTGACAGATGCCACGATCAAGGACGCGGTCATCGGGCCGATGCCGGGTATTGTCAAAAGACGACGGGCATCTTCGTCCTGCCTGGCCTGCGCCTGGATTCGCCTTTCCAGGCATCCGATGCTTTCACTCAACTTTCCGTATTGTTCGAAGAGCAAAATGACGGTCTGCTTCATGACGTCGGGCAAATCGGGTGATGTCCCGATTTTCGCCAGAAGATCGGGCAGGCGACTGTTTCCCAACGGCACGATCAAGCCGAATTCCGCTGCAAGCGCGCGCAACGCATTGACCAGCATCGTCTGCTGTTTGACCAATAGTGTGCGCGTTGAGTGTAACGAGAGCAGGCTTTGCTGTTCTTCGTTTTTGATCGGGACGAAGCGCGTGTCGGGATGGAGTGCCGCAAGACAGATGGCTGCGGCGTCAACAGCGTCGTTTTTCTTGCCACGTTTGACGAACGGCTTGACCATGTCCGGCGGAATAAGTTTCACGTCATGACCCGCATCGCGGATGACGCGCGCCCAATGATGCGATGTGCCGCAAGCTTCGAGCACGACCTGACACCGCTCGAGTTTCCCGAAGAATGAGGCAACCTCACTGCGCCCGAGCTTTCGCTTGAGAAGACATTTTCCGTTTGCATCTGTGCCGTGCGCCTGAAAAACGGACTTGGCGATATCCAGGCCGATCATGGTAATTTTCATCCGGGCGGTCTCCTCTGGATGGTCATTCCGACCCCAGCATGGCACATTGATGCCGCATGGAGGCCGTCCACCCCATCTTGAATGTCGGTCCGATCTACAATACACATTCCCAACCGGGAAGGCAGGACACATGCTCGGGCCATCAGGCAAGGGGCTTGGAAGCATGCGCCCGAGACCCTTGTCTTCTCATCAACCTCGAGACATGAAAACCGGGAACTCTTCATTTTGGGTGGATACAAAATGGGGAGCACGTCAACCCGCGACCATTCGGGTCGAAGGGATATGCCTTCTGCCGTGCTGACACAGGAAATGGCGGTATCGTTCAGCACGCGTGGTCCAGCAGGCGATGAAGGTAGGCGGCCAGTACAACCGCCTCGTTATGCTGCGTGTCACGCGCGCCATACAGCAGGGTGATGGGACCGGCGCGCGCCATGTCCAGCAACTGCTGCACCGGATTGGGATTGGCCTGCAGTTCCGCGCTGTAGCGTTCCTGAAACCCGTCCCACCGGGCCGGGTCATGCCCGAACCATTGCCGCAGTCCGGTGCTGGGCGCGATATCTTTCAGCCACAGCGTCAGGTCAGCGCGTTGTTTGCTGACCCCACGGGGCCACAGCCGGTCCACCAGCACGCGGCTGCCATCATCGGGTGCGGGCGGGTCATAAACCCGCCTGACATGGATGGGGTGCGCCATGCCTATCCGACCAGGGCCGCATCCGCCGCGGAACCGAAGAATTCGAAACGGATCTGGCTTTCGGGCACGCCACCCGCCTTCAGCGTGGCGATGGCATCACGCATGAAGCTGTCGGGACCGCAGATATAATAGCTCGCGGACCGGTCGATTTCGTGCGTAAGCCATGCTGGTGTCATGCGGCCTGCGTGGGTGGTGACGCCTGTGGCGTCCTGTGCTGCCTGCGGTGTAGCGCGGCTGTAGAACAGATCGGCGTGCAGCATGTCCTTTGCTGCAAGGTCACGGATATAGGGGCCAAAGGCTTCCGTTGCGGGCGTGCGGGTGGTGTGGATGTAACGCACGCCTCTGGCTGCGTCCGCATCCAGCGCGCCCAGCATGGAAATGAAGGGCGTCAGGCCAGACCCTGCGCTGAGAAATACGATGGGTGCGGGGGCCGGGTTGCCCAGCGTGAAATCACCCGCTGGCGCGGATACCTGCAGTACCGTGCCTTCATGCACGCTGTCATGCAGCCAGTCGGATACCACGCCATTATCGATACGGCGGACGCTGATGCGGTAGGACCGGGAACCGGGTGCGGAAGAAATGCTGTAATTCCGCCGTTCCGACCCGTATCCCGGCACATCGAGGCGGAAGCTGAGATACTGTCCCGGCACATGGCGCATGATGGGTTTGCCATCGACGGGTACCAGTTCGAAAGAGGTAACGGTCTCGCTTTCCACCGTGCGGCGACTGACAAGGAAGGGACGCCAGCCAACCCAGCCACCGGGGGCCGCGGCATGGGCCACGTAAATCTGTTCTTCCCGCCCGATCAGGATTTCGGCCAGGAACCAGTAGGCCTTGCCCCATGCATCCATGATCTCGGGGGTTGCCGCATCCCCCAGAACATGGGCGATGGCGCCCAGCAGGGCATCGGCAACATAAGGATAGTGCTCGGGCAGGATGTTCAGCCCGACATGCTTTTCCGCAATGCGTTCGACCGCACCGGCCATGGCACCAAGGTTGTCGATATTGCGGGCATAGGCCAGCACTGCAAGCGCCAGCGCCTTTGGCTGCTCTCCATCCTTCTGGTGCGAAATGTTGAACAGGTCACGAATGTCCGGATTGGCCAGCAGGCGGCGATACATTTCCGTCGTTATCGCCAGACCATGTGCTTCCAGCGCGGGCACGCAGGCCTTGATGATGCTGCGGGTCTTGTCATCCAAAGGTGACGCCATTTTTTCCGATCTTTCTTAAAGATATATATTTAGGAAATCTTTATGGATGTCTTTTAAGATGTCAATATTTTATACCTTTATGGCCACGCATACCTTTTATGCATGGGTCGTTTTGTTGGGTGGTCCGAAAACATCTGCATAATCTCGTACGCGGTGCTCCAGTGCCCAGCGTATCGGGAACATGCTCCATCCGTTTCCCACTCAGCAGCATGAAGCCTGCTTACAGGTTGATGGCCTGATGCCGTCCGCATAATCCTTGCAGCAGGATGATTTCAAATGACCGGACAGCCAGTGGGCACAAGAGGGAGTATTCGTGGGCCGCGACGGTGTGCAGGAACGGATCTTGGGACGCAAATCCAAGCCAGCGGAAGTGCATGGCGTTCTTGATTTCGGGGATCAGTCCAACCATGCGGCCATATGTTACCTTGCTCGAAGGTGGCGGCGTGGATGTTCGATCAAGCACTTGAGCGGTGACGAAGCGCTCCCGGAATGCACGCTTCAACGATCAGGCGATTATGCCGGTGTTGTCTAGCTGTCAGGTTGTGAGACGTCATTGGCGTAATCAAGGATTTCGTCGACCTGCTTCATGATGTCACGATCAGCCGGTTTGATGTGATCAGGATTACGGAACGCGGGATGTTTTTCAAGCCACGACGTGATGCATTGGGCGGGAGTTATGCCGCCCAGAACACGCTGCCGGCGATGATTGTAAGCGAAACAGAAGCCTCTGAGCAGAATTTCCAGATCCTTATGGCTTGAGACACAGACCGGCAACACCTCTGTGGCGACACGGCCATTGAAGCGTTCGACCATTCCATTGGTCTGAGGGGAGTAAGCTTTGGTCCGGCGTCGGTCGATTCCCATGTCATGACAGGCTTTTTCAAAGGAATCCGCCGTAAAACAGGAACCACGATCGGTCAGAATATGGGTGATCCGGAAAGGAAAGGCGGTTTTGACAGCTTTGAGGAAATCGACGGAATTATCGGCATTTTCCGCGTCATAGACGGCCAGATGTACCGAACGGGAGCATCTATCAATGGCGACATATAGAAAACGTTTCCGCCGTTCTCCATCTGCCGTCTGCAATTTGGGCAGATGTTTCACATCAATATGGACATAACCGGGATCGTAATCCCGGAATGTTCCCTGTCCCCGAACTGGTCCGGTCTTTGGAGCAGGAGGCAGCCTGTTCAATCCAGCATCTTTCAGAATCCGCCAGATGTTGTCCCGATTCATATGAGGCAGGAAATGCCGCACGACAAAGGTCAGGTCATCCAGGCCAAAACCGGTAGAACGCCGAAGCTGACAGACAATGGCGCGCTCTTCCTCCGAGGCTTTCCAGGCCAGTTTCCGGGGACGGCTGCTGCGGTCCTGGCAGGCGTCTGAACCACGCCTGCGCCACTTGCGGACAGTTTCCTCGCTGATCCCGTAGCGTCTGGCGAGCACGGATGTCGATTCCGATGAGCGGGCTATGTCAGCCCGGACGGCCGGTGTCGTACGTGCCTGTGGATGGATCTGAAGCATCATTCAGTCTCCCTGCAAACGGAAGAAAACCATGAAGAGTAACGCGGTATTGCCCACCCTACATCATCCCAATGACGTCTCACAACCTGACACCTAGGCTCAGGACCTATTGATTTTTGTAGGGAATTTTGATTCAGGCTCTGTGAGGAGACTGAAGATGAGCGACCTGTACTGGCTGACGGATGAACAGATGGAGCGTCTGCGGCCGTTCTTTCCCGAGAGCCACGGCAAACCTCGCGTTGATGACCGCCGCGTGCTGAGCGGCATCATTTTCGTGAACCGTAATGGCCTGCGCTGGCGTGATGCGCCCCGGGAATACGGTCCGCACAAGACGCTCTACAACCGCTGGAAGCGTTGGGGCGACATGGGCATTTTCATGCGGATGATGGATGGCCTGTCTGCCGCGAAGGCTGAGCCTCGGACCATCATGATTGATGCGACCTATCTCAAGGCACACCGTACGGCTTCCAGTCTGCGGTTAAAAAAGGGGATCCAGGCCGTCTGATCGGTCGCACCAAAGGCGGTATGAATACCAAGCTGCATGCGGTCACCGATCAGAACGGACGACCGCTGAGCTTTTTCATGACAGCAGGACAGGTCAGTGATTACACCGGAGCCTCTGCTCTGCTGGACAGCCTGCCCATGGCACAATGGATGCTGGCGGACCGGGGTTATGATGCTGACTGGTTCAGGGATGCCCTGGAGGAAAAAGGGATCAGGCCTTGCATCCCGGGACGGAAATCCCGCGGAAAACCAGTCAAATATGACAAGCGAAAATACAAACGTCGCAACCGCATCGAAATCATGTTCGGTCGCCTCAAGGACTGGCGACGGGTCGCCACACGCTATGACAGATGTCCGACCGTCTTCTTCTCCGCCATCTGCCTCGCTGCAACCGTCATGTTCTGGTTATGAGTCCTGAGCCTAGCCACAGCACTGGAACCTCGGCCTGCGTGGGGACCGGATTGCCATCAAGGACCATGACCCTGAAGGTGTGGCCCGGCAATGCAAGGCTACGGATTTCACCGGCGCTGCCGTTCAGGATGTGAAACAGTACATGCTCGCCCTGTTTCACTCGGATGGGTTCGCCATGGCCCAGCATCTTTCCGTTGATCGCGAATGACCTGTAGCCGACCTCCAACCCCTTCGTCTTTTGCGTGGCGGTCGCGTCGGCGGCCTTTCCCATCTGCTGGAGGTCGTCAACCGGTTCACCCGCAAGCGCATCCCCCGCCATGTCGCCCCCACGACTGAAGAATGGCTCGAATTCCTTCAGAACAAGGAATATCTCGCGGTCATAGGCACCGGGATTATCCTTTGGTTCGATATAGAGTGGCCCGACCTGCCCGGTATAGGTGCCACGATTGAGATCGCCCCCGGCCATGACATGTGTATGGTAGAAGCGAAAACCCGATGGTCGTGGCAGGAAGCTGATCCGCCGCATGCCATGCGGTGGTATGAACGGCGTGCCTTCCTCCGCCGCCCCATCCACCACGCTCGGGATCATCTGGCCATGCCAGTGTACCAGTTCCGGCGTGTCGGTATCATTGAAGATATCGACCATACTGCGCCGGCCTTCCTCAAACCGCAGTAGGGGGCCGGGAAACTGGTCATTATAGAGCGTGGTTGAAATTATGCGGTCAGGGGCAAGTTCAACCCGTCCCGTGGCGATCCGCAGCGTATGGTCTGCTTTTTCACCCATGACGGGGCTGCTGCCTTGGGCCCCATGCGGGATCATGGCCGCCAGTGTCGTTGACCCGGCCAGCGTCAGAAAGGAACGGCGATCGAGCATCATGATACTGTCCAGTCATGAGGAAACAGGTAGGTTTCCGAACGCCCGCAGCCATTGGTCGGTTCCGCGGAAAAGACAATACCCGCGCCGTGTGGTGCGTCGCCCCGTTTCCATGACGTGGCTGAAGGGACGGGCTGACACGCGTTCATCCGGGGCAAGCAGTCACGCTGGCTAAGCCTGTCCATAACCGGGCATGGATCGCTGCCAGATCACGCATTTCATTGCAACGGTGGTACCACGCCCAGGATCGCCGGGAGATACCATGTTTCCATATATCGAAAAACGAAGATATATGGAAAATTATGGATCTGACTGGTGAAGTGACCGATGTTTTCACGCGAACGGGCAGGACCGACCGTTCAGGAGGACGAATGATTGCCGCGACATATGCTGCCGGGACATTGGCTCTCGAGGTGCAGGGATTGTGCAGCGCCTATGGTGTCCCGTTCACATTCTCCGTCTTGACGGGTCAGTGCGTGGCGATCACCGGCCCATCGGGCAGCGGGAAAACGGTGATGCTCCGCATGATCGCGGATCTTGACCCGCATGAAGGCGAGGTACGTATTAATGGACAGCCCTGCTTAGACATGCCAGCGGAGCGGTGGCGGCGTCTGGTGCAATATGTCCCGGCGGAACCTGCATGGTGGTCCGATATCGTTCTGGATCACATGGCGGATACGGACGAAGTACACGATCTGATCGGGCGTCTTGGCCTTCGGGAAGACTGCCTGCGCACACCGCTGTCACGCCTGTCTACGGGAGAACGCCAGCGGCTGGCCCTGATCCGGGCATTGCTGCTGCACCCCCGTGTCCTGTTGCTGGATGAACCCTGTTCGGCGCTGGATGCCGCCACGACGGACAGGGTTGAAGCCGTCCTGCAGGCAGTAAGGGCACGGGGGACGGCTATTGTCCTGGTCTCCCACAACATGCAGCAGGCGGCGCGCATGGCTGGGAAACGGTTTCGGATAGCGCAGGGACACATGGAAGAAATCGCGCCATGAATCCCATTGTGCTGACGACAGGGGATATGCTGGTTGCGGCTGCCCTGATTGTCACCAGCAGCGCCCTGTCGTTCCTGCTGTCGCTGGGGCTGCAGCGGGCACTGTTGGTCTCCGCCGTGCGCATGGCAGTACAGCTTGCGCTTGTCGGCAGTGTTCTGCTGTTCGTGTTTGGCCATGCGTCGGTGTGGCTGACCATCGGGCTTCTGGCGTTCATGTTTTCCGCAGCAGGATGGGAAGCCGGGTCGCGTCAACAGGTCCGCCTTTGTCCGGGCTGGCATTTTGGAATCGCCGGGGTGGCCACGGCGACAGGGACGGTCATCGTAGTATTGATCGGGCTGTTGACCGCACTCCAGCCCCATCCATGGTACGTTGCCCGCACGGCCATCCCCCTGACGGGCCTGTTACTGGGCAATGTCATGAACGCAACTAGCCTGTCGATGAACACGCTTCTGTCTGCCATCACGCGCGAACGTCAGGCGATCGAGGCGCGGATCATTCTGGGGGCGACCCGCGCGCAGGCAATGAATGGCCTGATCCGTCAGGCTATCCGCGCGGCCCTGCTGCCCACGCTGAACCAGATGGCGGCCGCCGGGATCGTGACCATGCCCGGCATCATGACCGGGCAGATCCTGGCGGGTATGAACCCGCTGGCTGCGTCCAGATACCAGGTTCTGCTGATGTCGCTGATCGTCAGTGGCAACCTGATCGGCGCGACGTTTGCGGCATATCTGATGGCCTGGCACCTAACGGATAGCCGCGGACGGCTGCGGCTGGAACGCCTGCTTTCCAGATCCAGGGACTAAGGCTAGGGGCGAATTGCGTTGTAGTACCTGCTTCCTATTGTCCTCGTTGGTCTAGGAATCCGAAAAGCCTGATGTGGTTCCGATCATGCCTGTTGTCTTGTCGAAACGTTTCTGTTTTTGAGCCTGACTGGCTATCTACCTCCTAGAAAGGCGCGCATTTTTTCATCTGCGGCAGCGGCAGCATCACCAGTGGTGGCATGTTTTGGGCATGGTGGTGAGTTGCTTTTAAGGCGTTCGATATGCGAAGCCAGATCTGTATTTTCCGGCGGCAGGAAGCAGGCCGCAGCTGCGAGACTGGATTGCAGTTCATTGGGAAGTTCCTGATCCATTCGACGGACTTCCGCTTCACTAGCGCCCCAGCTTGCAGGGGAAACGGATATTGGCCCCTCATTGTCAGGCGTCGTTGTCATGCAGGAAAGAATATCGGGTGCCGCTTTGTCCCGCGCAGTCAAGCTTTCAATCCCGAAAAGTTTGCGAAGGGTCGCCAGAATTGAGGTATGGTCGAAAGGCGTTTGTTCCTGCGACCGTATGATGCTTCCCTTTTTGACGTAAGGCGAGACAATCACGGCTGGGACCCGTACGCCATAAGAATCAAAATGGTAGGAACGTGGAGTTGGGCCCCCTGGCGGTGTAGCCGCAGGTGGTGTGACGTGATCAAAACAACCGCCGTGTTCATCATAGGTAATGATGAAGAGTGTCTGTTTCCATTTCGATCCTGCACGTAGTGCATTGTAGACAGAGGCGATCAGAGCCTCGCCATAGGCGACATTATGGGGCGGATGCTGATCGTTTGGAGCATGCTTGCCATCCAGATCGGTAAAATAGCGCGGCTCGATAAAGGTATAGGCTGGAAGATTTCCTTTTTTTACATCCTTTGCGAAATCATCTCCAAATCGCCTGAAGCACTCAGGTCTTCCCCATAGACGCGTCAAAGTTGCTGACTGGGGGATATCATGAAAGTAAATTCGCCAGTCTTTCTTTTTATCAGTGAGACGATTGAATACCGTCTCCATTGTGTAGATGTGATCTGTTGTATTGTTCACAAAACCATCTGCAGTGCCAGTGTGAACAAAGAATCTGTTCGGCCACGTCTGGCATGGTGCAGATGCAAACCAGCTGTCAGACACACCGAATGCCCGAGCCAATTGGCTGATGACGGGAACATGGATCGGCGTGAAATAATGCATGACGGCGTGGGGGTCATGCTGCTGCGGGTGTCCAAGTCGCATATAATTGTCAACAAACCCGCCCATCTTGGAACCTGAAGGGCTAGTTGCAACGTTAGGGTTCAGCCCATGGATCTGCATGTGAATATCGTTGAAGGTCTCTCCAGGATCAGGAGTGGGCACATAGATGGACGCAGGATCTAGCGTTGAATCCGACCAGACCGGGACCGATTCTTCCGAACCGTCTTGTTTATGCCATATATTGTATTCTGTTCCCGTTAATCCATTAAATTCCTCTTCTGTTGAATATAGTAACCCAAGCATACAGTCAAATGATCTGTTTTCCAGCATCAGGACAATAACATTCTCGATATCTGGCATATTTTTTTCACTCATCGGAAGATAATAATCCTTGTAAAAACTCATATATAACTAAATATGATTTTCTAATAATTGCCTTAAAAATTAATATCTGTAAAGTTGTTGAGATTGATATGATAGTATGAAATTTCTGGCATGAGAAGTCCTGTGGACTGGGAATGTGTTATTAAGCATCACAATAAACACTTATATAAAAAATTATATTCCCATAATATTAAATATATTGTGCGGAACATATTATATATAATAACTTTCTTAAATTATACAATATCGTTAATAGACAACCTTACGACTAACGAAACAAGTACGATTATATTCATAAATACTTCCATTTGTAAATTTTGAACGAGTAGCATTCCAGTTCATCGGGCATGGCCGCGATGCGACCATTTAGGTGCAAAGAAATAAGTGAGTAGATAATTGTACGGATATTCTTGATCGGCTGAATTATTATTCTTTAAAAGAGAATTCTCCACACAAAAGGCCAATTGCGTGAGGGATAACTATCGCATGATTTGATGGATGAATGAGGTCATCATGTCCGGAACATCAGAGCCCGATCCGAAAGTTTTTGAACAATACCAGCCTGTTGTGATTCATCCGTCTTTACGAAGAGATGGAGTGAATGGTGACATGGACTGGTATTGCCCGACGTGA
>NZ_NKUB01000027.1 GCF_003207895.1 Komagataeibacter swingsii
GACCATGCGCCCCACCGCCGCCGCCAGCCGCCCCGGCGCGCCGGACCGCCCGGCGCGCGGCAGGCGCGCGATCAGGCGGACCGTGGCCCGGAGCACGTCAGTCATCAGGATATTCCCATTGTTGCGCAGTCCAGTCATACCGCCCGCCCGCAAGCTCGCCAAACGCTACAAGAAAGGCCATGCGCCGCACGCGCGGCATGGTCATGGCCACGTCCCACGGCACCCCGTTCCCGACCAGGGCCGCGACCTCGATCAGGGCGGGGTGCCGGCTCAGTTTTTTGCGGCGGTGCTTTCCGTGGCCGCCACGTCTTCCCCATCCGCGCCGAACAGCGCGTCCGACAGGGCGGTGATGCCGGTATTGCCGATCTGGTTGGCCAGTTGTTCAAGCTGCACGCGACTGGTGGGGCGCATGGCGGGAACGCCGTCGATCGCCTCGACCGACGCCACCATCAGCGCGTATTCCACCCATGCGGGCGACGGGCTGGCCGGGCCGAATTCCAGCAGCGCCAGCACATCCCCCGGCCCGCGCTCGCGGTAGGTGATGGTCCGGCCGTCGCTGGTCTTTACGCTGTGTTCGCTCATGCTGTGGGCCTTCTGGCTGTCAGGGACGGTTTGAAAACAACAGGTTGATAAAAAAGATAAAAGTTTTTGGGTGCCGCCTTTTTTCAAAAAGGCGGCGTTCTTCGAAGCTTTTTGAAAAAAGCTTCACCAAAAACGTCCTTATGATTGCCAGATCAGGAAATGCGGTTGCGCGCGCGGGCGGCGAACGTGATGGTCTGGCTGACCAGCGTTTCGGACTGGTACCGCCCCGCATCGGACAGTTGCAGCGACGCGCCCACGAATTCATAGGTGCTGAGCGACCCGTCGCATTCCGTCACGTACTGGTAGATGCTGCCCAGCACCACCGTGCCCGCCGACCAGAAGCCGCTTTCGATGGCGGCGAACAGGTCATCCGCCCCCGCCCCGTCGCGCTGGAAGGTGAACTGCCCGCCCCAGCCGCCCGGCACGTCATAGAACAGGGGCATGTCGTTCAGCGGGTTGGATGTAAGCTGGTGGGTGCGCTGCTGGGCGGTAAAGCCGGTGACGGTGGGCAGGTCCACGCGGCTGCCGTCATAGACCAGCACCACGCGGCAGTCGCGGCCGATATTGAAGGGTTTGGTGGACATTCGTCGCTCCATGAAAGAAGGGGCCACCGCGCGGATGGCCCATTATTGCCGTGCATTGGTGTCATGCGTATTTTTATGTGGCGGCGCGGGTCGCGCGGGCGTGAACATGCGTTTTCATCCCGCATGGAGCACCCCGATGGGCACCACACCCGAAAAACCACCCGAAAAAGACCTCGCCGCCATTGCCGCGCGCGGGCTGAGCCACCCGGAAAAGCTGACGCATGAGGAAATAAGGGAACTGTGCGGCCGCGTGCTGTCGGAAGAAAACCGCCGCGCGAAGACCGGCTGATCAGGCGGCGGGTGTGGCGGTGCTGACCGTGACACTCGCCCCGCCCTGCAGGTTGACGACAAAGAAGCGGTTGATGCCCTGGTAGCGCACCTGCACGTCGGCCCGCACGTAACCCAGCGCCGTGGCCGATTGCGGGTTGTTGGACATGTCGCACACCACCGCGTAATCCGTGGTCGCCCCCAGTATGCCGCCGCCCACCATGTTGGACAGCGTGCCCAGCAGCACGGCGCGGATATCGCCAAACAGCGTGGTGCTGATGACGGCGCCCACGAACGCGCCCATGCCGGAATTGATGGTTTCGGCAATGTAGTTGGTCAGGCGGGTATAGCTGTCGTCATCCGTATCCGCATCGGAACTGGTGTTGATCCCGCCGCGCACCGCCCAGTAGCTGCCGCCGGGGGCAGGGTTGCAGATCACGTCGATGCCCGCGCCGAACAGCGCCGAAAGCTCGGCCATGGAATAGGTCGCGGCCTGCCCGCTGGAAACCAGCCCTGCCTTCTGGCTGCCGATCACGCCCGACAGTTCGCGGTTCAGGCTCGACTGCTCGGGCGACAGGCCGCCCAGGATACCGGCGGCAAACGCCTGCGGGGACACCAGCATGTCGCCATTGGTGTCATCATCCCACCACAGCCAGTCGCCGAACATCAGCTTGATGGCGTAGCTGTCCACGCCGGCCGCGGCCTTCATGGCGGCCGCGTTGGCGATGGTGTCGCCCGCGGGGCCGCAGGCGATCATGTACATCCCCTCCGACAGGCCAAAGGCGGCCTGCGTGGTCCATGTGGTGCTGTCGCTTACCCCCTGCAGCAGCCCCAGCGCGCAGCCCTGCCCGCGCAGGGCGTACAGGCCGGTGCGCGTCGCGCCATCCGTGCCGATGAACGCCGCCGTGCCCGGCACGCCGCCATCCGTCCCCCCCGCCAGCGTGACCGTGCCCGCCGCCAGCGCCGGGACCGTGCCGGGCACCGTCATGCGCACCAGCGCCGTGCCGTCAGCCGCCACCGCCGCCGCCAGCACGCCCCACGTGCCGCCGCGATAGGTCCGGCTGCCCAGCACCGCATGGGCAATGGTCAGGGTGTAACTGGTGGTGATGATGCCATCCTGCGTAACGGTTGCGGCAATGGCGTTGCCCGCGCTGCCGGTATGCAGCGCGGTCAGGGTCACGCCATCCAGCGTGCCGGTGGCGGCCGTATCCGTGCCGTCGGTCACGCGCACGCAGCGGAAATCCGCCGCCCCCTGCAAAAGCGCGATGTTGACCGCCGTGCCGATGTCACTGGCCAGCGCCTGCTTGGGACCGAAGGCGGACAGGCAATCCCCCATTGCGCCGACGATGACCGGCGTGCCCACCGGCCCCCACGCGGCGGTGCCGACCAGGCCGATCCGCCCCGATGGCACGCCGTTCAGCGCCAGCGTCTGCGGGCGCAGGACCTGCACGTACAGGTCGGGCACGTTCAGGCTGTTGGTGTTGAGCTGCCCGGACTGGTAAATGGTCATGGTATCTGTATTTCCCTGTTATGCGGCATGGCTGCGTGAAAAGTCGGGTGTGGTGTGGCGCGCAGGACCGCCGGGCCGGATGCCGGGCCGCCCGCGCCTGTCACGCCGTATCCCCATGACGCCGGGCCGCATGGCCCCGTCATGCAGGTCGGGCGCGTGTCATGAACGGGGACGCACATAATGGCGCATCCCCCGGACACGATGCGGCAGCCAGCCATCACCGCCCGGCCCGTGGTGCCCGCGTGCCATGTCCGGTTCCCTGCGCGATGATGCGTCGGGCCGGTGTTCCCACGGGTCGGCATGGCCGGGGGCATGGTCAGGCGGGTGGGTATCCGGCGGGCTGCCTGAATGGTGGTGGACAGCGGTTCAGCCGCCGCCGGTGTCCAGCAGCACGTCCCCGCGCGTGACATCGGGGCCAATGCCCGCGCCACCGGCCAGCATGGCCGGGACCACGCGGGTCAGGTCGGTGTCGTAGGTGACGAGGAAGCGCGCGGGCCGGGAAAAGATGCCCCGGTTCATGGCGGTGTCATCGTTGGTGGTGGCGCGGGCCTCGATACGGAAGGTGGAACCGCCTGCATCCGTCAGCCAGTCGGTCAGCGCCAGCGCGTCGGACATGGCGCAGCCCAGCGCGTCCCGCCCCGCCGGGGTGGCCGACCACGCGGTGATGGCAAAGACCTGCTGCTGCCTGCGCGCGACGCAGCGCGCCGACAGCGTGCCCGCGTTGATGGCCTGCGCCATGGCCGTGGCGGGCAGCGTGATGTTGGCCCCGCTGGCGGCAGCGCCGGGGATGGCGGCTGCAATGGCGGCGGCGATGGTGGCCGCCGTGTCCGTCGCGGTTGCCACATGCAGGCTGCATGCATCGCCCGCAACGCCGGGCAGGCCACGCACGCGCAGCCCCACCGTGCCCGATGGCGTGGCCCCGTCATCCACCGTTACGGTGGCGGTGGCGTCGCTGGCCGCGATGTGCACGGTGGCGGGCGTGGCCGCATCCATGCGCCACGGGCGGCCCAGCGGTTCATCCACCCGCGCCCAGCTTTCGGCCAGGTCGGCGATGGTGATGAAGTCACAGCCCTGTTGCAGCGTATGGGCCACATCCCCCAGGTCGGCCTGCGTCAGCCCGCCACGGCGGATGATGAGCGGCCGCCCCGTAACAGCCCCCGACGCCATGCCATCGGGGCACAGAGCCACGGCGAGGGCCGCTGCGATCGTGGTGGAGATGGTGGAGATATCGGCCATGTCATATCGGCTCCTGTCCCCCCAACAACGCCGCACGCCGCCCGCGCGGGGCATGCCATCCGCCGCTGTCAGGTGTTTCGTGGGGTGATGCGGTGCGTGGTCCGTATCCGCATGGGGTGACGGGTCTGCCCGGCAAAAGATATTGCCGGGGGGTCAGACCTGCTGCTGGCCCAACTGGCAGCGCGTGCCCCACGGCCCGGCGCGCGCGCCGCCGATGGTGTAGCGCGTGCCGCCCGCGTCCCGCGCCCACATGGCGGGCTGGATGGTGACGCCGGGCATGGCGGGCAGGAACATCTCGAACCCGCCCGAACGGATCGCGCCGGGCTGTGCCGGGCCGGGAACGCCCGCCCCGCTGCCGGGGCGGATCATGGCGGGCCACCCGGTGGCGCAGGCGACCTGCGCCGTCACGTCGCCCGATGTGGCGTAGCCGCCGGGACCCGCCACATCCGCCACCTGCGCCATGGTGGTGGTGATGTCCACCACCGCGTTGCACAGCACGCATAAAGGCGGGCGGAAGGGTTCGGCGCGGGCGATGAAATAGGTATCGTTCCCGCAGGTCAGGATATCCCCCGCCCGCACATCCGTCGTATCCATCAGCGCGTAGACAAAGGGCACGTCCCACAGCGCAGGCCCGGCAAAGCCGAAGGCCCGGTCATTGCTGAACGCCGCCATGGCCTGCGCATACGGCGTGGCGCACGGGCTGGCGGCGGCCGTGGGGCGGTACTGCGCGGTGGCCGCCCCCACGCGGGCCGCCGCCCGCGCAAAGCCACGCGCGGCAAGGCGGCACAGGGCTGGCTGGTCCATCAGATCACTATCTCCCCCACCCCGCGCAGGCCCGGCCCCGGCGGGATGCCCAGAAAGTTGCAAAGCTGCACCCGCCAGCGCGTGTACAGGGTGAAACGGTCCGTGACCTCGGTGCGGTTGCGCGTCCACACCGCCGCGCGGTCGGTATCAAGATTGGCGGTGGCCGCCATGATCGCGCCCTCCAGCAACTGGCACTGCATGATGAACGCCCGCGCCTGTGCGCATTCGGCCGGGGCAAGGTTGCGCAGCCGCCATTCGTTGAAGCCGTAAACCCGGAAAAACCGCCATGACTGCATGCCGCTGTCCTGGCTGCCCATGGCGGGATAGCCCATGTAGCGCCGCGCCTGCGCCAGTTCGCCATCCACCAGCGGCGTATCCGCGACCGTGGCGGCGGTGGGCGGCGTGGTGGTGATGGTGTCCGTCGTATCGCCTGTATCGGTGGCGGACCCGCTGGCCGCCGTGGTGGTATCCGTATCGGTCATGCCTGTTGCCCCTGCGGTTGCGCCTGTCACTGACGGATGAAAGTTTCCGGGTGCCGCCTGTTTTCAAAAATGCAGCGTTCCTGCGCGATGCGGGTGGCGGCACGATCCCGCCACCCGCATGGGGATTACGCCCCGGCGCCAAGGCTTTCGATCACCACCCCGCGCTTGAGGTAGCTGTTGGTGGCCGTCGGAATGACCGATGTATCGGCGGTCAGGTCGGTCGGCAGCGCAAAGCCGCCAATCCACGACCACGACTGCGCGATGATCTGCGCCAGACGGTCCAGCGCGGGGCGGGTGATCATGCACACGCCGTCCACATCCGTCAGTTCGCCGCCATCCAGCAGGGGCGCGTAATGGGTGCCGATATTGGCGTAGTCGCCTTCGATCAGCGCGCCCTGGCCGCAGATGATGGCGCGGTGGATGTTGCCCGCCCCAAGGGACGCCTGCTGCGGGGCCTCGGTCGTGGGGATGAAGCGCACGCCCAGCAGGTCGAATATCTGGCCGTTCTGGTATGTATCGGACCCGTACTGCCCGCGATACAGCAGCTTGAAATCCTCGTCGCGGAACAGGCCCAGAAGCTGCGCATTGTCCAGGTAGCAGTGGTACACCCCGCCATCGGGTGTCGGCACGTTGTTGTCGCGCAGGGTGGCCAGCGCGCCAAGGATGGACTGGACGCTCAGCAGGTCGCCCGCCGCCAGCGCCGCCGTGGTGGCGCGCGCGTTGGGCCGCAGCACCAGCGGGGCGGTTGCGGCGATGACCGCGTTGCCCGCCGTGCCGTCGGTTACCTTGACGGATGCCGAGAACGTCAGCGTGCCCGAAACCCCGTCAGGCGCCGTGGAGGTATTGGTGGCGTCCGCCGTCGTGCCCACCAGCGTGTACGACCCGGCCCCGACGATGACGGTCATGCCGGCCGATGCGCCAACGGACACCACCTGCCCCTCATCGGACAGGATGGCCTGGAAACCGCGGATGTCATCCACCGCCACCGTGCTGCCCGCCGCCCCCAGCGTGGTGGTGACGCGGGTATTGCCGCCAAGGTAGCCGCCCACCCCGTTCTGCGCCCCACCGAACAGCGCATTGCGCGCCAGACGGTCCAGCGTCTGACGTGCGTTGATGCCAAGACGCGACGCATTGGCCAGGAACTGGTTGGCGATGCCGACGCCCTCGGTCACCTGGTTGAGGTCCATGGTGTTACCGTACTGGTTGATGGTCAGCGTGTACTGCTCCACCGACCATTCGGCGGGGGTCATGCCGTTGTCAAAGCTGGTGTTGGCTGTGGGGTTGAGCGGGGTTGTGGCCGGTGGCAGCAGGCCCGCGCGGGTGTCGGTAATGGTCTGGCCGATGCGGGCGGGAAATTCCATCTGGTCGGCGATCGAGCGGAAGCCCAGCCGTGACTGCAACGCATCCTGGAACGCGCGCGACAGGAACCCCTGCTGGATGACCGGCTGCAGGCTGGCGGGGAAATTGGCAATGGCCATGGATTTCATTTCCTTGAAAAAACGAAAAAAGCCGCCATGCAGGGATGCACTGGCGGCGGCAGGGGCGGCCATGGCGGGCATGCGCCATGGATGGGCCGGGTGGATGGATCAGGGGTGCGGCGCGTCTGGCCGCCCGCAGGCCCCTTGCCGGTTCCGCGCGGCATGAGGGGGCGCGGAACGGGCAAGGGGTGGCCGATGGGGCGCATGGACCCCACGGGTATCTTTCACGTCATGGGCGGGTCTGGGGTCGCGAAACCGCAAGGACATGTCCTGCAATTTCAAGACGCATCAAGCAACGCCGCCTTTTTGAAAAAAGGCGGCACCCAAAAACTTTTATTTTTACCAACGGTTTTTAGAAAATATTATAAGTGTTTATTTTTTGCCAGCAGGGTTTTATTGTGCCTGTATTTCCTGCGCAGGGATTTCTGCCTTACATCAATGGTGGCGCAACGCGCGCCGGTTTCTTCCGCCAGGTCCAGCCTGCGGGCATCAGGCAGCGTGCTGTCCCATTCCCCGGCCAGATACTGGCAGATTTGCGCATCATGTATAAAAGCCGTGACATCCGCCGGGGTTGTGTCCGCAGCCATGGCCATCGCGGGAAAAATCAGCACCATTATGGCCTGATAAACCAGAATAGGAATTTCCGGGTGTCGCCTGTTTTCAAAAACGCGGCGTTTTTCAAAGCTTTTTGGAAAAAGCTTCATCAAAACCCTCTTTTGGTTTCAAGCCCTGTCATGATTTTACTGTTTCAGACAGTCTCTTGCAGGCTGTTTTAAAACAAATCATTGATAAAAAACAATAAAAGTTTTTGGGTGCCGCCTTTTTCTCAACAAGGCGGTGTTTTTTCGAAGCTTTTGCAAAAAGCTTCACCAAAAACTTTCTTTAATTTTAAAGTGTTATTCTGCGTTCCATTTACCATCGACCGGCGCGGTCCTGTCCCACGGGCGATGGGTGCTGGCCCATGTGGCGGCATACGGGCCGGGGCCTGACGCCACCGGCCTGCGCACCCTGCCCCGCATCAGGCCGGGCGGAAGATTACATAGACCTTCCTGACCGTCTCCCGGTTGTCCCATGCGCATTCGGCGCCCCGTTCGACAAGGAAGATGTCGCCTTTGCTGAACGTCTTTTCCCGTCCCGCGCCATCAACCAGTGTCACGCTGCCTTCGATCAGGTACATCAGTTCGGCATGGGCGTAGCGCACGGCGCGGCGGGCATAGGGGGTGGCGGACCATGTGCCGCAACGCAGTTCGCCATTGGCGGATTTATAGTCATTGAAGCTGCGGCAGGTGGGGGCCGGGCCAGCCAGCACCGCCGCCGAAGGCGATGCCGATGGCGCCAAGACCGGGTTGGGGTCGATCACCACCGGCGTCTGCGCGCCTGGCGTGCTGGTGTCGCAGCGCATGGCGATGGCCCGCGTGCCCGGCGCGGCGGCCCAACTGAAGGCGCTGCCCTTTGGCATGACGATGCACCCGTCGGGACCAAGGACGTTTGCGCCGATGTTCAGCTCCCCCGTCAGCACGATCACGAATTCATCCGCCGGCATGGCCGTAACCAGCCCCGCGCCCTGCGGTGCGCAGGCCATGACCGACAGCCCGTTCCCCTGCCCTGCAAGCTTCGTGCGGGCCAGCAGGAAATCACCGGGTGCAGGCATGGTGGTGTCGGCAAAGGCGCGCAGGTCAACAAAGCTGCGTACGATTACGTCGGTCGGGGTCATTCGGCACGGTCCTCCGGGTGTGTTCACCCTGTTGCAGGCAGTATGGGGCCACCCGTTTGCGCCGGGTGGATTTCAGACCGCAACCGTAACATGCGGCCGCCCATGCGTCACCCATGACAGTCCTGTCCCGTCGCGTCCGTTATCAGGGACGTTTTTGGTAAAGCTTTTTCCAGAACGCTTCGACAGAGCGCCATTTTTTGTAAAAAGGCGGTATCTTCCCATCCCGGTCAGAAGGGAACGGGGTCCTGTCTGCCATTCAGGCGGACAGTACAGTCTATCGGGCATATCCGCGCCTGTTGAAATCAGGCCCCCTGACCATCGCGACCACGCTTTCAGGTCGCGACCGGCCAGCGCAGGCCCGCGGCACTGGCGGCGGCCTTTACATCACGCGCGCCCGCCGTGCGGGCGTCGAACGGGGCGGGATCGCCCGCGCGGGGCGCGGGGCCGGATGCGGTGGTGCCACGGGCGGCCCCCGATGCGGGCTGCGGTGGGGTAAACAGGTAGGCACGGCTGTCACGCGCGGCCTGCATGATCGTGTCCAGCCCCTGCGGCGTGCCGTCCTCGGCCAATGTGACAGTGGACAGGTCCACCAGCCGTACCACATCGGCGGGTTCCACCGCCCCCATGCGGGCGGCCATGGCGCGGGCTTCGGCGCGGATCACGGCGCGGCTGGCGCGGGTGCGGGCGGTCGCGGCCTGTTCGGTGGCGCGGGCCAGGTCGGCTTCCAGCGTGGCGCGGGCCTGCGTGGCTTCGTCCCGTTCGGCGCGCAGGGCGGCCAGTTCGCGGCGCATCGTGTCCATGTCGGGGGTTTCGGGAACGCTTGATCGGGTCATGTCATGCCTCCGTTCAGGAATGAAAAATCAGTTCGCGCTTTCGGCGCCGATCCGCGCCCACTCGCCATGGGGGCTGGGCGTGCCCGCGCGGGCGGCCAGGATCAGGCACGCCGTCTGCCGCGACAGGAAACCGCCGCGCACCGCCGTATCCAGCCCCTGCGCCAGTTGCGCCAGGTCGGCTTCCGTGCCCGGAAAATAGGGCGGCCACTGCAACGCCAGGCCATCGGCGTCCAGCCCCGCGTAATCGCGCCCGCCAATGCGCAGGCCACCGGCAAGGGCGTGCGAAAACGCGCACACCATGCGATACAGCGCCAGCAGCCCGTATTCGCCATAGGACAGGCGCATCCGGTCCGCCAGCCACAGCAGGGGCTGGTACAACATCTCCATCGCGCGGCCCGATGTGGGGGCGCTCAGCCGGTCGGCCTGCGCGCGGTTGCCGTGGATCTGCTCCATCACGCTGGCGCGCAGTTCGCGGTAATGGTCGCGCATGGCCCCTGCCGCGTCGCCGTTGATTTCCAGCAGCTTGGCATCCCCGTCCAGCGGCAGCGTCAGCGCGGATGCCGCCCCACCGGATGACGCGGGCGTGCCATCGGCATACGGATCCGGCCCCGCGCGGATCACCAGCCTTGGGTCGGCGCTGTATTTCAGGCCGCGCCCGGATTGCGACAGCAGGTAGTCGCACTCGATCACCGTATCAATGGCGGCCTCGAACGTGCATGGCCCGTCCATCACGCCGGGGGCGGCCAGGTTGGCCATCCATACCCATGGCACGAAACCAAGGGCGTGATGCGTGCCGCGCGTGGGGTCCACCCGCGTGGGCAGGCCCGCATCGACCCGCTGCGGCACGTAGACATGGCAGTCCGCGCGGTCCCATACACGTCGCCACCAGAACACGGTCGCCGCGTCATCAGGCCCGACCGGCCACCCCTGCCCCGCCAGTGTCGCGCCCGTGACCTTGTAGCATTCGGTCATGGCGCATAGTTCGCCCGCGCCATCCCATTGCGGGGTCAGGTACAGCGTGTCATGCACTGCAAAACGTAGTTGGCGGTCCACGGCCTCCACCAGCACCGCGACCGATCCGACCGACCCGCGCGTGGCCGCGTCCATCATCAGCGCGGGCAGCGCCGTGCTGGCGGCCACCTGCGCCAGTATGCCCGGCAATGCGGGGTCGGTGGCCGCAGTGGTGGGCCAGTGCGAGGCGCCAAACAGCAGCGACACCGCATCATCCACCACTGCGCGGCACATATTGGTGCGCACCGATGGCCGGCGCTGCGACAGGGGGATATATTCCCCCGCCCCGTTATATTCGGTGCCGAACGGGTTGGGGATGGCGTCGTACTGCGTGCCCGCCAGCACGCGGCCCAGGGCTGCAAGCCGCCCCGCGCGCGCGGGCAGGTCCGGGTCGCGGGGGTAGGTTTTCCTCAGTTCCTGCCAGTCCATGCTGTCTCTCCGGTATGGTGGGCGATGGGGGTGGATTTGGTGGTGATGCGGCGGCAAAACCGCGATAGACAGGCCGCTGTGGGGCGCATGGTCGTGTGGAGGAGAAAAGAATAAAATGGATATCAGTCACCTGTTGCTGGCCCCGGTGCGCCTGGCGGTGGAAATCGGCGTTGTGGGCGTTGCGGTCGCGGTGGTGGCGGGCGCGTGGCGCAGGCGGCATGGCCACCCGCCCGCGCCGCGCCCGTTCCAGCCCGCGTCCCCCCGGCCTGCGCCGCCCCAGCCTGCACAGCCCCAGTCTGCACAGCCCCAGCCTGCGCCGCTACAGCCTGTGCCGCCGGTTCTGGCCGCCCCGGTTGCGGATGCCGGGTTCAGCGTGCCCGTTTCCATGGCCGATTACGGCTGGGCGGTGCGGCTGTACCACCCCATGGCCCTGATGTCGGAATGGGAGCGGCGCGTGCTGTCCGTGCTGGTGGCGCAGGCCCCGCGCGGCTATTATGTCTGCCCACAGGTCAGGCTGGCGGATTTCATGGCCCCGCGCGGGCCGGACCGTGACGCCAACCGGCAGGCGTTTTTCAAGATCGCCTCCAAATCCATCGACTTCGTGGTGGTGCATGTGCAAAGCGGCACCGTGGTGCTGGGGATCGAACTGGATGACAGCACCCACGCCCACCCCGAACGCCAGTATCGCGACGGGCTGGTTGACGCCGCCTTCGCCCATACCGGCATTGCCCTGCTGCGTTTTCCCCCCGGCGCGCGGGTGGATATCAGCGGGTATTTCCGCGCCGCCCCGGCGTGATCCGGTCCGCCTGGCTGCCGCACCGCATCATCGTGATGGCGGGTCAAGCCGTCCGGTCAGGACAGGTGGCACGGTTGCGTTGAACCTTCCGGATTGCCTGACAAAAACATCCTTGCCTTGATTCGGGTGCGGCCTTTTTTTAAGACAGCGTTCCTTGAAGCTTTTTGGAAAAAGCTTCACCAAAAACTTTTATTATTTTCAATGTGTTGGAAAGACTGGTCTCATCCTACCGCCCTAGCGTGAACCGCGTCGGCACCCATCGCGCGGGGGCGGCAGGCGGTGTGGACAGCATGAGGTCACTTAAGGCCCAGACCAGCGCATCCGCCCGGTCGGGGGAATGCGGGCCGTGATAGCCACTGGCGGAAAACTGGCACAACTGTTCCTCCAGCATGGCGAAGCTGCCGTGATGGGTCACGCGCCCCTGTTCATACAGCGCCGCCACAGGCTCGGCGCGCGCGGCCTTGCCCCGGCTGGCGGTGACCATGCGCAGGGCGGCGTTGGGGTTGAGGCCGCGTAACGTGGCCTCGACCAAGGCACCGCCAAAGTTATGTTCAGCCACGATGCGTTCCGCCCCCCAGTCCATTTGCGCCTGCAAGGCCGCGCGCGCCCATCCCGCCGGGCTGTCCCGCCGCGACAGGTCGGCCAGAACATGGCCATTCCCGCCCGCGTCCACGCCGCATACGACAATGCCGATTTCGTCCGACCGCGTATCCTCCGGCCCCGAACAGCCCGACGGGTCCACCGCCACGACAATGCGGCGCATCGCCCCGGCCACGCCGCCACGGGTTGCGGGTGTGACAGGGGCGGCACGGCGGAAATCCTCCATCCGCCACAACGCGCCATCCACCGCCTGCTGGTATTCGCCCAGCATGAAGCGCCTGCGTTCGCGTTCGGGCAGGGCTTCAAGCTGGGCCATGTATTGGGGCGACAGGTTGGCGCGGTTGCCATCGGGGTTCAGGCGCATGGTGGCGTAACGCGCGCGGTCCAGGGGGGCTGCGGATGTGGGGTCCACCCCGTCCTCGAACACGCGGTACAGCCAGTGCGCGGTGGTGGGGGGATTGGCGTCGATATATTCCCTCAGCGCCAGCGGTGATTTCTGCGCCAGCCGCGTCAGCAGCATGTTGCGCGCGCCATAGGTGATCTGGCTGGCTTCGTTCAGGTAGACGGTGGCGAATTCCAGCCCCAGTATCTTTTCCGTCCGGTCCTCGTCATCCAGCCCGCCAAACAGGATGACCGACCCGTTGGGCATTTCCACCGTCCAGTCGGTGCGCGACAGCGCCCAGGGCACGGTGGGAAAGCACCGCCGCATGACGGTGGGAAACGTATCGGCCAGCACGGTGGCCCGCAGCGCGTTCAGCCGGTGGCGGAATATGCCGTGCCGCGTGCCCGCCGCCTTCAGTGCGCGTATCACCACCGCGCGCACCAGCACGAACGTCTTGCCCGACCGCGCCCCGCCACGCAGCAGGATATGCGTGGCGGGACCGCCCAGCAGCCGGTTGGCCGCGCGCTGGTCCGCTGTCAGGCTGAAGGCGTGTTTCAAAAGCCTGCCCCCTGAAAGTAGAAAAAGTTTTTGGTGAAGCTTTTTTCAAAAAGCTTCGAAGAACGCCGCCTTTTTGAAAAAAGGCGGCACCCAAAAACGTCTATTCCGTTTTTTTACAGTTCTGCATCATCGGTCGTGATCGTGATGGCAATCGTGTTTCCCCCTTCCCGCCGGTCGGCGGGCGGGCGCAGGCGGGTTGCGACCCACATCCGCGCCTCCATGCGCAGTTTGATCGCGGGCACGTCGTCACGGCCGGTGGCGCGGTCGGCTATGGTTATGATGTCCTCGGCCAGCGTATCGGCCGCCGCCTCCCGCGCGGTGGCGTACAGGGCGCGAAACCCCGCATTGTCGCGCAGCCAGCGAAACACCGTGGCCCGGTGCGGCATGGCCGGATCATTACAGATCGCGCGCAGGCTGTGCCCATCGGCCAGCCGGGTGCAGATTTCCTCCGCCACCCGGCGGCTGTACGCCCCGCGCCGCGCGCCCGGTGTGGCGGGTTCGGGCATGGTCATGCTTTCCTGTCATCCAGCGGATATGAAAAACGCCCGGGCTGCCATGTGGGGCGGTCCGGGCGTGGTTGTGTCATGATAGGGTTGTTATGCGGAAAAACCGTGCAGGTGGGAACTGGTTTTGTTTTGTCTTCTGGTTGTGCATCTGTCTTGCGGGGAAGCAGGATATTCGATATAGAATAGAAACGAGAAAAATTATCCATTTTCAATTAGGCAATAATAAAATCGTATATTATCTCATATTTATAGTATTTTTTAGTATTACAAAGTTATAAATTTATAAAATAATTTCCTAAGAAATATTTATAATTATTGCACAAATAAATGGAGTTTTTTCTTTCTCTACATCCGATAGTAAATAGTGATAGCTAGGCAGGAGAGGCAATGAAATTTTAAGATGACAGCATGCGATATGATATGTAACAATTCGGTCACTATTTTTTTTGGAAGTGAGAAATTTTCATATGGATTTAGTTACAAGCAGCTTAACTGTCGGCGCAATAAAAAATATTTCCCATGAACTTAATGAGACAGAAAAGCAAGCAATAACATCTTTTGTGAATGGAATTAAGAAAAATCTAAAAAAAATACCAAAATTTTCACAATATTTCACCGGTGATGGTATTGATAGATATATATCTTATAATTACGAAAAGTTTTCTACAACAAAGACGTTATTAAATAGGAATACACCGGTAAAAATTTCAGATTGTTTTGTTTCACAAAATTTTAATTATAAAAATGAAAGAGGAGAGCAGGAAGAGATAGATCTTAATGTATTTTTAAAAGATACAATTTCAGAATATCCAAAGAATATTATAAATGGTATGGCCGGTTCTGGTAAAACCATTTTATTGAAATATATTTTCAATGAATCAATATCGAAAGGCTATGCTAAATTACCAATTTTCTTTGAATTCAGAGAGATTAATTATAGCAGGGAAGGGAAAAGTATTGTAAAGTCGGTAGTTGATCATGTTAAAAATTCTTTTCCATCTTTTGATGATGAACTTTTCCATTATGGAATGAAGCACGGACATTTTTATCTGCTTTTAGATGGGTTTGATGAGATATCGCCTCATATGAGAGGAATAATTTCAAAAGAAATTCTTGATCTTTCATCAAATTATCCAATTTCACCAATACTAGTAACAAGTAGACCCTCTCAAGATTTTATATCGTGGTATGGATTTAGACAGATAAATATATCAAAATTTACTCGGGAGCAGACTGTAGAATTTATATATAAGACTTCTTTTGATAAAGAAAAAAAGAAAGAATTTATTAATGATATTAATAATTTATACTCCACAGAGCACAATGGACAATCTTTTTATGCTGACAATAAAGAATTTCTTTCTAATCCACTTTTGACAAGTATGATGCTATTGGTTTTTGATAAAAAAAATAGGATACCTCATAATAAGGCTGTTTATTATAGTAAATGTTATGATGTTTTGACTGAAGAGCATGATTCAACAAAAGGTTCATTTATTCGAGAGTTATATTGTGGGTTAAAAATAGAAGATTTGACAAAAGTATTTATGTATTTTTGTGTACTTACATATAATAAAAATATATTCCTATTTATTAAAAATGATTTAATTGAGTTTATAAATCAATCAATATCAAAACTTAGGGATGAAGATGCAAAGAAAATAGTTGATAGAGCTTCCGACATAATTAGGGATTTCTGTGAATCTATATCAATTATGCAAAATGATGGGATTTATTTTGAGTTTATTCATAGATCATTTCAGGAATATTTTTTTGCTAAATTTGCATTTAATAATCAAGTGATACCCATGGAAAGAATATTATGCTCTATTTTGGATAGGGCTGATGTAAGTAATATTTTATCATTGGTAGATTCCATGGGACATGGTGAGTATGAAAAAGGGTTTATAATGCCCATTTTAAAAAAAACATTGGGAAAATTTAACGAAAAAAGAAGTGACAAGAAATACATTGTTTCTATGTTTTTTACCAGAGTATTATCTTCATTTGGACATTCTCCATATTTATATTTTTCAGATGAATCTGTTCCTGATTATTATAATGATGTTTTCTTTGAAAAAGAAGAAAAATGCAATCCAATAGAAGGTTTTTATATTGAAGTGCTTTTGAAGCATGCGTCAATCTATTATAAACAGGCATACAACGTCTCAGAGACTAAGATAAATAGATGCATGGAAAAAATGACAAAATATAACTTCAATATAAAAACAGGCGATTCGAAAAGCATTTCGTTATTGACCGAATTTCAGATTATTAATTCTGGAATATATGATGTATGCATTGCATTGATGGATGTATTAAATTATATGAATAATAATATAGAAAAAATGAACAATAAGTTTGAAGGTAATTGGATATCTGAATTTTGAATACTTTTAAAAAAATATATTTTATTCATATCAATATTTTATCGTCTGCTTAAATATTATTTTTGTGGTGTCAGTCTCCTTGGCGGTGCGTCCCGTAGTGGTCCCTCGATTTTTTCCATGGGAGAGTCCGTCTAGGACAAGGCACCACCAACAAGTCCGGTGCATAGTGTTAAGGTATGACTGAGGCGATTTAACTAACGGATCGGGAATGGACGATGATTGGTTTGCTTTTGTCTCCTAAGCTCGAATGTTGAGCACGCCTAGCTGAAAATGTTGGTAGGCCACCCCGCCAGACAATAGCATTTACAGTCCTGCGTCCTGCCTGCCGGGCATTTCCCGCGCGACATCAAATACAACACATCCCCCCGCACAATACCGAAACCCCGTAACCGCAAACACCACCTCCACCGGAATATCAAAATAGAAATCCAGCATTCCCGGCGGGTAACCGCTCTGCGTTTCCTCGCGGTCCATGGCGGCGATGGTGTCGTGTAACGCTGCGGGCGGCGTGCCGGTTATGGTCAGGTCGTGCGGGCCTGCGGCCTGTCCGTGATGGGTGACGGACCAGACCTGCGCGCCGTCTTGGTATCCGCTTGCGGCACTTTCGTACCGGCGTTCGTCCACCATGCAGGTTACGACCGTGGCCCCGGCGCAATACGTGGCCAGCAGCGCCTCATGCGCCCGCGCCGTGGCGGGGTCGTTGCACAGCACCACCGTCCACCCGTCGGGCAGGCTGGCGATGGCCATGGGCGCGGGGCGGGCATCGTCCTGTGGCGTGCCGGTATCGCCCAGGCCCATGCGGGCGCACACGGCGGCGCGGTCGATGCCGTGGAAGGCGAATACCGTCACCGCATGCCCCGCCGGGCGGGGCGGGCAGGTTTCGCGTATGTGGAACCGCAGCCGGATGGGGGGGAAGATGTCCTGCGCGCCCTCGGTCATCTGCGCCGGGGCAAAGGTCACGCCCGCCTCCCCCACGCGGTAGGGATAGACGATGTTTTCCGCCGTGCCGTCGCGGTGGGCGCACATGATGACGGCGGCCTGCTCCGCCCCGTCGCCACCGGGCAGCAGCACGCTGCAGTTGGCGACCACCGCCGCCGCCCGCGCGCCCGTGCGCCGCGCCGCGTCCTGCACCGCGCCGCGCGCGCGATCAAGCTGTATGGCGCTGTCGGCCTGCCCGCCGGGACCGGCCACCGTCTCGATCGCACCAAGGTAGCGGCCCGGGGCCATGACCGCGCCAAACGGGGCAAACACCCCCTGCCGGGACAAAAGCCGCTCCACTTCGGGGCGCAGGTGGGCGGCAAGGCGGTCGAAATCGCGCCGGGGCGTGGCCAGCCATTCCGGCAGGTCAGCCTCGGCCCAGCCCTTGTACACGTCCATCCCTGTTCCCCCGTGCCGGTTCGGGGTCATGATGGGTGGTGGGGGATGGCCGTGTCAATCCGGCGGGCCAGCCGGCTGCCTGAAAAGTCGGGCCAGGCAACACCCTGCAATCATGGGAAAGTTTTTGGTGAAGCCTTAGTCTGTTGTCGTCCGGCCCACGCAGAACCCAAGCCCCGTCACCGCGAATGGCAGCACCGCCAGCATCAGGCTGGTCCGGTCGGCAAGGCCGGTGATGCGGGTGAAATTGGCCATGATGATGTACAGCACCGCGCACAGCGCCACCGCCGCGATGCCCGGGATGGCCAGCGTGCTGACCGCCCGCCCCCGCGACAGGTCGCGCCTGCGGGTAAAGAACGCCACCACCGCCACCGATGTCAGGACCATCAGCACGGTGATGCCGATGGTCGATATCCCGGCCATCGACCCGAAAATATCCACCAGCGGGTCCACGCCCGACAGCGCGGCAAGGACCAGCAGCACGCATGCCGTGCCCGTCTGCGCCACGGACGCCACGTGCGGCGAGGCATGGCGGTCATGCGTGCGGGCCAGGAAGGCGGGCATGATCCCCTCGCGCCCCAGCGCAAGCTGGTAGCGGGCGATGATGTTGTGGAACGACAGCAGGCACGCGAACAGGCTGGTCAGCAGCAATACCTGCATGGCCTGCTGCATCACCCGCCCCGCATAGCGCCCCGCCGTTTCCAGCACGATGTTGCGCCCGTGGTCCAGGAACCCGCGCGTGATCGCGGCAATGCTGTCCGCCCCCCATGCATGGATCACGCACCAGCACGATATGGCGTAGAACAGGCCGATGATGACCACCGCGCCATAGGTCGCGCGCGGGATGGTGCGCTGCGGGTCGCGGGCCTCGTCGCGGAAGATGGCCGTGGCCTCGAACCCGATGAACCCGGTCATGGCGAACAGCAGCGCCACGGCGAACGGCCCGGCCGGCCCCGCATCCGCCACCGGGGTCATCGCCATGGGGGCCACCGGCATGGGGCGCCACAGGATCATGGCGTTCATGACCACCACCACCCCGATTTCCAGCACCAGCGCCACGCCCAGCACGCGCGAACTCAGGTCGATATGCCGGTAGCCCATCACGGCCACCACCCCCAGCACCCCCGCCGCGTACAGCCACCACGGCAGGGCGGGACCACCCCACTGGCGCGCCGCGTCATCCATGGACCAGCCGAAAAACCCGTAAACCCCAAGCTGGATGGCGGTATAGGTCAGCAGCGCCAGGAACGCCCCGGCCCGCCCGCACCGCGCCCCCAGCCCCGCGCGGATATAGGTGAAGAACGCCCCTGCTTCGGTCATGTACGCCGTCATGGCGACAAACCCGACCGAAAACAGCAGCATCACCGCCGCCGCCGCGACAAACCCGGTCCATGCAAGCGGCCCGTTGCCCTGCGTGATGGCCAGCGGCACGTTGCCGCTTATGACCGTAAGCGGGGCCGCCGCGGCAATGACCATGAAGATGATTTCGGCAGCGCCCAGATTGCCCGACAGCCGCCCCGTGCCGGCGGGGCCACGCGTCGCGCCGGCAGCCGTGGCGGCGGCCCGCACGTTCATGCCGTCAGGCCCATGCCACGGTACAGGTCCAGCCTGCGGTCGGCCAGGAAGGGATTTTCACGCTGCGCGCGCGCGACCAGACCGGGTTCGATATCGGCCACCAGCAGCGCCTCCTCCAGCCCCGCCTGCGCCAGCACCGTGGCGTCGGGCGCGATGATGCGGCTGTTGCCCACGTAAACCGTGTCGCGCTCGCGCCCGGTGTGGTTGATGTAGGCCAGGTAGATCTGGTTTTCCCACGCCCGCGTGCGCACCAGTTCGCGGGCGGAAAACAGGTATGGCTCCATCAGCGCGGTGGGCACCAGCAGCGCCTCGCACCCTGCCTGCGCCACGTGGCGGACGTATTCGGGAAACTCCACGTCATAACAGATCATGCCCGCCACGCGCACCCCGTCAAAGGGCACGACGGCGGAAGGCTGCGTGCCGGGCAGGAAGAACGCGCGTTCCATGTCGCCAAACAGGTGCAGCTTGCGCACATGCAGTACCTGCGCGCCATTACGGTCCAGCAGCATGGCGCTGTTGTACAGCCCGTCGGGCGTGTGTTCGGCATACCCCACCATGATCGCCACCCCGCGCGCCACCGCGATGTTGCGCACCGCCCCCACCGCGTCGAAGCGCGCCAGGTCATGCAGGCTGTCGCCAATGTCGTAGCCGGTCACGAACAGTTCGGGGGTGACCAGCAGGTCCACCCCCTGCCCCGCCGCGCGCGCCACGGCGGCGTCAAGCGCATGCAGGTTGGCGTCGATATCCCCCGGGGTTCCCGCTGTCTGTAGGCCGGCCACGCGCATGATGTAAGGTCCTGATTTGTTACTGATTCGCAATGGGTATCATGCCCGCCGCCCGACGCAACACAAATCTTGCCGCCTGTATGACGGATGGCGCGGCGCCGGGCATGATGGCCTGCATGCGGTCCCGTGGCGCAGGCCCGCGCGGACGGGCGTTTCCGGCGGCCGCCCTGAACTTTTGGCAATCAGCCCTCAACCCTCAACCCTCAACCTTCACGCCGCATGCGTGTGCCCGTCCGGGCCGTGATCGTGGTCATGGCGGTGGTGCAGGTCGGGGTAATGCGGGTGGCTGTGCGCCAGCCTTGCATGCACGTGGCGGTGGGTATGGGGTTCGCCCGCCGGGTCATCGGGGCCGTGTTCGTGCTGGTGGTGGGCGTCATGCACGTGGCGGTGGATGTGTTCCATGATTTCATGCACATGTTCGTGATCATGGCGTTCGCTCAGGTGCAGCCACAGCCCCACCGCCATGAACGCCCCCGCAACGGCCAGCCGCCCGATGTCATGCGCGTGGAACAGGGCCACCGACACCACCGCCCCGATAAAGGGCGCCAGCGCGAAATACGCCCCCGTGCGCGCCGCCCCAAGGTGGCGCAGCCCCAGCATGAACGCCACAAGGCTGACCCCGTAGCCAAGGAAGCCGATGCCCCCCGCCGCCGCCACGACCCCCGCGCCGGGCAGGCGGGCGTGTTGCAGCACAAGCGCCAGGCACAGGTTGACGCTGCCCGCGACAAGCCCCTTCAGCATGGCGATGCGCACCGGGTCGGCGGCCGAAAGCCGGCCGCTGAGGTTATTGTCAACACCCCAGCACAGGCAGGCCGCGATGATGCAGGGCGCGCCGGGCGCGAACGCCGCATGCCCCTGCCATGACAGCACGCCCGCCCCCGCCACGATGCACGCCGCGCCGAACAGCAGCCTGCGGTCCACGTTTTCACGGAACACCAGCCACGCGATCAGCAGGGTCGCGATGCTTTCCATGTTCAGCAGCAGCGATGCGCTGGCCGCGTCGCTGCGCGCCAGCCCGATCATCAGCAGCAGCGGCCCGGCCACGCCGCCGGTGGCGATCACCCCCAGCAGGCATGGCAGGTCGGCGCGCGTCAGCGCGGCCTCGTCATGGCTGGGCAGGCGCAGCGCCGCGCGCGCCCCCAGCACCACCGCCAGCCCGATACCGGAGCCAAGGTACAGCAGCCCCGCCGCCATCTGGGGCGACATGCCCCCCAGCAGCAGCTTGGCGAATGGCGTGCTGGCGCCAAACAGCACGGCGGACAGCAGGGCAAGGACAAGGCCGGTTCTGTTCATCCCCCACCCATACCACACCGCCCCCTGCGGGAGCCATGATCATGATATTGCGCGGGCACGCGACCGGATCATCGGGCCGGTCGCGTGCCCATAAAGGCATCCGGGATGCGCCTTTTTGCACGAAGGCGGCGTTGCCCGAAAGATAAGAGGCTGTTTGAAAACAAATCGTTGATAAAAAACAATAAAAGTTTTTGGGTGCCGCCTTTTTCTCAAAAAGGCGGCGTTCTTTCGAAGCTTCTGCAAAAAGCTTCACCAAAAACTTCCCTTAATTTTAAAGCACTATCATGGCCTGGCCTTTCAAACAGTCTTTAACGTCCTCATGCTTTATCAAGCGGTGTCCCGCTTCATTATCGTGCTGTCCTCACCACCGTTCATGCAGGATATCCAGCGCCGCATGCAGCGTGCGGATGCGGGTGCGGGGGGCTTCGTCCATGCCGCATACCGCGCACACCACGCGGCCCCGCGCCGGGGTCAGCAGCGACAGGGCGCGGTCGATGGCGCGGCGGGCGTGCAGGCTGGCCTCCGTCTCCTCCATCGCGCCGCCGCCGCCCGCGCCGGTACGGGGGGTGTAGCGCTGCACAAGCCGCCCGCCGCGCATGGCCCGCAGCCAGGCAGCGCGAAACCGCAGCCCCGCCGCATGCTGGTCGGCGGTCAGGGCGGCGCCGGCGCGGTAAAACAGGCGGTCGAGCATGCAGGTGTCATGCATCCGCCGCACGGTGTGCCGCGGGGCGCGCGGGGCCAGTGCGATGCGGTCCTCCACCACCACGCGGGCGCGGGCGGCGGGACCATCGGCCCCCATGTCGGGTCGCAGCCCCATGGCGATGTCACGGGCGGCCAGGCGTGCGCGGCGGTCGGCGCGCAGGATGGCGGCCACGCGGCGGTGTTCCCCCTGCGCGGTGGCGTCGGGGGTACGGGCAAGGGGTACGGGCATGGCGTGTCCTGTGCGGTCTGTGTGATATTTTCATACTATCCGCCGCCCATGCAGGCGGCACGCCCGCCCGTACCCCCGGCGGCCGGGACCGGGGGTACGAGCATGATGCGCCCTGACCCCCGGTTTTCCGCGCCCTGCCGCCATGGCGTACCCCTGTACCCCTTGTACCCCCTGAAAAGTTATTTGTGGCATGGGGGGGTGTGGGAAGGCCGTCATGTACGGTCGGGGGAATTCAGGGGTACGGGGGGTACAGGGGTACGCTCCGGCAGCGGCGGCGTGTCCCCCGGTTTGACAGCGGCCCGCAAGCGCCGTCTATTGTCAGTCCGTAATGTTCATGAAGGTCATGTTCCATGGGACTGCCGTTTCGCCATGCCGTATGCATGGCCGCCCTGCTGTCATGCGCAGCGCCCGCCATGGCGGGGACCGTGCCGGCCGATATCGTCTTTACCAACGGCTATATCTACAGCGTTGACAAAAAGGACCATGTGTACCAGGCCCTTGCGGTCAGGGACGGGCGCATCGCCTATGTTGGCGGCAATGCGAGGGCCGCGCGGTATGTCGGCCCCGCCACGCAGCGCGTGGACCTTGGCGGCCGGATGATGATGCCGGGGCTGGTGGACGGGCACATGCACCCGCTGGAAGGCGGCAAGAGCCTGATGGGCTGCTCGCTGGACTACCTGCCCCTGACGCATGACGAATTCAGCCAGCGCGTGCGCGCCTGCACCGCCAATCCCGCCCTGCGCCGCCCCAATGGCACGCTGGTGGTGCGCGGCTGGTTTCAGGAGGCGATGAAGCCCGCCGGCGTGCGCCTGACGAAGGCGGACCTGGACCGCATCGACGCCCGCCGCCCCATCGTGGTGCGGTCCACCTTTGGCCATACCACGCTGGTCAATTCGGCGGCGCTGCGCATGGCGGGCATCACGGCAGCGACGAAAAGCCCGGCGGGCGGCGAGATCGTGCATGATGCAAGGGGCCAGCCCACCGGCGTGCTGGAGGACGTGGCGCAGGACCTGGTCGAACGTGTCGATCCCCCGCTGAGCGCGGATGAAAACGTGCAGGCGGCCCGCGCGTCGCTGGCGGCGATGCGCGAACAGGGCATTACCGGATTCTTGGACGCATGGGCGCTGGAGTCCGACCTGTCCAGCTATACCGCGCTGCAAAAAAGCGGGGAACTGACCGCCCGCGCCCATTTCGCCCCGCTGGTCGAACCCGCCACGGGCGCGGACGTGGCGGGCAACGTGCAGCGCCTGAAGGCCATCGCCGCGCAATATGACCAGGGGCCGACAGGCGTGGACCCCGGCATTACCGTGCGCAACGTCAAGTTCTTCATGGACGGGGTGATCGCCGCCCCCGAACTGACCGGCCGCGTGCTGCAACCCTATTATGTCAATGCCGGCACGAAGGGCGCGCCCCACTGGGTGCCGGGCACGTCGCTGGGGCCTGACCCCTATTTCCCGCCCGCCATCCTTGGCCCGCTGCTGCAGGGCGTGGTGCAGGCGGGCTTTGACCCGCACATGCATGCCGATGGCGATGGGGCGGTGCATATCGCGCTGGATGGCGTGCAGTACGTGCGCGACCACCTGCCGCATGCCGATTTCCGCCCCGCCATCGCGCATGACGAACTGGTCTCCCCCGCCGACGTGCCGCGCTACAGACCGCTGGGCGCCGTGCCGGTGCTGTCGTTCCAGTGGGAAAAGGAAGGGCCGGATACGGTCGATGCCGGGCGCGACTTCCTCGGCCCCGAACGGGCGAAGGCGATGGAACCCGCATGGCCGCTGTACAAGGCCGGAGCGCGGATCGCCTATGGTTCCGACTGGCCGGTGGACCGCCTGAACGAATGGTTCGCGCTGAAGGTGGGCGTCACCCGCACCAATGCCCCCGAGGCGGGCGAGAAATATGCCCACCCGCTGGGCGACGCCCCCGGCCTGCCCCGGCCCGAAGTGCTGCGCGCGATCACCATGAATTCGTCATGGGAACTGCGTTCGGACACGCAGACGGGATCGCTGGAACGCGGCAAGCTGGCGGACCTGATCGTGCTGGACCGCAACGTGATGCAGGTCCCGGCGGCCGACATCGCCAATACGAAGGTGCTGCTGACCATGGTGGGTGGCAGGGTTGTCTATAACCGCGACGGGACAATCGCGCTGAAGGCCGCGACCGGCGGGGCGCGGTAACCGGCGCGCGGGCGTCTCCCCGTTTGCCGGGGACGCCTGTTTCGATGCTTCTGTTTTTCAGGGGGCATGGCGGCGCTGCGGCGTGACGTGCCGTGAAGCGCGTCGTCCGGCCATGCGCTGGCCCCAATTGGCCGAAGTTTTGGGTGGCGGACGTTTTCGGGCGCGCCTTTTTGCAAAAAGACAGCGTCCTTCCCCTCATTCCCCGGCCGGCGCGACCCATACCCATTGCGGCGCGGGCGTGCCGCAGCGCAGCTTGTGCCGGGTCCAGCCAAGGCCGCGCATGATGGTGGCCACGCGCTTCAGCGCCACGCGGTCCTGGCGGTCGCGCGGCAGGCCAAGGGCGAAATGCAGCACATCCGCCGTGCGCGCCTGCCCGGTCCCGCGCATGCCCAGCCATGCCGCGACGGGGTCACGCCATGCATCTTCGTGCATGCGGCTTTCCTGCGCATGGCGGGCGATCGTGGCGACATGCCCGTCCTCCAGCCACAGGGGCATGGGGGACGTGGCCTCGGCATGGTCGGCCTCGGCCCATAGCTGTTCGCGCCATGCCGCAACCCACGCCACATCGGCATGCTGGCAGGCAATGGGCCAGTAACGGCGGTTGCCGGTGGTGTCGGTCAGGTACTGCTCCTCGTTCGTGGTGCCGGCGAACACGCACTGGCGCGGGCGGCTGACCTCGAACGCGCCATAGCTGGGGCGGTAGCGGTCTTGCTGGCGGCTGAAAAACGCCTTGGCGTCGCGCGTGCTGCTGCGGCCCAGCGCCTGCAGTTCGCTCAGTTCCACGCCCCATACCCCCAGCAGGCCCTGGGCGGCGTCCTTTTCCCCCAGGTCGCGCGGCAGGTCGTCCTTGAACCACGCCGCGCCAAACAGCGCGGCCAGCAGGCGGCTCTTGCCCATGCCCTGCCGCCCCTCCAGCACGGGCACGTGGTCGAACTTGCACCCCGGCTGGCGCACCCGGCGCACGGCCGCGCGCAGGAAACGCGCCCCCACGGCGGCATGGTACGCATCATCCGCGCAGCCCAGCGCATGGTGCAGCCACGTGCCAAGCCGGGGCGCGCCATCCCACCGCAACCCGTCCAGCCATTCGCGCACGGGGTGCCTGCGGCACATCCCGGCGGCGGTGCGGCAGGCCTGGTCGCCCACCGTGCGGCTGACCGGCAGGCCATAGGCGCGTTGCAGGTAGGCCTGCACCAGGGCGATGTCCATGTCGTCCATGGGGCGGGGATAGGGACCGGGTGATTCCGCAGCACCCGCATAGGGCGGCGGCGGGGCGCGGGTGACGATATGGCGGCAACTGAATTCATCCCACGCCAGCACCCCGCACAGCCGCGCGTCATGCCCCAGCAGCACAAGGCAGTTGCTGAGCGACGGCACGATCCGTCCCCCCGCCCCACGGGTCAGCAGGTCCATCCATGCGGGATCATCGGGCGCGCATGGCCCGGCGGGTGTGACCGCTGCCATTTCAGGATGCCCCATGGATGGGGCGCGGGTTGCGCAGCCCCGCGTTCAGGCCCGAACGGATGGTGGCGCGGGCCTCGGGCAGCGGGATGCGGCGGCGCTGCGCCGCATGCAGCAGGGTATCACGCGCCTGCGCCATGTCCATCATCCCTGCCCCGCACCACCGTCCCAGCGCATAGGCGCGGGCGTTGAGCGTGGTGTTGGCCATGCCCGGCGGCGCGTCGCATACGGCATGCAGCGCGCGCAGCAGCACGCCGGGCGCGCGGCCGGCGTCCATGCGGCGTGGCGGCGCGGGCTGTGGCGCGGGGGCCAGCAGGGCCGCCAGCCAGTGCGGGATGGGCGGCGGCGCGACATCCCATGGCGGCACGCGCCATGTATAGGCCCCGCCCGTGGCCGGGTGCGTGCCCGGCGGGATGGTGACCGCCTGCCGCCCCCGGTGCGGGTCCAGGCCGGGGGCGGGACAGCCCGCCTGCCCGCGCAGGGCCTCGCCATGGTGGCGGAAGAACAGCACCGCGCCCCCCGACCCGCCGGTGCGCGTCATGGGGCGTGGCGGCAGCGGGCCATGGCGGCGGACCAGCGCGGCCAGCGCCGCCACCCCGTCGGCCGCATGCGTGCCGGGGCGGTCCACATCCAGCGCGAACAGGCCGGACGGCCCGCACACCACCCGCCACCCGCATCCGGGCCAGCGTGCGGCCCAGCGCGCGATGGTGTCGGGGTTGCAGGTGGCGTGGTCCACCGCGCCACGGAAGCACGCGGCGCGCGAGGCCGCGTGCACGGGCAGCACATGCCACCCCATGCGGGCCACGCGGTACAGGTCGGGCGGGATCGTGTCGGTCATGGGCGGGGTATATGGGATGTATCCCACTCCGTCAAGGAATAATGGGATATATCCCCTCTACACAGGGCAGGCGGATTATGGGACAGTTCCCATTATGGATACACGCTCCCCCGCCGCCGCCGAGATCGAGCGCCGCATGGCGCTGCTGAACCTCAACAAAAAGCGCCTTGCCGAGCTGGCGGGCCTGAACGAAACCTATGTGCACGACATCCTGCGCGGCAAGTCGCGCAATCCCGGTGGCGACCGGCTGGAAAAGGTGGCCGCCGTGCTGGGCTGCACCGCCAGCGACCTGCTGCGCGGGGGGCTGGCGGGCAATCCGGGGCCTGCGGCGGCCCGGCTGAAGGCGCTGCGCGAACGCGCGGGTTATACCGTGCGCGCGCTGGCGCGCGACGTGGGGCTGGGGGACAGGTTTTCCAGCTATGCCTTTTATGAAAACAAGCTGAAAAAGGAGTACATCCCCGTCGAGCTTGTGCGCAAGCTGGTGCCGCTGCTGACCGACCGGGGCGATCCCCCCATCGCGGCAAGCGAGGTCTGGGCGCTGTCCGGCATCGTGCCGGGTGCGACCGACCTGAACGAAAGCATAAGCCGCGCCGAACGCGCCGCCATGCCCGCGCAGAATGACGACGGCGCGATCACGGTGCATGAATACGACATATCCCCGCAGGCGGGCGCCGGCGCGATCGTGGACCACACCGCCTGCGGCGATGGGGAGGGGCACCCGACGCTGGATTCATGGCGCATCCCGCGCGACTTCATCCGCAACTACCTGCCCGATACCGGCGGGCTTGCCATCATCCGGGTGGCGGGCAACTCGATGGAACCGGAATTCGCCGCCGGCGACCGCGTGCTGGTCGATACCGGCCACCGCGTTCCCTCGCCCGACGGGGTGTACGTGCTGTGGAACGGCATGGGCGTGGTGATCAAGCAATTGATGCTGGTGCCCAATTCCCGCCCGCCGCGCATCCGCATCATCAGCGTCAACCCCACCTACCCTGTTGACGAGGTCGATGCCGCCGACCTGGTGATCAACGGCCGGGTGGTGGGCAAGTGGGTGTGGAAATAGGCGCGGCGTTCCCCGCTTGCCGGTCATGACCGGGCGCATGACCGCCAGATTGTAACTTTATGTTGCCAAATGGATGCCATATTCAGGGTCTCCTACTGCGTTGCCCGGCGCATGTGACGCCGGGGCAACAAGGAAGGAACGCAACCATGTCCAGATCCGCTTCAGCATTCATGGCGCTGGCCGCGCTGGCCATCGCCACCCCGGCCATGGCGCAGGGCGCGCATGACTTCTGCAAGGCCGTGAGCCGGCAGCCCGGCGGCGAATGGAAAATCAATACCGACACCACCGTCATGGTCGGCGGCGCGCGCGTGGACCTGAAACCCCAGACGGTCTATCGCGGCGAAATCAAGATAAACGAACAGGACCTGCATAACGAATTCGACAAGAACTGCGGCAAGTAAAACGCATCCGGCGACCCTGTTCCGTTCCGCCATGCACGCGCGGGGCGCGACAGGGTCTGGCGCATTGCGGGCGGTCCGCCGCCAGCGGCCGCAACCACCACCCCTGCCCTACTGGCGCCGCATTCCTGCCCTAGGCACGCATCCTGCGCCCGCCACCCCCTGCCGCCCACGGCTGGCGTCGCCCCACGGCCAAATCGCACAGAAAGCGCGCCCCCATGACCGACCAGACGACCGCCCCCCGCACGCTGGCTGAAATCACCAGCTTTCACGCCCATGTCTATTTTGATGATCCCGCCACGCGCGACGTGGCCGCCCGCCTGCGTGACGAGATCGCCGCGCGGTTTCCCGTCAGGCTGGGCCGGTGGCACGAGGTCGCGGTCGGCCCGCATGTCGCGCCGATGTACCAGGTGGCCTTCGGGCCGGACCTGTTCGCCCGCCTGGTGCCGTGGCTTATGCTGAACCATAATGGCCTGAGCATCCTGATCCATCCCGGCACCGCCAACCCGCGCCGCGACCACCTGCGCGACAGCATGTGGATCGGCCGCCCCCGCGCCCTGCTGTCCGACCGTCTGGCCGAACATACGTTCGAGCCTGATGGCGTGGGTGAAATCAATACCCAGCCGGATGGCACGGCCGTGGTCTAGGGCAGGTCCAGCTTGAACGGACACATGCGAACGGGTGAAGATGCGCGGCAAACAATGAGGTGGAGCCATTCCACCGGACCAGAGTCCAGTGGAATCGCCTTGGGCCGCCAGTGACGGGAAATGGCAGGGATTTTCGGGCGCGCGCCCTGCGCGTGTCCCCTTGGGCGTCTCCCCCTTGCGCGTGTCCGCCGGGGCATCCTGAAAGAAGCCCCGTCCGGGAAACACAGGGCCGGTTCCGGCGCGAGCGGCCATGCATGCGGGCGGCGTGCCGCAGGGCGTGCCAGAGCGGCGTGCTGGCGGTATTTCCACCGGGCAGCCGGTCATGGCTCGTTCCGTGGTCAGGCCGACCCGTCCGGTCCCGCCCCGTGCCCGCCGTCACCGCATGGGCGGCGTGCTGGCGGCATTTCCACCGGGCAGCCGGTCGTGGCCCGTTCTGCGATCAGGCCGACTGGTCCGGTCCCGCCCCCGTGCCCGCTGTCACCATGCCCGCTGTCACCGCATGGGCGACGTGCTGGCGGCATTTCCACCGGGCAGCCGGTCGTGGCCCGTTCTGCGGTCAGGCCGACTGGTCCGGTCCCGCCCCCGTGCCCGCCGTCATCGCATGGGGGGCGTGCAGGATAAGCGTGTTTGCGTTCCGGCCATGATGCCATAAGGGCCGGGCATATTTTATGGAAGCATGATGGCAGGCTTACACGACAGGCTGGACCCGGCCCTGACCCGTTTCATTGACTGGGCGTATCAGGCATCGGTGGTTGGCGTGGGCAAGGCCGGGTCGGCGCAGGACATGGCGCGCGCCTGCCTTGCCAGCAAGGGCGGCGACCCGCTGCGGGCGGCGCGCGCGCTGGTGCGCAGGCAGAACACCAAGGCGGCTACGGCGGGATTCATAAGCGGCCTTGGCGGCCTGGCTACGCTGCCGCTTGCCCTGCCCGCCAATGTCGCGGGCGTGCTGTATGTGCAGGTCCGCATGATTACGGCCATCGCCGCCATGGGCGGGCATGATGTCCATGATGCGGAGGTGAAGGCCGCGTGCCTGTCCTGCCTGACCGAAGTGGGGCTGGAGGAAGTGGCCAAGAATATCGGCCTGTCCATTGCCGGGTCCACCGCCATGAACAATATCGGCAACCGCATGGCGGCCGAGGCCAAGAAGCACCTCGCCCGGCACGCCCTGCACGCGGTCGCGGCGCGTGGCCTGGCCGGCGGGGCGGCGGCAGCCGTGCCCGTGCTGGGCGGTGTGATTGGCGGCACGTTCGACGGCCTGAAAACCAACCGCATCGGCCGCGCCGCCATCCGCCGGTTCATCCTGCCGCCGTTATGCGATGACAGGCCCGGCGAAGGGGTGGCCAGCCCCCGCATACCATAACGGGCCGCCATGTTACCCGCAGGCAGGGTATCGACAGGGAACGGATTGCCCGTTTCGTGCCGGGACCGGGCGGGTGGGCAGGATGCCGGGTTCTGGCCGGAAACCAGAATGCCGAACCGTCATGCCGAGTGGCCGACACCCGGATTGCGCCCGATCAATACCGCATGTCGTGCCTTTTAAAAATAATGATGCGGTCAACCACTGTTACGACTTTATAAAACGCAGTACTTTAGACAATATATTCCAGAAAAATGCGTCACCGGCCCCGACAACGCCACATATGCATATTTCAAAAAGCGCCCTGGCGCCTGGCGCGACCAGGTGATCGAAAAGGCTCTCGTTCAGACACGTCATGATTGTTATCAGAAACGTCCCGAGCACAACCGATGTTCCAAACATGGCCACCACCTGTGCCCGCAATGTATATTCTTCCATAAGCATTGAATCCCGTTCGCCAAGAAGGTGACCGAAAGGAAGCCATGCCCCGAACATGGAAGCGATTATTGCACTGCACCATATCACAAGCGAATGGGTGCTGAATTTCCAAATGAGAATATTTGTTGAACCGGGATGCGCCAGAGACATCGACACCAGGATAAGATCCAGAACACTGACCAACAGTAACACACCAAGGCCGCTTAACCATACGCCAACAGACCTTCGGTAAGCATAGCCTTTATTAACAAAGGGGTTATCATCCCGAAGAAGTTTCAGATGGAATATTTCGTCATATATTTTACTGGACTTACCAAAAGGAAAAATCTTTTTTAAATTGTAAAATTTTATCCCGTTTGACAGGTCTATTTCCTTGGATATTTCATGATCTATCGCATGGAGCATGCCCAGTTTTGATTCATCTGATCCGTATTTAAGATTTTGTATGATGATTCCCTTGAGAAATTCCAGGGTGTCCCTTCTATTATGAATATTATTATTACGACGCAATGCCATCGCATAATGACTGACAAGCTTGTCAGAACTGGCTTTGTTGGCGTTCCAGCTTTCAGATAAAAGTCTTTCAAGCTGAATGCTGACCGTTTTTTGCTGCGATCCGGAGGGGGAAATCTTATCTGAACCCACTTAACTGTATTCCCTTACGTGGTCGTTGCGCAATACAGACCTTTTAAGAGGCTGTTTGAAAACAAATCATTGATAAAAAACAATAAAAGTTTTTGGGTGCCGCCTTTTTCTCAAAAAGGCATCGTTCTTTCGAAGCTTTTGCAAAAAGCTTCACCAAAAACTTCCTTTAATTTTAAAGCGCTATCATGCTCTGACTTTTCAAACAGTCTCTAACAGCGAATTATTGGGAAAACATTGACATTATGCGATTCCAGTCCCCGGTTTGCGGGCGCGGGTCATCAGTCGCCCGTGGCGGCTTCGAGGCTGTGTCAGGCCGGGGAACGGAAACGTTTTCAGCCGGGGGTGATGGCGAACGCTCATGGGCCGGGCATATTGTGAAAAAGAACGCCAGCAGGAAGGCACATGATCGCATGGGTTTATATCCGACAGGATCAGGGCACCCCCTGCCGGAACAGGAAAGACGGGCCGCATGCCGGCGCACCGGCCCGCCCGATGGCGGACGGTTTCACACGCCATGCCATCCGTACAGGCCCGCTTGTGGCGTGACTTACTGGAAATCCGCGCGGTATTTCGCAACGGCGGCCTGCGCGCAGGCTTCGTCCTTGTCCCCGCCCGGCGCGCCGGATACGCCAATCCCGCCCAGCACGGCCCGGTCCGACATCCGGCGCAGCGTGACCCCGCCGGGCACGAACAGCACTTCGGGAATGGTGTTCAGCGCCCCGTTGGCCGGTCCCGTCACCCTGGCCGCGATCAGCGCGCTGGTGGTGTCCATGTTGAACGCCATGCCGTAGGAATAGGCCGTATAGGCCTTGCGATAGGACACCGACAGCGATTGCAGCGGCACGCTGTCGCCCTTGATGACGGCCTGCTGGTGGCCCGTCGTGTCCACCACGGTCGCGGTGACGGAATATCCCTGCTTCGCGCATGCCTCCACGGCCTCGGTCGCCAGATGCGCTGCCGTCATCCAGTCCAACTTGGGCGTCATGACCACATGCCCCTGCGCATGGGCCGGAACGGCCGCGCACACGCCCCCGGCGACAAGGGCGGACAGCATGAACCGCTTCATATCCATGACGCGCGCCCTTCCCCGCTACGGACAGGGGACATGATGCAGGACCGGCGGAATGGCGCGCAATCGCAAAAGCGGCCCCTCACATGATGGTGTTGGCCGCAAGGGCATGCGGCGCGCAATAAAGAAGTTTTTGGTGAAGCTTTTTGCAAAAAGCTTCAAAAGACGCCGCCTTTTTGAAAAAAGGCGGCGCCCGGAAACATCCCCCTTGGTCGGCCGGGCGGCACTATCAGTCCCCCGCCGCCCCCATGGTGGGATAGTCGATATAGCCTTCCGGCCCGTGGGTGTAGAAGGTGGACGGGTCGGGCGGCGTCAGTTCCACGCCCGCGCGCAGGCGTTCGGGCAGGTCGGGGTTGGATATGAAGGCCTGGCCAAAGGCCACGGCGTCGGCGCGGCCGGTCTCGATGGCTTTTTCGGCGCTGGCCCCGGTGAATTTTTCATTGGCGATATACACGCCGCCAAACTGCTTTTTCAGTTGCGGGCCAAGGCTGTCCGGCCCCTCGGCCTCACGCGCGCAGATGAAGGCGATGCCGCGCCGGCCCAGTTCGGTGGCGACGTAGCCGAATGTCGCGGCGGGGTCGGAATCCCCCATGTCATGCAGGTCGCAGCGCGGTGACAGGTGCATCCCCACCCTGTCCTTTCCCCACACGCCAATGGCGGCGTCCGTGACCTCCAGCATCAGCCGCGCGCGGTTTTCGATCGGCCCGCCATACCGGTCGGTGCGGTGGTTGGTGGAATCCTGCAAAAACTGGTCCAGCAGGTAGCCGTTCGCGCCGTGGATCTCCACCCCGTCAAACCCGGCCACCTTCGCCAGTTCCGCGCCATGGCGGAAGGCGTCGACAATGCCCGGTATCTCGTCCGTGCGCAGGGCGCGGGGGGTGACGTAGTCGCGCATGGGCCGCAGCAGGCTGACATGCCCCTTCGCCGCGATCGCGCTGGGGGCGACCGGGGCATCCCCATTCAGGAAATACGGGTCCGAAATCCGGCCCACATGCCATAGCTGCATGAAAATGCGCCCGCCCACCGCATGCACGGCGGATGTCACCTTCTTCCACCCCTGCGCCTGCGCGTCGGTCCAGATGCCGGGCACGCCTTCATAGCCGATGCCCTGTGGCGTGACCGGCGTTGCTTCCGACAGGATCAGCCCCGCCAGCGCGCGCTGGGCATAGTATTCGGCCATCAGGTCATTGGGAATGTGCCCGGGGCTGGCGCGCAGGCGCGTCAGCGGCGCCATGACGATGCGGTTGGGCAGGGTCAGCGCGCCGACCTTCAGCGGGGTGAACAGGGTTGGCATGGGCGTTCTCTCCACAGGTTTCATGTGGGGATGATGGTCCCATTATGCCCCTGTCGCAAGCGCGCCCCGCCCGCATGGCCGCAGCGCGGGCGCACTGTCCGGGTCAGAGGCCCTGGTGGGTCTTGACGGCGGAGGAGGACAGCGTGTGGTGCCACACGACATCGTTGTTGTAGATGATGGTCAGGCTTTTCATCTGCCCATGCGACCCGCTGGAGAACGCGCCATAATACGGGATGAAGTTCGTGCCATTGGCATGCGACGTGGTGAAATCGTATTTCCAGATTTCATGGCCGCTATCGGTGAAGCTGGTGTTCAGCGGGTCGCCGAACATGGCCCGGACCTGTTCCTTGGTGGTCTGGTTGTCGTGGATCTTCTGGTCGATGGTTTCGCTGGTTTCGTGGCGGATCGAGGTATTGCCCGATGATTCGCAGCCCGATACCAGAAGAACGGCGCCAAGGCAGGCCGCAATGGAAATTCTTTTCATCATGAATGCTCCATTAATCTGTATAAATTGAAGGTATATAAATATGGAATGTATTTATATTACGATATGTGGGATATATTCCATTGACCTGAAAATCCAGTGCCAAAATCCAAAAGCTGTAATTTTTCCTTACAACAGATATGCGCCGATATGCGCGGCGTGGCCCGCACCTGCCATGCAGGTTTGAAAAAGTCATGCATCCGTAACGAAGATCGTCGACTCCATGCCCCCGTCCCGGGGTGGGGGGCGCGCCACCATGTCATATTTTTGCCACACTTTCGCTGGCCGTCATGGCCCGCCCGGTCCCTCCGGCGGGGGCAGGCCGGCACGGATGGCGGCGGAATAGTCGGGGCCGATCACCGCATCGCGCGCGCGGTGGATGCGGCTGGCGTCATGCACCGCCGCGAAACCGCGATAGCGTTGCGGGTCATACGGGCCAAGCAGGCCCATGTCATACGCCATGGCCGCCGTATGCCCGCTCAGGATCACGCGCCAGTCCAGCCGGTAGCGCAGCCGCGCGCCCGCGCGCGCCAGTATGCCGGTGGTGCAGTTGTCGGTCAGGGTATTGTACCATACGGGGCGGGAAATGATGTCATGGATCGCGCCGACATAGCTCAGGAACAGGCGCTGGCGCACCGCGGGTGCGATATCCAGCCGGTACAGGTACACCCGTTCGCGGCGGATGTCGGTGCGCACGCCGATCAGGTCGCGTTCATCGGCGGTGACATAGAACAGTTCGTAATGATGGAAGAACCCGGCAATGGTGGAATAGGGAAACCGGGCCTGCCTGCGTGTCTCGATGGACATGGCGAGATGCCTGCCATCGGAAAACCCGAAGCTGAGGAACACATGCGCGATCGTCTCCCCCGCCCAGTAGGAGGTCACGAGGTCCACGCTGTCCAGCCGGTTCAGGTCATAGGCGGCGTCGTACCATGCCGGGATGTAGTCGGTCTCGCTCCGGTAGCGGAAATTGCGCACGTTATGGACATGCACCACATCCCCCACCCGCCATGCATCGGCGGGCACGGCGTATTCGCCCGCCCAGACCCGGTCGTTGCGCGGCGGGTCGGTCACGTACCAGACCGCCAGCGCCGCCACCGTCACCACCCGCGCCGGAAAGGCCAGCCCCGCCGGGCGCAGCCAGCGCGCGCCGGCCATGATGGCGGGAAACGCCGCCGACAGCCCCAGCCGCAGCGCATCGGGCGCGATGGTGGAATAATACAGCGCCCCCGCGCCCAGCGCCACGCCCGCCCCCTGCACCGCGCGCGCGCCCCAGCGCCGCGCCACGCGCCATGCGTGCCGCCC
>NZ_NKUB01000028.1 GCF_003207895.1 Komagataeibacter swingsii
CCGGGGATAAGGGTGAAGCGGACCAGGTTACCCAAGGCGTCGGTCATGGCGATGATCTTGGTCGACCATCCTGTCACACTGCGTCCGATCGCCTGATTTTGGGTCCCCCTTTTGCGCCCTGGCCATGACGGTGAACCCGCACCACCGTGCCGTCGATCATCGCGTATTCCATGTCGGCGTCGTCCGAGACAGCCTCGAAAATTCGCTGGAAAACCCCGGCTTTCATCCAGTCGCTGTAGCGTGAGTAGACCGAGTTCCAATGTCCGAAATATGTCGGCAGATCCCGCCATGGACTGCTGGTCCGCGCAATCCATAAGACCGCCTCGATGAAAAGGCGGTTATCCTTCCCGCTGCGGCCCCGATCCGTCTTCTTGCCAAGGCACAGGGGTTCCATCTTCGCCCATTGGGCATCTGTCAGTATGAAGCGATCCATACAGACCTTGAATCACATCCAGATGCTTCAGAAAAGCATAATTCCCAACAGGCCCCAAAAAGGCGGCGTTCTTTCGAAGCTTCCTGAAAAAAGCTTCACCAGAAACTTTTATGAGTTACGAAAATGTCCCCCGACACGCACGGGATACAGTCCCGTCACACCTGCGCCAATGCACGGAAAAATACTTCCCTTTATGCCCCCCATGGGTATTATGCGGGCACGTTTTGTTATGTGACTTGCTAGTGCGTGGGAGCCCTGAATGACCAGGAGACATGGCCGGATCTGGATTGGCCTGCTGGCCTGGCTGCTGATGCAGGCCGGGCTGCTGGTCGCGTCCTTTCCCGCCACCGCACAGGCGCGGGACGCGATGGTACCCTGCGCAGTCGCCACCACCCCCCATTGCATGACCCCGGCGCAACTGACCCACATGGCGCACATGCACCATAAGGAAGGCCAGTGCTGCCATGTCCATGTCAGTTCAACCGACATGCCGGCCCCGCCATCCACCCTGCTGCCCCCGCAGCCCGGGGCCGGCACGCAGGCCTACCGGCCCCATCCACAGGCCCGCCTTGCGGGCGGTGACTGGCTGCGCCCCATGCGGCCCCCAAAATCCCGGAACGCTTACGCGCCATCAGGCGTATGATGTACCCGCCATCCCGCCGGGATGGCGGGATGTGACTGTCCTGTTTCCGGAATTTTCCATATGTCCAATGCCTCTCGCACGCGGGACGGCCTGACACGCCGCCGTTTCGTCACGGGTATGGGGGCGGGCGGGCTGCTTGCCGCCCTGCCCGCTTCCGCCACCCCTGCCACGTCCATCGCCCCAGGCACCGTGCCTGCCGCATCCAGTGCCACATGGAACCTGCGGGTCGGCCGCAGGCGTATCGAAATCGACCGCAAGGCCCTGCACGCGCCCTGTATTGGCGGGAGCGTGCCCGGCCCCATCCTGCGCTGGCGGGAAGGGGACGATGTGACCCTGAACGTCACCAATACGCTGCGCAATGAGGATACCTCCATCCACTGGCACGGCATCCGCCTGCCCGCCAGCATGGACGGCGTGCCGGGACTGAGCTTTACCGGCATCCCCCCCGGTGAGACCTTCACCTACCGCTTTCCCGTCCGGCAGGGCGGAACCTACTGGTACCACAGCCATTCCGGCATGCAGGAAGCGCAGGGACTGTACGGCGCCATCGTCATCGACCCGCGCCGTCCCGACCCGCATGCCTGCGCGCGGGATTATGTGATCGTGCTGTCCGAATGGACCGACGTATCGCCCATGGACATGATCAACAACCTCAAGATGCAGGATGATTACTACGTCTTCCGCCAGCGCACGCTGGCGTCCCTGCCGCATGAGGCCCGTGCGGCGGGCGGTGTCGGCGCGGCGCTGAAGGACCGGCTGCAATGGTCGCGCATGCGCATGGCCGCGACCGATATTTCCGATGTCACGGGCATCATCTACACCTACCTGCTGAACGGGCATGCGCCCGGCATGAACTGGAGCGGCCTGTTTACCCCCGGCGAGCGGGTACGGCTGCGGTTTGTCAACGCCGCTTCCATGACGTTTTTCGACATCCGCATACCCGGCCTGGAAATGCTGGTGGTACAGGCTGACGGCAATGATGTCGAACCCGTGCCGGTGGATGAATTCCGTATCGGCGTGGCCGAAACCTATGACGTGATCGTCCAGCCCCGCGACAGCCGGGCCTATACGATCTTTGCCCAGAGCGAGGACCGTACCGGCCATGCCCGTGGCACGCTGGCCCCGCGGCCCGGCATGACGGGTCCCGTCCCGCCCATGGACCCGCGCCCGGTGCGCACCATGGTCGACATGGGAATGGGCGACATGAAACCGGGCCAGGACATGAAGGGCATGGAAATGCCCGGCATGACGGAAAAAGACGCCCCCATGGACGGCATGGACATGTCCGACACGGACCATGGGGATATGGGACATATGGACATGGACCACATGGACCACATGGACCACATGGACCATGCCACGCCTGCGGCGCCGGTCATGGAAGTGGATGATCCCGGTCCACCCCCCATCAATGTCGAAAACCAGAATGTCGCGAAAATGCCGGTGGACCGCCTGGGCAGCCCCGGTGACGGGCTGGAACACACTGGCCGCCGCGTGCTGAATTACCGGCAGTTGCGCGCCACCCGCCCCGGCACCGACCCCCGCCCGCCATCGCGCGAGATCATCCTGCACCTGACCGGCAACATGGAACGCTACATATGGGGGTTCAACGGCCGGAAGTTTTCCGAATCCGGGCCGATCCGCCTGAAGCTGGGCGAACGGGTGCGCTTTACGCTCATCAATGACACGATGATGGAACACCCCATCCACCTGCATGGCATGTGGAGCGAACTGGAAAACGGTCAGGGTGCGTACCGCCCCTACAAGCACACCCTCATCTCCCAGCCGGGATCACGGATGAGTTACCTTGTCACGGTCGATGCGCCGGGCATGTGGGCCTATCACTGCCACCTGATGCTGCATATGGAACTGGGCATGTTCCGCACGGTGATCGTGGCATGAGGGGCGCGTTCCTGCTGGTGGCCCCGGTCGTGGCCGCCATGGGCATGCCCGCGCTGGCGCAGGTTCCTGCCACCACCGGCACGACAGCAACCACGACAGCGCAGGCGGCAAAGCCGGCTTACCACGCGGCCGATGCCCCGTCGTCAACACCGGTCGTGTATCTGGGCAACATGAAGCCGGTCATGGACCATGCCAGCTATTTCCATGGCATCCTGGATGAGTTCGAGGGACGGTACGCCCCCGCCGGCTCGGATTTCCGCTGGGATGGCGAGGCATGGTACGGCACGGATTACAACCGGGTCTGGCTCAAGACCGAGGGCACGCTTGAACATGGCCGCCTGCATGATGGGGACCATGAACTGCTGTACAGCCGCGCCGTCTCGCCCTATTTCAATGTGCAGGGCGGCGTGCGCGCGGATATTGACGACGGGCCGACACGCACATGGGGCGCGCTGGGGGTGCAGGGACTGGCGCTGTATGAATTCGAATTCCAGGCCACCGCCTATGTCAGCGATCGCGGGCGCTTCGCCACCCGTATTGAAGGATCGTATGACTTCCTGCTGACCAACCGGCTGATCCTGCAGCCACAGGCTGAATTCAACCTCTATACCAAATCCGATCCCGCGCGCCAGGTTGGCGCGGGCCTGTCGGATGTCGATGCAGGACTGCGCCTGCGCTACGAGGTCTGGCGCAAATTCGCGCCCTACGTCGCGGTCTCCTATGCCGGGTACCTGACACAGGCCCGCCGGATCGTGCATGACCAGCGCGGGGAGACCGGGGCGTTACGCTTTACCTTTGGTATTCGAAGCTGGTTCTGATCCACCACAACACCCCAACATGACGAAGGGAATTGCCGCGACGCATTCACGACCCTATATTTTGGTTCATGGCTGGTCCCGTGGCGAAGGAAGGCCCGCGCCTTTCGCCGCATATCGGGAGGCAGCCATGGCCCTTTTCATGGTTGTGCAAAACCGTACCCATGATTTTTTCCTGATGGAGGATTGGGAAAATGCCCATGTATAAATCTGCCAGAACAGGTACCCTGTGCGCACTGGCGGCCATGCTGATTGGTGGTGGCCTTGCCACACGTCCGGCACAGGCCCAGACGCTTACGGTCATTGATGCCAGCGGGCACAAGGTGGGCGTCATCATTCCCCGACAGGTGGAAGCCCCGCCCGCATTCGATGCGATCGACCAGATGATGGACCGGGAATTCGCCGCGATGGAAGCACGGCAGCAGCAGATGATGCGCCTGATCGACCAGACCACGGCCAACCCGGCCGCAGCCCTGCCCATCCCTGCCCTTGATACCCGCGACGGCCATGGACAGGCCAGCGTGTACCAGAGCGTCACGACCATATCATGGGGCGGCAATGGCGCCCCGTGCAGCCAGACCGTGACCAGCACCAGCGATGGTCATGCCGCCCCCATCGTTCAGGTCGCGACCCGTGGCGATGCCGCCTGTGCCGCGAAAATGGCCCCGGCAACCAACCGGCAGGCACCAGCCACACGGACGCAGGACCTGACCCCGGCCGTGGATACGATCCCGGCGCCCGCACAGCGGGGCATGACGCATCCCTTCTGAGGATACCTGTCTCCATTCCCCGCCCGTGTCATGCCGGCATGGGCGGATCGGGCGATTTACTGGCCCAGACAGCCAACTGACAAAAAATAAAAGTTTTTGGGTGCTGCCTTTTTACCAAAAGGCGGCGTTCCTTGAAGCTTTTTGAAAAAAGCTTCACCAGAAACTTTCATTTTTTATTACTGCACGGTTTTCGGGCGCAACGGGTATGGACGCATCCTGTCCGTCGTCCATACCCGTATCATGGCCGCGTTTATTTACTGAACAGGGACCCGATACGGTCCCATACATACTTCGCCATTATTTCATGCCCGGCCTGATTGGGATGTGTCGTATCGGGGTCCCATGTTTCATGGTCAAGTACGTCGGCAAGCGGCTGCCCGGCGGCGAAGGGATCGATGGTGATGTCAGCACCGATTACCCCCTTTGCGATGGCGTCATGAACGGCGGCGCGGGGGGAGCCATTCGTCTGGGCTTCGTCAATGATGGCGACAGTGTAGCCCGCCGCTTTCAGGCGGCTGACGATGCGCGTCAGGTTACGCACCGTATCGGCGGCGGAAATATTGTAGGCAGGCAGGTGATCATTATAGCCACCAAACACAACAGCCACCTTGCGCGCGGCGCCATGGGCCACGGTCTCGGCGGCGGGCAGCATGTCGAGCATCTGCCGCGTCGTCGCGCCTGATACCGCGAAATCGTAACTCTGGTACCGCGCGAAACGCTGCATGAGGTACGGCCAGTTCCGGCCATCATGCACGCGGAACCCTTCGGTGCGGCTGTCCCCGATGGCGACAAAGACATCATGCAACTGCGGCATGTAGTCCCCCGCCACGGCGGCGGACGCGGCAAAGGCCTGCGTCTCCGCTGTCGCCGGGGCGTGGTCGGCTATGACAATACCGGTCCATTGTCCTGTATTGCGTCCCTGCACGAACCACGGCCCGCCATCGGCATTGTAGCCGATATACCCACCCGACAGCGTGCCGCCGGGCAGCATGCCCGGCAGGGTGGCGCGCGCATTGCCCGCCTGTAGCGTATAGCCGCCGGGGCTGGCCGCCACGCCAGTCGCCGCGGGCGAACTGGTAACGACCATGTCCGTGCGCAGGTCGGGACTGCGCGTATCGGCAACATGGACGAACCCGTCAAGGGTATAGCTGCCCATGAAGGCCTTGAATTCCTTTCCACTGCCCGCTGCCCCGAACAGCACGGGCACGGGAACCGCCGCATTGCCCGAATTGGACGAGGCATAGGTGCCCGTCGTCCCGAAGAAGAAGCCATCGGCCGCAACCTTCAGCCCCGCAGGCAGCACGAAGCCGCCGGCACCATTTTCCTCACCCCATGACAGGGTATCGATGCCTCCGATCCTGACCGCGCCGATATGGACGACATGCTGGCCCGGCGTCGCGACCAGATGGTTGCCATGCCCGGACTGGTCATACACCCGCACCACATTTGCGAACGTGCCGGGATCGCGGGCGGACAGCGCATGCTGAAGGGCCACGGCATCCAGCCGGCCATCGCCACCGATGGCCAGCGTGGTGGTGACCGTCTGGCCCGCCGACACCGTCTCGATATCAAGGGCAGGCCCGGCATAGCCACTGACCAGCCGCATCGGGCCACCGGCAAAGACGGTATGGGAACCAAATGCATCACCCGGCAGGCGGACCGCGACATTTTCCCACCGGGCATCACCCGGCGCCACCGACACCGCGCGCCATGCCCGGCCCGATGCCTGCCACAGATCCCCCACGCCATAGCCCCGGCGGCTGTCGTCATCGCGCCGGGGCGCGCGGTCCAGCCCGGCGCCCGCATGGTCGGGCGCGGGAATGCACACCGTATCCCCGCCCGCCGGCCCGCATTCCACCGCCTGCGCCCGTGCCACAAGCAATGGCGCGGCAATGGCCGCAAGGAAGGCTGCAAGCTGTCTGCGCGTTTTCATGTCATGCTGTTCCCGAAAGGTGATGGGACCATGCCTGCGTCCCGGCATTGAAGGGTAATGGCGCTATTGGCCATCAAGGGTATAGTGCGCCATCCACATGCCGCTGGTCTCCGACCAGCTGCCCGCGCGGCTGTATCCGCCTTCCAGCCCCACGCGCAGCCGGTGATCCACCTGGTAGACAACCCGCCCGCGCACGTTGCCCGCAAGGCCGCTTGCGCTCTCGTCCCCATAATAGCTGGGCGGGTTTTCATCTCCCCTGGCCTGCAGCGTATTGCTGGTCGGGAAATATGGTGCGCCATTGCTGCGATAATACTGGTACCCCGCTTCCCCGCGCAGGAACCACGTCCAGCGCTTGTCATGTCCCGACCATTCGACCGGTATCATGGCGCCGTAATACTGCTGTGGCGAGAAGTACCCACCCTGCCCCCAGGTAAAGAAGTAAGCATTGCGCCTGTACCCGAAATACATGAGGTCAAGGCCCACACGCAGCCACTGCCGGTCATGCCACTGCCATACGGTGGCGCTGCCGCCCGCACCGGCCTCGGTCTCGGTATTGCCGATGACGTTGGTCCCGTCGAGATAGGCGAAACCACCACCCGCATATGCATTCCACCCCGGCGCGGACCATTCCAGCGCGCCATGGCCGAACAGGCGCGTCACCCCGCCCCACAGCTTGCCGGTGCCCGGATCGCGTTCCCCCGCATAGGACAGTTCGCTGTCCGTCACCATCCGCCGCCCGCCACTTATGCGCAGGCCCAGGTTGCGGGTCAGGCGCGGGGCGAATTCCAGCCCGCCCACCACGTTGGTGATGGGGAAGCCAAGCGGGGACGATCCCACATCGGCCGAGAACCAGTGATTGACGTAATTCAGGCTCAGCCCCACGCCCTGCGTATAATAATGGTGATAGCCCCATGGCTGCGCGCCATTGACCGCAACCGTCCCGAACTGGTGGGCGGAATAGGCGTTGTCCAGCGGGTCGCCCGTGAACAGCAGCGTTGGCGTGACGGAGAAGGACAGCCGGTGCTCCCACGATTCAAACGGCAGGGTGGCGGTGATGGGTACGGCGAATTCCGTCAGCTGCCCCAGCCCCGCGATCCCCGTCCGGCTGCGCACGAAGGTATTGGCGTCGAACTGCGGCGAGATGGAATCACGCAGGTAGACGATCTGCCGGTCCATCGCCTCGGTCCCGTCATCCTCAGGGATGTAATGGTAGCTCGCCGGCAGCGTCGCGCCATGCAGGTCGAGGTATTCACTGTCGATGAAGGGCCAGCGGTAATCGGGCAGGAAGCTTTCATGCCCGCCACATTCGCCTTCCCCATCCTGGCTGCACTGGGCATGCCGGGCATGTTCCACATCCACCAGCTGCGCGCGGGAATTGCCCTCGATCCGCTCGATGTCGGAGCGCACTTCCCAGCTCATCGGGCCATCGGGGTCCTCATGGGCCAGCCGGGTGGCGTAGTCCCGCGCCTGCGCCAGATGGTGGGCGCCACCGGCGTCACGCGCGGCGGCGGCCAGCGCATAGATGCTGGTGGGCTTCAGCCGCAGTGCGATCTCGTCCTCTTCCAGGGCACGCGCGGCCATGTTCCGGGCCTGGTACACACGGCCCATGGCCAGATGGGCCTCGGCTGAATCCGGGTGGGCGCGCAGCACGGGGGCAAGCACCTGCGCCGCCTGCGCGGTCTGGCCGTAGCGGTCGAAATTGTCAGCGGTCATGACCGCAAGGCCAATGGCGATCTGGTCGCGCGCACGCGCCTGTTCGAACGTGATGTCGGCGGGATGCGCCTTCGCCATCGTATCAAAGACATCAAGGCAACGCGTCGCATCGAAGGACGAGCGCAGGCGCAGGTACATCCCCGCATAGGCCAGCATCTGGGCCGCATGGGGCGGCTGCGTCAGGCTTTCCTCACGCGCCAGCGCCTGCGTCGCATCCTGCGGCGCATGCCGCGCCAGAAGGGCTGCGGCAATACGCATGCCGCGCTCACCCGTGGGGTCAGGCCGGTCGGCCAGCGCCAGAAGCGCCGCGTTGTCCGCGGCAGGCGGATGGTTGAGTTCGGCTATGCGCCGGTCCAGTGCAATCAGTTCGGCCACGCTGACCATGCCCGGCGTGCGGCCGGTTCTGGGCAGGCGTTCCAGCAACGTGCCGGCGGTCGCCATGTCATGGCGGCCCATGGCGTAGATGATGCCGGCCTGCAGCGCCTCGGCTGATGCGTTGCGCGGCGTGGTCATGTCATCCATCAGGGCCTGCGCCGCCGCATGGTCACCCGCGTCGTCAAGCGCATGCGCCAGCTTGAGCCGTACCCACGGGTCACCGGGTTCGAGTGCATGCGCGCGGCGCAGCAGGGCGATACGGCCATCGCCGTCCGTGGCCCGGTCGGCCTGCGCCGACAGCGCGGCAACCGTCAGCCGCCGCGCCAGCACCGGGTTCAGCGGGTCAAGGCGGGCAATGATCGCATCCACTTCCGTGCCGTCACCCGTCTGCACCTCCAGCATGCCAAGGTTGAACAGCGCCTCGGCATTGCGTGGCGCGCGGCTTACGACCTCACGGTACAGCCGTTCGGCCTCGGCCATGTTTCCCTGCCTGCGCTCAAGCAGCGCCTGCAGTGACAGCACGGTCAGCGTATTGCCCGGCCGGCGGCCAAGGGTGGCAAGGTCGGTGCGCGCCGCGTCATAATCCCCGGTATTGATGGCGTGCACGATGCGCGCCACCAGCGGGTCCATGCCCGTGCCGCCAGATTCCAGCGCCTTCAGCGCCGCGCGCCAGTGCGGGGCGGTTTCCGGGTCGGCCTGTATGGCCTGCATGAAATACTGCCGCGCCAGCACCGGCTGCTGGCGGGCCTGCGCCACCAGCCCCAGCCCGCCCAGCGCATCGGGGTCATGGGGGTTCAGCGCCACGGCGCGATGGAACGCCACCGCCGCCGCATCAAGGTTGTGGTGCGCCAGCAGCACGTACCCCTGCTGGTGGAAGTTTGCGGCGTCAAAGGCATCCTGCGTTTCCTGCGCCTTTTTCAGGCGTACGGTGAACTCGGTATCATCGGGGTGCAGGGCCAGCCATTCATTATAAAGCGGGATGCTCTGCCCCGTTACAGGTTCCCACAGCAACGCGTCACGCCACGCCGCGACCGCATCGTTGCGGATCTGGGCCGACACGTTGGATCTTGCAAGCAGGCGCAGCCCGTTCAGCCCTTCCTCGCGCGAGGTGACGCGGTAGGTCAGGATCCGGTCAAGGCACAGCCGCGCATCGATATCGCGCGGGTTGCGCGCCACCCATGCCGCAAGCTTGGTGCGGGCTTCCTGATAGCCAAGGATGGTCGCCCCCAGCACGCGGTAATATTCCAGCGCAAGGTCGGGTGGCGGGTCGCCATTCTTGAACAGCGCCTTGTATTTGAACATCGCGGGCATCATCTTGCCCGACGCCGCCAGCGCGCGTGCCGCGGCCAGGGCCTGCGGGTCCACCGGCCCGGCCTGGATCTGCGCTTTCAGGTCGGCCACCAGGCCCGGCGCACCGCCCATGCGCTGCAGGCGTTCCAGCGTGCGCGTGGCCAGCGCCGGACTGCCCTCGGCCATCTGCAGGCGCCCCTGCAGGAACAGGGCTTCGTTATTATCCGGTTCAATGGACAGCGCACGCTGGATCGTTTCATGCGCCTTGGGCAGATTGTGCTGGCCCAGCCAGTAATACCCCTGGTTGAGCAGCAGTTCGAGCACGGCGGCCGCATGCGCCAGATGCGCGCTGTTCGCCACCATGGCGGGTGTGGGCTGCGTGTCGGCGGGAACAGATGGCGGAACGGGTGCGCCCACGGCCGTACCCACCGGGTTCGCCACCGGGGGGGCGGCCGGTACCGCGGTGGTCGCCCCCGCCACCGCCATGGGGCTGTCCTGTGCTGCGGCACCGCCGCCGTACAGGATGAGGCCCGCCATCACGGCACAGGCCATCCGCATCCCGCCCGCACGCATGCAGGGATGGCCCAGCACGTCGCCGCGCAGCAGCACCCATGCGGCGGGCGCGCGTCGCCACGCCATCCCGTCACGCGGGCCGCACCCGCGCGGTCGTGTCATGTCATGCTTAATGGACACGAGACACATGGGAAATATAGGCCAGGACCGCCGCAAGCAGCAGGCAGCCACCCACCAGCAGGCCCGCACCACGGTTGCGGGCGGCAGGGCTGACCCGGTCCTCGTAATCAAGGCCGGTCCGCTCGACAAAGACATAGCTCAGCAGACTGACCACCATGACCAGCGCCAGCACGCCCGCCATCATGGCCCCGCGCACCTGGAAGAACAGCAGGTAGTTCGCAACAACGATACCCGGCCAGTGCCACAGGTAGACGGAATACGAAATCACCCCCAGCGGTGACAGCGGCACGAGGCACCACTGCCCTACCTTCGTATCAGGCAGCATGATGATGACCGCAACCGCGACACACGGGAACACCGTCATGTAGGACGGGCAGGCGAAGCTGAGGGGATAGAACAGCCCCGCCCCCACGATGACCGCAAGGGCCGCGGCATAGACAAGGTTGGCCACACCGCGCGACAGCCGCAGGCGGGGCAGCATCCAGATCATCGTGCCGAGCGAGAACTGCCACAGCCGGTCGAAGATGTTGTAATAGGCCTGGCTGTCGCCCCTGTACCACGCCAGCGCACAGTATGCCGCCGAGGCGGTGAAGATGGCCGAAAGCACCAGCCTGCGGTGATGCGTCAGCGGCAGCAGCAGCGCCATGATGAAAATGATGGCGTAGAACTGCATTTCCAGCGACAGCGACCATGTATGCAGGAACGGGTAGGCGACGGCCTGCCCCTGGAAATACCCGACATGCCCCGACGCCCAGATGTTGGACAGGTACACCAGCGCATACGCGCCATTGATCGCGATATCGGCGCGATCGCTCTGCAAAACCCACCACAGCATGCCCGCCGAAATCGCCGCGATCATGCACAGGAGTGCCGGCAGCAGGCGGTACAGCCTGCGGCACACGAAACGCACCGGCTGGAACGGATGCTGCATGAGCGCCGAACGGCCCATGAAATAGCCCGATATCACCACGAAAATATCGACACCGATAAACCCGCCCTTCAGCCACCCCGCATGAAACAGCACCACAAGGGCAATGGCCAGCCCCCGCAGGCCGTCAATGTCACGCCGGCGGTTCCTGGGAAAAAAATCGTTTTCCAGAATGGTGCGCCAACGGCTGGGCGCGGGCTGGAAGGGGGTAAGTTGCAGCATCAATATTTCCCACGGCTTGCGCCAGTCTCGGGCAAAATGGTGGATGCCCGGCATCCCGGGCCGCCCACCACGTCAGGATAGGCTTATTGCGCGGCCGCGGGCGGCGCGTCCTTCAGCTTCTCAAGTTCGGGCAACGTGGCCTGCACGATCGCATCACCCCATACCTTGTAGCTTTCGGGGGTGGCATGGATGCCGTCGATCGTGTTCACGCTGCCCTGCTTGAGCAGGGCCGTGCCATCGACATACGTGCACGGCGCGACCTCACCCTTGAGGAAGGTCGCCATTTCCGTCGCACGCTGGTCGGTCTTGCCGTAACGCGGGCTGAACTGCCCCCATGTCGGCCCGACCCAGATGCAGGCCGTCTTGCCAATGGCGTATGTCAGCGTCTTGACCTGTTCGTCCACCCAGTCCTTGGACACCGCATTCTGGCCATACGCCGCCATCGTGTCGCCCAGGATCACCATGACCACGTTGGGGTGCCATTTCTCGATCAGCGAATTGATCGGCGGCGGGGACGCGGGCTTCATGTTGGGCGCGCCGATCGGCGCGTCACCAATGCGTTCAGCCGCGCCGCAGCCATTGTTGGGATTGGGCACGACCCAGTCGGCGGCGGTCGATGAACAGACGCCATACGTCACGACCTTCGCCCCCTGCCTGGTGAATTCATCGGGCAGCACGGACAGCAGCGAGTCCTTGAAGGTAACGTGGCTGTCGCCAATGATCAGCAGGGTCAGGCCTGCAAGAAGGGCATTCATCTATTTCTTTCTCCGTACCAGAATTATTCTGTTTATGACCCGGATGTATCCGTCACGTCCGGTAGCGTAATGGCCTCGCGCCATCACGTTGACAGCTATCGCCATCGCAGAGGATGGGGGAAATGTATATGACCTATCACAAATCCCCCGTCAGATCGTCATGCGCCACCCGCTTGCGCGACCAGCCGCGCAGCCAGGCCCAGATGCCGAGTGCTGCAAGCCCCGCGCCAGTCAGCCCGGCCAGGTAAAGCAGCGCGGGATGGCGGCCAAGGTACCAGTCAAGGCGCATCCACAACGGCAGCGACCCTATGGTATAAAGCGGCGCCGTGCGGTAGCTGGTGAACCGGTCGCCATTCTTGAGCACAAGGTCACCCTGCAGTGACGGCAGATCGGTCTTGTTACGCAGGCTGAGCACCATGTCATGGATGCGTTCGGGCGTATCCCCCATGAAGGCCACGACCGAGCGCTGGCTGTCATAGGGCGACTGCGCGGCCAGCAGCACGCCCGCTTCGGCTATGGGGGCGTTCAGGTTGGCCGTCACCCCATTCTTCAGCCCCGCGTGGTCACGGTCCTGGAACAGGTACCAGATCCCCTGCAGCCCCATGTGCTGGCCCACCGTGATGTGCTGGTCATGGATCACATAGGGGGAACGGGCCAGCACGGCCGTCGCCCGGCCAAGCTGCGCCGCCGTGCCCAGCACGACGATATCCCCCTTCGGCGGGGCCTGCTCCACCTCATCGGCCTTCATGATTTCCACGCCTGCCGCCGGATACCATGTCGAGGCGCCAAAGAAGCCCATGAGGTCAAGGAACGCCCCGGCCGTGCCCGCGTCGGGATGGTCGGGCAGGACGACGGTGGTTTCCGACAGGTCGGCCATGCGCGAGAACGGGAAGGCCGCCTCGGCGAAGTAGGACAGGTTGGGCAGCTGGGCAAAATGGTGCCCGCGCCGGAAGTCCAGCGTGGAATCCGAATCCACGCTCATGCGGATGTCGCCCGGCGTGCGGCGGCACGCCCCGCGGTCGATGGGACGGGCGTCAAAATTGAACTGAAGCTGGTTCTGCCCGAACAGCAGCCATGGCGGCAGCGCCGTCACGTGGCCCGCGGCCCCCGCGTGCTGGCTGACCAGGCGTTCGGACCATTTGCGCCACAGGCCCGGCGGCGAGAGCGTATAGCTCTGCAGGTAGTTGTTGTTGACGCTGACATCGACGCGCGATGTCTCAAGGTCCACCACCGGGCCGCCGGGCGCGCGTATCCACAGGTTCATGAGGAACGGCCGGCCACGCCACGTATACAGGTCGGGCGGCAGGTGGAACGGCAGCGTCATGCCCGCGGGCGTGAAGCCGCCCCCCTGCAGGTCCGCCGCCCCCACCAGTTCGCCAAAGCGCACGGGGCGGTCCGTCGGCACGAAGGCGGGCGCGTCATAGGGCTGGCGTGTCTCAAGGTTGACATCACTGACCGCCTTCGACGCCACGCCACCCAGCGTATCGGGCGAGAAGACCACCGCGCGGGCCGCGACCTCCACTTCCTGCGCGTTACGCCCGGTTACGACCAGCACGGTGCCCCAGTGGTCATTGGGGTTGGCGATTTCCGCCACCATCGGTCCCGCCGGTCGCGTGCCATCGGCGTCGACAGCCAGGTTTTCGCCCACTTCGACGGCATTGCCCGAGGCCGGGATGGTGGTCGAGACCGGGAAGGACAGCTTGCGGAAATCGGCGACCTTGCCAAACCACGACGCGAGCAGCCCCGCGGCCTTGAGCGCCCCCTTGTCCCCCGTCACGGGCAGCACGACGGGCACGCGCAGCGTGGAACGCAGGTTGGGGTCGAAGAAGGGGGCGGGCAGGCGCGAAAGCTTGCGTTCCGGCGTGATGCGCACCGTTGTCAGCGTAATGTGCGACAGGTCGGAGATGCGCGCCCACAGGATCTCGTTGAACAGGTCGTTACAGTCACGCCGGTATTCCCCGGCGAAACGGAAATTGAGCTTGTTGTCGCCCGTAAAATACAGCGGGTCGATATCGAAGGTCAGGGGGCCGAACTGCGGATGCTGCGGGTCAACCTTGATGGTGCCCACGTACTGCTCGTTCATCGTGACCGTCACGGCACTCGCCTCGGGCAGCAGCGAGGGCGACAGCGCGCCCGACAGCGTCAGTTGCGCATGCGTCACCACCCGGTTGGCCGGCACGACCACGTCCAGACCCTGCAACGGGGAATACCCGCGCAGCGTCAGCGGGCCGGTCGTGGCGCCCAGGTTGCGGAACGTGATGGTGCGCGTCACCTCCGTATCGCTGATGCGGTCGGCGGCGAGGGGATCGATCGCCGGCGCCGCGTCCGGGATATTGCCGGTATTGCTGTCCCCGAACGGGGCATCCGTCGTGACACCGGTCTGGTCCGCCACTGGCGCCATGGCCGCGGACGCCGTCTCCTGCGCCATGGCGGCCGGAACCAGGGCCGTGAATGCGACAAGCAGGGCGGCGGATGCGGTAGCGCCGTTACGAACGCTACGGGGAACAGGTTTCAGCACGAGGCTTTGTTTCTCCAGTTTTTCTTCCGTGGCGGGAAGGTCCTCCTCCCCCCCGTCCGGCAGGGCACGCGGTGCATCAGGCCCGCGCCTGCCGAACAGGCCGCCAATGCTGCGAAACACCATCGCAAGGCTGCGCAGCGGGCGGTCGGGCGGAAAATCCGCCCAGTTGGTCCAGGCGTCATTGCGCCCGAAAACCATGCCGACGATCTGCCGTTCATCCCGCAGGTCGCGCCGGAGCCACCGCAGGCGCAGCATGCCCTGCCCCACCCCCAGCACCCGCGCGGGAACACCGACATGGATACCATCGCGCGCATTGTCGTAATGGACCGTAACCTCGGTCCCTTCCATTTCGGGTGCGGCCCAGTTGCCCTTCACCGCAAGCCCGCCGAGCGAGATGTCATGCGTATGACCATCAAACCTGCGGCCATGGGCATCGGTGATCGCCATGGGAAGCTGGACGGTAATGCGCGGCGCGTGGCGGGTCTGCCGCGTTTCGCGTCCCACCGCGATCGACGCCAGGACGATAATCATGCTGATGGCCACCCACAGCGTGTTCAGCACGAAGGACTGCAGCGCCAGCCGGTCATGAAACTGCCAGAAGATGCCGAATATCCCGCGCACGAAGGCGGCGAACAGCACAAGGGCGAGGATGACGTTTGGGTACACCGCGCTGAAATCGAAATAGCCCCGCGCCAGCAGCCCGCCCTTGTCCGTCACGTTGAACTTGCCCTTGTGCGGTTGCAGCAGGGTGACGATGGTGATGCGGATGAGGAACAGCGCGAGCGAGGTCTCGTAGATCTCGCTCCAGAAGGAATAGCGCCATCGCCCCTCGATCCGCGACAGGGTCATGATGGAATGGAAGATGTGCGGCAGCGCGTAGACACTGATGGCCAGCGGTGACGCCGCGATGATGTTCTGCCCCAGGAACAGGTAGGCCAGTGGCGACATCAGGAACATCGCCCGTGGCATGGCGAACAGGAAATGCGACATGGCCGACAGGTAGCAAAGCCGCTGTTCCCACCGCAGGCCACCGCCCAGCAGGGGGTTGTCCAGCCGCATGATCTGCAGCATGCCACGCGCCCAGCGCACGCGCTGGCCGATATGCAGGATCAGCCGTTCCGTGGACAGGCCCGCCGCCAGCGGTTCGCGCAGGTAGGCCGTCCCCCACCCCTTGCGCTGCATCTTCAGCGCGGTATGGGCGTCTTCCGTAACCGTTTCCGTTGCGAAACCACCAATGCCCATCACCGCGTCGCGCCGGATGATGGCGCACGAACCACAGAAGAATGTCGCGTCCCAGAAATCGTTGCCGTCCTGCACCAGCCCATAGAACATGTTGCCTTCGGGCGGCACGTGCATCCCGCTTGCAAGGTTACGCTGGAACGGGTCCGGGGCGTAGAAATGGTGCGGTGTCTGCAGCAGGGCCAGGTTGGGGTCGGCCATCATCCAGCCGACGGTACGCTTGAGGAAGCCGCGCGTCGGCACGTGGTCGCAGTCGAAAATGACAGCGAACTGGCTGTGCGTCACATGCAGCGCGTGGTTGAGGTTGCCGGCCTTGGCATGGTTGTTCTCGGCGCGGATGATATAGCCCGCCCCTGACGCCTGCGCGAAATCACGGAACGCCTTTCGCCGCCCGTCATCAAGGATATAGACATTGAGCTTGTCCTCGGGCCAGTCGAGGTCGAGCGCGCCGAGCACCGTTGAGCGGACAAGCGAGAGTTCCTCGTTATAGGACGGGACGAACACATCCACGCTCGGCCACTGCGCCGTATCGTCGGGCAGGGGATGTTCCCTGCGCCGCAACGGCCACGCCATCTGGAAATAGCTCAGGCACAACGTCACCAGGGCGTAGGTTTCCGCCGCCAGCAGCATCAGGGCCAGCGTCGCCTGCAACCAGTTATTGAACTGCACCGTCATGGTCAGCCGCCACACGATGTAGCGCAGCGACATCAGCAGCGACAGCATCATGAGAAAGATGGTGATCCCCCGCCCCGGCCGCCGGTTGAGAACCAGCAGCACCGTAATCGTACCAATGGCGATGAAGCCCTGCATCGCGGGGTCAACCGTTACCGAGCCGACAAACGCCATGATGGCCACGCCCAGCACGACCGGCACCCACACCGGAACGCGGTCAAGCCCCGTCCGCGCAAGTAGCCCGGCGACTTTCCCGGTCATGAAGCCTGTTCTGTACATCGTCAGCTATACCACTGCCCTGCAATACGAATATCTGATGTTTTTTACTGTCCGCGGCCACGCGGCGACATGAATGGGCAGGCGCGCGCCGTCTTGCCGGAAACACAACCAGCCGTTCCCTGAAAATAATTACTTTTCAGTCCTGATCCGGAATGGAATCCTGGTGACCCGACGCCCCTGCCATGCAATACTGAAACAATTCGTTTACCCGCGGCCAACGCGCCGCGTGGCTTTACGCCCGAGCAATGCGAACGGTGTTAATTTTACATTAACCTTCTGTCAAGCGAAAAACCGGAAACTGAAAGACAGCTTTTCACCCGCCCCATCGGCAGGACGTGCCTGGATCATTGTCCGCGACATGGGAAAATGTATTGATATTTTTGTTTTACAAACGAGAGTTGTTGATATTTTTGTTTCATTATCAGCGTTATAGGCAGGCCGCCCGTTCCCGTCGCGCCCATCATGCCGCACCCGGGGCTGCCTGACGCCTTGCGAAGGGGAATTTATGTGAACACCGTTCACTACCGTCAGCATCAGGAATGTACGAAAGCCCAAGTGCATGCCGGCTGGTTTCCCCGATGGAACCGCCTGCAAGGGAAATGGCCATGAAGACCGCCACGCCACCCGGACAGCGCAACGGCCGTTACCATAAGGGACATGTCGCGGAGGACCTGCTGCGCACGGCCCGGAACCTGCTGGACCGGGAAACGGTGGAAAGTGTCTCGGTGCGGCGCCTGACGCGGGAAATTGGTGTAACACCCGCCAATTTCTATAATCACTTCAGCAGCATTCACGACCTGCTGCTGCAGATCGCCGCCGATTCATTCGTGCAATGCACCCGGCAGCTACGCTATTTCCAGCGCAATACCGTAACACGTGCGGATGCGCTGAAGGCGGCCCTGTCGGAATATGCCAGCTTTGCCCAGCGCCACCCGCAGATATTCCGGATCATGTTCGGCTTCGTGCCCAACGCCATTTCGCACAAGGTCTACCATAATGCCGCGATACAGGCATTCGCGGCATTGCTGGAAATTGTCTATGGCCGGAAGATGCTCCACCTTCATGACATTGAAGGCACCCGGAAACGCGCACGCATCGGCTATGGCCTGTGCGCAATGGGCCATGGGCTGGCGATGATGCTGGCGGATGGCCTGCTGCCGTTTGACAGGAAAGCAGGCCAGGGACAGCGGGAAATGATCGAGGACATTATCGATGCCTTCATTCACAACGAATTGCATGAAGCCCTGACCCGGCCGGCGGGACAGGAGGCATAAGGCCCGGAGGGTGGCTGCCGCCCGGTTTTCCAGCAGGGCTGGGCTGGAAATTTGGCATTACAGGCCGCGGCCATAATGGAACTATAGAGAAGAAAGCAACCAGGGAACGCAACCACATGATATTGTGTATCTGAAATCTATCTTTTTCCTGCCATATTTGTGCAGTCATTAAGCCCGCCCGTTCCGTACCGGCCATTGGTTCCCTGCGCCATCCATATGGATTGATTTGCCAGATCCGCCCCGCCCACAAGGATGACTTCCCATTTCGAGAGCCTACCACAAAGGAAACGTCGCCGAAGATTTGCGGATCGCCACCGTCAGGATACTGGAAACCGAACGGCTGGAAGACCTGTCGGTGCGTCGCCTTACGCGGGTAGTCAAGGTGGCGCCAGCGAACTTCTATAACCATTACGCCAGCCTGAACGAGCTGCTGCTGGAAATTGCCGCGGATTATTTCGAGATTTTCCGCGATCAGGCAGCCCATATCGGCCGTACCTCCGCAAACAGGACGGAAGCGCTGAAGCGAACCGTTTTCTATTTCGTGGATTTCGCGCGCAGTCACCCACAACTCTATCGCCTGATGTTTGGCTATATACCCGATGCCTATACCTATCCCCGCTACCGCCTGAAGGCGGGCGCTGCCTTCGAGGGCCTTATGGAGCTGATATACGGCTACAAGGTCTTTACCATCAGTGATAATTTCGGCCCCAACGACATGGCGGCACTGGGAAGCAGGGTACAGATCGGCTACGGCATGTACGCCATGCTATGTGGCCTGTCGAACCTGTTCGTTGCCAATGCCAGCGAGGGACCCTTTGAAAAAACCAGCGATCCACGTGAAAGCATCGCCACGTTCCTGAACGGAATTCTGGATGCATTCATCAAAGGCGACCTGCCCAGGGTGCTGGGGGCAGAATCCTGAACCGCCCGTCACTTTCCTCCATCCGGGAGAGGTGATACCCTCCGCGTCCACTATGAAAAATCGGACCACCTGAGGGGAAGGATTCAGCCGTCATGGTTTCAGCCCTTCCCAATGCCCCGCCTGCGCAGCCGGGCCTGACACGATCACAGGTCTGGCTTTTCGCCTTTCCGGCCCTGCCTGCGGCTTTCATTATCCTGCCGATGAACATTTTCATACCGGCCTTCTACGCCAGCCATACGGCAGTCTCGCTCGTGCAGATCGGTACGGTCACGTCATTATGCAGGATCATCGATGCGCTGGTGGACCCGGCCATCGGTTTCATGTCCGACAGTCTTGGTGCCCGGTCGGGCGGTCGGGGCATGTGGGGGGTGGCCAGCGCCATCATCTGCTCTGTCGCCCTGTATTTCCTGTTCCAGCCATCACCACACACGACGGTCCTCTATTACGGGTTATGGGCCTTCATGCTGTATCTGGGGTACTCCCTGTTTGAAATTCCCCGTAACGCATGGAGCGTGGAACTGGGTTCGAGTCCATCCCTGCGCACACGCATCAACGCGGTCATCGGCCTGTTCACCGTTGCGGGAAGCCTGATTTTCTGGCTGGTTCCCGTCATCCTGTTCCGCGCCTACGGCACGACGGGTTTCACGCAGGGGGCACTATCCGTCATTGTCTGGCTATATATGGCGCTCATGGTGCCGGCCGCCCTGTGCATCATGCGCTACATTCCCGGCCGGCCATCCGGGCGGACCGCCGCGCCGGCCCTGCATGGCCTCGTGCATTCCCTGAAAAGGAACCGTCCCCTCACCCTCTATTTCCTCGCCATCGGCCTATGGGCCATGGGGCAGGGCGTATGGCTGTCCACGACATACCTGTTCCTGAATGACTACCTGCAGGTCGGCGGCGCGTTCCCGTTCATAATGATCGTGTTTTTCCTGTCCACCCTTGTCGCCATCCCGTTATGGGAACGATCGGAACGCTGGCTGGAACGCCATGACATATGGGCCATCAGCATCATCCTGACCGCGGCGACGCGACCCCTTGCGTTACTGCTGGCGCCGGGCATGCAGAACCTGCCCTTCATCCTGCTGCTGACGGCCGTGGGCGGGGCCTTGTCCGCACCGGCGAATTTCGCGCCTGCCGCCATGCTGGGCGATGTCGTGGACTATGATATCTGGAAAACATGGGCCAGCCGGTCCGGCATCATTCATGCCCTGAACACGCTGGTCACCAAAGCCACCCTGGCCATGGGCGGTGGCGCGGGGTTCATCATCCTTGGCTGGGTCCATTACCATGCCGGGCGGATGAACCATGGCCTTCCACTGGGGGGCCTGCTGTCATGCTACACCGTATTGTGCAGCATTCCCCAACTGATCGCGACGGTCATCATTTTCCGTTTCCCGATCGGACGCCGCGCCCATGCCCTGATCCGCCATCGCCTGCATGGACGCTGACAGCACCCGGACGCCCGTTAAAGAATGATACCTGAACATTCCTTTCCTGCCGGCAGGAAACGACGGACCTGCGGGTTATCATGGCCTGTATACGTCCTTTTTTTCATGACATTGCATTCCGTCCTGCTTCCCGCCGGAGCGGCAGCCCCCTCCCCCCACAGGAAAAACCGGAAACATCCCGTCACCCATCTGGAACAGGACCGGCCACAGGCCGAACAGATGGAAGTAACAGCCCGGCGCACGGCGCAGCGGCTGTCGGATGTACCCGCCCCCACAACCGCCATCAGCGGCCAGACGCTGCATACCTTTGATATTCTGGATATGAAAAGCATCATGGACATGGTGCCGAACGCCGTGGTGCCGACCGATCCGCAGAACATCAATACATACATCAACATCCGCGGCATCCGGCAGGTGGACAACAACGCCGATCCCAATTTCGGCATGTACCGCAATGGCATTTATGATGGGGGCCTGCGCACCAACCTCGGGCCACAGGTCGATGTCGCGCGGGTCGAGGTCAATCCCGGGCCACAAGCGGGCCTGTACGGACGTGATGCCGTGGGCGGCGCGGTCAACGTGATATACGCGACGCCGGAACAGAAAACCGGGGGATACCTGACCGGGTCCTACGGCAATTATGGCCGGGGTGAATTACAGGGCGCCATCAACGTGCCGCTGTCGCGTCATTTCGCGCTCAGGCTGACGGGATGGTACATCGACCAGCCACGGGGCGCGCTCTACAACGCCACATTACATGAATATGAAGACCGCGACCGCCAGCAGGGCCTGCGGCTGGGGGCAAAGTGGACACCCGATGACAACCTGTCCCTGACATGGATGGCGGAATATGCCGATGTTCACGGGCCATCCCTGGCCGGCTACGCCCCTGCTGGCGTCGCCAACCTGGTCCAGAGCGGGGCGGATGAAACATCCGCCACGGTTTACCGCGACACCCCCGACCGTTCCCACAACCACCAGCTCTACCTTTCACAGGATCTGACATACAAATCACGCTGGGGTACGGTCCAGTGGCTGTCTTCCTATCGGGATTATCATCTTGATGCCACGGAGGACGGGGACCGCACGGACCTGTCGGCCGCCTCCTATCCCCTTACGTTACAGAACCAGTTTGTCCGCCATGAAAACACGCGCAATTACTACACCGAACTGCTGTGGTCTTCCCCCCGGAACCGCCGCCTGACCTTCATGGCGGGCGCATCCTATTTTCACGAATATTTCTCATTCCAGCAGATATACAATACAAAAATCGACCTGAGCCTTCTGCAGGGGATATGGGGCAATATTGCCTGTGGCGCATTACGGGGTGACCCGACATGTTCCACCATCCCCGGCGGCGGCTTTCCCGACACGGGCGTGCAGGCGGCAAGCGAATATGCCCCCGGTCCCGGATCGGGCATCGGGACACAGTCATGGTCGGGGTTTGTTTCTTCCACATTCCACATGACCCCGTCCCTCAGCCTGACGGCGACGGCACGCTACACACGCGACCGCAAGACCCTGTCCTACAACCAGTACAACAATCCCATGAATGCCAGTGGCCGGGCCATCGCCGCCCTGTTCGGGAATGTCTATCCGGACATGGCGCTGGATGACACGGCGGCCTATGGCAACTGGAGCCCCAGCGCCGAACTGAATTACCGCCCCTTGCGCAACGTCAACCTTTATGCGCTGTACAGCAACGGATTCCGCGCTGGTGGTTTCAGCACGACCACGACAACACCATCCCTGATACCGTATGGGGAGGAGACAGCCACCAATTACGAACTGGGTGGACGCACGCAATGGCTTGGCGGGCGCCTGGGCGTCAATGCCAGCCTGTTTTACATGACACAGGACCACCTGCTGCTGGATGAAGCCGACCCACGCGCGCCCGCCGCGTTCAGTTTCTATTATCTTGCCAATGCCGGCAGCGCGCGGACATATGGCGCGGAACTGTCGGCCCAGTTTGTGCTGACCCGCTGGTGGTCCCTATCGGGCAATGTCGGATGGCTGCATGCCCGCCTGTCCGGCGGCCGGTCATATGGCAGTTATGTCGCCAACCAGTCCCTGCCCGATACGCGCACATGGACAACGAACATACGATCCGAAATGGCATATCCCCTGACACCCGCGTACAGCCTGCTGTTCAATGCGAACTGGCATCATGAGGCCGGTGGCGTGCTGGATATCACCAATCTCCCATGGCATGCGCTTGACCGCCTGGACCTGACGCTGGGCATGGCGTGGAAGCAGAACCAGCTTGTGGTCTTTGCCAACAACGCCTTCAACAACCGCGTCGTGGATTATGCACTGACCGACGGGATGGATATCCTGACCGCGCCCGCAACCTATGGGGTGCGCTTTACCGCGGCCTTTTAGGGCGTATCATGCACGTCGCATGCGCCTGTGTCCGGATACGCCCCTTCCTGTTGAACGACCTATTTTTCCGGTTTCATCAGGCGTGATGCGCGGCTGAGCGCCATGATCGGGAAAAACTGCCGGTACAGGTCATAGCGCAGCATGAAGGCACGCGAGAGTTCCGCCCCCTGCTGCAGCCGTTTTGACAATGCAGGATCATCGAGCTTGATGGTCTGGCCAACCCCGTAGCCGGGGAAGCCGGTGCCGGTGAACTCCTTTTCATGCCAGCTTCCATCCGCCTGCTGCAGGTCGATCAGGTAACGGCAGCCACGGGCGATCGCCCCGTAATCCTGTGGACGGTTGGCGGCGATCAGCCCCATCAGCGCCCACGCGGTCTGTGATGGCGTGGTCACCCCCCGCCCCACCATGGACAGTTCCATATAGGACGCGCAGCTTTCGCCCCAGCCGCCATTTTCCTGCTGGTGGGCCACCAGCCAGTCACAGGCTTTGGTGATGTAGGGCTGCGTCATGTCCTCGCCAATTGCGGCAAGGGCCGGCAGGACCGCGCCCGTGCCATACAGGTAATTGACGCCCCAGCGGCCAAACCACGGGCCATCGGGTTCCTGTTCCGCGCGGATATAGGCAAGGGCGCGCTGGATGGTGGGCATGTGGCGCGGCAGGCCCAGAATGCCAAAGGCTTCCAGAACGTGCGCCGTTACATCAACGGATGGAGGGTCGAGGGCCTCGCCAAAATCACAGAACGGGATCTTCGACAGGATGCTGCGGTTATTGTCCTTGTCGAACGCCCCCCAGCCGCCGCATTCGCTCTGCATGCCGATCAGCCAGTTCACCCCACGGCTGATGGCTTCCTCCACACCCCGCTTCTTCCATTCCTCGCGGTTACGGCACGACGAAAGGGCGATCAGGGCAACGGCGGTATCATCCGTGTCGGGATAGCGGTCATTGGCGTATTCAAATGCCCAGCCGCCGGGTTCCACATCCGGCAACTTGATCGACCAGTCGCCCTTGACCCGCACCTGACGGTCCAGCAGCCAGCCCAGCGCCTTTTCCATCTGTGGCGAAAACTGGGTTTCGCCATCGGCGTCGTGCAGCGCCATGATGGCCAGCATGGTGTCCCATACCGGGCTGTTCGTGGCCTGTATCCAGCTTGCATCGCCCCTGTCATGCCGCCAGCCGGGATCATTCAGGGCGGATAGCGCCTTGGCCATGACCGGGTGATGGAACTGGTAATCCTCGCCATGCAGCGCCATCAGGCCGTACACCCATGGCGGCTGGATGCCACCCCAGCCACCATCGGCATCCTGATGGCGGATGATCCATTCCAGCATGTGCCGGATGGCGGCCTCACGCAGGGTATTGCGCTTGAGGAATCTGGACTGCAGCCAGTGCAGGCCCCGGTCTGTCGCGCGGAAGAACCGGTCCCACAGGTCGCGCTCGCCCCTGGCGGGCAGTTCGTAATCGAAATTCGCGCGCCCCCCCGGAAACAGGGCATCCAGACGGTCCTGCGGGCGCAGCGGGCGAGAGGGCCTGCGGGCGGACAGGATGGCCAGCGGCACCAGTGTCGCACGCGCCCACTGCGCGAAATTATAGATGGAAAAGACAAAGTTGTTGGGAAACCAGATGACTTCCGGCGGCAGGTTGGGCGTTTTTTCCCACGGCCATTCCCCGATCAGGGCCAGCCAGTACCGCGTAAAGACACGGATGTTCTTCAGCCCCCCCTTGCTGGCGATCCATGTGGCGGCCCGGCTTATGGCCGGGTCGTCGGCGGGATAGCCAAGGGAACGCAGGGCGGCATAGGATTCGACCGTGGCGTTGATATCGCCATTCCCGGCGCCATAATAGGTGCCCCATGACCCGTCCTCGCGCTGCATTTCCAGCAGGGCCTTGCCCAGACGGGGACGCAGCGGGTGATCGTCAAGGCCAAGAAACCACAGCGCCAGGCACCATTCCGCCTCCATCGAGGCGTTGGACGCGACCGGGCCGACCCAGTGCCCGTCGGGTTTCTGCTGCCCGACCAGCCAGTCACAGGCGGAAGAAATGGCATGGGACAGGCTGTTATCCATCGTCCGCAGCGCCGAGGCCGCGACCGAAGCCACGGATTTCCCGCCCCCGTTCACGGACTGGGTGCCGGCCGCGGGGAAAGTGTTGCCGGAAGGGGTGTTGCCGGAAGATGCGGCGGTCTTTGTTAACGGGCGACTTTCCCTAGTCATGTTTTCCATACCTGTGCGAAATGTCATGGAGGATCTGAATGATCTTGTTGGCCTGAATTACGGCGTGCAGGGGTCGGACAGGATCAGTTGCTGGAAATCGGCAAAGGCCGTTTTCCACCATCCCGGGTCCATTTCCATAAAACCGAGGCTTCTTAGAAAAAATGCTCCTTCAGCGGCAAATATCGCGGTGCGGGCCTGACGGGCTTCCCGACAGTCAGGATCGCACCCGTTAAACCACCCCGCGTACCACGCGCGTATCTTCTGTAAATATTTTGGCGACTGAAGCAAGGTGACAAGCATGCCGACCATTCTGACCTGGGTTGTATCATCAATCTGGCTGACGGTCAGGACATAGGCACGCGCCCGGTCAATGATCCCGGCATCGGGACCGATATGCCGGGCGACGCTTGCATCGAATGCCGCAAGCCAGCGATCGATCAGCGCGGTCATCAGGTCGTCCTTGCTGCCGAAGCGGTACTGCAGGCCCCCCTTGGTAATGCCTGCCTCCCTTGCCACGGCTTCCAGCGTCAGGGCGGCCACACCCTCGCGGTGGACAAGCTGTTCGACACAGTCCAGGACATGTTCGCGATCAATAGTTCTGGGACGCGCCATGCGGTGCCTCTGCCGTTTCAATCCAACCGTATGGAAATAAAACACGCACCGTCATCGCGCAAGCCGGAATCAGCAGCGTCCCATGCCGTGCGGAGGGGCGCCGGTTACGCCCCATCCGCACGGCAGCCATGGCGGAACGCCGCCTGTTTGAAACAAGGCGGCGTCCCATAAAACTTTTTCGTAAGTCCCTACAGGCCCAGCGTCAGGGACGGGCTGCGGCTGCGTGAACAGCACAGGGCGATATTGCCACCCTGTTCCTCTTCCGTCAGGACCATGTCCCGATGGTCCCCCTCCCCGGACAGCAGCGGCACCACGCAGGCCCCGCACATGCCCTGTTCACATGACAGGGGCACATCCACCCCCGCCGCCAGCAGGGCGGATGCAATGCTCTGCCCCGCCGGCACGGTCACGGTCTGCCCCGATCGCGCCAGGACCACCTCGAACGGACGGTCCGACAGGGCATGGGATGATTCCACGGGCCGGAAATATTCTGTATGGATCTGCTCCCCCCGCCACCCTGCCGCCACGGCATGGGCATAAACGGCATCCATGAACCCGTCCGGCCCGCACAGCATGATGGCCGTGTCGGCACACGGGCTGTCCAGCGCATCCGGATACCCGTTTGTCAGGCCGGGACTGAAACGGACATGCGCCGCATAAGGGGGCGTGCGCAGCATATCCCCAAACGGCGCGTGTCCCGGCGCGCGGGCATAATAACAAAGCTGCCAGTCCGCGCCGTCCCGCTGCAACCGCATCATCATGGACAGCAGCGGGGTCACGCCAATCCCGCCCGCGACAAGGATATAGCGCCGTGCCTGCGGCAGGGGAAACGCATTGCGCGGGCGGGATATCCGCAGTTCCATGCCCTGCCGCACCTGCGTGCACAGGGATTCCGACCCGCCACGGGAATTCGCCTCGCGCCTGATGCACAGGTCATAGGCGGATGGATCATCAGCCGATCCACACAGGGAATACTGCCGGACCAGGCCCGCAGGCGTCATGACATCCACATGCGCGCCGGGTTCAAAACCCGGCAGGGCGTCATCACCGGCGCGCGCAACCAGGCGCAGGCGCACGCACCCGGCCCCTTCCGGGGCGGCGTCATCAACGATTACAGGAAACAGGGAAGACATGGGCCGTGTTTCCTTCAGGCGGTAAAGAACTGGCTCAGCCCCATCGTGCGCAGGGCGCGGCGATAGGCGATCGAACTGCGGTCGGCCATCACATGTGCCTCCAGCATCGGGTCCAGTGGCAGGTTTTCCGGCTTCTGGGCCTCGACCAGCGCGCGATCTTCCTCGAACACCCTCAGGTTGAAATCGTACACATCCTGCAGCGGCAATGCCTTGTCGAAGTTACGGCACATCGGCGCGAACATGCGCGTCTGCCGGGCCGATACGGGGGATGCCGCGTTCATGATGACAAGGCGGCCATTATCGGGAAAATGGATTTCCAGCGTCGCGGTAAAGGGCACATGCACCCGGAAATGCCGCAGCCATTCAAAACCCGGCCGCCCGCGGTCGGATCTGCCGATGGGGTAGTTGCCGACGCTGCTGCGGTATTCGGCTTCGAACCCATCCGGCGTGATGCGGGTTTTATAGGGTGGCACGACAGGGTTGTCGGGATCGGCGAAGGTATCGGTATGGACGAAGGCGAAATGCGCCACGTCAATGAACCCTTCGACCTGCCTTCCCGCAAAACCGGCAATATCGATCCACGGGCAGTTGATCTGCTGGAAGTCCGGGTCATTCCAGTGCGGCATGGGGGGAATGGCGACTGCATCCCCCTCCGGCCGCAGGCAGGTCCAGATCAGGCCGTAGCGTTCCACCGCCGGATAGGTGCGCAGGTTGAGCCTTGACGGGATGGCGCTGTCGGGATGGGCGGGCACCCTGACACACTTCCCCTGCCCGCCAAAACGGAACCCGTGATAGGCGCAGGCCACGCTCCGCCCATCGCCCCTGCCCATGCTGAGCGGCACGCCACGATGGGGGCACAGGTCATCGGCAATGACTATGTCCGCATCCGCCCGATAGACCACCAGCGGCGCATCCAGCAGGGTCACGCCCAGCGGCTGTTCGCCCAGTTCACGCGCAAGGGCTACGGGGTACCAGCACCGGGCGAGGATGTTCCAGTCATCCACGTCGAACGTCATGGTACGGGGCAGGCTGTGGGGTGCGGCGGGGCGCGGGCTGGTGGCGGTGGTCACGATCGGTCCTCCTGAACGGGCCGGGGCTGCCCGGCGGTTTCCAGAAGGATCATTTCACAGGCGATGCGCTCTCAGATATATCATAATTGATCCTTGTTCATTCTTGAAATAAGAACGCATGCAGCCCTTTTCGCGCTTCCTGGTCTATTTCCTGGCCGTCGCCCGCCACCGTTCCATCCGCAGGGCGGCGGAGGACCTGCATATTGCGGGGTCCGCCATCAACCGGCACATCCTGCTGGGGGAAAAACAGTTGCAGACCCCGCTGTTCGAACGCCTGCCCACGGGCATGCGCCTGACGGCGGCGGGTGAACTGCTGTATGGCTGCGCGCGGCGCTGGGTCAGGGAACTGGATGACCTGAACCGCCAGATTGATGACCTGAAGGGCATACGCCGTGGCCAGGTTGACCTGCTGGCGCCCGAGGCCCTGTCACGCGCCTTCCTGCCCGAACTGGTCACGCGCATGCGGCGCAGCCATCCCGGCGTGGTGCTGAACCTGAACATCCGCGACAACCGGCGGATCCATCATGCCCTGCTGTCTGGCGAGGGCGACCTTGCCCTTGTGCTGGACCCTGAGGAGATGCGCGACCTTACGGTCATCCGCCGCATGTCCTTTCCGCTTGGCTTCATCTGCCCGCCCGGCCATCCGCTGGCGCGACACGCCGCTGTCAGGCTGACGCAATGCGCGGATTACCCCATGGTGGCGCCGGAACAGCCACTTGCGCTTTCATCCGTCTTCGCACGGCTTATGGATGCCCGGCGCATCATCCCCCACGTCGCGGCACGAGCGAATAATGTGCAGATGATCATTTCCCTTGTCACCGGCGGGATCGGTATCGGTTTCCTGAGTTCCCTGGATGTGATGTCCGAAGTGATGCGGGGGGATCTGGCCTTTGTGCCACTGGTGGGTGCGAACGTGCCGCACCTGACGCTGGCGCTGGTGCATGATCGCACGCGCCAGCTTTCGCGCACCATGTATCTGGTCGAGAACATTATCGAGGACATCATGTCCCGGCATGTGCCCTGAGCGGGTATATCCGCAAAAGAAGGGCGTATCTGAAGTTACCTGCAAATCAAGAGGACGTTTTTGGTAACGCTTTTCCAGAAATCTTCAGGAAACACCGCCTTTCTGAAAACAGGCGGCACCCGAAGACCTTTATTTTCATTCAGGTGTTACGCAGCCAAAACTGCCTGCGTCATCCATGTTGCCCCGGCCATCATACCGCGCGACCTTCGGCCATGCGCAGAGTGGCCGCGTGCGCACGACCTGCCCATTATCCACGCGCGCCGCAATGATCTGCTCCGGCGCCTGTTTGTGGCTGACCCAGTCATCAATCGCACCCAGCTTGCTGAACGTGTCACACGCCGCACCGCCATAGCAGTGCCCCATGCCCGGAATGACGATCAGGCGCACCGCATCCGCGCCCACAGGCCCGGCATTGCGCTGCACCGCCTGATAATATCCCGCCAGTTGTTCAGGGTTATGCCCGTCGTTCCAGCCGATATACATGAGCAGCCTGCCGCCATGACGGAAGAAAGGCGTCAGGTTGTCATCCACATGCAGCAGGGGGCCGACCCTGCGCGTGGCTTCCTGAATGTCCGTATCCCATTTCAGCGTTGTCCAGTCCCAGTCCGGGTTCTGGAACGCCGCGTATCTGAACAGGTCGAGGGCAACGGGGAACGGCCTGCCATCGGCCGAGAACCCGTCCTCGCTCCCCTTCGCCGGGCCGGGGAAAATGACCTGGTGCGTCTGCGGGTCAAGTGGCCCCTGGTAGATGTTGTTGGCGGCCTGTACCTCGTTGGCGGTCAGGCAGTTCGCCGTGTCCTTCCCCCTGCACCGCAACTGTTCGGGAGTGAAGGTGCATCTGTCCGGTTCATCCACAAAACCCTGTTTCCTGCCAACGGGTGACGCGCAGGCATTCATGACCGCCGTGTTCAGCAGGTGGAATTTGTCCCGCGATACGCGCAGGGCCGGGTTATGGTAGCTCATCCATCCCGCCCATAGCTGTTCGGCGTTGAAGTTCACGATCGGGTTGGGCGGCGCACCGGCCACGATCCCGTCATAGTCATCGGGATAACGCCTGGCCTCGATCAGCCCTTCCAGCCCACCCAGCGAGCAGCCGATCCAGTAGGCATGCGCCGCCTTCCGGCCATAGAAATTCCGGATCAGCGCCTTTGCCGCCACCGTCATCAGGTGATCTGCGCGATAGGCGTAATCGACCATCTTTTCCGGGTGCCCCAGCGTAAAACGCCCGCCCTGCCCTTCGGGGGTGGAACTGTCATGCCCGGTATCCGTGCTGGCCACGGCATAGCCTTCGGCTACCCCCGTCGCCATGCCATAATACATGAGTGAGCCAGCCCAGCCGAAATTGCCAACCCCCAGCAACCTGCCATTCCAGCCCTTCAGCGGCAGCCAGACTTCGGTGCGGATACGGGAATCAGATGACGGATGCAGCGTAATGGCCACGCGGCAGAAAGCGGGATTGGGAGCCTGTGTCGGGTGTCCGGCCACGTTCATGCCCGGCGCCGACATGATGTGGGTCAACTGGTCCTGCGGGGGGCGCCAGCTTCCGGCGGGCACTGTCTCCACCGTGGTGAAGGTCGCATCCGGCAACGCGCTGCGGGCAAGGTCGGCGCAGCTTGTGGCATGGGCATCCGCTGTATCCAGCATCGCAAGGGCTGTCCCCGCGACCAGCAGGGACAACAGGCGGGACAGGCCACATGAACGTTTGGGAAGGGATGCAGGACGGGACATGACGGTTTCCTGACGGATCATTGCAACAGGGCCGCAGCCATGCCGGACAGTCCGGCAAGACGGATACCGCCCTGACAACAGCCCGTATTCTGGACAGGAAAACCATAAAAGGGAAAGCCCTTGATCGCGTGACGCCGGACGGGCAGTGTCCGGCAACACGAAAACGATCCCATGCAACGGCGAAAAGCAGAGGACTGATGCGAAAGATTTCCCTGATGGCTGGTGGACTGTTTCTGGCCACACTCCCCGTCATGGCCAGAACGGTCCCGGCCATGGCAGCCGCGGATTTACCCGGTACGGAGGCAGATCAGGCCGCCAGCCAGACACAGGCCGTCACCAGCGCCGCGCTGTCCTTCCTTGCCACATTTGATGCCACCAGCCGCACGAAAGTGCAGTTTCCATTTGTTACACAAAAATCCGGCATGCTGGCCCGTTTCCGGCGCAGCGCCCCGGACCAGCCCGTCCGGCCGGTAACCGACGCGCAGGCAGGTGCCCCCACGGCCCGTGGACCGGGCATGGGACCGCCCGGCGGTTTCATTGGCGAACGCTATGGCATGTCGGTGTGGTCCAACTTTCCCGTCAGTGACGTGCCACGGCCGGGATTGCGGATGGGCCAGTTGACAGATGCCCAGCGCATCGCGGCATTCCACCTGCTGCAGGCCGTGTTAAGCCCGAAAGGCTACCGGAAGGTCATGGACATAATGGGGGGCGATCAGGCGCTGGCGGATGCCGGGACCCCGTTCGCGTCGGGCAGGGCCGCCTACACCATCGCGATTTTTGGCGAACCGGGCAGCACCAGCGCGTGGATGGTGCAGTTTGGTGGCCATCATCTGGGGCTTAACATTGTCATTGACGGCCTGCATGGCGTCATGACCCCGACCCTGACGGGTGCCCAGCCTGCGATCTATCAGGCGGCGGGAAAGCGTGTGCGCGTTCTGGCTGGTGAAAATGACCGGGCCTTTGCCCTGCTGGATGCCCTTGATGCCAGACAGCGCCAGCAGGCCATCCTTTCTTACAAGGTGGAGGATCTGGTGCAGGGACCGGGCCATGACGGGGAAACCCTCATTCCCGAAGGGATAAAGGGGTCAGCACTGACCGCGAAACAGAAGGAGCTGCTGATGGGTGTGATCGGGGAATGGGCGGGGATCATAAACGACGCCTATGCCATCCCGCGCCAGAAGGAAATCAGGGACGGTCTGGACAGTACATGGTTTGCATGGAGCGGCCCGACCACGCATGCGCCAGATCGTAATGGTTCATCCTATTACCGCATCCAGGGACCGCGGGTGCTGATCGAATTCTCACCACAGGGCGTGGGTGATGACCCAACCATGCATGTGCATACCGTCTATCGTGACCCCACCAACGACTATGGCGCCCGGTACACCATGCCATGAAATACAGTACGGCCATGCTGCTGGCGGCAGCGATGCTTGCGGCAACCTGTGGCCCGGCAGGCGCGCACCGTCTGGATGAATACCTGCAGGCCACGGTCATTGATGTCACACGGCAGCATATTGCCGTGACCCTGCGGCTGACGCCGGGCGTGGATGTGGCATCCACTGTCATTCACCAGATTGACAGCAACGGGGATGGCATCCTGTCGCCACAGGAACAGCAGGCCTATGTCGCACGGGTCAGGCAGGGAGTGTCGTTTTCCATTAACGGCAAGCCGGTTTCCCTCAACTCCGTTGCATCTGTATTTCCATCGGTCACGGCGCTGCGAACGGGGAGCGGCGTCATCAGCCTGCACTTCCGTATCATGACCAGCCTGGCACCGGGATCATATCGACTGGCCTATGCCAATCGTGGCATGGGACCGGATACGGTCTATCTGGTCAACGGCCTGCTGCCCCATGATCCGGCCATTCATGTCGAACGGCAGGAACGTTCAGTCAATCAGTCCACTTACGCGCTGGATTTCACGGTTCAACCGTAATCTGCGGCCCAGATGCCCAAAACCGGTTTACGACATACTGGAAAATAAAGCAGTTCTTGGTAAGAGACTGTTTGAAAAGTCAGATCATGATAGCGCTTTAAAATTAAAGAAAGTTTTTGGTGAAGCTTTTTGCAGAAGCTTCGAAAGAACGCCGCCTTTTTGAGAAAAAGGCGGCACCCAAAAACTTTTATTTATCAACGAATTGTTTTCGACACGATCAGGCTTCAAAATGACATGGGGCGGGATTGTCTTGTGTTATCGCCCGATTACAGGAGAAACCGTTCATGTCCATTCGCGTCGGGGTCGCTGGCTGGTCTATCCCCTCCGCACTTGCCAGCCGGTTTCCCACGGTTGGCACGCATCTGGAACGCTATGGCGCGCGCATCCACGCTGTCGAGATCAACAGCAGTTTCTACCGGCCGCACCGGCGCACGACCTACGCGCGTTGGGCGGCAAGCGTGCCGCCCGCGTTCCGCTTCTCCGTCAAACTGCCCAAGACAATCACACATGAACGCCGCCTGACTGACTGCCATGCGCTTATTGAACGCTTCGCCGAGGAAACCGGCGGCCTGGGCGACAGGCGCGGCCCCATACTGGTCCAGCTTCCCCCAAGCCTTGCCTATCCCGGTGATATCGCCGAACGGTTCTTCAATGACCTGAAAACCATGATCACCGGCCCCATCGTTGTGGAACCAAGGCATGCCAGCTGGTTCGTACCGGAAGTCAGCCATATGCTGGAAAGGCTGCGGATAGCGCGGGTTGCGGCGGATCCGGCCCGGCCATGCCTTGCGGCCCGGCCCGGTGGCTGGAGCGGGCTGGCCTATTTCCGGCTGCATGGGTCCCCCCGCATCTATGAATCGACCTATGCAAGGGAAACCATTGAAACCCATGCAGAAATGGTCACGTCACTGGCCATGCGTGGCATTGATGTCTGGACGATCTATGACAATACCACTTATGGCGCTGCCACGCAGAACGCGTTCGAGCTTATGGAAATACTTGGGAAAGACAGTCTGGCCTTGAAACGCCCTGCAGATTAAATGGATTTTTTAAATTTAAGGAAAACGCCACATTAAAGAATATAATACCCAAGAAATTCCTTAGCAGCCTGTCGGGTTGGCCATTTTGAGGGTCATAAGGCCGAGGCTGACCTGGCTTATGCTGTTTGAAGCCGTGCCATTCTTTTGCAGTTATATGCGAGTGCAACGAGGGTCCATTCGGTCGTGACTTTTGCAAGGCCACGCAGGCTGAACCTTCTGAAGCCCATGATGCTTTTGATAATTCCAAAGACCGGCTCCACGGTCTGTTTTCGTAGTCTGTAAAGATCTCCGGCTTCTGTGGTTTCCAGCCTGTCCTTCATGGCAAGCCGCCAGGGTTCGGTTATCCGGCGTGGCTCCCTTTCTGCGGGCCGGGGTCGGAAGTCGTAAGGTCTGCGGGCACAGGGCCGTCCGATGGCGACCAGCGGATCAATGCCCTTTTCCCGCAGTTTTCGGACCGCTTGCCCGCTGGCGTACCCGGTATCGGCGAGCACTGTCTCCGGAAGACCGATTGTGTCTTCCATCGACAGCACCGTGTCGGCAAAGGATGGCGCATCCGCTGATGTGGCGACAACGCCGGTTGTCACGATCAACTGGCTGCCTTCGGCGCAGACTATGGCCTGAGCATTGTAAGCCTGCCGGAATTCATGGGCGTCCGAACGCCGCATGAGGCGGCTGTCGGGATCGGTCAGACTGATCTGTCGGTCGGGTGGTGGTTCATCATCGGGCGGTTTGGGCGCCCGGCCGCGACGCCCTGTTTTTGCGTCATACACCGCCTTCTTTTTCTCGTATGCCGGTCGCGCCGCCTCGGTCTGCGCCTTCGCATCAGCTTCCAGCCGGGCGCAGGCTTCGTCCAGCTTCGCTTTCAGCGTTTCCCGCCGGGCAAGCTCTTCCGGCAATGCCTGCGGATC
>NZ_NKUB01000029.1 GCF_003207895.1 Komagataeibacter swingsii
CGGCTTTCATCCAGTCGCTGTAGCGCGAGTAGACCGAGTTCCAATGTCCAAAGTATGTCGGCAGATCCCGCCATGGACTGCTGGTCCGCGCAATCCACAAGACCGCCTCGATGAAAAGGCGGTTATCCTTCCCGCTGCGGCCCCGATCCGTCTTCTTGCCATGGCACAGGGGTTCCATCTTCGCCCATTGGGCATCTGTCAGTATGAAGCGATCCATACAGACCTTGAATCACATCCAGATGCCTCAGAAAAGTATAATTCCCAACAGGCCCTGAAAAAAGCTTCACCAGAAACCTTTTCTTTTCAAACAGTCTTCAGGGCGCGGTGGCTTCCGCCCGCGCCAGCAGCACCAGGTCATCGCGGTGGATCAGTTCATCCGCGCCATGCCAGCCCAGCAGCGCCTCGATTTCGTCGGACTGGCGCCCCGCGATCCGCCGGGCGTCATCGGCGGCATAGGCGGCCAGCCCGCAGGCGATCCGGTTGCCCTGCCGGTCCATGACCGCGATCAGGTCGCCCCGGTCGAAATCACCCGTGACACTGGTTACACCCGCCGGCAGCAGGGATGACCCCATCGCCAGCGCCCGGACCGCGCCGTCATCGATCACGGCCTGCCCCGCGGGCGTCAGGCTGCCCGCGATCCAGCTCTTGCGGGCCGAACGGGCGTCGGTCGCGGGCAGGAACCACGTGCAGCGCCCGCCGTCACACAGGCGGGCCAGCGGGTGCAGGGGCTGGCCCTGCGTAATGGCCATGGCGCAGCCCGACTGCGTTGCGATACGCGCCGCCATGAGCTTGGTCCGCATCCCGCCCGATGAATAGCCCGGCGGGGGCGCGCCGCCCATGGCCTCGATACTGTCGGTCAGTTCGGCCACGACCGGCAGGTGTCGCGCATCGGGGTTGTTGCGCGGGTCGGCGGTGTACAGCCCGTCAATGTCGGACAGCAGCACAAGCTGGTCGGCATTGATCATTTCGGCCACGCGCGCGGCCAGCCGGTCATTGTCGCCAAAGCGGATTTCGGTGGTGGCGATGGCGTCGTTTTCGTTGATGATGGGCACGCAGCCCAGCGCCAGCAGGGTATTGAGCGAGGCGCGCGCGTTGAGGTAGCGGTTGCGGTGTTCGGTATCATCGGGTGTCAGCAGCAGTTGCGCCGCCGTCAGGCCATAGCGCGACAGGGCGTCGGTCCATGCCTGCGCCAGGCGGATCTGCCCGACCGAGGCCGCCGCCTGCTTTTCCTCCAGCCGCAGCACGCGCCGCGTTGTCAGGCCAAGCTGGTGGCGGGCCAGGGCGATCGCGCCGGACGACACCACGACCACTTCCGTGCCCTGCGCGCGCAGGTTGGCAATGTCCTGCGCCACGCTGTCCAGCCACGCCTGGCGGGGGGCGGCCTGTTCGGGGTCGACAATCAGGGCGCTGCCAATCTTGACGACAACACGCTGCGCCGTGCGCAGCCGGGGCAGGGGGATGTCCGTCATGTCGCGGGGATCTCCCCCTTTTCCTGTCCGGCCTTTTCCGCGCGGTCGCGGGTGACGTAATCCTGCAACCGGCGCAGCACGGTGTCCACATTCATGTGGGCGACCGAGGACATGCACATGACTTCATGCCCGCAGGCCCGTTCCAGCGCCGTCCTGCGTTCCTCGATTTCCTCGGGCAGCAGGGCGTCGATCTTGTTCAGCACGATGATTTCGGGCTTGTCCGCCAGCCCGCCGCCATATTCCGACAGTTCGTGGCGGATGGTGCGCCAGGATTCGACCACGTCTTCCGCCGTGCCGTCAATCAGGTGCAGCAGGACCGCGCAGCGTTCGACATGGCCGAGGAAACGGTCGCCCAGCCCGCTGCCTTCATGCGCGCCTTCGATCAGGCCGGGAATGTCGGCAATCACGAATTCTTCCGTAACCGACAGCCGCACCACCCCAAGCTGCGGGTGCAGCGTGGTGAACGGGTAATCCGCGATCTTGGGCCGGGCCGCCGATACGGTGGACAGGAACGTGGACTTGCCCGCGTTGGGCAGGCCCACCAGCCCGACATCGGCAATCAGCTTGAGCCGCAGCCAGACCCAGCGTTCCTCACCCGGCCAGCCCTTGTCCGCGCGGCGCGGCGCGCGGTTGGTGCTGGTCTTGAAATGCGCATTGCCCCGGCCGCCATCGCCACCGCGGCACAGCAGCAGGCGCTTGCCCGCCACATCAAGGTCGCCCAGCATGGTCTCGCGGTCTTCATCGAATATCTGGGTGCCGATGGGCACCTTGATGACCACCGTTTCGGCCGCTGCCCCCGTGCGGTCCGACCCCGCGCCATTGCCGCCCTTGCGCGCGCGGAAATGCTGGGTGTAGCGGAAGTCGATCAGCGTGTTCAGGTTGTCGACCGCCTCGAATATGATATCGCCGCCCCGGCCGCCATTGCCCCCGTCCGGACCGCCAAATTCGATATATTTTTCCCGGCGGAAGGCGACGACACCATCGCCGCCGTCGCCGGATTTCACATAGATTTTGGCCTGGTCAAGAAACTTCATTGCCTGCGATCCGGTGGGCGCGCGCCGTCCTGCGCACGTGCCTTGTGTGCGTGCATGATACCAGAAAACATGGCCCGGCATCATACGAAAAAAGGGGCGGCCAGAATGACCGCCCCCTTCAATTCGGGTATTCCCGCAGTGATTAAGGCGTAAACCTTATTCCGCTGCCAGCGGCAGGGCCTGCACGGAAACATGCACGCGACCTTCCGCGCGGCGTTCGAACTTCACATGTCCGTCCACCAGCGAAAACAGGGTGTGGTCGCGGCCGACGCCAACGTTCACGCCCGCCTTCATCTTCGTGCCGCGCTGGCGGACGATGATGTTGCCTGCGATGACGCTTTCGCCACCAAACTTCTTGACGCCAAGGCGACGTCCGGCGCTATCGCGCCCGTTACGGGATGAACCGCCTGCCTTTTTTTGTGCCATTGCCTGAACTCCTTAAAACTGAAATCTCTGATCTGACCTGCCCGGCCGGGGCCGGGCGAGGGATCAGGCGGCGTTGATCGCGGAGATGCGCACCACGGTCACCGGCTGGCGGTGGCCGTTCTTGCGGCGGCTGTTCTGCCGGCGGCGCTTCTTGAAGATGATGACCTTGGCCAGACGGTCCTGTGCGATCACGGTGCCCGTGACGGTCGCACCCTTGACGGTCGGCGCGCCGATGGTCGTGCCACCTTCGCCGCCAACGGCCAGGACCTGGTCGAACGTGATGGTGGCGCCGGCTTCGGCTTCCAGCTTTTCGATCTTCAGGACGGCGTCCTTGGCAACGCGGTACTGCTTACCGCCGGTACGGATAACTGCAAACATGTCTCTATCTATCTTTCCGATCTCTTGGCGTGCGCGGCATTGTTTCAATGCAGGCGACACGGCCCAGTCGCTTTTTTATATTGGCCGCAATTGCAGCGGCGCCCCGTCCGCGCGGGGTGAATGGGGGCTTTTACTGGGTGGGCGGGCGCAGGTCAATATTTTTTATGGGCATGCGCAAGGGGTGAAAAAAGACCCCTTGCGCCGCCCCGCGCGCGCCCCTATAAGCCGCTGCATCACCGCGTGCAGTTGGAGAGGTGCCGGAGCGGTCGAACGGGGCGGTCTCGAAAACCGTTGTGCGTGCAAGCGTACCGTGGGTTCGAATCCCACCCTCTCCGCCACTGCATCGCGTGTGTTCTTTTCCCGCTGAAAACCTGTTTTCCGGAACACGCCCCGCCCATGCCGGCGGGTTTGCCCGCGTACACGCCATGCCGCACGGCGCGGGGCGCGGGCCATGGCAGGGCGATCCCTGGTCCGGCCCGCAAGGCTGCCCGTCCTTGTGGGGCTGCCCTTCTCGGGGCGTGCTGTCCGGGCGTCGTGTCGCAATGCCCGGAACGTAACCTGTTCAGGTGGCGGTTTCTGCTACCCCACGCTCATGCACTGTCCTGCCCGCCACATATGTCGCGCGGATGCTGCGGTCATCGCCCAGCATCATGAGCGTGAACAGGATATCGGCCGTGCTGTCGCACATCCGCGCGCGCAGGGCCTGCAATGGCGTGGCGCGGGGGTCAAGGATGCACAGATCGGCATCCATGCCGGGGGCGATGGCGCCGATGCGGTCGTCCAGGTGCAGCGCCTCGGCGCCACCACGCGTCGCCAGCCAGAAGGCCTGCACCGGGTGCAGCCGCTTTCCGGTCATCTGCGCGATCTTGTAGGCCTCGTTCATGGATTGCAGGTGCGACAGGCTGGTGCCCGCGCCCACATCGGTGCCCAGCCCCGTGCGCACCGGGCGTTTCGCGTCCATCACGTCAAACAGCCGGAACGCCCCGCTGCCCAGGAACAGGTTGGACGTGGGGCAGTGCGCCAGCGCGCAGCCACTTTCATGGCAGCGGCACAGGTCGTGTTCATCCACGTATATGCCATGGCCCATCACGCTGCGCGGGCGCACCAGGCCCGCGCGGTCATACACATCCAGATAGGAACGGCTGTCGGGGAACAGTTCGGCCACCCATGCGACCTCGGCGCGGTTTTCGGCCAGATGGGTCTGCATGAACAGGCTGTCGTCCCCCTTCAGCAGCGCGCCCGCCAGTTCAAGCTGCTCGGGCGTGCTGGTGGGGGCGAAGCGGGGGGTGACGGCGTAATGCTGGCGGTTGCGGCCATGCCAGCGTTCGATCAGGCGGCGCGATTCATCATAGCCGCGCTGGGCCGTATCACGCAGGTAATCGGGCGCGTTGCGGTCCATCAGCACCTTGCCCGCCACCATCAGCGTGCCAAGGCGGGTGGATTCCCCAAAAAACGCATCAACCGACTGCGGGTGGACCGTGCAGTACACCGCCGCCGTGGTCGTGCCGTTGCGCACCAGTTCATCCAGGAACTGCCGCGCAATGGTGGTGGCATAGGTTTCGTCGGCAAAGCGGCGTTCGGTGGGAAAGGTATAGCGTTCCAGCCATTCCAGGAGCTGTTCGCCATAGGCCGCGATCATGGGCAGTTGCGGGTAATGGACATGCGTGTCCACGAACCCCGCCGAAATCAGGCAGCCCCGGTAATCGGTAACCGGCATGCCGGCGGGCAGGTGCGCGATGGTTTCCCCATACGCCCCGGCATGGGTAATGCGGCCATCGGTGATGATGACCAGCCCGTCGGGTTCATCCACCAGCGCGTCGTTCGGCGGCATGAGGAACGGGTTGCCGCGAAAGGTCACGACATGACCGCGCAGGGCGGCGGAAGCGGTGGAAGCGGGGGCGGGGGATGTCATGGTGGCTCCATCCTTCCCTTGCCCGTCCCCGTGTCAGGGGCGCGTCATGACCCGTCGGTCATGCGATAGGGCTGGGAAGCGTCAAGGAAGGCTGCGTTGGCGCCCAGTTCATAGGAAATGACCAGCAGGTAGGCAATGGCGCGCGTGATCTCGATGCGCGATGTGATGTTGGCTTCCGTCGCCTCCAGCCGCCGCAGGCTGCGCGTGGCCCCACGCGCCACCCGCGCGGTGCGGCCAAAGCGCCCGTACCGGCCACTGAACTGCGACATGCGGCTGAGGAACAGCTCGATGGCGCGGTTGGCGGCGGGCGGCAGTTGCCCGCGTTCCATGACCGTGCGCAGGCGGATGATATTCAGCCCGATGGTCATGGCCGACAGCGTGCCCTGCAGGTATGCCTCGATGGTGGGGGTGGGCGTCGGACCCGCATGGCGGATCAGGCGGGAGAAGCGGTCGGTATTGCGCCCGATCCACGACTGCGTGCGCGGCATGGGCTGGGCGGAGGCCAGGTGGCGCAGGTCATGCAGCGTGCGGTTGCGCATGCGCCAGCGTTCTTCATCATTGTCGAACGGCAGCACCGCGCGGAAGATCAGCACCGCGAAGCCGATGCTGCACAGCAGCGCGAAGGATGCGTTGAAATACGCGATTTCGTTCAGTCGCGTCTGGTTGCCCGGCCCGACCAGGTTGGGCAGGAACAGGCAGTACGACGCCGCCGCCCCCGCCGTGGAGGGGTTGCGCGCGGCAAGCCCGCCCGCGATCATGGGCAGGGCGAGGACGGCGGCCAGCATTTCGAATTCCGCGGGTCGCGGCAGGAACAGCAGCACAAGGAAACCCGAGACAAACACCGCCCAGCACGCCCCGCGCAGGAAGCTCATGGTGCCCACCACCGGGTTTTCACGCGTGGCGAACAGCCCGCACGTCACCGCGACCATGGTGATGAAGCCGATGCCGTTGGCCCATGCCGTCACTTCCCATATCAGCGCGGACGCGCCGATGGCCACGGCGGCGCGGATGCCGTTATAGGCGGCTTCCTTGAAATCGCGGTGCGCCTCGATGCGGAAATGGAAGTGGTCGCCCCGGATTTCGTGCTGGCTGGCGTCGAACTCCGCAATGGCCTGTTCCAGTTCCCCCAGCAGTTCGTCCAGCGCGTTATGCAGGATGCGGCAGTTCAGCAGGTCGTCCACTTCCGCCGTCTCGGCAGTGGGGTCCATGCCGATTTCATGGGTCAGCGCGTCGATGATGCGCTGGCGGCACACGCCGCGCAGGTCCTGCAGGTCCTGCTGGATATGCGGTATCTCGGCATCGTTTTCCAGCCGCGCGGGCACGCCCAGCAGGAAGGTGCGCGTCAGCAGCGACGTTTCGGTAAACTGTTCGTTCGTGGTGCCCAGCGCCTTGATGCGCGCCATCATGCCAAGCCCGCGCGACAGCAGGACCGACACGGCGGCCAGGGCGGCGCGCGCATGGTCGCCTTCATGCCCGTGCGGCCCCATCTCGACTTCGCTGAACTCGATCTGGTCATTGATGCTCAGGATCGTGCCGAACAGGGCGCGCGAACGGATGAAGGCGGCCTCGTCCCCCGCCAGCAGGTCGGCCACCGCATCCGTCGAGCTGCCCAGCGCCATCTGGATCTTCTGGCGCATGTTGCGCCGCGCGCTTGATGCAAGGTTGTGCGCGAATAGCACCGCCACCAGCGTCTCGCACGTGATGCCCAGCACGATATAGGACGTGCGCGACATGGTGATCATGAAGATGTTGTCCGGGTCGCGCGTCGCGGCCAGCGCGATGATGGCGCAGGTATAGCCCGACAGCACCAGCGCATAGGACCGGAAGTTGCGCACCAGTGTCGCGCACATGCAGCACAGGCCGATCCATATGCTGATGGCGGGAAAGAACAGCCACGGCGCCTGCGGGAAGGCGCAGATCAGGATGACGGCGCTGATCGCCCCCACCGCCGTGCCCACCAGTCGCCACCGCGCCTTTGACAGGCTTTCCCCGCGCGATCCCTGGGCTACGATCCACACCGTCATGGCCGCCCATGGCGGGTCGTCCAGTTCCATCCACATGGCGATGGTCAGCGCCATCAGGGCCGCGCACGTGGTGCGCACGGCAAAGGCCAGGGCCTCGGGCGTGGGGGCATACAGCCATTTAAGGCCACTCATCCGCGCATAGCCGGGGGCGCGGATGGTGGGAAAATGCTTTCCGCTGAAAATACGGGTGATGAAAGAGGGCAGAAGATTCAGGTCTGCAGGCACGATATGCGGCTTCCGGCGACATGGGGCGCCCTATCCATAACGCATCTTGGCATGACGTAACGGTGTCGCGAGTGCATATCTGGCATCGGCTTTCCTCGTGGCGGGCGGGTCAGGCGCGCGCGGGCGCGCACAGGCTGGCCGCCAGCCTGAGGTCTGCCACGAAGTGGTCGTATTCGCGCCCGCGCGCGGCTTCATCGGGCACGCGCAGCAGGAAGGAGGGATGCACCGTCACGACCCCGGTCGCGCCATCGCCCAGCGTAATCGCGCGCGAGCGTTCGCGCCCGATCGTGACGGGGCGGCCCAGCAGGGCGGACGCCGCCGTGCCCCCCAGCATGACCAGCACGTGCGGGCGGATGATCCGCCGTTCCGCCGCAAGCCACGGGGCGCAGTTGGCGATTTCCGCAGGCCCCGCCTTTTCGTGGATGCGGCGTGTGCCGCTGCGGCGGAATTTGAAGTGCTTGACGGTATTGGTCACATACGCATCATCACGGTCGATTCCCGCCGCGTGCAGGGCGCGGTCGAACAACTGCCCCGCCGGGCCGACAAAGGGGCGGCCGGCAAGGTCTTCCCTGTCCCCCGGCTGTTCGCCCACGAACATCATGCGCGCGTCGCTGCGCCCCTCGCCAAACACGGTCCGGGTGGCGTGGCGGGCCATGGGGCAGATCCGGCATGTCCGCGCCGCCAGCGCCACGGCGGGCAGGGCGGTGATGCGCGCGATGTCCAGCCCGTCCACCAGCGGCATGGCGGGGGGCGGCAGGCTGTTGAAGGCGAGGGGCGATGCATCCGCGCCATCGTGCCCGTGCAGCAGTTCGTGGCCTGTCCATTCCATCCGCCGCCCCGGCAGCGCCAGCCGCCATGGCGCAAGCGAAAGCTGGAAGGTGATGAACCGCGCATTGCATTCGGGGGCGTAGGTCGCGGCGTCGCATGTGGCGTGCCACGCGCCGTCCCCGTCGGTGCGCTGCATGAGGGTGAACAGGCCGTGGCGCAGCCGGGCGGTTTCCGCGCGCACGCCGGCCGCGGCCGCCTCCATCCGCGCAAGTTCGGCTGGCGGGACATCGGTCCCGGTCACATGGGCGTAGACCAGCCGGTAGGCGAGGGTGAAGCGGTCGGGCAGCATGGATTGCAGCACGTCCGCCGCCAGTTGCATGGTCTCACGCGGGATGCGGAAGGGATGGGCGTCCGGCATGGGGGCGTCCGGGCCGCCCGATGGCGCGACGTGCCACGCAATGTCGTCCGGCGGCACGTGCTGGCCGGCCAGGGTGCGGGTCGCCGTGCGCCAGCGGGCAAAATCGAGGGGGTGGTCAAGGGATATGGTGGTCTGTGGCATGGGGCGGGTTCCCGGTCGTGATGGCGCGATGGCCGCGCGCCGTGTCAGGCAAGGCCCATTGCCCGCGCGCTGCGCCACATCATGTAGAATGCCACAAGGAAGACAAGGCAGGCAAAGATCATGCGCAGCCGCTGCGGGTGCTGGCCCAGGCGCCGCGCCAGCAGGGTGCCCCCCGCGCTGCCCGCAACGCCGCCCGCGACCAGGATGCCCACCATGGGCAGGTCCACCATGCCCGCCACCGCGTAACTGATGGATGTTGTCAGCCCGAAGGCGCAGACCGCCACCAGCGACGTGGCGATGGCGCCGAGCATGGGCATGCCGGTCGCCGCCAGCAGCGCGGGCACGATCAGGAACCCGCCGCCAATGCCGAAGAACCCCGAACAGAATCCCGTCGCGACCCCGTAGGCCACGATGGGCAGCGGGGCCGTGCGCATGGCCGCCTGTTGCGGCTGCGCCGGCCGTGGCTGGCGGCAGCCCCGCATCATCAGCGCGCCGACCGCGATCATGACGAAGGCGAACAGGAAAAGCAGGCGCTGCCCGTTGACGACCTTGCCGCACGCGGCCCCCGCCAGCGCGCCGAATATGCCGGCGCTGGCGAACAGGGCCGCGCATTTCCACGCGACATGGCCCGACCGCGCATGGCTGGCCAGGCTGAACAGCGCATTGATGGTGACCGCCAGCGCGCTGGTGCCGATGGCCCGGTGCGGGTCGGCGATCCCCACCACGTACAGCAGCAGCGGCACGGCAAGGATCGACCCCCCGCCGCCCACCAGCCCCAGCGTGAAGCCGATGATCCCGCCACTGCACAGGCCCAGCAGGGTATGCAGCACGTCAGGCATGGCGGCGCGGGCCGGGCCGGGGGGCCATGTATGCGGGGGCGGCGCGGTCGGTCATGGCGGCTTCCGTAAGGCAGGGGTGCGTGAATGGTTTATTTGTTTAATATATTATGTATGTATTTTATCAAGCCCTGTCCTGTGTTCCGCCGGGCGGGATTATGGTACGGGGTGGCTTGCCTAACTGCTCGAAGGGGATCCGTGACATGAGCAATCTGCCCAGAACGCGAGAAATGGCAGAAAACCTTGTACAACGCCTGCGCCTGCTGGCCCAGCCACAGCGGCTGATGGTGCTGGCCTGCCTGCTGGAGGGGGAAAAGAGCGTGGGCCAGATCGAAGCTGAAACCGGTATCGGCCAGCCAACGTTAAGTCAGCAGTTGGCGGAACTCCGGCGGGCGGAAATCGTTGTAACACGCAAGGAGGCCCGACAGGTCATTTACAGCATTAAGGATAATATGGAGGAAACGCGCATCCGCCTGATCTGCGCGGCCTGCGACCCGGAATTCGACATGGAGCAGCTCAGCGGGGTGCTGCGCCGTAAAAGCCCCCCGGCGCAGATGGCGCATGACGGGACGGCAGCCTGTTTTGCCCGTATCCGCATGGAAGCCTGAAAAATCTTGATATGACATGAAACGAATTTATACAAAAAACAGCTGTTCACATTTGAATGCGTTATTTAGTACGGGGCATTCTATATAATAGAACCAGAACATTCTGTTTGACAATACGCAGCACAGATTGCCCGCAAGTATTGTATTTATTGAGGGGGCAGTATATGTCCCTGAAACGAAGGTTCGTGAGGACGTCGCGACTATTTGGCTGGATATAGAGGCACGGAATATATTATGTCTGATACAGAGCAGGATTTTTCATGTCTGGAACTGACGACGCAGATCGTGTCGGCGCATGTTTCAAATAATAGTGTCGCAGCCGATGTGCTTCCCGACCTGATACGCAATGTCTATCACGCGCTGTCCGCGGCGGGCCGCCCGGTGAACGAACCCGAAAAGCCGCAGCCCGCCGTGCCGATCAAGCGGTCGGTGTTCCCCGATTACATCATCTGCCTGGAAGACGGCAAAAAGCTCAAGATGCTCAAGCGCCACCTGCACAGCGCCTATGGCATGACGCCGGAACAGTACCGTGAACGCTGGGGCCTGCCGGCCGAATACCCCATGGTCGCCCCCAACTACGCCGAACGCCGGTCCAGCCTTGCGCGTGAAATCGGCCTTGGCCGCAAGATCACCGCCGCGTCGGCCGCCGCTGCCGCCGCAGCAGCCCCGGCCGCGGGCGATGATGAACCCGCCCGGCCCACGCGCCGCCGGCGCAAGGCGTGATGGCGGCGCGCCTTCCCTAGTCCTGCCTTCGGTATGGGGGGGATCCGTGATATGGCTCCATCATGGATACCGACCCCGATATGCTGCTGCATGCCACATCCCTGCGTCGCCGCCTTCTGGTCTGGCGGGGTGGGGCCGTGGCTTTTTTTGTCCTTGCCTGCATCGTGGCCGCATGGCGCGCGGATGGCGGCCTTGCGGGCCATGCGCCGCACCTGGTCCACCTGAAGCTGGAGGGGATCATCCCTTCGGACGAGCATGAAAATGTCGAAGCCCTGCAAAAGGCCGCCGATGACGCATCGGTCCGTGGCCTGGTGCTGGAGGTCAGCAGCCCCGGCGGCGCGGTAACGGGCGGCGAGGTGCTGCATGACGCCGTGGCCGCCTTCGCGCGGCGCAAGCCGGTGGTGGTGTCCATGGGCGGGGTTGCGGCATCGGCGGGGTACATGGTGTCGGCGCCTGCCGCGCGCATTTTCGCCAACCGCTCCACCCTGACCGGCTCGATCGGGGTGATCCTGGAATCGCCCGACATATCGGGCCTGCTGGACCGGGTGGGGGTGCATGTGGACCAGCTTGTATCCGGCCCGATGAAGGGGCAGCCCTCCATGGTGCAGCCGCTTTCGCCCCAGGGGCGCGAAATGCTGCAGGGCGTGATTGCCGACCTGTACGGGTTTTTCGTGAATGTCGTGGCGCAGGACCGGCATATGCCGGTTGACCGTGTGCGGCAGCTGGCCGATGGCCGCCCCTATACCGGGCAGCAGGCGGTCGCGCTGGGGCTGGTGGACCAGATCGGGTCCATGGCCGATGCACGGAAATGGTTGATTGCGACCACGCACCTGCCCGATGATGTGCAGGTGGCCGATATCGGCCCCACAGCCACGCGCATCAACTGGCGGCGGTGGATATCGGGCATCGTGTCGGGTGTGCCGGGTGCGGAATTTCTGTTGAAGGAAAGTACCGCGCTTGACGGGGCCGTTGCGATCTGGAAACTTTAATTTGTTGTTTAGACTAGGGGAACAGGATGACCAGATCGGAATTGATTGCCGAACTTGCCGCTGCGCGTCCACATCTGCCCGCAAGGGAAGTGGAACGTATTGTTCAGGTCATCTTTACGGAAGTCAGTAATGCACTGATGCGGGGGGACCGGGTGGAACTGCGCGGTTTCGGGGCGTTTACGGTCAAGAAGCGTGACGCCCGCACCGGCCGCAATCCCCGTACGGGGGAAACCGTATCGGTGGAGGAAAAGGTGGTGCCGTTTTTCAAGGCGGGCAAGGAGTTGCGCGAACGCGTCAACAGGGCGCATAAGGCGGCTGAGTGAACAATCCGTCCGCTACCCGATCCACCTGACATAAAGATTATTTTAAAGTGATCCGCTGATAAAGAGACAGACGTTTCAGGTGCCGCCTTTTTTCAAAAAGGCGGCTTTTTTTCGTGGGTGTGTGAAACCGGGGCCTTGTGAAGAAAAGCGCCGCCCAAGATGGCCCGCTGATTGCGGGGTGCCGCCGGGACTGATTTTTCAGGCTGTCCCCTGCATACAAAAACACCGCGCCGGGATCACGGCCCGGCGCGGTGTTGTCCTGTCATATGGCGGGCAGTGGCCGTAGCAATCAGTGGCGGGCGTTGATTTCGGCCAGCAGGAAGTCGCGGAATACCGCCACGCGCTTGGATGTGCGCAGTTCCTCGGGATACACGAAATAGGCATCGACCGTGGGCAGCGGCACTTCAGGCAGGATCTTGACCAGGTTGGGATACTGCGACGCCGCATAAAGCGGGATCGACCCGATTCCGATGCCGGCCGCGATCGCGCCCGCCATGGCGGCCAGGCTGTTGACCTCCAGCCGCGCCTGGCGGCGTTCATCTGACGGGACGCCGGTTTCAGCCAGCCAGTTGATGTGCGGCACGGGCGGGTGATAGCCACCGAACAGCACCAGCTTGTGGGCGTTCAGTTCCTCCAGCGTGCGCGGCGTGCCGTAATCGTTCAGGTACGACTGCGAGGCATAGATCGGCAGCGGAAAATCGGCCAGGTGCCGCTGGATCAGGTCCGGCTGGCGGGGCGGGTGCATGCGCACCGCCACGTCCGCCTCGCGCATGCCCAGGTCCAGGTCGTTATCTTCCAGGATCAGGGTGATCGAGATGTCGGGATTGGTTTCCATGAACCGGTGCAGGCGTGGCGTCAGCCAGCAGGTGCCAAAGCCGGTGGTGGTGGTGACCCGTAGCCGTCCCGCCGCCTTTTCCTTGCTTTCCGTCAGCAGGGATTGCGTCATGGCCAGCTTGGAGAAGACTTCCCGCACCGTCTGGTTCAGTGTCTCACCCTGTTCGGTCAGGATCAGCCCCCGGGCATGCCGGTGGAAAAGGGGGACCTGCAGCGCCTCTTCCAGGGCTGAAATCTGCCGCGATACCGCAGACTGGCTCAGGTTAAGCACGTCGCCGGCATGGGTGAAGGACCCTGCTTCGGCTACAGCATGAAATATCCGGAGTTTATCCCAGTCCACGCGTTGACTCCGCTTTGCTATCTAATAAAGGGCGCGCCAAGTGTTATGACACTAAGCGTTGTGGTGAAGGAAATACGGGGGCAGGTCAAGGACTCTTCATGTTTCATTACTGCGCTGCCGCAAGAAAACGCTCGGCTTCCAGTGCCGCCATGCACCCGGTGCCAGCCGCTGTCACCGCCTGGCGGAATATCTTGTCCTGCACGTCGCCCGCGGCGAAAACGCCGGGAACGGAGGTACGTGTGCTGCCGGGCGTGGTCACGATGTAACCGTCTGTATCGATCGCCACGACATCACGGAAAATTGTGGTGTTGGGGGCATGGCCGATGGCAACGAACACCCCGTCGACATCGATATGCTGGATTGCGCCGGTCACGGTGTTGCGCAGGTCCGCCCCCGTGACCACGGGCGGCGTGCCGCTGCCGGTAATGCGTTCGACCGCGCTGTTCCATATGACCGAGATCTTGGGGTTGGCGTGCAGCCGGTCCTGCAGGATCTTTTCCGCCCGCAGGCTGTCGCGGCGATGGATCAGGGTCACGTGGCTGGCGTGGTGGGTCAGGTACAGGGCTTCTTCCACCGCCGTATTGCCACCGCCGATAACGGCCACGCGCTTGCCGCGATAGAAAAAGCCGTCGCACGTGGCGCAGGCCGATACGCCGGAACCCTGGAATTCCTTTTCCCCCGGCACGCCCAGCCACTTGGCCTGCGCGCCGGTGGCGATGATGACGCTGCGCGCTTCATACAGCGTGCCGGAATCGCCGGTGGCGTAGAACCGGCCGGTGCCGTCCGCGCGGGTGAAATCGCACGAGACGATGATATCATCCATAAGCCGTGTGCCGACATTGCCGGCCTGTTCGGCCATCTGCATCATCAGGTCCGGCCCCTGCACGCCCTTGGCGAATCCGGGGTAATTCTCGACATCCGTGGTGATCATCAACTGGCCGCCGGGCTGTAGCCCCGCGACCAGGACGGGGGAGAGATTCGCGCGCGCGGCATAGATGGCGGCAGTGTAACCGGCGGGACCCGCGCCAATGACAAGCAGGTCGGTAGAACACGTCTGGGGCATGAGATCAGAAAAACCCTATCGTCACAATTTCCTTTGGTATGGTCGTCCACTGGCGTCCGTGCAAGGGTTGGAGTAGGAAGGGCGTCATTATTGCGGCATATGGGCGCGACAGCCGCCCCCTTTGGCGAGAGATGGAACAGGCATGGCGGAACGGATGGCTGATCTGGATGCGATTGACCGTCGGATTGTGGCCGAGCTTCAACTGGACGGACGCATGACGAATGTGGAGCTGGCGCGGCGCGTGGGCATTTCCGCGCCGCCCTGCCTGCGCCGCATGCGCCGGCTGGAAGAAGACCATGTGATCCGTGGCTACCATGCCGATACCGATGGCGCGCGGCTGGGCTGGTCGATCACGCTGTTCGCGCTGATCGGGCTGGACAGCCAGAAGGAAGCGGTCCTGGCGGCGTTTGAAAACCAGGTGTCCGGCTGGCCGGAAGTGCGCGAATGCCACATGATCCGGGGTGGGGGAGATTTCCTGGTCCGGCTGGTGGCGCGTGACGCAACGCATGAAAACCTGCTGACCCGCCAGTTGACCGAGGCCCCGCATGTGGTGCGCGTGCAGACATTGCAGACCATCCGCACCAGCCTGAACCGCCCCGGCGTGCCTGTGTGAGGGTGCGGTACAGCCCGCGCTGGTGGCTGTACCTGCTTGTACTGCTGGCCGGCATGCGGCTGGTCGTGGCGGGTATCCTGCCACTTTCCCCTGATGAGGCGTATTACCGGCTGTGGGCGTCAGCGCCCGCCGCGGGCTACCTTGACCACCCGCCCATGGTGGCGGTGTGGATACGGCTGGGCATGATGCTGGGCGGTGACAATGCCTCTGGCGTCCGGCTGGTGGGGGTGCTGGCGGGGGCGGGTCTGTCCTTTTTCGTGTTCCGCGCCGTGCGTGACCTGCTGCCCGCCGCAGGGCGGGCGGGGGCCGTGCGGGCCTGCGTCATGTTGCAGGCGACTCTGGCGCTGGCAATTCAGTCGGTTGTCATAACACCGGACATGCCGGTGATGTTTTTCATCTCCGTGCTGCTATGGGCCATGGGCCGCGTCAATGCCGGGGCGGGGATGGGCTGGTGGCTGGTGGCGGGCCTGGCCGCGGGCCTTGCGTGCGACAGCAAATATACCGCCATCCTGCCGCTGGGCGGCATCGGGCTGTGGCTGGTGGTCCACGGGCTGCGTCACCGCGCCTGGGGGCTGCGGCAGGTGCCCGGCGTTGTGGGCGGCGTGATGGTGGCGGCCTTGTGTGTGGCGCCCGTGGTGTGGTGGAACGCACGACATGGCTGGGCCAGTTTCGTGCGGCAGGGCGGGCGGACAGTGGACTGGCACCCCGGCCGGGCCGCGCAGTTCCTGACCGAACTGGCGGCGGGGCAACTGGGGCTTATGACGCCGGGCATCGCGGCGTTTTTCATATGGGGGCAGGTGATCATGCTGCGCCATGCGCGGCGGGAGGCCGGTTGCGCGCTCCTGTCATGCATGACGCTGCTGCCGGCCTGCGTGTTCGTGCAGCATGCCCTGGGTGACCGGGTGCAGGCGAACTGGCCGGTGGTGATCTATCCCATGCTGGCGGCGGGTACGGCCATGGTCGCATGGCGGTGGGGGCGCTGGGCGGTCGGCGGTGGCGTGCTGGCGGGCGCGCTGGTCTACGTGCAGGCGCTGTTCGCCCCGCTGCCGCTATCGGCCCATGTGGATGTGGCGCTGCGGCAGATGGCGGGCTGGCGCGATCTGGCCGCCGGGATTGCGGCCCATGCGCGACCGGGGGACTTCATCGCCGCGTGTGACTACGGCACGGCGGCGGAGCTGGCCACCGTCATGCCCGGCCGGGTCGTGGTGGGGATGGAGCCGCGCTGGGCCTTGTTCAACCTGCCGCATGACGTGGCGGGGGACGGGATCATGGCGTGTAATCCCCGCCGGGATTTTGACAGGGATGATTTTACATCCGTCCAGCCGGTTATCACTCTGGAACGTGGTCGGCCTGGGCGGGTGGCGGAACGTGTCACCCTGTACCGTGTCAGCCTGCGCCCGGACCTGTCGGCCACACAGCGCAGCGCCATCGTAAGACTGCCCACGCCGGAAAAGGACAGCATCAAGGGTTTTTGGTGAAGCTTTTTACAAAAAGCTTCAGAGAACACCGCCTTTTTGAAAAAAGACGGCACCCATAACCCTTTGCTTCTGAAACATTGAGGGTCAGGCCGCCGGGGCGACCTGACGGACCTGTTCCAGCAACGCCTTCATGCGGAAGGGCTTTTCCAGCAGCGGCAGCGGCGCGTAACCGGCCAGCCGGTCGGGGTCGCCGCTCATCACGATCACATGGCAGCCCTGGGCCTGTGCCGCGGCAATGAAGCCATCGGGGTCGCCGTCGGGCAGGGTCAGGTCCACCAGCGCCAGTGTAAAGCGTGTATCCCCGATCCGCCGCATGGCGTCCGCGACATCGGGGCTTATGGTGGCGTGGATGCCGTTTGTCTCCAGCATGGTGGCGACCAGGTCCGCTATCGTCGCCTCGTCCTCGACAATCAGGGCAGAAATCTGGGTCATGACGGGATGCTCTCGGTGCGGGGGGAATGGGGGGCGGGGGCGCGTTCCTGTGCGGCCACCGGCCATGGGGCGATGCCACGCGGGGACAGGGCCAGCGTGCCCAGTTCCAGCAGGCCGGGGCTGAAGGCGGCGGGATTGGCGCGCACCTGCGCCAGGTCGAACCACCCCACCGCACACGCATCATCGCCCGCCGCGATGTCGGTCCAGCCATTGTCGTGGCATTGCACGGCCACGATCAGGTAGTGGAAGCGGATGCGGCCCGCATGGTCGCGGTCGATCAGGTCAAAGGCCGTCAGCGTGCCTTCGGCATGGGTAATGAAGCCGGTTTCCTCCCGCAGTTCGCGCGCTGCGGCGTCCAGGTAGCTTTCGCCGTATTCAATGCGGCCGCCTGGGAAACCCCACAGCCCCTGATCCGGCGGGTTGCGCCGGCAGACCAGCAGCATGCGCCCGTTGCGGACAACAATGGACAGGACAGCCCCGGCTAGTGTCGTGTTATCAGCCATATACAAGAATATATCGGATCATGGCCCGGCATCCATGCCTGTATCGGACCTCCCTGTTCCCGATTGCGTGAACACGGCCGGCATGCCCTTCGCTGTCTCCTTCCTGTCGTTCAGGAAGCTGAAGCGGATTCGGGCGATACACTCCGGGTGACGGTCGGCACGAATGGATAAGGGACACACGGTGCCGACGCCGTTCCGGACGCCGTATCGTGCAATCAGCGGGTTGGACGGACGACACGGCCCGGCACCGATCGACATTCAGGATTTCCTTTGTGGGGCGCGGATGTTTCACTGGATGCCGTAACCAGAAGCACGGAGCATGGGATGGGAATCAGGCGTTACGAGTTGAACGAAGCGCAATGGCGGCGGATTGCGCCCCTGCTTCCGGGCAAAGGGGATGCGGGCCGCAGCGGGGCGAATAACCGGCTGTTCGTGAACGGCTGCCTGTGGATACTGCGTTCCGGCGCGCACTGGAGGGACCTGCCTGGGCGGTATGGCAAATGGACAACGGTGCATCGTCGCTTCAGCCGGTGGCATCATGCCGGGGTGTGGGACAGGATTTTCGAGACGCTGCTGGCCGATCCGGACAATCAGTACCTGATGTTCGATTCAATGCTTGTGCAGGCCCGACAGCAGGCTGCGAACGGAGCCGGGGTGGCAGGGGTCAGGCGCTGGGGCGTGCCCCCGGTGGCCTGGTGACCGGGGGCCGCATGCGCCGGGCGACATGCCGCATCGCCCGCCGCCCCGTGTTGTTGCAGCGGGGGGTGTTGCAGCGGGGCCAGGTGGCGATATCTCACCCGCGCCTGGCCATGGCCTGAATGTCGATCGGGGCTAGCGTTTCATCACGATATGCGCCCGGCAGCGCGGGGTGCCGTAGGTGCCGACCATCGTATCACCTTCGGGACGGGCTTCGAACACCATGGGAAAGGCCGCCCCCGATGGCTGCCTGACCACGGTTTCGGTATGGTACAGGTCGGCCTTTTTCTGTGGCACGCCCGTCAGCGCGATGGAGCCATCGGCCGGGGTGAACGTCATGCGTTTCGTGCCGATCTGGAAGGTCGAGGTATTGCCGGTTTCGGTGGTGCAATTGCCCTGGTCGCGCACCAGTTGGCCCGTCCATAGTCCGATCGGGTCATTCCGGGCGTCCGCGCGCGCGGGGGCAGGGGCAAGGGAAAGGCAGCCAAGGCAGGCCGCCGCCAGCAGCAGGAAGGGACGTGCAGTCATGAAACAGCCATATGATCCGGTTTGTCTGGACCGGCAGGAAAGACAGGCCTGCCTGAATGCATATATTGTGCTATCTGCGCGGGAAAGACTATCCCACCCTTGCAATATGTTGCCAGCTCATGCTGGAAGCCTAGTTTATCGATAATGCCGCGACCGAAAGACACATGATGAACGATACCGCGAACACCGCCGCCCCTGTCGCAGGACTTGATGAATCCCTGCATGAGGATCGCATCCTGATCCTGGATTTCGGCAGCCAGGTCACCCAGCTGATTGCCCGGCGCGTGCGTGAAAGCGGGGTGTATTGCGAAATCTGGCCGTATTCCAGCACGGCCGAGCGGATTCGCGCCTTCGCGCCCAAGGGCATCATCCTGTCCGGCAGCCCCGCCAGCGTGCTGGACAAGGACGCGCCGGCCATCCCCGAAGTGGTGTTCGCCCTGAACGTGCCGGTGTTGGGCATATGCTACGGCCAGCAGGCCATGTGCCGCCAGCTGGGGGGCACGGTGGAGACATCCGAACACCGTGAATTCGGCCGCGCGCATATCGATATCATCAAGGACTGCGCCCTGTTCCGTGGCACATGGGCGCGCGGCGGGCGTGAGCAGGTGTGGATGAGCCACGGCGACCGCGTGACAAAGCTGCCGCCCGGTTTCCAGGCCGTGGCCGTAAGCGAGGGCGCGCCGTTCGCCATCATCGCCGACGAGGGCCGCCGCCTGTATGGCGTGCAGTTCCACCCCGAGGTCGTGCATACCCCGCATGGCGCGGCCCTGCTGCGCAACTTCACCCATGACGTGGCGGGCTGCCGGGGCACGTGGACCATGGCGGGGTTCCGTGAAATGGAAATCGCCCGCATCCGCCAGCAGGTGGGCAAGGGGCGCGTGATCTGCGGCCTGTCGGGCGGGGTTGATTCATCCGTCGCCGCCGTGCTGATCCATCAGGCCATTGGCGACCAGTTGACCTGTATTTTCGTTGATCCCGGCATCCTGCGCGCGGGTGAGGCGGATGAGGTGATCCGCACCTTCCGCGACCGCTTCAACATCCACCTGATCCATCGCGATGCGTCCGACCTGTTCCTGAACGCGCTGGAAGGGGTGAGCGACCCGGAAATCAAGCGCAAGACCATCGGCCGCCTGTTCATTGAAGTATTCGAGGAGGAGGCGGCGAAACTGGGCGGCGCCGAGTTCCTGGCGCAGGGCACGCTGTACCCGGACGTGATCGAAAGTGTCAGCTTCACCGGCGGCCCGTCCGTCACCATCAAGTCGCACCATAACGTGGGCGGCCTGCCGGAACGGATGAAGATGAAGCTGGTCGAGCCGCTGCGTGAACTGTTCAAGGACGAGGTGCGCGAACTGGGCCGGGAGATGGATATTCCCGAAGCGATCGTGGGCCGCCACCCGTTCCCCGGGCCGGGACTGGCCATCCGCATTCCCGGCGCCATCACGCGCGAAAAGCTGGACCTGCTGCGGCGGGTTGATTCGATCTTCCTGGAGGAAATCCGGGCCGCCGGGCTGTATGACGCCATCTGGCAGGCCTTTGCCGTGCTGCTGCCGGTCCGCACCGTGGGCGTCATGGGCGACGGGCGCACATATGACTATGCCTGCGCCCTGCGTGCGGTGACCAGCACCGATGGCATGACGGCGGATGTCTATCCCTTCGACATGTCCTTCCTCAACCGCGTGGCAGGGCGTATTGTCAATGAAGTGCGCGGCGTGAACCGCGTTACTTATGATATTACGTCCAAGCCGCCGGGAACGATTGAGTGGGAATGATTCACAAAGGGTCCTGAAGTATCCCATTCCCTCCCCGAACCCTACCTAACATACTGAAATAAAAAGTTAATGTCGTCGTCTGCTATTGCAGACTATCGATGTGCACAGGTTGGTTTTGACGGTATGCGTGACGGACCTCGTCAGGCTTGCCAGTCGGGAATTGTGTGAATACCGTCATGGGCAGATGGGCCTGTGACGGTATTTTTTTACAATAAGTCTTTGTAAACAGATGCTTTTTCTCCGAAACAGCCCGCCAGAATCCCTTGACGGTATTTTCGGGTCGGAGGCGGTGCAATGCTTACGGATGCTGCAATTAGATCGTTGAAACCAAAAGGAAAAAAATACAAGGTCGCGGACCGTGACGGGATGTATGTCCTCGTTACGGAAAAAGGCGTGGTGTCCTTTCGAATGGACTACCGTCTGAATGGACGGCGCGAAACCGTGTGTTTCGGGAAATACGGTCCAGGGGGACTATCGCTCGCGCGTGCACGGGAGAAGTGTATTGATGCGAGACGCGCTCTTGCGGAAGGAATTTCTCCGGCGATCGAGAAGCAGCGCAACAAGCGGCGCCTCAAGGAGGCCAGAAGCTTTGGCAAGCTGGGAGAGAAATGGCTGCAGGCTGCAGCAATGGCCGATAGCACCCGGGCCATGCGTCGCGCAATTTTCGAACGGGAACTGCTTCCTGTCTGGAGCAACCGTCTTCTGACCGAGATCACGCCGAATGATCTCAGGACGCATTGTGCAGCGATAGTCGATCGCGGTGCGCCGGCGACGGCGATACACGTTCGAGATATTGTAAAGCAGATCTACAACTTTGGTATTTTGCACGGAGAGAAGGTTGCCAATCCTGCCGACGAGGTCGGACCATCATCGATCGCGACCTTCGTTCCCAAGGACCGTGCACTTTCTCCCGCTGAAATTCGGGTGTTGTTCCGGGTGATAGAAAACGTACCGACGTTGCCGACCATCCGCCTGGGAATGCGGTTCTTTTTACTGTCCATGGTCAGGAAAAGCGAATTGCAGGGCGCTGTCTGGGATGAAGTTGATTTCGAGAATGCCGTCTGGACAATTCCTAAAGAACGCATGAAGCGTTCAAAGGCACATAATGTGTATCTCTCTCATCAGATGCTGGACATATTGATCGCATTGAAAACGTGTGCAGGAAATTCGCGTTACCTACTACCGTCTCGCTATGATGCAGACGCGCCGATGTCCCGTGCGACATTCAATCGCGTGACCTATTCGGTCGTCGATCAGGCCAAAAAGGATGGGCTGTCGTTGGAAGCTTTTACGGTCCACGACCTTCGTCGCACGGGATCAACGCTTCTGAATGAATTGGGCTTCAATAGCGACTGGATTGAGAAATGTCTTGCTCATGAAGACGGGCGTTCCTCGCGGGGCGTCTATAATAAAGCAGAATACGAGCTACAACGGCGTCATATGATGCAGGAGTGGTCGAACACCGTGGATGCCTGGATCGCAGGTAAGAAATACGTGCCCAACCTGGTGTCACCATCTATGCCGTTGTTCGAGCCGGATCCTGCCCTTTGATCGGGCGCGCTCGCCTCTGCCTTACGTCGGGACCTCTTGCTGGCATACTTGGTTTCGAACGCCGTTCTTCCAACCATGCTTCCACCTCGGCCTGGTCCCACACGACACAGCGTGGCGAAAGACAGAAGCGTCGCGGGAATTCACCGCGTTGTTCCATTTCGTAAATTGTGCTGTCGGCCAGTGGCACCATTTCACGCAGTTGGCGCCGACGGATCGATTTCCGGGGAGACGATATGGCTCTGGCGTGCATTGATCTAACCTTTCCTATTGGCGCTAATAATAAGAGCCAATAGGTATCGTTGTGCGGAAGTGTATTTTCTATAGCAGGAAAAAACGGGATAGAAACGGATAAAAATAGGATAGGGGCAGCTGTTTATACAGGATCTGGATGTCTGTACAGCATAAGGTCAGTCTGTGAAGAGACAGTTCTCAATGCGTATGCCCTGTCGCATGATTGGCGGATCGTCAGAATACGGCTTGGTTCAAGACATGAACCTTGGCGATCGATGTTCCCGAAAACAGACGTCAGATCATAACCTGTCTGCGTAACAGGGCAGATATCCATGCGCTTGTGCAGGATGATCATGTCGCTGGAACCTATCGTTGGCGTCCTGCACTGGCGGCGGGACGGATCGACATGATCGACCATGGCCTTCAGTTCCAGTTCGTGCCCTGAAACCGTCGCCGGAGAACATGTGAAAGTGCGCAATATTGCCCTGACTTCCATGGAGATGAACGTCCATCGCGTCTCGCCATTGCCCATATGGTTGGTCCATGCGTAACCCGACGTGGGCGTGGTGGCTGCCCGATCCAAGAATGCTGCGACCAGGCACCCGGCACTTAACGGGGCAGGGGGATATTGAAAAACCCGTTGACAGACTCTGCTTTCGAAGGCTTTGATCGAGACAGCTAGTCCGGTCTTTGCAGACCGTACTTTCGTATGCGTTAACGTGAAACAACGCACAGAAACTGACAGCAGCATGCTGGCAGCCTGTGCGTCTGTGTATCCACAGTCACCGGTCTGTCGGCATGACAGGGATACACAATGATGAAGCTTTTCCAGACCTTTTCAAATCGCGATGATGCCCCCGAGATCCGCCGTGTGCGGCATGACCTAGTCAGGCGTAGTCTTGAAGTCCGCACTGTTGAGCGCCTGACCCCGCACATGATCCGTGTCACGCTGGGTGGCCCCGAACTGGCCGGGTTCACCAGCCCATCCCCGGATGATCATATCAAGATATTCGTGCCCGGCCTGGATGGCGCACCAACCCGTCGCGATTACACGCCACGCCGTTACGACCCGCAGAACGGTACGCTGCTTCTGGATTTCGTCAATCACCATGGTGGCCCGGCGGCGGCCTGGGCGCGGGCCGCCAAACCGGGTGACCGACTGGAGATCGGTGGTCCACGCGGGTCGCAGATCATTTCCGGCCCGATTGGTCACTGGCTTCTGATCGGCGACGAAACGGCGTTGCCTGCGATCGGACGACGGGTTGAGGCGCTTCCTGCCCGGACGTCCGTTACGAGCGTGGTTGCCGTGCCGGGGGCGGAAGACGAGCAGATCTTTACCACGGCCGCACACCATGCTGCCCATTGGGTCCATCGCTCCATGGAGCAAGCGGATGACGCTGCCGGCATTCTTGCTGTCCTGAAAAATCTGGAAATTCCGGACCGTACTTTTGTCTGGGTCGGTGCCGAGGCCCGCGTGGCGAAAGTCGTGCGCCAGTATCTTCTCGATGAACGCAGGATTCCGGCACAGTGGATCAAGGCATCCGGCTACTGGGTGAAGGGCCAGGCCGATGCGTCGGTCAAGGATTTCGGGGACGCGCGCTGAACGATAAGGGGCATGGGTGTCAGGACCATGATACGGCGCCTCCCTTACAAATTTATACATTCATTCAGCGAGACATGACCTACGTTTGGTTCATGAACCGAAGAAGGCCGAACAGGACATTTTGCCTGATATGAAAAACATACTTCTGATCCTGACCGTTCTCCTTGCGGTCATGGGGGCAGGGGCAGGATTGCTGCCTGCCACTCCTGCACAGGCAGCGGATATGGCTTCGCTGCCGGTGGTCGCTCCCGCCATATCGTGCGATGCGCTGGGCCATATCGATCTTGCGCCCGCCGTCGGCGCTGCAGTCCATGGCCGGAAGGCTGCCGTGCTTCAGACGCCGAAGGGGAAATTCTGCAAGGTCACGGGACAGATCGCGCCTGCGATTTCCTTCGAGGTCGACCTGCCCATGGAGCACTGGACCCAGCGCTTCCTGCTGGGTGGGTGTGGTGGCCTGTGCGGCATGACGCGTGTGGGCGTCAGTAACGCCGGGGCCTGCGCGCCCGCCCTGAATGGCGAATTCGTCATGGCGGGTGATGACATGGGCCATACCGGCTCCATGATGGGACTGGCGCAGGGCGAGTTTGGTAAGGATACGCAAAAGCGCATCGACTTCGCCTATCGCGCGAACCATGTCACCACGCTGGCGGCCAAGGCCCTGATGGCGGCTTTCTACGGACAGACCCCGAAATATTCCTATTTTGTCGGCTGTTCCGATGGTGGGCGCGAAGCACTGATGGAAGCCCAGCGCTTCCCTGATGACTTTGACGGCATTTCCGCCGGTGCCCCGGCCGCCCTGTTTACCGTGCAGAACTCTTTCTACCATGCGTGGAACGTGCGCGGGAACCAGCGTGCCGATGGCACCAGCATCCTGCTGCAAGGCCGCATGGGCGTGCTGCATGATGCCGTCATCCGCCATTGCGATACGCTTTCGGGCGTAAAGGACGGTATTCTCGAAGATCCCCGCACCTGCCATTTCGATCCCGCATGGGTGCGGTGTCCGGTCGGCCAGAGCGACACCGCGCACTGTCTGACGGCGGAGGAAACGCAGGTGGCTGTGCGTCTCTATGCCGGAGCAACCGATGCATCCGGTCACCCCTACATCATTGGTGGTCCCCTGCCGGGATCGGAACTGCAATGGGCGCTGCCCGCGACCGCGCATGGGGAATCCATGAGCAATGGCATTGCCGCTTCCGCCATTGCCTATGTCATTGCGGCGCAGGTGGATGAAAAGGCGGCTGACCTGAGCCGTTTCCGCTTCGATGATGCCTCCTTCGCCCGGATGAGCGAACTGGCCCCGCTGTATAATGCCGAGAACACGGACCTTCATGCGTTTCACAAACGTGGTGGCCGTCTGATCCTGTGGCATGGCCTGGCGGACCAGTCGATCTCGCCCCTGAACACCATCGCCTATTATCAGGGCGTGCAGCGTGAAATGGGCGTGGAGGAGACTGAAAGCTTCCTGAAATTCTACCTGCTGCCCGGCGTGGGCCATTGCGGCAATGGCGAGGGCTTTCCGCAGGTCGATTTCCTTTCGCCGCTGATGGGCTGGACTGAAACCGACACCGTACCCGCCGTCATCCGCACCGAGCGGACAGCGCAGGGCAGGGAACCGATGGAACCACCGCCCGGCAGCCATGACAGGCCCCCGGCGGGCGGGCAGATCCACATGGCCCCCATGCCCAGCCAGCCTTATGCGCAGCCGAATGCCACGGCGACGGCCAGCCGTCCGGTCTATCCCTATCCGTATATTGCCTGGTATACCGGGGCAGGGGACGTGAATGATGCGCGGAATTACCGCCCTGTGAAATCGCCGGTGTCCCTGCCGATGACATTTGCAAGTCATGCCACATCGCTGATCGGCCCGGATAACCAGAATCAGTATGGTGTCCGGGATGGCAGGCTGGGGGTGGAAAGCGCGAAGTAACGGAAATCGTGCCGCTCGGCATCAGATGTCGGGCGGACGACCGAGGCTGTTCAGACTTCTCGGACATACAATTGTCCAGATCGCTTTCCGCATAGCGGACATCATTGGTTCAAAGCTCTACCGCCGAGTTTGGGCCAGAAGCTGACTAGAATTGCGCATCAAATAAAACGGACAAGCCTTTGCGCATGCGCGACGTGCTACAGGCGGTGATAGAGTCCTGCGGGATCATTCGTCGACCTGCGGTGGTCGGCAAACGATGACGCGCCAGCCCGCATCGCTTAGCGGCGACTGAAATTCGTGATCGTCTGCCTATGTGGGGGTGAATTCGACCCACGACAAGATATAATGTTGCAGCTCGCCGAGCCTCACCGTGCAGTTCTGCGATAGCGAACGAGCAGCGCGAAACTCAGGCATAGCGCCGCGAAGGTCTGTTGCGAGGTATGTCCACGTTGCTAACGTCAACATTGCCAATAAGAGCTACTTTGGCCTAATTGGACTATCGAATTGCGGCGGGGCAGACTATGAAAACTATGTCGGCGCGCGATGCCAAGAACTGCTTTGGGTTGCTGATCGACACTGCGCGCGCTGAACTTGTGCTGATCCAAAAGCATGGGCGCGGCGTCGTGGTGGTCATGGCGGCAGAAGAATTTAAACGGCTTTCCGCACAGTCTCAGCGTATGGACAAAGAGGGAAATGGGTTCAAGGAAGCGTCGAGACGTGCCCAATAAGGTATTCGCGGATATTATGACAGGCTGGATTCCGAAGGATGCCGGTTGGCTGCCTGCAGACAATGACAGCACGAACCTGTTTCCTGACGTGTCGATGGAGCACTGATGCAAGCCGCGAATCAGAACCCCGAACAGATCGCGCGCGACCAGATCGACAAGCACTTGGTTGAGGCGGGTTGGCACGTTCAGACCATGAAAGAGCTCGACTGGTCTGCGGGTCAGGGCATCGCCGTGCGAGAATACCAGACCGACACCGGCCCCGCCGACTACGTGCTGTTCGTCGATAAACGCGCAGTCGGAGTGATCGAGGCCAAGCCCAAGGAATGGGGACACAAGATCACCACGGTCGAGGAACAGTCTTCCGACTACGCGACCGCCAAGCTTAAATGGGTCAATAACAAGGAGCCGTTACCCTTCGTGTATGAAAGCACGGGCGTCATTACGCGCTTCACGGACGGGCGCGACCCCAAACCCCGCTCCCGCGAGGTGTTCACCTTCCACCGGCCCGAGACGATGGCTGAATGGCTGTCCAAGCCCAAATCCCTTCGCGCGCGGTTGCATGACATTCCGCCTCTCGATCCTGCAGGCTTGCGCGATTGCCAGATCACGGCAATCCAGAATCTAGATAAATCATTCCGGGAAGACCGCCCGCGCGCGCTTGTGCAAATGGCGACTGGATCGGGCAAGACCTTTACCGCCATCACTTCCGTTTACCGCCTGCTCAAATTCGCGGATGCCAAGCGCATCTTATTTTTAGTGGACACGAAAAACCTTGGCGAACAGGCCGAACAGGAGTTCATGTCCTACCTCCCGAACGACGACAACAGGAAGTTCACTGAGCTTTATAATGTGCAGCGCCTGCGCTCATCGTTCATCGCAAGCAGCACTCAAGTGTGTATCAGCACCATCCAGCGAATGTATTCCATCCTTAAGGACGAACCGTTGGAGGAAAGCGCAGAGGAAAACAATCCCGCCGAATGTCTCGTGCGCGGCAAGACACCGTTGCCGGTGGTCTACAACCGAAAGATCCCGCCGGAGTTCTTTGACTTCATTGTCATCGACGAGTGCCACCGCTCCATTTATAATTTGTGGCGGCAGGTTCTGGAGTATTTTGATGCCTATCTGATCGGTCTTACGGCCACACCTGATAACCGCACTTACGGCTTCTTCCATAAAAACGTCGTGAGCGAGTATGGCCATGAACGTGCCGTGGCCGATGGGGTCAATGTCGGCAACGAGGTTTATTTCATCGACACGCAGATTACCCGCCAGGGCGTGCAGATCAAGGCGCAGCAACAGGTCGAAAAGCGCGAACGTCTGACACGTAAGAAACGCTGGGAGCACCAGGATGAAGACGAGCGATACAGCGCCACCCGACTCGACCGCGACGTAGTCAACCCCGACCAGATTCGTACGGTGATCCGCACCTTCCGAGACAGCCTGCCCGACATATTCCCTGGCCGCGACGAAGTTCCCAAAACCCTGATCTTCGCCAAGACTGACAGTCACGCAGACGATATCATCAATATCGTCCGCGAGGAGTTTGGGCAGGGCAACGACTTCTGCAAGAAGATCACTTACCAGGCGGCCGAAGACCCGAAATCCGTCCTCGCCCAGTTCCGCAACAACTACAATCCACGCATCGCCGTGACCGTGGATATGATCGCCACGGGAACGGATGTGAAGCCGCTCGAATGTCTGCTTTTTATGAGGGACGTGAAGAGCCGCAACTACTTCGAGCAGATGAAAGGGCGCGGCACCCGCACTCTCGATGCTGACAGCCTTAAGAAGGTCACGCCGTCAGCCAAGACAGCCAAGACGCATTATGTCATCGTCGATGCCATAGGCGTCACCAAATCCTGCAAGACCGCCAGCGAGCCAATCATCACCAAGCTTCATGTTTCACTGAAAGATCTTGCTACCGGCGTGATGATGGGCGTGCATGACGAGGATACGGTAAGCTCACTGGCGGGCCGCCTGGCGCGGCTCGACAAGCAACTCGACGACAAGGACAAGGCCCGCATCAAGGAAACGGCGGGCGGCGTCCCGCTACATGACATCGTGTGTCGCCTGTTCGACGCCATCGACCCAGACCGCATTGAGGAAGCCGCCACCAAGGCATCGGGGGGCGAGCCGACAGATGCCCAGCGCGAACAGGCGCGAAGCAAGCTTGTCGGAGAAGCAGCCAACGTCTTCACCGGGCCGCTCGTCACGCTGATCGACGGCATTCGTCGTGAGAAGGAACAGACCATCGATCACGACAATCTCGATACCGTGATCGGTCAGGGCTGGGACGGCGATGCGAAGGAGAACGCCGAGACGATGGCGAAGGAATTCGTCGACTATCTGGAAGAACACCGCGATACGATAGAGGCGCTGACCATCTTCTATAGCCAGCCCGCGCGCCGTTCGCACATTACTTATGCGATGATCAAGACGGTACTGGACTCCCTCAAGATCGACCGACCCAAACTCGCGCCGCTGCGGGTCTGGCGGGCCTACGCTTTACTCGACGAATATAAAGGCTCCGATCCTGTGAACGAACTGACCGCGCTTGTGGCGCTGATCCGGCGCGTCTGCGGGATCGACCCGAAACTTGCGCCCTACGCCGACACCGTGCGACGCAACTTCCAGAACTGGATTCTGAAGCGCCACAGCGGCGCGGGTGAGAAATTTACCGAGGAGCAGATGGACTGGCTGCGCATGATCCGCGACCACATCGCCACGTCGTTCCATGTCGAGCGCGACGACCTCGACATGTCGCCCTTCGACGCCAATGGTGGCCTTGGAAAAATGTATCAGCTTTTCGGCTCTGGCATGGATGGCGTGATCGACGAATTGAACGAGACGCTAGCGGTATGACCAACGCTTCATTTGATTTTGGACTACCCGATAATTGGGCCAACGCTGCACTTGGCTTAGTCTGCGAGCTTATCAACGGCGACAGGGGGAAGAACTACCCCGGACGCAAGATGCTTTCTAAGGATGGCATCCCATTTGTAAATGCCGGAGACCTACAAAATGGAGAGATTTCTACCGAACGCCTTGGCTACGTTCCGTCTGAAATTTTTGATCTTCTAAGATCTGGTAAGTTCGGCCTCAGTGATATTCTATATTGTATTCGCGGCTCCCTTGGAAAGGTCGCGTTCAACAGCCAACTTCCAGTTGGAGGCATTGCATCTTCACTGATTATCGTGAGGCCTAATCCGCAGATTTCAGCACAATACATCTACTACTATCTATCCAGTCCGCTAGCCCGTCGCGCGATCCAGGAGTTTGACAACGGAACCGCTCAGCCAAACCTGTCGGGAGCCGACCTTGCAAAATTTCAAGTTCCCTTACCGGGTGTTCGCACGCAGCAGAAGATCGTCGCCAAGATCGAGGAACTATTCTCCGAACTCGACAAGGGCGTCGAGAGCCTCACTGCCGCTCGCGAGCAACTGAAAGCCTATCGCCAGTCCGTCCTGAAGGCAGCATTTGAGGGTAAGCTAACCGCCCATTGGCGCAAACAGCATACTGAATTGCCAGACGCTGAAGCTTTGCGGGAGAGCCTCAGCCGTGCTCGTTCTGCACAAGCGTTCGAACTTGAAAAAAGGCGACGAGCACGAAAGCCCGCTCCGGTTACTCCGCTTACAGCGGAGGTTTTGGAAATATTACCGGGTATCCCGTCTGAATGGGTATGGGAAAAGCTGGGCTGGCTCACATGCGGCGTTGAATACGGTACATCGGCTAAGTCATCCAAGTCTGGTCGTGTGCCTGTGGTGCGGATGGGTAACATTCAAAATGGCGTGATTGATTGGGATAACCTTGTTTTCACAGACGATGTAGCGGAGATCGCAAAATACTCGCTTTGCTCAGGCGACGTGTTGTTTAACCGAACAAATAGCCCGGAGTTGGTTGGGAAAACGGCCATTTATCGCGGAGAGCGCTCTGCAATATATGCCGGATACTTGATTAGAATAAACCACAACGAAGCCATCGTAGATGGCGACTATCTGAACTTCTTTCTTAACTCACATAGCGCTAGGTCGTATGGAAATTCTGTCAAGACGGATGGCGTGAACCAGTCCAATATTAATGGTGAAAAGCTACAGAGTTATCCTTTTCCGTACTGCTCTTTGGCAGAACAGCAAGAGATTGTCCGCCTTCTTCAAGGAAAACTCTCCTTATGCGACAACCTTTTTGTCGATGTGGAATCCCAACTAAGCCGCTCCGATGCCCTACGCCAAGCCATCCTCAAACGTGCTTTCTCCGGTCAACTCGTGCCGCAAGACGACCGTGACGAACCGGCTTCCGTCTTGCTGAAGCGTATTCGCGCCGAACAGGATAAGGGTAACAAGAAAAAACCGCGCAGCCGTAATAACCGTCGAAAGGAAGCCGCATGAGTACTGCTCCTATTATTTCCAAGGTTTGGAGCTTCTGCAATACGTTGCGTGATGATGGCGTGGGCTATGGCGATTATCTGGAGCAGATCACCTATCTCATCTTCCTCAAGATGGCGGATGAGTATTCCAAACCGCCCTATAAGCGCAATGTCGGCATTCCCGCGAAATATACTTGGCCGAGCCTGAAGGCCAAGCGCGGGGCGGAACTGGAAGCCCACTATCTTGCGCTGTTGCGCGAATTAGGGGCGCGCAAGGACGTGCTCGGCCAGATTTTCACCAAGTCACAGAACAAGATCCAGGACCCGGCAAAGCTCTACCGTCTCATCGACATGATAGACGAGGTGCAATGGGTGAGTATGGGCGCCGATGTCAAAGGCGATATCTATGAGGGCTTGTTAGAGAAGAACGCCGAGGACACCAAATCCGGCGCAGGGCAATACTTCACTCCCCGCGCGCTCATCAAGGCGATGGTAGAATGCGTGAGGCCCGAGCCTGGGAAATCCATTGCCGATCCGGCGTGCGGTACGGGCGGTTTTTTCCTCGCTTCCTACGATTTTCTGACCAACCCCGCGAATTACAAGCTGGATAGGGATCAAAAGACTTTCCTCAAGCACAAGACCTTTTACGGCAACGAGATCGTCGCCAATACACGCCGCCTGTGCCTGATGAACATGTTTTTGCACAATATCGGTGAGATCGACGGTGATGTGCTCATTTCGCCCAATGACGCCCTAGTCGCACCCAGTGCACAGAGCTTTGACTACGTGCTCGCCAATCCGCCCTTCGGTAAGAAAAGTTCCATGAGCTTCACCAACGACGAGGGGGAGGAAGAGAACGATGACCTCACCTATAACCGTCAGGATTTCTGGGCGACGACCTCGAACAAGCAGCTTAACTTCGTTCAGCACATCCGCACGATGCTCAAAACCACGGGGCGCGCCGCCGTTGTCGTGCCCGACAACGTGCTGTTCGAGGGCGGCGCTGGGGAGATCGTGCGCCAGAACCTGCTCAAGACTACCGATCTGCACACGATTTTGCGCCTGCCGACGGGCATTTTCTATCGTCCGGGAGTGAAAGCGAACGTGCTCTTTTTCGATAACCGTGAGGCCAGTAAAAACCCGTGGACGAAAGAAGTCTGGTTCTACGATTACCGGACCAATATCCATCACACGCTGAAGAAGAAACCACTTCGCTTCAAACATTTGACCGAGTTCATCGAATGCTATAACCCGCAGAACCGCCATAAGCGCAAGGCAACGTGGGACGCCGACAAGAGGCCCGAAGGTCGCTGGCGCAAATTCACCTATGGCGAATTGACGGCGCGCGACAAGACGAGCCTTGATGTCTTCTGGCTGAAGGATAAGAGCCTCACCGACCTCGATAATCTGCCCGAACCGGATGAGTTGGCGGAGAAGATCATTGAGAACCTTGAAGCTGGGCTGGCAAGCTTCCGACAGGTTCTGGCAGGACTTGGAAAAGCGGTGGGCGCTTGAACGGGCTCAGTAAGTCGAGTGACTGTTCCAGATCACCCATATCGTCAAGCTGTCCTGACTAACCGGCCCTCACGAGCGGCAACATGCAGCAGAACGATATTCGTGCCGAAGAAAAAGCGATTCCTGATCAGCGGGTTACCCCTATGCTAACCCAGACCACACCGAATCGGCCGGTCAAGTTCGCCCCCCAAGGAGCTGAACGACTGCCATGGGAGGCGCAGCGGCCGTCACACGTAGTTGAATGAACGGCAGGAGACGTTGTCTTCGCGCTGTGAAGCGGACTTACTGCTTACCCCCCAATGCCGACATTTTTTCTGCCGGGAAAGGGGAGAGCGTGCTGGCTTGGGTGTAGTTGTCAGAGTCAGAAGGCTGCGCGGATTTTCATGACGGGTTGAGAGGGTAGGAGAGAGTCTCCTGTCCGCCCGTCATGGAGTTTTGCGCCATGGCGACCACCATTCCCAAAATCACGTTGAGTTCCTCTCGCGACATCCCGTTCAACCGGCTGGTGCTGTCCCAGTCCAACGTGCGGCGTGTGAAGTCCGGCCTGTCGATCGAGGAACTGGCCCGCGACATCGAGCGCCGCGGTCTGCTGCAGAGCCTGAACGTCCGCCCCGTTCTTGACGGCGAAGGGACCGAGACCGGTACCTATGAAGTGCCTGCTGGCGGACGACGCTTTCGGGCGCTCGAACTGCTGGTGAAGCAGAAGAAACTGGCGAAGACGGCGCCCGTGCCCTGCGTCGTACGTGAGGCCGGATCGACCATTCTCGCCGAGGATGATTCTCTGGCCGAAAACGTCCAGCGCGTGGCCCTGCACCCGCTGGATCAGTTTCGTGCCTTCCGTGACATGCTGGAAAAAGGCATGTCCGAGGAGGAAATCGCCGCAGCGTTCTTTGTAGCGCCGGCCGTGGTCAAACGTAAGCTCCCGGCGACTGACGCCTTGCTGAATACTTCTGGTCTGGTTCAGCTATGAAGCATGAGCGATTTAAGAGATAGGGACGCGGTACTACCTGCGA
>NZ_NKUB01000002.1 GCF_003207895.1 Komagataeibacter swingsii
CAACTGTTATCTGGAGAGGAATGTCTCGCCTGGCAGATATCGTTACAGGTGCTCTCTCCTATCAAATTACAGAAGAAAAAATTTATGGGTAACTGCAAGGTTGGCCGGGCGTTTACATTCCAGACCCTGTCATGGGGCTTCATGTTCTTTGAAAACGAGTACCTCAACCCGTTCATGAACACTGGCGCCCTTGCGACCCAGATCGACGATTTCAATGGCGACAACTTCGACCATACCGGCCTGGGCTTCATTGGCGGGGCGGGTATCCAGTCGCTGAGCAACCAGGGCCTGCCGATCGGCATGGCGGGGCTGCTGCCGCAGGGCAGCCCGCAATGGGGCAAGGGCTGGAAACAGGCCTTCCAGAAAGGCTACCAGAATTACGCCCAGATCCAGGGACAGGGCACGAGCTTCGCCCATCGCGAGCAGTTCCTTGACCTTGACCCGACCTACAGGGACCGCTTCGGCCAGCCGCTGCTGCGCATTACGTTTGACTATAACGAAAACGACCGGCGTTCGGGCCGGTTCATCCGTGACAAATGCGTTGAAATCGCGCGTGAGATGGGGGCTGCGCAGGTGGGGGGGGATTCCTTCGCCGAGCGTCCCTATTCCGGTTACACGCCGTGGGATTCATCGCATGTGCAGGGTGGTGTGGTGATGGGCGAGGACCCGCGCACCAGCGTGCAGAACCGCTTCCAGCAGAACTGGGATGTCCCCAACCTGTTCGTGATCGGCGCATCCTCCTTTCCCAACAATGCCGGCTACAACCCGACCGTCGCCGTGGGGGCCACGACCCTGTGGACCGCGAAGGCGATCACGGACCTGTACCTCAAGAACCCCGGCCCGCTGGTAAGGCTATGATCATGGCAAGAAACCTGCTTCGCACTGCACTGCGCACCTGCATGCGCGGTGGACTGCTCCTGTCTGCTGTCACCTTCCTGGCCCACGGCGCGAAAGCACAGGACGGGGGCGCGGATGCACAGGTCGAACGCGGCCGTTACCTGGCGATCGCGGGTGACTGCCTGGCCTGTCATACCGCGCCCGGCGGCAAGCCGTTCGCGGGTGGGCTGGACCTGAAAACCCCCTTTGGCATCATTACCGCCAGCAACATCACATCGGACCGGGAAACCGGCATCGGGTCATGGACGCAGCAGCAGTTCGAGCGCGCGGTGCGCCATGGCAGAAGCCCGGACCGCTATCTCTATCCCGCCATGCCCTATACCGCCTACGCCAAGGTCACGGATGCGGACATCGCGGACCTGTGGGCCTATATCCGGACCATCCCGGCGGTCAGCAACAGGGTTGTCACGAACAGGCTGCCGTTCCCGTACAATATCCGCATGCTCATGATCGGGTGGAACATGCTGTTCTTCGACCGCACCCCGTTTACCCCCGACGCATCCCGAAGCGCGCAGGTCAACCGTGGCGCCTATCTGGTCGAGGGGCTGGAGCATTGCGGCACCTGCCATACCACCAAGAACGCCTTTGGCGGCGATACACGCGCCACCTACCAGGGCACGTCGCTACAGGGATGGTACGCCCCGGACCTGAGCAACAACACCCATACGGGACTGGGTGGGTGGAATGCCGATGACATCGTGACCTACCTGCGCGCCGGCACCAACCGCCATACGGCGGCATCCGGGCCAATGATGGAGACGATCGAAAATTCCACCCAGCACCTGACGGAGGCGGACCTGCAGGCCATCGCCGCCTATTTCAAGTCCCTGCCGCAACGCACGGTGGCCGTGCCCGCCCCCCTGCCCGCCAGCAACCGGCAGATGGTGGCGGGCGCGCGGGAGTTCATCGTGCAGTGCAGCGCCTGCCATGTCAGTAATGGCGCGGGTATCGCGAACATGATCCCCACGCTACGGAACAACCCGGCAGTCAACGCGCCCAACCCGGACAGCCTGATAAACATCGTGCTGCGCGGGACCGATGGCCCTGTCACGACCGCGAACCCGACCGGGGCGGCCATGCCGTCCTTTGGCTGGAAACTGCATGATGACCAGATTGCCAACATCCTGACCTACATCCGCAACAGCATGGGCAACGCGGCCCCCGCGGTTCTGGCCAGCGATGTCGCACGCGCACGCAAGGCCATCGATGCCCAGCAGGTGGTCTGGCACTGACAACCGCCCCCCTTTCAGTCACCTGAAAGGGGGGTGGCTCATCCTGAACACTGCTTGAAAACAATGCGCTGACAGGGGCTTCCCGGTGCCGCCTTTCTTGAAAAAAGGCAGTTTTCTCAAAACTTCTTTATGATTGCAGGAAGTTTCCTGACCTGAGCGTTCAGTACGCCCCGCCCTGCACCACCGTCACGCTGTCACGGCTGACCAGCTTGCGAAACTGCGCGACGCTGGCCCCGGCGGCCGCCGCCAGCAGGCGGGAATCACCCGATACGGTGGTCATGTTGAACCCCCAGCCTATGGCGCGGGCGGCATATTCCGGCGTACCGCAATGCAGCGCCGCACGAATGCCGCTGCCACGACAGGCGGCAAGGATTGCATGCAGGCTTTCGATCATCTCGGGTTCCTCGCGGTCAAATCCCGGCGCCAGGCGGCCGCCAGCCAGGCTGAGCGTCAGGTCCGCAGGGCCGACGTAAATGCCATCCAGGCCCGGTGTCGCGGCGATTTCCGCCAGGTTGTCCATGCCCTGCCGTGTCTCGATCATGGCGAAGGCCAGGATTTCGTCATTCGCCCCGCCGGCATAATTGCCGCCCGCCGCGAACGAGACCCGCGTGGGACCAAAGCTGCGCTGCCCATAGGGGGGGTACCGCATGTAGCTTACGAATTCGGCCGCCTGTGCGGCCGTGTTCACCATGGGGCAGATGACACCATACGCACCGGCATCAAGCATTTTCATGATGACGCCGGGTTCCATCCACGGCACGCGGACCATGGGCACCACGCCGGATGCCCGCATGGCCTGCATCATGGGTAGCGCACTGGAATAATCCAGCGCGCCATGCTGCACATCTATGGTGACGGAATCATAGCCCTGCGCGGCCATGATTTCGGCCGTGAAGGGATTGCCGATGGAACACCAGCCATTGAGCGTGGGTTTCCCTTCGGCCCAGAGCTGCTTGAGTCGATTGGGGATCATGTCAGGATGCCGCCTGTGCCAGTGTCGCGACCGGACAACCCGCAACACCATCCCGGCCGGACAGGCAGGTGCCCCCACAGGCCATCCCGGCCGCGGCAACACCAGCCGGTTCTGCCCGTCCCCTGGCCGCCGGGCGGTATCCACCTTTACGAAACAATTCGGAATTCGTGTACATTATTCGGTTCCTGTTATTTTTATGACACGACATGTGGCGACCGGGCGGGTCGCCATGACTGTAAAAGCAGGCGGGCGTTCCGCGTTCCCCGTTACAGTAAAACCGTGCAGTTTCCGGCCGCCTTTTTCGGGCGCGGGTCTGTCCATCATATCGACGACAGACATCTTTTTTTCCATGAATCCGTGAAAATGGCCCCGGCATTCCATCACCGTCATGGCGCAATGACCATGACCGGATGATGGAGCGAACCGGGCGGACATCGCGACATTCGCCGCCTGCAAATCATTGGTCCGGTCAAGGTTGCATGACGCCCGGCAATCACCGGGCCGGGCCAGGAAACGCCCCGTTTCCTTTTTTATACATGCGCCCGATATTGTGCATTTATTATATTTTCAAATTATGTTGTATCCGGATACGGGGATACGGCACCGGGCGCGGGCGCCCGCCGGGCCTGCCCTTCCCACAGCCCGGATTGCCCGCGCTGCCCTTCCCTTCAGAATCCCGTGCTGAATGTGCCCAGGCAGGCAAAATTGGGCGCCGTGTAATACGATGCCTGCCCTGCCACGGCCCCGGTATTATAGACCCCGGAGAGATAATGGTGATCCGCCAGGTTGATGACATTCAGGCGCAGTGACGGCGCCTTGAGAAACCCGATATCCGGCGCGCGGGCGCCGATCATCATGTCAACCTGCTTGTGGCCCGCAATCCGTTCATCGTTCATGAATGTTCCGTATTCCTTGTCCACATATTTCAGCGAAACACTGCCAAAGAAACGGCCGTCATCATATTGCAGGCCCGCCGCCGCCATCCAGCGCGGGGCCGATGTCGCAACCTTGCCTGCGGTGTGATAGGTGACGCCATTCATCGTGATGTCCGTATCCTGTCGCGCATAAAGATATTCCACCGATCCGTATGGCGAAATATGGTGCCAGGGATGGATCGCCAGTTCACCATCAAACCCCCGTGTCGTCATGCTGCCCGCATCCTGGTAGTAGGGGATGTTGGCGATATATTCATTAATCTGATGATGCGAGAAATTGTAATTGAACAGGGTCAGTGACGCCGTAACCCATTTGTCATGGTAGCGTGCGCCGACTTCCTCGGACACACTGTATTCATCATGCAGATGGGTATTGGCGGTCTGGTATGTGCCACCATCCCACGGGCTGTCATACTGGTTATAGAACGCGGTCCCCAATGGCAGGCGATAGCTGGTCGTCACGTTACCGAAAACCATGATATGCGGATTGACACGGTAGCTGACAGACATGCGCGGCAGTGGCTTGGCCGAGTAATAGTTGGCGTTATACTGTGGTCCCGGCTGGTTCAGCGTGCCATTGCGGGCAGCCATGACCTCCTTGAAACCCAGGTCCAGTGTCAGCTTCCGGTTCAGGAAATGCATGGTGTCGCCAACATACAGGGCATTGATCTGTGTAATGGTGTGATAGGCCCATTCACTTAGTGGCGTACCGTCCGTCAGGTGCAGGTAACCTGTTGAATTGCCGGCCGCGTCAAGCCCGGACAGGGGTTCCTCGACATGCATGTCGGTATAACCGTACCAGTAGCCGAATACGAGGTCATGATTGGCGACCTTGTAATGCAGGGCCGAATTGAATCCGGTAAAACTTTCTACACCCAGCCAGTTTTCGGTAACGGCGGTCTGCCCGTCCTCTGAATAGTGGTTTCCGGCCAGCGGTGAATTGACCTGCTGTGTCCCGTTGAAATACGGCCCCGTCGTGCCAATGGTCGTGACCCCGAACGGGTAATCACCACTGCCATGATAGAAATATGGCGTGACATCCAGCGTCAGGTTACGCGCCAGCTTGAAATGCGAGGGCGCGCTAAGGATGTAGTCGGCCCAGCTTACCGTCCATGCCTTGTAATAATTCCCCTCGCCAAATTTATAGCTTCCCTGCAGATCATACGGATTGTTCTTCAGGCCGTACATGTTCCACTGCTGCAGGGTGGGCGTGCTGTACCACGCGGTATGTTCGTTATTGTAGGAACCGGACAGGGAAATGTAATTCCCGTCACCCCATTCCTTGACCAGCTTGTAGTCCACATGCTTGCGGTCATTGCGGCCCGGACCACGCCATGCACGGCTGCTCAGATCGGAAAAGGATGCAAAGGCGCGCAACCCGGTATTGGCGATATCGCCACTGTCATAGCGGATGAACTGGCGGTTCATCTGATGCGTGCCATAGCTTACATCGAATTCTCCACCACGGGTATGCTTGGGATCGCGCATCCGGACCGCCAGCGTCCCACCCGATGACGCCGTCGTGGGCGTGTCGATACTGGGCGCGCCCTGCTGTAGCTGAACATTGTCCATGTTCTCGCTATCGACCCAGTTGGCGGTTTCGGGCGTATAATCGTCCGAATCATTCATCGGCGCCCCTTCAAAGGTAAAGCCGATTTCCTGCTGGTTCAGGCCACGGACATTGATGGTCGATTCATTGGAGACCCCAAACGGATCCCCCATCGACACATTCGCACCCGGTGACATGCTGACAAGCGCAAGCGCGTTGGATGCAGGGGCTTGCTTTGCAATATATTCATGGGATACGGTACTGACCGATTTCGCCGCCGTTTCATTACGGATCAGCCCGCCACCATAAGACCGCGCGCCGGTAACGTGCAACGTTTCCCCCGCCCCACGCGCGGTAATGCCCGTTTCAGCCGTTTTATGAACAGTATCAGCCTTGTTGGGGGATTTATGCGCAATATCCTGCGCATTGGCGGCCAGTGCCGGAAAACCATCACATATGATGGTCGATGACAGAATGAAAAACGTGAATTTTCTTATGTATCCAGACATACGCCCCCCAATTGCAATTGATATTCATCAATTACATTCCAACACGTATCTTATTTCTTAAAAGTAATGGAAATGCGCGGGTAACGCGCCCGTCACGGTCGGCCAGTCATGTGGCCCTGGAACCACGGCCCGGACGGCAAGCGCCCGGAATCCGCGATCCCATGGCGGTCGTTGCTATTCAGAACTTGCCGCAGTCAGACGAAAACGTTTTTCCATTAAAACGATCCTTGATCCATGCGATCTGATCATCTGTTGAATTGGCCATGGTCGGGTCATGATCCAGGCCAGGATACAGCCGGAACGCCAGACTGATGCCATTATGGCAGGCTGCGCGCGCCACGTCCCTTACGCCACCCGGCGGGACGGATACGTCGCCACCTCCGGTAATGACAAATAACGGCCCTTTTATTTCCTGCTTCCCGATCTCGTCCTCCTTCAGCATGGCCTGAACATCAGGGTTACGGGTCCATCCGTCTTTGGTAATCTGGTCACCGCTCTTGCCGAAATAGGACGCATAATCGACAAACCAGCATCCCTTGCTGGCGACAACGTCGTAATGCGACATCCCCACGGGTGTCAGCATGTCCTGCGGCTTGTAATCGGGATAACGGGCCGCCAGACCAACCGCGACCATGGGAAGATAGAACGGCGCACCGCCCTCTTCACGACGGGGATGAATGAAGTCAAGCATGTTGATCGTGCCCGAAACGGATACCGTGCCCAGGAAGTGCGGGTCGTCGATCTGGTGCTCCATTTCCGCGACGCTCCAACTGGCCATGCCGCCCTGGGAATGGCCATCGACAACCCAGTCCGCACCCAGTTGGGGAAGCGCCGCCCTTGCCGCCATGACCGAATAGATGACGTCATAGGCCTGCGCATCCTTGTTCATGTACTGGTGGGGGCCAGCCGTTCCCAGGCCATGATAATCGGTGCCGACAACCGCAAGCCCCGCCTGGGGAAATTTGAACAGGCCCTCACTGCCATAATACAGATCCTTCATGCGCGAAGGCGCGCAGGCCTGGGCCACGCCGCTGGTGCCATGCGCCCAGGCGACCACGGGCCAGCCGGATGCGGGCCTGGGGCCATCAGGGACCAGGATAAACGCGGAACTGACCACATCCTGCCGTGTTGCGCTGAGTGAATGATACAGTATCCGGTACGCGGAAACATGGGGTGGCAGCGTATAATCCGTCGCTTTTTCAAAACGGATCAATGCACCCGGGTAAACTTCCCCTTTGCCCGGCGTTGTATAGAATGGCGTGATGGGCAGAAGGTCAGCGGCTTCAAGGGCTGCTGCCTTGGGAACGGTTTCTGGCAACTGGTCATCCGCACGGGCGTCGGATGCCAGACCGCAGGCGGCGGTTGATAGTGACGCGATGGCCGCGCACGCAAGCAACAGGTTCTTGTCCATACCCATCTACCTTACATTTGTTCCATTATTTCTGAATGACTTGTACTGTTTATATGGGGCCATATCCCGTCCCCGTGACCGGACATAGGGTTTACCGGCTGGCGCATCGCGGGGGCCAACAAAAAGATTGTTCATAACCATGAAATCATGCCATGACCGCGCAGACAGCAAGGCGGTGCATTCCCCTTTCGTCCCATGTGTGGAACCGAAGGGGCCGGCATCAAAAACCTGTATCGCTTCAGTCCATCATATATAATCCCTATTTTCAAAAGGCTCTGATGATTGTATAGAAACCAGAACGTTTTGCATGATTTTTTGTATAGCATCCGGAACGTTTCCGGTGCAACAGGTTTTTCATATATATGAAAATAGGTGGTGCCATTTGATGGGAAAGGACAAGGCGGTGATCTTACAGGACGATCGGGCAACAGTCGGAAGTCGCATACGTGAACGCCGTAAACAGATGGGATTGTCATTACAGGCCGTAGCAGACCGCGTTGACCTGTCTGTCGGGTATCTCAGCCAGATTGAACGCGAACTTTCTTCGCCATCCATAGCTGAACTTGTGGTCATCGCCACCGCCCTGCATACGCCAGCCACCGAATTCCTGGAAGATCACTGCAATGCGCAGCATGATTCCTTTATTGTACGGAATTCCCGCCGCGGCCTGACAATGCTGGCAGATGGCGTGACCAAGCAGCGCCTGACCCCACTGGGTGACTGTCCGCTGCAGATGTTCATCCTGACATTGGAACCCGGCGGCCATACGGGGGCCACATCATATGCCTATACCGGACTGGAAACGGGGCTGGTGCAACAGGGGCGGCTCATCGTCTGCATAGACGATCAGGAATTCCTGCTGAGCGAGGGAGACAGTTTCCGCTTTTCCAGCACGCGGCCCCACCGCTTTGTCAATGCCTTTGACGGCGTGACCCGCTTCCTGTGGGTCGGATGCGCGCCCTGGATGCCGGATGCAACCTGACACCCCGTTTTAGTCCTGACAGACATGATCTGCCCGGTCACAAGGCCACCAAGGGAATGCCGCCGGCCCCACCTGTCCGCTGGTCACCAATGAATGCCACATGCCGGGCGTGGTTGCCGTCTGACCTGGAAACCACGCAACCCGTGGCATATGGCGGCCAGCCGACATGCAGGCCGTCACGGCCCGGCGCGCATTGCCCTGTTGCATAAGGCGTGTCCGACACAGGGCAATTCATATTGATAGAGAAATATTAGATTAATTATATACTGAATACATAAATAAATAAATGATTGGTCATACTGGTATCGTTATGAAATAATCATGACAGTAAATTTATAGGTCAATACATGAATCCAGCACCGCTCGCCAGAAGCCTGAGATCCCGCCACGTTGCCATGATCTCTATTGGCGGCATAATCGGCGCGGGTTTTTTTATTGGCGCCTCGACCCCCATTTCCATAGCCGGCCCCGCCAGCCTGCTGTCATATGCCATAGCGGGCTTACTGACATTCCTGATAAACTGCATGTTGCGTGATGTTGCCCTGCATGCGCCAGACAGGGGATCTTTCGTCAATCATATCCGCCACACCCTTGGCGCGCCGATCGGTTTCATGACCGGATGGATCTACTGGCTGGTATGGGTCACGACGCTGGGTATGGAAAGCATGGCGCTTGCCTCGTTACTCGCGCCCATTATGCATATTCCTTATGGGCTGATTGAATTCCTGATCCTCGCCATCATGACAGCCGCCAACCTTATGGCCGTTCATGTTTATGGTGAGTTTGAATACTGGTTTTCGATGCTGAAAATCATCGCCATCCTGGTTTTCATCATGATCGGCGTTTCATTACTGGTACAGGGACACGTACCGGTCTGGCGCAATGTCGCCAGTCAGGGCCTGGCGCCCCATGGCGCAATGGCGATCCTGGCGGCCGTGCCGTCCATCATTTTTTCAATGGCCGGTACGGAAGTCGTAACAATCGCCGCCGGAGAATCCGACGACCCGGCACGCAATGTCGCCAATACCGCGCGTACCGTCGCATTCCGTATTATTGTCTTCTACCTTGCCTCCGTCGCACTTATCCTGTGCCTTGTTCCGTGGACTTCCCTTGTCGCGGGGCAGTCGCCGTTTCTTTACACCCTCAATGCAATACATGTGCCCTTTGCTGGCGTGGCGATGGAAATCGTTATTGTCTGCGCAATGCTTTCAACCGTAAATTCCGGTCTGTACGCAACGTCGCGTGTCATGTTTGAACTGGCTGCCGTCCGGGATGCGCCATCCTCCTTCATGCGCCTTCATCCCGTTACGCAGGCACCGTGGGTTACGGTCCTGTTCAGTGCGTCCGCAGCGCTGCTTATTGCGATTACAGCGGTCTTTTCACCCGATGTTGTCTTTGCCTTCCTTTTGAATGCGACTGGTGCTTTCGTCATTTTCGAGTATTTTTTTATTGTCCTGTGCCGCATCCGGGTATGTGGTTTCACCCTGCTTCCCCTCTTGACCATTGTTCTCCTGCTATGCGCGCTTGTCGCCATGGCCCAGGTCGAACATACAAGGCATGAACTGGAAACCGGTGCGGGCATGATGGGTGTTGTCGTCATCATTGCCATGGCGCGGCGGGCATATGGCAATTTCTCCCGACCCGGACGGAAACACGCTGAAGAACACGGATATCCACGAAAATTTTGATGACAGGGAAGCCTGCCGCAGCCCGATGGGAACGGCTTCGGGCATCTGGGCTTCCTTGCCGGTCATGGCATGGCCCGCGCGCAGGCCGGGTGCGCGGATACGTGGCGCGCTGGCGCCAGGCCAGGTTGGCCGCCTTTCCTTCCACCTGCCGGAGACCACCCATTCGCAATGACCGTTTGAACGAAACCGGCGGTTCTGGCATCCCGATGCGGATGTGCCGTGTTCCGGGCCTGTGAATGACGTGGGGCACGGGCATATCCTGACCGATCGAGCGTAGTTAAGGACGGAAGCATGCCTGTACCATCAAGACCGCCGCATACAGGGGGACGCCCGACGCCGGAAGGCTCGGCGCAGCTTGACCGGCATGTGCTTGATGTCGCGACCACACTGTTTGTAAGGCAGGGCTATGCCGCGACATCCCTGGAACAGATCGCCCGTGTCGCGGAATGCAGCAAGGCCAGCCTGTACCGGCGCTATTCCTGCAAGGCGGCCCTGTTCAAGGCGGTGGTGGCCGCACGCGGCGCGCACCTGCTGGAGGAAGCCCGCGCGGTCGAAGCCTGTTCAAGGGACCCGCTGCTGGCCACCAGGGAAATCGCCCTGTTCTTCCTGGACTTCATGCTGCGCCCCGAAACGACGGAAGCCTACCGGATCGTCATCGCCGACGGGCACCGCATCCCGTCCGTGGTTGACGACATGATGGCGACCAGCGTGGAACCCTTTGTCGCAACAATCAGCCGCCTGCTGAAAGCCGCCGCCGATGCGGGACACATTGAATCAACCGATCATGAGGAAACCACCCGTGTCCTGATGGGCCTTGTCCTTGGCTGGCCATTGCAGAATACCCTGCTGGGCCAGAACAAGATGCTGGACCCGCAGGCGCGCCAGCGTTTTTTTGACCGGGCGTGGCAGGTTTTCCTGTCAGGCATCAGGCGCGCGCCCTGACGCCACCGCGCATGACCGCCCCTGTAGCCTGGCGGTTTTTAACGGATCAAGGCCCGGCCACGCAGGCCGTTTTTTAGCGCGCATTGACATGCCATATTGAGATACGAAACGGTATCGTATATATAATTCGGAACAGCCGGTCCCCCCTTGCCCCACATATGGTCGGGCAGACAGGGTGATCCATCGCAGGCACGCCATGACTTATTACGATAGAGAAACAGACGGTCATAATGTTCAGTAGCTTCAGACTGACCGGTGCGGAACGGGAGGCGCTGAACGCGATCTCGACCCGAATACACCGGCCTGCAAAACGCCGTATCTACGCGCAGGGGGATCAGGGGCATTACATCTATCGTATCCGCTCGGGCGCCGTGCGCCTGGAACACCAGCTAAAGGACGGGCGCAACCAGATTTTCGCTTTCCTGTGGCCCGATGACATGTTCGGCACGCTGGACGGCGGGCTGTACCATACCTCCGCCATTACCCTGGTGGATACATACCTGTTCCAGATTTCCTATCCCGCGCTCAAAAGCCTGGTGGAGGTCCATCCCCGCATACAGACGCTGTTCCTGCGGCAGGCGCTGGATTACGCAAAAACGACGGAACGCCACCTGTTGCTTGCGACCTATCCCCTTGTGGTCAAGAGGCTGGCCGGTTTCCTGCTGGAATGCAGCAGGCAGGCGGATTTCTTCGACCGGACATCCGGCATCCTGACGCTGGCCATGGACCGCAAGGATATCGCCGACTACCTGGGCTTCGCCATCGAGACCACCAGCCGCACCCTCAAGGAACTGGAGGATATGGGCCTGATACAGCGCCTGTCCGCCCAGCGCATAAGGATAGACCGCGACAGGATCGGGGCGATCATCTGACTTCCCCCCCTTTTCCCTAACCGTGCTGCCCCGACCGGGAAAACCGCGTCCTTATTCCCGCCATGGCAGGGGCACGAAGCCCGGCAACGCCTCGATCCGTTCCAGCCATGCCCTGACGGCGGGATAGGGATCAAGGGAAATGCCACCTTCAGGCGCATGGGCGGTATAGCCGTAGCACGCCAGGTCAGCCAGCGTCGGGCAGTCCGCCGCAAGGTAGCTGCGCCCGCGCAGGAACGCATCCATGAAACCCAGCAGCTTCGCCGCCCGCGCCCGCGCATCGGCCGGCTCCCCTGCCTTGTGGAACAACGCCACCATGCGGGCCGCCGCCGGTCCCTGCCGCAGTTCGCCAGCCGCGATCGACAGCCATCGCTGCACATGCGCCGCCCCCACGGGATCATCGGGCAGCCATTGCGTGCCCGCGCCATAGGCCTTCGCCACATAGACAAGGATCGCATTGCTGTCCGCCAGAACCAGATCCCCGTCACGCAGCACCGGGACCTGCCCCAGCGGGTTGATGTGCCGCAGTTCCGGCGAGGACGCATCCACGACCTCGAAATGGTAATCAAGGCCAAGCATCGACAGAAGTAGCCTGACGCGATGCGCATGACCCGATAGCGGCGTGCCGTAGAGTGTTATCATGAGGAAGCGTTCCCATCGTGTTTTCCCGACCATGGCATTGCAGCCGTAGCCACGGATAGCCCCGCCACATGGCCCCACGCCGCGGGAATGGCGTTGCTGGCGGGCCGCGCGCCCTGTCCGCCGGTGCCCGACGGGGGCAGGCTATTCCATGGCGGCCGGAATGGCGGCGGCGCGGGCGGGGTCATGCATGTGCCGCCGTGCCCGCCGCTCCTCCACCGCGAGGCGTTCGAAGTGGATGCGCTGGCGGATCCAGTTCAGCATGCCAGAAAAGGTCACGACGATGATGCCGACAATCGTCCAGTGGTCCAGCGGCTGGTGAAACAGGAAGTAGCTGAACGCCACGGCCCACAACATCTGGCTGTATTGCGGCAGCGCCACACGGTTGGCGGGCGCGCGGGCCGTCGCCATCATCATCAACAACTGGCCCAGCGCGGCCAGGAACCCGTAGCCGAACAGGAACAGCCACGTCTTAAGCCCATGCGGCCAGTGCGCATGCCCCAGCATGAGCAGCCCGTCACCCACCAGCGGGCCGAACAGGCTAGACCCGAATAGCGACAGCCGTGGCGTATTGTTGCCCGCCAGCCGGTAGGCAATGACGCCCACGGCATTGGCCACCGCCGCGATCACGGCGCACAGATGCCCCAGATGCAGCGCCCGCACGCCGGGCCGCAGCACGATCAGCACGCCCACGAACCCCAGGATGACCGACAGCCACGCCCAGCCCGAAACCTTTTCACGCAGCAGCGTGACCGACAGGACCGTCACGAAAAACGGCATGAGGAACATGAGCGAAAGCGCCTCGGGCATGGGCAGCAGCATGAAGGCTTCGACACTGGCCGCGGTGGAGGCAAAGATGGCGATCGCGCGCACCACCCACATGCCCGGCCGCTGGGGGGAAAAGATGTCGCGCAGGGATTCATCGGGCCTGCGGATGAACGGGATGATCAGGAAACCGAACACGCCACCGGAAAACGCGACCTCGAAGGGATCAAGCTGGCCGGCCAGCAGCTTTGAATACGCATCACTGATCGAAAAGGAGGAATACGCCGCAAAGGCCAGCATCATCCCCGAGGTAAAGAAAGACATGTTCATCTGCGTTGCCCGTAGCCGGAGGAGCGGGCAGTATGGATGCAAAAGGGGGTCAGGGCCAACATTGGATGAGACGACCTGATATGCCAGCGTCCCACCCATGCCCGCCATGGCAGCGCCGCGGAATATCCTGTCGCACGGAAACGGCGATGCGCCCGCCCCTGTCCCCGGTCACGGAGCGGCACGCCAGCGTATGACGATCCGGTTTTAATCAGCCGTCCGGTCCGGCACATGCCCTTTCATGCCGGTGCCTGCGACCGGGTCATCCACGCGGCTGAGGGTGCGGACATCATGGCGGTAGCGCCGTGGCGTCGTGCGGCAAATCTCCATGAACTGCCGGTTGAAGTTGGACAGGTTGGCAAAGCCCGCGGCGCTGCTGATTTCGGCGATGGACGCATCGGTTTCCGCCAGCATGCGGCAGGCGCGGCTTACCCGCAGCCTGCGCATGAAGGATACGAATGTCGAACCCGTCGCCCGGCGGAACAGGCGTGAAAACGCAGGCCCGCTCAACCCGACCTGCCGGGCCATGTCCGCCTGCCGGATATCGTGCGGGCCGCCTGACAGCAGGTGGCGGATCACCCGGTCCATGCGCTCCAGGTCCCGGTCCGCGACCCGCGCCTGCCCTTCCCCGCCAAACGGGGCGATCCCCGTCAGAATCTGGCGCGGGCAGGCCGCCAGCCCCGACAGCAGCCCGATCAGGGCCGCAAGGCGCGCCGCGTCATGCATGTCCCCCATCGCCGCCAGGCGTGCGCCCAGCACCGGCGCCATCGGCCCCGTAAACACGACCCCGTAGCGTGCATCCGCCAGTAGGGCGGACACCGTTTCCAGTTCCGGGCACAGGGCCACCAGTTGTTGCAGCCAGTCATCATGGGCCTGCAGCACGATATCACGTCCCGCGATCCGCTCGCCCATCGACAGGTCACTGAACCACCCGTGCGGCAGGTCCGGCCCCACCAGCACCAGGTGGCCGGGGGCGAACGTGCCCAGGAAATCCCCCACCATGAAATGCCCCGTCCCGGCCGTGATCAGGTGCAGTTCATATTCGGGGTGGTAGTTCCATCGCGCACAGGCGGCAGGGTAGTCATGGCGGTGCCAGACAAAGCTCTGCCGGGGGCCGGGCTGGATGACCTCGAAGACCGGGGGGCGTACCGTACGGCTTTCCCCCATGCGGGCTGGCATCACCGCGCCGGCGTGTGCGATGCAAGCGTGGTCTCCATCCCCTCGCGCACCGCCTGCGCCTTGGCGCTGGAGGCGACATCCACGGCATGGGCGCCACGGGGCTGGACCAGCCGGATGAAGCCTGTCAGCACCGCGCCAAGGAAATACAGCGCCGCGAACGCAATCACCACGCCCTGCGTGCCATACCCCGACACCAGCATCGTCGCCAGCGCCGGCCCGGCAAAATTGGCCAGGCCGCCCCCAAGGTTCTGCACCGATACCGCCGCCCCCTTGTGTTCGGGCGCCAGCATGGGAAAGATCGCCCCCATCGGCACGAAGGACGTGATCGTCAGCGCAAACAGCAGGGCCGCGACAATCGCCACCGCCATGTTGCCCGGTGCCGCGCGCGGCAGGTAGTAGAACGCCAGCGTGGCGATGCCGCACCCCACGAAGCCGACCCAGCGCATCTGCCGCAGCCAGCCGATCCGGTCACCCACGATCCCCCACATGACATTGGTAAAGGGCTGCACCACAAAGAATATGCCGTATATGCGCAGCCATTGCGGCATGGTGAACCCGCCTTCGGCCGAGGTATAGAACAGCGGCATCACCACCGGGAAACCGAACAGCGACAGGTTGCATATGATCCGTATGAGCAGCGCCAGCGCGATATCACGGTTATGGGCGATCAGCGTCAGGCCCCGGCTGATTTCGGTCAACTGGTGGCGCAGGCTGCGCCCCTTGTTCCTGTCGATCGCGGCGGGCGCGTCATCACGTATGGCGAAAAACGCCAGCAGGCCACCACACACGACCCATGCCAGCGACATCCACAACGTTGGCAGGAAGCCAATGGCGGGGATGGTGAAGCTGGGCAGGAAGGATGCAATGATGCCATAGCCGATCGTGAACATGGACCACACCCAGCCAATGGCCGAAGCCAGCCGGTGGTCAGGCGTGCGCTGCACGATCCAGAAGAAGAATGCATAGAAAAACAGTGGATAGGCAAACCCGCGCAGCCCGTAGAACACCAGCATCAGCACGAAGTCATGCCGCATGACCCCACCGGACAGGAACGCGACATGGCACGCCACCCACCACAGCGTCCCGATGGCCATGATGCGCCGGGGGCCATATACTTCCGCCAGCACGCCGGACAGCCAGCTTGCCACCGCCGCCGTCGCCCCGTACACGGTAAACAGCAGGCCAGCCTGCCGGGCGGAAAACCCGATGCCCGTCACGTATTTGGACAGGAACGCGACCTCGATCCCGTCGCCGGTCATATACAGCGCAACCGCGACATAACCCCAGAACAGCACGACCGGCATGCCCCATATGATCGGGGATGCCGAAGGCTTCATGGATGCGCCGCCGTTACCGGCGGAACCGTTCATGGCATTCATTTTTTCATGCCTTTTTGTTTTTATTGGGCAGGCAACCCGAAGGTCGCCTGCCTTGGGTGATGTTACGCCACGCGGGCGGTCAGGTGGCGGTTGCCCCCGGCATCGTGATCTGCAGCTTTACATCCGTGGGGTCCGCCGACGCCGCGCGTTCAAACGCCGCAACCCCCTGCGTGAATGCAAATGTTCCCGAAATGAGGGGCTTGAGGTCCACCTTGCCCGATGCGATCAGGGCTATGGCGCGTTCATATACGTTGGCGTAGCGGAAAACCGTTTCCATGCGGATTTCCCTGGCCTGCGCGGCCACGATGTCAAAGGGCACCTTTTCCACCGGCATGCCCACGAACACCACCGTACCACCCGGTCGCACGCAGGACAGGACATCGTCATACGCACCGGCAAAGCCACTGGCTTCGAACACCACATCCGCGCCCCAGTCGGCCCCGACATGGCGGGATATGACGTCACGCGGGTTTTCATCACGCACGTTGACCGGCTCGATCCCGTCATAGCGACCGGCGATTTCCAGTTTCGGCGCGGCGATGTCGGTTATGAACACCACCCCCGCCCCGGACGCCAGCGCGGCCAGCGCGGTCATCAGCCCGATCGGCCCGCACCCGGTCACAAGGCAGGTATCACCCGGTTTGATCGCCGCCTTGACGGCCGCCTGCACGCCAATGGCGAACGGCTCGACCATCGCCCCTTCGCCAAAGGAAACGTTGTCGGGCAGGCGATAGGTAAAGGCGGCCGGATGGACCACTTCCGGCATCAGGCAGCCATGGACGGGCGGCGTGGCCCAGAAGGTCACGGCGGGGTCGACATTGTAGATCCCCATGCGCGACGCCCGCGACAGGGGGTCGGGAATGCCCGGCTCCATGCACACGCGATCACCCACTTTCAGGTTTCTGACGCGCGATCCGGTTTCAATGACCGTGCCTGCGGCTTCATGCCCCGGCACCATCGGGTCATTGACGACAAAGGGGCCGATGCGCCCGTGTGTATAGTAATGGACATCACTGCCACAGATGCCGACCGTATGGATCCTGATGCGCACGTCATCAGGCCCCAGTTCCTGTGGCAGGTCGATATTACGGATGGAAAGAACGCCTTGGCGTTCAAGGACCAGAGCTTCCGCCATTTATTGCCTGACGCCCTTCGGGCGCCCCTTCTTTTTGTTTTTGGCGAAATCATATGAAAAGATCGGCAGGCATCACGTCTAGCCCGTCTTTTGCCGGAAAATGATACTTTTTTGACATCCGTGAATTTCCGCCACAAAACGGCGAAACGTCACGCATTCGTGACACCCGGCATCCTGCCTGTCCGGTCCCTATGGTCCCGATATGACAGTATAGTCGGCGGAAAGATGCGCCGGGTCATGGAACGCCGCAATGATATCATTCATGATACGCGCCGCCGTCATCAGCCGGTAATGGATCGGGTCCCAGAACATGTCGCGGTTGCTGACGATCGGGCCGGGAATATCAAAATCGATCACCAGCGTATTGGGCATGCCTGCCGCAACCGACGCCACATGGCGGTGGCAGGCGCTGAACATGGCGTCATACATCGACCCCTGCGGGTTATGCCGGATGGCCTGCACCGGCGGAAACCAGATGATACGTAATGTCGTATCCGGCACGGCATGCAGGATCAGGGGCAGATACATCTGCATGGCCGGGGCGGCCGCCACGGGGGCGGGCGGCGGTGGCATATGGTCCGGCCCCCACTGGGCAAACACCCTGTCAACGCGCGCACGGGTATAGCTGACGTCCGGCCCGACGAAATTGGTGTAGCCGTCTTCCCCGTAATGTTCGTGTCGCAGGCCGGCCTGTAGCATGAATTCATTGGCGGCTTCCTGCAGCGCATACAGGTTGGCCATGTGCAGGTAACCCGTCCACGGGGCGTCCTGATAGATCCAGTCAGGCCACGGTTCCGGGTTCAGCGGTACCTGCTTGGGACCATACAGGCACCATGAGCGGTCGATATCAACCATCAGCACTTTCGGGTCGGGATGGTGGCGCGTGAACTCCCGCAGCAGGCGGTACTGCTCATGGGGCTGGGCGTTGTTCATCGCCATATTCAGGAAATGCGCCCCGAACGGGCCATCCATGACCGCAGGCTGCATCAACCGGCCCGTGGATGTGCCCAGCATGACGGAATCAAACCCTGCCTTTTGCGCCAGCATGGGCATGGTAAAACGCGCGTTGCTTGTCACCGGCACGCGGTGCAGCGGCAAGGACAGGGGCAGCCCGCCCCACGGGTCGACCAGCACCACGAACAGATAGAGGCACCCGCCGGCAACCCCGACCGTGGCCAGAAACACCAGGCAGAATTGATGCCAGACAGGCCTGTTGTGTATCTGCACCGATCCTTCAGTTCCGAACGCGGGGAGGACACGGTGTGGAAACCATAATTCCCCTGCCGGCGCAACCCGGCACGGGCCAGGAACCCGGCTTTCGCGGCGGTGGGGATGGCAGTATCATGAACGCCGTATTGTGTATGAAGCGGATCGGGGGCACACGAGGCGATGGATGAGACCTTCTGGCATGGCAAATGGCAGCGCAACGAAATCGGTTTTCACGAACCACGGCCCAATGCCCTGCTGACCGATCACTTCGCGGCCCTGCATCTGCCTGCCGGCGCGCGGGTCTTTGTACCATTATGCGGCAAAAGCCGCGATATCCACTGGCTGCTTGAACGCGGATATCGGGTCGTGGGCAGCGAATTGAGCCAGATCGCCATAACCCAGCTTTTTTCCGAACTGGGGCTTGCGCCACGCATTTCCCCCGCTGGCCCCCTGGTGCGGTACGAGGCGGGACATCTGTGCGTTTTCGCAGGCAACATCTTCAGCCTGACGCAGGCGGAACTGGGTCATGTTGACGCCGTCTATGACCGCGCGGCGCTTATTGCCCTGCCCGCCCCCGCCCGCGTGGCCTATGCCCGGCATCTCATTGCCCTTACCGACGCGGCGCCTGAACTGGTGGTCAGCATGGACTATGACCAGTCACGCAAGGCGGGGCCGCCATTTTCAGTCGATGAAGGCGCGCTGCGACAGTATTATGGCGATACATTCACCCTGGACCGCGTGGCGCACAGGGCCATACCGGGCGGCCTGAAGGGGGCCTGCCCCGCAACCGAAAGCGTATGGATCATGAAACCGCGCTGATCGGGCAGGAACACGCCCCGGCTCCCGCCACGCGGCGCCATGCCGGGCAAACTTCCCTGCGGCCCACACGTTCTGGCCGCATCCGCAGGAGGTTGCGATGCGCCACGCCATCAGGATTTTCGCCGTCCTCGTCACCCTGTCCGCCACAGGCTGCTACGGCCCCGAACGCCACCACCCCTACCGTGATGAAGATACGGCAGCGGATTACCGCAATCCTCAGCAGCACTGGAGCCGTGGCCCCCATACCGATCACTGAACCGGCTTGCGGGTTCAGGCGGCGCGCAGGAAATGTTCCAGCGTGGCCAGGAACGCCTGCGGCGCCTGCGCATGCACCCAGTGCCCGGCGTCCGGTATGGTTTCCAGCCGGTAATGCGGGAACAGCCTGCGCATGGCGGGGTAGTTGTCGGGCTGGATGTAGCGCGAGCGCCCCCCCGCCACAAACAGGGTTGGCCCGTCATAATGGAGACCGGCCGGAAGGTCGGGCCACCCGATGATGGCAGGCATGGACGCTGCTATTTCCCCCAGCCCGATATTCCAGCGCGGCTTTTCCCCCAGGTCGAGGTTCATCAGCATGAGGTCACGTACGGGTTTTTCGGCAATGACCTGACCCAGCCAGGCATCCGCCCCCGCGCGGTCAAGGAAGCCGGGCAACGGGAGGCCAGCCAGCCTGCGGGCCAGTTCATGGGATTGGGAAAAACCGCCCTCGCCGGGTGCGATATCCACCACCATCAGTGAATGCACATCGGCAGGAAAGCTGAGCGCCAGCATCATCGCGGTCTTTCCCCCCATCGAATGCCCCACCACCGTGGCGGGCAGCGCGTTATGGGTAACCAGTGTTTCATGCACATCCGCCGCAAGGGTCGGGTAGTCCATCGGGCCATGCGGGCTTGCGCCATGATTGCGCAGGTCCAGCGCCAGCGTGCGGCGGCCTGCTGCGATCCGGCGCTGGAAAAAACCGAAATTGCGCGCCCGTCCGAACAACCCGTGCAGGAAGACAACGGGCGGTTGGGACAGGTCGCCGTTTTCGGGGCCAAGTTCGATGGTATTGAGCAACATGGCAGCACAGGCTCCGGTTCTTTCCACGAAATATCCGGGGCATATTAGGGGGATCGGGCCATTCCCGCCTGTCATAATTCTGTGGGGCGGAAGCGTGCATGCAACAGCCTGCCGTATCACGCGCCGCCCTGATGCCGGGTGGCCATAACGGTTTCCATTTATAAATTAATTTATAGACCGCGTGAAACCGACCTCAACCTTTACATTTCATTAACGTTAACAAATCGTGTGGGATCGCAAGATCACCCCAACCTTCTTTCACGCAGCTTCCTGTAGGGTGATCCCCATGAGCCTGAATCTGCACGCCAATTACCGGCGCGATATTGATGGCCTGCGCGCAATCGCGGTAACGGCCGTCGTTCTTTTCCATGCCAGCGTCTATCCTGTACAGTCAGGGTTTGTTGGCGTGGATATTTTCTTTGTTATTTCCGGATTCCTGATTGGCGGTATCGTTTACAGGGATATCGGGCTGGGCACCTTCAGCTTTGCCGGGTTCTACGCCCGGCGCGCCCGGCGTATCCTGCCAGCACTCATGGCCGTCATCGCCGCCGTCATGCTGGCGGGACTGCTGCTTTCCAGCCCGGCGGAACTGCGCCAGACCAGCCTGGGGGCCATCAGCGCGTTACTTGGATGGTCCAACATACTGTTCTGGAAACAGATCAGTTATTTTTCACCCGATGCGCACCTCAACCCGTTCCTCATGACATGGTCGCTGGGGGTCGAGGAGCAGTTTTACCTGTTTTTCCCGCTGCTTTTACTTGTAATCGGCCGGTTGCGGCATGTCGCCGTTCTATGCGTGATCGGGGCGCTGTGCCTCGGGTCGCTGTGCATGGCGCAGTTCGGGCTGGGCAGGTGGCCTGCCGCCGTATTCTACCTGCTGCCCACGCGGGCGTGGGAGATGGGGGCCGGCACGTTCCTTGCCGTGGCAAAATCGAACTATGCCTTGTCCCTTCCCCGCCCCGTCAATCATTTAACTGGTTGGACGGGGCTTTTTCTTGTAGGGCTGTCCATATTCATTTTTAATGAACATACGCCCTTTCCCGGGCTGGCGGCCCTCCTGCCGGTCGGGGGCACGCTGGCGCTGCTGCTGTCGGATGGCAGTTTCGTCAACCGCGCCATCCTGTCCACGCGGCCATTCATATGGATCGGGCGCATTTCCTATTCATGGTATCTGTGGCACTGGCCGCTTATGGCGTTCATCTGGTTGTGTTCGGCACGCGCGCCCTCGCCACTGCTGCTTGCGGGTGCTGGCATCGTGTCACTGGTGCCGGCCGCGCTGTCATGGCGCTATGTCGAACAGCCCTTCCGTCGGGGCGGGGGCAGCAACCCTGTCGTCGTAATCCGGTACGCGGGCAGCCTTGCGCTGGGTGTCAGCATGCTGGCGGCGGTGTTCCTGTCCAATGGGCTGCCCCGGCGTTTTGACCCGGCCCTGGTCATTGCGGAACAGGTGCTGGCGCAGGGACGCGGCGAACCGTGCCTGGCCAATTACGGGGTTTCCAGCCTGAACCTGTCGCCACGCTGCGTGCGCGATACGGGACGCCCGCGCGTCGCCCTGCTGGGGGACAGCCATGCATCCGCGCTTGCCACATCCCTTTCCCACATGGCGGACCAGGCGGGATTTGATTTCGTGCAGTTCACGAAATCCTCCTGCCCGCCCCTGCTGGGGACCACGCGGCTCATGCCCGCCCATCCCGGCCACGCCATGCAGTGCGCGCATTATAACGAACTGGCCTTCGCCGCCGTCATGCACGATCCCCGTGTCCGGACGGTCGTGCTGGCCGGTTACTGGGCCGCGCCCTTTGCCGCTGACGCCGGGCGCGACACCTATACCGACCCGCATGACATGACGGACCATGGCGTGCCCGCCAGCCTTGCCCGGCTGGACATCGCATTACGCAATACAACGCAGGTACTGGTCAATGCGCACAAGCAGGTCGTCGTGCTGGGAGACGTGCCCCAGTTCCGCTTCGATCCCGCCAAGGAAGCCGTGACCGCGTTCATGCCCATGCGCCGGGAAGCCGAGCACGCGCTGGACCCGTCATTCGAGGCCATAGGGGAAATCGCGCCCGCGGGCCTGCTTGTCCTGCCCACGCAACCCGTCGCGGAGCTGGTGCGCCACGCGGTGGCCGGCAGGCAGGACGTTACCTATTTCTCACTGGCTGATGGGCTGTGTTCATCCGCGGGATGCAAATTCCGCGATGGGGACAACCCGTTCTATGTCGATCCGCAGCACCTGTCGCGCGCGGGGGCGGACTTCCTGCTGGCGCGGCTTGACGGGCTGCTGCCCGTCACGGACGAGCGCATGGCGCGGATTGCGGCACAGCCCCCCATTCCCACGACATCGCTGCCCCTGTCCGCGGCGACGCAGGTTGCCATCCACTAGGCAAGCGCCGGAAAAGCCAGCCCGGGCAGAGCGCCCCGTAATCAAGGGGACGTTTTTGACCGGGCTGTTTCCAGACAGTCGCCTGCGTTTTCGCGGGGCGGGGCTATCCTTCCTCATCGGCGGGGATCAGCGCACGGGGAAAAGCGGCGGGATTGAAAAAGGCCAGCATGATGCCCAGCAGCACCATGCCGCAGGACAACGGGACCAGGATGGCAAACCCGCCATGCGACAGGACCTGCCCCCCCATGGCCGACCCCAGCAGGATGCCCGCGTTACACGCGGCATTGATCGCAGCCCCCGCGACATCGGGGCGTGTCGCGCGCGCACGGATCGCACCCGACATGACAAAGGGCACGATGGCAGCATAGCCGATACACCACAGGCCAACAGCCGCAACCGCCATCCAGCCCGACAGGACATGCCCGTACATAAGCCCCATGCCCACCAGCATGGCCAGCCCACTGCCCAGCAATCCGGCGGCGGGCCGGCTGTCAACCACCAGCCCCGCCCCCCACAGGCCAAGGATGCTGAAGCCCCCCGTCAGCAGCAGCGCGATGCTGAGCGCACCCACCGACAGGCCATGCGCCAGTAATAAGGGCGTGATGTATGTGTACAGCAGGTGATGGGAAAGGAAGAACACCGCATCAACCAGTACCACGACAAGGAATATCCGCATGGCCCGGCGGCCGCCGATCGTGGGCAGCCCTTCGCGGACCTGCACCGACGACGTGACCGGCGGCAGGAAAAACGCGATACAGACCGTCAGCACCACCGCCAGCACGGTCATGACGCCCATGGCCACGCGCCACCCCGCCAGATGCCCGATCGCCGCCGCCCCCGGCATACCCAGGATCATGCCCAGCGATGTCCCGCCATAGACGAATGAAATGGCCCGTCCCGTCATGTTCTGCGGCACGAGGCGGGCGGCATAGGCGGCGGCGATGGACATGAGCAGCGCATGCGCCATCCCCCCGATCAGGCGCCCCGCGCACAGGACCAGGAAGGTCGGCGCCACCGTCACCGCAAGGTTGGACACGACATAACCCAGCAGGGACACAAGCACGAGCCGCTTGCGGTCGATATGCGCCGTCATGATCGTAAGCGGCACGGCCCCCAGCATGACCATCAGCGCAAAGGCGCTGACGGACAACCCTGCCTGCCCTTCGGGAATATGGAAGGCCCGCGCCATTTCAATCAGGATGCCCACGGGGGCGACCTCACTGGTCAGGGCGGTGAACGTACAGGCGAACAGGGCGCACAGCCCGATCACGGCGCCTGTTGGAAGGGTCTTGAACAGCATGATGACCTGCTCTGGGTTGCGTGCGCCATATGTCACGACAGCGATTTTCCGCTGCCTTTTGGCACTTTCCGCACCCCTGTGGAATAGGCGTATTTTCCGTTTTGGCCTTTTGGCGGAACAAAATTTTCACGGGGACATCACTGCGGGAAAAACCGGCCCGAAAACCCGCCGGATACCCGGTGGAAAATGCTGTTTTCCCGGTTGACCCGCTCCCGCAACCCATGGCGCCCGGTGTGCGGCGACCCCATGCCGGCCGTCACCTTCGCGGCGACAGGCGTATCCTGCGCGCGGCATGGCATGTCCCAGCCCCGCGAATGGACCACGGGGCGGCAATGGGGGCTGCGGCAGTTATGGCTGGCGTTTGTCCAGGTTTTTGCGGATATCCTGGACAAAGCGCGAATAGCGCACGCCCAGAAAGAAAACATCCATCAGCAGGCGCGCGGGCCAGCGACAGGGACGCCTGACCTGGACCAGCAGGACATAACGGGTGTCGGCCGTGTTGTTCCACACTTCGTGGTTGTAGGTATCGTCAAACAGTATCGACCGGCCTTCCGTCCATGGACAGACATACAGCCTTTCGCCTTCCTCGAACTGGATCCAGCAGTTTTCGCGGTCAGCGGGAACATGCAGCGCCAGGTGATAGGTCAGCATGCCCTTGGTCATGCCCCGGTGGCGGGGGATATGGCAGCCTGCCTCCAGCACGGAAAGGCTGGCGGTGCATAAATTGGGTATCCGGTCGATCAGCGCCGCGGTGGTCGGCATGCGCGCCCGGTTTTCCTGCCGCCTGTAACCGTACCCTTCCAGAAAGAAGGAATGCCAGCGGCGGTCGGCGGCAATGCGCCCGTGATCGGGCGATATGTCCCCAAGGGACGGGATGTCGGTCGCCGTTATCTGCAGCGCCTCGTCTCGTATTCTTTCCCAGTTCCGTTCCAGGTCGCGCGCCCACTGCATGATGTGGGGATCGAAAAGGGCCTGGTCCGGCAGGAGGGAAAACCGCATGATGAAGGCATCCACCCTGTCACGCAGGTTCCTGGTCAGATGATAGATGGTCTTCCTTTTCACCACATGCATTTCCCTGAACTGGACTGAGGCGCGGGAATATATTTCAGCCGATAATGCATGAAAATCCCTTCCGCCCCCTTCGCCCGCATGGCAGCCTTTCGGGCCGTGGGGCGCAACATGCCCGCACGATTGCGCGAAACCACATGCCAACGCCCGGACAGCGTTCAGGAATGCGCCCGGATCATGCCACGGCCGAACATGGGGCGAAATCATCACGGCGGCCCTTTTGCTGGCGGCGCGAAGTGTATAGCATCCTGTTCCGACAGCAGACCTACGCCGCGCCGGGCCTGCCGCGTGTTCCTCATGGCGCCATGCAGGGAGTAAGGCGTGCCTTCAGCTACACCACAGCCCGTTGACACCACATTGACCAGCGCCGCGATTTTCCTGATCTTCACGCTGGCCCCCGATGGCGGGGATGATGGGGCCACCTTGCGTGGCCTGTATGGCGACCTGTCCGCGCTGGCGCGCGGGGTGGGTTTCCGCATTCCCGACGGGCGGCTGTCCTGTGTCGCGGGGATCGGGTCGGATGCGTGGGAACGTGTTTTCAAGGGACCGAAACCAAAGGAACTGCACCCCTTCCGCGCCATCCATGGGGTGCATGAAGCCCCTGCCACCCCCGGTGACCTGATGTTCCACATCCGTGCGACGCGCATGGACCTGTGTTTTGAACTGGCGGCCGCCATCACCGCCCGGCTGGACGGCGTTGCGCGGGTGGTGGATGAAGTCCACGGGTTCAGGTATTTCGATGCCCGTGACCTGCTGGGCTTTGTCGATGGCACGGAAAACCCGGTCAACCAGGCCGCGACCGACGCCACCGTGATTGGTGGGGAAGACCCCGATTTTGCGGGCGGCAGTTACGTCATCATCCAGAAATACCTGCATGACCTGAAAAAATGGGACGCCATTCCCGTCGAGCAGCAGGAAAGGATCATCGGCCGCAAGAAGCTGTCGGACATTGAACTGCCCGAGGCGGCCAAGCCCAGCTACGCCCATAACGTCCTGACCAATATCGAGGAAAATGGCGAGCAGTTGCAGATCGTGCGCGACAACATGCCCTTTGGCGAAGTGGGCAAGGGTGAATTCGGAACCTACTTCATAGGCTACGCAAAGACCCCCACCCGTGTGGAACGGATGCTGGACAACATGTTCATTGGCAACCCGCCGGGCAATTACGACCGCCTGCTGGATGTCAGCCGCGCGGTGACGGGCGTGCTGTTTTTCATTCCCACTGCCGATTTCCTTGACGCCGCCCCCACATATGGCGATGCGGCCGCACCTGCGGACAGCCCTGAAAACGCACCAGCCCGCCCGCCCGCCACGCCCAATGATTCGCTTGGCATCGGGTCACTGAAGGAAGAAGCCTGACATGGACAACCTGCACCGCAACCTTGCCCCAATTTCCGACGCCGCATGGGCGGATATCGAACAGGAGGCATCCCGCACGCTGCGGCGCTACCTTGCCGGCCGCCGTGTCGTGGACGTGCCCGAAGCCCGTGGCGTCGGCCTTGCCGCCGTGGATACCGGCCATACCGCCCGTATCGACAGCCCGGCGGACGGCGTGCGGGCGCTGCAGCGCAAGGTCCTGGCGCTGGTGGAACTGCGCGTCCCCTTCTCACTCAGCCGCGATGCGATTGACGATGTGGAACGCGGGGCGCTGGATTCCGACTGGCAGCCGCTGAAGGACGCGGCAAGGAAAATCGCCTATGCCGAGGACCGCGCGATATTCGACGGCTATGCCGCAGCCGGAATCCGGGGGATCGGGCAGGATACATCCAACGGCCAGTTCTCGCTGCCCGCATCCCCCCGCGACTATCCCGCCATCATTGCCAATGGCCTGAATGAACTGCGGATCGCGGGCGTAAACGGCCCCTATTCGGTCGTGCTGGGCGCGCGCGCTTTTGCCGCCGTAAGCGGCGGGAGCGAGGACGGCTACCCGGTCCTGCGCCACCTTGAACGGATGATCGAGGGCAGGATCATCTGCGCCCCGGCCATCGAAGGGGCCTATATCCTGTCCACCCGTGGCGGTGATTTTGAACTGGATATCGGGCAGGACGTCTCCATCGGCTACAGCAGCCATTCCGCCACATCGGTGGAGCTGTACCTGCAGGAAAGCTTCACCTTCCGCGTGCTGACGACCGAAGCCTCGGTCGTGATAAGGCATGCTGGCGCGTAACCTGCGCCCAGGCCCCAGCACCCATGGGCAGGCGCCATTCGCGGATGCCGGGTAACGCGCCCCGGCTACCTGGGCATGGCCAGCGGCCCGTCGGGTGGCGTGCAGCCATGCGGGCCGCAGCGTAGCGCCTTCATCATGGCGGCGGCGACAAGACCATGCGCCCTGCCGGTGGGGTGGATTTCATCCCACCACAGATGGGTGTCGGGCCGGGCGCAGGCCTTGCGTGGCTGGGGTAGCGTGACCTGGCACGGCGTTGTCACGTCACGGATATGATAACGGGCGGCGTCATGGATGATCGCGTCCGTTGCCGCCTTCCATGAAAACCAGCCGATCGTGGCATTGCCCGCCTGTACCGCAGGCAGCAGGGCCGTACGCAACTGCTGGTCGAAATCCGTTTCAAACTGCCGGGCCTGCGCCACGGCTGCCGCGCTGGCCGATACCGCCGGGATCGTATCCAGCCCATAACTTCCAAAAACCATGAAATGGCGCGCCCCGTGCCGGATCAGGAGCATGGTGGCATCAGCCACGTCGGTTGCACAGGCAAATGCCATGTCCGGCAGGGAAACCGGCGTTGAATAATCCATTTTCTGCAGGAAATCGTTCGCGGACGCCCCAAGGACATAAAGGGCATCCGGGTCCACCCTACGGTTTGTCGCAATGAAGGACAGGACCTGCGCGCGCAATCCCGTGTCGCGCCATCCGTCCAGCCATGCAAAGTAATTGCCGCTGCCACACCGCGCACCACCCACGGCAAGGTTGGTCAGCCCGACCCCAAGCTTCCGGGCCAGGTATTCCACCGCCGTCGGGCCGTTGCTCCACCGGCCATGCCAGTACTCCATGCTGGCCGGGGCGGCAGGCAGGGGAACCGCACCCGTAATCCGCGCGCGTATGGCGTCACCCGATATGGCTTCAGCCGCACCATCATCACTGTAGCTGTCGCCAAAAACGTACAGATGGCTGTACCCGGTGGATCGCGCCCATCCCATATGGGGCATGCAGCCTGCCGCCATAAACGCGGCAAAGGCCACCATGGCAGCCATTTTTACGGTCTTGGGTATCTTCATGTCCTATCCAGCCCGGGCCGCGCCCCTGTCACCACAGGGTCATTGTACGTTCCCTGGCCGGAACAAGACAACCCCGTTCCCCTGCCATGCGGCATTATGTGACTGCCCTGCAACCGCCCGCGCCCTGAACGGCACCATGTTTCCATGGCCGGTCACCTGTCATCCGCCCCTGACCCTGTCCCTGCCACGGGCCTGAATGCCACCGCCAGCATTGACGGGCATGGCCTGCACCGGATCAGGCATGCGGCGTGACGGGCGGCGGCACGATGGTGCCCCGGCAGGCCCCGCTACAGGACATGGTTTGATTTTCCGCCCGTTTCGTGATTACAGCCAGTATGGCGACACCGTAAAGGAAAGACAGACCATGAAGATCAGCGCACGTAACCAGATCGCAGGCCGGATCACGTCCATCACCAAGGGCGCGACCACATCCCATGTCAGCATCGATATTGGCGGTTCCGTCATCACCGCCTCGATTACCAATGAAGCGGTCGCCGACCTGAAGCTGAAGGTTGGCGAGCATGCGACCGCCATCATCAAGGCGTCCGATGTCATGGTGGGCGTGTAAGGCCACGCTGGCGGTCGCCGCCCATCCGCAAGGGCGGATGGCGACCGCCTTTTTACCGACACGCACGGTCCCTGACCGGCAAGATACCATTACAATAAAGACAGGATCAAAACACAGGCCAGCCACATTGGGCGCGTAGGCTGCGATCATTCAACCTTTGAGGTAATGCCCCCCTGTGACCCTGAAAATCGTATTCCCCGGCATATTCGCCCTGCTGGCGATCGCCGCCTGTGTCCCGGCACAGGCTAGGTCGTACCATATCCACATTCCCGCAACCAGCCGCCACGTGCAGGAAATCAACACGGAAATGGGCTATATACGCGGCCATGCCGCCGTCATGCCAACCGACAGCAGCGCGTATCGCAACATGGACGCCAAATGCGCCGGACGCGGGCTGAACAGCGTCACCACGCAAAGCGCGACGGTTGGCATCAACAGGTCATCACGTCGTAATTTCTATACGCAATGCATGATCGAAAGCGGCGTGTGGCGATAGCACGCGGGGACTGGCGCACCGGAATCCGGCCGGATATCGTAACGGGCAGACAGGCTGTTGCCCTGACAGCCCCAACCGGAAGACATTCGTGCAGACACCACCCTATCACGCCCAATGGCACCCGCACGCCATGACAGCAGAGCGGACATGCCACGACACCACCTATCCCGTGCAACTGGTGGATGGATCAACGCTGGTCCTGCCGCTGCGTCCCCTGCCGGGCGGGGAAAAGGCGATTGCGCTGCTCATGTCCAACCAGACGGGATTTGCCGTCGAGGGCGCGCTGGTGCGCCTGCTGACCGGCATGGCGCGGGAACTGGGGCCGGAGGTCATCGTGGGCGTGCCGACAATGGGGCTGGCCTATGCCCGGCCGGTGGCGGAAAAGCTGGGGTTCAGTGACTACGTCGCGCTGGGGCACTCGCGCAAATTCTGGTACGACGATGCGCTGTCGCAATGCCTGACATCCTCCACCAGCCCCGATCAGGCCAAGCACCTGTATCTTGATCCCGCCCTTGTCGAACGCGTGCGCGGCAGGCGCGTCGTGGTCATGGATGACGTGCTGAACACCGGCCGGACGGCGGCGGCGGCCATCCGGCTCATGCACGCGGTACAGGCGCAGGTCGTCGGCATCACGGCAGTCCTGACCGAGGGCTGGGCCTGGCGGGCCGAACTGGAGCAAACAGGCCCCGGCGTGCCGGGACGTGTGCATGCCCTTGGCCATATTCCCATGTTCGGCCGCGCCGACGGGGGCTGGCGGCCGCTTGCCGGCACCTGATCCCGGCTGCGCGCACGCAACACAAGGACGGGAAACGAAGCGTTTCCGATTTTGGCGTATGCAGCCCTGCTGCGCGGCGTATTGTCAGGAAGGCCGCCATAAACTTCCATCCATCAACGGCGTGCTTTCACGCAGCCGGGCGGAAAGCCGTCCATGACGCAGCAAGGGATTACGAAATTGTCCAAGGTTCTCGTACTGTATTATTCCACCTACGGCCATGTCGAGACCATGGCCCATGCCGTGGCGGAAGGGGTCCGTGCGGCGGGGCTGGAGGCGGACGTGAAACGCGTGCCCGAACTGGTGCCCGAAGACGTGGCGAAAGCCCATCATTTCAAGACCGGGCAGGCCGCCCCCATCGCCACTACGGCGGAACTGCCCGAATATGATGCGATCATTGTCGGCGCGCCGACGCGTTTCGGGCGGCTGCCCTCACAGATGGCCAATTTCTGGGACCAGACGGGCGGCCTGTGGCTGAAGGGCGCGCTGGTGGGCAAGGTGGGCGCGGTCTTTACCTCCACCGCGTCGCAGCATGGCGGGCAGGAAACGACCCTGTATTCGCTCATGTCCAACCTGCTGCACCACGGCATGGTGATTACCGGCCTGCCCTACACCTTCCAGGGGCAGCTAAAGGTGGATGAAGTGACCGGCGGCGCGCCCTATGGCGCCACCACGATCGCGGCCGGTGACGGGTCGCGCCAGCCCAGCGCCACCGAACTGGATGGCGCGCGCTTCCTGGGCGGGCATGTGGCGGGACTGGCCAGAAAACTGGCTTCCTGACCCATCCGGCGCGCCCGGCCTACCGCCGGGCGTGTCCTGCCCGGTCTGTCAGCCTTCCTTCGCCCATGGCGGGTGCCCGAACGCACCCGTCAGGTAATCAATGAAGGCCGTGACCCGCATGGGGCGCAGGGTGCTGGCGGGGGTGACCAGGTACAGGGCCACCGGCGCCGCCGCCCATTGGGGCAGGAGCCGGATGAACCTGCCCGCTTTCAGCCCGTCCCACACCATGAATTCCGGGAACAGCCCGAACCCCAGGCCGGCGGCGAGCGCGGGCAGGAAGGTTTCGGCATTGTCCGCGCGCAGCCGCGCGGTCTGGCACAGGACGAATTCCCGCCCGTTCCCCTCATGCCGCAGGCGGATCATGCCGGGGGCGGCGGTGTTGGTGTAGACGAAGCTCCTGTGCCCTTCCAGCGCGCGGGGATCATCGGGATGGCCGATCCGCTCCACATAACCCGGCGTCGCCACAAGCAGCAGCCGCACCGTGCACAGCCGCCGCGCCAGCAGGGCTGAATCCGCCAGCGACGCAATGCGCAGCGCCATGTCGTAGCCCCCCGCCACCAGGTCCACGATGGCATCGCTGTAATCGATGGTGATGTCGATCTCGGGGTGGCGCACAAGGAAATCCGGCAACAGGGGCGCGAGATGCCGGACCCCGAACACCATGGGGGCCGCGACCCGGATCAGGCCAGATGGCGTCAGCGTGCCGCCACGGGCTTCCATTTCCGCGGCCTCGGCTTCCGCCAGTATCCGGTTGGCATGCCCCAGCAGCATGCGCCCCGTCTCGGTCAGCGACATCTGGCGTGAATTGCGGTTGAACAGGGCAACGCCCAGCGACTGCTCCAGCCGGCCTATGGCCTTGGACACGGTGGGCTTGGATAGCTGGATATCCTCCGCCGCGCGCGCGAAGGAGCCGCGTTCCGCCACCTTTGCGAAAATGGCCCATGCCTCGAAATCCGGCAGCCGCATTGCACAATCCCACGCAATGATTCCCACTGCCCGTTTCCATAACTTATCGCCTCGGGCATGTCTCCCTTCCCGGAACGCCCAATGGGCAATAAATGGAAATGATGCCTTTCTTTCATTTCCATATACGCAATGGAGACCGGGCGCTAACGTGTCCTCATGGCCAACACAGCCAACAGGAGAAAACCGATGATTGAAGTCCGCCCCTTTGGCCAGCTGGGCCACGCCGACCATGGCTGGCTGGATGCGCGCCACCATTTCTCGTTCGCGCATTACCATGACCCCGCCCGCATGCACTGGGGCGCGCTGCGGGTATGGAATGATGACATGATCGCCCCCGGCACCGGCTTTGGCACCCACCCGCACCGGGACATGGAAATCATCACCTATATCCGCGAAGGCGCGATCACCCACACCGACAGCCTTGGCAACACCGGGCGGACGGATGCGGGCGATGTGCAGGTCATGTCGGCGGGCACCGGCATCCGCCATGCCGAACACAACCGCGAGGACGTGGCCACCCGCCTGTTCCAGATCTGGATCATGCCCGACCGTGCGGGCCATGCGCCGTCATGGGGCACGCGATCCTTTCCCAGGGGGGACCGGGCGGGACGTTTCGTGGTCCTCGCCTCGGGCCATGCGGGAGATGGCGACGCCCTGCCGATCCATGCCGATGCCCGCGTGCTGGGCGCGACGCTGAAGGCGGGGCAGGTTGTCGATTACCCGCTGGGCGCGGACCGGCTTGGTTATCTGGTGCCCGCGCGCGGCAGCGTGGAAATCGAGGGCACGCCCGTGCATGAACGTGACGGCGCCGCCATTTCCGATACCCCGACGCTTCGTGTCCATGCGCTGGAGGACAGTGAAATCATACTGGTCGATACCGCCGCGTAAGCGGACGTGGACGGGATACGCGCCAGCCGGCGCAACGCGGCTGACAGATTTTGATACAGACGGTGCGCCATCATGCCATACCGCCCCATGCCGCCCTGCCCATGGTTGTGGCAGGGCGGCACAGGGGCCGTAAACAGCGATTCATCAGGGGATGGCATGGTCCATCCACCCGGCCATGGCGCCTTGCCCCACGCGCCGGGACCCGGCGGATGCGTCGCTGCCATGCAGTTTGCGGCTACCTGACAATGTGACGGTATGTAACACCCCCTTCGTGTTCATGGAGGGAATGTAATGAAAAGAATTCTGGCCCTGTCGGGCCTCGCCTTGCTGGCCGGGTGCGCGTCCAGCCCGAAGGACGTCAAGCCCAGCTATGTGCCTGATACCGCCTATGCCAGCATGGACTGCCAGCAGCTTGGTCAGGAAGAACTGAAGGAAGGCGACGTGCTGGAGGGCCTGACCAACAAGCAGCGCCGGGCGCACAAGACCGATACATGGGGCGTGCTGGCGCTGGGCGTGCCGCTGTCTGAAATGACCGGATCGGACGTGGCGGGGGTTCTCGCACGTGAAAAAGGCAAGATGGAAGCCATCCAGCGCATGCAGGTCGCGAAGTCGTGCCCTGGCGCGGGTGTGGCGAACGTGCCGGCGACGCTGGATTGATCCCTGCCCCCTTTTCCATCGCGCGGGGGGCATGATCCGACAGGCCTGTCATGCGCCCCATGGCAGGTCCCCGCCCCATTGCGCGCCAGATGGAAACAGGAGGCTTTTTCCAGCCGCATTTTCATGATCCACTGGACGGCATGATCCTGATGGAAAAAAGACGGTGCGACATGATGGGCCGAAGCCCGCCCGCCCCCGGCTGCGGGCCTGCCCGGCCCTGTCCGCCATCCCCGCCGTCCCGCATGTGTCCAGTCGGGTCAACATGCGCCCTGCCCCGTCACAGTTGTGAGAAAAATACATGAAAATAGCCCAGTGGATGAAGCAGTCCGGTGTCGCCTTCGGTACCAGCGGCGCACGTGGCCTTGTGACCGCCATGACGGATTCCGTCTGCTTTGCCTATACGGTGGGCTATCTCCGGCATCTGGCCGGCGTGGGTGAATTCGCACCCGGTACGCAGGTCGCGGTGGCAGGCGACCTGCGCCCCAGCACGCCGCGCATCCTGCGCGCCTGTATCGCGGCCATTACCTATATGGGGGGCGTGCCGGTTTTCTGCGGGTACGTGCCGACACCGGCGCTGTGCCTGCATGCGTTCACGCTGGGTATTCCGTCACTCATGGTAACGGGCAGCCATATCCCGGCCGATCGCAACGGCATCAAGTTCAACCGCGCGCGCGGCGAATTCCTCAAGGCCGACGAGGCCGCCATGCGCGAACAGGACGTGACCCTGCCCGATGGCTGGTTTGACGCGGCCGGCGCGCTGGCGCGTGGCATCACCCTGCCCGTCATCACCGATGTCGTGCCGGGCTTTGTCGCCCGTTACCGTGACTTCTTCGGCCCCGATGCCCTGTCGGGGCTGCGGCTGGGCATCTACCAGCATTCCGCCGTGGGGCGTGACGTGATGGTGGAGATTGTCGAGGCGCTGGGCGGCACCGCCGTGCCGCTGGGCCGCATGGACACGTTCATTCCCGTCGATACCGAGGCCGTGCGCCCCGAAGACGCCGCCCTGGCGCGCGAATGGGCCAGCGATGGCACGCTGGACGCCATCCTGACCACCGATGGCGATTCCGACCGCCCGCTACTGGCCGACCGGCATGGCGACTGGCTGCGGGGGGACGTGCTGGGGATCATTGCCGCCCGCTTCCTGGGCGCTGCCGCCGTAACCACGCCGGTCAGCAGCAACACTGCGCTGGAACAGGCCGGTTTTGCCCGTGACATACGGCGCACCCGCATCGGCTCCCCCTTTGTCGTCGCGGCCATGACCGAAGCGGCCGGGGCCGGACTGCTGCCCTCCGTCGGGTATGAAGCCAATGGCGGTTTCCTGCTGGCCAGTGACGTGACGCAGGGTGCCCGTACCCTTGGCGCACTGCCCACGCGGGATTCCATCCTGCCCATGATCTGCGCGCTGGTCGCCGCACGGCGGCAGGGCGTGGACCTGGCGGGGCTTGTGGCCGCCCTTCCCCCGCGCTTCACGCTCAGCGACCGGCTGGTGGACATGCCGACGGCGCAGAGCCAGGCGCGGATTGCCGCGCTGCGCGCGGACCCGGCCAGGGGGGCCGCGGCACTGGGGCTGGTGGACGCCTGTGGCGGGCTTGCGCATGTCGATGAAACCGACGGCCTGCGCATGACCTTTGCAAATGGGGAAATCGTGCACCTGCGCCCCTCGGGCAACGCGCCGGAACTGCGGGTCTATGTGGAAGGTGACAGCCCCGGACGCACGGCGGACCTGCTGAAAACCGGCATGGATGCCGTCAGTGCATGGCGCGGCACGCCATAACCGGCGACAGAGCGCATCCACCCTGCCCCCGGGGGAACAGCGTGCCTTGCATCTCCTTCAAACCTTCCCCCCGCGCCTGCGTTGCACAGGCGCAGCGACAGGGAGAAGGTCATGCGCCATATTTCCCGGATCGTCATGGCCTGTGCCATGACCATCTGCCTTGCCGGGTGCCATGACCCGCGCCGGGACCACCCGCTGTACTGGCATGAAGACCAGCAGCGTGGAAAACACCACCCGCGTGATGCCCGTGGTGCCTGTTGATCCTGCTCTGCCTGGCGATCATGGAAAAGTTTAAAGCTTCGGGAAACGCCGCCTTTTTGGATAAAGGCGGCACCCAAAAACTTTTACTTTGTTTATCATTGCCTTATTTAATACGGACACCGACTGCGGCATCATCGGTCCCTCACGCGACATGTCGCCATCAAGGGCATGAAGTACGGGATTTTCACCCTGCGCCCGGCGCTGGCGGCGCGGTAAGGATGCCTGTTGTCTTGGGCTGGCCTTTGCGGCATGAGGGGGCATACCAGAATTCCATTCCAGTCTGTCAGCAGGTTCCCCATGTCCGAACATACCCCCATTGGTCTTGATAATGCAGCCGCCCCCGTCCGCGCGCTGACCCATTCGGGGAATTTCCACGTTGATGAGACGCTGGGATATGTCATCCTTCACTACGCCCTTGCGCCGGAAGGTGACCTGCGCGCACGCATTCTGGGCGACAGGTCCGCTGACCGGCTGGAATTTACCCGTTCGCGCGCGCCCGAACGGATCGCGGCGTCCGATATCGTGTTTGACGTGGGGGGGCAGTATGCCCCGGAAAATGGCCGTTACGACCATCACATGAAGGACAAGCCCCTGCGTGATGACGGAACGCCCTACAGCGCGGCGGGCCTGCTGTGGAAGGATTACGGGGTCGCCGCCATCCGCAACATCGTGCAAGCGCAGGTGGATGAAGCGGATATTGCCGCCATATGGCAGGCCATCGACAGGTCACTGGTCCAGCCGATTGACGAGGACGACAATGGCGTTGTGAAAATGGGCAGGCTGTCGCTGGCCGATATCGTATCGTCCTGCCGCCCGGCATGGGACACCACCGAGCTGTATGGCCCCGAGGAAGCGAAGCGGCGCGAGACGCTGGGCTTCGCCAATGCCGCGACGACCGTGGCCTCCCACCTGGTCAACGTGGTGGACCGCGTGCGCGCCAGCCTGAAGGCGGCGGCCCGGGTCATGGCCGCCTATGAGGCGGCCGAGGACAAGCGCATCCTGCTGATGGATACGGGCATGCCGACCGAGAAGGTCATTTTTGAAAACGACCTGCCCGTCGTCTACGTCGTCTCCCCCGCCGCCCCCGGCCGCTGGAACGTCAAGGCGGTGCCCCCCACTCGCGGTGATTTCGGGCAGCGCGTCTCCCTGCCCGAGGCATGGCGCGGGCTGGACGGGGAAACACTGGCCAGGGTATCGGGCGTGCCCGATGCGGTATTCGCCCATCCCGCGCGCTTCATATGCGGCGCGGGCAGCAAAGAAGGGGCGCTGCAAATGGCGCGCCTTGCGCTGAAGATCAATGATGAACTGGAACAGGCCGGGGACTGAGCGGCCCCCGCTTATCCACCCCCGCCCCGCCAGCCCGCACCGGATGCGGCGCGGCCTGGCGGGCATGATGCCATAAACGTGATGAACCAACGGGGCCGCCTTAGCACTTGTGGGGCATGCCTGCCCCTTTCCGCCCGGTCCCTGCGTGCCTACATCGCCTCCATCGGGTGATTTTTTCACCCGGACTGGAGGTTACCATGGATAGGGGAACCCGCTACCGCTCCAATCCCGATGTCATCGACATGATCGGCATCGGCATGGTCCTGCTTACGCTCGCACTATGGCTGTCGTTTATCTTCATATGATGGTCCAGCCCGTGCCCTGATCGGGACGCCGCTGGCCTGAACGCTTCTGCCGGAGGCTACAATGTGGATACACCTGCGCCGCCAGCGCCTTGCTGGCACACCACGGACCGGACGCCTTGAAGGATGGGATATCGCGGGGCCGGCGCTGATCGCCGCCGCGTTCGCCATCTCGACGGCGCTGATCTTCCTGTTCTGAAACGCCACACCCACACTACGAAAGCCCGGCATGGTGGTGCCGGGCTTTTTTCATGCCCATGCCCCTGCCCTGTCGCTGCGGGGCGTGCGCAGGGCATACCTCCCCTGATTGGCGCCTGTGCCACGGGTGCGTTAAGCTCGCACGCCCTGTAGCCGGGAGAGGAAGATCACATCATGGACACCAGGACCATTGCCGAAGCCTACTTCACGCTGGGCACCCATATCGAGGAAAGCCAGGCCCGCATCAGTGATGCGGCTGAAGCCCTGATCCCCCTTGTCAAACGCGGCGATGCGGATGCGGCAAGCGCGCTGGACAACCTGCGCAAGGCGGCTGTTTCCATGCAGGCCGAACGGCTGTGGGCGGAATATCTCTGGCAGCTCGCATCCGGCAAGACCCCGCCCCCGCCCGTCGATCCTGCCGCGACACCGGGCAATCCCCAGCCGCGCACGTTCCTTGACAGCCTGCTGGGTGAACTGACCAACTATATCAGGTATGGGAATTCCTGATCCCCTTGCGGGCTGCCCGGCCATGGGCCGGGCAGCCCGCCCTTACATGGGGATATGGCTGTCCCCCGCCGCCCCGGCCGTGACGGCATGCACCAGCAGGTCAACGATCTTTTCCAGCATGATCCGGTCGGCATCGGAAAAACGGTCTGGCACCGGGCTGTCGATATCCAGCACGCCCAGCAGCCGGTCCCCCGCGATGACCGGCACCACGATTTCGGAAGCCGAGGCGGCGTCACAGGCGATATGGCCGGGAAAGGCATGCACGTCGGGCACAACCAGCGTCCGCCGTTCCTGCGCCGCCGTCCCGCATACCCCCCTGCCACAGGCGATGCGGGTGCAGGCCACGCGCCCCTGAAACGGCCCCAGCACAAGCTGGCCTTCTTTCCAGATATAGAATCCCGCCCAGTTCAGGTCGGGCAGCGCCTCGAAAACCATGGCCGCGATATTGGCCATGTCCGCGATCATGTCCGCCTCGCCCGCCACGACCGATGCCACGGCGGGAACCAGTCCGTCCACACATAGGTGCTGCGCGGGTGCCGACATCGGTTCTTTCCTTCCTGCACGACATGGGGCGAGGGATCATGATGCCCGCCCCTGCCCTGGAGCATAGCCCATATCCGCCCGGCCGGACAGGCCGCGCGCCCATGCCGCTTCCTGTGCCCCGCCTGATGCAACCTGTCGCCGTCAGGCGGGTTTAACACGCGACACATGATGGCCGCAAAGGGTCAAAAGAGCCAGCCCGAACGCGCCATCCCACCCAGCCACGTCATTTCACGTCCCGCCAGAAGGATGCCACGAATGTCGTACCGTCCAATGATGACCCTGCCTGCCATGACAATCGGCGTCCTGTTCGGGTGCGGCACGCTGCCCGCCATGGCGCGTGACATGGTCATGCCACCGGCCGGAACGCCGCAGGCCATGATCGACGCGGCGCCGGGCGCGCGGCTGGCGGGATACCTGAATTTCTGCATCGAAAATGGCCTGGCGGAGCATGCCGGTGTCACGCCGCTCATGGATACGCTGATCCGCAACACCGGCGCGGTCCCGCCAGACGAACACGGCAACATGGATTACGCCTATGGCACGGCGGGCGTCCTGCAGCCCGGTGCCGGCGCCATGCCGCGCATGACCGACCTTGATATCCCGGCGCGACGCGATGCGTGCGCGCATGCCGTTAAAAAGGCGGGCATGGGGGCGTGACGGGCGGTTTTCCCAACCTTTCCCTTACGGGCATCCCCTTATGGGCACATCCTGCAAACCACATGACGGAGGCCGCGCATGTCCCACAGCATTCCCGCACAGAGCCAGCCCCACCAACCCGGCATTGAACGCCTGCTTGACCCGCCGGCGGAGCATATCCGCGCTGATTACCAAGGCAGCGGCAAGCTGGCGGGACGGCGCGCGCTGGTCAGCGGCGGCGACAGCGGCATAGGCCGCGCCGCCGCCTTGCATTTCGCGCGCGAAGGGGCCGATGTCGCCATCATGTACCTGGAAGAGGACGAGGACGCCAACGAAACGGTGCGCCTGATCAAGGCCGAAGGGGGCCGCGCGCTGGCCATACGTGGCGACGTATCATGCAGCACGGTGTGCGATGACGCGGTGGCGCGTACGGTACAGGTCCTTGGCGGGCTTGATGTGGTGGTCAACAACGCCGCCGTCCAGTACGTCAGCAGCGACCTGGCCGATATCACGGACGAAACCTGGCAGCGCCACATGGACGTGAACATCAACGGCTATTTCTACCTGACCCGCGCGGCCCTGCCGCATCTGGGCCGCGACAGCGCGATCATCAACACATCCTCGGTCAATGCGTTTGCGGGCAATGCGGCGCTGGTCGCCTATACCACGACCAAGGCGGCGGAAATGGGCTTTACCCGTGCGCTTGCGCTGCAGCTTGCCCCAAGGGGCATACGGGTCAACGCGGTCGCGCCCGGCCCGGTCTGGACGCCCCTGCAGCCGGCAAGCTGGGGGCCGGTGGACCCGCTGGCGGTCGCAGCCCTTGGCAAGGATACACCCATGGGCCGCATCGGCCAGCCCTGCGAGCTTGGCCCGGCCTATGTCTACCTTGCCGCACAGGATTCATCATACGTGACCGGGCAGACGCTGCACGTGAACGGGGGCATGATCATCAATGGGTGAAGCGCTGCCCTCGCTCATGGTGCCGGCATCGTCATGGTTGCGCCGCCTGCCCCACCGGCGCTGGCTGGACATGCAGGGACAGCGCCTGCTGGATTTTTCCAGGACCGCCCGCGTGGCCTGCGGCTTCGCGGCGCTGGACGACCGGGGCAACCTGCCACCCGGTGCCATGCCCGACACCACGCTGGGCGCGCGCATGACCCATGTCTATGCCGTAGCAACGGGGCGTGGCCTGCCCGGATGCGGGCCGCTGGCGGCCCATGGGGTCAACTGCCTGCTGGGGCCACTGGCGGACCATGAAAACGGCGGCTGGTTCCCTGCCCCGCCCACCGATGGGCAAGAACCGGATGCCGGGCGCAAGCAGGCGTACCTGCATGCCTTTGTCGTGCTGGCGGCATCCTCGGCCACGGTTGCGGGGATCGCGGGCGCGCGCAGGCTGCTGGACAAGGCGCTTGCCGTCTGGGAGCGGCATTTCTGGAGCGAGGACGAAGGCGTTTTCCGTGAAAGCTTCGCCGCCGACTGGTCGGATGAGGAAGATTACCGGGGTGCGAACGCCAACATGCATTCGCTTGAAGCCTGCATGGCGGCAGCCGATGTCACCGGCGACCCCATCTGGCGCAACCGCGGCCTGCGCGTGGCCGAGCGCTTCATCCATACCCTGGCGCGCGATGCGGGTTACAGCCTGCCCGAACATTACGACCGCGACTGGCGGCGGCAGGACGATTACAACCGGGACCGGCCCGCTGATCCGCTACGGCCCTATGGCATGACGCCGGGCCATTTCACGGAATGGGCGCACCTGCTGCTGAAGCTGGAGGCCGCATTGCTGCGCGCCGATGGCCGCGCGCCCGCGTGGCTGCTGGAAGACGCCACCGAACTGTTCCATAACGGCATGACGGCGGGATGGGCGCGCGATGGCGCGCCGGGGCTGGTTTACACGATCGACTGGAACCATGAACCCGTGGTCCATAACCGCCCCCACTGGTGCCAGGCGGAAGCCATGACGGCCGCCGCCGCCCTGCTCAAACGCACGGACCACCGGCAGTATGAACACTGGTACCGCACGCTGTGGGATTATATCGACACCTTCATGATCGACCGCAGGCATGGCGGGTGGATACAGGAACTGGACCGCGACAACCGCCCGTCCGCCGTGGTGTATGAAGGCAAGGCCGACCTGTACCATGCATGGCAGGCGACCATGGCCCCGCTCCTGCCGCTTGCCCCCAGCTTCGCCACGGCTGTCGCCCGGATGGAAAACCATGACGATGCGGCTGATGCCCGGGACTGACCGGCCGATTGACAAGAAAACCAAAATTGCCGGGTGGCGCCGTTTTTGGAAAAGACGGCGTTTTCCGAAACGTTTTGAAAAAATCTTCACCAAAAACGTCTTATAATCAGCGGTCTGGGCCTGCTTACGCCCGAAGGGGCCAGAGCCGCGCGCATGGCACCTTTACCCGTCATGGAACATGCTTCGCCCGCAAGCCATGCCCGGCCAGCCGGCAAAACCGGATAAAACATGGCCCCGGTCATGACAGCCCCTTCGCAAGCGCGGGATATGGTGCCACCCTGCATCCGTGTCCTGAACCCATGTTTCTGAGTGCCATACCATCATGTCCGCCCAGACCCAGCCCGCATCCCCCGGCCCATGGCGGCAGGCCGCGCGCGTGCTTGCACGCACCCCTTCGGCCATCATGGCGCTGGGCGTGCTTGGGGTCGTAACAGTGGCGTGCCTGCTGGCCCCGTTCTATGCCCATACCATTGCCCGGACCGACCCGTTCCAGTCCACCGTGGCGGGCACCATCGTGCTGGACGGGCACGAGATGGACATCATGCAGCCCAATGACAACCCGCTGCACCTTGGCCTCAGCCCCATCGGGCCGACATGGCGCACAACCTACATGCTGGGCGCCGACAGCCAGGGGCGCGACGTGATGGCCCGCCTGCTGTATGGCGGTCGCAATTCGCTGCTGATTTCGGCCGGGGCGGCCATCACGTGCCTGCTGCTGGCGGCGGGCGTGGGGATTGTCGCGGGATTTTTCGGCGGGATTGTCGATACCGTCCTGTCGCGGATCATGGATATCATGTGGGCGGTGCCGGTCTACCTGTTCGCCATATCGCTTTCCATTGTCATGACCAGCCAGCAGGTGCGCCTTGGCCCGTTCGTGCTGCGGGCGGACAGCCTGTCCATCCCCGTCATGATCATCGCGCTGGTTTACGTGCCCTATGCCGCGCGCCCCATACGCGGGCGGGTGATGGCGTTGCGGCAGGCGGAATTCGTAACCGCCGCGCGCTGCCTGGGCGTGCCGGGATGGCGGATCATGCTGCGCGACATCGTGCCCAATGTCATGACCACGCTGGTCACACTCGGCCCGCTGCTGATGGCGCTGGCGCTGCTGGCGGAAAGCGCGCTGTCCTTCCTCTCGCTGGGGGTGCAGGCGCCACAGCCGTCGTGGGGGACCATCATCCAGGATGGCGAGGGCCTGATCTATACCCGCCCCATGGTGGCCGTCGCACCCGGGCTTGCAATCGTGGTCGTGGTGCTGGCGCTGAACATCCTTGGCGACGGGCTGCGTGACGCGCTGGACGTGCGCGACGGGGGGCGGCGTCCATGACCGCCCTGCTGCGCCGCGCGGGCCAGACGCTGCTGGTGCTGCTTGGCGTGTCGGTACTGGTGTTCGGCGTCTTTTTCGCAACGCCGGGCGCGGACCCCACCGCGCGCATCGCCGGGCGGAACGCATCGCCACAGACCATGGAAAAAGTGCGCCACGAATACGGCTTCGACCGCCCGCTGCCGGTACAGTACGCGATCATGATGAAGAAGCTGTTCATCACCCGCGACCTTGCATCCTACGCCAACCGTGGCGAACGGGTAGTGCCCGAAATCATGCAGGCCGCCCCCGTCACGGCCTGCCTTGTGTGCGGGGCGGCGTTCATCTGGGTTACGGTTTCCATCGCCATGGGCACGGTCGCCGCCGCCATGAAGGATACATGGGTTGACCGGGGGCTTATGATGCTGGGGCTGGTGGGCATTTCCATTCCCGTATTCTGGCTGGGGGAAGTCGCCAACCTGGTCACCCAGAACCGCTATCATGACACATGGCTGTTTTCATGGGTGCCGGGACTGGGTTACGTGCCGTTCAGCCAAAGCCCGCTGGGGTGGCTCCGCGCCCTGGTCATTCCATGGACCGTGCTGGCGGTCATGTTCATCGGCATATACAGCCGCGTGCTGCGCACCGACCTTGTCACCCTGGCGGGCGAGGATTTCATGCGCACCGCGCGCGCCAAGGGGCTGTCGCCCGCGCGCGTGCTGCTGTGGCACGGGCTGCGCACGTCCATGGTCACGTTCGTCTCCCTGTTCGGGATGGATTTCGCGCAACTGGTGGGCGGCGGCGCGCTGCTGACCGAAGTGGTGTTCGGCCTGCCCGGTGTCGGCCGCCTGACCTATCGCGCGCTGACCACGCTGGACCTGCCGGTCATCATGGCCACCGTCATGTATTCCGCCGTGTTCGTGGTGCTGGCCAACGCGGCGGTGGACGTGGTCTACCTGTTCCTTGACCCGAGGGTGCGTGATGCAGGCTGATCCCGCGATCCCGCTGCTGGATGTCCGTGACCTGTGTGTCAGCTTCCCCGCGCGCGGACGCATGGTGCCGATTGTCGAACATGTCTCCTTCAGCGTGCCGGAAGCGGGGATACTGGGGCTGGTGGGGGAATCCGGGTCCGGCAAGTCCGTCACCGCCATGGCGATCATGGGGCTGATCGACACGCCGGGGGCGCAGGTCAGCGGGTCGGTGCGTTTTCGCGGGCGGGAACTGGTCGGGCTGCCGCCACGCCAGATGCGCCGCCTGCGCGGGCGCGACATCGCCATGATCTTCCAGGACCCGATGACGGCCTTCACCCCCGTCTATACCATCGGCTGGCAGATTGATGAACAGATCCGCGCCCATGAACGCCTCTCCCGCACGCAGGCGCGCGCACGCACGGTGCGGATACTGGGTGACATGGGCGTGCCCGACCCCGAACGCGTGGCGGGCCGTTATCCGCACCAGCTATCGGGCGGCCTGCGGCAACGCGCGATGATCGCCATGGCGCTGTCCTGCAACCCCACGCTGCTGATTGCCGATGAACCGACAACCGCGCTGGATGTAACGGTGCAGGCGCAGATCCTTGACCTGATCCGGTCCCTGCGCGGCACGTACGGGTCGTCAGTGCTGCTGATTACGCATGACATGGGCGTCGTGGCCCAGACCTGTGACGCCACGCTGGTGCTGTATTCGGGCCGGGTGGCGGAAACGGGGCCATCGGGCCGGGTATTCGGCCATCCTGGCCATCCCTATACCGCCGCCCTGCTGGATTCCATCCCGCCGCTTTATGGCCCGCGGCCCGACCGCCTGCCCGCCATTGCCGGTGCGCCGCCCCAGCCGGTGGAGCGCCCGCCCGGCTGCGCGTTCGGCCCCCGCTGCGCCCATGTCCACGCCGCCTGCACGACGGCCCCGCCCGCGCTGGCGCCGCTTGGCCCCGGCCATGCGGCGGCCTGCGTGCTGCCAGCCGAGGGCACGCCCCTGCCGCCGCGCACGCCCGCATGGGGGAATACATGCCCATGACCGATACACCACCCCACGCCCCGCTGATGGCGGTGCGCAACCTGTCCAAGACATACCATGTGGGCCATGGGCAGCACCTGGTGGCGGTGGACGGCATATCCCTGTCGGTCATGCCGGGCGAGATGCTGGGGCTGGTGGGGGAGTCCGGCTGCGGCAAGTCAACGCTGGGGCGGTGCATGCTGCGGCTGACGGACATATCAGCGGGACAGGTGATGTTTGAAGGCCGCGACATCACCACCCTGCCCGAACGCCGCCTGCGCCCGCTGCGCCCCCGCATGCAGATGGTGTTCCAGGATTCCAGCGCCTGCCTGAACCCGCGCCGCCGCATCGGGGACCTGCTGGCCGAACCCCTGCGTGTCCATCGCGGGCCGGACGGGCGCAGGCGGCGGGCGGCGGACATCGAACGGCGCGTGCGCGACCTCATGGACCTGGTCAGCCTGCCTGCTGGCGCGCTGGCGCGGTATCCGCACGAATTTTCCGGCGGGCAGCGCCAGCGCATCAACATCGCCCGCGCGCTTGCATTGTCCCCCCGGCTGGTGGTGGCCGATGAGCCTGTCTCGGCGCTGGATGTCTCGGTGCAGGCGCAGATCGTCAACCTGTTTGCCGACCTGCGCGCACGCCTCGGGCTGACCTATGTGTTCGTGGCGCATGACCTTGCGGTGGTGCGGCAGGTCTCCACCCGCGTGGCCGTCATGTATCTGGGCGCGATTGTCGAAATCGGGGCGACGGATGATGTGCTGCACCATCCCGCCCATCCCTACACCGCCGCCCTGACCGCCGCCGTGCCCCGTCCCGTGGTGGGCGCCCCTCCCCCGCCGCCGCTGGGGGGCGACATACCCAGCCCCGTCAACCGCCCCGCCGGGTGCCGCTTCCATACACGCTGCCCATATGTGCAGGACCGCTGCGGGGTGGAGACGCCCGCCCTGCGGCCCATCGGCCCCGGCCATGAAGTAGCGTGTCATTTTCCCCTTGCGCCATCGTGACAGACCCGTTGATGAATAACAAAAGTTTTTGGGTGTCGCCTTTTTTCAAAATGGCGGCGTCTTTCGAAGCTTTTTGAACAAGGCTTCACCAAAAACTTTTGACGGTGCCGGGGGCGTCCTGTCGGCCCCACGGGGCACCTCTCCGGTCGTGGCATGGCGTGCGGGGGTGTAATGTGCCATCGTGCCGGGGTCATGACCGTATCAGGGAACACACTTTCCATGCCTGCCATCACCAGCCTGCCAGAACTGCTCCTTGCCGTCCGGCGCGGCTGGTTGCCGCCGCCAGCCCACGTGGACGGGGCCTTGGTACCGGCCACGCAGGCCGATGCCTACGCGGTGCAGGATATGGTGGGGCGGTCCCTTGGCCCGGTTGGCGGGTGGAAGGTGGGCGCGCCCGCCCCGGATGCCGAACCCGCCTGCGCGCCCATCCATACCGCGACCATTTTCAGTGATGGCGCGACCGTCCCGGCGGATACCTGCCGCCATCTGGGGGTCGAGGCCGAGATCGGCTACCGTTTCGCCCGCGCCCTGCCCCCACGGGCCGCGCCATGGACACGTGATGAGGTGCTGGACGCCATCGGCACGGCCCATCCGGTGATCGAAATCCTTGATACCCGCTTCGCCCGGCCCGGGTCCCTGCATAAACTGCTGCATGCCGCCGACCAGCAGAGCCATGGCGCACTGATCGTAGGCCCCGGCACCACCACGTGGCGCACGCTTGATCCGGTACACGAACGCGTGGTGCTGCGGATTGATGGCAAGGTCGCGGCCGACCATACTGGCGGCAATTCGGCGGGCGACCCGTTGCGCATGCTGGTCTGGCTGGCCAACCATGCAGCCCGGCGCGGCATGGGCATCGATGCAGGCTGCGTGGTGACGACCGGGTCCACCACCGGCACCATTTTCGTGCCCCACGGCACGGATGTCGAAGCCAGCTTTCCCGCGCTGGGTTCGGTATGCGCCCATCTGGCCTGAACCCCGCGCTGCCCGTACGAAAGGTCTGACATGAAGCCCGATATCCTGCTGCTTGAACCCATGATGCCTGAAATCGAGAAACAGCTTGATGCGGCCTATAACGTCCATCGCCCGACAGCGGGTGAACCGCTAGACAAAATCGCCGGATCGATACGCGGCATCGCGACCGGCGGCGGCACCGGCGTGCCCCGCGCCATCATGGACAGCCTGCCCCACCTTGAGATCATCGCCATCAACGGCATCGGCACGGACGCCGTTGACCTGAATGAAGCAAGGCGGCGCGGCATCCATGTCACCACCACGCCGGGCGTGCTGACCGATGACGTGGCGGACATGGCGATGGGCCTGCTGCTGGCGCTGCTGCGCGGCCTGCCGGCGGCGGACCGTTACGTGCGCGACGGCGCATGGGGCCACACGCCCGCGCCCCCGCTGGGCCACAGGGTGTCGGGGCGCAGGCTGGGCATACTGGGCATGGGCCATGTGGGACAGGCCGTGGCGACACGCGCCAGTGCGTTCGCTATGCCGGTTTCCTATACCGATCGCTGTGACAAGGCCCTGCCCGGCTATACTTTCGTGCCGGAACTGCTGGCCCTTGCACGGGACAGCGACGTGCTGGTGGTGGCGGCGTCCGGCGGCGCGGGGTCACGGCATCTGGTCAACCGGCAGGTTCTTGATGCGCTGGGGCCGGATGGTGTGCTGATCAACGTGGCGCGCGGGTCGGTGGTGGACGAAGCCGCCCTTGTCGCCGCCCTGGCACAGGGGACGCTGGGTGGGGCGGGGCTGGATGTGTTCGAGCATGAACCCGACGTGCCCGAGGGCCTGCGCACCTCGCCCCGCACGGTCCTGCAACCCCATCGCGCCAGCGCCACGGTGGAAACCCGGCTGGCGATGGGCAGGCTGGTCATAGGCAACCTTGCCGCCCATTTTGCCGGCAGGCCGCTGCTGTCGCCGGTGGCCTGAACAGGTCACCTGAAAAGACAGGTTTCCAGACGCCACCTTTTTCCAGAAAGGGTGGCGTTTGCGGAATCCTTTCAAAAGAAGCTTCACCAGGACCTTTGGGCAATCCGGTGCTGGCAAGGAAATTCTGCGGCAATCCAAGGAAAACACGGAACCAGGCACCTGGCTGTCGGGACGGGCCACCCGTCATATCCGGCGGTTCAATGGCCTATGGGCGGCCCGGCCCGGCTTTATTCAATGATCCTTTACCCCGCATGTCCCACACGGGCCTGAATACAGGAACCATCCCTGTCATGGCCCGTTGGACCAGCAGGCATTTTGCGGAGTACATCCCATGCTGACCCTTCTTGTCATTGCCCTCATCATCTTCGCCATTGGCGGGGGTGGTTACGGTTACCGCTCCGGCTGGTACGGCGGGCCAAGGGGAACCGGATTCAACGGCCTTGGGCTGCTGCCAATCATCCTGCTGGTCATCGCGCTTTTTTTGTTGCTGCACACGCCTGGTAGCGCGCCGCCGCCATGACGGTGAACATGCGTGGGGCTACGGGCGGCCATCGCGCGGGGGATGCCCCGCCCACAGGGCGGCAAGGACCGACCCCGATATGTTGTGCCATACTGAAAACACCGCCCCCGGCAGGGCCGCCAGCGGGGTGAAATACAGCCGCCCCAATGTTGCGGCCAGGCCGGAATTCTGCATGCCGACCTCCAGCGCCAGCGTGCGGCACACGCCCTCGTCAAGGCCCAGCAGGCGACCACCCCAGTACCCGCCCAGCAGCCCGATCGCGTTGTGCAGCACCACGCCCGCCAGCACCAGCGGCCCCACCGCCGCAAGCGACGGGCGCACGCCCACCACGATACTGCCGATGATGGCCATGATCGACACCATGGCCACCAGCGGCAGGGCCGGTCCGACCCGCCGGACCATCTGCGGAAACGTGGTATTGACCACCACGCCCCCCATCACCGGCAGGGCCACGATTTCGACAATGCTGCGGAACAGTCCCCAGCTATCGACACTGACACCCGCCGAGACATAGAGCCGTGTCAGCACCGGGGTGACAATGATACCCACCAGCGTGGACAGCGTGCTGATGCTGACCGACAGCGCCACGTCACCACGTGACAGGTAGATCATGACATTGGACGCCGTGCCGCTGGAAACACAGCCCACCAGGACCATGCCGGTGGCGATCATGGGCGGCATGCGCAGCACATGCGCAATCGCCCACGCCGCCAGCGGCATGACCAGGTAATGCAGCACGACACCCGCCACGACCGGCAGTGGCCTGCGCGCGATACGCATGAAATCACCCGCCGCCAGCGTTACCCCCATGGTGAACATGATGAAGGCGAGCAGCGGTGTTATGGCTGGCGTCAATGCCAGGAACGGCGCGGGAGACGCGATCGCCCCGGCCGAGACAAGGACCGCCCATAGCGGGAACAGCCGTGTCAGGGCCGGCATGTCATGTTCCGTATCCGTGGCATATGTTCCCCCATGCTGTCCTGCCTGTCCGTGCGGGATGCCTGCATACGCATGGATGCGTGACATGGCCAGAGCGCGGGGCGGGCGATGGATCATTTTGTGAAGTCATCAACATTGTCCGGCGCAACCCCGCCCGCGCCCGGCTGTTGTCATGAATACGGGAGGCATCATCTCCATGGCCGCGCCGCGCCATGCCTGCTACCGTACCCACCTGCTGTCCTGGGGAGGCCCGCGTGCCCGACACCGTTTACCGCAACGCGCTTTTTTTTGACGGCACGGGCTGCCACCCTGTGATTGCAGACATCGCCATATCCGGTGGCCGGGTCGCGGCCATTGGCCCATCGCTGGACTGGGATGAAAACGCGGTACAGGTGGACTGCACCGGCCTGTGGCTGATGCCGGGGCTGCTGGACATTCACACCCATCTGGACCTTGAACTGGAACTGGCCCCCGAACTGCCCGAAGTGGTGCGCCACGGCATCACCACGGTGGTGATTGGCAACTGTTCCATCGGTGTCACCTATGGCCACCAGCGCAGCCCGGGGGAAGACCCCGTCGTGGACTGCTTCGCCCGTGTTGAAAACATGCCAAAACCCGTGCTGGCCCGCGTGGCGGACCGCTGCACATGGACGGATTCACAGGGGTATCTGGATCACCTGGGCAGCCTGCCGCTTGGCGCCAACGTTGTTCCGCTCATCCCCCATTCCATGCTGCGCATCGCGGTCATGGGGCTGCGGCAGTCCATTACCCGCCCGCCCACCAAGCGCGAGCGCGCGCAGATGGAACGCCTGTTGGATGCAGGCATGGCGCAGGGTTACGCGGGTTTTTCCACCGATGCCCTGCCCTTCCACTTCCTGGCGAACAATCCGCACAAGAAACGCAAGATCCCGACCCAGTACGCCAGCTACCGTGAACTGGCGCAACTGACCAATGTCGTGCGCCGCTACGGGCGCGTATGGCAGGCGACCCCGCCCAAGGACGATATCATCGAGGCGGTGCGCACCTTCCTGCTGACCAGCGGGCGGCTGTTCGGCCGTCCGCTGCGCACCACGGTCCTGGCGGCGATCGACCTGTGGACCAACCGCGCGGCGGTCACGATGTGCCTCATGCTGTCCGCCATCCTCAATTCCCGGCTGCTGGACGGGATGTTCCGTTTCCAGGTGCTGTCAGGCACGTTCCGTATATGGAGCGACGGGGCCATCAACCCCATAGCCGACGAAATACCCGAACTGCGCGCCCTGAACGAACTGGAACCCGATGACCGGGCGGGGCGCCTGCGCATCCTTGATGACCCGCAATGGATCGCGGCCTTCCGCGCCATGTGGCTGAAAGGCCGGACGGGATGGTCCATTGCCCGGCTGCGCCGGCTGCTGCGGCTGGAGGGCACCGTGCTGACCCGCCGCCTGGCGGATATGAAGGTGGCTGAATGCCCCCTGTCCCTGTGGCGGGGCGAGACGCTGCAGTACCCCTATCACCGTCTGCGGCAATGGCAGGCGACCAGGGGGCGGCATGGGGCGGTCAATCCGGAAGAAGCCGTGTTTTTCGCAACCTTTCCCAACCCCATCGGGGATGACGCCGCTTTCTTCATCCACCTGCTGCGGCGGTGGGATACGGACCTGCGGTGGGAGACGGCGTTTGCCAACCGCAATCCGGTCACGCTGAAAAAACTGCTGTTCAATCCCCACACGCTGCCGGGGTTCAATGACAGTGGCGCGCACCTGGCCAATATCGCCTTTTATGACGGAAACCTGCGAACCCTGAAGATCGCCCAGCCCGACGGGCCATGGCGGGTGGCTGTCGCCGTTCACCGCCTGACCGGCCTGCCCGCGGGCTTTTTCAACCTCAACGCGGGCGTGCTGAAGGTGGGCGCGCAGGCCGATCTGTGCGTGATCGACCCTGATGCCCTGCGGCGGTGGGACCCGGAAAAAACCTATGAATTCGTCTATCGCAGCGCATTTGGCTGCCGCCAGGTCATCAACCGGCCACCCGGCGTCGTACGCCATGTCATGGTCGCGGGCCTGACCGCGTGGACTGATGGCGATTACACCCGTGACTTTGGCCACACGGCCTTTGGCCGGGTCATGCGCGCGAAGGACCACCCGGATGAACGCACCCTGCATGCCTGAACCCCGGATGGCGCGAACCGGGAAACGGGGCCGGGGACCATGGCCGGCCCGCCTGTCCACGCGCCGGTGTTTCCAAACGGGCAACACGCTCCCGCGCAGATTTGATGGCCTGTCCCCCTGCCCGTCCATGCTATGGGCTGCGGGTCAGCCCCAGTGCATTGCGTGGAGAGTACCATCCCTTGTCATGCCGATTGCAAGCCGGGTCCGCGTTCTACGCCTTCGTGCTGCTGCACGCGGGCACGGCCCGCGCCCAGAACGTGCCCACCATTGACCTGCATGGCATAACCATAAAACCCTATGCCACGGACCAGCTTGACGTGGGCGGGTTCGCCAATGCATCCCCCGCCCGTCCGGGCACGGGGGCGCGGGGGGCGCGCATGCGCAATGGCGTGCGGCTGAATATCCACAAACAGGTCGAAATCGGGGCCATATGGGATTTCGGGCCGGCGCCCGGTGGGCCGATGCGCCTGTTTGAGGGGCAGGTTTCCTATGTCGGGCTGCGGCATTTCGTATTCACGGCGGGGATTTTCAAACCCAGCTTCGGCCTTGAATCCATGCAGGCGCAGGGTGATACCGTCTTTATCGAACGTTCCAGCATTTCCACCCTGACGCGCAACCTGGCCACGGGTATCGAACGGCAGGCGGTGCAGGCGGAAACATACGGCAAACGTTATCATTTCGCACTATCCGCCACCGCGGGCACGGCGGGGCCGGGCGAAAACGGCAACCAGCGCGCCATGGCCTTCCGCCTTGTCGGCCTGCCGGTCCGCACACGCTCCGTGCTGTTCCATCTGGGATTTTCGGGGGAGTGGGTGTTCCGCCCCGCATCCGCCCGCAACGCCGCCCCGGCGCTGTCGCTGTCCGACAATCCGGAAATCAATCCGGGCACGGTTTCAAAATACCTCGATACAGGCAGTATCCGGGCCGACAGCGCGGGGGCCTTCGGGGTGGAGGCCGCCGTATCATGGAAACGACTGCTGTTCCAGGGCGAGGCCTATGACATCCTGCTGAACAGCCGCATCAATAACGTGGCGGCACAACTCCGCTTTCACGGATGGTACGGGCAGCTTGGCTACACCATCAATGGAAAGCAGCGGGAGTGGAAGGGCCGCACGGCGGCGTTTTCCGCGCCGTCATGTGACAGGAAGCAGAGCGTGCTGTGCAACGGTTATGGCGTGCTGGAAATCGCGGCCCGTTATTCACAGGCCGACCTTGAATCCGGTCCCATACATGGCGGCGACCAGCAGACCGGGTCGCTGGCCGTGAACTGGTGGCCCACGGGCATCATCCGCACGACCGTGCAGTACGAATACGGGCAGGTGACGCGCACGCCATCGGCCGAACACTTCCATGCGGTCATGTCGATGTTCCAGATAAAATTCTAAGAAACTGTTTGAAAACAACCCATTGATAAAAAACAAAAGTTTTTGGGTGCCGCCTTTTTTCAAAAAGGCGGCATTCTTTCGAAGCTTTTGCAAAACGCCTCACCAAAAACTTCATTTAATTTTAAAGCACTATCATGGGCTGTCTTTTCAGACAGTCTTGCGCAACAATTCCCCGATAGCCCTTTTTCATGATGCCGCCGGTCACGCAATAACTGGCGCACCCACACCGATCCGCCGTAACGTATCCGCATGCCGGGCGTTGATTCCGACACGGATGGATGAACAGATCATGACGACCACGACAGGAAGATGACCGGCATGGAACAGCAACCCGGCCCCGGGAATGATACGGCACGCCAGCCGGTCCTGTTCCTGCCGCATGGCGGGGGACCGTGCTTTTTCATGGACTGGCCGGATACATGGGACCATATGGCGGCCTACCTGCGTGGGGTCGCCGCCACCCTGCCCCGGCGCCCCGACGGGATCGTGGTTATGTCCAGCCATTGGGAAACGGGCATGCCCACGGTGACATCGGGCGCCCACCCGCCGCTGATATACGACTATTCCGGCTTTCCGCCCCATACGTACCAGCTCCGCTATCCCGCACCGGGTTCCCCCCGCCTTGCCGCGCAGGTCTGCGCCCTGCTGGACAGGGCGGGCATCACCAGCGCGCAGGACCCCGGGCGGGGCTTTGACCATGGCGTATTCATACCGTTCATGCTGGCCTTTCCGCAGGCGGATATCCCGGTTGTGGAACTGTCGCTGCAACGCGAGCTGAACGCCGCGATGGAAATCCGGACCGGGGCGGCGCTGCAGCCGCTGCGCGCGCAGAACGTGCTGATCGTGGGCACGGGCATGACGTACCACAACCTGCATCACTTCATGGGGCAGAACCCGCAATCCGATGCCGTATCGCGGGAATTCGACACATGGCTGGCCCATGCGGTGGAATCCCCGCCGGACATACGGACCGAGGCCCTGACGCAGTGGACCCACGCGCCGGGCGCACGGATCTGCCATCCCCGCCCCGAACACCTGCTGCCGCTCATGTTCGCCGCAGGGGCCGCCGGGACGGACCGGGGCGTGCGCGATTACAGCGATACGGTCATGGGCAAGGCGCTATCGGGCTTCCGGTTTGGCTGATGGCGGCATTCCGGCCGTTCTTTCCAGTCCCGACAGATTAAAGGCATGACACGATGAAAAAAGGCATTACGAAAAAAGGTATTCCGGGCGACATGGCGGCCGCCTGCATGTGGGTGCTGCTCATGGCCCCGGCGCTGGCCGCAACGCCCGCTCATGACGTGCGGGCCGGGCGTTACCGGGTCGAACCCGGACATACCCAGATTACCTTTTCCCTGATGCATATGGGCTTTACGCCCTATTCCGGCATGTTTTCAGGCATCAGCGGCACGTTGCAGCTTGATCCCGCCCACCCGTCCGCATCCCGGCTGGATGTCAGCGTGCCGGTCAGCAGCCTCTACACCCCCAGCGACAGGCTGACCGGGGAACTGAAGGCGGCGGACTGGTTTGACGCCGCCCGCTACCCGGACGCCACCTTTGCCTCGACCTCGGTCGTGGCCGACGGGGCTGACAATGCCACGATTACGGGCAACCTGACGCTGCATGGCGTGACAAGGCCGGTCGTGCTGCATGCGCATTATGTCGGCGCGGGCGTCAACCCGATGGACAAGGCCTATACGGTCGGGTTCGCGGCCACGGCAACCATCCGGCGCAGCGATTTCGGGATCAAAGCCTATGTACCGATGGTGGGTGATGACGTGACCCTGAATATTGCCGGTGCGTTTGAAAGGCAGGACTGAGCCTGATGGCGGGGCGTTGGATGCGTCCCGCCATGCCATATCGGTTACATTTCGAAATAAAACTTCCGCATCCGTACGCCTGCCCGGATATTGCCTTGGCCCTGATCTGAATTCATAAGGGTCGGACGGCCACGGGCGGGAGACTGAGTCTTGCATTCTCGACCAAGGGGGAGACACGCGCGTGCCTTCCTGTCAGCCCTTGTCCTTGCCGCCTGCGCGCCGGGGCTATGCGCGCGGGCCGCGGATGGTGTCGTAGGCAACGCGGTCGCAGCCCCGTCCGTTCCCCATCTATCCGCCAGTGCGGCGGATAACGCCCTGACAGACGATCTGGAACGCCGGACCTTCCGCTGGTTCTGGGACGCGGGCGACCCGAAAACGGGGCTGGTACCTGATCGCTACCCATCACCGCAGACATTGAGCAGCGTGGCCTCCATCGGGTTTGGCCTGACAGCCTATGGCATCGGGGCCAGCCGGGGTTACGTCACCCGCGCGCAGGCCGCGACACGGACGCTGGCCACCCTGCATTACCTTATGGACGGCCCGCAGAATGACAGCGCCGATAACGCCATGGGGTACCAGGGGTTTTACTATCACTTCCTCAACAGGGGGACGGGGCTGCGCTTCAGCCATGATATCGAACTGTCCAGCATCGACACCGCGCTGCTGATGCAGGGCGTGCTGTTCGCCCAGTCCTATTATGACCGCCAGACGCCACGCGAGGCAGAGATCCGCAACCTGGCCGACCAGTTGTACAAACGCGTCAACTGGCAATGGATGACCCGCCCCGACAACCGGCTGAGCATGGGATGGAGTCCCGAACACGCCTTCATCCCCAGCTACTGGGAAGGCTACAGCGAGGGGATGATGGCCTATATCCTCGGCCTCGGTTCGCCCACCCATGCGCTGGCGCCCGTATCGTGGCAGGCGTGGCTGGCCACCAACAACCAGCGCTGGGGCGATTATTATGGCCAGACCTTCCTGAATTTCGCGCCCCTGTTCGGCCACCAGTACAGCCATGCGTGGATCGATTTCCGTGGCGTGCAGGATGCATGGGCGCGTGAAAAACAGATCGATTATTTTGAAAACAGCCGTCGCGCCGTCTATGCCCAGCGGGCCTATGCCATCGCCAACCCCGGCAAGTGGCAGGATTACAGTGCCACGATGTGGGGCCTGACCGCCTGTGACGGCCCCGGTGACGTAACCCGGCAGATTGATGGGCAGTCACGGCACTTCCTGTCCTATTCCGCCCGTGGCGCGGGCCGCGACTATACGCAGGATGACGGCACCGTGGCCCCCACCGCCGCCGCCGGGTCCATTGCGTTCGCACCGGAAATCGTGCTGCCGACGTTGCGGAACATGAAAAACCGCTACGGTCAGGGCATTTATGGCCGGTACGGGTTTGTGGATGCGTTCAACCCCAGTTTCCGCAACGGGCAGACCTTCTGGACCGACCGGGAATACCTGGGCATTGACCAGGGGCCGATCCTGCTCATGATCGAAAACTGGCGCAGCGGGCTGGTATGGAACGTGATGAAGCGCAACCCCTATATCCGCGCGGGGCTGGAACGCGCGGGATTTGAAGGGGGATGGCTGCCTGCCCCGACCGCCACCGCAACCGGGCGGGATACCAGGACGTTGCAGCTTGCCCTGCCGTCCGCCACGGCGGCAACGGCCAGCGATGCCGCGCGGGGACCGGCGGCGGCCCCCCCGGCCAACCCGTCGTAACGTGTTTTTGACTGCCTGAACGATCGTTTGAAAATAAATCTTTAATAAATAAACGTTTTTGGGTGCCGCCTTTTTTCAAAAAGGCGGCCTTCCCTGAAGCTTCCTGAAAAATGCTTCACCAGAAACGTCCTGCGACAGATTTACGGACCTGCATCAATCGGCACGACATCAATCAGCTTCTTGTTGACGAATTCCTGTATGCCCATGGAGGACAGCTCGCGCCCGAACCCCGACCGCTTGACCCCGCCAAAGGGCAGGTCGGATGTTGTCCATGTGGGGTGGTTGACATAGACCATGCCCGTCTCGATCTGTTCGGCCACCCGGATGCCGCGCGCCGTATCGGACGTAAAGACCGAGCCACCCAGCCCGTACGGGTTGTCATTGGCCAGGGCTATGGCCTCGTCTTCATCGCGCACACGGAAGAACATGGCGACCGGACCAAACAGTTCCTGATGGAAAACCGGGTTGTCGGGCGCGATATCGGTCAGGATGCTGGTCTGCACGAACGCGCCCCGGTTGGGGGGCGTGGGGCCGACCCGCATGACCTTTGCGCCGTTCCTGACCGCCAGTTCCACCTGTTCGTTCAACTGGTCGGCGGCACCCTGTGATGACAGGGGCGGCACGCCGCTTTTTTCATCCATCGGGTCACCGGGGACCAGCTTGCCCAGTTCGGTCGCGAAGCGGTCCAGAAAGGCATCGGCTATCGGTTCGGCCACAATGATGCGCTTGGCCGCGACACAGCACTGGCCACCGTTGTTCATGCGGCCCCAGACCGCCCATTTCACGGATTTTTCAAGGTCGGCATCTTCCAGCACGATAAAGGCGTCGCTGCCCCCCAGTTCCATGGTGGTCTTTTTCAGCGCCTTGCCCGCCTGTGACGCCACGATGGCCCCTGCCCCCTCGCTACCGGTCAGGGCGACGCCAATCACGCGATCATCGGCAATGATCCTGCCCACCTGGTCACGGGTGGCGTACAGGTTGGTATAAAGCCCTTCCGGCGCGCCGGCATCGCGGAACAACTGTTCAAACGCGGCGGCCGCCTGCGGCACGTTGGAGGCATGTTTCACCACCACCACATTGCCCGCCATGAACTGTGGCCCCACCACGCGGGCAAGCTGGTAGTAGGGAAAATTCCATGGCTCGATCGCAAAGACGATGCCCAGCGGCTGGCTGACCACCATGGCCTGGTCCCCCCGCCCGCTTTTTTCCTTCAGCTTCTGCGGGGCGAGGAAAGTTTCGGCATTATCGGCGTAATATTGCAGGATATCGGCGGACAGTTCGACTTCCGCCAGGCTTTCACGATACAGCTTGCCCATTTCCAGTGTCAGCAGGCGGGCATATTTATCCTTTTGCGTGCGCAGCAGGTCGGCGGCCCTGCCCACGATTACCGCGCGCCTGGCAAAGGGCAGCTTCGACCATTCCCTGTATGTCGCCTGCGCACGGTCCAGCTTCCGCGCCAGTTCCGCATCCGTCAGGTCGGGGAATGTTGCAATGGTCTCATTGGTGTACGGGTTGACTGTCTTGTACGCCATTGGCCTGTCTCCATCCAGTTCTTGGGGCAACAGGCGTGGTCCATGCGGCGGCGTTGCGTCTCAACCGGCCAACGCCACCTTCATGCCGCCTGTGCGGGCACAACGGCATGAAGGCGACCGGGTTGCGTGGCGTTTGCACGGCTTGGCATCCGGCGGCCGGCCAGCCATCAGGCCGTAACCAGCTTTTGCGGCGCAGGCGCGGGCACGCGGATCAGGTAGTCAAAGGCGGACAGCGCGGCCTTTGCCCCCTCGCCTATGGCAATGACAATCTGCTTGTAGGGCGTGGTCGTCGCATCGCCTGCCGCGAACACGCCGGGGATCGAGGTCGCGCCATGGTCGTTGACGATGATTTCACCAAAGTCATTCAGCTTCAGCGTGTCCTTCAGCCAGCCGGTGTTGGGCAGCAGGCCGATCTGCACGAACACCCCTTCCAGATCGATATGATGGTCCGCGCCATCCCCGCCGCGATAGGTCAGCCCCGTCACGTTACGGCCATTGCCCTCGATCCGCGTGGTCAGGGCCTCGGTCAAGACCGTGACATTGGACAGCGTATGCAGCTTGTCCTGCAATACCTTGTCCGCCTTCAGGTGCGACCCGCGCTGCAGCAGCGTCACGTGGGCCACGATGCCGGCCAGGTCGATGGCCGCTTCCACCCCGCTATTGCCACCGCCCGCCACGGCCACGCGCTTGCCCTTGTAGAAGGGACCATCGCAATGCGGGCAGTAGGCAACGCCCCTGGTGCGGTATTCCTCCTCGCCCGGCACGCCAAGGTGGCGCCAGTGCGCGCCGGTGGCCAGTATGACCGTGCGGGAATGCAGGACCGCGCCATTTTCCAGCACCACGCCATGCAGGCCACCGGGTTGCGTCGCGGGAAACAGTTCCTTGGCGCGCTGGCCGGGAATGATCTCCACGTCATACTGCCGGACATGCGCCTCCAGCGCCGCCGCCAGTTTCGGGCCATCGGTTTCGGGAATGGAGATGAAGTTCTCGATGCCCGCGGTATCCATGACCTGCCCGCCAAAACGGTCGCCCAGCAGGCCCGTGCGCAGCCCCTTGCGCGCGGCGTAGATCGCAGCCGACGCGCCGGCCGGGCCTTCCCCGATGATCAGGACATCGAACGGCGCGATATCCTTCAGCTTTTCAGCGGCCTGACGGGGGGCGTCGGTATCCAGCTTCGCCAGGATCTGCTCGATTTCCATGCGTCCCGTCTCGAACAGTTTACCATTGAGGTAAACCTGCGGCACGGACATGATGTTGCGGGCCGCGACCTCATCGGGGAACAGCGCCCCGTCGATCGTGACGTTATGAATGTTGGGGTTCAGCACGCACATCGCATTGAGCGCCTGCACCACGTCGGGGCAGTTCTGGCACGACAGGGCGACGTAGGTCTCGAAATTGTACGGTCCCGGCAGGGCGCGTATCCGGGCCGCCACGTCATCGGGGATCTTTGGCGCGTGGCCGCCCACCTGCAGCATCGCCAGCACGAAGGAGGTGAACTCATGCCCCAGCGGGATGGCGGCGAACGTCACCCCCGTTTTCGCCCCATCACGGCGGATGACGAAGCTGGGCCGCCGGGTGGCCTGCCCTGTCTCGGACACCTGCACCTTGTCCGAAAGGGCGGCGACCTCGTGCAGGAGTTCATGCATCTCACGCGATTTGGGGGTGTCATCCAGGCTGGCCTCCAGCACGATCGGGTGCGCAAGGTCGGTCAGATAACCCTTGAGCTGCGTCTTGATGGGATCTTGCAACATGGGAATGGACTCCGCTCTTTGGGGAAAGGTGGCGTGGGTGGCCCGGCCCCACGGGACCGGACCATGACCACTGGCGTCAGATCTTGCCGACGAGGTCCAGCGACGGGGTCAGCGTGGCGCCGCCTTCCTTCCACTTCGCCGGGCAGACTTCGCCGGGGTGGGAGGCGACGTACTGCGCGGCCTCGATCTTGGCGATCAGTTCGGCTGCACTGCGGCCGACGCTGCCAGCGGTGATTTCGATGTACTGGATCCGGCCTTCGGGATCGATCAGGAAGGTGCCGCGGTCGGCCACGCCCGCTTCCTCGATATACACATCAAAATTACGTGCGATGTGCCCGGTCGGGTCGCCCAGCATGACATACTTGATCTTGCTGATGGCCGGCGAGGTGTCGTGCCATGCCTTGTGGGTGAAATGCTTGTCGGTCGAAACCGAATAGATTTCCACGCCCAGCTTCTGGAATGTCCCGTAATTTTCAGCCAGGTCTTCCAGCTCCGTCGGGCAGACGAAGGTGAAGTCCGCCGGGTAGAAGAAGAAGACGGACCATTTGCCCTTCACGTCGGCATCGCTCACCTTGATGAACTTTCCGTTGTGGAAGGCGTCTGTCTCGAACGGCTTCAAAGACGAATTGATGCGTGCCATGCGGAATGCTCCTTGCTTTGGCTTGTCAGTTATTGACCGGGTATCTGTCCCACAAACACGAAATGGGGAGAAACCGTTTCTGTCAATGGGTGTGATCGGAAAAACCTTTTTACAAACAGCCCAAAATCGGTCCTATCTATAGATATGAGCTATATTCCCCTTTCCGGCCTGTCGCTGCGCGACATCGAATATGTGGTGGCGGTGGATGACCTGCGCAACTTCTCCCGCGCGGCGGAACGCTGTGGGGTCAGCCAGGGCGGCCTGTCGGAACAGGTGCGCAAGCTTGAATCCCTGCTGGGCGTCGTGCTGTTCGAGCGCACGCGCCGCCATGTGGCGGTCACGCCCGATGGGGCGCGCCTGATCGCGATGGGCCGCGACGTGCTGGCCGCCGCCCGCGCCATGATCGAGGCCGCGCGCATGCGCACCGGCCCGCTGGAAGGCGTGCTGCGCGTGGGGATCATAGCAACCCTTGGCCCCTATTACGTGCCTGACCTGCTGCCCCTGCTGCGGCGGGCCTATCCGCAACTGAAGCTGCAACTGACCGACAGCCTGACGGATACAATGCTGCGGATGCTGCGCCATGATGAACTGGACGTGGTATTCGCCGCCCTGCCGGCAAGCGGGGAGGGATTCCACTGCGCGCCCCTGTTCCGCGAACCGTTTCTTGCCGCCTTTCCCGCCAGCCACCCGCTGGCGCGGCGCAGGGCGCTGGCGATGCCGGACCTGAAGGGGCCGGACCTTCTGCTGCTGGAAGACGGGCACTGCCTGCGTGACCAGGCGCTGGCGCTATGTGGCCCGCCGCCACAGCGCGACCCGCCACGCCTGGCCACCAGCCTTGAAATGCTGTGGCACATGATTGGCGCGGGCGAGGGATATTCCCTGATCCCCCGGCTTGCGCTGCGCCACCGGGGCGAATGGGACGGGCTGATAAGCGTAGTGGCCCTGCCATCCGCCAGCCGCACGATCGGGCTTGTCTGGCGCGCATCCGACCCGCGTGGCCCGGCATTTGAGGAATTTGCCCGCTTCCTGCGCGAAAACCCGCCCGAAGGCTGCGCACCCGCCGATGCCCCGCCACACGCACCCCGCATCCCGCCCGCATGACCATGTCATGCCCGGCGGGTCTTTTTCCGGACCATGTGGTGATAATGACGGACAAACACCTTTGTCGCGCTTTCCATCCATGGGCATGGTCAGGTCATGAACCGCGGCCACCGCATGGCTGAGAGACTGTTTGAAAACAACCAATTGATAAAAAACAATAAAAGTTTTTGGGTGCTGCCTTTTTTCAAAAAGGCGGCGTTCTTTCGAAGCTTTTGCAAAAAGCTTCACCAAAAACTTCCTTTAATTTTAAAGTGCTATCATGAGCTGACTTTTCAAACAGTCTCTGACTCCCGGACCCGCGATACAGTCCTGAAAACAATCCGGGCCGGACGCTACGGCCCCCCGTCAGCCATTCGCTCGACCTTGCGGCCTGCGCGCCAGCGCTGGCGGGCGGCAGGCGCCCGCTGGCCCGGATCGTGCGACCTTCCAGCCCGTCGTGAAAAAAGCCCGCGCCATGCATGGCCTGCCCGCGCCGCGCGTGGCCTGATTGTACGCAAACGCCGCCGCCAGCATGCATTCAGGCGGCAATTACCAAACCTTTGCGCCGCCATGGCGTTGTCACGATATTATCAGGAGGCGCCCATGATACGTCCCATCAGGTTATTCATCGCCCTAGCCATCGGCCTGTCCGTGGCAGGATGCCACGACGGTCGCTACCATCATCACCACCGTGGGTATGACGGCTATCACCGTGGCGGCTATGGAAACGGATATGGCGGACCGGGACGCGGATACGGTGGTCCCTATATGGGCGGCGGGGGCATGGGCAGGCCATGACCCCCGGGGCGGTTACGGCCCGGCCAGCCGGGTGACCAGCAACTGGTTGATGCGAAAGCCCTCGACATCCACGACCTCAAAACGGAAACGCTGCGTATCCACGCGGTCGGCCTTGCGGGCCATGCGGCGCAGGCGGTGCATGACAAAACCGCCAATGGTGTCGAATGGCCCGGCTTCATCCAGGTCGGCGGCTTCCAGTTCACGGCGTACGTCGCCTATCGACGCTGCGCCATCAATCAGCCATGAATTGGCGTCGCGGCGCACGATCAGCTGTTCCTCGAACGGGTTGGCAAGCCCGCCCATCAGGGCGCCCATGATGTCCTTGAAGGTAATCAGCCCCACGACCAGCCCGTATTCGTTCACCACCAGCGCGAAACCCACGCCATGCGTGTCGAACTGCGCCAGCGTATCCCACAGGTTGATCGTCTCGGGCACGGACAGCACATCGCGCCGCACCTGAAAGATCGCGTTGCCACTGGACAGGCCGCCCTGTGGCCCCTTGGCGGGCTGCTGGGTCGGGTCACGGTCCACCACGGCCGCCAGCACGTCTTCCGCGCGGATGGACCCCACGACGTTATCCAGCCCGCCATTGCACAGCGGGTAGCGTGAATAGGGCTTGGCGCGGACCTTGGTCTTCTGTTCCTCGATGGTTTCCTGCAGGTCGAGGAACACGATTTCATCACGCGGGGTCATGGCGGATGTGATCGAACGGTCCTGCAGCCCCAGCACGTTCTGGATCATCTGGTGTTCCTGTTCCAGCAGCACGCCCGACGCCGTGCCGGCGGCCAGGATGGCGCGCAGGTCCTCTGGCGTAACAGGTTCGACCGCCGATGCCGCCGGGATCTTCAGGGCGCGCAGGATGGTGTCCGACAGCTTGGAAAACACCCAGACGATGGGATAGAGCAGTTTGAGCGCCAGGGCCGGGAACCAGCCCACGGCCAGCGCGATCTTGTCCGGCGCGTTCATGGCGACACGTTTGGGCAGCAGGTCGGCAAACAGCACGAACAGCCCCGTCACCAGCACGAACCCGAAGACCGAGGCCAGCGTTTCCGCGGTCGGGGCCGGCAGGCCCCACCCCATCAGCCCATGGGTGACGGACGGCGCGATCATTTCCGAACTGATCATGCCGCCCAGCACGCCCACGCCATTGAGGCATATCTGCAGGACGGTCATGACCTGCCCGCTGTTGCGCCGCAGTTTCAGGAACGCTGTGGCCCGTTCATCACCCGCTTCCGCGCGCGAACGCAGGCGTACGTCACGCGCGGCGGCAAAGGATATTTCAGACAGTGAAATGAAGATATTCAGTGCGACCAGAAGGACAAGCGCGATCAGGCCAGAGAAAAACAGAATCACCGGGACACCCATAAGACAACGGCCATTCAATATAGCACGTAATTTCACAAATCCGCACGGATATGTTCAATCAGGTGAAATCGTTTTTTACTTGTACTACATCATGGATTGTTGATAATGGAATACTGGCCGACTGTCCCGGCGCAAGGGACAGCCATGGCGATACGCGCCATGGCCCGCCCCGTCAGGGCGCCGGGTTGGAATGGACCTGGTGGATGGCGTTGATCCGTTCTTCCAGTTCCGGGGTAATGGTCACGTTTTCCGCCCCCACGATGGTCTCCAGTTGCGCCGTGCTGGTGGCCCCGATGATGTTGGAGGTCACGAACGGACGCGACGTGACAAAGGCGATGGCCAGTTGCACCGGATCAATCGCGTATTCATGCGCAAGCTGGATATAGGCGCGAATGGCGTCGTCTACCCCCGGCTTCTCATAACGCTGCCCACGTTTGAACAGGGTCGTGCGCGCACCGGCGGGCCGCGCGCCGTCAAGGTACTTGCCCGTCAGGTATCCCTGCGCCAGCGGGGAATAGGCCAGCAGCCCCACCCCTTCGCGCAGCGACATTTCCGCCAGCCCGATTTCAAACGTGCGGTTGATCAGGTTATAGGCGTTCTGGATCGACACCACGCGCGGCGCGCCGTTGCGGGCTTCGGCCAGGTATTGCGACAGGCCCCATGCGGTCTCGTTCGACAGGCCGACATGGCGGATCTTGCCTTCCTTCACAAGGTCCCCCAGCACGCCCAGCGTTTCGGCAATCGGCACCTCATCGGCATCAGGCACGGTGGCGAACGTATTGCCCCCCGCCCCGAACAGGCCCAGTTTCCGGTCCGGCCAGTGCAACTGGTACAGGTCGATGTAATCCGTGCCCAGGCGGCGCAGCGACCCATCCAGCGCGTAACGGATCTGTTCCGGGGTCAGGCGCGTGTCCTCGCCCCCCGGACGGAACCATGGCGACGTGCCACGCCCGACCACCTTGCTGGCGATGACCAGACGTTCACGCCCGCCCCGGGCCTTGAGCCAGCTACCGATAATCCGCTCGGTCGCACCATGGGTTTCGGCGCGCGGGGGGATGGCGTACAGTTCGGCCGTATCAATGAAATTGATGCCGTTCGCCACGGCCATGTCCAGCTGCGCATGCCCTTCGGCTTCCGTATTCTGCTGGCCGAATGTCATCGTGCCAAGACAGATCTCGCTGACCCTGATACCGGTACGCCCGAGTTCACGTTGCTTCATCTGAAACCCTGCTGGTTGGAAAAAAGACCGGCATGCCCGCACCCGTGTAACCGGGATATGGGCAGCCATGGTGGCCATCGCGCCCATGCGGCACGATCGCACGCCTTCCGCGCGCGCCCCGCATCCATGACAGGAGCCGGGCGAACAGGAAAAACATGGCGGGACGGTAGCATGATGGCTGATCATTTCAACCAGACGGTATGATATTTTTACAAATATACGATATTTTTTGTTATTATTCAGGCCGCTACCCGACGCACGCAGGGCCGGAGCGACCATGGCTTGCGCGCATCGGCACATGATGATGAAGTTGGTGGGGTCCGGTCCGCCATGGATGACCGCAGCAAGGATATCCAAGCCATGGGTTCACCCCCCGCCCCCGCCATTCCGCCCCCCCGACAGACACTGGACGGACTGGCGGCACGCTTTGCCAGCCGTGCGGCCGCCCATGACCAATCTGGCGAAATCGCCACCGAAAACCTTGATGAATGCCGCGCGGCGGGCCTGCTGGGCCTGACCATCGCGCGCATGGATGGCGGACAGGGTAGCGGCCTGCGGCAGGTGGTGGATGTGGTCGGCCGACTGGCCACCGGCGACCCCACTACCGCACTGATCATGGCCATGCATTTCCTGCAGCATATGCTGGTTGCACGGGATTCCCGCTGGCCTGACACCGCGCGACGGCAGGTGATCGAAACCGCCCTGCGGGATGGCGCGCTGATCAACGCGCTGCGGGTCGAGCCTGAACTGGGTACCCCCGCACGCGGCGGCCTGCCCGCGACACGCATTACACGCGATGCGGGCCGGATCATGCTGAACGGGCGGAAAATCTATTCCACCGGGTCAACCGCCCTGCGCTGGGGCACGGTATGGGCCGCAACGGACGAGGTCCAGCCACGGGTGGGGCAGGTTCTGGTTGACCTGCATGCCCCGGGCATACGCATTGAACGCAGTTGGCGCCAGATGGGCATGCGCGCGACAGGCAGCCATACCTTCGTATTCGAAAATGTCGAACTGCCTGAATCGGCTCTGGTTGACCTGCGGTTGCCCGAACAGTGGCAGAGCAACGACGGGGCGCTTGTTACCGGCCATGCGCTGGCCATCGCAGCCCTGTATGATGGCGTGGCCCATGCGGCACGGGACTGGCTGGTTTCCTTCCTGCATGCCCGCGTGCCGACGGCGCTGGGCAGGCCGCTTGCCACCCTGCCCCGGTTCCATACGCTGCTGGGGCAGATTGACGCGCTGCTGATGAGCAACCGGAGCATACTGGATGTTGCCCTCGGCCGGGCGGAAAGCGGGGACTATCCCGGCACCGAGGCCAATCTGGCCAAATATGTCATGACGGAAAACGCCATCAGGGCCGTGGAGCTGGGCGTTGCCGCGATCGGCAATCCGGCCCTGAGCGAGGACAACCCGCTGGAACGCCATTTTCGCAACGTGCTTTGCGCGCGCATCCACTCCCCCCAGGGCGACGTGGCGCTGGCCGCGGCAGGCAGGGTGGCGCTGGCCGCGACGGAATAAAAGCGCCCTGTTCCCGTTCTGGCCAGAAGGACGCACGGCCGCCTCGGGGCGCAATCCGTATTGCGCCCATAGTTGCGGGGCAGCCGGCCCTATGATTGACGGGCTGTTTTACTGGCGGGTTTTCAATGCAATCCCCTGGCGGGGACGGCGCGTGCATCCGATCCATGCATGGCGCATTGGCAACCGTTATGGTCCTGCCCGCTTTCACCCTTCGATATAGCTTTATCGCCAATACAGACGCGGCCTGCCCACGGGCATATATGTGCGATTTTTTTATTCCATGCATTGCCTCTGTCATATCATGGCATCGACTGATAAAATTTCCCTGAGCAATGGAATATAGCATATTGCATATTCATGGGAGATACGATTGAGTATGACCATGACGCCAGCCCCACCGCCCGCTTCCCCACCCACCGCCGCATGGCGCTTCGCCCGGCCGGGGGAACCTGAAGCCAATAGCCTGCCTGAAGCCTTCGCCAGCGTAAGGGTGCCGGATGCCGGGGCGTCATGGCTGCGCCGGTTCATGGCGTTCGTGGGGCCGGGTTATATGGTTTCGGTCGGGTATATGGACCCCGGCAACTGGGCCACCGACCTGCAGGGCGGGGCGCAGTTCGGTTATACGCTGCTGGCTGTGATCGGACTGTCAAACTTCATGGCGATCATACTGCAATCGCTGTCGGCGCGGCTTGGCATCGCCACCGGGCGTGACCTGGCGCAGGCCTGCCGGGATCACTTCCCGCCGGTTGTGAACATTATCCTGTGGCTGGCCTGCGAACTGGCCATCATCGCCTGCGACCTGGCGGAAGTCATCGGCACGGCGGTCGCGCTGCAACTGCTGTTCGGCATGCCCCTGCTGGCGGGCGCCCTGATTTCCGTGCTGGACGCCTTTCTCGTGCTGTTCCTGATGAACCGGGGCTTCCGTTACCTTGAAGCCTTCATTATCGGGCTGCTCAGCATCATTGCCCTGTGCTTTGCCGTGCAGGTCGTGGCGGCGCAGCCCCCCATCATGGCCTTGCTGAAGGGCTTTGTGCCCTCCCCCCAAATCGTGACCAACAGCCAGATGCTATATGTCGCCATTGGCATCATCGGGGCGACGGTCATGCCGCACAACCTGTATCTGCATTCCTCCATCGTGCAGACGCGCGCCTTTCCCCGCACCGTGCCGGGACGACGGGACGCCATACGCTGGGCCACATGGGACAGCACGCTTGCGCTTATGCTGGCGCTGTTCATCAATGCGGCCATCCTGATTGTGGCAGCCGCCGCCTTCCACACCACCGGGCACCGGGACGTTGCGGAACTGGAGGACGCGTACCGCCTGCTGTCCCCCATACTGGGGCTGGGCATTGCCTCCACCCTGTTCGCGGTGGCCCTGCTGGCGGCGGGCACCAATTCAACCATTACCGGCACGCTGGCCGGCCAGATCATCATGGAAGGGTTCCTGCGGCTGCGCATCCCCCACTGGGCGCGACGGCTGCTGACACGCGGGCTGGCCATTGTCCCGGTTGTCATTGTCACGGCCCTGTACGGGGACAGGGGCGTGGGACAACTGCTGCTGGCCAGTCAGGTGATCCTGTCGCTGCAATTGCCCTTTGCCGTGATCCCGCTGGTGATGTTCGTATCCGACCGGGGAAAAATGGGGGAATTCGTCATTGCCCGCCCGCTCGCCCTGCTGTCATGGCTGGTGGCGGCCATCATTCTGGTGCTGAATTTCAAGCTGCTTTACGATACGGTTTTCGTGGCACAATAAACCATTGGTAAAAGAAGTCCCTGGGTGGCGCCTTTTTTCCACAAAGGCGACCGTCTCCGAAGCTTTTTGAAAAAAGCTTCACCAAAAATGTCTTCAGGCCGGGGAATCAGCACGCGGCCCTGTGGTGGGGGGCGCGGTCGCCGTCACCTTCAGGCCATCCTGCCCGGGGCCATTGTCCAGAAAATTGAGGAAGCTGGGAACCGGGAACTTGATGCCTTCATGGTTCATCCGGACGGCCAGGCGGGCATAGTATTCACGGTAGACCGTCCATTTGGACCCCGGCGTGGTACGGACCGAACCAAGGAAGCGCGCGCCATTGCCATCCGCCTGCTCGATGCCAAGAAAGGCGAATTCGGACATGATGAGATGCCCGTAACGGGGCGTCTTGCGCATGATCTCCAGTTCTTCATGCAAGATCGCGCAAAGCTGCTTGGTGTCCTGGCTGAGGTCGATCATGAAATCGACCACGACAAGGTTGTAGTCACGCGATGTGTTGGCGATGGACGACACTTCCGAAAACGGAATGATATGCAGGTCGCCATTGACCGAGCGCAGGCGCAGGGTCCGGATCGACAGGTGTTCGACCGTGCCGGACACGCCGCCTGCGGTCACCCAGTCACCGACCTGAATGGCGTTTTCCACCAGCATGAAGAAGCCGGTGATGAAATCCTTGACCAGGCTCTGCGCGCCAAAGGCGATGGCGGCACCCATGATCCCCGCGCCGGTCAGCAGGGGCGCCACATTGATCCCGATCTGCGACAGGGTGGTGACCGCCACGATGATGATGATCAGCGCCAGCAGCACGGTCTTGATAATGGGCAGGACCGTGCGCAGGCGGCTGGCCCGCCCGGTCTGGGATGAATTCTCGAAACGGGCGATCTGTCCCTGCAGGGCGGCGTTGGCGGCTTCCCATATGATGATGGCGACCGTGTAGGCAACCAGCACCGACAGCATCGCGCCAATGATCTTAGGCCCCAGCCTGCCATGGAGCAGGAAATGGATGGCAGGCAGCCCCAGCGCCTGCAGGAACAGCGTGGCGGACGCAAAGAACATGAGGAACGACAGGATCTTGCGCGAAACCGGATAATAATAGTTCACCCGCGCCTGCAGGCCGGGATAACGCGCCTCCATCAGGGGGGAGACGTGGAACAGCCGGTTCTGCAGGTTGAAGATCAGCACCGACAGCACCCGCGACAGGATCACGACAGCCGTTGTCAGGATGACGGTGCGGATGATCCACGCATAACCGCCCTGGATATGGGTGGCCCAGATCAGCCACAACGCAAAGTTGAAGAACATGGCCGGCACCCACCACAGGTAGACCAGCCGCCCCAGGAACATCCAGAATGGCTGCGTGCGCAGGCGCGCGGGGGGTTGCAGGGCAACGGCGACATGCATGCGCACCCGCCATGTGAAAATGGCGACCAGCACATGCTCGATCAGCACGACGGAACGGATGATCGCCTCCGTCCCGCGCGCGGGCATGTCAAACACGCCCCCCAGCGTGGACAGGCAGACCACCACCGATGGCGCCGCGACAAGGAAGTTGAGCCAGTGCGTGACCATGAAGGCCGTCTGGTCGCTGGCGCTGCACAGCCGGATGGCGGGCGAATGCGGCACGAACAGCGTTTCCAGCAGCAGGTAGACCACGCGGGCGACCACATAGGCATTCGTCAGCGTAAGCGTAACCAGCATGGCCTGGTGCGTGGTGGTCAGCAGGTAGGCAAAACAGGTGCCAAGCGCGAAAAAAAGTCCCACCGGCAGCAGCTTGATCAGCAGGTGCATAAGCGAATACGGCACGCGGGCCAGCAGGCGCAGCGTCGCGTGCTGGGCCTGCATGTCGCCCTGCTGGGTCTGCGCGTCATCCGTGTCCTGTGCGCTCGCCCCTGCCGGTGGGGCCGCCGCCGGGGCGGCGGTGGCGTCAGGCAGGTTCAGGCGGCGTTCGGTCGCGACCGCGCGTTCGGTAACCTTCAGCAGCGGCTTGCGCAGCAGCAGCGAAAAACCATGTTCCGCTGCCAGCGCCAGCAGCAGGATCAGGGTCGCCCGCCCCGTGGCGTCAAACAGGATCATCCGTGATTGCGGATCGGCGAAAATGGTGTGGGTCCAGTGCGCCACAAACACCAGGTCGCCAAACAGGGCGACAAAATGCTGGGCCTGCACGATCAGGCGGCCACGCAGGGTTTCCATGTCCAGCACCAGGTCGCTACCCAGCGTATCGGGTTCGACCTGCAGGGTATCCGTAACGGCCCCGGGGGCTGCGGCAGGGGTCGCGGGGGCGGAGGGCAGCCGGGATGCGATGGCCGACAGCGTATTGGTGAATTCGGCGCGTTTCGCCGGGTCGTTCATGACCGCCAGCACCTGTTGCGCCTGTTCACGGCTCATGCCCTGCGCCGCATCCGCATCGGCGGCATGGACGCGCCCCGGCAGGACCAGCAGGCATGCTGCGACAAACCCCATAACGGCCACCCGCCAGAGCGCCAGCAGGGAATGGCCTTTGCCGCCCCGCGGGCAAGTATCGGTTAAGTGCCGCATTGTTCCCCTTCCGTCCCGACGGCCTGATAAGGAATGCCCGCCATGTAGACACGGCATGACCATCGACCATTTCAGGCAGCCATCCCGTGTTATTGCAGAGATGGCCCTAAAAGCGCAGAGACGCGGAAGCCGACCTGATATGCAAGAAACCGGCTACCTTTTCGCAATTTACTTGCGGCAGCCCGTTTTTATTTATTATGGTAATTTTTTATTTAAATAAGAATTATGTATTAATTTTATATACATTTTTTCTCATATCTTGGTTCAGCATAAATTGCCCGGTGCGGACCGGCCGTTACGGCGCCATTCAACGCGACGGCCCTGCACCCATCACCGCCACGCAAAGTGATGGACCTCAGGGCGCATCCTTCGGGGCCGTGTGTTTTTTCAGCAGCGATACCGTATCCGCCCCATGTGTGACCGCACGTTCCAGCAATTCCTGACCGAAGGCTTTCAGCGATAGCGGGTGCATGTCATCAAGCGAACGGGCAAGGTCATGGCGTTCCGTATCCGACAGGGCGGGGTCATCCGCGATACGCTGGTGCAGCGCCTCTACGGTTTTGGAACCATCCAGCGCCACATGCATGTCATCCGGCCGATCCAGATAGGCCCGTCCCGCATTGGTCAGAGTGCTGTCGCCCGTGATCCGCAACCCGTTTGCGGTAATGCTGACGCCGCCCTTGCTCAGTCCCTGCAATTCCAGGTCGAGCAGGTTCCGGGCATAACGCGCGGCATCCGCATCGTGTTCGGGCGCCAGGTTGGCCGCCCCCCCATTATCGGCCATGCGGCGGAGCATCGTCCCCTGCAGGTCATGGTCAATCACGTCAAATCCTCTTTTCCATCATGATTACAGCGCCAGACTGGGCCAGTTGCGCCCCGCAGGCAATCAGCAACAGGGAAAAGACGCTTATGCACGATCAGTCACAATCAGGGATATCCCGGCACCATGATGGTACGCGCAGCGGGGGCGTCCTGTTTTCCGCCTCTGTCACGGCCTGCCGGATCAGGTGCAGGGCATGATTGCGCGCGGCACGGGTATTGACGCGGCTGGGCGTATCCTTGCCCTGTTCTATGGTGCGCCCCAGCCGTTCCAGGCGGGCCAGCAGGGCCTTGCGCTGCACGGCGTCCATGTCCAGCAGGGCCGCGCAGAAGGCATTATGCCAGATATGGACGCCCAGTTGCGCCTGTTCGGCGGGGGACAGGGCCGCATCATGCGATGGGGGCATGGTCAATCCTTCGCGAAAGCTCCTGCGGACTGCCATAAAGGGAATTCACGAAAACAGCCAGCATCCGGGCGATGCCGAGGGCACAGGCCGCCCTTACACCATGACATCGTATGTCAGGCATTCATTGCCGATATGGCGCAGTATTTCCGTATTGCGGAACAGGTCAAGCCGGTCGGGCCGCAATGACCGGCGCGCCAGAAAAGCCCGTGCCTCGGCCCGGGCTTCCCCTACGGGATAATCCTGCCCGGCGGGCTTGAGGTGCTCGATGGCGGTATAATCGACAATGCCGACGTTATGGTTGTGCCTGTGGGCCTGGTCACAGAATGCGATATCGGTCGCCCATGCCCAGCGCAGTTCGGGAAAGGGGAACAGGTAGGCCATGGCATCCCTGTGGAACGCCGTAACGGGGCCATCTTCCACATATCGCGTCACACGGGCAATACTGTTCCATTTCCTGTAATTGAACGTAAAGGAGGCATGGGAATGGTAACGATGCGCGGGCTGTGATATTTTCAGGTCCATGATTTCACATAACGGTATGAACTTGTCCAGAAACCGGTATGGCAGGTTCACATCATCATCCGTTACCACAACCCAGTCGTAATCAGACAGGTTGACCCGTGCCAGGGCTGTATTGATATTACTGAACTTGCCCTTGCCCCGCATCATGCGCACCGGGGCGAAATCAACGCTATGCCGTGTGTTCATGAACCGGCTGAATATTCTTTCAAGCTTCATGTCCCGTCTTGGAACCTGTACGGACGTGACAAGTACTTTCCGGACCGGGTGACGTGTCGCGATACGCCTGACCTGCCGGGCGAATTTCGTATTGTGAATATCGAACAGCATGTCAGTCAGGATGGAAACCTTACGTTTCTGCCAGAAATTCTTATGCTGGCAGAAATCGGAATCAAAAAAATCCGCCTGGGAAGGGACTCTGTCTGGCATGTGCGTAATCCTGTCATTCCATGCGTCATGACCGTACAAACATGCACTCCCCCGTCATGCGCAGCTTATCCTTATCCCGGCATTTACCCGGTCGGCATGACGGCGCGCATGAACCATGCGGCGCCCCGGGCATAACATTCCGCCTCCATGAAGGTTTCAAAATATTTCAATACAGGATGGAATGGCACAATATCCATGAAAGTAAACCTGCCCGAATTACAATAAAACGGAATGACAATAAAACGCCCCGCCGCTCCGGAACTGTTCCCATGCCCGCACGCTATGGACAGGAAAGCGGATGCCGGTGGCGATTTTGCGCCTTCCCATCCCGATATCTTCAGGGATATGACGCGATGCGATATTTTCCTGCGATACTCATGCTGTGCCTGCCGCTGGCCACCGCCCCGTGCGCCATGGCGCAGCAGCACCCACAGGACCGGAACGTAAGCCAGCCGGGGGGCAATTCCCCCTCCTCCATCGCGCGTGCCCGGCCTTATTCCCGCGCGGCGGCTCCCCTACCGGAAAAGGCCGACCCGGCCCGGCAGCAGCAGCCCGACAGGCCCCTGACAAAACAGCCCGCTGGCAACACAAGCCCGGACCAGCCCGGCATGTCCACCAGCCACCAGACCCTGCGCAGCCCATCCGCCCTGCACTGACCCGTCCTGCTGATCATCCCTTCTGGCCACGCGGCGACAGGGCGGGCGCGCAAGCGCACCCACCCCTCCCGTCAACCCGGAACGGCGGGCCGGGCGCATGCGGGCGCCACCGCCCGCCATCCGGTTACATGCAGTTCCGGCCCTGTGAAAGGCCCATGCCGTGGGATGCGAGAAACCGGAACTGCGCCTGTTCCTCCGGAAAGGCCGGAATACCCTGCAGCGCATGCGTGGTCCGGCGATAGCGGTGCAGGTTGCTCAGCCGCCGCCATGGCCGGTCGGGATGCTGCTTGTTCCACAGGCTGATCGCCCGCATCTCAAGTTCCTGGTTACTCACGGTCATATCTGACTTCGTCATGTCCATCTCCCTGCATCTGCATGGTGGGTACTGGAACTGTCACGAGGTATGCGGGGATGCTTGCGGCAGCCCGCCACATGCACCCAACGCCAGATATTAGCATAAGTTCAGAAATATTGTTCCTTCTCCCCACACTGTGATCCGTGGCAGGCGGCAGCCGGGAAAGAAGGATGGCCCTCCGTCATCCCGCAACGCGCATCCTGCCGGTGGGGCGGGATGCGCGCATCATTTTATCCTGTCAGCGGAAATGGAGGGAAAGGCCATGGTTTTCAGCGCGGCATCCGTGGCGGGCAGTTCCACCCGGCCCGCAGGGACGCCGTTTTCACGCAGTATGAAGGCCACCAGGTCGGCATTCTGCGCCGGTGTCAGCGCACCGGGGGAAAACAGCGGCATGGCTTTGGAAATATAGTCAAACAGGTGGTCCAGCGTCGTGCCGGACCAGTTGGTGACAAACCGCCCCTTCAGCGGCGGCACGTCAAATGCCCCTGCAAGACTGGCGCCATGGCAGACGGCGCAGAACTGCTGGTATGCCGTCGCCCCTCGCTGGGCCTGTTCGGTAGTGTAATAGGATACACTCCGCGCCTGCGCCGCACTGGCCGTGGGCGCGCCCATATGCGCCAGCGCCAGCAGAAGCCCCGCCCCAAGGCCCGCGCGACCGGCATGGCCCCGCCCGCGCATCAGCCGCGCCCCGCGGGAAAGCGTGCAAACAGGTTTTCAAACACCGCAATCGCCTTTTCAGCTTCGGCGCGGTCGACATGTTCGAAGCTGTTGCCGACCCCTTCCATTTCGCCCACATCGTTCAGGTCAACGGCCTGGATCATCAGCCCGTCGCTTTTGGACAGGGCGGACGCCCCCCTGTACTCCACCCCATATGTCACATCCGGCTGCGGCGGCAGCCACGCCGTCTGCCCACGCACGGGAATAAGGGTCCTGTCCCCCCACAGGTCCCGCGCGGCATAGCCGGGACAGTTGATGATGACGGGTTCCGCGATGGATTTCATGTCAGCGGGGGTATGGAATTCACGGATCACGATCTTGCCGCCCGCCTGATGGAATTCCGACAGCAGCAGGTGCCCGTACGCCCCGAAATTGAACATCATCATCGGCGCGCGCTGCGCGTAGGCCACGGGAAAGGGATTATCCTGGCTGGCCAGCAGTTCGGGTGCTGGAATGATATCCCTGATCCGGTCGCCATAGGTCGCGAATTCGCTGGTCGCGCGCGGCATCCCGGTCGATGCGTAATCCCCCGGCCCGGTCCGGCCCGCGGGTTCGGGGACCTGGTCAAATGGCGTATCCGACAGCGTGTAGTCGTCACGGAAATCAATCGGGTTGCCCGGCAGCCCAAGGTAGTCGCGATAGGTTTTCCATGAATAGCGGGCCATCTGTTCCCACACCTCGGCAAACTGCGGCCCGGCGGGGGCGGTCAGCGCGATGCGTGAATCCGGCGTCCAGCTGCCATTGGCCCGGACCGACCGGGTATGGGGCAGCATGTCGCGGGTATAGATGGTGACATCAAAGCCCGCGCGCTGCGCGCTCAGGGCCGATGTCAGGCCGATCACGCCACAGCCCACCACCGCAATCCGCCGGGGCGACAGCGACGCCGCCTTGCCCACCGCGATATCGGCCGATCCCCATGACAGGGACCACCCGCTACCGCCATGGCCATAGTTATGGATGACCACCTTGTCGCCCACGCGCTCGACATCCAGCCGGGGACCGGCGGGGCGGAACGGGCGCAGGCAGACCTTGATATCGGTAATCTGGTCGGCATGGGCGCGCATGGGTACCAGACGGGGCACGGTGCCGCTGGCGGCGGTGCGCTGCAGGGCGGCGGCGGCGGCCGGCACGGAATGCCACATGCCGCGCGCGCCAAGGGTGCCAAAAGCCAGGGAACCGGCAAACAGGTCCCTGCGTTTCAGGCCGGGACGCCTGATTTTCTGGTTGTCGTCAAAACCGGTCAAGTTCCAGCCTTTTGTATCTGTCCGCGCCCATGCCATCACACAGGCATATGAAACGAAGCAGGATACAAAATTCCTGACTGGACGCAAGATCCACCCGGAACGGAACAGGCCCCCGCCCTATTCCCCCACCGCATGGTGAACAAGGCAGGCCAGCGGCACCTGCCCGCGCGTGAACGGATGCGTCACCTGCCATGGCATGTCCCCCAGCAGGCTGTGCCATGGCCCGCGCAGGCGCGGCAGTTCAAGCCCGAGGTCGATATCGCGCCCGGCCGCCAGGTTCGCCGCCCCCACCCCCAATGCGTGCGGCAGGCGGGGGGCGACGACCAGCAGGCTGGTCCCCCCATGCCGCCGCAGGAAGGCAATGCCGTGGGCGCGGTCCCGCCCCGTGGTTTCCACCGGCTCATAGGTGCCGAAAGTGAACAGGTCGGGATAATTCTGGCGGAACGCCAGGATGCGGCGGATCATGTCCTGCTTGACCCGCCCCGTGCGCCAGTCGGCTGCGGCCGCGGCAAAGCTGGTGTCGTGTTCCAGCAGCCCGGCACGGTAATCGAAATTGACCGGCGCGCGGTTATCGGGATCGACAAGGCTGAAATCCCACAACTCACACCCCTGGTACAGGTCCGGCACCCCCGGCGCGGTCAGGCGCAGCAACGTCTGCGCAAGGCCGTTCACCGCGCCCGCCGGGGCAATGTGGTCCACAAACCCCGCCATCTGCCGCAGGAAGGCTGCGGAGACCACAGGATCAAGCAGGCGGTCCACAAAACCGGCGCAGGCGTCCTCATACGCCGTATCGGGACGGGTCCAGCCGGTGTGGCGCTTGGCTTCCCGCAGGGCCTTGACCTGCCATTGCCGGATGCGCCTGCGGAAATGCAGCCGTTCGGCATCATTCGCAAACGGTTCCAGCGGCCATGCCCCCACCAGTGTCTGGTACAGCATGACCTCGTCAACGCGGTCAGGCCCTCCCCGGCCTGCCGCGTGGTTATGGGCGAACCAGTCCTGTACCTGCCGTTCCCATTCCACGGGCATGGCGCTCAGCACCGCAAGGCGGGCGCGGGCATCCTCGCCGCGCTTGTGGTCATGGGTCGCGGTCGCCAGCAATGCATGGGGAAACCGTTCCCGACGCGACAGGCAGCAGGCATGGAAGGCCGCAACCGGCAGGCCCAATAGGGCAGGGTCCGATCCCACCTCGTTGCGCGACAGCAGGCGGCCGTAACGGTAGAATGCCGTATCCTCCAGCGACTTGGCGGCCAGTGGCGCGGTCAGGTGCTCAAACGCCTGTTGCGCCCGGCGCACGACAGGGGGCGGCGCCTGTTCGGGACAGGCCGACAGCAGGGCCGTGATGTCCTCCATCACCATCGCCTGCGCCCCGGTTGTAACCTGACATGCCGCCCTCCCTGCCGCATCCAGCACCAGGTGGTCAGCCGCATGGTCCTGCACGGCCTCATCACCAAAATAGGTGCGGTAGGGACGAAATTGCAGCAAAAGGCATTCCAGAACGGGCCGCAGGTCCTGTGCCGCCCATGACCCGTCCCCGTCTGGCAGGCAGTGGCGCAACAGGGTGGCCAGATGGCTGGATTCCGCGCAAAAGACATGTTCAAGCAGATAGGCGCGCGCCGCCCGCACGATCGGGCCAAGGGGGCTGGCGTCGGGACCGCACCCGGCCCATAGCCGGTCCAGCACCCCGGCCCCATGGGCGTCATGCAGCACGGCTGATACCTGGTCCATGAAGTCATAGCCGGTGGTGCCATCAACCGGCCATGCGGCGGGAAGGCATTCCCCCGCGACCAGGATCTTTTCAACATAGACCGCCCCGCCGGGCAATGCGTCCTCCGGCCGGTCGGGCGTCAGGCGATCCAGCCGGGCGCGCAGGCGCTGGCAATAGATCGCGGGGACGGACAGGCCATCAATGTGGTCCACGCGCAGGCCATCCACCAGCCCGCGCCGGTACAGGGAAAGAACATAGCCATGCACGGCGTCGAATACCTCCTCACGTTCGACACACAGGCTGACAAGGCCGGTAATATCAAAAAACCGTCGCCAGTTCAGGCGCGACGCCCCATCGCGCCACCCGGCCAGCCGCCATGCCTGTCCCGCTAGCACGTCCGCCAGGCGCGCGCGGCCCGACAGGCTGGCGCCGTCATGCAGCATGGCGATACGGGCCATGCCCACCCTGCCCGCGTCGGTTGCCCCCCATTGCCGCAGCCTGTGCAGCGCCGCCTCGGACTCCCGCCCCGGGCCTGCGCGCATGGCCACGGTGGTAAAGGCGGCCAGCAGGTCCCCCGGCGCATCGACATCCGCCAGAAGGGATGCATACCCGGTGGGGCGCAACGGAAAGCGGTGGTCATGGTGACGGATGAAAAACAGCCCGCTGTCACCATCATGGCGCAACGCCAGCATGCCTGCCGCCAGCGCGTCATCAAACGGCCGGTCAAGGAAGGGCAGCATGACACGCCCGCGTATGTCAGGGTCCGGCGCGTCCCAGTCGATGTCGAACCAGTTGGCATGCGGCGATGCCCGCCCCCATGTCAGCACATCCATCCACCATGGGTTGTGTGCGTCCGCCGCCATGTGGTTGGGCACGATATCGACAATCAGCCCCATGCCATGGGCATGCAGCCGCGCGGCCAGCCGCGCCAGCGCCGTCTCGTCCCCCAGTACGGGATCAATCCGGTCATGGCTGACCGTGTCATAGCCATGCGTGGAGCCGGGACATGCGGCCAGCAGCGGCGAGGCATAAAGATGGCTCACGCCCAGCCGCGCAAGCTGCGGCACCAGCGCCGTCGCCCCATCCAGCGTCATGCCGCCCCGGAACTGCAGGCGGTACGTCGCCCGCACCGACGGCGCGCCGTGGCTGCTGTTCATGACGACCGTCCCGCCCGCAGCCGCCCGAAACGGCGGCGCGCATCCACGCCCGACAGCAGGGTCGCGGTCATGCCCGGATAGCGCCGGCGCCAGTTGGGGTGCCCGGTGGTGGTGCCGGGCAGGTTGGGCTGCTCATTCAGGCCCAGCAGGTCCTCCATCGCGATGATCGCCAGCGGGCATGCCGCGCGGGCGACGAACCCTATGGCTTCGTCCACCACCTTTACGGCGCCGGCGGCGGTGGCGGGGGGTTTTTCCACGGGCGGCGTCCTGCGCGCGGCCGGGCCTGGTGGCGGCGCGCCACGGTGCGCCATCATCGCCGCCCATAGCGCGGCGCGGTCGTTCTCGCGCTCGTCATTCAGGGTGACGCCATCCACGCCCGGGGCCACCTGGCCCAGTTTCACGCGCCAGTCGATGTCGGTCCCCTGCCACCAGCCCGCAACGGTGGGCAGGTCGTGCGTGGTGGTCATGGCGGCCGCGCTGGCCGACCACGCGCCCGGCGGCCGGAACGCCCCCTGTGGCGTGCGTTCGAAAAACAGCACGTTCATGCCCATGATCCCGTGTTTCTGCGCCATCGTGCGAAAGGCGGTGGTGACCGTGCCCAGGTCCTCGCCAATCACGATGGCATTGGCGCGCGTCGCCTCCAGCGCCACAAGCCGCATGAGGTCACGCACGGGAAAGGACAGGTACGCCCCCTCGGCCGATGTGCCCCCCTGCGGTATGACCCACAGCCGCTCCAGCCCCATGACGTGGTCGATGCGCAAGCCCCCCCCGTGGGCCAGCCCCGCGCGCACCGTTTCGATAAAGGCGCGGTAGCCCCCCGCCAGCAGCCCGGCGGGGGAAAAGGTGGTCAGCCCCCAGTCCTGCCCCACCGGGCTGAGCGCATCGGGCGGCGCGCCGATGGACGCGCCCACCAGGAACTCCTGCTGCCGCGCCCAGCATTCGCTGCCGGTCGGGTCAACGCCCACCGCCATGTCGGCCACCAGGCCAATGCGCATGCCTGCCGCGCGCGCGGCCCCGCATGCCTGTTCCAGGCTTCTGGCGGCCAGCCATTGCATGAACACATGGAAGCCGACGTCATGGGCGAATTCATAGGCGAAACGCGCGACCTCCGGGCTGTCGGGGTGACGCATCGCAATCGGCCACTGCCGCCAGTCCCCACCGCGCCCGCCACGGGTGGTGAAATAGGCATGCAGGGTTTCAAAAACGGCGTGCTGCTGCAATGCCGGGCCACGCGCCTGGTGGAATTGCGCAAGGTCGGCAGGCGGATTTGGCGCGATCCGTTCGTCATAAAGCCGTCGCAGCAGCTCATAGCGCCGGGTGGCGGCCTGCGGCCAGTCGACCAGGGGCGCATCCTCCAGCGTCCTGACGGCATCGACATAGGCCCTGCCATTCCGCAATCCCGCCGCCTGCACCGTCGCGGTATCGAATACCGCCAGCGGGTCCGCCAGCAGGACATTGAGGAACAGGCGCGTGGATGGCGAATACGGGCTGTACTGCCCCACGCGCGCGGCAAACATGGCATGGACCGGGCTTATGGCCAGCGCGTCCGCCCCCCGTGCCGCCGCAAGGCGTGCAAGCGTCGCCACCGCGCCAAGGTGTCCCATGCCGCCATCGCCGGGCGTGCGCAGGCCGTAGACCTGCGCGCCCAGCCCCCATGGCCGGTCTGGCCCCGCCCCCTCCATCCGCGTGCCAATGGTGGGGCAGGACGGCGGGGCCACCGCAAGGGTCGTGGCATACGGGCCGATGGACAGGCGATGGTACCCGCACTGCCGCAGCGGTGGCAGCGCGGGCCGCCCGCGTATGCGGCGCAATGGCCCCTCCACCACCGCGCCGGTTTCCATCTCGAGACGGAAACCGGCCGCCTGCGTATTTTCGGGCAGGGCCAGCGGGGTGACCTGCCCCACCACCGTCACCACCATGGGCGGCAGGCCCGCGCCGGCGGGCGCGCCATGCCCCTCCAGCACGGCCAGCAGGCGGCGCACGCTTTCGTTGGAAACGCGGTGGATCTGCCCCGCCGCGTCGCGCCAGCGCATGCTCAGCCCGGCATGGCGGGCGCGATCGACAAGGTCGCGGTTATTCATCGGGCACCTCGGCAAGGCGGACCATGACGGAACAGGCAGGCAGAACGCCTGAAATCCCGTCGGTTTCCGCCATGGGCAGGATATACAGGGGCCGGCCCCGCGGCGCATCGGGCATGGCGAGCGGCGCATCCCCCAGATTGAGCGCGATGCCCAGCACCGCCCCGTCCCCCATGCGCCACCGCGCCACCACCGCCCTTGGCCCGATCACCTCCGCCCCTATGGCATGGGCGCCGGACAGGCGGGGCATGATCCAGCGATGGCGCAGCGCCAGCAGGTGATGGATGAAGGCCGTCCACGCCGCATGGTCCGGCGCCATGCGTTCCGCGTCATGCAGGCGGGAGGCGGCGAAGGTTTCCGGCGCGTTGGGGTCGGGAATGGTGTCGCGCGTCTTTTCTGATGCAAAATGTGAAAACGCCGCGAATTCCCTGCGCCGCCCGTCGCGCACGATCCGGCCCAGACCGGGCGTATGGCTGGTGAAGAACAGGAAGGGCTGGCGCGATCCCCATTCCTCCCCCATGAACAGCATCGGGATCTGCGGGCACAGCAGCACAAGCCCGTAGGCCGCGCGCAGCGCCGGTTCGGGGGCAAGGACATTCAGCCGTTCGCCCAGCGCCCGGTTGCCGATCTGGTCATGGTTCTGCAGGAAGATGATGAAGCGCTCGGATGGCAGGTCGCCACTGGGGCTGCCACGCGGCCTGTCGGTAACGGGCGAGATTTCCCCCTGGAAGGCGAAGCCTTCCGCCAGCACGCGCGCCAGGGCGGCTGTGGGGTCGGGGGTGAAATTGGCGTAATAGCCCTCGCCCTCCCCCGTCAGCATCACGTGCAGGGCGTTATGGGCGTCATCATTCCACTGGGCGCGATAGCCCGCGCGCAGCAGGCCCGCGTCATTATTCTCGTTTTCCACGATCAGGTGGACATGCCGCCCCGGTTCGGTGCGCGTGCGGACGCGCGCGGGCAGGTCGCGCAACCAGTCGCGTTCGGCAATGGCCTGCACCGCGTCCAGCCGCAATCCGTCAAAACGGAATTCCATCAGCCAGTACAGCGCGTTGTCTTCAAAAAACGTGCGCACGGCCGACTGCCGGAAGTCAATGGCCGCCCCCCATGGCGTCGGCAGGTCGGCGCGGAAAAAGGGCGCGGCATAGGACGCCAGGTAATTCCCGTCCGGCCCGAAATGGTTGTACACCACGTCAAGGAACACCATAAGCCCAAGCCCGTGCGCCGCATCAACCAGCGCCTTGAGGCCATCGGGATGGCCATAGGCGGATTCCGGCGCATAGGGAAACACGCCGTCGTACCCCCAGTTCCGTCCGCCCGGTATTTCCGACAGCGGCATGAGTTCGATGGCGGTCACCCCAAGGGCCGCGATGCGGGGCAGGTCACGCACCACGCCTGCGTATCCGCCCATAAGCCCGACATGGAGTTCATATATCACCACATCATGCCACGGCCGCCCGGACCAGCGCGGGTACTGCCAGTCATAGGCGCCGGGATCGACCACCATGCTCGGCCCGTGCACGTCATCGGGCTGGTAGCACGATGCCGGGTCGGGCACCGCAAGGTCGGGGGCGACACGGTAGCGGTAGCGCGCGCCGGGACCGCAGGGAAAGACGCATTCGTACCATCCGCCCTTGCGTCGCGACATCGGTGCCGGGGCATGGCCTTCCACCTCCACGGCGACCGTATCGCATGACGGCGCCCACAGGCGGAAACGCGTATGCCCGCCATCCACCACCGTGGCCCCGGCATGCCGGGGGTGCTGGAAATACCGGTTCATGCCGCGTCCTCCGCATCCGGCACGACGGACAGCAGCACCAGGCCGTGGGCGGGCACGACAACATCGTGCGCCGCGTCATCCAGCGCCGTTTCCGGCTGTTCGGGCCGGGTGGTGTCCAGCAGCAGCACCCACTGCCCCGCAGGCCCCGGCAGCACGGCGCGGATGTCGTCGCCACCGGGGTTGAGCAGCATGTAGGTTATGTCCACGCTGTCCCCTTCCATGCTGGCGCGCCGCACGCCCAGCAGGTGGAAGGCTTCCTCGCCCCACTGTTCCTGCCCCATGGGGGAGCCGTCGCGGCGGAACCAGCCGATATCGGGCAGGTCGGGCAACGGGTGGTGCCGGCCGTGCATGTAACGCGCGGCCCGGAGCGAGGCATGCGCCCGGCGCAGCGCCGCAAGCCGGGCCACGAACCCGGTCATGACCTGCCCCGCCGGCGTTTCCGCCCGGTCCCAGTCCAGCCAGCTTATGTCGTTGTCCTGGCAGTAGGCATTGTTGTTGCCTTCCTGCGTCTGGTTGAACTCGTCACCCGCCAGCAGCATGGGCGTGCCATGGGACAGCATGAGCGTCGCCATCATCGCGCGCTGCACGCGCCCGCGCAGTTCCACGATGGCGGGATCATCGCTTGGCCCTTCCACGCCCCAGTTGGCGCTGTAGTTCTCGGCGTGGCCGTCCTGCCCGTTTTCCCTGTTGGCGTCATTGTGCCGCCCGGCGTAGCTGACCACATCTTCCAGCGTGAAACCGTCATGCGTGGTCAGGATGTTGATCGAACTCCACGGCCTGCGCCCGCGCTTGTCCAGCAGGTCGCCCGAGCCTGCGATGCGCGCCGCCATTTCGCCCTGCTGCATCGCATCCCCCCGCCAGAACCGGCGCGTGGTGTCGCGGAACCGGTCATTCCATTCGGCAAAGCCGGGCGGGAAATTGCCAAACTGGTACCCGCCCGGCCCCGGGTCCCATGGTTCGGCAATCAGCTTGCGTCCCGACAGGACGGGATCCTGTATGATCGCATCGAAAAACCCCGAACCGGGGTCAAAGCCGTATGGCTCGCGCCCCAGCACCGGGGCCAGGTCGAAGCGGAAGCCGTCGATATGGAATTCACTCGCCCAGTACCGCAGGGAATCCAGCACCATCTGCAACACGCGCGGATGTGACAGGTTGAGCGTATTGCCACACCCGGTATCGTTTATCATGTGGCGTTCATTCCCCGGCACAAGGCGGTAATAGGTGGCGTTGTCCAGTCCCCGGTAACACAGGGTCGGCCCCAGTTCGCTGCCTTCGCAGGTGTGGTTGTAGACCACGTCCATCACCACCTCGATCCCCGCCTTGTGCAGCCTGCGGACCGCCGCGCGCAGTTCATGCGGCGAACCGTTGGCAAGGTAGCCCGCATGCGGCACGAAAAAGGCCAGCGTGTTGTACCCCCAGTAATTGGTCAGCCCGCGTTCCAGCAGGTAGCGTTCGGGGGCGAAACACTGGATGGGCAGCAGTTCGAGGGTGGTCACACCCAGCCGGTGCAGGTGGGCGATCATTTCCGGCGCGCCAAGCGCCTGGAACGTGCCGGGCTGGGGATTGCGGTCCATTTCCCGGCACATGGTCAGCCCCTTTACGTGGGCTTCCATGATGACGGTGCGGTCCCATGGCACGCGGGGCAGGACATCGTCTTCCCATTCATAAGCGTCGTTCACCACGACGCAGCGCGGCATGTAGGGCGCGCTGTCGCGCCGGTCGAACGACAGGTCGGCGCGCGGTGAATGCAGGCGGTAGCCAAACTGCATGTCCGACCACGAAATCGGGCCGGTCAGGCGACGGGCGTACGGGTCGATCAGCAGCTTGTGCGGGTTGAAGCGGTGCCCGTTGACCGGGTCATACGGCCCGAAGGCGCGAAAGCCGTACAGCAGCCCCGGTTCCGCATCCGGCAGGTAGCCGTGCCAGACCTCGTCGGTATATTCGGGCAGGCGGAAGCGCGCGATCTCGCGCCGGTCGCGCGGGTCGAACAGGCACAGGTCAACCTGCTGCGCATTGGCGGAAAACACCGCGAAATTGACCCCCATGCCATCCCAGTGCGCGCCAAGGCGCGTGGGCGTTCCGGGCAGGAGCGCGGACGGAAAGCGCATCATGGCCCCTCCCCCGCCGGATGAAGGTAAAGGGCGGCCAATGGCGGCAGCGTCAGGACGCACGAACACGGGTGCCCGTGGGCCGCGTGATCCGTCGCCATGGCGTAGCCGCCGTTGCCTACCCCGCTGCCGCCATATTCGGTGGCGTCGGAATTGAGGCATTCACGCCACGGCCCGCCCACCGGCACGCCCACGCGGTAGTCATGGCGCACAACCGGCGTCATGTTGAGTACGACAAGCACCGGCGCATGGCCGGGGGCAAGGCGCAGCCATGCAAGGACCGTATTGGCCGTGTCATCGCCAATGACCCACGCAAAGCCCGTGGGGTCGCAGTCGCGCGCATGGAGTGCTGGCAACGCGCGGTACATATGGTTGAGGTCGGTCACGATCCGCAGCATGCCGGACTTGAACGGGTCGGACAGGATATGCCATTCCGGCTGGCCATCATGCGACCATTCGCCCTCCTGGGCGAATTCCATGCCCATGAAAACCAGCTTCTTGCCCGGATGCGCCCACATGAAGGCCAGGAACAGCCGCATGTTGGCGTGACGCCGCCAGTTGTCGCCGGGCATGCGCGACAGCAGCGATCCCTTGCCGTGCGTGACCTCGTCATGCGACAGGCACAGGATGAACCGCTCGCTGAAGGCATAGTGCAGCCCGAACAGGATTTCCGGCAGGTGATAGCCCCGCCATAACGGGTCACGGGCAAAGAAGCGCAGGCTGTCATGCATCCAGCCCATGTTCCATTTATATGAAAACCCCAGCCCGCCCTGTTCCACCGACCGGGTGACGCCGGGCCACGCGGTTGATTCCTCGGCCACCGTAATGGCGTCGGGCATGGCGTCGCGCACGGCCTGGTTCAGTTGCCGCAGGAAGGCCACGGCCTCCAGGTTTTCACGCCCGCCATGGATGTTGGGTATCCATTCCCCATCCCGGCGGCTGTAATCGCGGTACAGCATGGACGCCACCGCATCGACGCGCAGGCCGTCGATATGGAAGCGTTCCAGCCACATCAGCGCGCTGGCGATCAGGAAGCCGCGCACCTCATGCCGGCCAAGGTTGTAGATATGGGTGTTCCAGTCCCGGTGCACCCCCTCGCGCGGGTCCTGGTGTTCATACAGCGCGCAGCCGTCAAAATTGACCAGCCCATGGACATCATTGGGAAAATGGGCGGGCACCCAGTCCAGTATCACGCCAATGCCCGCGATGTGGCAGGCATCGACAAAGGCCGCGAAATCCGCTGGTGTCCCGTGGCGCGCGGATGGCGCGAACAGCCCCAGCGGCTGGTACCCCCACGACCCGCCAAACGGGTATTCCATCACGGGCATGAGTTCAATATGCGTAAAGCCCGCATCCATTACATAAGGGATCAGTTCCGCCGCCAGTTCGTGCCATGTCATGATGCGGTCGGGATCGCCCTGCGGCCTGCGCCATGAGGGCACGTGCAGTTCGTATATGGCAAGGGGCGCATCCTCGCGCTGCCTGCCCGCGCGCTGTTCCATCCAGTCGTGGTCCTGCCACGCAAAGGGCGCGGGGGATGCGATGACGGAGGCGGTGGCGGGGGGGCGTTCGGCAAAGCGGGCGAAGGGGTCGGCCTTCTGCGGCAGGATATGGCCCTCGCGCGTCATGATCTCGAATTTGTACCGTTCACCGGGGCCAAGGCCGGGGATGAACAGTTCCCATACCCCCGCCCCGTGGCGCAGCCGCATGGGGTGGCGCCTGCCGTCCCAGAAATTGAAATCCCCGATGACCGAAACCCGCCGCGCATTGGGCGCCCATACGGCAAAGCGTACGCCCGCCGTCGTATCCACCACCATGGGCTGCGCACCCATGACACGGTCGAGGCGCGGATGCCGCCCCTCGGAAAACAGGCGCAGGTCCGCATCCGCCACCAGCAGGCCGAAGGCGTAGGGATCATCCGTTTCCTCGACCGCGTCGGCCCACTGGATTTTCAGGTGATAGCGCGCGCCCGCGGGGATCGTGCCGATGTGCAGCCCGCCCTCCCCCATGCGCCGCATGGGCCGTTCGATCGCGCCCGCGCGCGGGCGTTCGACCACCAGCCGCACACGGGCCGCATCGTGGTATAAAACACGGATGACATCGACCTTGCCCATGTTATGCCGGCCAAGGATGGAAAACGGGTCGGGGCTGCGTCCATGCACCAGGTCATCAACGCCTTCGGGAAGGGAATAGTGGGCTGCATCGTGCCTGATCCTCATGCCGTGGCCTTCATTATTGTCTTTGGTGCAGTAACGCCGTCGAACAGATATGGCCGCGCGGGCTACGGCGCGGCCAGCGGGCGGGACAGGCGCGGCGGCCGCCGGGCGATCGTGCGTCTGCGGCCTTCACGCAGGCGCGTGCCCATATCCGCCCCGCCGGGCAGGCAGATCACGTTGGACGTTGCGGGCGCCGACAGGTCCACGCCCAGCACTTCGGCAAACAGCATGACGTAATGCGCGGCCTTGTCATTCCATGACACGTCATACCCCGCGCCATTGTGCTGGAGTTGGCGCCAGGCCGGACGGTTGCGGCGATACAGCGCGCGCGCGCGGCTGACGCCCGCGACCAGCGTCTCCCCATCCACGGGCGCAAACAGGAACCCCGTCGCCCCCCCGCGCGCCAGGGCTGCGGGGTTGGCGTCCACTATGGTATCGGCAAGGCCGCCCACCCGCGATGCAATCGGCACGGCCCCGTAACGCAGCGCGCCAAGCTGGGTCAGCCCACAGGGTTCGAAGCGCGAGGGGACAAGCAGCGCGTCCACGGCGGCGGGCACACGGTGGCCCAGTACTTCGCTATACCCGATATGGCATGCGAACCGTCCGGGGTACCGCCGGTGCAGGGCGACAAGGCCGCGTTCGATGTCCCGGTCCCCTTCCCCCACCACGACAACCTGGGTATTGCCCGCCAGCAGGCGATCCGTGACATCGGCCAGCAGGTCGATACCCTTCTGCGCGGTCAGGCGGCTGACAATGCCGACCACAAAGGCATTGGGGTCCGCCCACAGGCCGAACTGCGCCTGCAGGTCACGCTTGTTGGGCGCGCGCCCGGTCATGTCCCCCACCACGTAGGGAAAATGGACGGCCGGATCGCTGGCGGGGTTCCAGATGTCGGTATTGATCCCGTTCAGGATGCCTTCCAGCCTGTCGCTGCGATGGCGCAGCAGGCCATCCAGCCCCATGCCGCCTTCGGGTGTCTGGATTTCCTGCGCGTAGCTGGGGGAAACGGTGGTGATGCGGTCGGCATGATACAGCCCGGCCTTGAGAAAGCTGATCGCGCCATAGCATTCGCACCCCTCGACCGAGAACGCCTCGGGCGGCAGGCCGAACCGCGCCAGGCAACTGGCGGGAAACCGCCCCTGGAACGCAAGGTTATGGATGGTCTGGACCACCGGCACGCGGGGCATCCCCATCGCGATCCCGTCATGGTGCAGATAGGCCGCCACAAGCCCCGCCTGCCAGTCATGCGCCTGCACGATATCGGGGCGGTACCAGTCTATGCGGCCCTGCGCAATATTGGCGGCCATGCGCGACAGGACCGCGAAACGGATGCCGTTATCAGGCCAGTCCTGCCCGTCGGGGCACATATAGGGATTGCCCGGACGGTCGAACAGGTCGGGCGCGTCAAGGATCAGCAGGTCCAGCCCGGCGACGGTTGCGGACCATAACGTGGCCGCATGTCCCAGCAGGCTGTCCATGTGGGCCACCACCCGCCGTTCGCGCGCCGCCGCCATGACGGCGGGATATCCCGGCAGCAGCGTCGTGACCATGACGCCATAGGGGGCAAGGGCCGCGGGCAGCGAACCCGCCACGTCACCCAGGCCGCCGGTCTTGACGAAGGGAAACATCTCGGCCGTGACGGACAGCAGCCGGATCGGGGAAAAGAAGGTGGTAACCGCACGGACCATCGGCCTGTTTCCTTGCAGGGGGAAAAACCGGTCATGTTTTCTGGTTCTACGGCAGTTAACGGGGCATGGGCTGCATGGTCTCACCAACACGGTTATGTGATCATGCGCCTTTATGCCATTACTTCCGAATATTATCCGGAATCGCGGAATATAAGGAAAATGGCAATTATATGACGGAAATTATGAATATAGTCCCGTCATTATTATTTCCTTGCGCAGGGGCCGCGCCTATTTCTGCCATGTGATGAAAGCGGCTTCCAGCGGAATGGACGCATCGGGGTGAAAGCCCACGACCCGTGGCGTATAATCCGTGGCGGCACGCGCGGCGTCCACTTCCGCGCCATAGGCCGGCAGCCCGTCCACCCCGCCCGGCACGGGCGCCATCGGCACGACAAGCGGCATCCCGGCGGGTACATCGGCATAAAGCTGTACCTGCACCATGTCCGGCGTAATCGACCCCAGATGCACCCCGACACTGATGTGCCAGCGCTCCGCCACGCGGGTGACCCGCAGCGCGCCAAAGCGTATGTCGCGCCACCCCGCCGCCAGCGCCTGCTGCCAGCGCCCGAGTGCCGCCGCTTTCGCCCCGCCGTCGGCCAGGCGCGCGCGATAGGCGGCGACGGCGGGCAGGTAGAACTGCCGCGTATAGTCACGCACCGCCCTGTTGGCCGAAAAGCGCGGGGTCAGCCGGGCCATGCTTTCACGCATGACCGCGACCCATCCCTGCGGAATGCCCGCCCCGTCACGCTGGTAGAACAGGGGGATGATTTCGTTTTCCAGCAGGGTGTACAGGCAATCCGCATCATGCGCGTCCCGCCGGGGGCCTTCGCCATGATCCATGCCATCGCCAATGACCCAGCCCACATCCGGCGCGCCCGCTTCGGCCCACCATCCATCGGGTTCGGACACATTCAGGCCGCCATTGACCAGCACCTTCATGCCGCTGGTGCCACACGCTTCCCACGGGCGCAGGGGCGTGTTGACCCACAGGTCCACCCCTTCCACCAGCCGCCGGGCGATGGACATGTCATAATCGACCAGGAAAGTTACACGGCCGCACAGGTCGGGCCGCCGGATGAATTCCATCCACCGCGCAATCAGGGCCTGCCCCGCCATGTCCCGGGGGTGCGCCTTGCCCGCGACCACCAGTTGTACGGGACGGGCCGTACTGGTCAGGATGCGGGCCAGCCTGTCGGGATCATGCAAAAGCAGGTCGGGGCGCTTGTAGGCGGCAAAACGGCGCGCGAAACCGATGGTCAGGACATCCGCATCGAACCCCGGCGGCGGCATGCCGCAATCATGCTGCCCGCCCGCAAAGCAGGAACGCGCGCTGTGCTGTCCCGCAATGAACCCGACCAGCGCCGCGCGGGCCTGCGCGCGGGTATGCCACAGGTCATGGGCGGGGATGGCGCGGATGCCTTGCTCCATCCCCTCCAGCGTGCCAAGCCAGCGATCCTTGCCCGCCGCACTGGTCCACAGCGCATCGGCGGCGGCGCTGTCCCATGTGGGCACATGCACCCCGTTGGTGACATGGGATACCGGCACCTCGACCTGCGGCCAGCGGGGGAACAGCGGGTTGAACAGGCTGCGGCTGACCTGTTCATGCAGGCGGCTGACGGCATTGACCGCGCAACTGACACGCAGCGCCAGCCAGGCCATGTTGAAAGTGGTATCGGGGGATGCGCCCGCGCCCTGTCCCAGCGCCAGTATCTCGACGATATCGGTGCGGAGGCCATGGCGGGCGTAAAAATCCAGGTGCCGCCGCACCAGTTCCGGGGCGAAGCGGTCAAATCCCGCGGGCACTGCCGTATGGGTGGTAAAGACCGTGCCCGCGCGGGCGATGGCCAGGGCATGGGCGAATGGGATGCCAAGGTCTTCCATCAGGCCGCATGCGCGTTCAAGGGCCGCGAAGGCGGCGTGGCCTTCGTTCAGGTGGCAGACATCGGGCCGCAGCCCCAACACACGCAGCAGGCGCCAGCCCCCGATGCCCAGCACCAGTTCCTGGCGCAGGCGCAGCGTATCATCCCCGCCATAAAGCTGTGTTGTAATACAGCGGATATCGGGGGGATTGTCGGGGTCATTGGTGTCCAGCAGGTAAAGCGCCGTGCGTCCCACCCGCGCCCGCCACGCCCGCAGCCAGACCTGGCCCGTGGCAATGCGGAAGGGTATGCGCAGCCGGTCGCCATTGCCATCGCATACCGGCGCAAGCGGTAACTGGGCGGGATCATTAATGGGATACAGGGCTTCCTGCTGCCCGGTGGGGGAAAAACCCTGCCGGAAATAGCCCTGCGCATAAAGCAGCCCCACCGCGACCACCGGCACGCCAAGGTCGCTTGCGGCCTTCAACTGGTCCCCCGCCACATTGCCCAGCCCCCCGGAATAGATGGGCAGGGCCTCATCCAGCATGTATTCCATGCTGAAATAGGCGATAGTGGGTGGCGGGGACTGGGTGCAGACCTGCGTGAACCATGCCGGTTTTTTCTGGCTGTCGGCATGGGCCTGCACCAGTTGCGCCAGCATGTCGCGAAAATCCGCCCGCGCCAGCAGGCTGCGCAGGTGGCTGCGCGGCGTGTTGAGCAGCACGGTCCACGCATTATGCGTATGGTCCCATATATCGGGCGCAAGCTGGCGCCACAGCCGGTCGGTGGCGTGATTCCATGTCCAGTGCAGGTCCAGCGCCAGGTCGGTCACGGCCTGTTCATCGCCGGTGTTGCATGATGGCGTCATATCGCCCATGGCGTTCCATTCCTGCCGGGATCATGGCCATGCGTGGCAGGCACCCGCCATGGCGTGGCCTGCCGCCAATGCGCCCCGGACAGAGCAGTCGCACGCTGCGCGCCATCCGGCGACCCCGGCCTGACGCACAGCCGCGCGCCCGGACAAAAGGGGCAGCGCGTTCTTTCAGAACGTCCCTGAAACGGATGCCGGCCCCTGTCGGAGCGGCATCCGGGGCATGGGTGTCGTGTTCATTATGGCATGTCAGAATCTGGGCAGCGGGATCTGCGGGAAGAACCAGCAGACCACTGCGATCAGCGTGACGAAGAATACGACCATGCAGCCGACAATGAAACCATGGCGTTTCTGCTCGGGCGTTGTAAATGGCGGGGCGTGCGTGGGGTCAACAGGGGCACGCCCGTCCCGCGCGTTTCCGTCTGATGAATACTTCATTTGAACCATCCTTTACCGGATATCCAGCTTCAACAGCATGTATTGTGGAAAGTTGCATCCGTCGGGGTAACGGGCATAATTAACGTGCAAAAAAACAGCATGACGGGATTACGACGCCCCATCACCTATTGCGGCAGCGACCTGGCCGCCTTCAGGTGGTTTTCAAGTGTTGGCAGGGTATTGGCGGCCCATGTCTTCAGGGTGGCGTTTTCGCCATTTTCAGCATAGCGGCGGAACAGGGACACGGCATCCTCGTGCGCTGATACCTGGTCGCTTCTGTACTGCAATGCGAAATCGCGTCCGTGCAGGGTCCTGAGCTTGTCCAGTTCGTCCTGATGGGTTTCATCCAGCGCGGTCGGCTGCTGGATCTGCACGCTGCCACTACGAAGAATATCCTGCAGGGCGGCGGATGTCTGCTTGTGGTCGGCGATCATCCTTGTCGCGAAATCGGTCAAGGCGGTATCATGGCTATGCAATGCCAGTTCACTGGACTGGATTTCAAACATGTCACTGATCGTCGCGATCTTGACGAAATCTTCCGTGCGCGGGGCGACGCCCATAAGGGAATTGATCCCCGTTTTTTCCGGTATCGACTGCGCCATGGCGGGAACGGACATGCATACAGCCAGACCCAGCATCGCCATCATGCTTTTCTTCATCGGGATTACTCCAGATATTCGGGGGCGGGCCTGTTCCACGCCGCCAGATCGTCATCGCGCCGGACGGGCACATGACCCCTGCCCTGTTCATCCACGGCCCGGGCCAGATCATCATGCCGGGCGCGCGGGCGGCCTGCCCACCGCGTATCAGCGGTCCCGGCCAGCCGGACCATCTGCCCAAAAACCCGCTGTCATGTTCAGGTTCTTGCATGTTCGTGAATGGCGTCATCCTGGCGCCCTTCCGCCCGGCTTTTGTCGCGACCGCCAGCAGGCATCATTATGATGCTACTGGGGCATTCATACAGGTTGATGCGATAAACCATGATCGTTCACCTTTCCCGGTTTTCGAGATTGCAGCGGGATGCGGGACCCTTGTTTTTTCCCTTGCCCCATTTTGGGGCCATGATGGGAAAGCAATCCTGAAAATACGCGCTGTGGACAGACAAACGGCGCAGGATACAGGCGGTTCCGGCTTTACCATGTGAAATATAAAATAAATACTTCCTTGCGTATTCATGGATTATGTATCGAATTCATAATATAAAAATTCACAGGCAATGACATGACCCCGTCTTGAAACCATTGCACGCCAGCCGCATGTGAAGGAAAAGCCATGCCTGCGCGCGGGATGCGGGCCACCCCATTTCCATACGACAACTGCCGGACCGTGAACTGCCCCTTACAGGAACGACGGGACCTGTCCATGCAACATCTGTCACGCTTCGCCTTTGCCTGCGCCAGTGTCATGCTGATGCTGCTTGCGCTGCTGCTGCTGACATTCGGGATGATCGACCTTCTGTCCGCGCTGGGCCATTCGTGGCATGCGGGCCGGAACGCCATATTACAGGCCATAAGCTATGTCGTCATTGCCGTCGCGGTCTTTGACGTAGCCAAGTATTTTATGGAGGAGGAAGTAATCCAGACAAGTGGCAAGAAAAGCCTGGGCGAAGCCCGCGCCAGCCTGACCAAATTCATCACCACAATCATCATTGCGGTCTTTATAGAGGGGCTGGTCGGCATATTTGAAACCAATACCACCGAACCTGCCGATATACTGTATCCGGCCAGCCTGCTGGTGGTGGCGACACTGATTGTCGTGTCCCTTGGCGTATTCCAGCGCATGAGCGTGGACGCCGAACGCGAAAAGAAAAAGGTTGGCGGGGATGAATGACCCCCGCCGCGCCGGATGCCCCGCGCATTGCGCGGCGCCCGGCGCCCGGCGCCCGGCCGGTTATTTCCTGGCCGGGGCCTGTTTGCCGCCCTGGTCGGGAATGGCGGTTTCAGCAAAATCCTCGGAAACGAAGACCAGATTGTCAATGATCTGCTGCAGCGCCGCCGATGCCTCCTTCGGGTGGCGGGCTTCGGTAAAGACGGTGGCGCGGTTCACCGCACCCAGCGTCTGGTCCAGCGGCGTGATCGCCATGATGAAGTCGGCATCTTCCGCCACGACCTGCAACGTCTGCGCCGCCTGCTGGGTCTTGCCGGCCTTCAGCTGGGTATTGGCGGTGGCGATGGCCGCCTTCTTTTCCGGCGCCAGCGTTTCGCTGCCAATGACTTCACCACCAACCGGCACCCACGCAACCGGCGTCGTGCCCGCGACATGCCCGCTGGGGGCAGGATGCCGGGGGGCGGGCTGAAGGCTGTTTTCAGCGGCGATGAACTTGCTGTTCGCCTTGCCGGCGGCGGTCAGGCGCTTGGTCGCGTCATACAGCGCGGGAATGGCGGCATCGGTCTGGCCGCCATCAAGGACCTGCTTTGCATTCAGGATATCAGCCATCGCGCGCTGGCCATCAGCGGACAGATGATTGAACGCACGGGTCACCTTGTATTTTTCCCACTCCGTATGCAGCGATGCCGCATGCGCGCCAAGCGGTGCCGCAACCAGTCCGGTCACGAGGGCCAGGGAAGCAATAAGACGCATGGTTTTCCTTTTCAGCAGACATATCAGGTCACTCATCAGCCCTATCGCTGATTTCAGCGGGTATTGTTACAAAAAATTGCTCAATGGTCCACGCTTATTCCGCATCCCGGCGCGGTTGCCGCCCCGTCGCGGCCTGTGCCATGATCGCATCCGGACAGAACAGAGGAAGCTTTCATGTTTACCCATATCGTAATCGGTTCGAACGATATTGAAGCCTCGAAAAAATTCTATGACAGCACTTTTGAAGCCCTTGATGTGCCGCCGTCCGAAATCAATGCCAGGGGCCGTCTGGTTTATGCCGACCGCACCGGCCGCCTGATCGTGACCAGGCCCATCAATGGCAAGCCCGCGACTGCTGCCAATGGCGGGACAATCGGCCTGCATGCCCGTTCGGAGGATGCCGTGCGCAAATGGCACGCGGCGGGCGTGGCCAATGGCGGCACGACATGCGAAGACCCGCCGGGCATCCGCCATTATGACTCCGGCGACCTGTTCCTTGCCTACCTGCGTGACCCGACCGGCAACAAGCTGTGCGCCATGTATAGCGTTCCGCCGGCATAAGGTTACCCTACGCAGTGGTGCGCCTTCAGGGGAACGCGCACCACCACGCGGCGCATTGCCCTGATACCCTTTTGCCGCGCGTGTACATGGCCCTGGTATCCGCTGGCAGCCTGCGGGAACCAGGGCCATGCCGCGCGCCATCCCTGCCCTGGCTGGATGGCGCTGGATCCGTTACCCTGTCTTCCGGCCTGTATGCCTGTGCGGAGAATGAATAATGGCGGCGTATCGACATATCCTGCCCGCCCTGCTGGCCTTGTCTGAGGCTACGGCATGGGTTCATCCCGCCATGGCGCGCAGCCTGGCCGCCCCATCCCTCACGACCGACGTGGCAGGGCCAGCCTGCGCGGCGTTGCATGCACGGCCGGATGTGCGGGTATCGCTGCTGTTCGGCCTGCGCCGCCCCCATGGCGGCCGCGTTACGAAATGGGAATGGAACGCCTTCCTGCGCGATACGGTGACACCACGCTTTCCCGCCGGGCTGTCCGTATTGCAAGTGGAAGGGCAATGGCAGGACCCCGAAAGCGGGCGGATCGGGCGTGAACCGGGCCGGATCGTATGGATCGTAACCCCACCCGCCCCCGACCTGGCCGACCGCATTGACGCCATCCGCCAGACCTACCGCACCCGTTTCCAGCAACAGGCCGTGGGCGTGGCCATTACGGCAGGCTGCGACGCGTTCTGACAGCCTGCCGGGTAAAAAGGGTCAGATACCGCCCGAAATCGGCAGGTTGACCCCGGTCATGTAGCTGGAATCATCACCGAACAGGAACGCCACCACACCGGGAATTTCGTTGATGTCGCCATAACGGCGCATGGGAATGCTGCCGATCATCTGCCGCACCACTTCCTTGGGATCGGTGGAAAAATACTGGCTGCCCGCCTTTGCCTGCAGTTCCACCTGCCGGTCCCACATGAAACCCGGCCCCATGAAGGCAGGGCTTATGGCATTGACGCGGATGTTGTAGGGGGCAAGGTCTTTTGCCGCAACCTCGGTCAGGCCGATAATGGCGAATTTGGAGGCGCCATAGGCCGCCATGTTGGGTGGTCCCTGCACGCCCGCCATGCTGGCCGTATTGACGATCCGGCCGAATTTGCGCGCGACCATATGCGCTGACACATGCCTGAGCACATGGAACGCGCCTACCACGTTGATCTGCATGACCCGGGCGAAATCCGCCTCCGGGTAATCCTGCACCGGGGCAAAGGCCCCCTGATAGCCTGCGTTGTTGAACAGGAAGTCAATCTGGCCCAGTTCCGCCACCACGGTTTCGACCGTCTGGCGGACCTGCTCGTTATCCGTCACGTCGCAGGCATGGATGTTGATACGGACTTCGTGTTCAAGCAGCGTGGCGCGTGCCTGTTCCAGCTTGGCCGCGTCAACATCCAGCAGCGCCAGATCGGCGCCCTGGCGGGCCAGGCGGGTTGCCGTCGCAAGGCCGATATTACCGGCGGCACCCGTCACAACGGCCACTTTTCCTGAAAATGGAAGGGGAACACCAGACATATATGTTTCCTTGATGACAAAGGGTCCGGATTGAAAAAAACACCATACCCGTCCTGCCCCACCGGGGCCGGATGGTGCAACGGCTTTATACGCCTGCGGGTTCGATGTGTCCCGGCTACAGGAAAATGTGAACGCGACCAGCCATGTCGCCGGCATGGCCCCACGCGCTCAGGGCCGGGAGCGGACCTGGCAGGTATGGTCCTGCAGTTCCTCCCCCGATGCGCGGTCGCCATGCACAAGGTCGACCTGGTCATCAAGGATGACGAAACCCGGCCTGCCATCAGCCTGCCTGATACCCGCGATCACCAGCGTATGCCGCCCCATTTCCCGCGCGGGATCGGCCATGTCCCGCGCCAGCAGCGCGAAAGGCCGCACCCCCGACAGGTCGGGCGTACTGACCAGCCGGGCACGGTAGGCATGGCCATGCAGCGGCAGGGCGGCCCAGTCGGGGCCTAGGCGCGCCGCCGCCTGGCGCAAGGCCGCCCTGACTTCGGGACGGATGCAATCGACATGAATGTGCAACTGGTTCTGGCTCCGCCCATAGACCGAGTTTATGGCCAGGGACATGTCTTCGGCTGGCAGGGAACGGGACAGCCTGTAATTGACGCGCACCGTCTGCCGCCATGCATAGGCAAAATAATCCGGCGCATCCCCGCGCGTTATGGCGGGGTCTTCCATGCCCGTAATACGCTGCGTCGGGATCAGCAGGTACTGCCCGATCCCGACACGGTCCTTCAGCACGGCGTAACCGGCATGGGTGTCGGTTTCCTCACACGGGCCGGCGGCCGCGTGCGCCACGCACTGTTCATGCACGATATGCCACAACGCGTCCGGGGAATGCGCGCCCGCCCCCATGCGGGCACAGGCCAGCCCCGCCACCAGCAGGCCCACGGCCCATAGCACCTTTTTCATATCGGACGACCTGCCCCCTCAACCCGCCTGCTGGCGTTCCCACCGCCTGACCAGCGGCAGCAGCAGGGCAAAGACAAGGGTGGCCAGTGCCGCAAGGCCGGTCAGGGACCGGAACAGGTCGCCGTAAATCGCCAGTGTCCGCGCGGCATCCATGCCAGCCGGGACGGATGGATCGACCGCCGCCATGTTGGCGACAAGGCTGCCGACATACATGGCAAACCCGATCAGCACATAATAACACCCCACCATGAAGGCGCTGATACGCGCGGGCACGTATCGGGCGATTGCCGCAAGGCCAAGGCCGCTGATCATCAGTTCCCCCAGTGAAAGCGGGCCATACCCCACCAGCATCACCCATGGCGAGACAAGGGGCGATGTCGACAGGGCCGCACTGCCCCACCATATCAGGAACGACAGGGTCACACACCCGAAACCGATGATGAATTTGACCGCGATGCCCATGTCGATACGCCGCCGCCCCAACGCGGCATACAGCGCGACCAGCACTGGCGTGCCCGCCATGATCCATAACGGGTTGAACCCCTGGAACTGCCCCGCCGAAAGGGAAAACAGGCGCAGGCCCCCCAGCATGAAATCCTTGCCGACATTGCGCAGGGCGAACAGGGTGAGCGAGGTCACCATCTGCTGGTAGAAAATGAAATACAGCGCCACCTCGAATGTCAGCAGGTACATGATCCTCAGCCCCGGACGCTCTCCCGGCCCCGCGCGCCTGTACACCACGCCCCACGCAAGCACGATCAGGATGCCGGAAATCACGACAAGCCCCCCCTGAATGGAGGTGGAGGCAAAAACACGCGCCGACAGTTCAACACCAGCCCCCATTCCCGCGACAACCGCCAGCACGCGCCACACCGGCACGGGGCGGAAATCCGGATCCGTGCCAATGCGCGCCAGACGGGTGCGGCGCAGGAAATAACAGCCCGTGCCCAGCCCAAGCCCCACGGCGCAGGCCACGAACGCCGCCCCCCAGCCATAGGCCTGCTGCAACCATGGGGTCAGGAACAGGGAGAATGTCGAACCGACATTGATGGCCATGTAATAGAGCGTAAAGGCCACATCCAGCTTCTGGTCCTGCCCACGGTATATGATGGTGACCATGTTGCACGAATTGGGCTTGAACAGGCCGTTGCCGACAACAATCATCCCCATGGCGAGATACAGGGCACGCGCGCTGCCCCCCATTCCCCCCAGCAGCAGGTACCCAACGGCCAGGACAACGCCACCGGCCACCATCGTGCGCCGCGATCCCGTAACCCGGTCCCCCAGCCATCCACCCACCACGGGCGCTGCATAGGTCAGGGCGGAAAAACTGCCCCACAGCATGTTGGCCTGCGTATCATGCAGGCCCAGTTTCTGGACCATGTACAGCAGCAGGATCGCCTGCATGCCGTAAAAACCGAACCGTTCCCATGTTTCCATGGCCAGCACGACGCCAAACGCCGCGGAACGCTCCATGCGGGACAGTGTGGCGTCGGGATCATGCATCCAGCCTGCCCTCAGGGCAGCACGGGCAGCCAGACGGCGGAAGGATGGGCGGGATCATGATAGATGTCCTGGGTCGCCGCGACGTAATCCTGCGGACGCGCCTGCAGGATGCTGGGCACGAATTTCTGCGGGTTGCGGTCATAGAGCGGGAACAGGCTGGACTGGATCTGGACCATGATCCGGTGCCCCGGCTGGAAGACGTGGTTGATGACCGGCAGGGTGAAGCGGTAACGCTCCACCTGGCCGGGGGTAATGGCGGTGGGATGCACGAAGTCGTGGCGGTACCGCCCACGGAAAATGTCCATGGACACCGGCAGTTCATATCCCCCCATTTCGGGGCGGTCGGCGGTGGTGGGCGGGTTGACGTCGATCACCTTCACCACCCAGTCCGCATCCGACCCGGTGGTGGCGGCGTACAGCTCCGCCACCGGCACGCCACTGACCCGGACGGGCGTGGTCAGGACCGGGGTTTCGTAGGTCAGGACATCGGGGCGGCTTTCAGCCGATCGCTGGTCCTGCACCAGCCATGTCTTCCATCGGTCCGCATCGGTTGCAAAGGAAAAGGGCCGGGCCAGGAACGGCACCGGGTGCTGCGGGTCGGATACATAACGGTCGGATGCCGAAGCATCCTGTCCAGGCTTTTGGGTGGACAGGCCATGGCCCGCCTGCATGAACATCGGCTGGAGCGGGTGCGGGCACTGCCCGTCACAGGCCTGCGGCCAGTGGTCGATGTAGTCCCATCGGTTCTGCCCGGTATTGTACAGGATGGCCTGCGGCAGGTGGACCGCGGGCGCGTTGGCGCGCAGGTACTGATCAAAGAACGGGCGCAGCACGTCATGGCGGAACTGGGACGCCGTATCCCCATTCCACTGCAATGGCCCCAGCGATGACCCATCGTAATTGACCTGGCTATGCCGCCACGGCCCCATGGCCATGACATTGGGGACCGTGGGATGGGTGGCCTGTACCGCCTGCCATGCGTGGATCGCCCCCCACATGTCTTCCTGGTCCCACAGCCCTTCCACCCATAATGTCGGGATGGTCAGCCCGTGGCGCGCCAGAAGCTGGTCAAGGGCCTGCTGCTGCCAGAATGCGTCATAGTCCGGGTGGGCCAGCATGCGCCGCCACCACGGGAACTGGTCCAGCCCCGCATCATGGGCGAACTGTTCCGCCGACCCGGCGGAGAGGTAGTTGCTGTAATCATCCTGGCCGACGCGCGGGATGGTATGCCCATCGCCCCGTTCGGTCATCTGTTCGGTAAAGTAGTCAAGGCCGCCCTGGCGGAACGCGCCGTAATGGTACCAGTCATCCCCCATCCAACCATCGATCATGGGGCTTTCGGGGGCCGTGACCTTCAGCGCCGGATGCGGGTCAAGCAGGGCCATGACCACAGTGAACCCTTCATAGGAGGAGCCGAGCATCCCCACCCGCCCGTTGCCCTGCGGCACGTTATGGACCAGCCATTCGATGGTGTCCCACGCATCCGTCGTCTCGTCCGTGCGGGTCGGGTTCAGCGCGCCACGGGGGGGACGGGTCATGACATAGTCCCCTTCCGATCCGTATTTGCCGCGTATGTCCTGGAATACGCGGATATACCCTGCCTCGACAAACGCATCGTCGCCCTGCGGCAGGATGGAACGGATATCGGGCGCATCCGTAATGCGGTTCAGCCGTTCGGATGCATGGTAGGGCGTGCGCGTCAGCAGCAGGGGCGCGTTCGTTGCGTCTCGCGGAATGACGATGACCGTATGCAGCCTGACGCCATCGCGCATCGGGATCATGACGTCGCGCTTGATGTAATTGCGCGCGCTGGTGGGAAAGGCCACATGGGCGGGGATATCGCTGCCGGTCTGCACGCTCGGCGCGGACGGGCCGGCTGCCTGCGGGGCGGGGGCGCCCGCGTCCCCTGCCGCATGGGCCTGCCCCGCCAGCGTGCCCGACGCCATGGTGGCGAGCATGATCGCAAGCGAAGGTACATGCCGCCAGGAAAGTCGTTTCACGTTGATTCCACTCCACTACCGCCGCGCGCGGCCCGGTTTGTTGCTGGTTGATAACAATAAATGCGGGCTGAAGCAGTTGTAAACACACACGATGAAGGGAATGCGCGGCAGGCGGCCGCCATCAGGCATTCATCAGGGCCAGCCCCTCCGCGACCGAGACGAATTCATTGCCCGTATCCACGCGCTCCGCGCCGAAACGCCGGTTGAACAGGTCGCGCACGGCAGGCACGAACGACGTGCCCCCCGTCAGGAACACCCGGTCGATGGCCGTGGTCGGCAGCCCCGCGCGGTCCAGCGCCAGCCCCACCGCGTCATCGAACTGCTGGAGGTCGGGCGCGATCCAGCCTTCGAATTCAGCGCGCGTGATCGCGCGGTCTATATGCACGTCGCGGTGGTCATAGCGCAGCACCGTGCGCCCGGCGATGGACAGCGCGCGCTTTGCCGCCCCCACCGCGCGGTACAGCGCCTGCCCCTGCTGTTCATCAATGATGTTCATCAGAGCATGGAGCCTGTCGGGTTCGGACGCCGTGCGGGCAACGTCGGCAATGGCCCGCAGGGTCTGGGGGGTGCGCATCAGCGCCAGGCGGTGCCAGCGCCCAAGGCTTGCATACCATTCGGCCGGAACCGGCAGCGGCTGCCCGCCCATGACGCGATAGGTGGCGTGGCGGCCCAGTTCGGGTGCGATGACATTGTCAATGATGCGGTAATCGAACTGGTCCCCCGCAATGCCGACACCGGCATAGCCCAGCGCGGTGGCGTTGCGCAGATTGGCCGGGTCAAAGCGCAGGATGGAAAAGTCACTCGTGCCGCCGCCAAAATCGCCCACCAGCACGGTCGCGGGCGCGCCCAGCCGCCGGGCGAAATGCCAGCCCGCCGCTTCGGGTTCCAGCGCCACGTCCACATGGTGGAATCCCGCCGCGCGGAAACTGTCACGCAGGCGCTGTTCACCCAGCGCATCATCGGGCCGTTCACCCGCGAAATGCACGGGACGGCCAACCGTCGCGGTGACATCGGCAGGGTCAATGCCGATCGTGCGCATGAGGCATGACAGGAAGCTGGCGACCAGCATTTCCAGCGTCATGACCTGCCCCATGAGCCGGGTCTGGCGGAAAGACGCCTGCGCCAGATAGGACTTCATGGACATGATCAGCCGACTGTCCGCCGGGTCTTCCAGATAGGCGTCGATCGCCGCCGCCCCGATCGCCTCCCGCAGGGACGACCGCCCGGGCACACTGTCCTCACGCCACAGGCACAGCAGCGACCGGCATGTTTCGGCCGGGGGATGATGGGGAAAGGAAAAACGCGCGGGCGTGGGCCGCCCCTGCGCATCCAGCACGACCACGACAGTATTGGTCGTGCCGAAATCTATACCGAGCCGCACGCTCCGGTTGGAACCGATGGAAGACATACCGCCTCAATAGGCATGTGCCTGGCGCATGTCCATCCACCGGCGCACGTTTTGCGGGTCCCGCCCGTTCAGGAGCCGGACGGGCGGCCGGTAATGAGCCAGAGCATGAGGGCCGGCAGGAAAAAATACAGCCCCGTGGCCGCCACCAGCCATGGCATGAGGAACACCACATCCGTATGCAGCACGAAACGGCAGACCAGGTTTGCGATCCCCAGCATCGCGACGACACATGCGAAGGCGCCCGCGTTCATCAGCAGTGTCCGGTCCCCGTTAATCTGCCGGAGTTTCTGTTCCATCATGCAACCTTATCCTTTCACCACCCATGAACCATGTCCCGCGCACAGGAAATGCCCACCTGCTGTACCCCACGACCGCGCGTGAGGGAAGCCGCCCATGCCCGCCTGCCCCGGCCGTAGCCACACGACCATGACGCTTTCCCGCCTGCATGCGCCCATCCCGCGCTGCCTGCCAGTCGTGCCGGGCCTGCTGATCCTCCAGCCGGGCTGCGTGCATGACGATACACTGACGATATGCGTCAATCCCGCCCTGCCACCCATGGCATCCGTTGCCGGCGCGGATGCGTCGACCATGACGGGGTGGATATTGACCGGGCGTGGATGCTGGCCCGTTACTGGCATGCCCGCCTGGTCGTGACACCAACGGATTTTATCGGCCTGTTTCCCGGCATGGCGGCGCAGTGCTGCGGCATGGCCATAAGCGACATCATCGGGTTGCCGGGCGTGCGCCGATCATTATCCAGCAGTACCCGACGGGAAGACAAGGTGGTGCAGTTGTTCCCGATCGGGCGCGTCTTTGCTTTCGCCAGTCAGGATGTGGGGTTTTATTACCGGCAGAAGCGGCTGCACGGCAAAGTCAACATCATCCTGACGCCGGATTATCCGGAAGACCGCCATTTTGCGGTCTATATCCGCCAGAACGCAGCCAACGGCGAAAAACTTGCGACCACCATGGCGGCATTGCAGGCTGATGGCACCGTTGCCGCCATGATGCCTGACCCCGCAGGCACTTCCACGTTCATGGAGGATGCTGTTTAAAACAGTCATCCCGAACAGGATGATGCAAGCAGGACATGTTCCCGGTGAAGTATTTTCCAAAAATATTCAGGAACCACGAAACGCCGCTTTATGTTACAGATAGGTAACGATACGTTCGCAGGCACGCCGGGCGCATATTCTGCCATGCAGGTTATTTCTGTCTGAAATATTACTTAAATATAAATGCCGGCAATCATCCATTCCGTTCCTGTTACGGGCATGCGAATGATGAGGCGCATTCAGTCCGTAACAGGCCCCTCGTCCTCCTCATCGGGTTCCAGCGGTTCAACCAGCCCGTCCTTGTCGGGATCGATCGGTTCGTCCTCATCATGGTCCGGGCAACGTTTTCCCGGCGGGTCCAGTGGCTCCTTCTCATCGGGTTCGCCGTGACCGGGATCCTGTCCGGGTCCATGGTCCGGCGGTGAGGGGACCGGGCGGACCGCAATGGCATTCCATGCCTTACCCGCTACCTGTCTGCTGAACATGGCGCCTCTCCGTAAATGGTTCCCCCTGCAACGGGTGCAATGAAAACAGGTTGCCGCGCCTTCGGGGTTATTTTCAGACTACGGGAAAGACCACGGAACCCGCGCATGACCCGGGCCAGGCCGCCTGCCTGTTCGCAAGCGCATGTCGTGGCGGCGGGGCGGACAGGCCGCTTCCGCGACATGAGTATGGATAAGGGAGGCACGGCGCCGCATCGGGTTACCGGACGCGCCCGCCGCAAATCATCCCGGCCTGTCGGAAAACGGGGATTTTCCGTATTTTTACGGGTTATATGCCAAAATATGGCGCCTTCATATCACCAAATATGCTTGTGCTTCATGAAAATTACACATAAACAGTCGTATCCACCCGGCTTAAACCACTTATTTTTTTGTGTAATTCGGATGCAAAACGCGCAGGAACGGATAGACAGCCGCCCTTACCCCATGCCGGTGGGCATACGCTCCCTGCCCCGCAACCATCGAACCATGAAGCCCCATCATGCACCTGCCTGAATCGATCAACCTGCTTTACGTGCTGTCTGGCCTTGGGGTCGGCTTTCTTGTCGGCATGACCGGCGTGGGGGGCGGGTCGCTCATGACCCCGCTGCTCATATTGCTGTTCAAGGTGCATCCACAGTCCGCCGTGGGCACGGACCTTTTGTATGCGGCCCTGACCAAGACGGTAGGCACGCTGGTGCACGGCCGCAGCCGGTCGGTGGAATGGCGCGTGGTGGGACGGCTGGCGCTGGGCAGCATACCGGCCACGGGGCTTACGATCGCGGCCCTTCACTGGGCGGGCAGCCCCTCGCCGCAGGTGACGCATGTGATTTCCGTGGCGCTGGGCATCGCATTGCTGATTACCGCCCCCAGCGTACTGTTTCGCCACCGGCTGCAGATGCTGTCGCGGCAGAAGGCCGGCAGCGTTTCCCCCGCCATGACCGGCCGGCTGACCACGCTGCTGGGCGCGGTGCTGGGGGTCATGGTCACGCTGTCTTCCGTGGGCGCGGGGGCCATCGGCATGGCGGCGCTGATCTTCCTCTATCCCACGCTGGAAATCCGCCGGCTGGTCGGTTCCGACATCGCGCATGCCGTGCCGCTGACGGCCATCGCGGGCATGGGGCACTGGTGGATCGGGGATATTGATATCCCGCTGCTGACCTCGCTGCTGTGCGGGTCCATCCCTGGCATCATACTGGGCAGCCTGTGCATCGGGCTTGTGCCCGACCGGGTGCAGCGCATCATACTGGCCGCGATCCTTGTTACCGTTGGCCTGAAGGTCATCTGAGGGCCTGCGCCCGCACGGCACCCGTCCGCATCTTGCACTTCAGGCGCCATCCGTTACCTTACCGCAACCATGACAGGCGGAAGGCAGGGCGATGGCATACGGAAAGCTGGTGGTTATCCTGACCTGTGCGGGCTGCTGCGCGGTAACCGGGGCACGGGCGGCACCCGCCGCAACCGCAATGGACATGCGCCGGGTCTTTGCCCCCCTGTCCCTGCCCGATGCGCCCGACCGCTACAATTCGGGTTCTGGCCTGCCGGGGCCGGATTACTGGCAGAACCGGGCGGACTACGTCATCCATGCCCGGATCGACACGCCCACCCATGCCCTGTCGGGCGAGGAAACCCTGACCTATACCAACAACAGCCCCGACAGCCTTGATACGCTGTGGCTGCAACTGGACCAGAACATCTACCGGCCTCATGCCCGCGCGGGCTTCGCCAACCCTGAACGCCACCCCCATACGACCGACGGCATGGTGATCGATTCAGTCGCCATCATGCGCCATGGGCATGAAATCCCGCTTCCGCCACGCATATCCGATACCCGTATGCAGCTTGCCCTGCCCGGTGCGCCGCTGTCCCACGGGCAGAAGGTCCGGATCCACATACGCTGGCATTACACCATTCCCGGTCGGTGGGGCGGCCGTACGGCGGTCACCCCCGCCGGGGATGGCGAGATGTACGAAATCGCGCAGTGGTATCCCCGCATGTGCGTCTATGACAGTCATCGCGGCTGGGACACGCTGCCCTATCTGGGACAGGAGTTCTACCTTGAATACGGCAATTTTGATTACAGCATCACGGTGCCGTGGAATTTCACGGTTGTCGGTTCCGGCGCGCTGCTCAATCCGGCGGACGTCCTGACCCGGACCGAACGCGCCCGCCTGGCGCAGGCGGGCCGCAGCGACCAGACCGTGATGATCCGCACAGCACACGACGTAGCGGACCCCACAAGCCACGTGGCCCGCACGGGGGAAAAGACATGGCGTTTTTACATGGGAAACACGCGTGATGTCTCCTTTGCCGCATCCGCCGCCTTTTTATGGGATGCGGCGCGCATCGACCTGCCGCCGGTCCGTCCCGCCCCCGGCATGAAGCCCGCGCCGCGCCTGGCGATGTCGGTCTACCCGCGGGAAGGGATCGGCCCGCAGGCATGGGACCGGTCCACCCAATATGTCAGGCATGCCATCGAATACTTTTCCCGGCAATGGTTTGCCTACCCCTGGCCCAACGCCATCAATGTCGGGGGATATGGCGCGGGCATGGAATATCCCGGCATTGTCTTTGACGGCTGGGAGGACCGGAACGATACGCTGTTCTGGATCACCACGCATGAGCTGGGCCATGGCTGGTTTCCCATGATCGTGGGCAGTAACGAACGGCGTGATGCGTTCATGGATGAAGGGTTCAATACCTTTATCGACGCCTATGCATCACGGCATTTCAACCATGGGGAATACGCACCCAAGCATGACGCGGAATTCGCCCCACTGACCGGCAGGCCCGCCGATGACATCATCCCGGTGCTGAAAGACCCGCAGGCCCCCACCCTTATGACACCAGCGGAACTGGTGCCGGAAAAATACCGGCATCCGGTCACGTATTTCAAAAGTGCATATGGACTGATGCTGCTGCGTGAACAGATACTGGGGCCTGAGCGGTTCGACGCCGCCTTCCGCCGCTATATCCAGGCATGGGCGTACCGCCATCCCACCCCGTCGGATTTTTTCCGGTTGATGGAAAGCGAATCTGGCGAAGACCTGGGATGGTTCTGGCGCGGCTGGTATTTTGAAAATGACTGGCCGGATTATGCCCTGACCCGCCTGTCCTATGTCAATCATGACGCCCGTCAGGGCACGCAGGTCGGCATAAGGACCAAGGGCAGGCTCATGCTGCCCGTGACACTGCGGCTGGAGTACAGCAACGGCACGCACGCGGATCAGGTCATCCCGACGGAAAGCTGGCACATGGCGGATAATATTACCGTTGCCTTTCCCGGCGGCCCGGCAGTCGAAAGGGCCATCCTTGACCCCGACCATGTCCTGCCCGACCCGGACCGCAGCGATAACATACGTCACATGACGTCAAGGTGATGTACATACGGCACAAGCACCACAACGGCTATCCTGCTGCCCGGAAGGCCGTTCCGGACCGAATGGCCGATCACCGGAATACAGGGGCCTGAACGCCGCTTTTTCAGGAAGGCAGTATTTGCATATGCTTCCCGATAAGGATTTTAGAGGCTGTTTGAAAACAAATCATTGATAAAAAACAATAAAAGTTCTTAGGCGCCGCCTTTTTCTCAAAAAGGCGGCGTTCTTTCGAAGCTTTTGCAAAAAGCTTCACCAAAAACTTTCTTTAATTTTAAAGCGCTATCATGATCTGACTTTTCAAACAGTCTCTTAACAGAAAATTCTTTATGATTTGGAGAGATTCCAAAGAAAATCGGTTCAAGCCGTTTCTTGATATGTCTGTCCCGACAGCCTCCATGGCCTGCGTCAGGAACACTATACCGCCCAACAGATGGATAGGGCGCGCCATGTTGTTACGGATATATATTGCCAAGACAGCAGCCATCCCCTTCCCGCCCTGCATGACGACATGCAGCAAAAGGCAACACGGGCCGAGCGTGCGGATAAGAAAGCCCCCACATGTTCATGACCGGCAGAATGCAATATTGCGTCTGTCATTACATATAGGGAAAGATCTTTCCCTTCCCCGCAAATACAGACACCCAGCCTGCGAACAGGCTGGGTGCTTGCAACTATACAGCGTATCCGTGATGCTTATGCATCGACGCCCTTCTTGCGACGCGCACGGGTCTTGCGCGCGGGCTTGGCCGGGGCCTCCGCCGCGACTTCGGGTTCCGGCTCAACCACAACCTTGCGACCCAGGCCAATCTTCTGTGCAAGGGATGAACGATGCGCGGCGTAATTGGGGGCCGTCATCGGATAATTGGCAGGCAGGCCCCATTTTTCACGATACTGTTCCGGGGTCATGCCATATGCCGTCTGCAGGTGACGCTTGAGCATCTTCAGCTTCTTGCCGTCTTCCAGGCAGATCACGTAATCAGGAAATACTGATTTCTTGATCGGCACGGCCGGCTGCAGCGGTGCGGGTTCAACCACCTTTTCAGCGCCAAGGCCCTTCAGCGCAGTATAAACCGTCTCGATCAGGGTGGGGATCTGCTCGATGCCAACGGTATTATGATTGGTATGCGCAGCCACGATCTCTGTCGTCATGGATACCAGTTCGGTATGCGGGAGATCTTTATTATCCAATGTCTGAATCTTTCCTCTGTAGATTGCCGTCCGGGGACATATCTGCCCTATCAGTAATAATCATGCGTCTATTATGCAACCACAATAAAGCCTTTTGGCGCGTATTTTTTATATCACCCCCATTACAGAGACATACGCGGCAATGCCTGCATAGGTTGCATATCAGCATGCCTTGTGTGCTCCATACGGACGCGACGACGCAATAATAATCATGTCCATTATCGCATCCAGGGAGCATATGCAATTTCTTGTTTGAAAAATTGAAAAAAACTGTCTCAAATTCTTAATTTACTGAGTTTAGTTAATGAATTTTCACCATTTTATAAACACATCATATAAAATACACGACCTGTTCATCGATCATATCTGTTATAAAAATAGACATTGGACAAAATTAAATTTTATAAAAAAATAATAAACAAACCAACCTGAACACATTATGCCAAGTTATTTAATTTTTGTTTTTATTTAAATATAAATCATATACCAATAATTTTTATGGCGTCATGCAATATCATTTAACAAATTATTCAATTACATGCACATGACCAAAAAACGACATGGAAACAAAATCTGAATTTTGTAGTCATTACATATTACGACAAATACATATATTCATATTCCGGCATGACATATATCGCGCATCCGCCTGCATGGCCCTGACCTGCGTGGCATGAATCATAATGGGCCGCATTCCACCCGTACCCGCACCACAATACATGCTGTCATTCCGTTATTGCAGAACTGAACCATCGTTCCGCTGTCATTACATCCATTCAGGCAGCACGCGCCAAGGTTGCATCCATGACAGCCTGCATAGCTGCACGCCCCGTCCAGATTCCGTGCGATAGGCTGACCGACCCCATTCATAAGTAACGGACTGTATCAGCCAGACCACGCGGCATATATTATATTTGATGATATTATGGAAATGAACGGGAAAAGCGGATTGGCGACATCCCATTCCGTCTTTCCATTCCCGTTCCATGGCCATCGTGGCCGCCTGTCCGCCCGATCTGTCCGGGTGCCCCCCCACGTCCATGGTCATGGGCGCATAAGGTTGGCGGATCTGCCCGCCAGACAGCCTGCCCGGCGGAGGCATCATGCAGGTGTGGCTATGTGTGGACCCGCAACGCTGCGGCATGCGGCAGGAATCCTGTACCTGCCGGGCATATGACCCGGCAGGTACAGGGACGGCGTGCAGGCGGGAAATCCTCGCCTGCCCTGCCACACGCAGCAGGGCAGCATGTATTCCGGTCAGGCCAGGTACTGTTTTACCGGCAGGGCAAGGGCGCAAGCCGGATGTCCCTGCGCCATGATGATGCGATGGGCACCAGCCTGCGCGGTCATGCCCCCGGGACAATCATTTCTGGGGATAGGCAAAATTGAACGTCTCGGTAAACGGTTTCCAGAACCCCGGCGTGCCGGTTTCCTTGTCCACATGATGCAGGAAGCCGCTCTGTTCAGGTGAGGAATAGGTCAGTACGACCGTGTAGCGGCCCGGGCCGTCCATCTGCACGTTATCGGCATAATGCGGACCGTCCTTGGCGGTCATGAAGTGCATCGTGCCTTCCGCCTTCCACGGCGTGCCGTCCTTTGTCAGCGAATAGCCGATCGTAAGATACGGCACCCATGCCCCGTCGGGGTAGCCCCACACGTTGTCCGCGGTGGCGTGGACATCGGTTTCAAGGTGGATGGTATCCGGCCTGGTATTGTCGGTCATGCCGGCTGGCATGGGATCGACCATGATACCCGTCAGGTAGCTGGAGGCGATTTCCATGTCATGCGCCTGAACGGGACCGCCAATGGGATATTCACGCGCCTGCGCCGCCGTGACACCCACAGGCAGGGCCGCGATGGACAGCGCCAGTATAGAACACTTTTTCTTCATGATGATTGTTTCCATGTATCTGAGCATTGGGTCACGGGCCTGTTTTATTTTTGGTTTCCAGTAATCCCGCGACCAGAACGCAGATCCCCTTCCGGCTGATTTCACAATTCTGATAATGATAATTGTTATCACTGTCAACGGATGGTATGTGCTGTGCGATACACACGGAGACCACCTGCCATGATCAGCCATCCCCTCGCGTTTATGCGCCTGCCCTATGCGGTCCTGATCGCCATGGACAGCCGGATGCTGCACTTCTGGCTACAGCCGGTCCATTACCTGATCCGCATCGCGCATATCGTCAGCATGGCCATGTTCTTCGGGATGGACATGCTGTTTGACCTTGGCATCCTCAATCCCCGCCTGGCGCCCCGCCTGGCCCCCACGGCGCAGTTGATGGTGCGCCCGCTGCACATTGCCTTCGCTACCGCCATGGTTACGGGTGTCGTATTGTTCTTCTACGACCCGGTGCATATCGGCAGCCGGGCGTACCTGACACCCAAGCTGCTGCTGATCACGCTGGCGATGCTGAATGCCATGTGGTGCCACCGCTCCGTCTATCTGTCCGTGCTGCGCGGCAATCCGGCTGTTTCGCTCCGTGGCCGGGTCGGGGCAGGTATTTCGCTGTGCCTGTGGACGGGTGTGATGATCATGTCATGCCTGAATAGTGAAGGCGTACCAAAGGTTTTCCTGCGCTGATATCAGAATTGCAAAATACGCATAACACATATGATTGACGGTTTGGCGCCAAGATGTAATTGAGAGTTATTCTTATTGATATTAATTATCATTTGCGATGGATGTCATGACCCCTTCCCACTCACGGCATATGTCACGGGGATCGAGCTTTTCCGTTTCCGCCCCTTCCCCCAGCGCCGTCCGGCGGCATCTGCTCATGGGGTCATGTGTCGTATGGTTCGGCCTGGCCCTGCCCGCGGCAGGCTTTGCCCAGGTCCAGACACAGATCGAGGAAGACCGCGCCCGCCTTGGCAATTCCACCCCGCTGATCCAGCAGATCGACCCGGCCACGGTGCGTGATTCGGAACGCGCGCAGGCCGATGCGGAAGAAAAGGCAGCCGGTGATGACAAGCTCGACACCAGCGGCAACCTGCTGGGCAACCTGTGGGGCGCGCGGCCGTGGCTGTACAGGCACGGCATTACATTCGACATTCAGGAAGTCGACGAGGTATGGGGCAACGGCACCGGCGGGTCGGCTTCGGGCAATGATGGCGCGGGCGGTTCGGGCACCGGCCCCGCCTATGACGGCGTCACCATGCCCACGCTGACCATCGATACCGAAAAGCTGTTCGGGCTGAAGGGGGGCCTGTTCAACGTCAGCGCGCTGCAGACGCGCGGGCGCTCGATCTCGCAGGACCACCTGGCCAACTTCAACCCCATCAGCGGGTTCGAGGCCGACCGCTCCACCCGCCTGTTCGAACTGTGGTACCAGCAGTCCTTCCTCAAGGGAAAACTGGACGTGAAGATCGGCCAGCAGGACCTTGATACCGAATTCCTGATAAGCGATTACGCCTCGCTTTACCTCAACGCCAATTTCGGCTGGCCCATGGCGCCTTCGGTCAACCTGTATGGCGGCGGGCCGTCATGGCCACTGTCGTCCCCCGCCATCCGCATCCGCTACCGCCCCAGCGAGAAGTTCACCTTCATGTTCGCCGCGGCCGACGACAACCCACCCGGCAACCGCTACAACTCCCTGCCCATCCAGCAGGCTACCGGTTCCATCAGCGGCTACAATTCCGATCCCACCAGCCAGACCACCAATGGCGCCAATGGCACGACCTTCAACATGGGCACCGGCGCGCTGCTGATGACCGAACTGCAATACGCGCTCAACCCACAGCCGGCCGACATGTCCAGCACGACCAAAAACCCCGGCCTGCCGGGCGTGTACAAGCTGGGTGGCTATTACGATACGGCAAAGTTTGCCGATTACCGTTACAACCAGCGGGGCACCTCGCTGGGCGCGGCCACGCTGAACGCCAGCAGCACACAGTCCGACCTGACCCCGCGATGGGACCGGGGCAACTGGATGGTTTATGGCATCATCGACCAGATGATCTGGCGGCCATCGCTCAGGTCCGCGCGTTCGGTCGGGGTATTCGTGCGCGCCACGGGCAACGGGGGCGACCGCAACATGATCAGCTTCGCCATCGACGCGGGCCTGAACCTGAAGGCCCCGTTCAGGGGCCGTGACAACGACACGATCGGGCTGGGCTGGGGTATTGGCCGCGCCAGTTCGGGGCAGCGCCAGTTCGATCGCGACAGCAATTCCTTCGTGCAGGGCAACGAGAACCATCTCGAACTGACCTATCAGGCACAGGTTACGCCATGGATGGTGATGCAGCCCGATTTCCAGTACGTCTGGAACCCATCCGGTGGCGTGGCTGACTGGAGCGGCAACCGGCGCGTCGGCAACGAAGCCATCTTTGGCCTGCACGGCAGCATTACATTCTGAACGCCGGGGCGTTTTCACCGCCGGGCAGGCGCCGCGCCACGCATGCCCGCGCCATAGCCGGATGCAGCCCGGAACCGCCTGTGGCGTCACGCCCTTGACCCCGACAGGGGCTTTTCATAAATATTACTTATCAAAACATCATGACAAACGATTGGACCGGCCGGCCCCGCCCCCGCCATGTTCCGCCACGGCAAGCCCGCATTGGGCAAGGCGCGTCGTGAACATGATGTAAAAGGCTGAATGAAATGGGGGCATGGACCGCAACTTTACCCCTGCCTGAACGCCTTACCGGCGTACTGATGCATCAGGTAAGGCGCGTTTCATGGATTTATGCGCCAGCCCTGCCAGACCTGGCGTTTGCGGTACGGACCGCGTTTGCCGCCATCATCTCGCTATTGATCGCGATGTGGATGGAACTGGACAGCCCGCAATGGGCACCGCTGACCGTATGGGTCGTGGCGCAGTCCTCACGCGGGGAAAGCCTGTCCAAGGCACGGTGGCGGATTTTCGGAACCCTGGTGGGCGGTGTTGCGGCCATTACCCTGATGGCGGCCTTTCCACAGGCGCCGGGGCTGTTTTTCACCTGCCTGTCGCTGTGGATCGGACTGTGCTGCGCACTGGCGACGCTGCTGGACCAGTACCGGGCGTACGGGCTGGTGCTGACGGGATTTACATCGGCCATCATCGCCACGGGGGCGATTGCGCAACCCGATGATGTCTTCGCCATAAGTGTCGCGCGCAGCAGCTACATCATACTGGGCGTGCTGTGCGAAGCGGTTCTAGCGGTCATGTTCATGCCCCGCATGGTGGAACGCGCCCGCCAGCAGCTTCTGGACCGGCTGGCCGATACGTTCCGCGCCACCTGCGCCGCCATTACCCATTCCCCCGGCACACCGGCCGGGCCGGAACAGCAGGCCATGACGGGCACCCTGCTGAAACGGATCGTGACATTCAGCGGACAGATCGAATTCAGCGCGCTGGAACTGGGGCCACGCAACCATGTGGGCGACCATGCCCGGCGTGCGCTGGCGGGCATGCTGGTCATGCTGGCGCAGGCGCGCGCGTTGCAGATCCTGCATCCCGGCATGACCATGCCGCCACGCACGGACGCTGCGCGACCCGAACAGGCACTGGCTGCCTGGCTGCGCGACAATGCCCCCGCCCCCGATACGCCAGCCAGCCCGGAATGGCAGCCGGTAACCACAGCGCTGCTGTCCGAAGCCACGCGGGTCGGGCGCGAAATAACCGCCTGCGCCACCGCGCCGCGTGGGGACCGGTTCCGTTTCAGCCTGACATCCCGCCGCCACATGCGTGAGGCCGTCAATAACGGCCTGCGCGCGGCGGCCGCAATCATGGGGGCGTGCGTTATATGGGAAATGACCGCATGGCATCACGGGCCTGCGTTCATTTCCTTCGTCGCCCTGATCTACGGCCTGATGGCAACGCGCGAAAACCCGCTGGTCGCCACCACGCCATTCCTGAAAGGGGGATTGTGGTGCGCGGCCACGGCGGCGGTCCTGGCGCTGTGGGTCATCCCCGCCATTACCGCGCCGGAAATCCTGCTGATGGCCCTGCTGGTGCCCATGACGGTGGGGGGACTTGCGGCCCGCAGGCCGCAGCTTGCGGGTTACGCGTTTTCGTTCAACATGTTCCTGCCGGTGCTGATCGGGCCGATCAACCAGGGGCGGTTTGATGAAATCTCGTTCCTGAACAATACCATGGCGTTTCTGGCCAGTATCATGTTCGTGCTCCTGACCTACCGGCTGGTCGTGCCTTTCCGCATGGATGTGCATGTCCGCCGGACAGAGGCATGGGTCAGCCAGCGGCTGCGTCACCTGGCGCGGCTGGATACCCACACGGATGCGACAGCCTGGCTGGCCAGTTGTGCCTCCAGCCTTGTGCGCATCCTGTTTCAGGCCAACGCCCTGCCCCCCTCCGTGCTGGGGGCCTGTGTCGCGCGGCAGATCATGTCCATGACGGTGGGCATCCATATCATCCGCCTGCGTGAACTGGTCCGCGAAGGCCAGCTACCCGCACGCGCCGAACGGATCGTGACCATGTTCCTGGCGCGCTGGGACAGGGAGCAGGCCGCAGCCATGACCCCTTACGTAATGGTCTGGACCCGGCATGAACAGGCGCGCGCCACAACCCCGCAGGCCCGGGCGCGGATGGCCGACGTGCTGGCCTGCCTGCATGTCATTACCGCCGGGCTGCACGAAAATCCGGATATCATGGCGTAAAAGGTGACAAAATATGTCGTATCGGATATGCCATGAATATCAGACTGAACTGTACGTAAAAAAGGATAACATCGATGCGTAAAATCGCTCTTCTTGGCGCCGTCGCGGCCATCACCTGCGCCACAGCCGCCCATGCCGAACCCGGTGGCTGCCTGAAATACGGCGCCGTCGGCGCGGTTGGCGGGCATGTGGCCAACCACCACACCGTGCTGGGTGCCGCCGCCGGTTGCGTAACGGGCATGTACAAGCGCCACGAATACCGCAAGGAAGCCAAGGCGAAGGCCGCCCTGTATGACCAGGAACACCCCGGCGCCAAGGGCAATTATGAAGCCAAGGCAACGGCTTATGATGTCGAACATTCGACCACGCCGGGCAAGATGACGACCGATACCCCGGCAGCAGGCACGGCCTCGGCCGCTACCCCCGCCGCGCAGTAACCCCACCTGTCCCGCAGGCAGCCGGCATGTCGGCTGCCTGCGGTTGCCCATCGGCATGGAAACGGGCATCCTGCGCCCATGGTCACGGTTACGTGATGTTTCCTTCCCGATCACAAGGCCCAGGGGCAGACATGCGTGCAATCCTATTCCTGTTCCGTTCAACGATGGCTGTCGTTGTGGTGGGGGCTATTGCATGGTGGCTGGCCGGCGCGTTTTTCCATGTCCCGGTACTGGGCGTTGGCCTGGCGGTGGAAGCTGTGCTGTTCTGGGTCTGCGGGCTTTTATATACCGAGGATTATCCCCATCACATGGCGACTTTCGCCGGGATGACCGTCGTGCTCGGGTTGCTGAGCATCGCGGTCATGCTGCCCTTCGCCCGGCAGTTTGTCATGCTGCACGGGGCATGAACGCGACGGCCACATTCATGAACATATCATAAACAAAATATTTTCTTCATTAATCTGGTTTCAGGAAAACTATTATCCGCAAGTGAAGTTAATGCGGTGTGGATCTCGTGACACCACAACGTCTCCCAATCCCTAAACTCGGCGTCCCGCTTCGGCGGGACGTCCTTTTTTTTATCCGCCAAGGCTGACCATGGCCTGCCCCCGTTCCACGACCTGCCGGGAGCATGATGGCGCCGGATACGGCATTACCGGACGGGTGCGCGTACGGCCGTGACCTCGATTTCAACCAGCCAGCCGGGATTGCCCAGATGGGCCACGCCAAAAGCGGACCGTACCGGCAGGTTCGGCTGCTTCGCCGTGCCGAAGAACTGGGTATAGGCCTTCATCATCCCGTCAAAATCCAGCCTGCCCAACTTCGGGTCCTCAACCATGTACACATGCATCTGGACCACATCGCCCAGACCCAGACCCAGCTTTTTCAGTTCGCCCTGGATGGATTCCAGCGCGGCGCGGGTCTGGGCCTGTGTATCGCCATAGGCCGCGATGGTGTGCGGGTCGGCCTTCCTGTCCTGTACCGGCGCGCCCTCACCGCTCAGATAGATTGTCGCGGCCCCAGCCGGCACCTCGATCACGGTGGAAATGGGGAAATCCTTTTCCGGGTGGCGTACGATGCCATCGGCCGCGTGCGCGGTCAGCGCGGTTCCCATGCCGGTCATGAGCATGAGTGCGGCAAGGGCCGTCGTTTTCATATCGGGCATCAATATATCTCCTTGGGCGGGATGGCCGGCCGCTGGGGCGTTACCTCGGTCGGGGTCACGGGATCGGTATAGTTATTGCCAAAATGCGTGCGGATGTAGGCCACGACATTGGCAATCTGCTGGTCCGTCAGCATTTCCGAAAACCATGGCATGCCGCCATACCCGTTCATGATGACATAGATCGGATAGGCGCTGGCCTGTAGCTTGGCATTGCCGGCCAGCGCCGGGAACTGCGCGCCCGCGCCCATGGCCCCCTTGCCATCGGGCATGTGGCAGCTCTGGCAGACGTGGTGGTACACGTCCTCCCCTGTCGTCATGGGCTGGACGGCGCCCTCAAACGCGCTGGCGCTGTCGGCATGCGCCGTCCCGGGCGGAGCCAGCAGCGGCAGGGCAAGCAGTGTGGAAAGGAGTACGATCCTGCGCATCAGCTGGCTCCCTGTGCCCGTTTATGCAACTGGGTCACCGCATCCAGCGCGGACAGGATGGCCCCTTCCTGCCAGCATCCGACATAGGATGCATGCTCGCCCGCCAGCACGATGCGGTTATCCATCGTGCACAGCGTTTTGTAATGGGTCTTGCGGGCCTGTTCGCTCCACATGGAACAGCAGCCCAGCGCCCATGGCACGCGGCTCCATGCCAGGCTGACGCCGTTTGAAAATTCCTTGCGGTACGTGCCGGGATGCAGGACCTCGCCCTGCGCCAGCGCCTGCTCCAGCCGCGCCTGTGGCGTCATGCCCGCAAAGTCAAAGGCGGCGGGGCCAAACATGTATCCCCCCAGCAGCACCGCCGGGCCACGGGAAAAATAGCCGTGGCTGGGATAGGCGATCTGGCTGATCGGCTGGTCGGTATAGCTTATGCCGCCGTAAATCTGGTCATCTTCCTCCCAGAAGCGGCGCCTGAACTCCATCCCCATCTTGACCGAGGACGCATAGGGCACCGCCATGATCGCGGCCTTGAGCGGCGCGCTGACCTGCACATCCAGTTGCGACAGGATGGACAGCGGGATGGTGCATACGCAGTAATCGGCCTGCGCCTGCCGCACCACGCCGCCATGGTTCATGTCATTGTACATGACCCGCACGCCATGGTCATCCTGCCGGATGGATGTGACCTTGCAGTTCAGGGTGATCAGGTCATGCACCTGCCGGTTGAACCCCCTGCCGATCATGTCCATGCCGCCCACGGGCTGGAACATGGTGGTCTGCATTTCCAGGCGTTCATGGAAGGCCATCCATGTCCACAGCCCCGACCGCAGCACATCCTTGCGGGCAAACGGGTCCGACGGGATTGGCGCGCCCTCGATCCCGCCACCCTGCGGCCGGGTATAGCCACGGCGCAGGGAACTGGTATCGCCCTTGCGGTATGCCAGATCGGGGTCAAGGCCGCCCCACTGTTCCATGGCGGTGCGCAGGTGCGCGCGCTCATCCGCGCCCATCACGTCATCCAGCCTGTGCTGGTCGATCGCCTTGCCCAGCAGCTCGGCCGTAAAGCCGGTGAAGTCGCTTGAGAATTCACGGTAGCGGACCGGCTTGCCATCAAACGCGGTGGACGAATGAAGCCATGAATTGTGGTTCAGTTCCACAAATGGTTCCAGTTCCACCCCGAATTCGCGGCAGTAATGCAGCAGGCCCTGATGGTGATAGGGAATGCGCCATGGGCCGGGATTGATGTAATTGCCCGATGCGAATCCGACCTTCTGCACCGCGCCGCCCAGTTCGGTTACCGTGTCGCCGCCACGCAGGCTGATATTGCGCCCCCCGCTGCGCCCCTGGAATTCCAGCACCTGCACCGCGTATCCCGCCTTGCGCAGCTCATAGGCGGACAGCATGCCCGCCAGTCCCGCGCCCAGCACCAGCACGCGCGTCCCGCGTTTCGCGCCCGACAGGACCGGGGGGGCCGTAAAGTCCGTCCCCTGCGCATGGCCCATGGTGGTCATGGCCTGGTACAATGCCGCACTACCGGCAAGCGTGCCGATCCGGGTCAGGATCTGCCGGCGCGTAGGGGCCTTGTGCGGATGGGGGTCTGTCATCAATCAATCCCGAGCAGTCAACGAAAACGATAGCCTGTCTTAACAGCCCTTCCCGGCTGCACCATATCCTGCGCGGAATGATCCCGTCCAGAAACGGCAATGGGTTTCTTTCATACAATACAGGATATTTTTTAAAAATATAATTTATGTTGATATTTTATATTATATTTCTTTATTTTCTATACAATTAATATTTTGCATATCCGGAACATTCCATTTTATTCGCCTGCCCCCGATATGAAATATCAAATCACTAAAGTAACGTTTGTAATTTCATGCCCCTGTTTGCAGCGCACGGGAACTCTGCCCGCGTCCGCGCATTGGCAGCCGGTCACAAACGGCAAAGGGTAAGCCATATTTTAATATCCTCGCCGCAGCAACGGTGACATGGTTTGTCATAATTCATCCATCATGAAACGGAAAAACCGGCATGGCGCACGACCACGCAAACGCCAATCCCGCCCCGCTGGGGCTTATGGGGTTTGGCATGACCACCGTCCTGCTCAACCTGCACAACGCCCAGATCGTGCCAATGGGTTCGGCCATCCTGGCCATGGGGCTGGTCTTTGGCGGGGTCACGCAGTTCATCGCGGGGGTGCTGGAATATGGCAACCGCAATACATTCGGCATGACGGCGTTCATGGCGTATGGCGCATTCTGGATTTCGCTGGCTGTGCTGCTGTTCCTGCCGCACTGGGGGCTGGCGCCTGAATCCCCGCCTGCGCTGCTGGGCGGTTACATGTGGGTATGGGCGCTGTTTACGGCCATCATGGCGGTGGGATCACTGGCGGCGTCACGCATGCATCAGGTCGTGTTCTTCAGCCTGACGCTGCTGTTTGTCCTGCTTGGCTGCGCGGAAATCTCCGGCCGCGCCGTGCTGGGCGTCATCGCGGGATATGAAGGGCTGGTCTGTGGCCTGAGCGCGATATACCTGGCGGCCAGCGAGATTTTTGAAGCCCAGTTCGGCCACGCCGTCCTGCCGGTCGGGTTGCCACGCGCCGCTGGCGAAATCCTGCACAAGGACGATCTTGTGGTTCATATCTCCTGAACGGCAACCGGATGCTTACCGGCCTGCGCCATGCCTGCCCGCTCACGCGCCAGCAGCCACTGCTTGCGCCCGACACCCCAGCGATATCCGGACAGGCTGCCATCACTGCGTATGACACGATGGCAGGGTATGACCACCGCCAGCCTGTTTGCCGCACAGGCCCCGGCCACGGCACGCACGGCCCCCGGCCTGCCGATCCGTGCCGCCAGTTCCGTATAGGTCACGGTGGTGCCGCACGGGATGGCACGCAGGGCCTGCCACACCTGTAGCTGGAAGGGTGTGCCCTGCATGTCCAGCTTCAGGCCGGGCGGCGCCCATGGCGTATCAATGCACGCCCGCACCTTCGCAAGGACACGATCCGCCATTGCGTCATGGACCGGGCGGGCACCCGGAAAGTCGGCCCGCGCCGCATTGTGGAGGGATTCAGGATCATCCCCCAGCATGATGGCGGCAATGCCCCCCTGCCCCATCGCCACCAGCACCGTCCCAAGGGCGGACCGGCCGGTGACAAACCGGGTAGCCGTAGCGGCAGGTGATGCTGGCTTCATGATCGGGATGCCTCCCTGTGGAGGCATGATCCTATCGCATGCAGCCCCGGGGATACAACAGGGATGACATGCCTGAAGCGCGCCATCCCCGGGTTGCTGCGCAAACCACCAAGGCGTTTTCAAATACTGCCTTTTAAAAAAGCTTCACCAAAAACTGCCATTTATCAATGGTCTGTTTCCAGATCGCCTTTTAGCGCAGGATGCCTGTATGCCCGACGGAATACCGTCCCGGCTGCGGCCACACCGTCAGGCCATGCGGTTCCAGCCCCACGGGAATGCTGCGGGTCGCACCCGTGGTGGTGTCGATGGCGTAGACAACATCGTCAAACCGGCCGGACAGCCACAGCGTCCTGCCGTCGTTGCTGACATTGCCCATGTCGGGGCTGCCGCCACCGGGAATGGGCCAGTTGGCCACGACCCTGTCCATTGCGAAATCGATCACGCTGACCCCGCCGGCCTTGCTGTGCGGCGCGCCATGGATCTTGTGCGATCCCCGGTTGGCCACGTACATCTTCGTGCCATCACGGCTGGGATACAGGCCATGCGTGCCGATGCCGGTGGGAATGAAGCCCGTTTCACGGAAGGTGTCGCCGTCGATCACGAACACCCCGTCGGCATGCATGTCCGCCACATAGAATTTGTGCCCGTCCGGCGCGGTCAGGATATCCTGCGGCATGCCGCCACGCGACAGCTTCAGGTACCCGATCAGCGTGCGGTTCACGGTATCGACCTTGGCCAGGTAACCGCCGAATTCACAGGTGAAGATGGCATAGCGCCCGTCGATGGAGAAATCGGCGTGGTTGACGCCCTTGCACTGCGGGACCGACACCGAACCCTGCATTTCCATCGTGTGCGGGTCACGGAAATCCAGCCGCTGACGGGCTTCGGCCACCGTAATGGCGGATTTTCCGTCGGGGGTGAAATACATGTTGTACGGGTCATCCACCGCCACGCTGGGCAACGGCTGCGTGGTGCGCGGGTCGATGGGCGTCAGGCTGCCATCGGTCGTGCCTTCGGCATTGTTGGTGACCCATAACGTGCGCAGGTCCCATGACGGGACGACATGCTGCGGGCTTTTGCCCACCTTGAAACGCGCCACGACCTTGTATGTCTGCGGGTCGATCACATAGACGTTGTTCGACCGCAGGTTGGGTACGTAAATGCGCGGCGGGTCCTGCGCCACCTCGGGGTTGAGCTTCCCGGCCCGGGTTTCGGTATAGATGTTGGTCGGGTCCACCACGGGTGGCATTCCGGGAATGGTATCCACGGCCTGCGCAAGCACGCTGCCACCCGACAGCAGGAGCATGCCCAGTCCCAGAACCGGCAGCTTTTTCTTTTGTATCATAGTGTGATCCTGTTCCTTGCGGCCCCTATAGCACGCCGTGTGGCTGGTGCAATCAGTGCGAATTCTGTCCTGTTGGGTCGTGTTGCATGGCCGTCACGGCCGCCGCTACCTGCATGTTGGCCCCTGCCTGCCCCAGCGCAGCACTGGCCTGTCGCGGGTCGCCGCCATACACCCCCTGCGCCGGGGTTGGCAGGGGGGCGGCGCGCAGGGCCTGCGTGCGCACAAGGGCAGGGTCCAGCGCCAGCATGAGCGACGTGTCGGACAGGTCGGCATGCATGCCCACCTCCGCCGCATGGCCGTGCTGGCGCAGCCAGGTGGAATAGGCGCCGGGCACCACGTCGTAATATTCCGCGACGTACAGCACGTGCGCGCCCTGTCCCTGCCAGCGATGGTTGAGCGTATCCGCCACCGCGCGCAGGTCCTTCTGGTAGCCGCCGTGGTCGCCAATCAGCACCACGCGCCTGAACCCCTGCACCCGGAAGCTTTCCGCCGCGTCCGACAGCAGGGCGCGGAAAGTCGCGGGCGTAATGCTGATCGTGCCGGCAAAGCGCATGTGCGACGTGCGCGGCGACGTACCGCCTTCGGGCACGTACGCCACCACGGGCGCGACAAGGGCATGCCCGGCATCGCGGGCAATGCGGCGCGCAAGGATCATGGCGCGCGCGTCGTGCTTGCCGACCGCGATATAGGGGCCGCTCTGTTCCGTGCCGCCGACGGGAATGATGATGGTGGTGTCGCCGCCATGGATGGCGTCACGGATTTCGGTCCATGTCAGTGCCGCGAAATCAACCGTGTCGGGGGGCGTGGCCCGCGCGGGCGCGTACAGCGCCAGCACCAGCGAAAGCCCGGACAGGAAACCAGAGACCATACGCATGAACGGCAGCCATCCCCACAACGATGCGTGACACATGTCGCCCCTGTTGCCCGGTACGCAGGCGGTTGGCAACCGTCATCGCGCGGGGAAATGAAACCCTGCCCACGCCAGCCCGTTGGAAAAGCCGGACCTTCTCCCCATCCCTGTTTTTTCCGCCCCCTGCACGGATATGTACCCACGCCATGGCCAAGACATCCCATCCCCCCATGTCCCCCACCACGCATACCGGCGCGGGTGGCGAAACCCACCAGACGGCAGGGGGCGATACCCCCGCCATGACCACCCAGCAGGGTGTCGCGGTATCGGATGACCAGAACACCCTGCGCGCGGGCGCTGGTGGACCGGCGTTGATGGAAGATTTCCATTTCCGGGAAAAAATCTTCCACTTCGACCACGAACGCATCCCCGAACGCGTGGTCCATGCCCGTGGCTACGGCGCGCATGGCTATTTCGAGCTGACCGACAGCCTGAGCGATGTCTGCAAGGCCGATATTTTCGGCAATGTGGGCGCGCGCACCCCCGCCTTCGTCCGGTTTTCCACCGTCGCGGGCAACAAGGGATCGGCGGATATGGTGCGCGACGTGCGCGGCTTTGCCGTCAAGCTTTATACACAGCAGGGCAACTGGGACCTTGTGGGCAACAACATTCCCGTCTTTTTCATACAGGACGCCATCAAGTTCCCCGATTTCGTCCATGCGGCCAAGCAGGAGCCGGACCGCGACTTTCCACAGGCCCAGACGGCGCATGACAATTTCTGGGATTTCGTATCGCTCTCGCCCGAGGCCACGCACATGGTCTGCTGGGCCATGTCCGACCGCGCCATCCCGCGTTCCTTCCGCTTCATGGAAGGGTTCGGGGTGCATACCTTCCGCCTGATCAATGACGAAGGCCAGTCCACTTACGTCAAGTTTCACTGGAAGCCGAAGCTGGGCCTGCAGTCGGTGGTGTGGAACGAGGCGCTGAAGATCAATGGCGCCGACCCCGATTTCCACCGCCGCGACCTGTGGCAGGCCATAAACAGCGGCCGTTTCCCGGAATGGGAACTGGGCGTGCAACTGTTTGATGACGCATTTGCCGACAGTTTTGACTTTGACATCCTCGACCCCACCAAGCTGGTCCCCGAGGAACTGGTGCCGGTCCGCCGCGTGGGACGCCTGGTGCTGGACCGCATGCCGGACAACTTCTTTGCCGAGACCGAGCAGGTCGCCTTCTGCACCCAGAACGTCGTGCCCGGCATCGACTTCACCAACGACCCGCTGCTGCAGGGGCGCAACTTCTCCTACCTTGACACCCAGACCAAGCGCCTTGGCGGCCCCAACTTCACGCATATCCCCATCAACGCGCCCAGATGCCCGTTCCATAATTTCCAGCAGGACGGGCACATGGCCATGCACAACCCGAAGGGCCGGGCCAATTACGAACCCAATTCGTGGCCCCAGCCCACTGGCGGCCCGCGTGAAAGCGTGAATGGCTATAGGTCGTACCCCGACATGGTGTCGGGCCAGAAGGTCCGCCAGCGTTCGGAATCCTTTGCCGACCATTACAGCCAGGCGCGCCAATTCTTCATCAGCCAGACCCCGGTGGAACAGACGCATATCCGCGATGCGTTCGTCTTTGAACTGAGCAAGGTCGAAACCCCCGCCATCCGCGCCCGCATGGTCAGCCACCTGCTGCATGTCGATCAGGACCTGGCCAAGGGGGTGGCGAAGGGGCTGGGCCTGTCGCCCCTGCCCGCACCGGCACAGGCCGCCCGCCCCGTGGTCGCGGGGCTGGAACCATCGCGCGCCCTGAGCATCCTGAAAAACGGACCGGACAGCTTTGCCGGCCGCAAGCTGGGCATTGTCGTGACAAACGGAGTGGATGCCGCCCTGCTGGCCGCCCTGCGCGACGCCGCCGGGGACGTGGGCGCCACGGTCGAGCTGATCGCGCCCACCGTGGGCGGCCTGAAGGACAGCGCGGGCCACGACCTGACCGTGCAGCAGAAGATCAATGGCGGCCCGTCCGTGCTGTATGACGCCGTGGCCCTGCTGCCCACGGTCGAGGGCGCCAATCTCCTGCGGCACGAGGCTACCATGCGCGACTTCATTTCCGACGCCTTCGCCCATGCCAAGTTCATCGCGCATAACGACGCCGCCGAGATCGTACTGGCGGCGGCGGGCCTGCACCCCAAGGCGCGCGACAAAGGCGTGGTCGCCATCCATGGCGCGCAGGACGCGGCCGGTTTCATCCAGACCTGCGCGGCACTGCGCCTGTGGGAGCGTGAAGGCCACGTCCACGCTGTCTGACCCCCTTGCGCCCGACTGTCCCGCGCGCCCACAATAAGGGCGTTGCCGGACGGACCCAGCCCGGCGTTGCGACAGGCAGGAACCACGCCCATGACCGATGCCCCGGCGGCCCCCCGGCCCCATGTCTCCATCACCTACTGCACGCAGTGCAACTGGCTGCTGCGGGCGGGATGGATGGCGCAGGAACTGCTGTCCACCTTCGGGCAGGACCTGGGCAGCGTGACCCTGATCCCGGGCGGCGGCGGGCATTTTGAAATCACGGTTGATGGCCACAGCGTGTGGGAACGCAAGCGCGACGGTGGTTTTCCGGGGCCTAAGGAACTCAAGCAGCGCGTGCGCGACATCATCGCCCCCGACCGCGACATGGGCCATATCGACCGTAAAAAAACCGGACCGGACGACCCGCCGGGCACATTGTAACGCCCCCCTGCCCACACCATAATAACGGGTATGATCACATCATACGCCCCCTCCGCCACACATGGCGCCAGCGCCCACGATATCCGTCAGGAAGTGGCGCGGCTGCGCAGGCTTGCAACATTGCTGGACGCCGCCTTCCGCATTCCCGGCACGAAGGCGCGCTGGGGGCTGGATACGCTGATCGGGCTGCTGCCGGTGGGCGGGACCGCGATCATGCTCGTGCCCTCGCTCTACATCGTGTGGAAAAGCTGGCATCTGGGCGTGGGGCGGCCCGTCCTTGCCCGCATGCTGGCCAATGTCCTGGTGGAAGCGGCAGCGGACCTCGTCCCGGTGCTGGGGGACATATTTGACACCGCCTTCAAGGCCGACCTGCGTAATGTCGCCCTGCTGGAACAGCATTTCGGCCTGTCCACGCCCCGCACGCCATGACCATGGCGGGGGTGCGGCCCCTTGCATGCCGGGCCTGATATAAGACACAACATGGCATGATCCGTTTTTCCCCGTTCCGGTGTCCCGCCTGCCATGGCTGACCATACGCTGACGCTTGCACTCGACCTGCTGCGACGGGGGCAGTTCGCCCATGCCCGCGCCATTCTGGAGGACTGCCCCGCCTCCCCGCGCGCCGAAATCCTGCTGGCGCATGCCCTTGCGGGATGCAACCGCGTGCAGGAAGCCGCTCGCCTGCTGTGCCGTCAGGCCGTGGCCAATCCCGGCGCGCGCCACCCGGCCTACGACATGCTGGCCCTGCTGCTGCCCCACGACCGGGTGGACGAAGCCGAAGCCGTATTGCGCGCTATCCGCCAGCGCGCGCGGCAGGACATCCGCACGCATGACATGCTGGGGGAACTGCTGTTGCAGCGCGGCCGCGCGGCGGAAGCACAGGCGGTGCTGGCCGAAGGTCTGGGCCTGTCCCCCGCCCAGTTGAGCACCGGCAACCTCATGGCCGTCACCCTGATGGAACAGGGGGAATTCGCGGCCGCGCGCGACCTGTTGCATTACATCCTCAAACACCACCCCGACAGCGCCATGACGCAGGCCAACCTTGCCCACCTGCTGGGGGCGTGGAACAGGCTGGACGAAGCCCTGCAGGCGCATTCCCGCGCGCTGGCGCTGCGCCCCGATGATGCCCGGCTGCGCATGAACCATGCCCTGACGCTGCTGAAAAGCGGCAGCATGGCCGAAGGCTGGGCGGAATATGAATGGCGGCGCAGGATGCCCGGCCGCCAGCGCCTGCCCGAACAGACCATGCTGCCTGTCCTGCCGCCGGATGCCGACCTGCGCGGGCGGTCCATCCTGATTACCCGCGAAGGGGGGCTGGGGGACATGCTGATGATGCTGCGCTTCGTGCCCGTGCTGGCGGGCATGGGCGCGCAGGTCAGCATCCAGGCGCCCGAGACGCTGCATGGGCTGATCCGGCGCATGGGGGGCGTACGGCGGGTGTTCAGTGAACAGGTGTCCCTGCCGCCCCATGACTGGCACTGTCCCTTCCTCAGCCTGCCGCATGTGCTACGCGACACACCCGGCCATGCGGGGGCGGACGTGCCCTACCTGCGCCCCGACCCCGAATTGGTGCGGCAATGGGCACCGTTCCTGCCCACGGGCGCCGATCTGCGCATGGGGCTGGTCTGGGGTGGGGCCAGCCGGCCGGACGTTCCCGCAGCCCATGCCATGGACCGCAGGCGCTCGATCCCGCTGCGCAAATTCGCACCGCTGGCCGGTATGCCGGGCATAAACCTGGTCAGCCTGCAAAAAGGCGTCTACGCCCGGCAGATGCACGACATGCCCGCGGGCATGCGCCTGTATGACCCGATGGAAAGCGTGCGCGACATGGACGACACGGCAGCCCTGATCGCGGGACTGGATGTGGTGGTCTCGGTTGATACATCGGTGGCCCACCTGGCGGGCGCCATGGGATGTCCCGTTATCCTGCTGGACCGGTTCGACAACTGCTGGCGCTGGCTTTCGGGCCGGACGGACAGCCCGTGGTATCCCACCCTGCGCATCATACGCCAGATCCATGCCGGAAAGTGGGATGACGTGGTGCACCGTTTATGCAGCATGCTGGCCAGGCGCGACTTACCGCCCGCGCGTGCGCGAACAGCCACCCGGTTGCCGGATGACGGCATTGGATAGCCATGCCATCTGTCCCATGCCGCCGGTTCGGACTTCCCTGCCCGCAACAGCTTCAGGCCATCCATATCCTGTCCAGATGCGTTTCAGACGCACCGCCACCCCAAAGTGGTGTTTTCGACCGGAATGGGGTAATCATCAATTGTAATCGCCATCTCAGGCACGACGCCCAGTCATCCGGCAATACGGCTGACAGCGATCTCTATTTACCAGTGGCAATGAACGATCTGACCGGGACGCCCATGGGCCAGTCAGGCAATGGCGACCTCACCTTTCCGACGAAAGCATCCGCCTACAGCCTGCGGGGGGCGCCTGCGCGCAGTCCGGAAAATGAAAAACTCAGGAACCCGGGCTGCACCGGACTATGGCCAGCACAGCCAGTGCCCGTCCCTTCAGGATTCCGGTTCAGGAAAGCGCCCGGCAAAGGCGATTTCCGCCAGGGGCCTGCGGGTGGAAGGCGCTTCCCGCCCGCGCAGGGATTCAGGCAGGCTCGCCGCCTCCCCCTGCCGCCCGATGACGATGGCGGCATTCAGGGCGTAATCATCAGGCAGTTCCAGGCCGGAACGCGCCTGCCTGTGGTCGAACCCGCTGATGGGATGGGCCGCCCACCCGGCCCTGCTCAACTGGAGCTGCACCAGCACCGACGCCGCGCCCGCATCAAATGAATGGGTGGGCGCGGGCACGGGTTCGGCAGCCCCACCGCCTGTCACGGTATGGGACGCGACATAGACCAGCGCCGACGCATTCTGCGCCCAGGCATGGTTGAACGGGATCAGCCACGACAGGAAACGCTCCCAGTCCGGGGTATCCCTGCGGGCGTAAATGAAACGCCATGGCTGCGCGTTATAGGCGGATGGCGCCCACCGGCCGGCATCAAGGAAGGACAGCAGCGTCGCCTCATCAATCGGGGCGGGCGTGAAGGCGCGCGGGGACCAGCGGTCAAGGATCAGGCGGTCCACGGGGGTATCGGATACACGGTCAGGGGCTTTGGTCATGTCAGGCCTGCAGGGTTGGAAAGGGAAAGGATGGAAACATGCGGGCGCGCCTAGTCATCATGCACGCCCAGCGCATCCAGCAGGGCGCCACGCAGATGGATGAAGCCCGGATCGGCATGATGGCGCGGCCGGTCAAGGGGAATGGCAAGGTCGGTGCGGATACGGCCATGGTCCAGCACAATGGCGCGGTCCGCCAGCATCAGCGCTTCATCCACATCATGCGTGACCAGCAGCACCGCGCAGCCATGGCGCGCCCATAACCGCGCCACCAGCCGCTGCATTTTCAGCCGCGCCAGCGCATCAAGGGCGGCAAACGGTTCATCCAGCATAAGGAAGGCGGGTTCACGCACCAGCGCACGCGCCAGCGCGGCGCGCTGTGCCTCCCCGCCCGACAGGGTCAGCGGCCATGCATCGACGCGGTGGCCCAGCCCGACTTCCCCCAGCACCGCAACAGCACGCTCGCGGCGGTCAGCCCCCGCCTGCCCCAGCACGACATTGTCCCACACCCGTTTCCACGGCAGCAGGCGGCTGTCCTGAAACACGACCGAAACCGCGTCGGGGCGGGCAAGCGTACCTTCATGCACCGGGTCAAGTCCCGCCAGCGTACGCAGCAGGGTGGACTTGCCCGAACCGCTATGGCCCAGCAGGGCCACGAATTCCCCCGGCGCGATGGTCAGGTCCAGCCCGTCCAGCACCGCAGGCCCGTGCCCGAAGCGCCGCGTCAGGCCATGCACGGCCACGCCGCCATCCCGCGATGGCGTCACATCATGCATCCCATCCGCCATGGCCACCGCGTTCATGCCGCCTGCCCTCGCCCGTGAACCGGCCGCCATGACAGGAACGCCCGCTCCATCAGCCGCACGACCTGGTCCGATACAAGGCCCAGCAGGCCGTAGATCACCAATCCCACCATGATGATGTCCGTGCGCATGAAGTCCTGCGCCTCCATCATCATGTGGCCAATCCCGCTTTCGGCATTGACCTGTTCCGCCACCACCAGCATGAGCCACGACATGCCCACCGCGAAACGCAGCCCCACCAGCAGGTCGGGCAGCGCACCGGGCAGGATGACGTCGCGGATGGTCTGCATGCGCGAAAGCCCCAGCGTGCGGGTCATTTCCAGCAGGCGGGGATCAATCGAACGGATGCCCTTGTGCAGGTTGAGATAGACGGGAAAGGTCGCCCCCAGCGCGACAAGGGCGATCTTGGGCGTCTCCCCGATGCCAAACCACAGGATGAAGAGCGGCACCATGGCAAGGGCGGGCAGCGTGCGCAGGATCTGCAGCGGGGCATCGACAATATCCTCGCCCAGCCGCGACAGGCCCGACACCAGCGCAAGCCCCACCCCCAGCACCACGGCAATGGCAAGGCCAGCGGCCGCGCGGGCAAGGGAGACGCCAAGGTTCGCACCCAGCGTACCATCGCGCAGCAGGCCCCACCCCGTCATGATGACCTGGACAGGGGACGCCACCAGACGGGTGGACACAATCCCCGCCGAACACGCCCCCTGCCACAGCAGCACCGCAATGACCGGCGCGGCATAACGCAGCAGAGCGCGCGCATCCACGCATTGAAACACGGTGCGCCCATGCCACCTGACGGACGCGGAGGGAATGACATTGGCGGGCATGCGCGCCGATCCTTCATGCAGGGGCGTGCGAAACGGCCTCGCCCAATCCCCGCACTATGAAGGAAAATAAGATTAATACAACTATTTTTGTGTTTATTTTAACATATGAGATCGTTGCGTGCTTTATAATTCCACATATGATATTGTTTAATTCCCATTGCCTCCCTCCTCGATGGGAGGCGTCCGGTCTCACCCCTGATACACACGCCCCGGTGGCAGCAGCTTGCCGGGATTGAGGATATGCCGGGGGTCCATGGTGTTCTTCAGCGCGCGCATGACGCTGAGCGTGCCATCACCATGTTCGGTTTCCAGGAATTCCAGCTTGCCCATGCCCACGCCGTGTTCCCCGCTGCATGACCCACCCAGCGCCAGCGCGCGGAACACGATCCTGCGGTCTAGATCCAGTGCGCGGGCATATCCCTGCGGCGTATGGTCGGTAATGATCAGGGCATGGAAATTACCATCCCCCACATGGCCCAGCAGCGGCACGCGCAGGCCGGACTGGGCAATATCTTCCCGCACGCCCGCGATCAGTTCCGCCAGGCGCGAAATGGGCACGATGCAGTCGGTGGAAATGACGCGCGCGGTCGGTTCGATCGCCTTTGCCGCCCAGAACGCGTCATGCCGGGCTTTCCACAGCCGCGTGCGGTCCTCCGCCGTGTCAGCCCAGGCGAAGGACAGGCCGTTATTGGACAGGGCGATCGCCTCGGTCTGGGTCACCTGTTCGGCCACCGCCGCCGGGGCGCCTGCGAATTCAAAGAACAGCGTGGTCAGCGGTTCGTACCCGCTCAGGCCGGAATAGCGGATGGAGGCCGCCATCTGCACGTCATCCAGCAGTTCAACGCGGCTTATGGGAATGCCGCATTGGATGATTTCGATGGCCGTCCGCACGGCGTCGTCCAGGTCGGCAAACTGGCAGACGGCGGCCGAAAGGGTTTCGGGCCGTCCATGCAGGCGAAGCTGCACCTCGGTTACGATGCCCAGCGTGCCTTCCGACCCGATGAACAGGGATGTCAGGTCATACCCTGTGGAGGACTTGCGCACACGACCGCCCGTGCGGATCACCTCTCCCGTCGCCAGCACGACCGTCAGCCCAAGCACATTTTCCTTCATCGTGCCATAGCGCACCGCCGCCGTGCCCGACGCCCGGGTGGCGCACATGCCGCCCAGCGTGGCCTCGCCGCCCGGATCGACCGGAAAGAACAGGCCCGTATCGCGGATCCGCGCATTCAGGGCCTGACGGGTCAGGCCGGCCTCCACGCGGCAGTCTAGGTCCTCGGCGTTCAGTTCCACGATGGCCGTCATGCCCGACAGGTCAAGGCTTATGGCATGTTCCGCCGGGGTTACGTGCCCCTCCACCGATGTCCCGGCGCCAAAGGCCACGACCGGCACCCGGTGGGCATGGCAGGCCCGCAATACGGTTGCGACATCATCCGTCGATTCCGCAAACACCACGGCGGCAGGCAGGCGCGCGGCGTCCATGGCCTCGCCATGGCTGTGGGCTTCCAGCACGGAGGCGGACGTACTGACCCGCGCCGCCATGCCATTTTCACGCAAGGCAGCCAGCACACCGTCAAGACGCTCGGCGGGGGGAGAAAGGCAATCAGTCATGCAGGGGAACCATCCGGTCAGAACACAGCAAAGCGCCATTGTAACAACACATGCGATAATGACCATGCCCCCTGCCGCCATCGCGGCACATGCCCCACATGACACAAGCGGGCGCAATGGCAGGGCTGTTTCCCTGCCGCGCCTGCATTATCCCGCTGCCATGATGCATGGGTGGAACCGGAAACTGCCTGAAAAGTCGGATCAGGAACGTTCTTGGGGACGCTTTTTTCACGAAGCCATAAAGAACGCCGCCTTTTAAAACAAAGGCGGCGCCCAAAAACTTTTATTGTTTTTTTATGATTTTTTCAGTCAAACGTTTTCCCACGCGGCCGTATGATCGGCAGGATATTGCCGGTTACGGCATAATACACGCGTTCTGAAATATTGGTGGCATGGTCGCCAATACGCTCAAGGTTCTTGGCAATGAACAGCAGATGGGCACAGGGACCGATATTGCGCGGGTCTTCCATCATGTATGTCACCAGTTCACGGAACAGGGAGACATAGAGTTCATCCACCGCCGTATCCGAATGCCAGACAATACGCGCCAGTTCCGGGTCGCGCTGGTCCATTGCATCAAGGGTGCGCCGCAGGTTTTCCTGTACCAGCCGCCCCATGCTGTGCAGTCCCGTCAGCGAAATGGGGCATGACAACAGTTCGTTGCGCATGGCGCGGCGCGCGATCGAGGCCGCGCAATCCCCGATACGTTCAAGGTCGCCCGAGATTTTCAGCGCGACCACCACCTCGCGCAAATCGCCCGCCATGGGGGCGCGCAGCGCCAGCAGGCGAATGACCAGCGCCTCGGTCTCGCGTTCCAGTTCATCAACCTGCGGGTCCATTTCGGGCGCGTCCAGGGCGGCGTCCTCATCATGTTCGACCACGGCGGTAATGGCCTGCGCCACCTGCCGTTCCACCAGGCCGCCCATCTTGTTCACCAGCGAACGGAGCTGTTCAAGTTCCTGTTCATAGCTCTGGACCGTATGTACGGATTCATGTGGCATCATTACTGCTTTCGCTGTCAGCCGAAGCGGCCGGTAATATAATCCTGGGTGCGCTTGGCATGGGGCGCGGTGAACATCTTGTCCGCGGTGTCCACCTCCACCAGTTCGCCCATGTAGCAAAACGCGACACGGTCCGCGCATCGCGCCGCCTGCTGCAGGTTGTGCGTCACGATGGCGATGGAGAATTCCTGCTTCAGTTCATCCAGCAGTTCCTCGATCCGGGCGGTGGAAATCGGGTCGAGCGCGCTGGTCGGTTCATCCAGCAGGATGACCTCGGGGCGTGTCGCGATGGTGCGGGCAATGCACAGGCGCTGCTGCTGCCCGCCCGACAGGGCGGCGGCGGAGGCATTGAGCCGGTCCTTGACCTCGTTCCACAGCGCCACGCGCCGCAGCACGCCTTCCACGCGCTGGTCCATGTCCGCGCGCGACAGGCGTTCATGCAGCCGCACGCCAAAGGCGATATTGTCGTATATGGACATGGGAAACGGCGTGGGTTTCTGGAACACCATGCCAATGCGCGAACGCAGCACGTTCACATCCAGCCCGGGCGAGAGGATGTTGCGCCCGTCAAACAGCACCTCCCCCGTCGCGCGCTGGCCGGGATAGAGGTCATACATGCGGTTGAGCACGCGCAGCAGCGTGGACTTGCCGCAGCCAGATGGCCCGATCATGCCCGTGACCTGGTGCACCGGGAAATCCAGCGAGATGTCCTTCAGCGCATGGTTGCCGCCGTACCAGAAATTCAGGTTGCGGATCGCCAGCGCCGGCAGGACCGTATCGCGGCCCATCGGGTCATCCATGATGATTTTGTTCATTGTTGTGCAGATCCATTACGCGTCAGCCACCAGCGGGCGAGGATGTTTGTCGCAAGCACCGCGACGGTAATCAGCAATGCCCCGGTCCATGCCATCTGCACCCAGTCATCATAGGCCGAACCGGCGTACTGGTAGATCGTGACCGGCAGGCTGGCCATCGGCGCGTTGAGGTTGGTGGACCAGTTCAGGTTGCCAAGGGAGGTAAAAAGCAGGGGCGCCGTCTCGCCCGATATCCGCGCCAGCGCCAGCAGGATGCCGGTCATGATGCCGCCACGCGCCGAACGCAGGCAGACATTCAGAATCACCCGCCAGCCCGGCGCGCCCAGCGCATAGGCCGCTTCCCGCATGGCGCGGGGGACAAGGCGCAGCATGTCCTCTGTCGTGCGGACGACGATGGGGATGAACAGCACCGCCAGCGCCAGCGTGCCCGCCATGCCCGAAAAATGCCCCGCCGGCTCCACGATGATCAGGTAGATGAACAGCCCCACCAGGATGGACGGCACCGACAGCAGCATGTCCGACACGAACCGGACCAGCGAGACAATCCGCCCGTCCTGGCTGAATTCCGACAGGTAGATCCCCGCCATCATGCCGACCGGCGTGCCGATCAGGGCGGCAAGGCCGGTCTGTTCGCAACTGCCGATGATGGCGTTCGCCAGCCCACCGCCGGTACCGGGGGCGGCCGTACTGTGCAGGAAGGTGGGAAGCGACAGCCCCCCTGCCCCACGTGTCACCAGTGTCCATAAAATCGAGAACAGCAGGAACAGCACGACAGCCGTCGCCATGGCGCACAGAAGGCTGACAGACCGTTCAACCAGCCTGCGCCGCACGGCCTGCGCGCCACCGCGCTGCCATCCACCGGCATCGGTGGGTTGCGATTGGGAAGCCGACATCATGGACATCCTCAACTTGACGTGCCGCGCTGCAGGAAGATGCGCGAACAGGCCAGGGTAATGAATGAAATGATCATAAGGATCGCCCCAAGGGCCAGCAGGGCGGACAGTTTCAGGCTGCCGGCCGAACTTTCGGGAAATTCCAGCGCGATCAGCGAGGCAATGGTGTTGCCCGGCGCGAACAGCGACCAGCCCATGCGGTTGCTGTTGCCGATGACGAAGGTCACGGCCATCGTCTCGCCCAATGCACGCCCGGTGCCCAGCATGATGCCGCCCATGACCGCCTGCCGCGACCATGGCAGGACCACCTGGCGCATCACTTCCCACCGCGTGGCGCCAAGGCCGAAGGCGCTTTCCTTCAACACGGCGGGAATGGAGACGAATACATCCGTCATGACCGAACAGATGAAGGGCGTGATCATGATGGCCAGGATCAGCCCGCCACTCAGCAGCCCGGTGCCGTAGGGCGCGCCACGGAACAGCTGGCCGATGCCGGGCACGTGGCCCAGGTAATGCGTGACCACGGGTTCGATGTAATGGGCCATGAACGGCACGACGATGAAAAAGCCCCACATGCCGAATATGATGGAAGGCACGGCCGCCAGAAGCTGCACGGCGGTTTCGATAAACCGCGCCAGCGCGGGGGACGCCATTTCCACCAGCCAGAACGCCACGCCAAAGGCAAGGGGCACGGCAAAGACAAGGGCGATCAGGGTTGTGACCAGAGTGCCGAAAATCGAGGTCGCGGCGCCAAAATGGTTTGAAATCGGGTTCCATGCCGTGCTGGTGATGAAACCGGGACCAAAGGCGGAAAATGCCTGCCAGCCCCCGCGGACCAGCACGATGACGATGCCGACCATGACCAGCAGGATGAACCACCCGGCCAGCCGGGCGAGCATGCCAAAGACCAGATCACCAAACCGCCCGCGCGCATTCGTATCCATTGCGACACCATCGCGGGCCGTAATGGTGGATGGAAGTTCCATCATGTAATTCCAGATGTGTATGACACAACAGCAGCACTAGGCCGTCATGGCGCACTATTGCAATAATAACCTGATCTGTTTTGTATGAAGTTTTTATGACACCCGACATTACATGCATTCCCGCATGTATATTTGCGCCTGTCATAGAAAGTTCATCTATTTCCGGTTGCCCGCGCAGGCGAACTATTGCATAGCACCCGCATCGGGAATGGCGTTGATACACCATACCCTAAAGAAAAACAGGCAGGAAGCAGCCTTATGTTTGAATCCAGCGTTATCGAGATAGACGGCATCTTCGTTGGCATCGTTTTTCACAACGGCCCCGATGAACCCTATGAATTCCGGGCCATGCATGAACGCGTAACGCAGATGGACGGAGACATCCTGCCCACGTTCGAGGCCGCCGTGGCGCAGGCCCGCACCCGGTTCCGGCTTGGTCGCGCCAAGGCCCCGCGCGCCATGGACGCCACGCGCCTGCGGGCCTGACCCCCCACCGCCCGGCCACGGGGCGCAGGCGGCATGCCTGAATTCAGGACCAGAATATGAATATTATATTAAAACACAACAGAACACCTTATATTTGAATTTATTTTACTTATGGTGCGCATGACAATAACTACTGGTGTATTGTTTCATGCTCCACTTCGCGCCATATTCAGCTTTTTCCATCATTGCACTGGTCATATGCTTCGCGCTTGTCTGCATCTTTGAATTCGTAAACGGATTCCATGATACGGCCAATGCCGTCGCGACCGTTATCTATACCAGATCACTCAAGCCCCGTACCGCCGTCATCTGGTCGGGGTGCATGAATTTTGTCGGCGTGCTGCTGGGGGGCATCAGCGTGGCCTACGGGCTGGTTGAACTGCTGCCGGCGGATGTCCTTTCGCCGCCCAACGGCGACCCGGCCGTGCCGATGCTGATTTCGCTGTTTGGCACGGCGCTGGCGTGGAATCTGTTTACGTGGTGGTTCGGTATCCCGAATTCCAGTTCCCACTGCGTCATCGGCGCGCTGATCGGGATCGCCATCGGGGATGCGCTTTTGCATACGCGCGACCTGGGCAATAGCGTTGACTGGTCGCAGATATGGAAAATCCTGCGCGCCCTGGCCATTTCTCCCCTGCTGGGGCTGGTTGGCGCGGGTGGCCTGTATTTCATTATCAAGCACCTTGTCCACGATCCCGAACTGTACCAGCCACCGCAGGGTGACAGGCCGACACGTGGCTGGGTCCGTGGCCTGCTGATCCTGACGTGCACCGGCGTCAGCTTTTCCCATGGCAGCAATGACGGGCAGAAGAGCATTGGCCTGATCATGCTGACCATTATCGGCATCCTGCCCGCGACCTTTGCCCTGGCCCCCGACAGCGCGCCGCGTATTCCCCATATCGCGGAATACGCCACCAGCGCGGCACCGCTGATCGAACAGTATGACCATGACGGCCTGCGCGACGAAGCCATGGCCGCCGTGGGCCGCCTGTCCCGGGCCGATGCGGAACATGTTGTCCCCTCCGTCCTGCGCGCGGACATGTATGAAGTTGTCGCGGGCCTGAAGGCCGTGTCAGCCAACCCCGCCGCATCGACCCACGAACGGGCGCTGGCGAAGGTGCTGGGCAACCAGATGCGCCCCGTGGTGGAATACGCGCCATGGTGGGTGCGCCTGCTCAGCGCGCTATGCCTGGGGATCGGCACCATGATCGGCTACAGGCGGATCGTGCATACGCTGGGTGAAAAGATCGGTAATACGCACCTGACCCCGGCACAGGGGGCATCGGCCGAACTGGTGGGCGCGGGCCTGATCGCAACCGCGGGCTATACCGGCCTGCCGGTCAGCACGACGCATATCATCACCGCCGGTATCGCGGGCACCATGCTGGGGTCCGGTTCGGGCATCAACCGTGGCATGCTGGTCAAGATTGCGCTGGCGTGGGTCTGCACCCTGCCGGTGACCATCACGATCGCGGCCGGGCTGTTCTATATCCTCAATGCCTGATCCTGTCTGACACAGATGAAAAAGGAACCGGGGCGCATGATATATTCGCCTCGGTTTTTATATAAATAACAGTATAGAATTTCGGACAGTTTCATAAAAGATACCTGAAAAAAATCATGCAAATTGTAAAAAGCTTCAAAAAAAGCCACCTTTTTGAAAAAAGGTGGCACACAAAAACTTTTATTATTTATTCTTTCAGTATTTTTGCGGCACGATCATGGTATCGGGCACAGGTTGGCGAATGTAATCGGGGCTGTAAACACGTTCGGGCAACCGCACTTCGGGTTTGCTGACATCATGATAGGGCACCTGTGACAGAAGGTGGCTTATGCAGTTAAGCCTGGCTCTCTTCTTGTCATCAGCCGGAACGATCCACCATGGGGCTTCGTCAATATTTGAACGTTCCAGCATGATTTCCTTGGCCAGCGTATAGGATTCCCAACGCCGCCTGCTTTCCAGGTCCATGGGGCTGAGTTTCCACTGCTTCAGCGGGTCTTCCATGCGGGCACGGAAACGCAGTTCCTGCTCATCATCGGAAATGGAAAACCAGTATTTGACAATCTGTATCCCGCTACGCACCAGCATGCGTTCAAATTCGGGAACGGAGCGAAAGAATTCCTCATATTCATCATCAGTGCAGAAGTTCATGACCCGCTCGACGCCCGCGCGGTTATACCAGCTACGGTCAAACAGAACGATTTCGCCTGCTGCCGGCAGGTGACTGACGTAGCGCTGGAAATACCACTGCGTGCGCTCCCGGTCATTGGGGGCGGGCAATGCCGCGACACGGCATATGCGCGGGTTCAGGCGCTGGGTAATGCGTTTTATGACGCCCCCCTTGCCTGCCGCGTCCCGCCCTTCACAGATCACCACCAGCCTGTGCCCGGTTTCCTTGACCCAGTCCTGCAACTTGACCAGTTCACCCTGCAGGGACAGCAGTTCACGGAAATACGCCCGCCTGAAATCAGGCGTGCCGTTGTCCTTGTCCGAACCAAGGCGGGCATCATCCAGTTCCAGTTCGATTTCTTCATCAATATCGTCCAGAACTTCCGCACGCAGGCGACTGCGTTCCCATGCTGCATTGTCACGGCCGGGATGTTCGGTCATGTCGGGGTCATCTCCATCTGGTTTCCTGATCATGCAAGGAAGGCGGAACATCAGAATTCATCATGAATATATTCTTCGTCTTCTTCCATCATGTCGGGTGGGGTGGCAGGTAATGCCCGCTTTGCCTGTCCCCTTGTGTCTTTCCACACCAGGACAAGGGCTGGCTGCCATTCCTCATGGATATGCGGCGACTTCGGTTCGGTATCCTGTTTCATGATGTCCATTCCTGTCCAGACGCCTATATCAGGTCATAGGCATGAAGAGGTATAGGACAGCACGCGACATAAAATATGAATATTTGGTGAAATCGTATTTTACACAATCACGAATACGAAACATATAATCATTACATTATTTACATTGCAACCCGAAATAAAAAATCATCCACGGTGCATACGGCAAGTCATGCTGGTTTCCCCGGTGAAACCTTACCTTTATTGCTTCAGGGATGAAGTGCGCATCGACCTGCGCTCCCAGCGTCGCAAGCAGGTCTGAAACAGGCGCGCCTGACCACCCATCCTTACCAGATAACCTGCCCATGCCGCCTGCCCCTCCTGCAGGGGCATTGCATTCCAGAGACAGGCTGGACCCGGATAATTCGCGCCCTATCCCGTACAGGCAATGAACAGCGCCATCGTCAGGACCGACACCACGGCGCTGAGGAACAGGGTCGATGCCGCTTCCTGCTCATCCGTTCCGAAACGCACCGCAAGAATAACGACCACCGTCCCCACCGGAATGGACAGGGCGAGCACCGCGGTACGGATCACCTCATGCGGCATACCCAGCATGGCCAGCAGCAGCCACGACAGGGCGGGAATGACAATATTACGTACGGCGACAGTAACCACCACAGGCAGCGTTACCGAAACCCGTTGCAGGAACAGCACGATCCCCGATGCGAACAGGCCCACCCCGGCCGCCGCATTGCCCAGCAGTTCCCCTGACCTGAGCACAGACCGCGGCAGGTGGACACCCGATACGACCAGAAGCGTCGCGGCAATCGGCGCCCATACAATCGGTTCCCTGCATGACGCGATGATCTGCGGCACAAGCCGGGCCTGTTCGGGCGGTCCGGCATGGGTGCTTCTGGACAGCATGACCATGCACACCGGCGTCTGGACCAGCACCATGGCGAATACGGCGGCCGAAATGGCTACCGACGTACTTGCATGCCCCACCAGTACCGGCAGCATGGCTGACCCGATGAAGGGCACCGATGGCGCCCCCATGGCCAGTCCCTGCAGGGCGGACGACGTCGCATCGCGCCGGAACACATAACGCGACAGGGCATAGGCCACGCCGAAACTGCCGCACATGATCCCGAAAACCGACGCCGCCAGCGGCAGTTGCCCTGCCAGGATGGTGCGCGGCATGCCCGCGATGCCCACGAACAGGTTGAGGGGAAAGGCGTACAGCATGACCATCCGGTTCAGGACGGAAACCTGCTCCCCATTGAAATCATGGTGCCATCCGGCACGGTAGCCCAGCACGAAAACCACGATGAGGGGCAACATGGCGGCAATGATGGTCGAGAGCATACAGCGTGGTTATCCCGTGGCTTACGGATGGGTACGGCAGGAAGGAACTGGCAGGAATGATGGGGATGCCCATGATGCGGCGCGCATGGCCCTGACCGTGGCGCAGGTCGCTGCCCCATGCGGGAAAGGCGCGGCGACAGGTGCGAAAAAATGCATATCTTATATTTTACAACAAGAACTATCTCTATTAACGCCCTGATAAATAGTAATTTTTGATTTACAAATCCCTGTTGAACCCAATATGGTCGATCCTGCCACAATTTATCATAGCGAGTCACGTCATGCCGATCAAAGATCCGAAGGTGATCGAACACCTGAACACGCAACTGACGAACGAACTGACGGCCATCAACCAGTATTACCTGCACGCCCGCACGCTGCGCCACTGGGGCGTGACGCTGCTGGGCAGGAAGGAATACGCGGAATCGATCGAGGAGATGAAACACGCCGACTGGCTGATCGAGCGCATCCTGTACCTGGGCGGCCTGCCCAACGTGCAGCGCTACAACCAGATCCTGGTGGGGCAGGACGTGGAGGAAATCCTCAGATGCGACCTGAAGCTTGAGGAAAAGGCCATTGGCGACCTGCGCGCGGGCATCGCCTATTGCGAAAGCGTGCGTGACTTCGTCTCCCGCGACCTGTTCCTGAAGATCCTGGTCAACGAGGAGGAGCACGAGGACTTCCTCGACCGCCAGTTCGACCTGATCCGCCAGGTGGGGATCGAGAAATACATCCAGCTCAATTCCGCCCCGGCCCCCGATCAGGAATAAGCGGGTATCGCGCCACGCTCCGCCCCCGCGGTTACGTGGGCCGGTGTTTTGCCCCGCTCACCGGCCCCTAATCTTGCCGGGGGCGCGCGCGCGTGCCGTTCAGGAACAGTTCCACCGCCTGATCGATATGGCGACGCATGGCGTCATCCAGCCTGACCGCGATCAGGCCCAGAACGGCCTGCTGGAACGGATACTGGATCACGGCGGCCGTCAGGTAATCCGCCGCGAAGGCGATATCATCAATCTCGATTTCCCCACCCTTCACGCCTTCATTCAGGGCGTGGCCGATCAACTGCGCCGCCCTGCGGGCGCCATGGGAATGGATATTGCGGGCAAGTGCCGGAAACTGCCGGCTTTCCGCCGAAACCACGCGGTACATCCCCACGCTGCGATCCGTCAGCAGCCAGTCCAGCAGCAGCGTGCAGACCGAAACCAGCCGCGAGCGGATATCCCCATCCGCCGGCACCAGCAATGCCAGCGCATCCGGCCGGATATCGATGGTCGTGCTGACCACGGCTTCAAACAAAAGGGGCTTGCTGCGATAACGCGCATACAGGGTGCGTTTCGTAACGCCCGCCGCCTCCGCCACCATATCCATGCTCGTGCCCCGGAACCCAAGGTCGAAGAACAGCCGGACGGCTTCCTCCAGAATCCTTTCGGACAGCGTCGCGGCCTCCGCGATGGAGGGGCGGCCCATGCGGGCAGGCCGGGGGCGTTCCTTGTCTGGCATCCTGTTGCTGCTTTCCTTATGACCCTGCGGCCGGTCCCGCATGCGGGCAGCCCGTTTCCATGGACTGCCCGCACATAACGCACACATGACCTGTGCCGAAACATAAACCGCACCGAACGGGATATTTTACGGGTTGCTTTCTTTTTTAAAATTAAAATACACTTATGCGTATACATATTATAAGGAACGTCCACGCCCGGCCTTCCCCGTCCGGTGGCCGGACGTGATTTTTTTATCGGGAAAGTTCGGGTATCCGCCTCTGGATCAATGCATGGCCTTGCATTTCCGTCGAGCATACACCCCAACGGCAGGACAGCCTGCGTCGACCTTGAGGAAAGTTTCATGATCGCGTCATTCCCTTTTCACACGACCTGCGCGGGACAGCACGAAGGCCCGGAGGCATGAAGTGGCGTGACGCGGCGATTGGCGCGGGTGTTGCCGTGATCGTGGCGGCGGGCGGGGCCGGCTGGTATATGGTCCAGCACCGTGGCGACCTGCCTGCCGGGCTTGCGCGCGCCAACGGGCGTCTGGAACTGGCGCGCATTGACGTGGCGGTCAAGTATCCCGGCCGCATCACGGAACTGGATTTCCATGAAGGCGACGTGGTCGCCAGCGGCCAGGTCCTGGCCCGTGAGGATGACACCACCGCACGGGCGCAACTGGACGCGGCGCGCGCCCGTCTGCGCGCGGCACAGGCGGATGTCGCCCGCGCGGGCGCCGAGCGCGATGCCCGCCTGTCGGCCCTGCATCTTTCACAGCTTGACCTTGACCATGCCCGCACCATGTTCCACCAGCACCTGGTGTCCGACATGGAACTGTCGCAGCACCAGACCAGCCTCGATACCGCGACATCCGCCGCCGATGCGGCGGGCCGGGCCGTGGACGCGGCGCAGGCGGTAGCCGATGCGGCGCAGGCGCAGGTCACGGAAGCGGCCGCCGCGGATGATGACATGACCATCCGCGCGCCCGTGGCGGGCCGGATCGAATATCGCATCGTGGAAAAGGGCGCCGTGCTGCCCGGCGGCGGGCGCGTGGCGTCCCTGCTCGACCCTACGGACATGTACCTGACCATCTTCTTCCCCTCGCAGCAGGCCGGGCGGCTGCGCGTGGGTGATCAGGCGCGCATTGCGCTGGACGCCCTGCACCAGCAGGTGATCCCGGCCACGATTTCCTTCATTTCGCCCGAAGCGCAGTTCACCCCGAAATATGTCGAAACCACCACCGAGCGTGACAAGCTGGTCTATCGCGTGAAGCTGCGCGTCTCCCCCGAAACGGCCCGGCATTATGGCGACGTGCTGAAATCGGGCATGACGGGCGATGGCTACGTGCGCATCGACCCGTCCGCCCGCTGGCCCGCGACACTTGATGTAGCCGATGCCCCGCAATGAGCGCCGGTACGCCGCATAGCCCGGCAGGCATAACCGTTACGGGGGTGACCCACCGCTATGGCGCGGTCACGGCGCTGGACAACGTGACGCTGGACCTGCCCGCCGGGACCACAATCGGCCTTGTCGGGCCGGACGGGGTGGGCAAGTCCACCCTGCTGGGCCTGATTGCCGGCGTACGCAGGCTGCAATCGGGCACGGTGTCCGTGCTGGGATCGGACATGGGCGACCGCCGCGCGCGTGAGGCGTTCCTGCCGCGCGTCGCCTTCATGCCGCAGGGTCTGGGCCGCAACCTGTATCCCACGCTGTCGGTATGGGAAAACATCGATTTCTTCGCCCGCCTGTTCGGCATGGATGCGCGGGCGCGCGACGCGCGCATCCAGCGCCTGCTGGACGCCACGGGCCTGGCCCCCTTTCCCGACCGGGCGGCGGGCCACCTGTCTGGCGGCATGAAGCAGAAGGTCAGCCTGTGCTGCGCGCTGGTGCATGATCCCGACCTGCTGATCCTGGATGAACCCACCACGGGCGTCGATCCGCTATCGCGCCAGCAGTTCTGGACGCTGGTGGACCAGTTACGCCGGGAACGGCCGTCCATGTCGGTTATCGTCTCCACCGCGTATATGGACGAAGCAGAACGGTTTGCGTGGCTGGTGGCCATGGATGGCGGCAAGGTCATGATCAGTGACCGGACCCATAACGTGCTGGAACGCACCCATACCACGTCGCTGGAAGACGCCTACATATCGCTGCTGCCCGACGCCAGGCGCCAGCAGGCCAGCGGTTTCGTCATCCCGCCCTATGCCAATCCCGGTGGCCCCCCCGCCATCGAGGCCGAACACCTGACCCGCCGCTTTGGCAGTTTCACGGCGGTAAGCGATGTCAGTTTCACCATCAGCCGGGGCGAGATCTTCGGCTTTCTCGGCTCCAACGGCTGCGGCAAGTCCACCACCATGAAGATGCTGACCGGCCTGCTGGACGTAACCAGCGGCACGGCAAAGCTGTTTGGCGAACAGATCACGGCGGGCGACATGAAAACCCGCATGCGTATCGGGTACATGTCGCAGGCGTTCTCGCTGTACGAGGAACTGACCGTGCGCCAGAACCTCATGCTGCAGGCGCGGCTGTACCGCATGTCCGCCGACAGGGCGACGCAGGCTGTCGAACAGTCGCTTGATTCGTTCGAGCTGCGTCCCTACGCCGATGTCAGCCCGGCCTCCCTGCCACTGGGCATCCGCCAGCGCCTGCAACTGGCGGCGGCCTGCATCAACAACCCCGAAATCCTGATCCTTGACGAACCGACATCGGGCGTGGACCCGGCCGCGCGCGACATGTTCTGGCGGCACCTGATCCGCCTGTCGCGTAACGGGCATGTGACGATTTTCGTGTCCACCCATTTCATGAACGAAGCGGCGCGGTGCGACCGGATCTCGCTCATGCACCGGGGCCATGTGCTGGCGGTCGGCACGCCGGCCGAACTGGTTGAAAAACGCAGGGCGCCCAATCTGGAAGCCGCCTTCATCGCCTATCTGGAAGATGCCGAGGCGGCAACCGATGCGCAGGCCCCGCCCCCGAAACCCGCGACACCCGCGCGCGCATGGTGGCACGGGGTCAGCAAGGGGCTGGCCACCCGCTTTGGCGGGCTGGGCGGCAGCTGGCTGCCACGGGCATGGGCCTTCGCCCGGCGCGAGGCGGTCGAACTGCTGCGCGACCGGCTGCGCCTGACCTTCGCGCTGATCGGGCCGCTAATCCTGCTGGTGGTGGCGGCGTCGAGCATTTCGTTCGATGTGGAGGGGATCGGCTTTACCGTCAGCGACCATGACCGCACCACCATCAGCCGCAACCTGATCGACAGTTTCCGTGGCTCGGCCTATTTCCATGAACGCAGCCCCGTGGCCGACGCCGATACGCTGGACCGCGCCATCCGCAATGGCCATGTCCAGATGGCGCTGGATATTCCCGCGGGCTTCGCCCGTGACATGGAAGCGGGACGCAGGCCGGAAGTGGGGATCATCATTGATGGCGCGGTCCCGTTCCTTGCCGCCAATGTGCGTGCCTATGTCACCGGCGTGCTGGGGGGATATGCCGCGACCCTGGGCCGTGAACTGCCCCGTGGACCCGTAACCCCCATCACGATCGAACCGCGTTTTTCCTACAACCAGGAATTCCGCAGCATTTACGCCATGACCCCCGGCGTCATCATGCTGGCGCTGATCCTGATCCCGACCATGCTGACCGCCCTGGGCGTGGTGCGGGAAAAGGAGGTGGGGTCGATCGTCAATCTCTATGCCTCCCCCGCATCGGTGGGGCAGTACCTGATGGGCAAGCAGGCGCCCTATGTGGCGCTGGCGACGATCAGCTACTTCATGCTTGTGGCGGTGTCCGTGATCGTCATGGGCGTGCCGCTGAAGGGATCGCTGCTGGCGCTGACGGTGGGCGGCGTCCTGTTCGTGCTGTCGGCCACGGGGCTGGGGCTGCTGATCTCGACCTTTGTCAGTTCACAGGTCGCGGCCATTTTCGGCACGTCCATCATCTGCCTGATCCCGGCGGTCAATTTTTCCGGGCTGCTTTATCCCGCCTCCACCCTGACGGGGATCAGCCGCATCGTGGGGCTGGGCTTTCCGGCCTCATGGTACCAGCTCATCAGCCTTGGCTGCTTTACCAAGGGGCTGGGGACCAGCAGCTTCTGGCCCATGTATATCGCACTGGCCGCCTTCGGGGCGGTGTACATGCTGGCGGCGCGCCTGCTGCTGAAAAAACAGGAAGCGTGACGGCATGATGCGCTGGCTGGTCAATGTCGGTCTTCTGTGCGGCAAGGAACTGCGCAGCCTGGTGCACGACCGCGTGCTGCTGGGGCTGATCGTGTTCGCCTTTACCGCCGGTGTGCTGCTGGTGGCCAATGGGGTGAAGGTGGAAGTGTCCAACGCCACCATCGCCTTCATCGACGAGGACAATTCCGCCCTGTCGCGCCGGATGCGCGATGCGGTGCTGCCGCCCTATTTCAAGCCGCCGGTGCTGGTGGACCGCGCGCAGGCCCTGCAGGGCATGGATGAAGGCGACTACATTTTCATCGTCGACATCCCGCCCCGGTTCGAGGCGGACGTGAAGGCCGGGCGCACCCCCGCCGTGCAGTTGCGGGTGGACGCCACCGCCATGACGCAGGCGGGTCTGGGCACGGCCTACCTGAATGAAATCATGCTGGGGGAAGTCAATGACATGCTGCATTTGCCGGCACTGGTGGACCAGATCCCCTTTACCGCGCCGAGCCGCATCCGCTTCAACCCCAACAGTGAATCGAAGTGGTTCACCTCGGTCATGCAGATCGTGACCAACATCACCATCCTGTCCATCGTGCTGGTGGGGGCGGCGGTCATACGCGAACGCGAACATGGCACGCTGGAACACCTGCTGGTCATGCCCGTCACGGCCAGCGAGATCGCGGTGGCCAAGATCGTCACCAACGGGCTGGTCATCTTTGTCGCGGCCATCGTGTCGCTGTGGCTGGTGGTACATGTCTGGCTGGGGGTGCCGCTGGCGGGATCGGTCACGCTGTTTGCCGCGTGTTCGCTGCTGTACCTGTTTTCAGCCACGGCGCTGGGCATCATGCTGGCGACGGTCGCCCCCACCATGCCGCAGTTCGGGCTGCTGGTGGTGCCGGTCTATGCGGTGGCGTACCTGCTGTCGGGGGCCGCGACGCCGGTGGAAAGCATGCCCGCCGCCATGCAGGTGGTGGTGCGCTTCCTGCCCACCACGCAGTTCGTCAACCTGTCACAGGCCATCCTGTACCGTGGCGCGGGGCTGGGCGCGATCATCCAGCCTTTGCTGACCGTAACCGTGACGGGGATTGTATTTCTTGTATTTGCGCTCGCGCGCTTCAGGTCCATGTTGGCAAGGCAGGAATGATGAAGAACAGATTGGCACGGGTCGCCTGCATGGGGGGCGTTGCAATGGCCGTGGGGCTGGCGGGGTGCTCGCCATTCCGTACGCGCGTCCCGGCGTCGCATGTCACGGTGCCCGGACAGTTTTCGCAAATGCCCGCGAACACGGTACCCGCCACCGACCTGACGCGCTGGTGGGAAGCATGGCATGACCCGGCCCTGGCGCGGGCGGTGGATACGGCCCTTGCCGCCAGTCCCGACATCCGCATCGCGCGTGACCGGGTGCTGGAGGCCCGCGCAATGCACACGGTCGCGAAATCCGCGCTGTACCCCACCGTGGGGGCAACAGGTGACATGATGGGTGGCGGCATGTACTGGCGCAACCCCGGCACCCTGCCAACCAGCAATGACCCCGGCACTGACGGGCATCTGGCAGGCATTGGCGCATCATGGGAACCCGACCTGTTCGGCGGTCGCCATGCGGATGTGAAGGCCGCAAAGGCGGGCATGAAGGCGGAGGAAGAATATTTCCATGGCATACAGATGGTCATCGCCGCCGACGCCGCCAATGACTACCTGCAGGCGCAGGGACTGCAGCGCCAGATCGCGCTGACAGACCGCAGCATCGGCATTCTTGAACAGTTGCGCCGGTATGGCCAGGCCCGTTTCACCGCAGGACAGGCGACGGCGGCGGATGTGACGGGCGTTGACCAGAAACTGTCTGACCTGAGGGCGCGCAGGCCGGTGCTGGTCGCACGCCTTGACCTTGTGCGCAGGCGTCTGGCCGTGCTGTCGGGACAGGCGCCCGAAGGGCTGCCGGCCCTTGCGCCGCCGCCCGCCTATTACGTGCCCGCGCCACCCGTGGGGCAGATGCCCGATACGGTGCTGGAGCGCCGCCCCGACATCCGCGCGCGGCGCGACCAGGTGGATGCGGCGCTGAACCGGCTGAAAAGCGCCAAGACCGACCTGCTGCCCCGCTTCGGGCTGGAATTCTTTGGTGGGGACGGACGGTTGCGCTTTGACGGCATTCCCGGCCTGTCGGGCACGGGCGGCCTGATCGCGCTGACCACCTATTTGCCGATCTTCACCGCCAATCGCATACAGGCGCGCATACATGCGGCCAGTGCACGGCTTGATGCCGCGGTCGCGGGATATGACAGCAGCATCCTGCACGCACTGGCGGAAGTCGAGGATGGGTACGAAAACCGCCTGAGCCTTGACGGGCGCGATACCGACCTGACCCGCGCGCAGCATCAGGCCGAACAGGTCGCCGGTGACATGATGGGGCTTTACACAGGCGGGCAGCGTACCTTCGGCGATGTGCTGAGCGCACGCATGGCGGCACTTGATGCACAGGCCAGCGTGCTGGACAATCAGGACGCCCGCACATCCGCCACCATACAGCTTGCCCGCGCGCTGGGCGGTGGCTGGCAGCCTGAAAGCGTTGCAGCGCATAAATGACCGGGCGCGTTTCATGCCCCACAGGGTCATGGAACGCCGTTATGGATACGCACCCGGCCCCACACCCATGGCGGTAACGGCGATCCCATGCATCAAACGCGGCCAGGGCGCGTATCGCGGGCAGGCTCGGCCCCGCATTCCAGACCCGCGCATGGACTGCGCCCGTGCAACGCCCCGTCCATACGGGCAAAAAACACGGATGCGCCCGTGACGCCCCGCCGTGGCACGGACGGGCATGGACAGGGGTGGAACCGCCGCCCATCAGCCAGTGGCCAGGCCGTTTCCGGCCCGTGGCTCGACATGGCCTGATACTCGTGGCAGAACGCATTACCTGTCAATGTTGCCGCTGTGCTGGCGACAAAGGCCCGCGCTGGCCATGATCCACCATTTTCTCGCGTCTTGAATGTTCACGATGCGCTGCTGCATGATGACCCGGACAAGAGGAGATTGAATGAAGCCCGCTGCCCCGACCCTTTCCCCCAAGCCGGGTTTACGTGAGCGCAAGCAGGCACGTGCGCGCACCACCCTGATTGCCGAGGCAATGCGGCTGTTTTCCGCCCAGGGCTATGACCAGACCACGGTGGACGAAATTGCCGATGCGGCCGAAGTCTCGCGCCGGACCCTGTTCCGCATGTTCGAGACGAAGGGCGATATCGTACTGGCATGGACGCGGGGCATGACACAGACGCTGAATGACGCCCTGGCTACCTGCCCCGCCGACATGCACCCGGCGGATGCCATGATGCATGCCTTTACCTCGCTGGTGCCACGCATCGCGGCGAACCGGCAGGATACCTATGCTTTTGTCTATCTGATTGAAAAGACGCCCTCGCTTCAGACAGTCAGCTTGCAGAAATACGGCAAGTGGGAGGACTGCCTGGCGGAAGGGCTGGCAAAGCGGATAACCGAACGCAGGAACCGCCGGATGGCCGCGCGCCTCATGGCACGGGGCGGGATCGCCATTTTCCGTACGGCGCTGGATGAATGGATCCGGCTGAAGGGGCGGCCCGCGCTGGTACCGCTTTTGCAGAAAACCTACGAATTGCAGGCGTCACTGTGGCCCGGCCATGAAGGCGCCGGGCCAGAAGACGCTGCCTGAGACAGCAGGCAGCGGTAAATAGGCCCGCGCCGCGTCAGTCCAGACGCACGGACGGGCGGACAAACACATCCAGCCAGTCCACAAGGCAGGACATCAGGCCACGGAACGTGCCATAGATTTCGAACTGGTGCTGGCGATACAGCATCAGGTGCACCATGCGCGCGCTGATCCCGCGCAGCCAGCCACCACCGAATACCTTGCCACCGGGGAACGTGCCCCAGCCATTGTAGTCACCAAGTGCGACGACCGCGCCCTTGTTATGGAATGCAAAGGCGGGCATCGGGCGGCCATTGATCCACGCGGGCATGTGGCGGGCCAGGTGATGGGCCTGCTGGCGGGCGGCCTGCGCGGTGGGGGCGACGGGCTTGTCCGCGATGAAGGCGCAGTCGCCCATGGCGAAGATGCTGTCATCTTCCACAAGCTGCAAAGTCGGGCGGACCTCAAGCTGGCCGGAGCGTGACAGTTTGAGGTCACCGAATTTGCGCGTGACATCGGGTGCCTTCACCCCTGCCGCCCAGACACGCAGCGTTGCGGGAATGCGCGTGCCGTCCTTGAGCATGAAGCCCTTTTCATCCGCGCCGCTGACCATGGCGGAGGTTTTCACGCTCACGCCGATCTTCTCAAGTTCCTTCTGTGCAGCAGTCGAGACCGCCTCGGGGAAAGCCGGCAGGATGCGGGGGCCTGCCTCAAGCAGGGTGATGTTCAGCTTGGGCGGCTTCTTGCCGAAGCTGTAGAGCGAGGCAAGGTCAAGCGCCTTGTGCAGTTCGGCCGCAAGCTGCGTGCCGGTGGCGCCGCCACCCACGATGGCGATGTCAAGCTGTTCGTTATTGCCGAACGCCTTGAGCAGTTCCATGCGGAAACGGTCATTGAAGCCGTTGGCATCCACAAGGTTGTCAATGAACAGGCAGTGCTGGGCCACGCCGGGGGTGCCGAAATCATTGGCGCGGCTGCCGATCGACAGCACCAGCGCGTCATATTCCAGCTTGCGCTCGTCCAGGATCACCTCGCCCGTCGGCTCGACAACCGGGGCTAGGGTAATGGTCTTGGCCTTGCGGTCCATGCCCGCGATTTCGCCGGGCCAGAATTCAAAATGATGGCGGCTGGCCTGCGACAGGAAGCTGATGCGGTCATTTTCGTTGGCGGCCGTGCCCGCTGCAAAACAGTGGAGCATCGGTTTCCACACATGGGCGAAGCTCTTGTCAACCAGCGTGATTTCCGCACGGCCCGACCTGCCGATCGAATCCCCCAGCCGGGTAGCCAGCGCCAGACCGGCCACACCACCGCCTACAATCACGACCCGAAACTTTTGTGCCATCCTATGCCTCTTTTTTACTTCTGCCGCACAGTGTCCCGGTCCCGTGGGAAAAACCCTGTCGCATATCCTGAAATACCGAAAACTGCCTTGTGCCGGACCCTACGCGCATGGCCCCGGCAACATGGCGCGGCAGCCGGCCCGCCAAACCGGCCCGACCGCCGCGCCACACCTTGTGGGCTACGGGGCTTTCACCCCATCAGCGGATCAGAAGAAGCCGCGCTTCTTGTCGCTGTAGCTGACCAGCATGTTCTTGGTCTGCTGGTAGTGCTCAAGCACCATCTTGTGGGTTTCACGACCGATGCCGGACTTCTTGTACCCGCCAAACGCCGCATGCGCGGGATAGACGTGATAGCAGTTGATCCACACGCGACCTGCTTCCAGCCCGCGACCCATGCGGTAGCAGGTGTTGGCGTCACGGCTCCACACACCCGAGCCGAGGCCGAAGGGGGTGTCGTTGGCGATGGCCAGCGCTTCTTCTTCCGTCTTGAAGGTCGTCACGGCCAGGACGGGGCCAAAGATCTCTTCCTGGAAGATGCGCATCTTGTTGTTGCCCTTGAACACGGTCGGCTGCACGTAGCACCCGTTGTTCAGGTCGCCAGCAAGGTCCGGACGGCCGCCACCGGTCAGCAGTTCGGCGCCTTCGCCCTTGCCAATGTCGATGTAGGACAGGATTTTTTCCTGATGCCCGTGCGAGTTCTGCGCGCCCATCATGGTGTTGGGGTCCAGCGGGTTGCCCTGGCGGATCGCCTTGATGCGCGGCAGGGCGCGTTCCATGAACTTCTCATAGATCGATTCATGCACCAGCGCACGGCTGGGGCAGGAGCAGATCTGGCCCTGGTTGAGCGCGAACATGGTGAAGCCTTCGATCGCCTTGTCCAGGTAATCGTCGTCCTTGTCCATGATGTCGGCGAAGAAGATGTTCGGCGACTTGCCACCCAGTTCCAGCGTTGCCGGGATCAGGTGTTCGGCGGCGGCGTGCGCGATCATCTTGCCAGTGGGCGTGGAACCGGTGAAGGCGATCTTTGCAATGCGGTCGCTGTTGGACAGGGCCGCACCCACGTCCTTGCCCAGGCCGTTGACGATGTTCAGCGTGCCAGGCGGGAACAGGTCGCCGATCAGTTCCATCAGCACCAGCATGGAAGCGGGCGTGCTTTCGGCGGGCTTCATGACCACGCAGTTACCGGCGACCAGCGCGGGGGCCAGCTTCCACGAACCCATGAGCAGCGGGAAGTTCCACGGAATGATCTGGGCCACGACGCCCAGCGGCTCATGGAAATGGTAGGCGATGGTGGTGGCGTCGATCTCGCTCAGCGTGCCTTCCTGGGCGCGTATGCAGCCGGCGAAGTAACGGAAATGGTCGATTGCCAGCGGGATGTCGGCGGTCATGGTTTCACGGATGGGCTTGCCGTTGTCCCATGTCTCGGCCCGGGCGAGCAGGTCGAGGTTCTTTTCCATGACATCGGCTGCCTTGAGCAGGATCAGCGCGCGGTCGGCCGGCGCCATCTCGCCCCATGCGGCCCGGACCTTGTGCGCGGCATCAAGCGCCAGTTCCACATCGGCCGCGGTGGAAGCGGGCACTTCACACAGTACGCGGCCATCGACGGGGGATGTATTGGTCAGGTAATGACCATCGACCGGGGCGACCCACTTGCCACCGATATAGTTGCCATAGCGGGCCTTGAACGGGGGGGCTGCTGATATGCTGTCTGACGGCATGAAATACTACTCCAGAAATTATTTTGAAATCAGGAAACGCTAAAGGGGATGCGTATGGTTATTTATTAAATCCCTGCGGATATTCCTGATTTTTACACTAAACCCAAAACACAGGCATGGATCTGGTCTGGATGACTGTCCAGTTCGCACGGCAATCATTTTGTGTGAACATGATCCCCTTTCAAACCGGACTGCCTTCTGGCCACACCCCGGTCGTTTCCGGGGCGCCATCTATATTCATAGGTATATAGACAAAGCCCTGACTGCAAGCTGAAACTAGGTAACGTAAACGTGAGTTATGCATCTAGTGCCATAAGGCCCACAGTGTAAGTTATTATATATCAATATGTTATGTTAATTTATGGTTGGAAAATATTTAATTTCCGCGCCCGATACCTGAATCGAAACAGGTGGTGCCTGCCCCGATCAAGGCACCGGGTGACACGGACCCACCATCACGCCCGCACGGTCGGGGAAAGCATTCCCCCTGCCCGGCCGGTTCGATATCCGCCGCGATTACTGCGACAGGGGTAATACATCCGCAAGGTAACGGCGTGCCCATGCACTCAATTACTGGATGGCTTTTATTCAGGGTACGCCCAGAGACTACCCGGAAATACATGTTTCCGGATATCGGCATTCAGCATTTCGAAAAAAGCCCCGCCAAAGGCAGCTTCGCACATGGGGTCGGGAATGTGGCCCTGCATCAATACCGGAACAGGCTGGCCGTTGCGGCTGACAGGTCCCCCATTGTCATCCATCCATGCAAAACCGCGTAGGACACATAGAAAACCGTGCATGCCGGCATGCCCATCATAATAATGCGCGACAGGCTGTACTGCATGAATATCCTGCGGTCCATCATCATACCTCCATTCTACATCATTGGGGAGCATGCATCCCGCATGTTCATTTTATCGCAGCAATAGGCAGGCTGCCCCTGGGGCTGCCATTCCGTTCCTGTATTTCACCGGATGCCGTCAGAACCGGAATACAAAATTCGACTGGTAATACGTACCACTGCTCCCCCCCGCCGCATCAAGGGCATGCGAGGTCATGAAACGGGATGCGTATTGCGTCCATGACACATGCGTATTGATCTGCCAGGCAACCGATACCTGTGGCGCCATGCCGATGAACCTGCCACGAAAATTACCCGCGAATTTGTAATTCCCCGATGATTTGTAAATGGGGTCATTCACACTGTCGCGCCAGAACAATGGATACTTGAACTGGATGCTGACCGACTTGAATGGCGTAATCCGGACCAGCGGCGCGAAACTGATCAGGTTGGACGCCGTCATGTAGGTTGTCGTGTCGAGGTAGTTGGTCTGCGGGCTGAAGGGGGTAATATAGGTGCCAATCGTGCCGGTCCGGTCCGATGAATTGCCGCCCGAATACACATCCGTCTGGATACCGGCGAATGTATTCAACGCCTTTTCCGAAAAACGGTACCCTACTGATGAATTGATGGCATAGGCACTGACATTGCGCGCCAGCGTGGTCCCGGATGGACGGAACACCCCGCCCTGCCAGATCCCGCCCATCGAAAATTCAATCGGCCCCGCCACGCCATGCCAGCGCATGCCGAAATTGTTGCGCGTATTGGATCCCTTGACCGAACTGCCGCCCGGTCCCGCAATCGCGCCGGCCGCGCCATTCAGCTTGTAGCCAATATAAAAGGCGTCAACAAAGGAATACCCCTTCTGCCCCATGAAGGTGAAGTCGGGCGGCGCCCATGTCGTGTTGAAACCATACAGGCGCGAGGCATAGTTTTCCGTATCGTGAAACATCTTGTTTTCGCTGTCATATGTCTGCACGAAATCCCAGCCATCGATACGCACGCGCTTCCACACCATGTAACCCCGGAACCCGTCCCATGACAGCGGCACGTTCGGCGTCTCACGGGCGTACAGCATGTAGGACGGCGCATCGAGGAACTGCTGCCGCCCGAACATGAAGCCGCTTTTGGCGCCAAGCATGTTCCACCGCACTTCCACAAAGGCCTGCTGCGCGTCCAGACGCTTGCGATAGGTCGACCCATAACCGTAACCACCCCAGCCGGCGGCATCCGCATTCACCAACTGACCGAAAAAGCGCAGGTGCGAACCGATATGCAGGTCCGCGCCATACAGGTTGCGCACGGCGAAACGCCCGGAATCATTGGGCTTTTGCGTACCCAGCATGGGGCGGGTTTCAAACCAGTTACGCAGGCGGGTTTCACCTGAAAAACTGATCCATACATTGCCGCTGCGGGTCAACGGGATGTATTTCAGCACGTCAAAGGGGTCATTATGGTTTTTCCCGCCGCGCAGGTTGCTCCAGTCCTCGGCCCACGGTACCACGCCATATGTCCCGACCGGGCCGAAGCCTGCTGATTCCCCGTTTCCCCGGTTGAACACGCCCCAGTCATACTGGTGGCCATTCCTGCGGTTTTCCGCGCCACTCATGCGCAGGGGCTGCCCCACCGGGTTGGCGTGCGGGTAAACCTGTATCGGGGGGCGTCGCCCGATACGCACAACCACGTTTTCAGGCTGTGATTGTGATACCTGCCCTGCCGGTAGGTCCGCCGCTGGCGCACCGGCGGAAACGGGGCCAGCGGCATGCGCGCCCTGCCCCATGGCGATGAAGCCCGCAGGTAGGCTGAGCAGCATGGCCAGGACATGGAAATCGGTGGATTTCCTGCCCCCCGGCATGGCATACGCGCCTGCGCCGCCCCTGCGGATGCAATGGGTACGAACGGTCGTGGCGGAATTCGGGAATGGCAACATTGTCACATACCACTTCGCTATATGCAGGGCATCACGGTTTATTAAGCACTGTATGTTTACGTATTATGTCATTAAAAACACGTCAATATCGTATTTTAATATTTTCCGTCCACGCGCATTGCAAATGCATGAAACGCCGCCTGAATATCAATTAACATACTGTTATTTAACATTATATTCTGTTTGTAAAATAAATCGTAAAAATGACGGGAGACAGTTCCGCTGCATATATAAAACGATAGAGATCGTACTATATATCATTCTACGAAGTGGCAGGAAATCATATGTCCCCGCTGTCCCAAAAAGCATGGAACGCCCATAAACGCGACCGTCATGCAGGTTGCGCCATCATCTCCGAATTTCCTATATTTCCTTAAAATAACAGGAGTAATTTTGATATATGACATGCAGGACATAACCAGACCCGGCCTGCCCCACGTTTCAGTCACGGCGGGAACAACCAGACTGTTCCCCTATGCTCCGGAAAGATGGCAATGCCGCCACAGGCTTATCATACAGTCATAGGCGTGAATTATTCCACGATATCAGACGCGGCTTCCTTTCCCGCAGGCATGAACCCATATCCTGCCATCCGGGACGCCCGGCTATAGCGAACCGGACATGGCCTGCATGGCGTTTTCATACCCGCCACAGATTATTCACTATTTTACAGTGTTTTCCTTACATTCGGCCATGCCATGATGATATTTTTTTATTTTCAATGGGCAAGCCATGATTGTCACGACCGCTGCGACCCCATCCGGGTACCCATGGGTAGTCGACAGGCGATTTCTTCCCGATAAATTAACTTATAATTTCGTGTTTAATGTTGACTTACGTATGTTGTTGTATTTTTATGCGCCCATCAATCTGCCGCCAGCCGGATCACGCCATGACCGTATCCCTGCGCCACCATATGCAACGCAATGCCGGTTTTTATGTCGCAAAAACAGTCGTCCGGGTCAGGAATAAAATGAAACCGAACCGCCCCATCACACGAAGACGCGCCCTTTCCCTGCTGGGGGCCGCTGCCTGCCTGCCTGCGATCCATACCGCCCGGGCGGCGGATGCCAGGCGGCTGCGTATCGGGATCATGGCGGGCGAGGACGAGGATCTGTGGCGCGTGATCGCCGCCAATGCCGCGAAAGAGGGGCTGGCCCTCTCCATCGTGCCATTTTCCGACTACAACACACCCGACGAAGCCTTGGCCGAGCATGAAATTGATGCCAATGCCTTCCAGCACGGCCCCTTCCTGCAGGCGCAGGTCGCGGCGCGCGGTTACAATATCGTCGCGGTCGGGAATACCTGGTTCTCCCCCATCGGGCTGTATTCGGCGCGGTGGAAGTCGGTGGCCGACCTGCCACAGAACGCCGTGATCGGGGTACCGAACGATCCCAGCAATGAAGGCCGCGCGCTGCACCTGCTCGAAGCGCTGGGGCTGATCAGGCTGCCCCCTTCCGCAGGGCTGCTGCCGACGCCGCTGGATATCACCGACAATCCGCGCAGCCTGACATTCCGTGAACTGGATGCCGGGATTGTCGGGCGTTCCCTGCCCGACCTGGATGCCGCCATCGTCAATACCAACTGGGCGCTGAAGGCGGGAATTGACCTGGTGAAACAGAAAATCGGGCAGGAATCCCTTCACGACAACCCTTACGTCAACTTCATTGCCGTCAACGCCGCCGATGCGCAGGCCCCGTGGGTGACGCCACTGGTCAATGCGGTTCACCAGCCATCCACCAGCGCCGCGATCGAGACGATCTTCCACGGTTCGGTGCTGCCAGCATGGACGTAAGCCTGGTCCAGGTCCGCAATGTCAGCCGCGGCTTTGGCGGGCAGCTTGCGCTGGATGACATAAGCTTTACCGTGGCACGGGGCGAGATACTGGGCGTTATTGGCCGATCGGGGGCTGGCAAGAGTTCCCTGCTGCGCTGCCTTGGCGCGCTGGACCGGCCTGATACCGGCCATATCGTGATCGAGGGGCATGACCTGACCACCCTGCCCCAGTCGCGGCTGGTCGGCCTGCGACGCCGGATCGGGTTTGTTTTCCAGCATTTCAACCTGCTGGGTTCCCGCACGGTGGCGGGCAATATCAGCCTGCCGCTTGAAATAGCGGGCATGCCACGGGCGCAGCGCAGGGAGCGGATTGCGGAACTGCTCTCCCTTGTCGGGTTATCGGACCACGGCCACAAATGGCCGGCGCAACTGTCGGGCGGGCAGAAACAGCGCGTGGGCATCGCCCGGGCGCTGGCCAACGCACCCGCCCTGCTGCTGTGCGACGAGGCCACATCCGCCCTTGATCCCGAAACGACGACATCCATCCTTGACCTTCTGGCCCGCATCAACCGCGAACTGGGCCTGACCATCATCATGATCACCCATGAAATGGATGTCATCCGCCGCATTGCCACCCATCTGGTCATTCTGGACCACGGGCGCATGATCGAAAACGGCCGGACGCTGGATATTCTGGGCGCGGATACACACTCCCCCGTAACGCAGGCGCTGCTGTCGGAAACACAGCCGCGACTTCCCCCCGCCATCCGTGCGAAACTGGTGGAAACACCCGTCCCCGGCGCGCATGCCGTCATCCGCCTGCGCATGGGCGGCATGGCGGCGGACCAGCCGGTACTGTCCACGCTGGGGCGGCGTTTCGGGGTAGACGCCATCATGCTTGCGGGCGGCACAAGCGAAATCGCGGGCCAGCCCTTTGCCGACATGATTGTATGCCTGAGCGATTATTCAGCAGAAATTCAGGATTTCCTCCACGGTCTCGCCCCATCACTGAAGGTTCTTGGCTATGTCCCGGCTGATCTTTGACCTGATCCTGCGCGCAACATGGGAAACGGCGCAGATGGTGCTGGCATCGGGCCTTGTGGCCGTGATCGGCGGCCTGCCGCTGGCGCTGGTCGTGGTGGCCACCCGCCGGGACGGCCTGCTGCCCTGCCCGCCGGTCGCGCGCCTGCTGGGGCTGGTCATTGACATGCTGCGCGCCATTCCCTTCATCATCCTGCTGGTGATCCTTATTCCCGTCACCCGCATGATCGTGGGCACGTCGCTGGGAACCACGGCGGCCATCGTCCCGCTATCGCTTGCGGCCATCCCGTATTTCGCCCGCATTGCCGAAGTCTCGCTACGCGAGGTGGACCCCGCACTGGTTGATGCCGTGCGGACCATGGGCGGCACGCGGTGGATGATCGTGCGCCATGTCCTGATCCCCGAAGCCCTGCCCGGACTTGTCGCGGGCCTGACCGTCACCCTGATTACCCTGACCGGGGCATCGGCCATGGCCGGGGCTGTGGGCGCGGGCGGGCTGGGCGATGTCGCCATCCGTTACGGCTACCAGCGTTTCAATACGGAAATCATGACGCTGGTGGTACTGGTCCTGATTGTTTTCGTCGCGTTGATCCAGAGCATCGGGAACGCGATTTCCCACCACCTGCGCCATACCTGACAGGGGGCCATGCCCATGCACAGCATACGTGACCGGACCGCCACTGCCCTGATCATCATGCTGGACGTGGCGTTTCACAGCATTGCCGGCCGGCCGGTCAGCACGATTGATATCGCGGACCGCTCCGGCCTGGCCCGGCGCGGGATCGAACCCATCGTGCAGTCCCTTGCCCGGTCCGGCCTGTTGCAGGGCGTGCGCGGCCCGCATGGGGGCTACCGGCTGGGCCATCCGGCAGGCGAGATCCTGCTTGCGGATATCTACAGGGCCACGATGCATGATGACGCCCCTGCGGAATGGCGCAGGGGCACGCTGTTCAATACGGTGGTCCGACCCTTTCTGGATCAGGTGGAAAGCATCCTGACCCACGAATACAGCAAGGTCACACTGCATGACTTCGTGCGGCAGGCCGAAACACGCGGCCTGCAACGCCCACCCGCCAGTCCGGTCAGCTTTTCGATATAAACTGCCATCTTTAAAGGACAAAAGTTTTCGGGCGCCGCCTTTTTCCAGGAAGCCGGCGTCTTCCGAAGCTTTCTGAAAAAAGCTTCACCAAAGACTTCTCATGATTTTCAATCAGTCCAGCCGGACGGAAGGGCGCACGAATACATCCAGCCAGTCCACAAGGCACGAAATCGTGCCGCGCACCGGCCCATACAGTTCAAACTGGTGCTGGCGATACAGCATGAGATGCACCATGCGCGCCGACAGCCCGTGCAGCCAGCCACCGCCGAACACCGTGCCACCGGGGAACGTGCCCCAGCCGTTATAGTCACCCAGCGCCACCACGGCCCCCTTGTTATGGAAGGTGAAGGCAGGCAGCTTCTGGCCGCTCATCATCCACGCAGGCAATGCCCGGGCCAGATGGTGCGCCTGCTGGCGGGCGGCCTGTGCGGTAGGGGCGACGGGTTTTTCGGCAATGAAGGCACAGTCCCCCATGGCGAAGATGTTGTCATCCTCCATGACCTGCAGCGTCGGCCTGACCTCAAGCTGGCCGGAACGCGACAGCTTCAGCCCGCCAAACTGCTTCGTCACATCCGGCGCCTTCACGCCTGCGGCCCATACCCGCAGGGTTGCCGGAACACGGCTGCCGTCCTTGAGGATAAAGCCGTTTTCATCCGCGCCACTGACCATGGCGCCCGCGCGCACCTCGACGCCAATGGCCTCAAGCTGCGTGACCGCGGCATCCGAGACGGATTCAGGGAAAGCCGGCAGGATGCGCGGCCCGGCTTCCAGCAGGGTGATGCGCAGCTTGGGCGGCTTTTCGCCAAAGCTGTAGAGCGAGGCAAGATCCAGTGCCTTGTGCAGTTCAGCCGCAAGCTGCGTGCCGGTGGCGCCGCCGCCGACAATGGCGATATCCAGTTCCTGATGATTGGCGAAAGCCCGCAGCAGTTCCATGCGGAAACGGTCATTGAAGCCGTTCGCATCCACCAGGTTGTCGATGAACATGCAATGTTCGGCCACACCCGGCGTGCCAAAGTCATTCGCCCGGCTGCCGATCGACAGGACCACCGCGTCGTACCCCAGCGTACGGGCATCCACCACCAGTTCGCCCGTCTGCGGGTCCTTGATGGGGGCCAGCGAAATGGTCTTGGCCTTGCGGTCAAGGGCCGTGATCTCACCGGGCCAGAATTCGAAATGGTGGCGGCTGGCCTGCGACATGAAGCTTATGCGGTCATTTTCATTCGCGGCCGTGCCGGCGGCAAAGCAGTGCAGCATCGGCTTCCACACATGGGCGAAGCTCTTGTCCACCAGTGTGATCTCGGCCCGCCCCGATCGTCCGACCGAATTGCCCAGCCGTGTCGCCAGCGCAAGCCCGGCCACGCCACCGCCTACAATAACGATCCGAAACTTCTGTGCCATCTCGATAATGCTCCAAACCCGCTCGCACGGCGCTGCGGCCCCCACATGGAAAACCCCGATACGCCACATCCATACAAACCATGTTGGCGGGATTATAGGCAATCCACCCCATACCCGAAACATGCGCGGGAGCGAATTCGGGCATGAAAGCACAACAACATGTGCCCCGCACCGTCCATTTGCCGCAGCGGGACGCGAAAAACCGGGATATCGACATGGCCGATCAAAAGAACCCGATCCGTCGCAGCCAGGCGCATATCCCCCTGAATCCGCCCCGCGCGGCAGGCCCGGGCGGCAGGCATGCCGGGCAACATCTATCCAATCCCGGCGTTAGCCCGCATAACGGCAGGCGGAACAGGTGTGCCAACATACTGAAATGAATGACAGGACAGCAGGAGCAACCATGACCGTCACCCCAAACGGACGCATTCAGGACAAGGTCGCCCTTATTACCGGTGCGGCCAGCGGGATCGGCCGGGCGACGGCCGAACGCTTCGCGGCCGAGGGCGCGCGGCTGGCGCTGACCGATCTCAATACCGACGCGCTGGACGAACTGGTCAGCCAGTTTGAAAAAAGCGGGGTGCCCGTGATCTCGGTCCCGGCCGATATCACGAGCGAGGCGGATATCCAGCGCGTCGTCCATGAAACCATGAAGCATTTCGGCCGGATCGACATCCTCGTGGCTAATGCGGGCGTAATCCCGGAAGCCAACCTTGCCACCGCCACGGCGGACCTGTGGGACCACACCATGGCGGTGGACGCGCGCGGCATGTTCCTGAGCTGCAAATACGCCGCGGCCGAAATGGTACATGCCGGACAGGGGGCGATTGTCTGCCTGTCCTCCATTTCCGCCTTCGCGGGGCAGAAGGGGCAGGCGGTCTATGGGCCGGCCAAGTTCGTGGCGTCGGGCATCACCAAGCACCTTGCCATCGACCTTGCGGACAAGGGCGTGCGCATCAATGCCGTCGCACCCGGCACGATCGACACCCCGGCGGTCGCGAAAATGGATGCGGACGCCATCCGCAAGGTCGTCGCGATGCACCCGATGGGCCGCATGGGCAAGCCCGCGGAAATCGCCAGCGCCATCCTGTTCCTTGCATCCGATGACGCCTCCTTCATCACCGGCGCGGTGCTGCCGGTTGATGGCGGGTATCTGGCGCAGTAGGACCGCAGGCATGGCCGGTGTGGCGCGCCCGGCCATGCCCATCAGGCGATGTACAGCTCCACGTCATGCTCGCGCAGCAGCGCGCATATGCGTTCGGATGGCTGGCGGTCGGTAAAGAACCCGTGGACATGTGACAGGTGCCCCAGCCGCCCCATGGGCCTGCGGCCGAACTTGGTCTGGTCCGCCAGCAGGTAGACGCGCCGGGCATTGCGCATCATGGCCTGCGCCACGCTGATCTCATCCGCATCGAAATCCAGCAGCGTGCCGTCTTCCTCGATCCCGCTTATGCCGATCACGGCGAAGTCGGTACGGTACTGCTCGATAAAGGTGCTGGCGGTGGAACCGGTAATCCCACCGTCATAAAACCGCACCAGCCCGCCGGTCACGATCACCTGGAAATCCGTCTGCGCGGATAGCGGGGTCGCGACATGCAGGTTGTTGGTGATGACACGCAGCGCCTTGTGCCGCCGCAATGCCTTGGCGAAGGCTTCCGTCGTGGTGCCGATACTGACAAACAGGGATGAATTGTCAGGTATCTGGCGTGCGGCAAGATGGCCAATGGCCTCCTTGGCGCGGCGGTTGAGCACCTGGCGTTCGGAATAGGCGATATTCTCGACCGACGAGGCCAGCCCCGCCCCGCCATGATGCCGCGCCACCAGCCCGCGCCGGGCCAGCAGGTTGACATCACGGCGGATGGTCTGGACCGCAACATTCAGCCTCTGGGCCAGTTCCTCGTTCGAGACGTACCCCTGGGTGCGCACCAGTGTGATAATTTCATGGTGGCGTTCTTCAGCTGACACGTTGCCTGTTACTCCACAGCGTCATCCAGACCCTAGACCGCGCGCGCAACCGTGCGCCCGGTGGCCCCCAGGTCGGCAAAGGACTGTTCCAGGCGGGCCACGATCCCCTGTTCGCCAACCCGCAGCCACTTGCGTGGGTCATACAGCTGCTTGGTGGGCTTTCCCGTGCCGGGCGCGATCTGGTGGCTGAAGGCCTCGGCATGTTCATGCACGTAGCGGCCGACGCTGCTGGCGAATGCAAACTGGATATCGGTGTCGATATTCATCTTGAACACGCCATAGGACACGGCTTCGGTAATCCTGGCCTGTTCGGACCCCGACCCGCCATGGAACACCAGCGCCAGCGGCTTTTCCCCCCGGCCCGTGGCCTTTGCCACCGCCGCCTGCGAATTGCGCAGGATTTCAGGCCGCAGCTTGACATTGCCCGGCGCGTAGACGCCATGGACGTTGCCAAAGGATGCCGCGATGGTCACGAAGCCAAGCGGGGACAGCGCCTCATACGCCTTCAGCACGTCCTCGGGCTGGGTATAGAGATGGGCATTGTCCGCGCCGTCATCAACGTCATGGCCCACGCCGTCTTCCTCGCCGCCTGTCACGCCAAGCTCGATTTCAAGGCCGATGCCCAGCGGGGCCATGCGGCGCAGGAAGGCGGCGCATTCGGCGATATTGTCCTCCAGCGGTTCCGCCGAAAGGTCGATCATGTGCGACGAGAACAGCGGGCGGCCGGTTTCCTTCACCGCCTCCTCACTCGCGTCGATCAGGCCGGAAATCCATGGCAGCAGCTTGCGGTCGGCATGATCGGTATGCAGGATCACGCACACGCCATAGGCGGCGGCCACCGTATGCACATGGCGGGCGGCGGCCACGGCGCCCAGCACGCGGGCCTGCTCCGCGTCCTTCATGCCTTCACCCGCGTAAAAGCGGGCGCCACCGTTCGATAGCTGGATGATGACATCCGCGCGATTGCGGGCGGCGGCTTCCAGCACGGCGTTGATGCTGTCCGTACCCACCACGTTCACGGCTGGCAGGGCGTAGCCTTCGTCCCGGCAGGTTTCAACCAGGCGGCGGTAATCCGCACCTGTCACCACACCGGGTTTCAGCCCCAGACGGTGGGAAACCGCGTTCGCTGTATCGGTCATGTCGTTCCTCTATTGCCTGTTATTGTTGTTATGCAATGGATGAAAAGTTCACCAGGTCTTGGTCTGGTAGTCGTGATGGCCTTCCACGAAACGGATGGTGCCGGACTTGGAACGCATGACCAGCGAATGCGTGACCGTGCGGATGCCGCTGCGGCGGATACCGCGCAGCAGCGCCCCACCCGTAACACCAGTGGCCGAGAACAGTACGTCGCCCCGCGCCATGTCTTCCAGCGCCAGCTTGCGCGACGGGTCGGCGCCGGGGTTCATCTTGCGCGCGCGCGCGATCTGCCCGTCATCCTCGAACAGAAGGCGCCCCTGCATCTGCCCATGCACGCAGCGCACGGCGGCGGCGGCCAGCACGCCTTCGGGCGCGCCCCCCGACCCCACGTAAATGTCGATTTCGCTGTCATCAAGGCATGCGGCGATGGCAGCCGCCACGTCACCGTCACTGAGCAGCGTCACGCGCGCGCCAATGGCGCGGGCGCGCGCGATCAGTTCCTCATGGCGTTCACGGTCCAGCGTGCACAGCATGAGTTCGGACACATCGCGCTTCTTGGCGGCGGCCAGCGACTTCAGGTTGGCCTCGATGCTGTTGTCGAGGTCCACCACGCCTTCGGGCAGGTTGGGGCCGACCACGATCTTGTCCATGTAGATGTCAGGCGCGTGCAGGAAATTGCCGCTTTCCGCCAGGGCCACGACCGTCAGCGCGTTGGGCAGGTTCTTGGCGCACAGGTTGGTGCCTTCCAGCGGGTCCACGGCAATGTCCATGCCGGGGCCGCCCGCGCCCACGTTTTCCCCGATGAACAGCATCGGGGCCTCATCCATCTCGCCTTCGCCAATCACCACGGTGCCGTTGATGGCAACCGTGTCGAACGCGCGGCGCATGGCCTCCACCGCCGCGCCGTCGGCTTCGTTCTTCAGGCCACGGCCGGTCCATGCCGACGCGGCCACGGCGGCCGCTTCCGTCACGCGGACGAGTTCGAGGGCAAGGTTGCGGTCCGTAACCTGATAGGGATTATGCCGGGTGGAGGTCATGAAACACTCTTTTCCTGTCTTCTTGCTATAATTCGTCGGTTACGCGGCAACGGTGGAACTGAGCGTACGGCGCACCGCCACATGCCACCCCGCCACCATCCTGTCGCGCTGGGCCTTGTCCATTGTGGGGCGGAACAGCTGCCCACGGCTCCAGGTGCCTTCGACTTCCGCAATGCTGCTCCATACCCCTGTCGCCAGCCCGGCCAGGAAGGCGGCGCCAAGGGCGGTCGTCTCGACCTGCTTGGGCCGTTCCACGGGCGTGCGCAGCATATCGGCAAGGAACTGGCAGAACCAGTCATTGACCGACATCCCGCCATCAACACGCAGTGCGCTCAGTTCCTCGCCGCCGTCCTCATGCATGGCGTCCATGAGGTCGAGCGTCTGGTACGCCACCGATTCCAGCGCCGCGCGGGCGATATGGGCCGCCGTGGCATCCAGCGTCAGCCCGCAGATCAGGCCACGGGCGTCGGGGTCCCAGTGCGGCGCGCCAAGGCCGACAAAACCGGGCACCATATAGACGCCATGGCTGTGCGGCACGCGGGTCGCCATGTCATCGGTCTGGGAGGCATGGGTAATCAGGTTCAGCCCGTCGCGCAGCCAGCGGATGGCGGCGCCAGCCACGAAAATCGAGCCTTCCAGCGCATATGTCGTCTCGGCCCCGATGCGGTAGGCAATGGTGGTCAGCATGCGGTTTTCGGACTGGACGGGCGTGGTCCCGGTATTGAGCAGCGCAAAGCAGCCCGTGCCATAGGTCGCCTTGGCCGTGCCGGGTTTAAAACAGGCCTGTCCCACCATGGCCGCGTTCTGGTCGCCCGCCATGCCCGCGACCTTCAGGGGTTCGCCAAACAGGCGGGCTTCCGTCTCGCCAAAGATTTCGCTGTTGGTGCGCACTTCGGGCAGGATGGCGCGCGGCACGTTAAACAGCGCCAGCAGGTCATCATCCCACGCACAGGTATGGATATTGAACAGAAGCGTGCGTGATGCATTGGTCGTGTCGGTGGCATGCACGCGCCCGCCCGTCAGCCGCCACAGCAGGAAGCTGTCGATCGTGCCACAGGCCAGCTTGCCCTGCTCGGCCCGCGCGCGCGCGCCTTCGACGTTATCAAGGATCCACGCGATTTTCGTGGCCGAGAAATAGGGGTCCAGCAGCAGGCCGGTGCGTTCGCGCACAAGCGGCTCATGCCCCTGTTCATGCATGCGCGCGCAGACGGGCGTCGTGCGCCGGTCCTGCCAGACGATGGCGCGGTGAACGGGCTTTCCCGTTTCCCGGTCCCACACGACAATGGTTTCGCGCTGGTTGGTAATGCCGATCCCCGCGATCGTGTCCGGGCCGCCGGCCTTTTCAATGGCTTCACGCGCGGTGGACAGGACGTTGGCCCAGATTTCCTCCGGGTCATGCTCGACCCAGCCCGGATTGGGGTAATGCTGGGCGAATTCGGTACGGGCGACCGAAAGCGCGTTGATGTCACGATCGAAGACGATGCTGCGGGTCGAGGTCGTTCCCTGATCGATGGCGAGAATTCTGTTCTTCTTGTTCATTATATTCTCCTGCCCTGACGGGCGGATGCGGTTCTGGCCGTGGACGATGTCACGTCCACGGCCCGTCTGTCACGAAGCTGACTTTGCGGCGACCGGCTGGCGGCCACGCAGGTAGGTGTCAAGGCGGCCTGCGTCCTCATCGGTCACGTGCAGGCCCATGCGGGACCGACGCCACAGGATGTCCTCGGTCGTCTGCGCCCATTCATGCGCGATCAGGTATTCCACCTCACGCGCACTCAGGCCGCCGCCAAACTGCTCGCCCATGTCGGCCATGCTGCGTGCATCGCCCACGATTTCACCCGCGCGCGAACCGTAATTGCGCACCAGGCGCCAGCATAGCTGCGCATCCAGGAACGGGGCCTTTGCCGCAAGCCGGCTGACCGCGCCATCGAACCCGCCCGCGCCCAGGTCGCCACCGGGCAGCACCTGATCGGCGGTCCAGCCCGGCGCGGACAGCACCGGCAGGAAGGGCTGCAGCTTTTCAAGCGCATGTTCGGCCAGCTTGCGGTACGTGGTGATCTTGCCACCGAAGATGGACAGCATCGGCGCCTGGTTGCCCTGCGTATCCACATCCAGCACGTAATCGCGCGTCACGGCGGACGCGTTCTTGGCCGCGTCGTCATATAGCGGGCGCACGCCGGCATAGCTCCACACCACGTCATCCGGTGTTACCGGCTTGGTGAAATAGCGGCTGACGCTTTCGCACAGGTAGCTGATTTCCTCGGGCGATATCTCGACCCGGCCAGGGGCCTGCGCCCACGGCACGTCGGTGGTGCCGATCAGGGTGAATTTCTGCTCGTAGGGGATCGCGAAAACGATACGCTTGTCCGGGTTCTGCAGGATATAGGCCTGCGGCCCGTCAAACAGGCGCGGCACCACGATATGGCTGCCCTTGACCAGACGCACGTTCTTGTCGCTATCGACCTGCGCGCGCTCGCGCAGCACTTCGCTCACCCACGGGCCACCGGCGTTGACCAGCACCTTCGCCTGCACGGTCGCCTGGCTGCCATCGCGGGTGTTCTCGATCACCGCTTCCCACAGGCCGTTCACGCGCCGGGCCTGCACAAGGCGGGTGCGGGTGCGGATGTCGGCGCCATGCGCCTTGGCGTCCATGGCGTTGAGCACGACAAGGCGGCTGTCCTGCACCCACCCGTCGGAATAGGCGAAGCCGCGCGCCAGCGTGCCGTTGAGCGGCTTGCCCGCCGAATTCGTGCGGAAGTCAAGCGACTTGCACTTGGGCAGCGTCATGTTGGGCGCAAGGTGGTCATACAGGAACAGGCCAAGGCGCAGCATCCACGCGGGCCGTGCCTGCGGGGTGTAGGGCAGCACGAAGCGCATCGGCCAGATGATGTGGGGCGCTATGCGCAGCAGGCGCTCGCGTTCCATCAGCGCCTCGCGCACCAGGCGGAATTCATAATATTCAAGGTAGCGCAGGCCACCATGGATCAGCTTGGTGCTGGCTGATGAAGTGTAGCTGGCAAGGTCGTCCTGCTCGACCAGCAGGACGGACGCGCCCCGCCCCGCGGCGTCGCGCGCGATGCCCGTGCCGTTGATCCCACCGCCCACGACCAGCAGGTCGAGCGGGCCGCCCTGTGCCGCGGGGGTGCGGAATGTTTCGTCCTTGGACGCCATGGTAGATGTTCCTCCTGATACAAATGTTCGTAAACGAACATCGTGAGCGTTTCAATAGGGAAAGCGCACATCAGCCATCGCATTCCATGAAATATTTCATGCATAAATATTGCCGGTTTTAGACATAAATTCGCCATCTGCAGGTATTTATCTGTGCAGGCGGTTTTTTGTGCATGTGCGAAAACGCACAGCATGTGCTGCCATCCCGCCCCTGCTGCTGTCTGACACACGCCAGCACGGCATGCCCCCGAATCTGCCAGGCTGGAGAGGTTTCATGAAATATAACGAAACAATCGGGAAAAGAAGAAACTTTCCCCCCGGCAACCACGTGTCCCTCTTCCCGGCACGGGTATGTTCGTTTAAGAACATGTCAGGGCAGGAAACCCGCCACAAGGCGGACGGCCCATTCCCATCGAATGATAATAAAAGAATAAAGTGGGTTAAAATGCTAAAGAACCGACAGTTTCTGGGCGAACTGATATCAGAATGCATTGCGGTCATGATCATCGTCCTGATCGGCGATTCGGTGGCCGCCATGTACACGCTGTATGATCCCAGCCCGTACAAGCTCTCCTACTGGGGGGTGTCCATTGTATGGGGGCTGGGCGTGACCATTGCGATTTACGTGACCGGCAGCGTATCGGGCACCCATGCCAACCCCGCCGTATCAGTGGCGCTGGCGCTATACCGTGGGTTTTCGTGGCGCAAGGTGCCCGCTTACTGTGCGGCGCAGGTACTGGGGGGCGTGCTGGGCGCGGCCCTTGTCTACACGCTGTACCAGCCAGTGATAGACCACTACAACCAGTTGCATGGCATAAGCCGCGCCGATGGCGGGGCGGCGGGGGTCTTCTTTACCCATCCGGGCGAATTCATCACGCCGCTCCATGCCTTCATGGATGAAACCATCCTGACGGCGCTGCTTGTGGGCGGCATCTTCGCGATTACCTGCGAGTACAATACCGTGGCGCCACAGGCCAATTCCAGCGCGCTGATCATCGGCCTGCTGGTGGCCAGCATTGGCGCGTGCTCGGGCTACCTGGAGGCATGGGCCATCAATCCCGCCCGTGACTTCGGGCCGCGCCTGTTCTGTTTCCTGGCCGGATGGGGCAGTTCCGCCCTGCCTTCGGCGGACAATTTCTGGTGGGTGCCGATTGCGGGACCCCTGCTGGGTGGCGTGATCGGCGCGGGCTGTTACCAGTTCCTGATTCGTCCGTTCATTCCGCGCCATGCCAGCGCGGTGCTGCCGCCGGTCCCGTAACCGCCCTTTTTGCACCGCCGGATCATCCCGGCGGTGTCACGCCTTATCACAGGGCAAGTCCTGGCTGGACTGAATCCAATATAATTTTTTAAAAATAAAAAGTTTTTGGTAAAGATTTTTTCAAAAATCTTTAAAGAACGCCGCCTTTTAAAAAAAGGCGGCACCCCAAAACTTTTAGTACCTAACGCTGTACCACGGTGCGGATGGCAAAGTTGCTCTGTATCCGGGCGACACCGGGCATACGCGACAGTTCTTCCTTGTGGATGCGTTCATAATCGGCGGCATCCCGCGCCTCGACGCGGACCAGATAATCGGCGTCCCCCGTCATCAGGTAACATTCGCGCACATCGGCGCAGTCGCGCACGCGGGCCTCGAAGCGGCGCAGGCATTCCTCCGTCTGGCGTTCCAGCGTGATCTGCACGATCACGGTGGTCATGCCATGGACCGAACGTTCATCCACCAGCGCGCGATAACCCCGGATCACCCCGTCCTTTTCCAGCATCCGCACCCGCCGCAGGCAGGCGGACGGGGACAGGCCGACCTTCTGCGCCAGTTCGGCATTGCTCATGCGTCCGTCATGGCGGAGGTTGCGCAATATGGCGTCTGTCAGGCGATCGAATGCCATGGTGAATTTTCCGCTTATTTTCGTATATAATTGCGTACGATCGCTCCTTAATGGCATGAAATTGCATCAAACGACAGGACATTTTGTTTCCATCAGGGTACGATCGTCCTGTCCCGCCAGCCCGATGGAGTACATGCCCCATGCCTGACCTGCCTTCCTTCCCGCACGCTACCGGCTGGGCCGCGCCGGGTGCGGGTGCGATGCTGGAAATCGACCTGGGCGCGATCGCCGCGAATTACCGCCTGCTCAATGCCCGCACGGGCAATGCCACCTGCGCGGCGGTGGTCAAGGCCGACGCCTACGGGCTGGGCGCCCACCGGGTTGCCCCCATGCTGGAACAGGCCGGGGCGAACACCTTTTTCGTCGCCCATCTGGAAGAAGGCATCCGCCTGCGGCCGCATGTCGCCCCCACCGTACGCATTTTCGTCCTGCATGGCCCGATGCCGGGAACACAGGCCGAATTCACGCGCCATGACCTGCTGCCTGTGCTGAACAGCATGGAACAGGTGGCCCGGTGGCGCGCGCATGCGGGCCAGATGGGCAATCCCCTGCCCGCCGCCCTGCAGGTTGATACCGGCATGTCCCGCTTTGGCCTGTCCGATGCGGATGTCGCCATGCTGGCGGACAGCCCGGACCTACTGGATGGAATCGATACGCAACTGGTGATGAGCCACCTCGCCTGTGCCGATACCCCGGCCAACCCGGCCAACGCCATGCAGCGCGACCGCCTGCGCGCCATGGCCGCCCGCCTGCCCGCGGCCCCGCTGGCGCTTTCGGCCTCATCGGGGATCTTCCTCGGGCCGGATTACCATTTCGACCTTGTCCGCCCCGGTGCGGCCCTGTACGGGCTGGCCCCCAATAACGATGCGCCCAACCCCCTGCATCCCACCGTGCGGCTGGCCGCGCGCATTGTCCAGCGCCGCGCCATCAGCGCGGGCGACGGCGTGGGCTATGGCCTGACATGGCGCGCGACCGGGCCACGGCGGATCGCGACCCTGGGCATTGGCTATGCCGACGGGTTCCTGCGCCACGGCGCGGATGGCGGCGGATGTGCGTGGCTGGGGGAGTACCGGCTGCCGATCCTTGGCCGCATTTCCATGGATTCCACCACCATCGACGTAAGCGACGTGCCCGAAAGCGTGCTGGCGCAGGCCACGCATGTGGACATGATCGGCCCGCGGCGCAGCGTGGATGATGTCGCCCGGTCCGCCGGCACCATCGGCTATGAAGTGCTGACGGCGCTGGGTTCCCGTTTCCATCGCGCGTACCTGACACAGGCGGCGTGATGCGTTTCCACCCGCCAGAGAAGGCATCTGTGTAATGAAAATCATCGTTCTGGGTAGCGGTGTCGTCGGCGTGACATCGGCATGGTACCTTGCGCAGGCAGGGCATGAGGTCACCGTGGTGGACCGCCAGCCCGAAGCCGGCCTTGAAACCAGCTTCGCCAATGCGGGCCAGGTCTCGCCGGGATATTCATCGCCCTGGGCCGGGCCGGGCGTGCCGCTGAAATCGGTCAAGTGGCTGCTGATGAAGTACCGCCCCTTCGTGTTCTGGCCCATGCCGGACCCGCATCTGTGGAAGTGGCTGGTGCAGATGCTGGAAAACTGCACCACCGCCGCCTATGACCGCAACAAGGGCCGCATGGTGCGCATCGCAGAATACAGCCGTGACGTGATGCGCGACCTGCGCGCCAGCACCGGCATCACCTATGATGACCGCCAGCAGGGCACGTTGCAGGTTTTCCGCACGCAAAAGCAGATGGACGCCATCGCGGGTGATATCCGCGTGCTGGAACAGTACAATGTCCCGTACGAAGTCCTGACGCGTGAAGGCTGCGTGAAGGCCGAGCCGGGACTGGCGTCATCGGCGGACAAGATCGTGGGGGGCCTGCGCCTGCCGGGGGACGAGACGGGGGATGCGTTCATGTTCACCCAGCGCCTTGCGGCCATGGCGGCAAAGGCTGGCGTTACCTTCCACTACGACACCCGCATCCGCGCCATGACGAATGAAGGCGGCCATATTACCGGGATCGAGACCAGCCGGGGCCGGATGGTGGCGGATTCCTATGTCCTGTCACTGGGCAGCTATTCGCCCGCCATGGTGCGCCGCCTCGGGCTGGACCTGCCGATCTATCCGGTCAAGGGGTATTCGCTGACCGCTGACATCGTGAATGAAAAGCAGGCCCCGGTCTCCACCATCATGGACGAGACATTCAAGATCGGGATCACCCGCCTTGGCGAACGCATCCGCGTGGGGGGCACGGCGGAACTGGCGGGCTTCAGCACGAAGCTGCGCGCGCCGCGGCGCGAGACGCTGGAACATTCGGTGACCGACCTGTTCCCCGGTGGCGGCAATATCGCAGCAGCCAAATTCTGGACCGGCCTGCGCCCGATGACCCCCGATGGTACCCCCATCATCGGCCGCACGAAGTACGACAACCTGTTCCTCAACACAGGGCATGGCACGCTGGGCTGGACCATGGCGTGTGGTTCGGGCCGGGTGCTGGCTGATATCATGTCGAACCGCATGCCCGACATCCCGTACGAGGATCTGGGCGTGGTACGCTACGGGCAGTAAAAACTGTTTGAAAAACAAAAGTTTTTGGGTGCCGCCTTTTTTCAGAAAGGTGGCGTTCCCTGAAGCTTTTTGAAAAAAGCTTCACCAAAAACTTCTTTATCTTCTGCCTTGTGTCTCAAGGACGGTCTTTAATACCGTGCTCCGCCGCCGTGGCGGGGGAAAACCCGTCAGGCGGCCCATCCCCGCGCTGGCGCACGACCTGATAGACGGTGTTGCGCAGCCAGCGATGCACCGGGTCGCTATCGCGCCTTGGATGCCATGCCTGGAATGAATGCACCACGGGCAGTTCGAAGGGGAATTCGAACGCCTCAAGATGCATGGACCGAATGGGCAGGTAATCGATGGCGATACCCGGCAATGGCAGGATCATGTCGGTCATGCGCAGGGTCTCGACCATGGCGTAATAGGTCGGCACGACCATCACCACCCGCCGCTTCAGCCCGAACCGTTCCTTCAGCACCGTATCGATCGGCCCATGCGGCCGCCCCCGGCGCGACACGCTTATATGTTCATACCGCGCGACCGAGACGGGCGTGATCCCTTCGGTCAGGATGGGATGGCCCGCGCGCACCAGCGCACGGAAGGACGTGGGAAAGATGCTCTGGCGGCGTATTTCCGAACGCATGTCGTCGGATGCGCCAAGATAGAGGTCGATCCGTCCTTCCCGCAGGTCGTTGCTCGGTTCCTCATCCGTTTCCGGGGCGAAGGTTAGGGTGCAGCCGGGGCATTCGGCCCGCAGCGCCGCAAGGATAGCGGCACCAAAAGCCCCCACGATCAGGTCGTTCGCCCGCAGGGTAAAATGCGGGGACAGGCCGGCGAGGTCGGGGGCGTCCTGCTCCTCCAGCAGGGCATCAGCGCCTTCAACCAGCGCCTGCACTCGTTCACGGATGCCCAGCGCAAAGGTGGTGGCGACCAGCCTGCGCCCCGACGCCACCAGGATGGGATCGCCAAAGACCACACGCAGCTTGGCGAGGGTACGGCTCATGGCGGCTTCGCTCATCTGCAGCCTGCGCGCGGCGTGGGAGACGCCTTCTTCCTCGATCAGGGCCTGGAGGCTGCGCAGCAGGTCGAGATCGTAGCGTTTCCTCATGGCTCTGCGTTGCGTCCCCACCGTGAAACCGGAATGAAACCGTCCCGATTATCCTGAAAAAACGGATTTGACCAATCCGTAAAATGAAAGTGTCACCTTACGCGAACATGGGTATTCGCGCACGCCCCCCGCGCCGATCATGTGCCCGTTTTCCCATCGGGACAGATAAATGTGAACGCCGCCCCTTCCTACATCCCGCCCTTTGGCATCCGCACGGTCGTGGGGTGCCTTGGGGTGCTGCTGGCCGTGCATGTCGCCGGTTTCAATGAACACGTCACGGAAATCGGCCTGCCTGATATCCGTGGGGCGATGCATATCGGCCATGACGAGGGTACGTGGTTCATCTCCATCTATGAATGTTTCAACATCGCGGCGATGGCGTTCACGCCATGGTTCTACGTCACGTTTTCCATCTACCGCTTTACCCTGTTCATGACGGCGCTGCTGGGGCTGCTGGCCATTCCCGCGCCCTACATGCCCGACATGACCACGCTGTGCATCCTGCGCGCGGCGCAGGGTCTTTCGGCGGGGTGTCTGCCGCCCATCCTCATGACCGTCATGCTCAAATACCTGCCTGCCCCGCTGCGGGTATTCGGCATTGGCGGGTATGCCATGAGTGCGACCTTCGGCCCCAACCTTGGCGGCCCGCTGGAGGCGATGTGGTTCGAACATGTCGGCTGGCGGTGGCTGTACTGGGAAACGCTGCCGCTTTGCGCGGTGGCGGCGCTGATGATCGGCTGGGGGCTGCCACGCGACCCGTCGCACTGGGAACGGTTCCGCAACTTCAACTGGCGCGGGTTCGCGCTAGGGGTCCCGGCCATCATGTGCGTGGTGACGGTGCTGTACCAGGGCGACCGGCTGGACTGGTTCCGATCCCCCGTCATCACGCACCTGACGTTCTGGGGCGGCGCGCTGTTCATCGCCTTCCTGGCGCACGAATGGTTCCACCACAGCCCGTTCTTCCGCATCCAGTTCTGGGGTAACCGCAATATCGCCGCATCGCTGCTGACGCTGGTGGCGTCGCTCATGATCTGTGGCCTCATGACGGAAATCCCGTTCACCTACCTTGCCGACATACGCGGCTACCGGCCCGTTCAGGCCGCACCCGTGGCGCTGGTGGTCGCGCTGCCGCAACTGGTCCTGCTGCCGCTGACGGCGGCGCTGTGCAATATCCGCGCGGTGGACTGCCGGTACGTGCTGGCCATCGGCCTCATCTGCCTTGGGGTTGCGGCGTGGCTGGGCACGTGGCTGACGCCGGACTGGGTGCGCGACAACTTCATGGTCATCCAGATCCTGCAGGTCTTCGGGCAACCGATGGTGGTCATCCCCACCCTCATGCTGGCCGCCCTTGGGCTGGGACCCGCGGACGGGCCGATGATCTCGGGCATGGTGAACATGCTCAAGGGCATGGCCAACGCGATTGCCACCGCCCTGTTCGAAGTCATGCTGCGCCGGCGCGAGCAGTACCACTCCACCATGCTGCTGGACCTGCACGGCACGCATGGCACGGCGCTGGCGGGCATGGGCGACCCCATTGCCGGGCAGATCGCGGGCACGTCGCCCGATGCCGGGCATGTGGCGCGCAACGCGCTGCAGATCTTCCATACCTACGTGCATGAACAGGCCACCGTGCTGGCGCTGGCGGACATCTACCTGCTGGTCATGTGGATCTGCGCCTTTTTCCTTGTCCTGACGGCAATCCTGCCCGGACGTATCTACCCCCCGCGTGCGCCGGTCCCCGCACCCGCCGCGCACTGAATGATCGGGTCCGAAGCAATGCCCCACAAGAAACCCATCATCCTGGCTGGCGCCACGGTCATTGCCCTGGTTGCGGCCGCATGGACCGCCGACCGGCTGGTATCGGGCGATGGCGCCAGCGAATATACCAACGACGCCTATGTCACGGCGGATTTCACCACCGTGGCGCCCAAGGTGCCCGGCCGCATCGACCGCGTGATCGCGCAGGATAACGAAGCCGTCCACCCCGGCGAGGAACTGGCCCATATCGAGGACGAGGATTACCGCGCGGCGCTGGAGACGGCACAGGGCGAACGCGAAGCCGCACAGGGTGACGTGGCGAACCTTGAGGCCGAACTGGTGCGCCAGTCGGCCCTGATCGCGCAGGCGCGCGCCAGTGTCAGCGCGGATCAGGCGCAGCTTGCCTTTGCCCGGCAGAATGCACGGCGGTACCACAACCTGTCGGCGGACGGTTCCGGCACGCAGGAGCAGAACCAGGACAGCGCCGCCCGCCTGCTGGAAGCACAGGCCCGCCTTGACCATGACAATGCGGCGGTTGACGCCGAAACCGATCAGGTCGCGGTCCTGCGCGCGCGCCTGCTGCATGCGCAGGGCGCGCTGGAACAGGCGCGCGGGCGCGAACATACGGCCGCACTCAACCTGTCCTACTGCACCATCCCCGCCCCGGTCGAAGGCGTGGTGGGGGCACGTGGGGTACGCGTGGGGGCCTATGTCCATGCGGGCACGGCCCTGCTGGCGGTGGTGCCGACGCAGGCGGCCTACGTGCTGGCCAATTTTCAGGAAACGCAGTTGACCCACGTACGCACCGGGCAGCGCGCGACCATCTGGGTCGATACCTTCCCCGGCCACCCGCTGCATGCCCATGTGGACAGCCTTGCCCCCGCCACCGGCGTCGCCTTCGCCCCGATCCAGCCCGACAACGCCACCGGCAACTTCACCAAGGTGGTGCAGCGCATTCCCGTCAAGCTGGTATTCGACCCCGGGCAGACGCTGGCGGGACTGGTGCGCGTCGGCATGTCGGTCGAAGCCCGTATCGACACCGTCACCGCGCCCGACGGCCCCCACGCGACGGAGGCCCGCTATGCTTGGCAGTAACGTCATGCAGGCCATACGCCACCCCCGCGCCGTGCTGGCCCTGGGCGTGATCGCGCTGGTCGCCACCGGCTGCACGGTTGGCCCCGACTACCACCGCAAGGCACAGCCCGCGCCTGCGACATGGCATGACAGCCTGCCGCCCGCCGAAAGCCATGTGACCGACGCAAAGGCGGACGCGCAGTGGTGGACCATTTTCAATGACGCCACCCTGACCGCGCTGGAAGCGCAGGTGGCGCAGGACAACCTTGACCTGAAAGCCGCGTCATGGCGCTTTGCCCAGAGCATGGCCGAACGCCGTATCGCAAGTGCGGCCCAGTTTCCCCATGCCGAAGCCAATGCGTCCTATGCCCGCGAACGCGCCAGCACCAATGGCATACTGGGGCTGCTGGGCACCATGGAACAGCAGGGCGCTGGCACGATCGCCAGCGGCACGCAGGGCTTTGGCCCCACGGCCATGCCCGGATCGATCGGCAACCCGTCCTTCAACCTGCCGCAGTACGGCATGAACGCGGCGTGGGAGGTAGATTTGTGGGGCCATGTGCGCCGCCAGGTCGAAGCCGCCACCGCCGCCATGCACGCAACCGAGGACATGCGGCGCGGGCTTATGGTCTCGCTCATGGCGGAAACGGCGCAGGACTACCTTGATCTGCGCGGCGTGCAGGCGCGCATGGCCATTGTCCGGCAGGATATCGACCTGGCCAGCCATACGCTGCGCCTGACCACGCGCCGCCTGGACGAAGGGGCCGCGACCCGCATGGACGTGGCCGATGCATCGGGCCAGTACGAGGAATTCCGCTCGCGCCTGCCGGTGTTGCAGGACCAGGAAGCGCACCTGCTCAACGCCCTGAGCTTTCTGGTCGCCCGCGAACCCGGCGCGCTGACCCGCAACCTTGGACCCGGCGGCGGCGTGCCGCCGGTGCCGCGTGAAATTCCCGTGGGGCTGCCATCGCAACTGGCGGAACGCAGGCCCGACATCCGCATGGCGGAAGAACGGCTGCATGCCGCCACCGCCAGCATCGGCGTCGCCATTGCCGATTTCTTCCCGCGCGTGACCCTGTCGGGCAGCCTTGATGTGCAGGCGTTGCAGTTCAGCGGGCTGGGAAGCTGGGCATCGCGCCAGTACGGTTTTGGCCCGACCGCGACCTTTCCCATATTCGAGGGCGGGCGGCTGACGGGACAGTTGCGCCTGCGCAAGGCGCAGCAGAAGGAAGCCGCCATCATGCTGCAACGCACGATGCTCAAGGCATGGCAGGAAATCGACGATGCGATGGCTGACCTGTCATCGGCCCAGAACCAGCGCGACCGGCTGGCCGCCGCCGTGGCGCAGAACCAGATTGCCGTGCGCACCGCGCAGCGCCAGTATGCCGAAGGGTCGGCCGCGTTCCTGAACGTGCTGGACATGCAGGACCGGCTGCTGGATACCCAGTCGCGCCTGATCGAGGCGGATGTGGCGGTCTCGACCGCTGTCACCCATCTGTACCGCGCGCTGGGCGGTGGGTGGGAAAGCCGTTATCCCCTGCCCCGGCCACACCGGAAAAAAGGCTGAAAAACAAAAGAAGTCTTTGGTGAAGCTTTTATTATTCCCCGGATATGACAGGGATCATTCCACCCCCGCCGCCATGGCGGTGAGGCAGGCCGCAGCCGTGCGGCTGATCCCGTCAAGGCAGGCCAGCACCTCCAGCAGCCTGCCATTGCCGGGATCAGCCTTTTCCATACGGGCCAGCCGCCTGCGCGTGGCCCGGACCATGGCGATGCCACGCGGGCTGACGGGGCGATAGCGCACCAGCACGCGCAACAGTTCGGTAATGACATCCGACACCGTATCGCGCCGCTGCCGCTTGAGCTGGCGCAGCAGCAGGATATTCAGCCCGACGGAAGAAAACATGAGCATGAGCCGGATACCGGCGGCGGCCGTGCGATCCCCTTCTTGCGTTGCATGGCGCACCATGCGCCCGATCCGATCCACGCTGGTGCCAATCCACCACTGGGGCGATGGCGGCAGGGGCACAAGGCACAGCCGCCGCAGTTCACCGCGTATATGCATGCCAAAGCGCAGCCGTTCATCGCGCGCGCGGAATGGCAGCACCAGCCGGAACACCAGCACGCTCAGCCCCACCGCCAGCACCGTATGGAAGGCGCCGTTGAGGAACGTGATTTCATCCACCCGGCTCTGGTTGCCGGGCATGAGCAGGTTGGGCATGAGCAGCCCGTAGGCCGCAGCCGCCCCCGCCGTGCCCCGGTTGCATTTGGCAAGCCCGCCCACGAACAGGAACATACCCAGCACGAAGGCAAATTCCTCATAATCCGTAAGATAGGGCAGAAGCCACAGGTCAAGTGTGCCTGCGGCAATGGCCGACCACACCGCCCCCGACAGGAACCGCGTCGTGCCCACGACCGGGTTTTCGCGCGTGGCGAACAGCCCGCAGACCAGCGTGGTAATGGCAATGAACCCCATGCCACCGGGCCATGCGGTGCATTCGTAGACGAAAGCCGCCAGCATGATGGCCACGGCCCCGCGCAACCCGTTATGGAATGCCAGCCGGATATCGCGGTGGCCGCCCAGATGGAAGCGGAAGTGGTCATGCGGTGGCGGGCTGAAAATGGCATGGCAGTGATCCAGCGCCGTTTCCAGGTCATCCATCGTGGCCGCCAGCACGCCATGGGTAATGCGGGCCGTTTCCTGCACGCCATGCGCCGCGCGCCGTTCAAACAGGGTGCGCAGGTGCGCCACCTGCGCCTGCACGTCGTCCAGCGCACCGGACTTCAACCGGCAGGTCGCCAGCCGGTCACACAGGTGCAGCAGTTGTCCCCGCGTATCCGCCAGCACCCCGTCATCGGCCAGCATCGCGCGTTCCGCCCCGCCGGACAGGCCGACAAGGCGGGTGACAAGGATCGAGACCGCCGCCAGCACGGCGCGGGCATGATCGCCCGCATGCACCTGTCGCCCCATTTCGATGGCCGGGAATTCCAGCCCCTGATGGACCGATACCACCATGTCCGAAAACTCACCGGCATGGACCAGCGTGTCACGGTCATGCAGCACGATTTCGCGCAGCAGCGCGCCAAGGCGATGCAGCACGTCTTCCACCTGCGCCACCATGGTCGCCTGCGCGCGCGTGGACAGGCTGACGGTGAACAGCATGGCCATCCCCGCCTCGCACACCACGCCAAGGATGATGTAGGTGGCGCGCGAGATGCCTATGAAAAACACGTTATCCGGCGCGGATGCCGCCGCAACCGCAATGATCGAACAGGTATAGCCCGACAGCACGAAGGCATAGGAACGGAAGTTCAGGCAGAACGTGGCAAGGAAACTGCACAGCCCGATCCATGCCGCCACGGCGGGAAAGAACAGCCACGACTGCTGCGGAAAGGCGGCAATGAACACCACCGCCGCGACAGCGCCAACCAGCGTGCCCACGATACGCCACCGCGCCTTGGACATGCTTTCGCCCCGGCGCACCTGCGCCACCGACCATACGGTGGCGACCGCCCATTGCGGGCTGTCCAGTTCCATCCACAGCGCAATGGCCAGCGCCACGACCGAGGCAACGGTATTGCGCAGCGCGAACGCCACCGCCTGTGGCGTGGGACAGAACAGCCAGCGCAGCATGTCCACACCCACAGGCCAGCGCACGGCCGGCCCGGGCATGAAGCGGGAAATATTCATCTGATCCTGCCCGTCATGGCATGGCGGACACGTCCTGCTTCCCCTTACGGGAGCTGTTTGCCCATGAAAATCGTCTCAGGCAGCCCTAGCGGCCGGGGGCTGCCTTCTCGTACGGGCGGTACCGCGCGGTCCATACCGCGGCCTTCAGCGCGACCTCGACCGCCTCGGGCGATGCCTGCGGGGCGACACCTTCCGCCTGTCCCTGGCGGATTACGGCCCGCGCCACCGCCATGGCCACGGTGCGCAGTTCGGACACAGGGGGCAGCAGGGGCGCGGTTGCGCGGTCATCCGTCCCGCCCGCGGGCGAAAGCCCGGCCAGCGCATGGGCGGCGGCAAGGAACATGCCATCGGTCATGCGCGTGATGCCACCCGCCACAACCGCAAGGCCCACGCCGGGGAAGACATAGGAATTGTTGATCTGGTCCACCGGGCGCACGCACCCGTCACAGGTCACGGGCGCGAACGGGCCACCCGTGCCGATGATCGCGCGCCCGCCCGTCCATTCCAGCAGGTCCGCAGGTGTTGCCTCGATATTGGCTGTAGGGTTGGACAGGGCGAAAATGACCGGGCGGACGGACTGCCGCGCCATGGGAGCCACGATATCACGGGTAAAGGCGCCGCCCTGCCCCGATGTGCCGACCAGCATGGTGGGGCGCACATTGTCCATCACCTCGGCCAGCGTGACATGGGCGGCATTGGCCACGTTCCACGTCGCCGCGATATCGGCGGGCTGCGCGAAAGGGCGCTGGCCTTCGGTCACGCCATCCATGCCCGCGCGCACAAGGCCGTTGATATCGACCATGAAGAAACGGCGATTGGCCTCAGCGGGCGTCATGCCTTCCGCCACCATCATCTGCGCCAGCAGGTCGGCAATGCCGCAACCCGCGCCACCCGCGCCAAAAATGACGATCCGCTGCCGCGCCAGCGGGGCCGCACCGGCACGGATCGCGGCCAGCAGCGCGCCCGCCGTCACCCCGGCCGTGCCCTGTATATCATCGTTATACGTGCACATCCCGTCGCGATAACGACGCAGGATACGCAGCGCATCAGCACCCGACAGGTCTTCCCAATGCAGGGCGATATTGGGCCAGCGCGCGTTAACGGCGTCCACGAATTCCGCAATGAAAGCGTCATAATCCGCCCCGCGCACGCGTTCGTGCCGCCAGCCGATATATTCCGGGTCCGCCAGCAGCGCCGCATTGTCGGTGCCGACATCCAGCAGGACGGGCAGCGCGCGGGCGGGGTCCAGCCCACCGCAGGCGGTATAGAGCGACAGCTTGCCAATGGGGATGCCCATGCCGTTGGCCCCCTGGTCGCCAATGCCAAGGATGCTGCCGCCGTCACTGGCCACGATCACGCGCACCCCGTCCCATTGCGGGTCGGACAGGATTTCGGCAATGCGGCCCCGGTCCGTGTAATTCAGGAACAGGCCACGCGGGCGGGTCCAGATATGGCTGAACTCCCGGCAGGCCCGACCGATCGCGGGCGTGTAAATGATGGGCAGCCATGCTTCCAGCGCCTGATCGATAATGGCGTAGAAAAGCGTTTCATTCCTGTCCTGGATTTCGCGCAGCGCAATATGTCGCGAAAAGTTGTCCGGCAGCGCCGCCAGCCGCGCGCGGGCAAGGTCGGCCTGTTCTTCCAGTGTCGCAATGCGCGTGGGCAGGAGGCCATGCAGTCCGAACAGGTCACGTTCACGGCGGTCGAATGCATTTCCCTTGTTCAGCACTGGACAGTCCAGAAGTTCCCTGCCGGACAGCGCGGTTTTGAGGGAAGTATGGCAGTTGGACTGGACTGTATCCGACATAAGAACCCGATATTGCGATAACAGTGGAAGGATGCGCAGGATACGGATCTGCACATCTTCGTGTAGGCCATGCGACTGCACGCCAACCGTACGCCAGACGCAATCATGGGATGACACATGCCGGATGAAATCAGTGACCTGAAGTTTTTCTGCATCCTGACCGCATCGGGCAGCATTGCCGGCTGTGCACGCGCCATGGGCATGTCGCCCGCCGCCATGAGCCGCCGCCTCAGCGCCATGGAAACCCGCCTTGGCACGCGTCTGGTCACGCGCACGTCACGCCATTTCGCCCTGACGGCGGAAGGCCAGCGCCTGCATGAACACGCGGTCAGGATCATGCAGGAGGTGGAGGAAGCCGAGGCCGAACTGACCGCGCGCGCCGGTATCCCGCACGGGCTGCTGCGCGTGGGCGTGCCGTCGGAAATCGGGCGCAAGCTGCTGGCCGGTGTCGTGGCGGCCTTTGTCGGGCAGTATCCCGATGTCACCGTGCACCTGACGCTGTCGGATGCGGGGCTGGACGTGATTGATGACGGGCTGGACATTGCCATCCGCCCCGGCATGCCGTCGGATCAGGAGGTCATGACCACCAGCCTGATCAACAGCCGCCGCGTGGTGTGCGCATCCCCCGATTACGTCGCGCGCAGGGGGTTGCCCGCCACGCCGCATGACCTGCTGAAGCATGACTGCATCTGCCTGATCCGCCGCCACCGCATATTCAATGAATGGGCCTATCTGGACGGTAAGGCGCGCAAGGAAATCCATGTCACCCCCCGCCTTGCCACATCCAGCAGCGAGGTCGTGCATGACTGGGCGGTAAACGGGCGGGGCATTGCGCTGAAGGTGCTGTGGGATATTGCCGATGACCTGAAATGCGGTCGGCTGATCGAATGTCTCAGCACCTATGCGTGGGAGGATGTGACGCTGTATGCTGTCTATCCCTCCCGCGCGCACCTGCCCTCGCGCACACGGTTTTTCCTTGATTTTGTAAGGCGTGAACTGCGCCAGAACTATTTCGGGGCTTAACGGCCGTGTGAAAAAACGGCCCAGGAAATATCCTGTAATCATATGAACGTTTTTGGTGAAGCTTTTTTCAAAAAGCTTCAAGGAACGCCGCCTTTTTAAAAAGGGGGCGCCCAAAAACTTTTATTTTTTATCAATGAGTTGTTTCAGACAACCTTTAGGATATTCATATCCGCCCACCGTAATTCGCCCGGATGCGTTCATCCAGGTAATCCCGGGCGGTAATGGGCGCGTATTTCTTCCGTGGCCCCTGAATGACCGCATCACGATTGGCCTGACAGAAAAACGGCAGGGACAGACCTGCAGGCCACCCTGCCCCGGTCGCTGGTGCAGCAGGGTCAGGCAGTCAAAATCGGAATGAGCGCCCGCGCGCCAGAATTCGAAATCCGCGTCACGGGCATTTTCCATGCTCATGTAATGGATCAGGCGCAGGGTACTCTGGTACTGCATGGATGCAGGGTCGTGATTCCGGGTGAAAAAATCCGCGTCAAACCCCATACGGATCGCGAAACACGACAGGATTTTCATCCCCAGTTCCCAGTTCTGGTGTTCGAAACGCCGCATCCGGGCCTGAAATCCGGGCAATGTGCTTTCGGCAGGCCATATGCCCTTCCCCATCTGCGGCAGGGTGATCTGGGCAGGCCGCGTGGGCGGGCATTATCCCTGCGGCAGCCAGACGCTACAGCATGTGCCCAGCCCCGGCGTGCTGGTTATGTCCAGGCGGCCACCGTGACGGTCCACGATGTGCCGGACAATGGCAAGCCCCAGCCCCGTGCCCTGGTCCCCCCCGTTACGCCCGGCCGGTGGGGACACACGGTAGAACCGCTCGGTCAGGCGCGGCAGGTGCTGGGCGGCGATGCCCGGCCCGTTATCACGCACCGAAATCACCAGCCCGCCGGTTTCCAGCCGTTGCGCCGTCACATCAATCCGCGCCACCGCCGGTGGCGCGGGGCGGCCATAACGCAGCGCGTTTTCGCACAGGTTGACCAGCACCTGCAAAATCTGGTCCGCATCCCCCCGCACGGCGCCGGCAGGCGGGGCGTGGATGATGACGGCGGCGCGGTCTTCCGCCGGTTTGCCCTGCAATTCATCATTCAGGCGCGCGAACAGGTCGGGCAGCACGACCTGCCCCTGCGGGCGCTGGTGTTCCAGCATCTGCACGCGCGACAGGTAGAGCAGCCGGTCAATCAGGCGCTGCATGCGGGCGGCCTGCCGGGCCATGATGGCAAGGAATTTCTGCCTTGCCACGGCATCGTTCGCGGCAGGCCCCTGCAATGTCTCGATAAAGCCGACCAAGGCGGCAAGCGGGGTGCGCAGTTCATGGCTGGCATGGGCGACAAAGTCACTGCGCGCGCGATCCAGCGCATCATGCGCCGTGGCATCCAGCAGCACCGCCACGCAGGCCGGGTGGCCATGCCACGACCCTGCCTTCACGAACGCCTGCACCACCCGGCGAACGGGCACATCGGCCTCGATCCGGACCTCGCTCACCCCGCCGGGCTGCAGGTCGGCCACGGCGCGCTGCAGAGCGGGATGGCGGATCAGGGTGCCCAGCCCTTCGGCAAATTCGGCCTGCGCGCGGGTCGCGGCATGCAGAAGCCGCCCCCCGCGCGACAGCACGACAAGTGCAACGGGCAGTTCATCAACCATAATCGTGTCAGCATCCCCGGTCGCGACCGGGTCCGCCAGCGCGCGGGCGGGGTAATAGGGCAACCGGCGCAGCCCACCCGTGGAGGACGCAGCCAGATGCACGCCATACCCCCCCACGACCGCACCGATCACCAGCCCCACGACCATCAGAACAAGCGCTGTCACCCCATTCTCCCATTCCCGGCCTGCGCAGGGCACGACATGGGCGATACCATGATGCCGGGATAGCGGAAAGCAGAATGATTTTTGTAATAAAATTACGATTTGTGCGGTGCAAAATTAATATAATTCCACACCTCTTGACATTTTGATAATTTTAAAATATGGATCGATCATCATAAAAATAAAAACAATGGTTGCAAAAATCATGATCAACCCGGTCCTGCGCCCTCCCGCATCTGTCTGCTTTTCCGAATACGTCGCGTACGTGCCCACGCCCTGATACGGCGGCACGCACCCCAGGCCCCCTTGCCGCGTTTTCACGCCTCGCCATCCGGCCCGGCCACGAGAAAATCGACAGATGACAAGACACATACACCATGCCCGTGACCAGCATGGCCACCATCCGTTCCCCCATGCATGCCGGTGGCTGCTGGCGGTGGGCACCATGGCGGTGCCCGCCCATCGCGCCCTTGCCCAGGCCGCGCCGCCTGTCGAACACACCGTTCCCTCCCTCGTCACGTCCGGCTCGGTTTCCGCCATGCCTTCAACGGGCATGACACCGGAACAGCAGATCAGCCTCAATCTGGATGCCGAACGCCTCGGCCCGACGCCCGACGCGATCCGCAGGCCCCCCAACACCCCCATTCCGCCCAGTGGCGTGCCGACCTATCCCTCCGCCGGGCTGGCAACCATGAGTGTCGCCCCCGTCAGCAGCCCCGGTGACAGCAAGGCGTTCCACAAGATCGAACTGGACGCCATCCTGACCCACCATGAAGGGCCGTCCGGCCTGCTGCCCGAATGGATCGACGCGCAGCATGACACCGACCTGGAGGACCCGTACTACGTCCCTACCGCAGGCAGCGGCCATCTGGTCCCGCAGCTCAACCCGCTGCGCAGGAAGCTGCTGGACCATGGCGTCAGCTTCGCCTTCACCTACAAGGGCGAGGCGATGGGCGTGATCAATGGCGGCGTGGAGCGTGGCATGAGCTACGTGCATGAACTGACCGCGCAGGTAAACTTCGACCTGGAAAAGATGGCCGGGATCACCGGCTGGTCGGTCCACACGCTGGTGATGGAGCGCGCGGGCCATGCCGTAAGCCATGACCGCGTGGGGGAATATTACGTCAACCTGCAGGAAGTCTACGGCCTGTCGGGCAACGTGGTGGCCCACCTGGTGGATTTCTATGCGGAAAAGAAGCTGCTGGACAACCATCTGGACATCACGTTCGGTCGCATGGCGCTGACCCATGTGTTCGCCACGTCGCCGCTGCTGTGTTCGTTCATGGTCACCTGTTCCGCGCCCGTGGCGCTGAAGCTGGACCCCGGTTTCAGCGTGTACCCGAAGGCGACATGGGGATCGCGCATCCGCATGCGGCCCACGCGTGACACCGCCATCCAGCTTGGCGCGTATTCGGTCAGCGCCCTGGCCGACAACCCCAGCGGCTGGTCATGGGGCAGCGAGACGGCAACGGGCCTGATGCTGCCGGTCGAGTTCACGTGGCAGCCCTTCCTGACCCGCAACCGCCTGCCGGGGCATTACGTGCTGGGCTACGCGCATGACACCACGCGCTATCCCGACCAGATCGGCATTGGCCTGCCCCCTGCGCTGCGCACGGCGGCGGGGCACCAGCGTTCGGCGCCGATGGACATGTTCTGGTTCGAAGGCGACCAGATGGTCTATCGCCGGGGCGGGCGTAACCAGATGGCGGGCGGCTACCTGATGGCGGGGTATATCCACAACACCCCGCATGTGACCTCGATTTCGGATGAAGCCTATGGCGGCCTGTCCTTTGCCGGTGTCATCCCGTCGCGGGTCACGGACCGGCTGGGCATCATGTATTCGTGGTACCACGTCAGCCACCGCAAGGAGGAAGGGCAGATCCTGCGCTATGAAGCCGGTTATTCGCTGGGTACCGCCGTGCGCGCGCCCCAGACGGATTCCCATATCATAGAAGCCTATTACGCTATTGACGCGATGCCGGGCATACTGGTCCAGCCTGAATTCGAGTACATGATCCGCCCGGGCGAGACTAGGCACATTCCCAATGCCGCCCTGGTCGGGCTGAAAGTCATCGCCAACCTGTAACATCCCTGAACCTGTAACATCCCTGCCGCGTATTGATGCGAAAAAGCCCCGTATCCCCTGTGGTGCGGGGCTTTTTCGCGTCGGGGCCTTAATTGATAATGAGAATTTGTTGCATTTAAGTGACAGCGCGGCAACGAACTGTTTCGGCGTTATTGCGAATAATTATCATAATAGATATGCAGCCATTATGCAATTAAGAGGCTGTTGCAATATGACAAACCAGACCATTCGCCAGAAACTCAGGCCTTTCTCCCTGTTCACCGCCTCCGTGGCGCTGGCCTGCGCGGCCACCGGCGCGCAGGCCGCGACACAGGATGCGCCCTCCCCGTCCCCCGCCGACAGCACCAGGCAGGCCCGGACGACCACGAAACCGGATACCGATGCGACGGACCTGTACACCCATTCGTCCGATACATCCCATGACCTAACCCATGTCACCGCATCGCCCATGAATGTGCTGCATGAATCCATCGGGCTGAGCCGGATGCCGCAGGACGCCATGCACACGCCGCAGAACGTGAACGTGGTGCCGCAGGTGCTGATGCAGCAGCAAAATGTCAAATCCCTTGATGAAGCACTGAAGAACGTGCCCGGCATCACCGCATCGGTGGGCGAAGGCGAAGGCGGCATGGCGGGGGACCAGTTCCTGATCCGCGGCTTTGCCGCACAGAACGACATTTATGAAAACGGCCTGCGTGACTTTGGCGTCTATACGCGCGACAGCTTCTATTATGACCATGTTTCGGTCATCAAAGGCCCTTCATCCGAGGTGTTTGGCAATGGCACCACGGGTGGCGCCATCAATATCGTGACCAAGACGCCGCATCTGGGCAACAGCTACCAGGCCAGTTTTTCGGGCGGCAGCGGGTCCTATTACCGGGGCACGCTGGATGTGAACTACCAGTTGAACGGCACCACCGCCTTCCGCCTGACCGGCATGGGCAACGAGAACAATGTCGTTGGCCGTGATGATATCTATTCCCACCGCTGGGGCATCGCGCCGTCCATCGCGTTCGGGCTGGGCAGGAAGGTCTCGTTCGTGCTGGAATATTTCCACCAGAACGATAACCGCATCCCTGATTACGGCGTGCCGGTCGTCTATTCCTCAGCCAGCGCCATTGGCCGCCCGGTGACCGAATACGGCGTCAGGCGCACCAACTGGTATGGCACCACCTATGACCAGGATGATTCCAGCACGGACATGATCACCGGCCGGCTTACGGCCAGGGTCAACCCGATCCTGACCTTATATAACGACATGCGCGGCGGCATCTTCCACCGCTATTTTTCCGCATCGCAGGAAGCGTGCTCGAATTTCAGCAGCGGCGCCGTGCTGGCGAACAACACGTTCAACGGTGTCTCGCCGTCGTCCACCTGCCAGTCCGATTTCTTTTCCTCCAGCCCGGCGGCGGCACAGGTGGCGCGTAATGGCGGGGTAGGCGGCCCCGAACCCTACCGGCAGAGCGACTGGTCCATACAGGATGTGTTTTCCGGTATCGCGCACCTCAAGACCGGGCGTATCCGGCACGAGATCATTGGCGGCTTCGACATTGAATACGTGACCGACCACCGCCAGAACTACGCCTATGGCGCCAACCGCCCCGGCACCAGCCTGCTTGACCCCTCGCCCTACGTGCCCGGCCTGACATTGGGGGACTGCAACCAGTATCCGAACCGGCTGGTCAATATCGGCAATGGCGTGGGCCGCAAGTGCTACAAGGATAGTGACGCGCTGGATGTGGGCTTCTTCCTGTCGGACCAGATCTGGCTGACGGACTACCTGTCGGTCAAGGCGGGTTTCCGCTGGGATAACTGGAACAGCCACTACAGCGCCACTGGCGGCAGCACCGCGACGCCGGATGTGCATTACGGGCAGAACGAAACCACCATAAACCCCTCGGTCAGCATCATGTACACCCCGCGCGGCAACCTCATGGTGTATTTCAACTGGTCGGAATCCACCACGCCGCTGAGCATGTACGTCACCAACAGTTCCGAACCCATGAACGCCAGGAACGCAACCGCCGCACCCGAACGCAGCAGGCTGTATGAGGTGGGCGCGAAATACAGCGCCTTCCATGACCGCATAGGCTTTACGGCGGCCCTGTTCCGGCTGGAAAAGAACAATTCGGTGCAGACCGATCCCTCCACTGGCGACATTACCGCCACCAGTGACCAGGAACGCAACCAGGGGCTGGAACTCAGCGCGTCGGGCACGCTGCTGCGCAACTGGATGTTCTATGGCACCTATGCCCTGTATGATCCCACCATCACCAAGGCCGGGTCCACGACATCCAAGCAGGGCGGCCAGATCCAGTACGTGCCCCATAACCAGGCCACGGCATGGACCAGCTATGAAATTGCCCCGCGCAAGCCATGGAACATGACCATCGGCGGCGGCATCACGTGGCGGCAGGGCGTATGGCTGGACCAGGCCAATACGGCGCGCGTGCCCGCCACGGTGGAATTCGACGCCATGGTGTCGCACCGTTTCGCCGACCACTGGAAAGTGGCGATGAACGCCTATAACCTTGATAACCGGCTGAATTACGGCAGCCTGTTTTCAAACCGGGTAACGCCCTCCATCGGGCGGTCGTTCCTGTTCAACATCTCGGCCCAGTACTGACCCACCACGCCACACGCCCAAGGTTGCGCCATGCTGCTGCACATTCCCGCCCTGCTGACGGCCGATGAACTGGCCCATTGCCGCGAAATACTGAAAAACGCACAGTGGACCGACGGGCGCGAGACGGCGGGCGCGCAGTCGGCCATGGCCAAGGACAACCTGCAACTGCCCCGGGATTCGCAGGCCTGTCTTGAACTGGGGCAGCTTGTGCTGCGCGCGCTGGGGCATAATGCGCTGTTCAACAGCGCGGTGCTGCACTACCGGGTCAGCCCGCCGCTGTTCAACCGCTATGAAAACGGCATGCGCTTTGGCGCGCATGTGGACAACGCCATACGCGGCATCCTGTCGGGGGGCATCCATACGCGCATCCGCACGGATGTCTCCTCCACACTGTTTTTTTCCGACCCGGACGAATATGACGGCGGCGAACTGACCATCCACGCCAATGGCAATGAACAGGCGATCAAACTGCCGGCGGGCGACATGATCCTGTATCCCACCACCGTGCTGCACAGCGTGACCCCGGTAACAGCGGGCAGCAGGCTTGCGGCCTTTTTCTGGTCCCAGTCGATGATCGCCGAGGAAAGCCGGCGGCAGATCATGTTTGACCTGGACATGCAGGTGACATCGCTGCGCGAACGGCTGGGGGATGCCGATTCCGCCGTGCTGTCGCTGACCAATATTTACCACAACATGATGCGCCAATGGTGTGCGCTTTAACCCGTTATCCGATGCCTGAGAGGAAATATTTCCGCTTTTTCGAATATTTTCCGTGCTATTTGCGTGCAACCCCTATACAAGATGTTTCACGGCTGGACTTTTCAGCTACGGACAAGATTTCAATTGCAGCCTCGCTACGCGGCCTTCTGGCATCCCCGATATAACGAAAAGTCTCGATTCCGCGCATGTTCGCGTGGGTGCCGGTTACGCAAGGAGGCCAAGACATGGCCGCAGGAACAGTTAAATGGTTCAACGCCCAGAAGGGCTTTGGATTTATCCAGCCTGATGATGGAAGCGCTGACGCTTTCGTTCACATCTCCGCAGTGGAGCAGGCTGGCCAGCAGACCCTGAACGAAGGACAGGCCGTGACCTACGACCTCGAACGGGGCCGTAATGGCAAGTCTTCCGCAGTCAATCTGAAGATTGGCTGATAATTTCGGCAGGGACTTCGGTTCCTGCCGTTTTTATTTCCATCCCCCTTTACAGTCAGACAGCATGTTCAGGCTTCTGATACTGGCGCTCGCCTGCCTGCCCATCCATCACGCCATGGCGCAGATGCCCGGCGCGGTTCCCGGTGGCTGGAATGGCAGCGTGGCATTGCCCCATGCATCGGCGGCCGCACCGGGCCTATCCATGCCATCCGCGCCCCCACTGGCGCATTTCGCCCCCCTGCCCGGCTCCGGTTCGGGGTCCGGCCTGTCTGGCGGCATGTCCCTGCCAGCGGGGCTGGGACATGGGCAGGCCGACGATCGGGACATGCCCCCTTCCTCCCCCATGATCGACGAAGACGCCCGGCAGGACTGGAATGCCTTCCGGCGGGCTGAACAGCAGGTATTGCGGGACATGCACCGCACGCCCGCGCCCTGACGGCGCGCGGCGTCAGCCAACCGCGAAAATGTCGCGCATGTCCATATGGCTGGCAATTTCCCATACCCGCACCATCAATGCGGTTGGCAGGGACTGTGTCAGGCGCACCAGGCCGACCTCCGGCGCGCTGCACGGGCCGAGAGGGCGAACCTGCAGGCGGCAATGCCCGGTATGGGTTGGCAGGGCCGCGACCGGCAATATGCTGGCCAGCCGTCCCGCCAGCAGTTCGGCGTACAGCACTTCCAGCGAGTTCGTTTCCAGCACCACGGCAGGCGTTACCCCCGCCCCCCTGAACGCGGCATCCACGATCTGGCGCGTGCGCATCTCGGGGCCGAGCAGGCATAATGGCAGATCGGCCAGCGTGCCCCAGTCGCGTCGCCCCGCAGGCAGGACAAGGGGTTCGGCTGCCACAAGCACATGCTGCTCGGTAAAAAGCGGCAGGGTATCGAAGGGCGCGTCGGGCGGGATCTGGTCCAGGTAGACCAGCCCGAGGTCAAGCTGCTGCTGGCGCAGGCGGTGAATCGTATCCGCGCATGACCCGATCCGCACCTGCAGGTGCAGGCCGGGAATGGCGGTACGGAAACTTTCCAGCAGCAGGGGGATGGCCTGCATCCCCGGCGGCATGGCCCCGATGGACAGCGTGCCCCCCGCCACTTCCTGCGCGAAGGCCGCTTCCTGCCGCAACCCGTCCAGTGCCGCCAGCGTCTGGCGCGCCCATGCCAGCACCCGCCGCCCTTCATCCGTCAGGCCGTTGAAACGCCGGGTCCGGCGGATGATGGTAATGCCCAGTTCGGCTTCAAGCTGGCGTATCGCCGCCGACAGCGCGGGTTGCGACACGCCGCAGCTTTCCGCCGCGCGCGAGAAATGCTGATAGCGGTCAAGGGCTATCAGGTAGGTCAACTGCCGCAGAAACACGCCACATCCGTCCTGACAAGAAACGTCATACCCATATCGGACAACGGCGACATTAACCAGTGACCGACCGGGCATCCCTGCCATGGGAAGGGGTACGGGGCCGCCCTGCCAGGGATTTTCCCATGATCCGCAAGCGCTCCCGGCCGCGGGCCTGCGGCGCGATCATGCTGTTTTTGATCCGGCCCGTTCATGCTAGCATCGGCACCGTATGGAATGGCGCTACCACATCCCGCCGCTTGCGGCCCTCAACGCCTTCGTGGCCTATGCGCGCACGGGCGGCATCCGGCGTGCCGCAGTCGCGCTGGGGGTGGATCATGCCGTTGTCAGCCGCCACCTGCGCGACCTTGAAAATACCCTTGGCGTCGCCCTGCGCAACCGCAGCGAAGGCGGCCTGACACCCGAGGGGCATGATTACCACGCCCGCATCGCCCCCCTGCTGGACGGGCTTGCCCGCGCCACGGCGGACATACGCGGGCAGATGCCGCAGGTGACCCTGACATGTTCGCACGGCATCGCCTATCACTGGCTGCTGCCACGGCTAGCCAGCTTCCGGCAGCTATATCCCGGCGTGGACCTGATGCTGCGCCCGGTTGATTCCGACTGCCGGTTCGATCCCGACCGGATCGACACCGTACTGCATGCCGACATCCGCTACATCAACGACCATAATCCCGCCCCCATCCCGCCGCGCGTGCGCGCCCTGCCGGTTGCGCGGCCGCCGGTATTCCCCGTCGCCAGTCCCGCCTGCCTGCGCCGCCTTGCCCATCCGCTGCGCCGCGCGGCCGACCTGCTGCACGCGCCGCTGCTGATTGAAGACAACGATACGGAATGGCGGCTGTGGTTCGCGGGCCAGTCGGTCGCGGTCGCGCATGTGGCCGGGTGCAGCCGGCTATGGCAGGCGCACCTGGCGCTGGCGGCGGCGCGCGCGGGCGAAGGGATCGCGCTGGCCAATGCCTACCTGCTGGAAGATGACCTGCAGACCGGCCGCCTGGTCCGTGTCACCACCACGGACATCCCGCTGCGCGATGTATCGCTGGGGGCCTATGTCCTGCGCGCGACGGAACAGGCATGGCAGGCCCGGCCGATGGTGATGCTGCGCACATGGCTGGAAGCGCAGCTTCACGCAGGCACAGTGGTGGTGGTGACATCCGATCACCATTGATCGCCTAAAAAGCCCCTCCCCACCCTGTTGCGAACCCGTTACGTGGGACATAACCGAAGCGGCTGCACCCACAGCCCCACCATGCACCCCACAGGGATGAAAACAGGCCATGACACTGACCAACAAGGACCTTCTTGCCCGCCGCAACCACGCCGTGCCGCGCGGGGTGGCGACATCCACACCCGTTTTCGCCGACCGGGCGGAAAACGCCGAACTGTGGGATGTGGAAGGCCGCCGCTACGTTGATTTCGCCGGTGGCATCGCCGTGCTGAACGTGGGCCACCGCCACCCGAAGGTGCTTGAGGCCGTACGCGCGCAGCTTGACCGCTTCACGCATACCGCGTTCCAGGTCTCGGCGTACGAGCCGTATATCGCTCTGGCGGAAAAGCTGAACGCGCTGGCCCCGTTCGAAGGCCCGGCCAAGACCATTTTCTTCTCCACCGGGGGGGAGGCGACCGAAAACGCGGTCAAGATCGCGCGCGCGGCCACCGGGCGCAACGGCATCATCGCCTTTACCGGCGGGTTCCATGGCCGCACGCTGCTGGCATCGGCCATGACGGGCAAGGTCAAGCCGTACAAGGCCCCGTTCGGCACCCTGCCGGGCGAAGTCTACCACCTGCCCTTCCCGGATGGGGAAGAGGTGCAGGTGGCCGACACGCTGCGCATGCTGGACTTCCTGTTCGCCGCCGACCTGCCGGCATCCAGCGTCGCCGCCATCATCATCGAACCCGTGCAGGGCGAAGGCGGCTTCCGCGTGGCGCCCACCGAACTGCTGGTGGCCCTGCGCCGCATCTGTGACGAACACGGCATCAAGCTGGTGGCCGACGAAGTGCAGAGCGGCTTCGCCCGCACGGGCCGGCTGTTCGGCATCGAGCATTCCGGCGTGCAGCCCGACCTGGTCTCGGTCGCGAAGTCCATGGGCGGCGGCCTGCCGCTTTCGGGCGTGATCGGGCGCGCGGAACTCATGGACGCGGTTGGCCCCGGCGGCCTTGGCGGCACCTATGGCGGCGCGCCGCTGGCCTGTGCCGCGGGCCTGGCCGTGCTGGACATCATCCGCGATGAAAAGCTGGTGGAACGCGCCAGCACGATTGGTGAAAACCTGCGTCGCCACATCGACCGCCTGCACGCCGACAGGAAACTGCTGCCCGTCAGCCGCGCGCGTGGCCTGGGGGCGATGATCGCGTTTGACATCCTTGAGGAACACGACAAGCCGGGCGTTCGCGCGGGTGCGGCGGCGGCCATCTGCGCACGGGCATGTGAAAAGGGGCTGATCCTGCTGTCATGTGGCACGCAGGGGGCAACCATCCGCATCCTTGTACCATTGACGGCATCGGATGCGATCATTGATGAAGGGATGAACATCATCGAACAGGTCCTGGCAGAATCCGCAGCCTGAACCCGTTCCAACCGCCCGCCCGTCCGTACCGGAGACCGAAATGACCGTGCACCTTTCCAATCCATCCCTGTTCCGCAAGGATGCGTTCATTAACGGCACATGGTGCCCCGCGGCGGGCGGCGGGCGGCGTCCCGTGCATAATCCCGCCACCGGCGCCGTCGTGGCGGAAGTGGCCGAATGCGGCGCGCAGGATGTCACCCACGCCATTGCCGCCGCCGTTGCCGCGCAGGCGGAATGGCGCAACCGCACCGGGGCGCAGCGGCAGGTGATCCTGACGCGCTGGCATGACCTGGTGATGGACAATGTCGATGACCTCGCCACCCTGATCGTGACCGAACAGGGCAAGCCGCGCGCGGAAGCGGCGGGCGAGATCCGTTATGCCGCAAGCTTCCTGCTGTGGTTCGCGGCCGAAGCCATGCGCGCCTATGGCGATGTCATCCCGCCGACCAACCCGGCCACGCGGCTGAGCGTCATCCGCCAGCCCGTGGGCGTATGCGCCGCGATCACGCCGTGGAACTTTCCCGCCGCCATGATTACCCGCAAGGCTGGACCGGCGCTGGCGGCAGGCTGCGCGATGATCGTGAAGCCGTCGGAAGACACGCCGCTGACAGCCCTCGCGCTGGCGGAACTGGCGCAGCAGGCGGGCGTGCCCGCCGGGCTGCTGCAGATCCTGCCCGGTGACGGCGCGGCACTGGGCGAGGCGCTGTGCGCCAGCCCCGATATCCGCAAGCTGTCCTTTACGGGGTCCACGCAGGTCGGGCGCATCCTCATGGCGCAGTCGGCCCCGACGCTCAAGCGCCTGTCGCTGGAACTCGGCGGCAACGCCCCCTTCATCGTATTTGACGATGCGCATATCGAACAGGCGATCAAAAGCGCCATCGCCGCCAAGTACCGCAATGCCGGGCAGACCTGCGTCTGCGCCAACCGCATCCTGGTGCAGGACGGCATCTATGACGAATTCGCCACCCGCTTCGCCCGCGTGGTGGAAAAGCTGCGGGTGGGGCCAGGCAGCGATCCTGATTCCGTCATCGGGCCGCTGATCAGCGCCAAGGCGCGCGACAAGGTGGAGGAACACGTCGATGACGCGGTCGCCCACGGTGCGACCGTCATGTGCGGCGGCGCGCGCGACAATGCGGGCGAACTGTTCTATCGCCCCACCGTGCTGCGCGACGCGACCCCCGCCATGCGCATCGCCCACGAGGAAACCTTCGGCCCCGTGGCCCCGCTGTTCCGCTTCCATACGGAAGCCGAGGCCATCGCCATGGCCAATGACACGGAATACGGGCTGGCCGCGTATTTCTTCACCCGCGACCATGCCCGCGCCCATCGCGTGGCCGAGGCGCTGGAATACGGCATGGTGGGCCACAATACCGGCCTGATTTCCAACGAAGTCGCCCCCTTTGGCGGCATCAAGCAGTCCGGCATGGGGCGTGAGGGATCGCGCTATGGCATGGATGAATACATGGAAATGAAATATATCTGCACCGATATCACCGACCATTCGGCCTGACTGGCCGCAAACGCCCTCCCCTTTCAGGCATGAAGGGCATGGCGCGCATTTACTTCCGCTTTCAATGGATTACGATGGCGGCATGGACGAATTCCGTTTCCTTCATGCCGCCGACCTGCATCTGGACAGCCCGCTGCTGGGGCTGACGGAAAAATCGGGCGAATATGCCCGCCTTATCGCCGATGCCTCGCGTCGCGCCTTCAATGACATGGTCGAGCTGGCCATCCGGGCCGAATGCCGCTTTGTCGTGCTGGCGGGCGACGTGTTTGACGGCGATTTGCGCGATACGCAGTGCGGCCTGTTCTTCATCAACGGCATGGCGCGCCTCCAGCAGGCGGGCATCCGCGTTTTCATGATCCTTGGCAATCATGATGCGGAAAACCGTTTTGCCAGGCACCTGCATGTAACCGACAATGTTCACCTTTTCGCCACCAGCAAGGCTGAAACCTGCGTCATGGAAGACCTTGGGGTGGCCGTGCATGGCCGCAGCTTTGGCCGCCGTGACGTAACCGACAATATCGCGCGAAAATACCCGGCCGCCGTGCCCGGCCTGTTCAACATCGGCATCCTGCACACCGCCTGCCAGGGGCGGGAGGGGCATGAACCCTATGCCCCCTGCACGGTGGAACAACTGGTCAACCACGGCTACCAGTACTGGGCGCTGGGCCATGTCCATACCCGCGAGATCCTGCATGAAAACCCATATGTGGTTTACGCGGGCAACCTGCAGGGACGCCACGCGCGTGAGGCCGGGCCGAAGGGCGCGTCACTGGTCACGGTGCGCGACGGGGATGTCGCATCCGTGGAACACCAGGTGCTTGACGCCGTGCGCTGGGCCAGCGCGGTCGTGGACCTGACCCATGCCGCGACATCCGCCGACATGGCGGGATGCATCCGCGGCACAGGGCGGGAGCTGCTTACGCAGGCGCAGGGCCGGCCGATCGCCCTGCGGCTGGAACTGGTCGGCACAAGCCCGCTGCATGCCCACCTGATACGCGATACGGAAACCGTACAGCAGGAAATCGAGGTCATTTTCGCCAGCCTCTCCGATGAGATATGGCTTGAACGCCTGAAGGTCCATACCCGTCCACCCGCGCGCCCTGCAGTTCTCGACCGCTCCACCGGCGGGCGGATCGCGGCCGACATACGGCAGGCGGCGACACCCGAGGCACTGCACGCGGACCTGTCCGATATCCTCAAGGCCATACTGGAGCGCGTACCCGCCCAGGCCCGGACGGAGGAAATGCGTGAAAGCATCCTCAATGACGTGCCGGCACGCGCGGTCGACCTTGCCCTGTCGCTGGTGGAAAACCCGGAGGGCGGCGACGATGCGCATCAGTGAATTCCGCATTGTCAGATACGGCGCCATCGCGGAACTGGACCTGAATTTTGGTGATGGGCGCGGACTGCACGTGATCCATGGCCCCAATGAGGCCGGCAAGAGCACCTGCCTGGCCGCGCTGTCGGATTTCCTGTTTGGCATACCCAACCAGTCGGGCGCGGGGGCGGTGTTTGGCAATGACCAGATCCGGCTGGACGCGCGCATACGACTGGATGACGGGCAGGCATTCGCCCTGAACCGCCGCAAGGGCCGCAAAAATACCCTGTCCGCCCCGGATGGCAAGGCCGTATCCGACAGCGTGCTGTCACACCCGCTGGGGGCGATGACACGCGAACGCTTCGCCGCCCTGTTCGGGCTGAATGACGAAACCCTGCGTTCGGGCGGTGCGGAACTGCTGAAGGCGAACGGGGATATCGGCCGCCTGATCGTGGAAGCTGGCGGCGGCCTGCGCGCGCTTGTGGAACGGCTGGAGGAAATCGACGCCCGCCGCAATGTCCTGTTCGCCCCCCGCCGGTCGGGTGAACGTGCGTTCTACAGGGCGCTGGACGCCTTCAACGCGGCAAGGGACAGCCTGAGGGAAGCCTCGCTCGGCCATGACGCCTATACCGAGCATTGCCGCCTGCGCGACGAAGCCCGCCAGCAGAAGGCCGACATAAGCCGCGAACAGGACGAACTGCGCCGCCTGCAGGCCCACCATGAACGGCTGGAAAAAGCCGTGCCCCTGCTACGCGAAATCACCCGGCTGCAGGCGGAACTGTCCGCACAGACGGTCCTGGCCGCCCTGCCCGTGGGCATGGGCGCCACCATCACGACCACGCTGGATGCATTCGACAGCGCGACGGCCCGCAATGACGCCGCCATGGCGCAGGCGGCGCAACTGCGACAGCAGACGGCCGTGCTCCCGCCGCACGCGGCCCTTGCGACCCTGCGTGATCCCGTCATGCAGGCCATCCGCCTAGGGCAGGGCGTCCGCCACCACCGTGCGCTGAAGACGGCTCAGGACGAAAAATGGCGCAGCATAGATGAAAGCCTGGCCACCCTGCGCCAGCGGCTGGGCAAGGGAGCGGAGGCCGATTTACGCCACTCCATGCCGGATCGCACGATACTGGACAATATCCGCGTGCTGGCGGATGCACAGGCCCTGTGGCACAACCAGCACGACAATCTGGAACAGGAAACCCGCAGGACGGACCTTTCCATCGCGCAGAAACAGCGCCGCATCGACAGCCTGCGCATGGCGGGCCACGACCAGCCCCTGCATGAGGATACTGCCCCCTTTGCCGCCCTGCCCACGGAAATGACGCGGCTGGACCTGCGCGCGGCAACCCTTGACCAGCATCAGGCCAGCCTTGCCGTGCAGGCGCGGGCACTGGGGGTGGACACGGTGGAGCAGTTGCGCTACCTGCCCTGCCCGACCACCGATGGCGTACGCAATATCGCGGAAAGCCAGCATAAACTGCGCATTGAACACGACCGCCTGGCCAGCACGCTGGCGGCGGAACACGAACGCCTGGCCACGTTGCGCCCCCGGCTTGCGCGGCTGGAACAGGCAGGCAGTTCCATAACACCGGACATGCTGGCAGCAGCACGCGGGCAGCGCGATGCACTGTGGCAGGAAATCCGCGCCACCTACCTCCATCCCGACCATGACACGCCCGTGCCCACCCGCCAGGTCCGGGCCACAGCGCTGGATGCCGCCATGGAGCGGGCCGACAGCCTTTCGGCGCAGTTGATGACGCAGGCGGACCATATTGCCCGGATCGAGGGCCTGCGCCACGACATCAGCCACTGCATGGAAAAAATCGCCTTCCATGACCACAACCGGGCGGAAATGGAAAAACGGATCGCCCGCCAGTGGCAGGCGTTCATTGCCCCCTTCCCTGCCCTGCATGACCATGCCGCGACACCCGAAGCCCTGCTGGCCTTCGTGCAGCAACGCACCCAGTTGCTGGCGGACGCCGAACAGATCACGGCCGGACGGGCGACACTGGCGGAAGAACGCATCCGTCCCGACGCGGCGCAGGACAGGCTGCGGCGGCTGGCCCGGCGGCTGGGGATTGACCCGGCGCTGGACCTGCCCGCCTGTGTCGAGGCCGTCACCGCCGCCGCGCGCGCGCATGCCAGCGGGCATGAGGAATACGGCAGGCTCCAGCGTGAACTGGATGACCTGCTGCCGCTGCGGGAACAGTTGCGCCAGCAGGGCGCGGACCTGATCGCCGCACGGCAGGCATGGCGGCGGCAATGGGCCGGCGCCATGCAGGCCATCGGCCTTCCCGCAGATGCCCTGCCCGATGTCGCGCGTGACCTTGCAACCGAATGGGCGGCGGCCCCCGCGCATATCGAACGGCTGGCCGAACTGCATGACACCCGTGCGCAGGCCCGTGCGGCCGAACTTGAACTGGCGCAGGCCATGGACGCCATGCGCCAGAACCTGCCACTGGCCCTGCCCCATGACGGGGTGGCGGCGGCCGAGGAACTGGACCGCCAGTGGCAGGCGGCGGAAAAGGCCCGGTATCAGCGCGAAGTCCTGCAGCCCGCACTGGCCGCGGCCAGTCAGGATGTGACCGATAGCGAAGCGGGCCTGTCGCACGCCCGCACGGCCATTGAAACCCTGATGGCCCGCACGCAGGCCGACAGCATGGATGCCCTGCGCCAGCTAGCCGCCCGGCTGGATCACCGCGACCGGCTGGGTCATGACCAGGCGCGGGCACGCGACACCCTGTCACGCATGACGGATGGCCAGTCCCCCGCCGAACTGGAACGCGCCCTGGATGGCCGTGACCTGCCGGAACTGAAGGCGGAAACCGCACGGATCCATGACCGTCTGGCCGACCTGCAACGCCTGCGTGACAACGCCGTGCGCGCTGAACAGCAGCAGGATATGGCATTGCGCGCATTCGAACATAATACGGATGCCCAGCAGGCGGCCGCACGGCGTGAGGCCGCCACCGCCAGCCTGCACCAGATTGTGGAGGAATATGCCCGCCTGACCCTGACGCGCAAGCTGGTTGCCGATGCGATCGACCGCGTGCGGGCAGCACAGCAGGACCCGCTGGTGACCCGTGCGGGGCAGTTCCTGTCGCTTGCAACGCTGGGGGCCTTTACCGGCATCAGGACGGAACTCGATCCACATGGTAACCCGGTCGTCCATGGCATGCGCCATGATGGCAGCACCGTGCCGGTCACGGCGATGAGCGCGGGCACACGCGACCAGCTTTTCCTGGCCTTCCGGCTGGCCAGCGTGGAAACCTACTGCAAGTCAGCCGAATCCCTGCCCTTTATCGCTGATGACCTGCTGGTGCAGTTCGACGATGCCCGCAGCCTGAGCACCCTGCGGATACTGGCTGATTTTGCCCGCACCACGCAGGTACTGCTGTTTACCCATCATGACAGCATACGCGACATGACCCGCGCCCTGCGCGCGGAAATGCGCGATGGCGCGGCGCCCGTCAACCTGCTGGAGCTGCCGCGTGCGCCCGTTGCGGAACCTGCCATAATGACGGGGGAATGATACGGGAACCGGAACCAGGCGGACAGCAGTCGAAAAAGACAATCCCCGGATCGAATGATAAAGATTTCTGGCTGCCGCCTTTTTTCCACGAAGGCGGCGTCTCCCGAGGCTTTAAAAAAAGCGTCACCAGATACTTCTTTTTATGCCTTGCAGGCTTTTTACCACTTCTGCGGCCCCTGCATCATCTGCCTGCGCTGCTGGTCCTGCTGCTGTTCCATCTGGGAACGCTGCTGGCGTAGCTGATCGTCCTGCTGCTGGAACTGCTGGCGCATCTGCTGTTCCTGCTGCTGCTGCTGCATGCGGAACTGTTCGCGCTGGCGGGCAATCTGTTCACGGCCGCCGGGCTGGTTGCCCATCTGGCGTTCCTGCTGGTCCAGTTGCATCTGCTGCTGGCGGAACTGCTGCTGCATCTGCTGCCTCTGCTGGTCACGCTGCATGCGCATCTGCTGTTCCTGCTGGCGCATCTGCATCTGCTGCTGCCCGAACTGCTGTTGCATCTGCTGCATCTGCTGGTCGTGTTGCATGCGCATCTGCTCCATCTGCTGGGCGCGCTGCTGCATGTCGGGCTGGGCCTGTGCGCCGACCGCCATGGTGGTGGTTCCCAGCAGCAATGCGCACAGGCAGCCCGCGCGGGTGGTGATGGTGGACGCCATTGTGGTTCTCCCCTGTATGAACAGGTTTCCTTCCTACAGGATCACGGCTGGTAATCCAGCCCGATATCCATGACGCGCACGGTATGCGTCAGCCAGCCAAGGGAAATCAGGTCCACCCCCGCCTGCGCCACGGCGGTGACCGTCTGCGGCGTTATCCCGCCCGAAGCCTCGGTCACGGCGCGGCCATCGACAAGGCGCACGGCCTCGCGCAGTACGTCGGGCGGCATGTTATCCAGCAGGAAGACATCAACGCCGCCGGTCTCCAGCCCCTCGCGCAACTGGGCCAGTGTATCGACTTCCAGTTCGATCCGCACCAGATGCCCCGCGGCGCGACGCGCGCGTTCCACCGCCGGCGTGATCCCGCCGGCAAAGGCGATGTGGTTGTCCTTGATCAGGATGGCGTCATCCAGCCCGAAACGATGGTTGCTGCCGCCACCAGCCCGGACCGCGTATTTCTGGATCGCCCGCAGGCCGGGCATCGTCTTGCGCGTGCAGGTAATGCTGGCGCGATAGGGCCGCACCAGTTCCACCAGTTGCGCCGTGGCGGTCGCGATACCGCTGAGATGCGAGAGGAAATTAAGCCCCACCCGCTCCCCCGACAGGATGCCGCGCGCGGGTCCACGCACCGTGGCAAGGCGCGCGCCGCGTGTTACCGCCTGACCGTCACGCACATGCGGCTCGAACACGATGCGTGGGTCCATGAGCGCAAAGGACAGCCGCGCCATGTCCAGCCCGGCAATCACCCCGTCCTGCCGCGCGGCCAGCACGGCGGAGACGACGGCATCCCCATCCACGATCACGGCATCGGTCGTAAGGTCGCCCGCGCGGCCCAGATCCTCCAGCAGGCCCGCGCGTACAAGCGGTTCCAGCATGATGTCTGGCAGGGGATGGATCATGAGGGCATTCCTTCATTCAGGGCCGGTGCAAACGTATCACGCATTTCCGCCAGCCGGGCATCAAGCTCCGCCAGGCTGAAGCGCGACGGCGTGGCCATGGCCCCGGCATGGGGATAATCACTGCGGAAATGGCCCCCCCGGCTTTCACGCCGCAGCAGGGCGGCAAGCAGGATCGCCGCACAGACCAGCCCGGCATCGGTATTCACGATGGGCATGACCTGTTTCAGCCCGTCGCGCAGCCCGTCGCCCGACCGGATGACCCCGGCATGGCGGCTCATGACCCGCCGCAGGTGCAGTGAGGGTGGCGTGGGGGCCGGATCAGACGGAAAGAGTGAAACATCGGGCAGGGTTGCAGCCAGCGGGGGGCTGTCATCCAGTTGCCGCCCGATCCATGTGCCGAACACCACGGCTTCCAGCAGGGAATTGCTGGCCAGCCGGTTGGCGCCATGCAGGCCGGTGCATGCGACTTCCCCTGCCGCCCACAGGCCCGTGACCCCGGTGCGCCCCATGGGGTCCACCATGATGCCGCCCATATGGTAATGGGCTGCTGGACGCACGGGGATCGGCTGTGTTGCGGCATCAATGCCATGGGCCGCGCACAGCGCGGATATGGCGGGAAAATGCTGCGGGAAAGCCGCCCCCAACGCCGTGCGGGCGTCCAGATACACGCTGTGGCCGTCCATCATGTGACGCCAGACGGCGCGGGAGACGCTGTCGCGGGTGGCGAGTTCATCGGTAAAGCGCCTGCCGGTCTCATCAATCAGGATGGCGCCCTCGCCCCGCACGGCCTCGCTGACCAGGCACAGGCGCTGCCCTTCCGGCCCGGCGGAAAGCGCGGTCGGATGGAACTGCACGAATTCCATATTGCCCAGCACAGCACCGGCGCGCGCGGCCATGGCAAGGCCACCGCCCGTGGCCCCGGCGGGATTGGTGGTATCGGCAAACAGGCCGCCCACCCCGCCCGTAGCCAGCACGACGGCCGGTGTGGACAGCGTGACGGTCCGCCCGCCAACGACTAGCACGCACCCCACCACCCCGCCATCATGGATCAGCAGGTCACGCGCATGGGCCTGTTCCACCACCGTTATGTGCGGGGCCTGCCGCACGCGGGCGACCAGCGCGCGCATGATGGTGGCCCCGGTCGCGTCCTCCCCCGCATGCACGATGCGCCGCCGCCCATGGGCTGCTTCCAGTCCCAGTTGCAGGCTGCCATCGGCCTGCCTGTCCCACCGCACGCCCAGGCCGGCCAGGCGTTCAACCGCTGCCGGGCCTGCCTGTGTCACGCGATCAACCACCGTGGCGTCACACAGTCCCGCCCCCGCCGCCAGCGTATCCGCCGCATGCAGCGCGGGCGTATCATCCACGCCCATGGCCGCCGCCATGCCGCCCTGCGCCAGCATGCTGGCGGCAAGGGGGGGACGGATTTCATCCAGCCGCCCCGGACAGACCAGCACGCACGGACGCCCGGTGGACAGCGCGGTCATGACGCCCGCCAGTCCGCCACCGATAATCAGCGGCTGGCCGGCAAGCTGGCCCAGCGGCGGCAGGGTGGTCATATCGCCAGCATGCGTTCGACGGCGCGGCGGCCACGGCTGGCCAGTTCCGGGTCCAGCGTGACTTCATGCGTCATGTTTTCCAGCGACTGCCGGATATTGGACAGGGTAATGCGCTTCATGTGCGGGCACATGTTGCACGGGCGCACGAATTCGGTCTGGGGATACTGCACCGCCAGATTGTCGCTCATGGAACATTCGGTCACCAGCAGGATGCGGCTGCCCGCATGGTCGCGCACATAATCGCCCATCATGGCGGTGGAGCCGCTGAAATCGGATACCGCCACCACTTCGGGCGGGCATTCGGGGTGCGCCAGGACCACAAGGCCGGGATGGTCCGCGCGCATGCGCTCGATTTCCTGCGGGGTGAAGCGTTCATGCACCTCGCAATGGCCAGCCCATGTGATCATCCTGATCCCGGTCTCGGCTTCGATATTGCGGGCAAGAAATTCATCGGGGATCATGATGACGCGGTCAACGCCAAGGCTTTCCACCACCCGCTTCGCATTGCCCGACGTGCAGCAGATATCGCTTTCGGCCTTCACCTCGGCCGAGGTGTTGACATAGGTCACGACCGGCACGCCGGGATAGCGTTCGCGCAGCAGGCGCACGTCGCGCCCGGTAATGGAATCTGCCAGCGAACAGCCCGCATGCAGGTCGGGGATCAGGACCGTGCTGTGCGGGTTCAGCATCTTGGCCGTTTCCGCCATGAAATGGACACCGGCCATGACGATTACATCCGCGTCCGTATCCTGCGCCTCCCGCGCCAGGGCCAGGCTGTCGCCACGGATATCGGCCACGCAATGGAAGATTTCGGGCGTCTGGTAGTTATGCGCGAGGATGACGGCGTTGCGTTCACGCTTGAGCGTTTCAATCGCGCGGATATCCTCGACAAAGGTCTCCCATTCCATTTCCGGGACCAGATGCCGCACCCGGTCATACAGCCCGTCTGTTCCGCCACGCGGCGTAATCTGGTTCATACCTGTTCTCCCTTCGGCCATTCCCGCCGTGCGTACCATTTATGCTCATATTGAGTATAAGCCAAGCGGCAGGGGCCGGTGCGATAGTTGCAAAGGCAAACCTGCCTCTTGTCAATCCGGTTTTTCGTGAGGTGCTTTTTTTCCATCAGGGCTGGAATAACGGAATCTTGGTGCCGACAAACTGCCGCGCCTGCCTGACTTCCCCGCAGAAACGGTACAGCCGGGCGGGGCGGCCGCCGGTATTTTCCTCAATTCCGCCTGTTTCCTCAACCAGTTGCTGCTGCATGATCAGGCGACGGAAATTCTGTTTATGGATATGGATACCCGACAGGCTTTCCATCACGCGCTGTAATTGCAGCAGCGTAAATTCCTCCGGCATCAGTTCAAACACAACAGGCCGGTAACGTATCTTTGCACGCAACCGCGCCATGCCGGTGGCCAGTATGCGCCGGTGGTCATGATGCATTGCCTGCCCCGGCACGGCATCTTCCGGCGTGCACCCCGCTTCGGCCACCAGCCCCGCCTCATACAGCAGTTCATAGCGTTGCAGCACCAGTTCGTCATTCCACGCCACCATGTCGCCAATGGCGAACAGGCTGACGCATCGCTGCCACTGCCGCACGCGCATGGCGGCGTTGTCCATGTCCGCCACCCACCGGCACAGCAGGCGTTCGATAATAGCCAGGCAGTCGCGACCCGCATCCGACTTGCTGTTTTCCCACGGGAAGTAGTCGTACCAGTCCCGCCAGCCCGTCTCCCCCGCGTGGCTGCGGGTCAGGGCCAGGTAGGAAATGGCGATCAGCCTGCCCTGCCCCGTGGCCAGCAGCCGGTCATGGTCGGCAAAGGTATATAACTGCTCCACATGCCCGATGGGGTGGCCGGTCTGGCGCTCCACCCATGCCCGGACCCCGGCCTGCAGGGAGCGGTGGGTACTTTCCAGCGGACCGGAGGGCAGCAGGCGACCATGGTCGATCGTCATGACCTGCGGCACATCGTCACGCACGGCCGTCAGGACGGCAATCAGTTCGATCATCATCTGGGTTGTCATGTCGGGGACAAATATATCATGTGACCCACTGGTCTGGGGAGTGAATTTCCCAGGGCCAGGAAATGGAGGCCGCGCGGCGCGCATGGCCCGTGTCCCCACTTGATATCATATGGGGCGACCATTCCCGGCAACGGCCGCCGCGCTGGCCGGGATCATGCCCGCGCCCCTTCATTCACGCATTATCTTTCGTTCACGCGTTCCAGGGCGCCCGTCGTGAACCCGATGTGCATCTGTTGCGCCAGCGCGTCAAACAGCGCCTGGCCGGCAAAGGACTTGCGCCGCTGGGGCAGGCTGCACAGGTCCAGCCGCGCGCTGATGGCATTGGCGGGCTGGATGGGTATGGCGCATAGCAGCCCGTCCTGTATTTCACGCCGGCAACATTCCGGGGGCAGGACCAGGGCGGCCATGCCACGCATCGCGACTTCCTTCTGCATGACCAGCGAACCCGTCACGAATGCGGGGTCAAGGGTAATGCCGCAGGCCCGCGCCGCGCGGTTGAGTTCGCGGCGCACGCCAAAGGATTCATCGGGAATGGCCAGCGCATGGCATGCCAGTTCCCTGATGGTCACGTGCGGCCTGCAGGCCAGCGCGTGATCCGTACTGACGATCACGCTGTGCCTGAGCTGTATGCTATGGCTGACGAAGGACTGGGCCGTCTCGGGGGTAAACAGGCTGACCACCAGGTCGATGCCGCCATCGGTCAGGGCCTCGACCAGGCCGGACGCCCTGCTTTCAAACACATGGAAGCGCAGGTTGGGATAGCGTTCATGCACCGTGCAGATAGTGGGCACCAGCAATTCGGCCACGATCGCGCCACCAGCCTGTATCCTGACCGTGCCGCGTTTCAGCTGCTTCAGGTCGTCGATCTGCGTGCGGGTCACCGCGATATCATTCAGGATGCGCGCCGCCTGCCCCAGCAGCAGCTGGCCTGCCTCGGTCAGGCGGATGCCGCCTGCATTGCGGTCAATCAGTTCCGATCCGAAATAATATTCAAGGCTGTCGATCTGGCGGCGCAGGGCGGTGGGGGTCATGTTCAGTCGCTGGGCGGCCTGCCGCAGCGATGCCGCCTGCGCCACGATCAGGAACAGTTGCAGGGCTTTAAGCGACATACACATTCCCCATTGATACGCAGCGGGCCAATGGCCTCGAACATATACGTCAGGCCGTAATAGTTTAAGGAAAAAGTAGGAAACCAGAAAAATCCTGCCCCGACTGGCCCAAAAAGGCATGACTTTACAATATCGTTTCGATTGTAGATCGTTTTATATCCCACCCTGCGCACAAATTTGGGATATTCAGGATCTGCGGGCCGCCCATACCATCATGTTATCGAAATAAGTTATCCCTTCCCCCAATATCCTCCCTGTAATTACAGGGTGTGAAGGGAAATGAAAGAAACCTACGCCCATGATGGACCTGACGGCACGAGAACTCCTTTCTTCCTATCGGAAAAGAACCCTTTCCCCGGTTGAATACGCCAATGCGCTGATCGCGCATATCGCACGTTGGGAAAGCACGCTTGGGGCGCTGTACGCCTACGAACCCGACAGGCTTGTCAGTGAAGCGCGCCAGTCGGAACGGCGGTGGATGAACGGCCGCCCCTGCGGCATCCTGGACGGCGTGCCCGCGACGCTGAAGGAACTGATCGCGACCAAGGGCCTGCCCATCCCGCAGGGCAGCATCGCCAGCACGCTGGTGCCCGCAACGCAGGACGCCCCGCCCGCCGCCCGGCTGAAGGAAGCGGGCGCGCTGATTTTCGCAAAAACCACGGTGCCCGATTTCGCCATGCTGTCGTCGGGGCTTTCGACATTCCACCCGCTGGCGCGCAACCCATGGAACCTGGCCTGTAACCCCGGCGGTTCCAGCGCGGGCGCTGCTGCTGCTGCGGCGGCGGGTTACGGGCCGCTGCATGTCGGCACGGATATTGGTGGTTCCGTCCGGCTGCCGGCGGCGTGGTGCGGGCTGGTCGGGTTCAAGCCCTCGCTCGGGCGCATTCCCATCGATCCGTATTATATCGGCCGCTGCGCAGGCCCCATGACACGCACGGTGGGCGATGCGGCCCTGATGATGAACGTGCTGTCCCTGCCCGACGCGCGTGATGCGACCAGCCTGCCTTATGCCGATATCGACTGGGACAGCTATTACAAGGGCATGGATGTACGCGGCCTGAAGGTCGGGCTGATGCTGGATGCGGGCTGCGGGCTGACGCTGGATGATGAAATCCGGGTCGCGATTGAAAACGTGGCCGGTGTGTTTGCCGACATGGGGGCCGAAATCATCCCGGTGGACCCGGTCATGACGCCGGCGATGCTGTCGGGGCTGGACCAGTACTGGTCCGCGCGCAGTTGGGCGGAACTGAGCCAGCTTCCCCCCGACCGGCTGGAAAAGGTGCTGCCCTTCATCCGCACATGGGCGCAACGTGGCGAGAAGGTCAGCGGCGTCGCTGCCGTGGACGGGCTGGGACAGACATTTGCCATGCGGCAAAAATGTGCTCAACTATTTGAACATGTTGACATTGTCCTGTCGCCTACCACGCCCAATGTCAGTTTCCCCGCTGAATATCCCGGACCGACCAACGACCCCGAACGCTCCTTTGACCACATTGCCTTTACCGTCCCGTGGAACATGTCCGAACAGCCCGCCATATCCATCCACTGCGGTTTTTCACACGGCGGGATGCCCATCGGGGCGCAGATCGTAACACCGCGCTTTGCCGACCTGCAGGCCATCCGGCTGGCGGCCCTGTATGAAACGGCGCGTGGTCCCGTGCCATGCTGGCCGCTGCCCCCGTCATGAATGGGGGAAACAGGTTCGCATTGTTCGGCTGCCAAGCTTCCCATAATTTCTGAACGGAGCGTATATGCAATGAAAGAATATGGAAAGATAACGACGACAGACCGGGTCACGGTCCTGTTGGCCAGCGCCCTGCCAACCTGTACCGATGTCTTTGCGGCATCGGTGATGACGAACGAACACAAACCCCAATCCGCCCCCGACAGGCAGCGGGCCGGCATTCAGGCTGCGCCACAGCCTGAAACCATCGATATCAGCGATGCAACAGTTCATGCGGGCCATCTGCGGCGTGCCGGCGGCTCCATTGCCCATCTTGGCCGCGAGACGCAGAATTGTGGATATGAACAGGACACGTATGAACACAACAAGGCACTGAACGTCACGACATCCCGGGCCACCCTGGCGAACAGAAACAGGCCGGGAAAGACAGTGGGCCTTACAAAAATACAGTTTGGTGGTTTGGACAGTAATGGCCTCCCCTTACCCGAAGCAACCCATGGCCATATACCAAAAGCCAACATGCCTTACTGCAACGAAAAATATTCTGTCACTTCCGGCTTGCCGTATAATGTAAAATCATGCCCCCGGCTGAATGGCAGGCAGGTGTACCAATCCGAAAAAGGAAAGCGGAGTGTAAAAGACTATGTGCGGAATGGATTCAACCGTATCCATGACCCGACGCATGTTTTTTGTACAACGTTCAATTCTGGCATTTTCGGATCGCCACGTCTCCCTATTATCCATAGCAGTGATGCACATTGAAATGACATCGTAACACCATGACAACAGCACAGGGCCAGACAGGAATGCACGATCAGGACGGACGCAATGACACCATGCAAGCAGTCCCCGCCCTTTCCCTGCCAGCGCTGGTCGTCGGCCTTGGCCTGCCTTACTGTCTGGTTATCGGGGGCGGTCTTGCCCTGCGCGCGCAGGAGATGACGCTGTTCGGGGCGCCGCTGGAAATAATCTGGATATTCGCCTGTTTTATACTGGTTCCGGCATGCCTGTATATCTGCTGGCGCCTCTCCTCATCTGCGCGATTCAATGCAGATAGAAAGCCGGTGGAATAAGGGATGGAAATTTCCGTATTCATGGCTGTCATCATGACTTCCGTTCTGATCGCCGTTTACTCCCGGTATCGCCATGCTGCCCGGAACGCGCGCGATTTCTTTGTGGCATCGGGTCAGTTTGGCGCAATCCTCATTTTTTTCCTGACCATTGGTGAAACATACAGTATTGGCAGCGTGCTGGGTTTTCCCGCCGGCATATACACCCAGGGCAGCGGGTTCGGGTTCTGGTTCCTGGGATATATCCTGCTGTCCTATCCTGTGGGGTATTTCCTGAACCCGCGCATATGGATACTGGGGCAGCGTTACGCGTGCATAACCGTCGCCGATATTTTCCGTAACCATTATGCCAGTCGCGCGCTTGAAATCCTTGTTGTGCTGAATACGGCATTATTTCTTCTTCCATTTGGCGAAATGCAGTTTGCGGGCCTTATGGTGGTGGTACGTAACCTGGGCTGGCATATCCCGGGCATGATGATGACGGGCCTGTGCGCGTCACTGACACTGGCGTGGATATTACTGTCGGGCATTCGGGCGCCCGCCTATGTGTCCATACTGAAGGATGTTCTGATGGTGGCGGCCATCGTGCTTGGTGGTTATGCGGCCATGCATGCCATGCACTGGCCTGCCGGCATGCCGGAATTCGCCAGCGCCAGTAACGCCGGGCCGGTCCTGCCGGGCGGGAACGCCTTTATCGTTTCAACCATCATACTGCAATCGATCGGACTATGTGTCGCGCCGCAGACGGTCGCCTTCCTGTTTACTGCAAAATCTCCCCGAACATTGCAGAAAAACCAGATATTCATGCCATTTTATATGCTCATGTTCCCGTTCCTGTTCTTGATGGCGCTGTATGTCCGGGCATCGGGCGCGACACCTGCATCACCCAATGATGTCTTCATGGTCGCGGTCTGCGCCACCCTGCCCCACTGGGCACGCGGGCTGGTGGCAGGGGGGTGCGCATTATCGGCGCTGGTGATCCTTGCGGGGGTCTGCCTGGCGTTGGGACCGCTGGTTTCGCGCAACCTCATGCCCGGCCATTCCGACCGTGCGCAGAAAATCGGGGCACAGATTACAATCGCCATCTATCTTGTGGTCTCCGTACTGGGCGGGGCATCGCTGTCGGGGCTGATGGTCATCCTGAACAACCTGTATTATATCGGCATTACCCAGTTGGCGCCGGGCATTATTGTTTCCTTACTTAACCGTAGGGTATCCGCCATTCCCATCATTGCCGGCCTGTTATGTGGCGACCTGACCGGAATGGGCCTGTTTTTCTTTCATGTCATGCCAGCCGGACTGAATCCCGGCATGATCGGGCTGATAATCAATGCCTTGGTCGTTTGGGGCGGCATATCGCATGCGTCCAGAACGTCCTCAGCTCCCTTAACCCCCTTATGACGCCACAAACAGATATCTGTGACTGAAAGGTGATGAAATTGCATAGACGCCAACTGATCAAGGCCATGCTGGCCACGGGTGGCATGGCGGTTGTACCCCATGCTGTTTCAGCCGCCATGCCCGCACGCATGGGCGGACCGGGCAGACTGAACCTTATGACGGATGTCGCCGGCCTGAAAATCGGGCTGGCTGATGATCCCGGCGCCTATACGGGTGTTACGGTCATCCTGCCCGACCAGCGCGCGGCCTGTGCGGTGGATGTGCGTGGCGGTGGCCCCGGCACGCGGGAGACAGATGCGCTGAGTGCTGGCAACCTGGTCCGCAGCGTTGACGCCATCGTCCTGTCCGGTGGTTCAGTCTACGGCCTGGCAACGGCGGATGGCGTGGTGAACTGGCTGGGGGCACAGGGGCGTGGCTTCTCGCTTATTCCCAAAAAGGGCGTGCCGCCTTCCCCCATCGTGCCGACCGCCGTGCTGTATGACCTTGCCAATGGCGGGAACAAGCAGTGGGGCACCAATCCCCCCTATCACCGGCTGGGGGAACAGGCGGTACGCCACGCCAAGGCCGGAGCGTTTACGCTGGGCACGGCAGGCGGCGGATATGGCGCGGGCGCGGGCAGCCTGAAGGGCGGCCTGGGTTCGGCTTCGTTCCAGACCGGCGATGGCATGACCGTTGGCGCGCTGGTCTGCGTCAACAGCCTTGGTTCGGTCGTGGTGCCGGGCACACGCAATTTCTGGGCCGGGCCACTGGAAATCGACAGTGAATTCGGTGGTCTGGGCGCATCATCCCGTTCGGTTTATGGCGAGGACTGGGGCGAAGCCAAACTGAACCCCGGCGCACGCGCAAATACCACCATTGCCTGCATTGCCGTGGACGTACGGCTGGATGCGGATGAACTCAAGCGCGTGGCAATGATGGCGCAGGACGGGCTTGCCCGCGCAATCCGCCCCATCCATTCGCCGTTTGACGGGGATGTGGTCTTTGCCCTGTCTACCGCGCAGAAAGAAGTACCGGGGCAGAACCGCGAACTGGTCATTGCCCGGTTGGGTTCCGTCGCCGCCGATACGCTTGCCCGCGCTGTGGCACGTGGCGTCCATGCCGCAACCCTGCCCCCCCATCGCCAGGGCAGGACATGGCATGATCTGCCGGCCTGATGCCGGATATATGGCAAAGACGTTTATGAAGAAAATCGGACTTATCTGTTTCATCTATATTTGCGGACAAGATACCAAACATGAGGATTACTGAACCAAAGGTGCCAGGCGGCCTTGTTCTTCTGCCCTGTATGCAAACCCTGCCTGCCAACAAAGGCCACGTCGCTTCATTTTTGTTGGATGGCAATTTTTCAGGCCATGTTGTCAATGGTGTGCTGGCTTTCCTGCATTCCTGCCCGCCCCACGATGAGCCTGCATCGTTTAGGAGAAAGGTGAGCCTGTAATCAGCTGTCATTGAGTAAATGTTACATAAAACCAAATAACCATCGGGAACATCCAAGCACCTTGCCCAGGGACAAATACATCACTTTTATTTTGTTACAGCATAAATTGTTTCTTTAAAGAAATATTTTTCTTGCAACTCTCTTATCCCTGGGTCATATTTTTTCTCATGATGTGGAAAGTTTGATAGTACTTCCCTTCTCTCGCTTAAATTAAGGCATCCGGTGCTTTGTTCGCGTGGACCGAAGCCAGATCAACCCATGCGCCAGCTACGGAAACAGGATGGCGCCACGCGATGGCATGAATTAATGGAACAGCAACATACATAGCGCGCAGGAAAGTACGAAAGTAACCGTAAATGGTTCAACCAAGGCATCAGTAATATATGGAAAGTCATATCAATGTACAAAAAAAGTCATATGCTAAAAAACCGTAGAATGGCACTTGCCCTTGGTGGCGCGATCCTGCCGTTTCCCAATGTGGCCTACAGCCAGACGCTCCCCGCTGCCTCAGGCCCTGTAGTCCACAAAAAAAACCTGCCCCATACCACCCACGCGCCCTCCACGCCCCGGACCGCGACGCCCAAGCCACGCATTGAAAATGTTATTGTAACATCAGAAAGGCGTGCGCAGAGTGCGCAGAACATTCCGTCTTCAATCAGCGTCATTTCCAGCAAGGTTCTGGAAAACAGGAATATCAACAACGTATTCGACCTGCAATACGCGACACCTTCACTGCAGGTTCAGCCTTCCTATGGCAGCGGGCAGTATACCTATACGATCCGTGGCGTAGGATTTTCAGGATATTCCAGTAACAATTCCCCCACCGTCGGTATTTATATCGACGAAGTTGCCAATCCGGTCCCGTTCGGCATCAATGGCATGATGTTTGACATGCAACGCGTTGAAGTACTGCGCGGCCCGCAAGGCACGCTGTACGGACGCAACAGCACGGGCGGCGCGATCAATTACATAACCAACAAGCCGACCGATACGCTGAAAGGTGGCATAGCCGCCCAATATGGTCGCTTTAATGACACCAAGATTGATGGTTACATATCCGGCCCGATCACGGATAAACTGCGCTTTCGCTTTGCAACCGAAACCCAGCAGGGCGGCGCATGGCAGTACAATCCTGAAGCCCGCGAATCCCTGGGCAATGTCAGCCGGGGCGCCGCGCGTCTGCTTCTGGATTACATGCCTAGCGATACCCTGAAGTTTGAGTATAACCTGCATGGCAGCATCGACCGATCGGATGCCAATGGCGTGCATGCCTGGACACCCATCACTTCACTGAGCAAGACAGATCCGATACAGGTATCCCCTGACCGGTATGCCACCACATGGGGTACGTCCCCGGCATTTGCCAAGGAAATTGGCATTTCACCCAATACCACGCCGTTCAGCCATATTGATACCGGCGGAACAAATCTTCGCATGGAAAAGAAGCTCCCGGGTTTCACTATTACCGACCTGGCTAGCTATGATTACATGCAACGCAACGAATATGATAATTTTGATGATTCTTCCCTTTCCCTTGCCGATGTCTCATTCAAGACACGTGCATCTGTTTTTTCGAATGAACTACGATTTTCATCCAATACGGGTGGCCGCCTGCACTGGATCGCCGGGGTTTATTACGGCCATCAATGGCTGAATGACCGATATCAGTCAGGATTTACCAATCTATATAAGACCGATGGTGACGTACGGTATTCACAGGTAGTCAATACCATCAGCGGTTTTGGCCAATTGACATATGACATAACCCCCAAGCTGCATATTGTTGGTGGTTTCCGTATGGAGCATGAATCACGGCATCTGGACAATGTATATGCCCACTACATCGTTAATAACGTAATAACAAACCCGAACAACTATGTCGGCCAGCGTACCCAGTCCTATACTCTTCCCTCGGCCAAATTCAGCATCGAGTACAATCCGATCCATAACGATATGGCCTATTTTACATTTTCAAAAGGTGTAAAATCCGGCGGATTTACCCTATACAATTCCAACAATGTCGCGGCGATGACAGAGCCATTCAAGCCGGAAAATCTTTTTTCTTATGAAATCGGCAACAAGATCATTATCCCAAAGTACAATATCCGGTTTAATGCAGATTTTTTCTACTACGATTACTTTGACCGTCAGGTTCAGGCAGAAACCGTCAACCCCAATACGGGGGGCATCGGTATATACGTCAATGCACCCCGGTCCCATGAATATGGCGGAGAATACGAATTCGAATGGTCGCCGATTCCAGGACTGAACATTTCCCAGTCTGGCGCTTATGTTACAGGGGCGTATGACCAATTTACCGAAGTTACCGGCGCCATCAAGGGCAGTGACGGCCTGTATACCGCGCGTGTGGAAAACATGGCAGGAAAAGGCATTTCGGTCCCGCATTTCATGGCAAACGGTTCAGTTGATTATACATGGCCGATAGGGAAATATAACCTGAATACTGGAATGAATTACAGTGTCAGAACAACCAACTGGAGTCCCAACCCTGTTGATACGATAGCTGGCTATACTTTGTGGGGTGCCTACATGTCCATTGCGCCACGTCAGGGACACTGGAAATTCGAGGCTATTGGCGAGAACATCTTCAACAAGCAATATGACGTCACGCGCGGCTATTTTGTCAGCGGCGACTATATTGGCCTGGCTGGCAGGCCCGCCACCTGGTACGTGCGCGTGCGCGGCGATTTCTGACCACGATGGTTACACGGAGAGCGCATATGTCCACTCTTTCGCGTCGTACTTTCCTGGGTGCCGCAGGGGCGCTGGCCCTGCCATCCCTTGTCCATGCGGCCAATCTGTCGGATAGGGGGGACACTGTCTTCCCATTCGGCGTGGCCAGCGGAGACCCGACGGCAGATGGCTTTGTATTATGGACCCGCCTGGGCACGCTACCCCTGCTCCCTGGTGTTGCGCCCCGCCTTCCACCCAGCGTGAATGTTGACTGGGAAATAGCGGAAGATGAGAACATGCGCCATATCGTGCGCAAGGGTTCCACACCCGCCACGGCTGAAAACGGCTACAGCGTGCATGTCGAGGCAGAAGGATTGCAGCCAGGCCGCGCATACTGGTACCGCTTTACGGCGGAAGGCAGCCAGAGCCAGATTGGCCGGACGCTCACCTTCCCCCGTGATGGGCAGCCCACCAGTTCCCTGCGTGTAGCCGTTGCTTCATGCGCCCACTGGGAAATGGGCTGGTATTCTGCCTACCGTCACCTGGCTGCCGAAAATCCGGATGTGGTGCTGTTCCTGGGGGATTATATTTATGAGCACAATGCCCCTCCCTCCCGCGCCGCGCTGACCGTTCGTTCCTATGGTGCGCCCGAAGCCACCGATCTGGAAGGGTACCGATGGCGCTATGCCCTGCAGAAGACCGATCCTGACCTGCAGGCGGCACACGCTGTCGCGCCATGGTTGCCCATATGGGACGATCATGAAGTGAAGGATGATTATTCGGGCATATGGGCACCTGCGCCGGAAGAAAGCATAGAAGCCTTTTCACGTCGGCAGCGTGTCGCGTGGCAGGCATGGTATGAAAACATGCCTGTACGCAGGACGTTACGCCTTCCCAATGGCGGAATGAAAATTTATCGCCGCGCCAAATATGGCGACCTGGCTGTTATCGATCTTCTGGATGGTCGCCAGTATCGATCCCGTCAGCCTTGTCCCGTACCACCCAAATATGGAGACGGGCGTGTTATCTCTGAAAGCTGTTCCGATCTTGAAGACCCACGCCGTACATTCCTTGGTGCCGAGCAGGAACAGTGGCTGTTTGATGGTTTCCGTGATCATTCCAAGGTCTGGACCATCATCGCGCAGGACCTGATGGTGGCTTCCCTGCGTATTCCCGACCAGAAGGGAACAGGCTACCGCTACTGGACCGATACGTGGGATGGATTTCACGCGGCTCGTAACCGGCTTACGCAGGCCCTGGCAGATTACCGTCCCCCCAATCCCATCATTTTTAGTGGCGATTATCATTCGTTTTTTGCAAGCAACATAAGAACCCGCCCGCATGACGAGAAAAAACCGATTGTTGCCTCTGAAATTCTGGGAACATCCATTACATCCCTGGGTCCCGCGTACGAAAACATACAGAAGATCCTGCCGCTCAACCCTGATATAAAATTTTTCGATAGCCGTAAAAGGGGATACGTGATTGCTGATTTTTCTCCCCGCAACATGACGGCGCGACTTATGGGTATTACGGACATCCGCGACCCTGCATCCAGTGTTTCGGTTGAAAAAACTTATGTAATCGAACGCGGAAATGCCGGGTTGATCAACGCGTAAAACAGCGGTTCCCTGTTCATATATCGAAATACGAATGGTGGTTTCCATCCGTTCATGTAGGTCATATTGTGTATTCGCCATGAAGCATGACATCGTTACGTATAAAAAAAAGTCACTGTCTTTCAGAACCATGATCATGGTAGCCGCTTCCAGCGCCATGATCTGTCAAGCGGGATGCAGTAACAAGACGGTCTTGTGGCATGATGCCGCTCATTATCCACATGGATATATTCATGCCGACCAGGTACCGTTTGCGCGGGCATCCGCATTGCTTTCCCCCGCCCCTTCGCCCGGATCGCCGCAGGACAATATTGATAAGGAAACAATGCGCAAGGTGCAGGCAACAGCGTCCCCTGCGCGAAGAAACATCGCGGCACATGATGCTGTTCTGGGGCCGCCTGCGGCGCCCGCCGCATTTGAATGCGCCATGGGTATTTCCTTTGACCCCGAAAAGGCGCCCCATCTGACACGTCTGCTTGCGCGTGCGTTACCAGATGTCGAAACGGTCCAGAAAAGTATCAAGGTGGAAGGCAGATTCCGTGCGCGCCCTTATGTGGCCATGAACTTTCAGCCCTGCGTGGATGGAAGCGCCCTGGCCAAGACAAGTTCCTATCCTTCCGGACATGCTGCAATCGGGTGGGCATGGGCGCTCGTATTGGCGGAGATGGTACCCGATCGCGCGGAAACTATCCTTCAACGTGGAATAGATTACGGCAATAGCCGCGTTATATGTGGCTTTCATTACCCGACTGATGTGCAGGCGGGACGATTGCTTGGGTCTGCGGTAGTCAGCCTGTGGCATGCCACAAAGCCGTTTCAGAAAGAATATGAAAAATCAAAACAGGAAATAAATACTTTACGAAATAAATCACCTTCTCCCGAATATTGCAAAAAAGATATTGAAATTCTAAATTACGAACGATCCGATATCAGCCATCAATAAATATCGTATAAATAAATGCACCTCTATCCAGGGCAGCGAACATCCCCCAACACCACGTTGACAGAAAACCCGGACCAGGATTCCCGATAGGTACATCCGGTAGTTTATGAAACGTCAACTACACTGCAAGATAACGATAAACAACAAAAGCGGATCGGGTCTGCAAGTATGGCTTGCTGCATTTCTGACTGTACACGGCGGCGTCCCCCCAAGACCGGCGGCCTCATTTCATCAGTGCCGGCATGCAAGATAATGCGTCACGCGCGGTGGTTCTGTGCAGCCGATGCACAAGACCGTTCGACAATCCGCAGCGTGACAGCGGCCCGAAGCCGTGCCTGGTCCCGGGCAGCCTGATAACATCAGGGACGATCTTGTATGGTCGCGCTGCCCCGCAGGCTTTTTACCTGTATATCCCTGATCGACACGGGCCGGTTCAATACCCGTATCCATCGCATCATGAATAGCAGCGGCAAGATGCCCGACCGTGTCCTTTGATCGTTTCAACAGGCTGGCATGGCATACGGGACCAGCAGGTTACGCGACGTGTTTACATCCATTTGCGCCTGGCACCATCATATTACGCGACATGGCACGCAGGTCGGACACCAATACTTCGAAACAGCCTGCCTTCAGCCGGCAGCGGACCCGCTGACAGACCACGGCGCCGGTCCAAAAACCCTCCGACATGGCACGCCGGCACAAACCCGTGGCGGATGGCATAATGCAACCTGCTGAACAGTTTACCTGGGATATGTCGCCGCTGTTCCGCGTCCCGGCGCATCAGAAACAGGTACGGAGCAGCCGACCATTCCGGGTCTGATCGCCCTGCTATATGGCGATACGCAGAGCGTGATCAGGCATGTCGATCCGTATAGGCGTATGGCCGCGTGCGTCCCCATCACTTTGTACGGGCATGTTGCGCGGGCTGGTAACTTCAACTGTTCTTGCCGTCAGGATCGTGACATCCTTCTGCCGTGACAGGTTCCCGCGCAGCAGCGCGATGGCGTAGCGGATACTGCTGCCAATGCCCGCCGTGCCAAACAGGACAACCGAAAACTGCCTGTGTTGCTGCATGGACTGGGGGGTGAGGACATATTTCCCGGCATACAACGCCCCTTTCGATACGATGACCGACGCCGCCGCATGGGAAACGCCATCAACGGATACGGTCATGGTCGGGAATGTGTATTTCCATAGCGAAGCCAGCGTCGCCAGCACATAGGCCGCCCGGCCGACCGCCTTTTTCAGCCGGGTTGACACGACATGCACCACATGTGCGTCAAAGCCTATGCCGACCATCTGCACGAACAGGCATTCCCCTTCACTGGACCGCAGGCGCCCGGGCCAGACAACGCTACATGCCCCGGCTGCGATATTACGGGCATTGCGTGCGTCATCAAACGGCACATGCAGTTCCCGGGCCAGCACATTTGCCGTGCCGACAGGCAGGATGCCCAGAATGATGTCGGATCCCGCCATGCCCTCGGCCACCTCGGCCACCGTGCCATCCCCGCCCGCGGCGACGATATGGGTGCAGGTCCCTTCCCGCACCGCCATGCGCGCGAGGGTTGTGGCGTGGCCCCGGTAACGGGTGGGCACGACCTGCGCCTGTAGCCCCGCCTGGCGCAATTGCCGGGCAAAGCGCGCAATCCGTCCCATGCGACGGCGCCCGGCGGTGGGGTTCATGATAATGGTCACTTTTACGTTCTGGTCGGGCATGGCGTGTATCTTCTGGAAATTACGGAAAACTGTCAAAAGGCAATAACAGGAACCGGGCGCTTGCAATCCATTCCCGCCGATAGCCATACTGGACATGTTTTACCGAACAAAATCACGCCATGGCACTTATTATATTTATATCCAACCCGCCATATGGAAATATTATTTCATGAACATGGCAGCTCCCTCTCCTTCCCCCGCACAATAAACGATCCGTCACATGCTGCCCGGATACCGTACCCCTTTACATACCCGGCGCGTTCCTGTCCTATGTTAGGGATGAAACTGAAACGATATCAGCATGCTGAACGCCCCCATGCGCCGGGCCACCGGCACAGGCGCATGCCCGCTCGGGCCTGCCATGCAACAGGACGCGGGCGGATCGTCCTGGCATAGCGGCGCCTGCGGGCACGACTGCATACGATACGGCTTACATCACTTCCCTTGCCATTCAGGAAATAACATACGGCATGTCTGACACGACGGGCACCCACCAGCCGCCTTCCCGGCCTGCTTCCACCCTAAAGCAACGCCATATCATCATGATCGCGCTGGGCGGCGCCATCGGGGCCGGGCTGTTCGTTGGCAGCAGTGCCGCCATTGCCGCGGCGGGACCGGCGGCATTGCTGGCGTTTGTCGCGGTGGGCCTGCTGGTCATGCTGGTCATGCGCATGCTGGGTGAAATGGTGACCGCCAGCCCCGGCAAGGGATCGTTCGTGGAATACATCCGCATGGCCCACGGCAACGGGGCGGCCTTCACGACAGGGTGGCTGTACTGGTTCTTCTGGCTTGTCGCCCTGGGCAGCGAGGCCATAGCCGGGGCCATCCTGCTTCATGACTGGATCAACCTGCCGGTCTGGCTGCTGGCGACGGCGCTGATCGTGGCGCTGAACCTGATCAACCTTGCTGCGGTCCACATATTCGGGGAATGCGAATTCTGGCTTTCACTGGTCAAGGTCGTCAGCATCGTGCTGTTCATCGGGGCGGGCACGCTGTACGTCGCGCATGTATTTGGCCCCGGCGTTCCGGTCACGCGGAACGTGCTGGGGCACGGGGGCCTGTTTCCCCATGGCGCGACAGCGATGATTTCCATCATTCCCACCGTCCTGTTCACCATGATCGGATCTGAAATCGCAACGGTGGCGGCAGGCGAATCAGCAGAACCCGCGCGCAATGTGGCCCACGTCACCCGCAGCCTTGGCACGCGCATCACGCTGTTCTACAGCCTGTCCATAGCCCTTATCCTGATGATCGTGCCATGGACGGATATCGTGTCCGGCCATTCGCCCTTTGTCGCCGCCATGCAGGCCATGGGCATACCGGGGGCGGCTACATGCATGCAGGTCGTGGTGCTGACGGCGGTGCTGTCCTGCATGAATTCCAGCCTGTACATCACATCGCGCATCCTGGCCGAACTGGCGCGCCACGGTGATGCGCCCGCCCTGCTGCAACGCTATGGGCGGCAGCATACGCCGGTCAACGCCATCATGGCCAATTCGCTGGCCGGGGGGGTGGTGGCGTTTTCATCCATCCTTGCGCCGGGGACGGTATTCGCCTTCCTGCTCAGTTGCAGCGGTGGCGTGATCCTGCTGGTCTATTCGCTGATTGTCACGTCCTACATGGTATTGCGCCGGCAGGCGTCCGCGGCGGTGCGGCAGTCATTTTTCCGGCTGCCGTTTTTTCCGGCCATCAACATGGCGACGCTAGGCGGCGTGACTGTCATTTTCGTGGCCATGCTGGTCAACGACACGCAGCGCATGACCGCCATGGCCAGCCTTGGCACGACCCTGTTCTTTATCGTAATCCATGCCGTGCGTGGCAGGAAGCATGAAAAAACTGTTTGAAAATAACTACTGGTAAACGTTCTTGGGTGTCGCCTTTTTTCAACAAGGCGACGTTCCTGAAGCTTTTTGGAAAAAGCTTCACCAAAAACTTCTTACAATCATCAGGCGACACGCGCCTGCGGCAGGATTTCAAGCAGCGTTTCCTTGGGGCGGCAGGGCCGCGCCGCCTGATCGGTCATGACCACAGGGCGATTGAGCAGCACCGGATGGGCGGCGATGGCGTCCAGTATGTCCCCATCCGCAAGCGCCGGGTCATCCAGCCCCAGTTCTGCATAAGGCGTGCCACGCTGGCGCAGCAGGTCGCGCACCGGCACCACAAGGCGGCTGGCCAGCACGTCCAGATCGGCGCGGGTCGGTGGTGTTTTCAGGTATTCCACCACGACCGGCTCGATCCCGGCAGCCCGGATCATGGCCAGCACGTTGCGCGACGTGCCACAGGCCGGGTTATGGTACAGGGTAACGGTCATCCACGATTTTCCCATATATTCAGGTGGTACGGGCATATATAAGCACGCTCCGCCCCCGATTGCAGCCTGTCCTGCAAACGCGCAGCCCGGCCCCGTGCATTCGCATGGAATTTCCGCTATGACTGCGCGGGTGTCATGTGCGGGCGACCGGGCATGTCCTGTTTTGACTGACGGGCTTGCGTCAGCGATCCCCCTTGAAGCGCATGGTTGCCATTGTGACAGATTTCCCGCCTTCCACCGCCCCCGCCGCGACAGCAGCCACGCTGCCCGTCCGCGTGGCCGCACTCTATCATTTCACGCCCTTCGCGGATTGCGCCGCCGTGCGTGCCCAACTGCTGGATGCCTGCCACGAACTGGGCATCCGGGGTATCGTGCTGGTGGCGCATGAAGGCATAAACGGCACCATTGCCGGGACGGATGACGCGATTGACCGTATCCTTGGCGTCATCCGCGCCCTGCCCGGCTGTGCCGGTCTGGACGTCAAGTTTTCCCGCGCGCCTGCCCTGCCCTTCCACCGCATGAAGGTGCGCATAAAGCGTGAAATCGTGACCATGGGGATCGAAGGACTGGACCCGCGCCGCGATGTCGGCCACTACGTCGCGCCCGATGAATGGAACGCCCTTATTTCCGATCCGGACACCATCGTGATCGACACGCGCAATGATTACGAGGTCGCAATCGGCACCTTTCGCGGCGCCATTGACCCCGGCACCCGCACGTTCCGGGAATTCCCGCAATGGTTCCGCGACCGGCGGCGTGACCTGCTGGAACAGGGGCGCACGCCAAAGATCGCCATGTTCTGCACCGGCGGCATACGATGTGAAAAGGCAACCGCCTTCGTCCGTGCCGAAGGGGTGGAGGATGTGTTCCACCTGCACGGCGGCATCCTGAAATACCTGGAAACCGTGCCGGAGGATGAAAGCCTATGGGATGGCGAATGTTTCGTGTTTGACCAGCGCGTCAGCGTGGGCCACGGGCTGAAACCCGGCACATTCGACATCTGCCATGCCTGCCGCAATCCCCTGAGTGAGGCGGACCGCGCCAGCCCGGATTATGTGGAAGGCGTAAGCTGCCCCCACTGCGCCGACCAGCGCACCGAAGCCCAGCGCAGGCGTTACGCGGAACGTGAACGCCAGATCCAGCTTGCGGCGCGCAAGGGCACGCACCATCTGGGCCTGCCCACGCCATGCGCGCAACCCGCCGCCACAGCCGGCGACGACCCTGATGCATGACCATCCGGGCTACCTGCTTGGCCGGACAGGATGCGCGATCCGGACCAGCCATCCATCCCATACATGCCTGCGCGGTAATGGAAGCTCCCCACATTACCCGCGCCCCATGTCGGCAATGCCGACCCGGCCGTGATATGGGGGAGGTCGCCGTCCGGCACATCCCCCGTCCTTGCTGGAGCCGTTCCTGATTGAGCGCAGACCCTGACAGCCCGGACCATCATAACCCCCCTGCCCCGTCATGGCGCGCGCGACTGGCCGCGCGCTTCGGGGTGTACGGACATGTACCACGCATGTTCCGCCAGATATGGACATGCAGCCCCGCCCTGACACTGACCAGTATCGCGCTGCGGCTGGTGCAGGCCATCCAGCCCCCACTGGCGCTGTATGTTGGCAAGCTGATCGTCGATGAAGTCATCCGCACCAGCACCCACGCCGCCCCGTCGGGTTCCCTGCCGGACTGGCTGCTGCATGGGCCTGCCACCCGGCTGGAGGGCTGGATTGCGCTGGAATTCGCCCTGATCATCCTGTCGGACCTGACATCACGCGCAATCGTGCTGGTCGATGGGCTGCTGAATGAACGCTATATCAATTCCGTCAGCCTCGCCCTGATGGGCCATTCCGCAACGCTGGACCTGCAGCAGTTTGAATCCAGCACCCTGCAGGACCTTCTGGAACGCGCACGCCGGCAGGCGTCGGGGCGCAACAACCTGCTGGTGCAACTGTTCAACATTGCCCAGACCGCCGTGACCGCGCTGACGCTTGCGATTGGCGTGGTGGCGTTCGCGCCGTGGATGGTGCTGGTGCTGGTTATCGCCCTCCTGCCCTCGGCGGCGGGAGAGGCGCATTTCAATGCCGAAGGCTACCGCCTGATCCGCGCCAAGACGGCCGAACGCCGCGAAATGGAATATCTGCGCCATGTCGGCGCCAGTGCCGAACATGCCAAGGAACTCAAGCTGTTCGGGCTGGGGGATTTCCTGGTGGGCCGCTTCCGCGCCGCCGCCGCAACCGTGCTGGAACAGAACCGCAGGCTGGCCCTGCGCCGCTTTGTCTGGAGCGGGGCCTTCGCGGCGATCGGGTCGGTCGCCTATTACGGGGTCTATCTGGTCATCGTGTGGGATACGGTGCGCGGACGGTTTACGGTGGGGGACCTGACGTTCCTGTCAGGATCGTTCCTGCGCCTGCATTCGCTCCTGTCCAGCCTGCTGCTGGGCATTACGCAGACCGCAGGCCAGGCGCAGTACCTCAATGATTTCTTCGCGTTCCTTGACCTCCGGCCATCCATCACCGCGCCTGCGATCGCCCTGCCCTTCCCGTCGCCGATCAGACAGGGCATCCGGTTTGAAAACGTGGGCTTCCGCTATCCCGGCACGGACCGCTGGGCCATCCGGCATCTGGACCTGACTATTGGGGCTAGGGAAACCGTGGCGCTGGTGGGGGAAAACGGGGCGGGCAAGACCACCATCGTCAAGCTGCTGACGCGCCTGTATGACCCCGATGAAGGGCGGATTACGGTGGATGGCGTGCCGCTGCGCGATATGGACCTGAATGACCTGCGCGCGCATATCGGCGTAATCTTCCAGGATTTTGTCCGCTACAGCCTGACCGCGTCGGAAAACATCGCCGTGGGCCGGATCACGGCCCTTGCCGACACGCAGCGCATCAAGGCTGCGGCGCATGAAGGGCTGGCTGACGATGTGGTGGCCAGGCTGCCCATGGGGTATGACCAGCCATTGGGCAAGCGCGTGGCGAACGGGCGGGAACTGTCGGGTGGGGAATGGCAGAAAATCGCCATATCCCGTGCCTATATGCGCGATGCGGACCTGCTGATACTGGATGAACCGACCGCCGCACTGGATGCGCGTGCGGAATCGGACGTGTTTGAACGCCTGCGCGCCCTGCGGCATGGCAAGGCGGCGCTGGTGATTTCCCACCGCTTTTCCACCGTGCGCACGGCGGACCGGATTGTGGTGCTGGAACATGGCCGCATCCTGCAGGCCGGCACGCATGAACAGTTGCTGGCCCAGGGCGGACGATATGCGGAACTGTTTGCACTGCAGGCCGCCGGATACCAATAAATTATTGTTTTAAAAGTAATTATTTAATAAATAAAAGTTTTTGGGTGCCGCCTTTTTTCCAAAAAGGCGGCGTTCTTTCGAAGCTTTTGCAAGAAGCTTCACCAAAAACTTCCTTTCATTTTAAAGCACTATCATGATCCGACTTTTCCAATAGTTACCGTGATAACCGTGCAGCCAGCAGACCGGGCATAACGATCCGGAAGCCCCCGAACAGACATTCTCGCTGCCCGCGACCCACGCGCACTGACCCTTTCCCTGCCCGTCGCCCTGAAAGGGTAGACAGGATCGGGACAGGACAGCATGCGTGGGTCAACGGCGGGGGGCACCTGCTAAATTACTTCGTGGTGTAGCCACCATTGATCAGGGTGGTCTGCCCGGTCATCCACCACCCGTCGGAAACCAGAAAGCGGACATGGGGGACGATGTCCCTGATGTCGGTCAGGCCCGTTTTGCTGAACGGCGACAGGGCGGCCGCCGACTTGTGGTAGGCCACGGCTTCCGGCGCTTCCTGCCCGTAGAAGAAGGGCGTGTCCATCGGCCCCGGCCCGATGGCGTTGACCGAGATGCCACGCGCGCCATATTCCTTGGACGCGGCACGGGTAAAGTGTTCCACCGCCGCCTTCGACCCGGCATAGGTGGAATAGAACGGCGTATAGGCCCCAAGCAGCGAGGTGACGATGGTCAGCAGCTTGCCGTGGTCATTCAGGTGAATGCCCGCTTCCTTGATGAAGAAATACGCAACGCGCGTATTGACCGCGAACATGGAATCGAATTCGGCTTCACTGGTGTCGGCAATCGGCTTTTTCAGCACCTTGCCCACCGTATTGATTGCAATATCAGGCCGGCCAATGGCCGCGACCGTATCGGCAAACAGCCCGGCCACCGCGCCATCGCGCGTCAGGTCCGCCTGGAATGCAACGGCGTTGACGCCCGCAGCCTTCAGGTCGGCAAGGGTCTTTTCCGCCTCGGGCCGGGTCGCGTCGCTGTTGTAATGGATGGCAATGGCCTTCGCGCCATGTGCCGCAAGGTCGCGCGCGACCAGCCCGCCGAGGTTCTTCGCCCCACCCGCGATCAGGACCGTTTTACCCTTGATGCTATGATCAGCCATGTCCAGCCTCCGTTCATACTGCGCGAACCTGTGCCGCGCCGTTCATGTCCATAAGTTATCAGTTAAGATCGGGATATAAAGTTCCCTTTCCCGACAACACATGTCAGGAAACACGAACAAACCAGCAGCCTGACGGTGAGAATCTTGGACCGTATCGACCTTTTCCGCATTTTTACCCGCGTGGTGGAAACCGCCAGCTTCACCAGGGCGGCCGATACACTCAAGATGCCCCGTTCCACGGTTTCCACCGCCGTGCAGGACCTTGAAGCCCGGCTGGGCACACGGCTGCTGGCCCGCACCACGCGCTCCGTTACCCCCACGCCGGACGGGATGGCGTTTTATGACCACTGCAAGCGGCTGGTGGCGGATGTGGAGGAAGCCGAGGCCCTGTTCCGCCATGACCGCGGCAACCCGCGCGGGGTGCTGCGCGTGGACATGCCCGGGCGGATCGGCCGCCTGCTGGTTGCCCCGGCGCTGCCCGCATTCCTGGACCGCTACCCCGAGATCGGGATCGAACTGGGGGTGACCGACCGCGCCATCAACCTGATCGAGGACGGGATCGACTGCGTGCTGCGTGTCGGCCCCCTGTCCGATTCCGGGCTGATCGCGCGCCGGATGGGGGAACTGGCCATCATCAACGTGGCCAGTCCCGCCTACCTTGCCCGCCATGGCGTGCCCCGCGCCCCGGCCGACCTGCCGGGGCATGAGGCGGTGCGCTACGCCTCGCCTTCCACCGACCGGGTGGAGGCATGGGAATGGATGGAAGGCGACAGGACCCGGACCATGGACCTGCCCGGCCGGGTCAGCGTCAACAGCGCCGAGGCCCTTGTGGCCTGCTGCCTTGCCGGCCTCGGGCTGATACAGGTCCCGGCCTATGACGTGCGCCACCACATCAGGGCGGGCGAACTGGTGGAGGTCATGCCCCGCTACCGGGCGGAACCCATGCCCATGGCGCTGCTCTATCCCCATCGCAAGCACCTGTCGCGCCGCCTGCAGGTCTTTGCCGACTGGCTGGCAGGCGTGATGGCGCAGGCGACCGGATAGGGTCAGATCAGGCCGCCTTCCGCCGTCATCTGCTGCAGGTCCAGCTCATGTTCCAGCTGGTGCAGGACGGCATCATGGATTTCACCGCTGCGGTGCAGGCGCAGCAGTTCGGCACGGCCTGCGTCAATGGTCGCCAGAAGCGCGCGGTAATGCGCGTCCTTGCGCCCCTGCAACGCCTGCTGTTCATGGCTGAAGCGTTCAGCCAGTTCCGCACGATAGGCGTACTGTTCCAGCAGGCGGGAATGCACGATCTGCCCGTCGGGCGCAAAGGCCAGTTGCCGCATGGCATGTTCCTGTGACCGGGCGATCAGCGCGCGCGCCTGCGATACCGACAGGTGGTGGCGCTGCCCGCGTTGCTGTCCCCGTTCCCCCCCGGTCATGCGGATGACCCAGCCAATGGTCGTCCCCTGTCCCAGCACGGTCACCAGGATGACCACGAAGGTCGCGATCTGCATGATGTCACGGTTCGGCATTTTCGCAGGCAACGCCAGCACGATGGCAAGGCTGACCACGCCGCGCATGCCGCACCAGCCCATGATGGCGACGAAGCTGAAGAACGGTCGCCATCCCGGCCGCCGGCCGCGCGGCCCGAACGCGACCCGCATGCCCTCCGTCATCAGCATCCAGACAAACCGCGACACCAGCACCACGGCCACGATGCCCGCCACCGGGCGAAACACGTCCTGCACCACCCATGGCGTGCCCATATGGCGCAGCACGATGGCATGCAGCGAAATGCCGATCAGCACGAATACGAGGGATTCCAGCACGAACACCAACACTTCCCATACCGCCGCCCAGCGCAGGCGTTCATCGGCGCTGAACACGTCATGCTGCCGCCAGCCCAGCACCAGTCCCGCCACTACGGTGGTGATGACCCCTGAGGCCCCCAACTGTTCCCCCCCGATATAGGCCACCCATGGCAGCAGCAACGTCATGGTGATGCTGAGGATACGGTCACGCACCCGCGCCAGCAGCCTGATCCAGACCCATGCCAGCGCGCAGCCCAGCACCAGCCCGCCCAGCGCCAGGAAGAAAAACGTGACCGTGGCGTGCATCGCCCGGAAACTGCCGGTCAGCACCGCAAGGGTCGCGAAACGGTAAATCACAAGGCTGGCCGCGTCATCCAGCAGGCTTTCGCCTTCCAGCAGCGTCGTCATCCGTTCAGGCAGGGACACGTGCTTGAGCACCGCCTTCGCCGCTACCGCATCAGGGGGCGCCACGATCGCGCCCAGGGCCGCGCACGCCGCCCATGGCATGGACGGGATGAGCCAGCGCGTGGCCACGGCCACGGCCAGCGTGGTGAACGCAACCCCGCCCACCGCCAGTTGCAATATGCCCAGAAGATGCGTGCGGAATGCCTGCCAGACGGAAAAATACGCCCCCGCCAGCAGAAGCGGCGGCAGGAACACGATCAGCACCAGGTCGGGATCGATCCCGATCACCGGTACGCCGGGCACCAGCGCAATCGCGATCCCTCCCAGCACCAGTGCGGCCGCGGGCGGCAGGCGCAGCTTGCGCGCCACCAGTTCCAGCCCCACGATCAGGACGATCAGCAGCAGGATGAATTCAAACCGCCCAACATTGGACATGCGCGCCATACCTGTCAGGTTGCCGGGTATCCACCATGGCCCCTTCCGGTAACGCGCCACGACGGGGTCAGTGCCCTGCGCCAGTGAAGCTGCCAGCCCGTACACTGTAATAAAATATGGCCTGCATGGGGCCTGTACCCCGGCATGGCGCGGTGAAGGCGGTCATGCGCCCCGCCTATGGCCATGCATGGCCATGGGTCGGCACCCCTGGCGGGGCAGGGCAAACGGCACGGCCTGCCTTGTCATATACAGTATTGCCTGAAACAGTTTCCAAAATGTTCCATGTATTCCTGAATGATTTATTATTGAATCCGGACGGGTATTTTTAAAATACAATAAATAACGTGGATATATATATGCAACGCAGCCCGGGCAGGCACGTTCATGGCAGGCTGGCGACCGTCCCGCCCATCCGGGACCGCCGCCATGCCCATGCAAGCCGACATGACCCTACACCGCCCCCGTATTCCCCGAACAGAGGAGGACAGAGGATGGGTGCATCCCAAAAACCCGCACAGCCGGGCCAGCCCACGCCGCCTGACAGGGCGCAGCCGACAGCCGCGTCCGGCCCGCCGGGGCCGTACCCCCGGGACGCGACCACCATATCCCCGGCCCCTGGTCCCGCGCCGTTCCACCCGCCCGACGGGACGCCACCGACCATACTGCGCGGCACCATGCCACCTACACCACCACCAAGAAAAAGCCTTTTCCGAAAATGAACGCCAATCCGGGCTGCAGCCTTCGCGCAGGCCCGGATGCGCAGGAAACTGGAGCAGAACATGGACGGGACCACCACCGCCTTCCGACAGCCCGACCCTGCATTCCGGTCAACACGGCGCCCATGGCTTGCGCGCCTGCTGGGGCGGGTGCCCCCACCCGGCTGGGCGGATGACTTCGCCCCGCTGAAAAGCGAGATTTTTGGCATGGAGCGGCTGGAAGCCCACGCCCGCAGCCTTGCCGCGGCCCAGACCATCGCCCCCCTTGGGCGTGGCCATGAACGCCGCAGGCCCCTGTCACGCCGGCTGGCGGAAAACGGGGCGTTCCTGCGCGCCGCCGACATACAGATCGCACAGGATATCCAGAACGGGAAACAGCTGACCCCCGCGGCCCAGTGGCTGGCGGACAATTACGCCCTGGTGGACATGCAGATACGCGAGACGGACCTGGACCTGCCCGCCAGCTATTACGCCCGCCTGCCCAAGCTGGCCGGTGGCCCGTTCGCCGGGCTGCCGCGGGTCTTTGGCGTGACATGGGCGCTGGTCGCCCATACCGACAGCAACCTGCAGCCTGAAATCCTGTATAACTACCTGCTGGCGTACCAGAGCGTGACGCCCCTTACGATCGGGGAACTCTGGGCGGTTTCGATCACACTGCGGATCGTGCTGATTGAAAACCTGCGCCGTGTTGTCGGCGCGATCATGGACAATAACGCCAGCAGGCGGGCCGCCGACCAGCTGGCCGACCAGCTTGACGCCTACCGCAAGGACACGCAGGCCGCCATGTCCGGCTTCCTGGCCGCCGTTGACCCGCGCATCCTCAACTGCGCGTTTACCGCCCAGCTTGCCCACCGCTCCCGCGGGCTGGACCCTGAAAAGGACCCTGCCCTTGTCTGGCTGGAACAGCGCCTGGCGGACCGGGGCACCACCATTGACAACGCGGTGCGCGACGACCTGCACGAACAGGGAGCGTTCAACGCCACCATACGCAACATCATCACCAGCCTGCGGCTGATCGCGGGTTTTGACTGGACCGAGGCGTTTGAGCGCGTCTGCCTCATCGACCGGCTCTTTGCCGACTACGACAGCTTTACACAGGCCGATTTCGCCAGCCGGGACCTGTATCGCAAGGCCATAGAGGAACTGGCCCGTGGCAGCCACATGACCGAAATGGCCATAGCCGGGCAGGCCGTGGCCATGGCGCGCGCGGCACAGGCCACGGGCGCGGCTGGCCCACGCCACGCCGACCCGGGTTATTACCTGCTCATGGCCGGGCGGCCCGCGCTGGAGGCCGCCATCCGTTTCCGGCCCACCATGCGGCGCCGGCTGGCAAGGGGGTTCTGCGCATACGGGATCACGGCCTACAGCGTTGTGGTCACGCTGCTGACCATGCTGTTCATCGCCATTCCGCTATGGCTGACCTGGCGGGTCGGCATGAACCCCGCGTGGCTGCTGCCCGTGCTGGCCTTCATACCGGTGTCGGAGGCGGCGGTCGCCTGCGTCAACCGCCTGGCGCTGGAGGTGGTTCACGCCACCACCCTGCCGGGCCTGGAATTCCTGCACGGCATCCCGGCCCACCTGCGCACCATGGTGGTCGTGCCCGCGCTGCTGACGACGGAAAAGACCGTAAGCGAACTGGTGGCGCGGCTGGAGGTCCATTACCTGACCGTGCGCGATGACGCGGTCCACTTCGCGCTGCTGACCGACTGGACCGACCATGACGGCGCCGATGCGCCCGATGACCAGCGCCTGCTGGGGCTGGCGCGCGCGGGGATGGAACGCCTTAACCGGAAATACGGCCACGGCCCGCAGGGCATGCGCTTCTACCTGCTGCACCGCAGGCGCGTATGGTGCGAAAGCGAGGGTGTATGGATGGGGTGGGAACGCAAGCGCGGCAAGCTGCATGAACTCAACCACCTGCTGCGCGGGGCGGGGGACACGACCTTCCTGCCCCCCGGCCATGCCCTGCCCGCCGACATACGCTATGTCATCACCCTTGATGCCGATACGCGCCTGCCGCTGGAAACCGTATGCCGCCTGATCGGCAAGATGGCCCATCCGCTCAACGCGCCGCTGTTCGATCCCGTATCGGGACGGGTGCATGAAGGCTACGCGATCCTGCAGCCACGGGTAACGCCATCCCTGCCCGTGGGTCACCAGAGCACGCTGTTCCAGCGTATTTTCGCCAGCGCCAGCGGCATCGACGCCTATTCCGCCGCCGTGTCCGACCTGTATCAGGACATGTTTGGCGAAGGGTCCTACGCGGGCAAGGGGATATACGATATCGACGCATTCGAGGCCGCCCTGGCCCGGCGCGTGCCGGAATCCGCCATGCTCAGCCATGACCTGTTCGAGGGCATTTTCGCCCGTGCCGGACTGGTGACGGATATCGAGGTGGTGGAGGAATTCCCCACCGACTACCTGGTCGCGGCCCAGCGGCTGCACCGCTGGGCACGGGGCGACTGGCAACTGCTGCCATGGATCGCATCCAGCCTGCCGCCCCGCAGCGTGCCCGCCCGCGCCCGGCTTTCGGGCATCGCGCGGTGGAAGATGCTGGACAACCTGCGCCGCACGCTGTGCATGCCGCTGGCGCTGGCGACACTTGTGGCGGGGTGGTTCCTGCCGTTCCATGCGGCGCTGATCTGGACGGCCTTCATCCTGCTGGCGCTGGCGCTGCCCGCATTCCTGCCGGTGCTGCCTGACATCGTGCCCCGGCGGGAATGGATCACGCTGCGCAGCTACCTTAGCGTGATTGGGGGAAAAAGCGCCGAGGCGGCGGTGATGACCTTCCTGACCATCACCTTCCTGGCCCATCAGGCCGTCATCATGACGGATGCAATCGCCCGCACGCTGGCGCGCGTGCTCATCACGCGCCGCCACATGCTGCAATGGGTGCCCGCGGCCCAGATCGCGGGGCTTATGCGTTCGGGCCTTGCGGGATATTACGGGCGGATGATCCCCGCCCCCCTGCTGGGCGGGGGCTGCGTTGCCGCCACGGTCATCTGGGCGCCGTGGAGCCTGTTCATGTCCGTGCCCGTCGCAACATTGTGGGGCCTTTCGCCCGCGGTGGCGATGTGGGCCAGCCGCACGCCGGTCATTGCGGCGCGTTCGCGCCCTTCGCGCACCGATATCCGCATCCTGCGCATGACCGCGCGCCGGACGTGGCGTTTCTTTGAAACCTTTACCACGCCCGCGGACCACATGCTGCCGCCGGACAATTTCCAGGAAGATCCGGCCCCCGTGCTGGCCCGGCGCACCTCGCCCACCAATATCGGCCTGTACCTGCTGTGCTGCGCCAGTGCGCGCGATTTCGGCTGGATCGGCCTGGCCGACACCCTGACCCGGCTGGAAGCGACCTTCGCCACGCTGGAAACCATGCCACGCTACCGTGGTCATTTCTACAACTGGTATGCCACCGACGACCTGCGCCCGCTTGACCCGGTCTATATTTCCAGCGTCGATAGCGGCAACCTGGCCGGGCACCTCATCGCCCTTTCCAGCGCCTGCCAGCGATGGCTGGAAAACGGGCCGGAAATCGACGCATGGCGCGATGGCGTCACGGATGCGCTGAATATCGCCATCGCCGACCTGACCTTCCAAGACGGCAGGCGCAGGCGCATGACCCATACACGGACGCAGCGGCAGTTGCTGCGGCTGCTGACGGGACTGAAGAACGCCGTCCTGTCCGCGGCCGCCACCCGGTCGGAAGGGGAACTGTCGGCCCTGCGCCGCCAGGCCGGCGCGGTCCTGGATCACATGGCGACAATGCCCGCCCTCCTGCCGGGCCAGGATGAAAAGGACACGGCGGACCTGACATTCTGGGCCACCGCCCCGCTGCGCACGCTGGAAAGCCACCTGCGTGACCTTGACGCGGAGCTGTACGCAACGCTGGGCGCGCGGCTGGACATCGTGGCGCAGAAGGCGCGGCGCATGGCGCACGACATGGATTTCGCCTTCCTGTGCAATCCGTCGCGCAAGCTGCTGTCCATCGGCTACCTGGTGGCGGAGGACACACAGGACGCCAACTGCTACGACCTGCTGGCGTCCGAAGCGCGGCTGGCGGTGTTCTTCGCCATAGCCAAGGGCGACATGCCCGCCCATGACTGGTTCCGCCTTGGCCGGTCCATAACGCCGGTGGGCAATGGGGCGGCGCTGGTTTCGTGGTCGGGGTCGATGTTCGAGTACCTCATGCCCTCGCTGGTCATGCGCGCGCCCATGGGCAGCCTTATGGAACAGACCAACAAGCTGATCGTGCAGCGCCAGATCGCCTATGGGCAGGACCGTGACATTCCGTGGGGCATATCGGAATCCGCCTATAACGCGCGCGACCTTGACTATACCTACCAGTATTCCAATTTCGGCATTCCCGGACTGGGGCTGAAACGGGGACTGGGGCTGGACACGGTGGTCGCCCCCTACGCCACCATGCTGGCCGCCATGGTTGACCCGCAGAAGGCGGTGGCCAACCTGCATGCGCTGGAAAAGACCGGGGCGCTGGGCCGGTACGGCCTGTATGAAGCACTGGATTACACGCCCGACCGCGTGCCCGACAACAGCCGCGTCGCGATCATCCGCGCCTACATGGCCCACCATCAGGGCATGTCCATCCTGGCGGTGGCCGACGCGGTCATGAATGGCATCATACGCGCGCGTTTCCATGAAGACCCGGTCATTGCCTCGGCCGAACTGCTGCTGCAGGAACGCGCGCCCCGTACCGGCGCCGTCGCCCGTCCCCTGCCATCCGAAGATGATACACAGCCCCCCGTCCGCACCGTGGCAACCCCTGCGGGGCGGTATGTGGACCGCGCCGACATGGGCGGCCCGGTCACGCACCTGCTGTCCAACGGGCGGTACACGGTCATGCTGACGGCGGCGGGATCGGGTTACAGCCGGTGGCAGGGACTGGCGGTCACGCGCTGGCGCGAGGATGCGACGCGGGATGAATACGGCCAGTACCTTTACATCCGCAACCGCAGGACAGGCCGCCTGTGGTCGGCGGGCCTGCAGCCCACCGACACCGTACCGGATGAATACGCCGTGGTCTTTCATGAAGACCGCGCCGAATTCGCCCGCCGCGACGGGACGGTCACCACCACGCTGGACGTGCTGGTGTCAGCCGAGGACGATGCGGAAGTACGACAGGTCTCGGTCTTTAACGCAGGCGGCGAGACACTGGATATCGACATCACATCCTGTGCCGAGCTTGCGCTGCTGGCGCAGAATGCCGACCTTGCCCATCCCGCCTTTACCAAGCTGTTCGTGCAGACCGAATATCTTCCCCAGTCCCGCGCCCTGGTCGCCACGCGCCGCAGGCGCACCGGCGACGAGCCGGAAATATGGGTTGCCCACATGGCGCTGTGTGACAGCCCCATCGAGGTCGAGACGGACCGCGCCCGCTTCATCGGCCGCAGGCGTGATGCGCGCCATCCCGCCGCCATGGCTACGCATGCGCCCCTGTCGGGCACGACCGGGACGGTGCTGGATGCGCTGCTTGCCATCCGCGCGCGGGTGTCCGTGCGTCCCGGCGCCATGGCGCGCGTCACGTTCTGGACCATGGTCGCCCCCACCCGCGCGGCCCTGCTGGACCTGATCGACACGCACCAGGACCAGGCCGCGTTCGAACGCGCCCGCACGCTGGCATGGACACAGGCGCAGGTGCAACTGCGCCATCTGGATGTCTCCCCCTCCATGGCCGACCTGTTCCAGCGGCTGGCAGGCCACATCCTGTTCGCCACCCCCAGCCTGCGCGCGCCCTCCGCACAGATCGCGCGCGGGGCCGGCGCGCAGCCGCTGTTGTGGGAACAGGGCATTTCGGGCGACCTGCCGATTGTCGTGCTGCGGGTGCGGGAAAATTCCGGGACGGATATCGTGCGTGCCCTGCTGCTGGCGCATGAATATTTCCGGCTCAAGCAACTGGCGGTGGATCTTGTCATCCTCAATGAACACCCGTCATCCTATCTGCAGGACCTGCAGGTGTCGCTTGACCAGCTTGTCCGCGCGGCCCCACGCACGCCGGGCGCCGCCGGTTCCGTGCGCGTGCTGCGCGCCGACCTGGTGACACCCGCCGTGCGCCACCTGATCATATCCATAGCCCGCGTGGTGCTGGATGCGGACCACACGCTTTCCGCGCAGCTTGACCAGGGGGAAAGGCCACGGACGCGACAGTTCGCGCCCGCCCTGCCACCCGTCCCGCCGCCGCCTTCGGCATTCGGCATGCCGATGGTGCCGGAGCTGGAGCTTTTCAACGGCCATGGCGGCTTTGCCAGAAACGGGCGCGAATACGTGGTCGTGCTTGGCCCCGGCCAGACCACGCCCGCGCCATGGATCAACGTGATCGCCAATGACGCATTCGGCTTCCAGGTCTCGGCGGAAGGCAGCGGCTACACATGGTCCGGCAACAGCCGCGAGCACCAGATCACGCCGTGGTCGAATGATCCGGTCAGTGACCACGCAGGCGAAACCTTCTATTTCCGTGACGAGGACACCGGAACCCTGTGGTGCCCCACCGCCGCCACCCGGCGTGACGCCACGGCCACCTATGTTACCCGCCATGGGCGCGGCTATACGCGCCTGGACCGCGTGGCGCATGGGATCGCCAGCAGCCTGCTGCAGTACGTGCCGGTATCGGACCCGGTCAAGATCACGCGCATACAGGTGCATAACCAGTCGGACCAGCCGCGCACGCTGTCCGTTACGGCCTATGTGGAATGGGTGCTGGGACCGGCGCGCAGCACGGCGGCCCCCTTTGTCATGACCGAACATGATGGGGAAACCGGCGCGCTGTTCGCCCGCAACCGCTGGAACGCCGAATATGCCGACCGTGTCGCCTTTGCCGATATCGGCGGGTACCTGACCGCCCGTTCCGGCGACCGCGCGGCCTTCATCGGCCCCAACGGCACCATGGCGCTTCCCCTCGCCTTCACCCATGCAGGTGGCGTGCGGGGGGCGACCGGGGCCGGGCTGGACCCGTGCGGCGTGGTGCAGACCATGGTCACCCTGCCGCCAGGCGGGCGGGCGGAGATCGTGTTCCTGCTGGGTGAAGGCATGGACGCCGACCATGCCCGCAGCCTGATAGGCCGGTACCGCACCACCGATCCGGACCATGTGCTGGCAGAGGTCACCCGGCACTGGGACACCGTAACAGGCGCCATACAGGTCCAGACCCCCGACCGCGCGATGGACATCATGCTCAATGGCTGGCTGCTGTACCAGTCACTGGCCAGCCGGGTGCAGGCGCGGGCCGGATTTTACCAGGCCAGCGGGGCCTATGGCTTCCGTGACCAGTTGCAGGACGGCATGGCGCTCACGCTGTCCTGCCCCGACCGTGTGCGCGCGCACCTGCTGCGCGCGGCGTCACGGCAGTTTGTCGAAGGGGATGTGCAGCACTGGTGGCTGCCCGGTACGGGCGCTGGCGTGCGGACCCATATCTCCGATGACTGCGCATGGCTGGCGCACACGGTTGCGCATTACGTCGCCACGACGGGTGACACGGGCGTGCTGGATGAACGTATCCCCTTCCTGCAGGCCCCCGGACTGCCCATTACCGAGCATGACCGTTTCATGATCCCCGCGATTGCCGAGCAGGACGGCACGCTGTTCGAACACTGCGCCCGCGCGCTGGACCACAGCCTTGCGGTCGGCAGCCATGGCCTGCCGCTTATGGGCACGGGCGACTGGAATGACGGCATGAACCGCGTGGGCGAGCAGGGACGGGGCGAGAGTGTATGGCTGGGCTGGTTCCTGCATGACGCGCTGGCCAGCTTCATCCCGCTGGCGCGCGCACGCGGCGATGACGCCCGCGCGCAGGCTTGGCTGGACCATGCCGCAGCCCTTGCCGTCGCACTGGAGGCCACATGGGATGGGGACTGGTACCTGCGCGCCTATTTCGATGACGGCACGCCCCTTGGCTCCCACGCCAGCGCGGAATGCCAGATCGACGCGATTTCACAGTCATGGGCCGTGCTGTCGGGCGTCGCGCTGCCCGAACGGGCGGAACATGCCATGCGATCGGCCATGGCCCGCCTTGTCCGGCCTGACGAGGGACTGGTCCTTGTCCTGACGCCACCATTTGACGCCATTGGTCCCGACCCGGGCTATATCCGCAGCTACCCGCCCGGCATACGCGAAAATGGCGGCCAGTACACCCACGCCGCCCTGTGGACCACCATGGCCATGGCGGTACTGGGCGACGGTGAGCGTGCCCACGGCCTGTTCCATATGCTGAACCCCATCAACCACACGGGCAGGCCCGAGGATGTGGCGCGTTACAGGCTGGAACCCTATGTGGTCGCGGCCGACATCTATTCGCGCCCGCCCCATGTGGGCCGGGGCGGGTGGTCGTGGTACACCGGGTCGGCGGGGTGGATGCAGCGCGTGGGAACCGAGACCATCCTCGGCCTGCGTATCCATGCCACGCAGTTGCTGGTCGCCCCCTGTATTCCCCCTGACTGGTCACGGTTCATGGCAACGGTGCGCTGGCGCACCGCAACCTACCACATTACCGTAAACAATCCTGAACATGTCTGCCGCGGCATAAGCCATGTCACATGCGACGGTGCCCCCCTGCCCCCGACCGGCAGGATCGAGATGGCGGATGACGGTCAGGCCCATGAGGTGGCGGTCACGCTGGGGCCGCAGCCCGTGGCATGATGGCATGCCGCCACCTGCGGCATGTCCACGTCCATTAAATGTTCATTCGTGACAGGATCGGGGAAAAACCGGAAAAACCATTCATCCGGCAATCCGTTAACCCCAGCAGGGCTGGCGCCTGCATCGCCCCGTGACCGTTGGCGGCGCAGGCACGCGCGACCCACCCGAATTCCCCTGACGGAGAAAGACCATGCCCCGCCAACCGCATGTTCACGCACCTGGCCCTGATCCCCTTCACGCGCCCGAAGGCCATGCCAGCCGCACCCCGGATGGCAAGGCCACCGGCACCGGCCAGCCCCGCGCGGGCGAGGACGAGCCGGAATCCACCCGCGACAATGACGAGCGGATCGCGGCCACCAGCCACAAGGGCAAGGACCAGGCAGGATGTGACGAACACGCCACTGAACCGGACGCGGCAAAAGACCATAAACCCGAACGGCCATGAACACGCGGCGGGCACGGCACAAGCCCGTACCGTTCAGGTTTGAGGAAAATCGGGAAATCCATCGGAGCGGTCCATGTATTCACATATGGTCGCATGGGTGATTTCCTTATAAGCCCTGTCCTGTCGGCAGGTATTCGCCCCGCCCATGCAGACAGGATGCAACCTTTCGATCCATGAATGCTTTTGTGGTCAGTCCATCTTCATTCATGAAAGAAGACGATACCATGGCGAAAACAATACGTTCTGTCCTGCTGGCATCAGTCGTGGCCAGCATGCCGGCAATGGTCCCCGTCATGGCAATGGCGCAGGCCGATATGCAGACCGCCCCCGCGCCCACGGCCAATTCCGCTGCGTCCCAAGTGGGCCGGAACCCGCCTTCCGCAACCTCGCGCAGCGGCCAGCGGGTGGAACCGTCGGACAAGTTGTGGAACAACCCGCGCACCGTGCAGGAACAGCCCGGCACGCAGCCGCCGGCGAACAATGAAACGACCCGCCACAAACGCATGCGTGACAGCCAGGGCCGCAGCAGCCATGGCGGCGACAAGACCCCTTCGCCCGCGGATAGTGGCGAACAGTAAGCAGTACTGAAGTATTCCCGGTCAGACCGGCAGGGAAACAGGCGGGACACGTCGTGTTTCCCCTACGCAAACCAGATGAGAACAGCCATGTTTACATCTTTCCCCCATGCCTCCGGCCAGCCGCCACTGCCGCCACCCGGTCCGTTCCACCCACGCGATTATCCCCCGCCGGGGCCACAGGACCCGTTTCCATTCGATACACCAGCCCCGACGCCGCCCCCGCTTCGCAACCATGCCCGCCGCCGGCTGACGGATGGGCGCCCCCAAGGAACCATGGCCATGCAGGACAGACCTGACCCCGACAAGGAAAAGCCGCAGACACCTGCCGAAAGGCAGGCAGACGAGGGCCGTGACGAAGCGCTGGAGGAAAGTTTCCCCGCAAGTGATCCCCCCTCACAGGGGCGCACGACGGGGCCAAACAAATAAGGCCCTTGCCCGGTCCATGAATTCATCTGCCATATTTGCCCCTATAGCCGGGGCGGGACGTATTTTCAGAAATGAATACGTCCCGCCCTGTTTTTATGAACAGGGCGCTGTCGGGCAGTTCTGCTTCCGCGAGATGCTGGGGACCATGAAGACACTTCTGGTGTTGTTTTCAAACAGTCTTTAAAACAGCCTTTGTACTGTCGCGCCCGGCCGCCCGGTCCCCAGCTTCCGAAGCATCGCGGGCCGCCTGATGCCGTAGCTGCCTGGCCGATGCCGCCCTGCCTGCGTTCGCATGTACCCGGCGATAAAGGCGCGCGACCTGCAACGCCACGTCATCAGGCCCCTGCAGGGTATGGTTATGGAACGCCCGCACGCTGTCATGCGTGGCGTAGAAGCGGCGCGTCTGGCGATCGGCCTCAAGGATAACGGTACCAAGGAAAGTACCGTCGATTTCGATAATCCGTGATTCAAACATTGAAAAAACTGCCCTTGCATGCCCGCGATGGAATACGGGCGGTTTCCGGCAGAATTCCCACCGGCTGTTTTATGGAACGGCTGCCCGCGTAAAGGGGGCGCCAGGGATGGTGCGACATCGACCAGTGCTACGCATTCGCATGGCTGGCTGGATCATGGGTGATCATCCTGCATGATTATTGGCGTTTCAGCGTGGATCATACACGCCGGGCCATATGCGTCAACACATAATAACTAATTTATAGTGGAATAATTTATATATCATATCTTATGATATTTATTCATCATGAAGGCACATTTCCATTTTAAACCAGCATATTATGTGCATTTTTATCCGATCCCGATCCGTCGCCAATGTGCGCATAGGGCGCTATCCCATCCTGTCCTTATGGGGTACGGTACGCCCGTAACAACATAATTTTTTGTTATATTTTTATATGACAATTTTTATATGCACATTTTAATTGATGTGTTTATATAATCCACATTACAAACCGGGTAACGGCTTTCGTGAACGCAGGTCTGGCAAAAAGCCCGGCCGCCCTGACAGGCCCGGCATTACATAGCCGCATCACCGTCTACCCGCTTCTTCCCCCCCACGGAGACAGCCAATGGCACTTTCCCCCGGCCGGACAGCCCCGGACTTCATGGCCGCGACAAACATGGGCCTGATCCGTTTCCCTGCGTGGGGCCATGGGTGCTGGCGCATTGTCCTGACCCATCCGGCGGATTACAGCACGCACAGCCTGCGGGCCGGGATACGGTGGGCAGGCACATGCCCGCAACCCGTATTTTTGCTGGGCCTCTCGCCGGTGCGCGCCTCGCGCCTTGCGGATGTACCGCCCCGTCCGGTTGCCATCGCGCGGCCTGACATGCCGCATTTGCCGGTCATTGATGACGACACGGGCCGCATTGCCGGCCTGTGGCGGGGCATTGCGGTGGATGTCGGGCCAAGGGACCCGGCGCTGGAGGAACATGCAGCGTTTCTCATTGATCCCGGCAATATCATTCGCAGCACCCTTCTCCATCCCCCTGTCACCGGGCAGGATTTTGGCGCGATCATACGGGTGGCGCGCGGATTTGGTATCGGCTGCGCGCCCCTCAGGCATGTCCCGCGCGCGGCATAGAAACGCCGGGGCATGACCGCACCGGGCTGTCGGAATACCCCATCCGGGCGCAACGCGAGCGCCCGTCCGCCATCCCTCCTTCCACCGACACGCCTTACCGAAAGCACCCTGATGTCCCTGTCCCTTCATACCCATCCGGACCCGATGCATGCGGCAACCATTCCGCCCTGCGCCCCGCCTGCCCCGGAGCAGGGCGCAGCCGTGGGGCATGCGCTGCTACAGGCTCTGGCCGGGTTTGCCGTTGTCATCGTGCCGGGTCTGGACGGGTCTGGCCCCCATCACTGGCAATCACGCTGGGAACTGTTTTTACGCCTGCATGGCATTACCGTGCAGCGCGTCCAGCAGGAGAACTGGGCACGCCCGACCTACCATGACTGGAAGGCGCAACTGCAACGTACCGTTCGGGCCTGCCACCAGCCTGTCATTCTGGTGGCCCATAGCCTGGGTGCCATATTGAGCGTGCGCATGGCGAGCGAGCGGGGGGCTGATGGCGTCGTCGCGGCATTGCTGGTCGCGCCGGCGGATATTGACCACCATCACGGCCCCGATTCAGGCCGGGTGGCCGATTTTGCGCCCCTGCCCGCCACACCCCTGCCTTTTCCCGCCGTGCTCATGGCCAGCCAGGATGATGAATGGCTGTCAATGTCCCGCGCCCATGTCCTTGCCACGCAATGGCGGGCGACGCTGGTCGACGCGGGTATGGTGGGCCATATCGGCAATCATGCGCATGTCGGCCTGTGGCCTGCCGGCATGCAGGCGCTGGATGAGCTGGCGCGTTCCGTGCGCCTGCGCGCCATGGCGGATGCAGTGCCATCCCTGTCATGAATTCCTGCCTGCACGGGGCATGGAACGCAAACATGCCGGACAGAAGCAGCCATGCCGCTCCGACAGACTGTTTCAATTGCTGAATCATCAAAGACGTTTTTGGGGTGAAGCTTTCTTCAAAAAGCTTTCGAACCGGTTGCTGACCGGAAAGGGCCTTCCGCGCGATCAGGCCCATATGCGACGCATGGGTACAAGACCGCCCCTCGCCCAACCCGTTCCCGTGCATGGCCCTGCGGGGATGGCTGCAAAATAAAATGGTGCAGGTCCCCTCGCATGGCCGGGCATTTCGTGTCATAGACACAATGCAAATGCGTCGCATTTATGAAATGAGCCATCAAGGAGGGGCGTCGTGACCACAGACAGGACAGAAGACCGTACGCGCCAGGCACGTAACCGGGTGGCGGGTATCGTGCTTGCCTGCCTGGTTTCTTACCCTGTCGCCTGGTGCGTCATGATGGATATTGCGCACGTAGCGGGGGGCGCCGCCACCCTCCAGCTTGGCCAGATTGTGGCACTTGCCTGCCTGCCGGTGCTGGTCGTGCTGTGTTTCAGCGCATATGCGGGCCTGCTGGGCGTGTGCGCGGCCGGATGTATCGCAGCCCTTGCCGGAGTGCTGGTTTCCTGATGCGTGAAACCCTGCGCACCCGCCTGGGATGGTTACATGGCTGGGCCGGGTTTGTGGCGGGCCTGCTTGCCGCGTGCATTTTCATGACGGGCACGCTGTCGGTGTTCGATACGGAAATCACGCGGTGGATGCAGCCTGAAAATCGGGTACCCGCCAAGACCGCCCTGACCGATACCGCCCTGGATGCCGCATCCAGCCTGATCCATGAACAGCAGCTTCATGGGGTCCCGGTTTTCCTGGCCCTGCCCTCCGTCCGGTCGCCGACCCTTGATGTGCTGCATTATGATGGGCGGCAATTTGTCGGCACCCGGTTCGACCCCCGCACCGGCATGCCCATCCCGGTCCGCGCCACGATGGGGGGCACTTTCTTTTTCAGCTTCCACTATACCCTGCTGGAAGGGGTAACAGGCACCCGGATCGTCAATATTATCGGCGTCGCCCTCCTTGTCGCCATCATATCCGGGACCGTCATTCATATCCGCGCGCTTGTTCCGGATATCGTAAGGCTGCGCCTGTCCGCCGCGCGCCTGCGTGGGTGGCTGGATGCCCACCTGCTGGCTGGTGTGCTGGTCCTGCCCTTCACGGTCATGATCGTCTATACCGGCGTGCTGGTCAATGCGGGCCTGATCCTGCCCGCCACATCGCTGGCGCACCTGCTTGCCCCAGAAAAGCCGGGAACGCCCGCAACATCCGGCACGAAGGCCGCGACGGCCGCGCGCCGTCCCTTACCCCCGCTCGCCCCGCTTCTTGCCATAGCACGGTGCAGCCTGCAGGGACGTGACGCAGGCTTTATCCTGTTTTCCCCCGATCACCTGAGCATATACGCCAGCGATGCATCCGGTCCCTTCCTGACCCGTGACCATGCCGATTTCAGCCTGCCGGATGGCCGCCTGCTGGGCGCCACGACCACGCCGGGTCCTGTTGCCCATGCCATGCAGGTCATGCATGGCCTGCATTATGCCCGTTTCGCGCCACTGGGCCTGCGCTGGCTGTATTTCGTATCGGGTCTGTGCGCCACGGCCACGATCGCCAGCGGACTGGTCCTGTTCCTGATGAAACGTCGCAGCCGGTCCGGACACCGTATCGGCTTTCGTGTGGGGGAAAGCCTGACCATCGCCACCCTGACTGGCCTGCCCATCAGCATACTGGCATTCCTGTGGTGCAATCACCTGCTACCCGCCAGCATGGCGGGACGGGAGCGACTGGAAACTGGCTGCTTCCTGGGCATATGGATCCTGTGTACCGGACATGCTGGCCTGCAATCATCGCGCCTGCACATGAATGCGGCATGGCGACCACAGTTGCGCCTGATCGGGCTGCTGGGGGGCGGGCTGCCCGTGCTTGATGTCCTGACCTGCCCCCGGGCGGTGTACGCCCTGCCCGCCCTCCATACCGCGCTGGACGGCATGGGACTGCTTGCGGCGGCCACTGCCCTGTATGTCCGCCACAGGCTGGGAAGCGACAGGACATGACCTTTCCTGCCACTTTCCTGCTCTGGCTCATGGCATTTTCATGCCATGCAAGGCTGCATCCGCACCGTTACGGGTTCGCTCCCCTCGCCTTCCACGCACGACACATGGCGATCACTGGCCGGATTGCGGCCCCCGTTGTCGCGCTGGCGCTGGCTGCCCGGCTGGATGGGGTGACGGGCGTGCTCATATGGTTTGCCAGCCTGTCCATCGCAGGGTTATGCATGGCGCTGTGGCTGGCGTCACGCCATCACTGAAACAGGACAAGGCTGGTGGGTGAAGGCGGCTTTACCAGCCACCCCAGCCCCATCCGCCCACAAACCCGCCATAGGGATACCCATAATAACCGGGATACCCATAAACGGGATAGCCATAGCCATCATACATATAGGGCGGCGGGCCACCATACCATCCCGGGCCGCCCCAGCCGCCACGGTCCCAGCCACCGCCGCCATGGCCGCGATCCCACCCACCGCCACGCGGGCCGCGATCCCAGCCGCCGCCACGGCCGCCGAATCCCGGCCCGCCATGGCCACCGCCGCCGCCCGGGCCACCATGGCCGCCACCGGGACCATGCTGCGCATGCGCGGGGGATAATGGCAGCACCGGCGTTGCGGCCAGCGCCACGACCGTCAGGGCCATCGTCAGGGATTTCATATGCCTCATTACCCTACTCCTTTTCCCTTAACCTGATATCACGTCACGACAAAACAATGGCGGATTGTCACACTACTGTATCAACATCTTCTTTATTCCGGGAAGCTGGTATGAAAGTCCGGCATGACCAGAGAAAAATGCGGACTTCAGTAATGATGACAGGATGAAATCGATATATACGCCGCCCATATCCGTAAAACCGGAACATTACTAAAAATAAATATCACGCTACGTAAATATAATTCACAAGAACGCAGGCACACGCACCGCAAGAAAGCAAAATGCGCGGTCGTTCCGCGCCCCTGCTCCATGGCCCGCAGGCACTCCCTTTTTCCCGTGACGGTACGGGAATAACGGTCCCCTGTCCTTCCACCATGGCCAAGGGTCCGGGACACCCATATGGGATCAGGGTTTCATGCCCCGATGGGCATTGGCGCACATCCCGGAATCAAGCCGTGCGCCTGGACGTGGATTTCCCCCATCCACTCAATCGGAACCTGACCAGACAGGCAGGCTACCATCCGGTTGGGGCAACGCAGTTGCCGCCTGCCACAGGGCATGCTGGATCACCCTTGGGGCAAGGGTTCTCTTGGCCGTACTGTCACGGTCAACCACAGCCCCCTGCACCAGCCGTTCCGCCACGTCACGGAACAGGCCGCGTGAGGGGCGCCTGCCGCGCAACATGTCCTCGACTTCCGGCACGTACCATGGCCTGCTGGCCACGCCACCCAGCGCCACCCGCCCGTGCCGGATGATATCCCCGTCCATTTCCAGCCCCACCGCAACCGAGACGACGGCCAGCGCCAGGAAATTCAGGTCACGTATCTTGAGATAGGTATAATGGGGACCGAATGAAACCGGCGGCAGGTCAATCGACAGGACCAGTTCGCTGGGACGAAGGACAGTTTCCAGCCACGGCGTACCGCCCGGCAGGCGATGATAGTCACGCGCATGGACCCGCCGCGCGCCCTGCGGCCCATACAGGTTGATCACGGCATCCAGCATGGCCAGCACCACGCACATATCGGATGGGAAAGCGGCGATACACTCGGCGCTGGTGCCCAGTATGGCATGGACCCGGTTGCGCGCGCCCCGCGCGGCGCAGCCCGTCCCGGGGGCGCGCTTGTTGCACGCGGCATTGGTGTCATAAAAATAGCGGCATCGCGTACGCTGGTTGATGTTGCCCCCATTGGTGGCGACGTGCCGGATACGCGCGCTGGCTCCGGCAAGGAGGGCCGAAGCCAGTACGGGATAGCGCCTGCGCACCAGCGGATGGGCGGCTGTCCGGGCATTGGTGGCCAGCGCCCCAAGCCGCAGCCCCCCATCGGGCAACGGTTCGATGGCATCGAGCGACAGGGCCTTGATGTTGATGACGTGCTCGGGCCGTTCGACATCCACTTTCATCAGGTCGATCAGGCTGGTTCCACCGGCAAGGTAACGACTGTGGGGCGGCGCCCGTACGACGGCTGCCAGCGTATCGGGCCTGCTGTAGAAAAATGCCCTCATGCCACCCCCTTGGAAAAAGGCCGGAACCATTCCAATGCTCATCCCCAACCACGGGGACGCGACAGGGTTTCCGACCCACTCCCGTCAAGGTCATTCACCTATCCGTGAAATTTGCCAATTTCATGTCCTGTCATCGCGCATGCGCCTGCGGGGTCCCGTTCGCGCCGGGCAGCCGGCACAGGGCATCGCGCATCCGCATGCCAGCGGTTTCCCCGCACGTCGCGCGGTAATATGGCGTCATACGGCAAAACGGCCATGCATCGGGGCCGGGCACCGTGGTTTACGCAGGCTGCGCCTTGCGGGCCGCCAGATAATCCTGGGCCGTGCGGAAACCGGTTTCCTGTGCGTTGAGCAGGCTTTCCAGATGCTCGCGGTTATTGACCAGGCCACGGGCAAGGATATGCCCCTGCCCATCCAGCAGGAAGGCGGAGGGCAGCTTGTCCACTTCCAGGATACGGCCAAGGTCAGGGTCGTTTATGAATCTTGCCGGGTCGATATGCTGGCTGCTGGCAAAAGCCTGCTGCATCTGCGGTGTATCATCGCCTGCAAAGACCAGGTCCAGTTTCTCGCGCTGGCAGAACATGCGGGCAATCGGGATCATCTTGCGCGAAATGGGACAGGTCGACGCCACGAACATGAGCAGGCGGCCCGTGGGCGCGCCCTGTGTCAGCACGACATCGTGGCCGGTCAGGGTATGGAATGCCTGATCCGGGCAGCGGTCGCCCGGGCGGGGACCGGCGGCGCCGATCAGCGCGCCGACCGGCGGGATCTCACGGAACATCTGCCGGACCTGCCGCAGCAGCTGCCCCAGCGTCCACCCCGCCATCAGCAGGACCAGCGTGCATATGGAAGATGAAACCACAAGTATTTCCATTGATCGGCCTGCCACGCTGTACGGAAAATGAAGACGATGTCCCCACGCATCCATGCGCGGGGGTGGGATGATCCAACCTTACCGCCATCCGCCCGGCGTGATCCAGACGGCAATCCGGCATTTTGCGCCTTTTCAGAATAAACGTGACATATCCGTTACATATGTGCATCTAAGCCATAACGTTTCTTGATCGTTCTATAACGCTGGTATAATCCTTGAATGATTCCTGGATGGGATAACGATTTCATGACTCTAAGTTACAGCGGCGCATGCCGTAACCTGCTTGGCCTTTTCCTGTGTGGACTTGTTGCGTCAACCGCCCTTTCCCCGACCGGGGCGGCCGGAGCCGAACCCGTCCTGCAGACGGAACAGAGCGATACCATTAGCCTTCCCTCCCCCGGTCCCCACACGATCCTGGTCGAGGACGCCGTGTATGACCACAACAAGGACGGGCGCGTCTATGTCGTGGATGCGGACCACGGCCGGCGGCTGGGCATGGTGCAGGCCGCCTACAACGCCAATGTCGCGCAATCCCCGGACGCACAGCATTTCTATGTTGCCGAAACGACATGGGCGCATGGCAACCGTGGGCAGCGCGACGACCTGCTGGTCCAGTACGATCCCCATACGCTGGCTGTCCTGTCGGATGAAAAGCTGCCCGCGCGCGCGCTGGTCACACCAAAGAAAAACGACCTGGCCATCAATGCCGATGGCAGCAGGGCCTATGTGTATGTCATGAGTCCGACCAACGGCGTGGAAGTGATCGACACGCACGCCCATACGGTCGAACAGACGGTTGAAGTGCCCGGCTGCGCCCTGGTGTACCCATGGGGCAACAGCGGGTTCTCCTCGCTGTGCGCGGATGGCACGCTGGCCAACGTGTCCATCGGCACGGATGGCAAGGCGTCACTGACCCATTCAGCCCCCTTCTTCGTGCCGGACCGCGATGGCGTGCTGGAACACAGCCCCGGCACGCATGACGGGCATATGTGGTTCATCACCAACAGCGGCATGGTCTATCCCGTCAAGCTGGGCGCCACGGATGAAATCGGCACGGCATGGTCCCTGCAGCAGGGCGCGGGCATGCCGGTCGCGCCGGACGCGCGCGCGCCCTTCGACGTGGCGTGGCGGCCCGGTGGGTGGCAGCTTTCCGCCCTGCACGCCAGCAGTGGGGAGCTTTATGTGCTCATGCACCGGGGCACATTCTGGACCCACAAGGAAGATGGCACGGAAGTCTGGGTATTCGATACGAATACGCACAAGCGCGTGCGCCGCATTCCCCTGCCTGCCGCAAGCCCGATCGTGGGCGTGACACAGGATGAACATCCCCTGATGTTCACGTCGGATGAAGCGGGCGACCTCCATATCTTCGATGCCCGTAGCGGCAAGCTGCAGCGCACCATGAAACATCTAGGCACGGATCTGATCTTTACGGTCGCTCCGGGGGAATAAGGGATGGATATGCTGGTTTTGCAGGGGGCATGTGGCCTCTGTTGCGGACTGGTCGGGGGCATGTTCCTGCTTGCGGGCCTGCCCAAGCTTGCGGATCACGACAGTTTCCTCGGGGTAATCGCGTCCTACCGGCTTGTGCCGTCATCACTTGTCGCCGTTGCGGCATGGGGCATCGCGCTGGCTGAAACGCTGGCGGCGGCGGCCCTGCTGTCGGGCATGGCGCCGCGTCCGGGTGGCCTGCTGTCTGTGGCGCTGATCGCCATGTTCACGCTGGCGATGGGCATAAACGTCGCCCGTGGCCGCACCGCCCTGTCATGCGGGTGCATGCCCGGCAGTGATGGCGAACACCTTTCATGGAAGCTGGTCGCCCGCACGGCGCTGTGCGCGCTGCCGGCGCTGGTGCCCGTATGGATCGCCCTGCCGCAGGCCACGGTCCTGCGGGTGGAAAGCATCGTGGGTGGCGTCTGCCTGTTCATGATGTGGCGCGCGACCCGCTTGCTGGCCCCCGTGAATACGGAAGGACTGTCATCATGATGACACTTCTGGTGATCTGGCAGGTGGCCCTGGCGATTGTGGCGCTCGGTCTGGCGGCCGGCCTGTTCGCGCTGGCCCGCCAGATCGGCATCCTGCATGAACGCCTGGCCCCCATCGGCCCGCAGGCCGCCCATCAGGGGCTGGATGTCGGGCAGAGCGTCCCGCGTCTGGTCATGCGCACGCTGGCGGGTGAACCGTTTGTCATTGGCGGCCCGCTGGATGCGGGCCAGCGGATGATGGTCATATTCGTGGCGCCCGACTGCCCCGTATGCAAACGCGTCGTGCCGCTGGCGCGCGCGATTGCGGGTGAGCAGGGTCTGGATCTGGTGCTGGTGGGCGATGGCGCGGAACCCGAGCTGAAGGAAATGGCCACCCGTCCCGACATGGCGGGGCTGACGCTGGTTACGGGTGTGGAACTGTCGCTGGTGCTGCAGGTCAACCGGTTGCCCACACTGGTCATAATCGATGACCATGCGACCATACTGGCCAAGGATATTGTCAATACGCGCCGGCAGATCGAAGCTGCCGTCCAGTCTTCTGAAGCCGGAGGCAAGAATGCCGGTAACGTCACAAAGGAAATTGCCCATGCTGCCGTCTGACAGGGCTGATAATGAACGCAACGGGTCCATGATGGACCGCCTGACGGAAAACCTGGTGCGCAGGCTGGCCGGACACGCCTCGCGCCGTGGCGTGCTGGCCCGCCTGGGTGCTGCCATGGCGGCTGTCCCGGCATTTCCGCTGCTGCCGGTTACCCGCGCATCCGCCGCCACGGCGCCCGCGGGCAAGACGGCCAAGGCCCCCAGCCCGTTCGCCGCCCATGCACAGGCCAAGGATGACATGGCATGTGACTACTGGCGCTACTGCGCCATTGACGGCTATCTGTGCACGTCCTGCGGCGGGGGCATTCACAGTTGCCCGCCCGGCACGGCGCCTTCGCCGACATCATGGATCGGCAGCTGCTTCAACCCGCAGGATGGACGTTCCTACCTGATCGCCTATCGCGACTGCTGTGGCCAGGATGCCTGCGATGAGGTCAACTGCCTGAACACGGATGGTGACCAGCCATCCTACCGGCCCATGGCCAACAATGACATTATCTGGTGTTTCGGCACGGGAACGTCGGAAATGTACAACTGCTCAACCGCCGCAATTATCGGAAGCACGACATGATCAAGAAAACCCTCTCCCTCCTTGCTGTTGCCGGCGGTCTCGTCGCGGGCATCCATGGCGCGCATGCGGCGGAAGACGGACAGCAGCTTTACGGGGCCAATTGTGGCCTGTGCCACCAGGCGGGCGCCACCGGCGTGCCGGGGCAGTTCCCGCCGCTGAAGGGACGGCTGGACGTGATCGCGGCCTCGCCCGAAGGCAAGAGCTACCTTTCGCACCTCGTGCTGAATGGCATGACCGGCAGCATCCAGGCGGGGGGGGCTACCTATATGGGGTACATGCCATCCTTCCGCGCCATGACGGATGAACAGCTGGCTGCCATCCTGACCTATGTCTCCCACCTTGGGGGCAATGCTTCGGCGCCGTCCTTCAGTGCTGATGAAATCCATGCGGCCCGTGACGCCACCATGCCGCCGACCGCCGTGCTTCAGGAACGCAATGCGCTTAATGACAAGAAAAAACTGCCTTGAGAAAGGCGTTGGCGCGGCCTTCGTGGTCGCGTCACTGTTTCTGTCAGGGGGTGTCGCGGCGCGGGCCAATCCCGCGCCTTCCCCCACACTTGACCGGACCCAGACCGCCTACCTGACCCATTGCGGGGGATGCCACGGTATCGAGGGCATTTCCGGCCCGACCTTCGTACCCATGCTGCGTGATGCCGTTGGCACCTTTGCGTGCAGCGAGGAAGGACGCAAATACCTGGTACAGGTGCCCGGTGTTTCCATGTCGCTGATACGCGATGACCAGGAACTGGCCGATGTCATGAACTTCGTCCTGTTCCGGCTGGGTGGCAAAAGCACGCCCCCCATGACGAAACCCTATACCGCCGCCGAAATTCATGAATGGCGGCAATCGCCCCTGTCCGTCACGGATTTCATGGAACGACGCGCCCATATCCTGCAAAACGCGGTCGCAGCCTGTCAGGCCCACAAACCGACGTGATCTTTCCCGTCACGCAAGGCAGGCCCTGACATAAAAAAAGGATACGGCCCATCCGGGTGGCCGTATCCTTTTTTGTTTCAGCCAGTGCCCCGGCATGCAGGCCGGGGCATCATGGGAACAGGCCGCCTTATTCCGGTGCGGATGTGGCCTTTGCCTTCGCCACATCCACCGCGGTCACCTTGGTGGAAGACTGACCAAAATGGTGCATGACGAAATTGGCGATATCCGCCACGTCCTGATCGGAATACCCCCCATGGAACGCGGGCATCGTGGCGGTACCGGTCGCCGTCTGCAACGCGCTGCCGTGGGTCAGGACCTGCAGCAGGTTCTGCCCGTTCGTACCCCCCAGTGTCGTACGTGCCCCGGCAATGGAGGCCACCGGGTTCTGCCGCCCGCTACCATCGGGCAGGTGACACCCGGCGCATGCGCCCGCGTACAGCATGGCGCCGTGGCTGTCTGCCGGATCATGGGTGGCGGTCGGTTGGGCGATGACCGGCGGCGCGCCATCGGCCGAGGACCGCGCCGGGATATCGCGCAGGTATTCAACCATTGCATCGATATCCTGACGGGTCAGGTAACGCAGGCTGTGGCTGACAACATCCCCCATGTCCCCCGATGCGCTGCCATGGCCATCCGCGTGCCCGGTAGACAGGTAGGTGGCTAGGTCATCCGCGCTCCATGCGCCAATCCCATCGGTTTTCGATGACGTGATGTTATAGGCCCGCCATCCCCCCACATCGGCCCCGGCATAGGCATTGGCTGTGGAGACCCCCATGGTGATCGTGCGCGGCGAGTGGCATTCCGCGCAGTGTCCCGGCCCTTCCACCAGGTACCGGCCCCGGTTCCATGACGGAGTATGGGCGGGATCATCAGGATGGGAGGATGCCGGCCCATTGACCAGGTTCCAGAAAATCATGGCCGAACGGATCGAAAACGGGAATTTCAGGGTGTTTTCGGGTGGGCGCGCGGCACTGGTCGGCAGGGTCGCCAGATAGGCGCGGATCGCCTTGACCTCATCGGGTGTCATATAGGCGTAATCACGGTACGGCATGGCGGGATACAGGTGCTTCCACCCCGGTGAGACCCCGTCACGGACCGCTTTTACAAACTGGTCATCCGTCCATGCGCCAATGCCGGCCTGCCGGTCCGCCGTGATATTGGGGGAATAGATTACCCCCATGCCGGGAATGGCAAACGCGCGCCCCCCCGCGAATGGCGTGCCGCCGGGGCGGGTATGGCAGACCTCGCAATCGGCCGCGCGGGTCAGGTACTGCCCATCCGGCGCACCGGCCGCATGCGCGGGATGGATACCCGTGCTGGCCAGCAGCGTGAACAGCATGCCGGTGATACGGCCAAGGCCACGTCCTGTCATGGTCATCCCTGCTGCTCCTTCTCATGGCCGGAAGGCTGGTTAAGGGGGGAAAGCAGCGGCAGGTAGCGGTAGCGCCGCTTCTGGACCGCCGCCATGGCGTTGGCCAGCGCGGGGGCGGCGGCGGCTGTGCCAGTCTCCCCTATCCCACCGGGGGATTCCCCGCTTTCGATCAGGTGGACATCAATCCGCTTCGGGGCCTCGTTCATGCGCATGACACGCCATGTGTGGAAATTGTCCTGCTGCACACGCCCTTTTTCCAAGGTAATCTCGTTATACAATGCGGCGCTGAAGCCAAAGATCAGGCCACCTTCGATCTGTGCGGCAATCTGGTCGGGATTGATGACCTGCCCGCAATCCACGGCACAGGTCACACGCCGGATACGGATATCGTGCGGGGCGGGCATTTCCACCTCGACAACCGTGGCCAGGTACGACCCGAAGGCAAACTGCAAAGCAACCCCGCGCCCGCAATTCGGGGGCAGCGGCGCGCCCCAGCCGGATTCACGCGCCACACGCTCCAGCACGGCAAGGGCGCGCGGGTTATTGCGCACCATTTCACGACGATAGGCCACGGGATCGATGCCCGCGCGCTGCGCCAGTTCATCAATGAACCCTTCGACCACGAACAGCCCACGCGTGCCACCCACCCCGCGCCACCATGCGGTAATCACGCCAGGCGGTTCACGACGGGCGAATTCCAGGCGATAGGCAGGATAGGTATAGGGCGTGATGACGGTGCCGACCGACAGGTCATCATCATACCCGTTCGCACCCAGGCCCGAAGGCTCCCACCGCGCCACCACGGCGGGACCGACGATGCGATGCGTCAGGCCGGTAATATAGCCACGTTCGTCCAGCCCTGCTTCCAGATGGTCCAGATAGGCGGGGCGGAAACGGTCGCGGGTAATGTCCTCCTCCCGGCTCCAGATGATCTTGAGCGGATAGGAAACCTGACGCCCGAAGCGCGCTGCCTGCGTCACATATTCATGTTCCAGCCTGCGCCCGAAGCCACCACCGATATACTGGCTGTGCAGCTTGATCCTGTCCTTGGGCAGGCCGGTGACTTCCGCCGTGGTATCCCGCGCGCGCTCGGCTACCTGCGTGCCGGTCCAGATATCGCAGCCATCGGGGCGGACATGGATGGTGCAGTTGATCGGCTCCATCGTGGCATGGGCCAGCAGGGGCTGGCGATAGGTCGCGCTGTACCGTCCATGCGCGCGGGTCATGGCCTGCTGGGTGTCACCATGGTGGTCCGCCAGGATGGCGGGGCCGGACAGGCCACCTTCCAGCTGGCGATAGATCGCCTGCGTATCGACTGCGGCGTTTGGCCCTTCGACCCACTGTACATCCAGCGCCGCCAGCCCCTTGCGCGCCGCCCAGTAATGGTCGGCCACGACACACACCGCATCCTCGATCTGCAATACGGTCACCACACCACGTATCTTCAGCGCGGCCTGGGTATCGACATGGCCGACATGGCCACCGATCACGGGACAGGCCGCAACCGCGCCGACCTTCTGGCCGGGCACCTGCGCATCAATCCCGAACGTGGCCTGCCCGTCCACCTTCACCTGACTGTCCAGCCGGTGCATCGGGCGACCGATCAGGCGGAACTGTGCCGGGGTTTTCAGGGCAACGTCCTTTGGCACCGGCAGCTTCGCGGCTTCCGCCGCCAGTTCACCATAGGGCAGGCGCTGCCCGGCGGGGCCGGTCATATAGCCATCCTGCGCCACGCATGCGTCCGGGGCACAGGACCAGCGTGCGGCGGCGGCCTGCTGCAGCATGGCGCGCGCCGCAGCGCCCGCCTGCCGCAGCGGCATCCATTCGGTCATGGATGATGTGGACCCGCCGGTGATCTCGGCCCCGCCACCGGGTGGCGCCGCCTCGATCCGGACCGACTGGGGATCGACGCCCAGTTCCTCTGCCATCAGCATGACGGAGGATGTATAGATCCCCTGCCCCATCTCGATATTGGGCAGGATCATCGTAATGACGTTATCACTGCCGATACGGATATAGGCATTGGGGGCGAAAGGGGCGGTTGCGTCTTCCACCAGCATTCCGGCACCCCGGCTGCGCCCGGCCGGCAGGATGGCCGCCAGCACGAAGGCCCCGGCCCCGCCCAGAACCTGCCTGCGCCGGATCGCGGGGGAAGATGGGTGTTTCGACGTCATGGGGTCACCCCCTGGGCTGCGGCGACGTTACGGATGGCGGCACGGATACGCATATAGGTTCCGCACCGGCACAGGTTGCCCGACATGCCGGCCTCGATCTGTTCATCAGTGGGGTTGGGAATTTTCTTGAGCAGGGCAATCGCGGCCATGATCTGCCCGGGCTGGCAGTAGCCGCACTGCACCACGTCAATATCCAGCCAGGCCTTGCGCACGGCGGCGGCGACGGGGTCCGCCTGCAGCCCCTCGATCGTGGTTATGGCCTTGTGCGGCCCGATCAGCCCGACCGGCAGGGAACATGACCGCACGGGCCTGCCATCAACATGCACGGTGCATACGCCGCATTCCGCGATCCCACAGCCGTATTTGGTCCCGGTCATGCCCAGCACGTCACGCAGCACCCATAGCAAAGGAGTATCGGGATCGACATCCACCTCAACGCTTTTGCCATTAATCTGCAATGTCAGCATGATGTTCCTGTTCTGACTGGATATGGCCTGCCTGCTGCAGCCTATTCATTTCGCATTTAATTGTATCGCGGTTCCATAACGAGTTCAATCGGCAGGTATATTCCCGACGGAATACAGTGGGTATGCCCTATTTCTATCGTCAGCAGGAAGTATTGCATCAAAACCATTACTGTCGCACAGCCCGCGCATTCGACTGCATGCCCGAAAAACGCCACCCATGATGGTTTTCGCGGATGTACACGGGCCTTTCCCCGATGACCGGCCGGCCATCGGGAAACGCCATCATATTATCGCGACAGCCTGTCCATGATCCGGCCGCGTATCACGGCGGCGGCAACCCCGATGCGCCAGCCAAAATGGGCGGGAATGGGACGCACGGGCGATGCGGGCAGCAGCAGGTCCGCCGGACTGGCCCCTTCTATCCGCCGTGCGATCTCACGCCCCATCAGGGTCGCCATGGCAACGCCCCGGCCATTATAGCCGACGCATGCCATGATCCCTTCCATCGGTTCATGCCAGTGGGGGTAATGGTCCAGCGTAATGGCGATCTGTCCGTTCCACCCGTAACGCCATGCCACATCACCCAGAAATGGCCATAGCCGTTTCGCATGCTGTTGCAGGAACGGGAAGGTTTCCGGGCCGGACAGATCCAGCGAGGCGGAACGTCCGCCAATCAGCAACCGCCCCGCCCCATCAATGCGGTAATAGGTTACCAGTTCACCCAGTTCATACACCACTTCACGCTGTGCCAGGATACGCGTACGTACGGATTCAGGCAGCGGGTCGGTCGCGACAATCGCGCTATAGGCGGGGACCAGCGTGCGGCGCAGCCGGTCCCATAACCGACCCGTATATCCATTGGTGGCGAATACGACCTGCCGCGCATGCACACTGCCCGCGGGTGTCCTGACATGCCAGTTCCCCGCATCCCGCCGCAGCGAGAGAACCGGACTGTTCGCATGCACGACCGCACCGGCATCCATCGCGGCCCTGGCCAGGCCCCGTGTATAGGCCAGGGGGTTGAGCTGGCCCCCGCGCGCATCAATGAACCCGCCACAATAACGCTCCGTTCCGGTGCGCCCGGCAATATCGGCCTGATCCAGCCACGTGACCGGGCCGCCACGTTCACGGCATTCGTTGAACAGGGTCCGTTCATGATCCAGCTGGCCCGATGCCGTCGCCGCGCGGATCGTGCCGCCACGCGCCGCATCACACACGATGCCATGCCGTTCGATCAGATCGAAAACCAGGTCGGGGGCATTCCATGCGGCTTCAACCAGGGTACGGCCATGCGCGCCCAGGTCGCGCTCCACCTCGGCTGGCGTATATTTGAGACCGGGATTGACCTGCCCCCCATTCCGTCCCGATGCCCCCCAGCCAATGGCATTTGCCTCCAGCACCATGGCCTTGTGCCCCCCCTGGGCAAGGTGCAGGGCGGCCGACAGGCCTGTAATGCCGCCACCGATAATCACGGTATCGGTCACCTGCGCCGCTGTCAGGGCAGACGCATCCGGGCCGGGTGGCGTAATGGCCGCATACAGGCTGGAAGGAAGGGATTTGATGGAAGACGAAACCATGGGAAACAGGTACTCCAGCATAATCCGGGCAGGCCAGACGGGACATGGGATAAAGAGCGTGCCCGCGTCCGCCGTTGCAATGGTGGTTGATGATCTGACAAACGGGCCGGCCCCGATCACATCACCTATGGACATCCCTGACACATATACCAGTGCATGAACTACACAATCCGTGATGACGCTTCGGCGGCGCTGATCCGGGATGCATCCCCATCCGCGGCCAGGGTTTATTTATTGTCTATTTCACGCTTATCCAGCGCAAGGTCATAGGCATGGATAACCGTTGCGGCCTGCGGGCAGGCATGAATGACGTCACGCACCACATCCAGCCGGTAGGATTGCAGGCTGTAATTCCGGAATGGCGCCTGCCGCAACCCCGCCACCTCGGCTGCCGTATAGGGGCGCGCGCCCGCCGGCACGCTCTTTCCCCCCAGGCCGAACGCCACATAGTTCATGAGGTCGGCAAGGTCAGCCGAGGAAAGCGGGGAAAACGCGACATTGGGCAGGTGGATCATGTATTCGCGCCCCTTGGGCGAACACAGGAAATACCCGGCCTGTTCCTTCAGGTCGGGCACCACATCGGATGCCGAGACCCCCGTTATGCCATGGCAGCCGCCACAGCCGACCAGGTAATGCGCCCTGACCTGTGACAGGACTGGCCCGTTACCCGCTGCCGCATGCCCCCCGTCCGCATCGGCACGCGCGCCCGGCGCAGGCGCGACAGCGAACACGCAAAGGGTGACAGCAAGCCGCACGATGGACAAAGGCCACGGGCCGGGCCGTTCCTCACGCATCTGCATGACCGTTTTCTATCTTATCCCGCCTGCCCGACAATGGCGGCGGTAGAGCAGTGATAGGCGGCGGAGGTCGTGCCAAAACACCAGATGATGTCGTTGCTGGCCTGCGGTCGATAGATCGGCATTTCACGATCCGCCGTATTGCATTCGCAATCCGATGACGTGGTGCACGTGGTACGCCCGCAGCAGTCACGATAGGCGATGACATACGAACGCCCGTCATCGGGGTTACGGCAGGTTCCGATCCATGAGACCGGCGAAGGCTGCGTGCCCGGCGGGCAACTGTGTATCCCCCCGCCACAGCACCCGCACAGCACGCCATCAATGGCGCAGTGCCGCCAGTAATTGCATTTCGTGGGGTCGGATGACTGGGCGCGCCGTTCAAAATCGGACAATGTCGTGACGTCGGCGGGCCTGGGGGCGGCACTCCCGGCCGCGGCCCGGGCGCGCTGCACCGGCAGGAGCGGGAAGACACCACCGGCGACCATGGCCGTTCCCACCCGTCCCAGCACGCCACGGCGCGAGGATGAAGAAGCCAGCCTGCGGGTCAGGTGCTCCCCTATCTGCTCCAGAAATGATGGTTTCATCCGATAGATCCCCTGAACTTTCTAGTCGCTTTTGGAACATTCAAACAAGGAAGGCAGGCCACCTGTCACGGCTGCGGCACAATGGAAATGCCACCGGCCTTTGCCTCGACCGTTTTTTCAACCTGACCGGTCGTGGCGGACAGGATGGCCATCTTCCCCGATGCCAGCATGGCGTAGACCTGCGGGCTGGCCGTATCGGGGCTGACGGTAATGCCCTTGGCGGGCGAAGGCAGGTCGATCCGCTGTAGCAGGCGCTGGGCCGTGACATCATAGACCCAGACTTCGGTCCCTTCCTGCTTGTGGGTCCAGTATCCCCCCACATGCATCAGGACATACAGCCTGTTATCCGCCTCGTGCCATGCGAAGGGCTGCTCGCCGCCGGGGCGCCAGGCCTGTTCCTGCTGCCCCGTCCCGGCGGCCGGCTGGCCTGCGGCGGCCTGTAGCGACCAGCTTTTGCCCATGGCCGGCGTGGCCCCGAGCGTTACGGGGTAAACCTGCCCGGTATAGCTTATGAACAGGGCCTTGCCGGCCCTGCGGTCAGCGGGACTCTGTTCGAATACGGGATCACGGTTGGCATCGAAAAACGGTTTGCTGTGGGTGACGTTCACGGCGCTGGCCGCCAGCGCCACATTGGTCAGCGATCCATCACCGCAGAGAGTTGAAAACCCGTCATGCGCCCACGGGAAAACCAGCGCGCAGCCGGGGATGTCGACCGTACGGGCGGCCTTGTGTTCATGCAGGTCCACCACGGTGACGGCGGTTGCGGGACTCATGTCGAAGATGAAGGCCCAGTGGCCATCCTGGCTGAGTTCCAGGTTCTGCTGCTTGAAGACCGCGAGGCCACGGGGCGGCAGTTCGATTTCATGTGCCAGGTCAAGGGTGTGCGCGTCATAGTCGCGCAGGAAATCTTCCCGCGTACCATGGTCCCCCCGGCTCCACATGGTTACGGCGACGTAAATATCCTTACGGTCCGGGGCAATGGCGATATTGTCCACCATGGAAGCCGGGAGCGTGCCCAGTATCCGTCCCTTGTCCCCGTCATACAGGGTAAAGGACTGTTCGCCCGTGGCGACCAGCACCGAGTGGTCGCCCATGGGGGGGAGGCTCAGCACATCGCTCTGTTCGGGCTGGAGGACGGGCGGGATGGCTTTCGCCATGCCCCCCATCGCTATCCCCGCCCCGATCACGCTGGCCAGCAGCAGGTACCGCGATCTGGAAAAACATGTCATGATCTTACCTATCCTTCCACGACAACGAACAGGCAGCCGGGAAAGACAGACACATTCCACACTCTTCCATTACCCGCCCGTGCTGTACCTTCGTTAGGTCAAATATCAGTATTCCGCCTTGATCGTGCCAAAGTATTCACGCACCGCGCCACGTTCGACGGACTGCATGTCCCCACTTGCCGGGAAGCCGTTTTCACCCATCATGGCAATATACTTGGCGTTGAACAGGTTATAGACAGTAAAGCTGGCCGTGACATTATGCAGGAAGCCAACCTTGCCGAAATGGTAGCTCGCCCCCAGATTGGCCAGCCAGTATGCGGGCACATGGGTATCGTTCAGCAGCGAATACTGCCGTTTGGAATAGTAGTTGACGTCCAGGTAGGCGGAAGCCTTGCGCCAGGTATAGGACAGGTTCGCCTTATACATGACTGACGGATAGCCATCCATCTTCTTGCCACGCAGGTTCTCGCAACCCGTTGTGGCAGACGTCAGGCAGATCGGCACATTGGCCGCATAGGCGAAATGGTTGTAGCTGACGGAGTTGGTGATCGCCAGCCCCTTGACCGGGGTAATGGTCAGGATCGCATCCATGCCCCACTGGCTGGCATGCTTCGAATTGATGAAGGAAGCAGACTGGTCGCCACCACCGATGCCACTCGCGGCGGAAATCAGGCGGTTATAATTGTCGGAGTGGTATCCGTCGATCCCGGCCGTCAGCAGGCGGGACGAATAACGATAACCCAGCACATAGGTGAAATCGCGTTCCGGGGTCAGCGTTTTCTTCAACTGGTTGAACTGCGACTGCGTCTGGACCATCCACGGCCCCGGCTCGTTGGCGCTGGCATAGGGGGACGCGCTGTAGGGCCGCATGTTTTCGGCAAAGTCGAAGTACAGTTCATGCCCCGGCAGGAAACGCCAGTCCAGGTTCACCGCTGGCAGGAAGGCCGCGGCAGACGTCATTGACCCCGTGGGGCCGGGATTGTTCAGGCCGGAATAATTCCCCGTCGGGTCATATGCATAATCACCGCCCGCCGTGGTCTGCAGCACGGACTTGAAGCCATATGTGGCCGTAAAGTTGGGCAGGATGCGCCATGTATCCATGACGTGGTACTGGAATGTATTGGTGCTCCACCTGTACGCCCAACCGGTCGCGAAGGCCTGGCCATAGGTCGTGTAAGGCCCTGTCGTGCTCAGCGGCGCGCCATGGCCCAGCAACGGCTCGTTGAAGTAATCGGTCAACGCCGAGCTGGAGTTGTTTTCAAACCACGCACCCGTGTTGATGGTATGGTTGGCGATCTTGTATTCGAAGTAGGTATTGAACCCCTCGCGCATTTCGCGGTTCATCCAGACCTGTTCGGACAGGGGGGCACCCGTTCCCGGAGATTCGGTACCCGGCGCGCTGTAGGTGGCGTTGGACAGATCGCGATGCGCATAAAGCGTTGTTTTCCAACGCAGGTTATTCGCAAGCTTCAGGTCGAAATTGATGCCGCCGATGTAGTCCTGCGTGGACTGGCCCGCATCATACAACTGGGTATAGTTACCGCTAACCAGCGAATTCCAGCCCGCAGGATAATTCCCCTCCGCATAGCTGTAGGCCTGCGCGTAGTTGGGGTACATCAGCTCCTGCCGCCAGCCGTATTTTGCCAGCGATCCCAGTGACTTATCCAGATAGCCGTAAACTTCGGCGTTGTTCCAGTTGAAGAACGCCGTCATCTTGCTGTCCTCGCCAATCGGCTGGACAAGCTTGGCGTTCACCTGCTGCATGAAATCGGGGCTGTCCGCGTCATACTTCTTTTCGAAATCACGCGAATAGGCCACGTAGAAACGGGTCCCGGTCTTGTTCAGCTTGCCACTGTCCACACGGACATAGGTGCGTTTCATCGCATAGCTGCCAAAGCCCTGGGATACGGTCGCCCCGGCCTTTTCCTTCGGGTCGGACGTGAAGAACTGCATCGTCCCACCAAGATTGGTGTTGGACGGCAGGTCAACAGCCCCGGCCCCCTGCGAGACGCTGACACGGCTGATATCATCGGATATCCACGCATTCGCGATATTCAGGCCGTTGGTCGAGGTATAGGTCTGGTCGTTAAGCGGAACGCCATCAAGCGTCACACCCAGCTGGTTCATGAAGAAACCGCGCATGTAGACGCTGGCACCCCAGGTATCGATACCCAGCGGGTCGGTGGAGCTGTAGCTGACGCCGGGCAACTGGCCGACGGCCTTCAGCACGTTCTGCCCCGGAACCTGCTGCGCCAGTTCCTTTCTGCCAATCACGTTTTCACTGTTGTGCGAAATGGCGCGGCGGGTATGGCTGACGGTCAGGACTTCCGGACGGCCTGCGGTCACGCGCGTATTGTTGGTGGATGTGCGCGCAACCTGCTTGGCCCCGCCCATGGACCCCCGGATCGGATGGTGGGCAGGCGTGACCGCGGTGGAATCCGTATCGGACGTGGAATGCACGGACTGCGCCCGCGCATAGTGATCCCCGCCAAAAATCAGCGCCGATGATGTCAGGAGTAAAGATATGTACTTAGGTCTCAACATCCACATCCGCTCGCTCTCCCACGCGTCCAAAACTCAGGTCTTGATCTAATGACCAATTCCTATTCGGAACGCGCTACGCTGCATAGGAGTAATCTTTCTTGTCCATTACAATTTCGAAAGCGCAGCGATACATGTGGCCGCGACGACACACCTGCCGTGGTCTTGCGACCATCATGGCCATACCGCGCATGTCAGTTCGGACAAAAAACGAAAATGGAACAAAAAATTATTTAAAATCAATACTATAATATGGAAATTCAAACAGGTAACAACAATCCGGGCGCACCCTGAATGCCTTTAATCATAGTCCCTTGCCTCACGCCGCGCGATGGACGCTGCCGATTGCATTTAGTGCCAAATAAGCAACATATCCCCGTCAAAAAAAATCATTGATGGCAGCGGACAATTGACTTCCCGATATCAATCTGCCCATCGCAGCGAATGTGTTATATTATACCACATTCATCACAATACATTTCTTTATTGCATGAACCATGTCATGAAGAAATGTATTTACATATACACAGACCAACAGGCGCCATATCTGGAAATTAAAAAATCGTATAGGCGCATTGGTTTTTTGCATGTGATCCCAAAAGACGCCTGACTACGTTCACAGATGTAAATAAAAATAGAATGTAATATTATTTCAAAACATGCATGCGAATGGTTTTTGAAATCATGAAAAAAACAAGGAAAAAGCCGGGCCTTTGTCAGGCCCGGCTGCATCATGTTACGCTGGCGCGCCTGGCAGCGGCAGTTCACCCGTTAGGAACTGTGCCCGGCCCAGGCCGAAGCTCCAGTGTTCATCCTGATTTTCAATAATGGAAACCATCAGGTCGGATGGCGCCAGGCCACAACGGGCCTGCAGTGTTTCCGCCAGCAGCTTGTAGAATGCGGCAATCTGTTCCTTGCCGCGCGGGCGGGAGACAACCTGCAACAGCACGACTTTGGGGGTGCGGGGAATATCCAGCCCGGTATCCTCGATCACCATATGGGTCGGCTCATGTTCGGATACCAGCTGGTAGCGATCACGCACCGGCACCTTGAAGGCTTCCAGCATGGCGTCATGCGCCGCATCCAGCAGGCCACGCAGTTCGGCGGGGTTCCGCTGGCCCTTCACAACGTGAAAATGCAATAAAGGCATGGTATTTCCTTTTTTTATCTGAGACCTGTTACTCAACCCACCTGGGTAATGAGCTTGCGTAGTGTCGAAACCATGTCACGCAGTTCCTGCGCGGTAGAGATGAACGGCGGTCCGAACGACACCGTATCACCAGTGCAGCGCAGCAGCAGCCCGTTACGCAGGCCCGCTTCAAACAGCGCCAGTCCACGCGCACCGGGCTTGCCTTCCACCGGCTTGAAGTCGATGCCCGCCGTCAGCCCGATATTTCGGATATCAGCGATGACATCCAGATCCTTCAGGCTGTGAACGGCATCCTCCAGCACGGGTTCAAGTTCACGCACGCGGGCAACCAGACCTTCCTCGCGCATGACATCCAGCACCACATGCCCGACGGCTGCCGCCATGGGGTGACCGGAATAGGTGTAGCCATGACAGAACTCGATGGCATTTTCCGGGCCGGTCATGAACGTATTGTAGATTTCGTCGGTAACGATCACGCCACCCATCGGCACGATGCCGTTGGTCACGGCCTTGGCGAAGGTGATGATATCCGGCGTCACGCCAAAACGCTGGGCGCCGAAATTTTCGCCCATGCGGCCAAATCCGGTAATGACTTCATCAAAAATCAGCAGGATGCCATTGGCCGTGCAGATTTCACGCAGGCGTTGCAGATAGCCCACCGGCGGCACGATCACCCCTGTTGATCCCTGTACCGGCTCGACAATGACCGCCGCGATGGTGGACGCATCATGCAGGGCCACCAGCCGGACCAGATCTTCCGCCCGGTGCGTGCCCCATGTCGGCTGCCCGCGGGTAAAGGCCATGTGCCTGGGTTCATAGGTATGGCGCAGGTGATCGACGCCCGGCATCATGCCCGCGGCGAACATCTTGCGATTGGACACGATGCCGCCGACCGACATGCCGCCAAAGCCCACGCCATGGTACCCACGTTCACGGCCGATCATGCGGAAGCGGTTGCCCGCCCCCTTGATCCGGTGATAGCCCAGCGCGACCTTCAGCGCCGTATCCACGGCCTCCGATCCGGAATTGGCGAAAAAGACATGGTTCATGCCCTGCGGCGCAAGATCGGCAATCCGTTCGGCCAGCGAAATGGCGCCGGGATGGGTCAACTGGAAGCAGGGCGCGAAATCCAGTGTCTCGGCCTGCTTGCGCACGGCTTCCACAATACGCGGATGGGCATGTCCCAGCGGGGTGCACCACAGGCCGGACAGGGTATCAAATACCTTGTTGCCTTCGCTGGTGGTGTAATATGCCCCCTTGGCGCTGACCAGCGTACGGGGTTCCATATTGGCGCGCAACAGACGGTTGGCGGTAAAAGGCTGCCAGTAAACCCCTTCACGCTCATTTCGGAGAAGGTCCGCTTTTTCTGAATCCTGAGCCATGTTACAATCCTGTTACCGAAATACGTCCCCAATCCCTGGTGCGGAGACGATTCATTCCGTAAATGTAAAACCCAGCCGACATCCTGTATATGTACAATCAGCGCGCACGTCGTGATACTGTACTGATTGGAAACACATCCTCCATGACATCCCCCGCCCCCTTTCCCAATCCGGACCGACGCAGCCGCATGCCCCTGGTCGGCCAGATCGGGCAGGACATTGAAGAGCGCATCCGCAACGGCGTGCTGCGTCGGGGGGAACGCCTGCCCTCCATCCGGCGCATGGCGCGGCAATGCGGGGTCAGCACCATTACGGTCGCCAATACCTACCTGCGCCTGGCGGCCGCGGGACTGCTGGAAAGCCGGGGCACACGGGGGTATTTCGTCACGGGACCGACACCGGAGACACCGCTGTTGCAGCGGTCGATTGATTCGATGTGGCTGCTCCAGCATGCGTATGAGGACGAGGCCCCGGTCATCAAGGCCGGATGCGGCTGGCTTCCGTCCGACATGCTGTTCACATCGGCCGCCCAGCGTGCGCTGGCGGGACTGTCCACCCAAAAGCTGGCAAGCATGCTGGAATACGGCAATCCCTACGGCCATGCCGGGCTGCGGCACAACATCCGCCAGATGCTGGCGCGTCGGGACATCGGGTGTGGGGAAAGCAGCATCATCCTGACACATGGGGCAAGCCAGGCGCTGGAACTGGCTGTACGCTGCCTTTCGACACGGGGCGATACAATCCTGGTGGAAGATCCGGGTTACTGCAACCTCTACCCGGCGCTACAGGCGCTGGGCTTGCAGATCGCCAGCATCCCCCGCCTGCGTGACGGCCCCTGCCCCGAACAGCTTGAACGCGTCGTGCGCCGGTACCAGCCGCGCCTGTTCATCACCACATCCATCCTGCATAATCCCACCGGCACATGCAGCACAACACAGAACATGCGCGATGTCCTGCGCATTGTCCGGCAGAATGATGTAACGGTGATCGAGGATGACATATTCCTTGACCTTGCCCCGAACGGGCAGCAGACGCTGTCACAACTGGGTGGCCTGAAAACGGTTATCCATATCGGCAGTTTTTCCAAGACCATCGGGCCGGGACTGCGCGTGGGCTATGTGGCCTGCGACCCGGATACGGCACAGCGCATCCTGCGCCAGAAAATGGCCAGCAACCTGACCACAGCCCCCCTGAACGAGGAAATTGTCCATAATATCGTAAGCAGCGGACTGTACCATCCCCATCTGGCGCATCTGCGTGAAAGCCTGACACGGGCGCAGGCGCGGGTCTGCACCCGCCTGGAACAGGTGGGCATGCACCTTTATTTCAATCCTGCAGGCGGCATGTTCGCATGGGCGCGGTTTCGGCAGGACATGGACGTGCGCGCCCTGGCGGAACGTGCGTGTTCATATGACATCATGCTTGCCCCCGGCCACCTGTTCCGCCCGGATGAACAGCCATCTCAATGGTTCCGGTTCAATGTGGCCCATGCGGATAATCCGCGTCTTTTCAATTTCCTCGAAGACAGCCACACGAGAGGTGGGCCATGACCGTAGCGGGGTGGCATGCATGCCCTGGCGCGTTCCCTGAGCTAAAGCGGGATATCCCTGCGGAGCAGGCCAGAGCCAGCGGTGCTGGCAATGAGGAACTCGTGGATAAATTCCGCAAGTCAATCAATAATAAAACGGACATGGATCTTGCGTCCCTGCCAATGGGCGACTTCCTGATGCAGGCAAAAGCCAGCAGGCCGGGTAAAATGCCAGACACATTCAAAATATTCCGATATTTCAAACATTGATCGCATTGCATTCATACATGCGGGACAGGCCCTGCCCGCATGTATGAATGCTTTGGTCAGGATGCCGTCCAGTATCCAAGGATCGCCTTGATCTCCATGAAATCACGCAGTCCGTACACGCTGCATTCCCGCCCGTTGCCGGATTGCCCATATCCACCAAATGGCGCGGCGACGGTCCAGGGGGCGCCATTGATATTCACATTACCGGCCCGCAGGTAGCGGGCGACATGCCGCGCATGGGACAGGTCGCCTGACTGGATGTATGCCGCAAGGCCATAAGGCGTGTCATTGGCGATCTGGATGGCGTGTTCTTCATTATCATAAGCCATTATGACCAGAACCGGGCCAAAGACTTCCTCCTGCGCGATGGCCATGCCGGACGTTACATGCCCGAATATGGTCGGGCGCACGTAATACCCGCATGTCAGGCCATCGGGACGGCCCGGGCCGCCACAGACCAGCGTGGCGCCTTCATCCATGCCCTTATGGATCAGCGTCTGGATACGATCGAACTGGAGATGGCTTACAACCGGCCCGAGATCGACCTCCGGGTCCATCGGGTCCCCCACGCGAATGGTGGCGGCCGTCCGACGGGCGATGTCCAGTGCTTCCTCCATCCGGGCGGCGGGTACAAGCATGCGGGTTGGCGCATCGCAGGACTGGCCCGAGTTGCTGAAACACTTACGCACACCCTGCGCCACGGCCTGTTCCAGATCGGCATCAGGCAGGATGATGTTGGGGGATTTCCCCCCCAGTTCCTGATGGACGCGCTTGACCGTATCCGCCGCCAGACGCGCCACCGCAGCACCTGCACGGGTAGACCCGGTGATGGACACCATATCGACCAGCGGGGAACGGGCCATGGCCTCCCCCACTTCGGGGCCGGTGCCGTTCAGCATGTTGTACACACCCGGCGGCAGGCCGGCCTCATCAAGGATTTCGGTAAACAGCAGGGCGCTGAGGGGGGCGACTTCGCTGGGTTTGAGGATAATGGTGCAGCCCGCCGCAAGGGCCGGCGCGACCTTGCAGGCGATCTGGTTCATCGGCCAGTTCCACGGGGTAATCAGGCCGGTAACGCCGACCGCTTCATGGACGATCAGCATATCGTCGCGCCGTTCCTCGAACGGGAAGTCACGCAGCACCGTCACCATTTCTTCCAGATGCGCCATCCCCGCCCAGGCCTGGCTGTCATAGGCACGGGTCAGGGGACTGCCCATTTCCAGCGAAATGGCGCGGGCCATGTCCTTCATGCGCCTTTTGTAAATCTCCACAATCCGTTCCAGCGCCGCCAGGCGCGTGGCGCGATCGGTCATGGACCATGCGGGGAAAGCCGCGCGGGCCGCCCTGATCGCACGTTCCGTATCCCGTGCATTGCCCAGCGTGATCCGGGCGCAGGGCTGCTCGGTCGCGGGATTGATGACATCCATCTGCTCCCGTCCATCCGGCGTGATCCACTGCCCGTTGCAATACATCTGGTGGGCGTACGGCGAAATCGCGCTGTCGCTTGTCATGGCTTATATTTTTCCCTCTTTATGTGTATCGGCGGAATGGCCCGGAACGGTCGGGACGAACGGATACTGGCCCGCATCCAGCAGTTCGGTCACGGCACGATGCGCCTCAAGGAAGGCGGCATCAGTGTGGGGACTGGCCGATGCATCCGAATTGGCGATGGCAATGCGCCCGAACAGTTGCCTGCCCACCACGCAGGGACGGGTATCCGTCTCGGTAAACACCCATTCGGCGGGGTCGTACAGGCTGTTATAGGTATAGGCATACCCATGCGGCCAGCGGTTGACGGTTATGGCGGCGATATCACGGGTGGCGTCAAATCCGCCCGCGCCCAGCACGCGCTGCAACTGGTTGCGGATTTCGTGTTCAAACGTCTCGAATGAAATGCCCAAAAGCATGCCGCGCGCGGCCCGGTACTGCTCCCGCTTTGACAGGCCCGGCACGCTGAATGTCTTGATCATGCGGATGACGATGGGGCGGTCCGGATCGGATGGCAGGGCAAGCCCGCCAAGGGCCATGGGTTCAGCGAGCGAGACCTCATCAAAATACATTCCCGGACAGCGGATTTCACTTACGCCCAGTTTTTCAAATGCCCGCCAGTTACGCAATGCCACATTCACGTAAACAATCGGTCCCTTGACCCCGTAGGCCAGCGCCTTCTTCTGCGTATCAGGCAGCGTCGGCACCAGATAGGGAATGAACATGTTCCAGCACGCCATGACCACCTGCCTGGCCTGCACCTGATGATACTGCGTGGGAGAGGCTTCCCCCGCCGGGGCATACAGGACCGATACGTGCTGCGCCTGATCCGGGGCGCCGTCATGGGCGACATTCATCACCATGCTGCCCAGCCGCAAGCGGACGGCGGAGCCTGCGCGGTCCAGCGCGCCGTAATCGAACGTGGCCGTCGCCATGTCTTCCTGCGTGCGCCCCTTTGTTGCCGCGGGGATGAGGGAGGCAACCAGCAGCCGGGCAAGGGTCGCATTGCCATCGGGGAAATGGACGCTATGCCCGCTTTCCTTCTGCCGCCCATGCTGGCCACCGGGCAGGTCGGCCAGAAGTCCTTCCGGCACGTCCCCCAGCCCCAGACCCGAAAATCCCGGCAGCCCCATTGTCCATGCGAACAGCGCGGGCAGCGTATCGGACCCGACGCAGAAGACGCCGCTGCCCGCCTTGCGAAAAAACCACAGGATGGACGGGTCCACCTTTGCCCATTTGCCAAGGTACTCCGGGTAGGAAATACCGGCGAGAAATTTCTTCTTTTCCGCAACCGAGCGACCATGCAGGTAATCCGGCTGCCGCGCTGAAAGCAGGCGCATGAGATCCGCGCGCGCCCTGTTGCTGAGCGGGGCATGTTGCAGGGCATGGGCATTGAGGCAGTTTTCCGTGCCGGCGGCGCTGCGCACCAGGGTATCGGCATGCCATGTTTCCTGATCGAAAAACAGGCCCGGTCCCATGCCATGGCTGGAATAAAGGGACTCGTTGGCGGCATTTTCCTTCAGGTAGCGATCAAGGTCGACACCGATGTCGTCCAGGACCATCCGTGCCCACTGGTTGTAGCGTTCGGGGGATTCGACCTCCAGCGTACCGCCGTTGAGCACCATCCGGGCGCCATCGACACTGAATTCATTCCGCTTGGCATGCCCGCCAAAATCATCATGGTTGTCGATGATGAGGATCTTTTTGTCCGCTCCCGCATATTTGCGAAAGAAATGGGCCGCCGAAAGGCCGCTCAGCCCCCCGCCCACGATGACCAGGTCATAGACCTCGCCAGTCCTGTGAATCCTGTGGGCCGGAACGGTCCCGTCACGCAGGGCGTGCGCTGCCTCGAACGCCCCGGGGTGGCTGCCGCGCATGCCGGTCCGCGCGGGCGGGTCCACGACGCCCGCCGCCTGCGCCCGCCCTTCCATCGTGCCGACCGCGGCACTGACCAGCACACCATTGATAAAATCACGACGCGTCACCGCAGGCGTGGAAACCGTTGTTTTCCTTGACATCTGGAACAGGACCCTTTGAAGCCAGAACGAAACAGTCCCGCAAAATAATCTTAATCCACAATCATGACCATGCCTTTTCGTTCTGGAAAAAAAACGTTCTGTATCGGGTACGCAATCCGCAAATACAGGCGGTGCAATTCCTGTTTGTTCCGTCAACGAAACATGTTATGCGCATGGGACGCAAACCACACGCATGGACCCGGAATGAGCGACAAATCTCCAGCCGATACCCCAAGGATAACGCGTCGCAACGTGATACAGGGCGTAATCCTGCCAATCATGGCGAACGCCATGCCATCCCCGGCCCAGGCAGCATCACCCGCTGCGGTTTCCCTGAACGAGACAGCCGCATCCTACCCACCGCTGCGCACCGGCCTGCGCGGGCAGTATCCCGGCTCTTTCGAAGTGGCCCACGCGGCGCGCGACGGACTGTTTGCCGGCCCGGTCACCGCAACCGACACGGGTGAACATTATGACCTGGTTGTCGTGGGGGCAGGCATATCCGGCCTGTCGGCGGCATTGTTCTACCAGCGCGCGATGGGACCGGATGCACGCATTCTGATCGTGGACAACCACGACGATTTTGGCGGCCATGCCAAACGGAACGCATTGCAGTACAAGGGCCAGACCTACCTGGGCTATGGCGGGACGATGAGCATCGAAACCCCCTTCCCTTACAGCTTTACCGCAACAACCCTGCTGATGGACCTTGGCATCCGCCCGGACACCTATTCCAGCTACCTGAAGACCAGCCGCCTGAAGGGACTGGAACCGGCTGTTTTTTATGATCGGGAAAATTTCGGCAAGGACCAGTTGGTGCCCGGCTATCATGAAAAAAACTGGGACAGGTTTTTTCGCGATTCACCGCTGGATGATGAAACCCGGACCGATCTCTTGCGGCTGCATACGCAGGCCATCAATTATCTGCCTGACCTGACACCGGATGCCCGCCAGGCCCTGCTGCGCACGATCAGTTACGAAACATTCCTGCGACGTTACGCCCACATGTCGGACGGGGCCATCCGTTTCTTTGCCGGCAAGGCCTTTCGCAACAATATGCGCGTGGATACCTGCCCCGCCTATGATGCGATGAAGGCGGAGGCACCCGGCTTCAACGGGATGGAGGTCACGCATGACACACCGCATGAATCGGCCGTCTTCCACTTCCCCGACGGAAATGCCACGATTGCCCGCCTGCTGGTCGGGCGGTTGGTGCCATCATTTTTTGGCGCCCCGCAAACGGCGGCAAGCATTGTCATGGCGCAGGGAAATTATTCCCGGCTGGACCAGCCCGGTGCGGTACGGATCCGCCTGAACAGCATGGTCGTGCGCGTGGAACATACCGGCGACCCGATCAGGCCGAATGATAACAAACCTGTAAGGGTGGTGTACCAGAAACCGGATGGCACATCCGACACGCGCCATGCGGTCATGGCTGACAATGTCATCATGGCATGCTTCAACAATATCATTCCGTTTATTGTGCCCTCCCTGCCCGAATCACAAAAGGATGCATTGAAATACCCGTCCAAGGTTCCAATGCAATACAGCAGTGTCCTGCTGCGTAATGGACAGGCATTGCGCCGTTGCGGCACCCAGTCCATCTATGCGCCCTGTTCCTACCATACCCGCCTTCTGGTAGACGAACCGGTGGATATTGGCGGATACACGACCAATCCCTCCCCTGATCGCCCGACCATGATCCACCTGCTGCGCAATGCAAATGCCCCTGGCCACCCGCGCAAGGAACAGAACAGGCTGGGGCGACAGGAAATGCTGGCCATGACTTTCCCCGAAATCGAGGCAAAGACCCGCGACCAGCTCCAGCGCATGTTCGGTCCCCTTGGTTTCAACCATGAACAGGATATTGTCGGACTGACCGTAAACCGCTGGCCCCACGGCTATGCCTATACTTACGACACGCTGGGGGATCCATACATGCCCGCAGCCCTGCGCCCCCATGTTATCGGACGGCAGCCTTACGGACGGATCGCCATTGCCAATGCGGATTCCACTGCCGCGGCCTTTACCAATACCGCAATAGATGCAGCCGAACGCGCGGTGCAGGAATGCCTTATCAGTCGTGGATATACCTGATACAGGATAAAGAGGACTGAATAATTATTTTAAAATATAAGAGACTGTTTGAAAAGTCAGTTCATGATAGTGCTTTAAAATTAAAGGAAGTTTTTGGTGAAGCTTTTTGCAAAAGCTTCGAAAGAACGCCGCCTTTTTAAGCAAAAGGCGGCATCCTCCCTGTTTTCAGAATCATTCCGCCAGAAAACTGCTTCATAATTTACGGGATGCTGCGAAAGCAGGCTTTTCAAACAGGGCTGACAGAACACGTCCTGTCTGGTTCCCCATCGTCATGACCGGATCACATTACTATGTCAGGCTTTTATGGTTTTCAGCCGCCGCCTTGCCAGAAAACCTGTCCTTGATCCATGTGATCTGCATGGCAGCAGACTGGATTATGATCGAGTCCATGATCCAGACCCGGCAAGTTCAGTGAAAAACAGCACCGGTCCCTGCAACGGTTGGCGGCCCAAGGCAGGCACGGCCGCGCACGCGGCCGCAACCGAATGGATGACATCGTACGGCGGGAGATAATCCGTTGGCCGTTCCCATGCCCCGCACATGGGGCGGGTACTTATTCCGCCTGCCCGACCAGTGCCGCTGTTGAACAGTGGTACACTGCGGAGGATCCCCCGAAACACCAGATGATGTCATTATTGGCTTGGGGGCGGTAAACCGGCAGTTCCCTGTCTTCCGTATTGCAATGGCAATCCGGCGACGAATTACACAATGTCCGCCCGCAGCAATCCCGATAGGCAATGACGTAAGACCGGTTATCGACAGGGTTACGGCAGGTGCCTATCCACGACACGGGCGAAGGCTGCGTGCCGGGCGGGCAGGTATGCACACCACCGCCACAGCACCCGCACAGCACTCCGTCAATGGCGCAATGCCGCCAGTAATCGCATTTTGTCGGGTCGGTGGACTGGGCGCGGCGGTCAAAATCCGAAACCGCAGCCGGTTGCGCCTGCGCCGCCTGCGCGCGCTGAACGGGCAGGAGCGGCAGGGAAGACGTCACCACGGCAGCGCTTCCCGCCTTGGCGATCATGCTGCGACGGGAAATGCCCTGTGCCATTTTCCGCGTCAGCTTTTCGCCCAGCCTGTCAAAAAAGGATTCAGTCATGACCAGTATTTTCCAAACCAAGGGGGACAGTATGAATTAAACGGGAATTGCCTTACGGCGGCGTGACGGTCATGGCGCCTGCGTCAATATGGGTATTGCGCAGGGTCTTCCCGCTCTGCAGGTCGATGACCATCAGGTTTCCGTTTTCCCCGTTGGCATACAGCAATGGTTTCTCGTCCTGACTGACCGCCACCACCTTGGCAGGCGCCGGCAGGTCGATGCGGCGTACCAGGCGATGGGCCTGCGTATCGAGTTCCCACACCTCGGTGCCTGCCGTCTTGTGGGTCCAGTACGTGCCTGTATGCATCAGGGCGAACAGGTGGTGGTTGTAATAGGACATGGCAAACGGCTGCGTGCCGCCCGGACGCCATGCCAGTTCCTGCACCCCGGTCCCGGCAGCGGGCTGGCCCGCCGCCTGCTGGATTGACCATGCCGGTTCGATAACCGGCTGCGGCCCCAGATGCGCCTTCATGACCTTGCCGCTATAGGTAATGAAATAGGCATCGCCCTTCGCGCGTTCCGCCAGGCTCTGTTCATAAACCGGGTCGCCATCCGCGCTGAAAAACGGTTTGGAATGGGTAACGCTGGCCTTGCCGTCCGTGCCCACCGCCACATTGGTCAATGACCCATCGCCACACAGGCTGGAAAATCCACCGCTCTGCCATGGAAAGACCAGCGCACAACCGGGAATATCCACCGTGCGGACTACCCTGAACGCGGACAGGTCGACAACAGTCACCGCGGATGCGGGGCTGAGGTCGAATATGAACCCGAGCTTCCCGTTGGCATCGACATCGAAATTCTGCTGCTTGCGCCCCACCAGCGCGCGCGGCGGCAACGCCAGTTCGCGCACGCGTTCCAGCGTGCGGGCATCGAACTGCTGCAACATGTCATGCCGGTCGCCATGGTCGACAAGCGACCATGACGTCTCGGTTACATAAATGGTCCGCCGGTCAGGCGTGATGACATTGTTGGCCAGCGGCGTTGCGGGAATCGTGCCCAGGACATGACCGTTATCCCCATCATAAATGGTGATCGCCGTTGTCCTGGTATAGGGAAAGACCCAGTGCGCCCCCATTGCCGGAAGCTGCGCTACATCGCTCTGTTCCGCCTGCAGGGCAGGCGACGGTTCGGCAGCCTGCGCCACGGCGGGAGCGGAAACCACGACAGATGCGACCATGGCCGATACATGCCGAAACCAACCTGTCATGCATTTCCTCCATCAAGATTTCTTACGATACAAATATTATTGCGAAGTCACAATATGTAAGCCAGCATACCCGATATTACAAATTACGGTGCGGCATGCGCCCGGGCCGCCACGCAGCCCGTATGCCATGGATGCCTGCATCGCGGATTCCGGCAGATAAACATGATTCGCCATGGCTGCCTGTCCGGTACGGGCCGGTATTGCATGGGGCGCCGCGTCGTGCCTGTTTTTGCCCGGCGGTCGGGATGCCGGGCGCTCGTTGCATATTTACAACAACGGACGCAGCCTTTATGTATATACAAGTAGACGCAAATTTATTGAAAAGGCTATTTCCATGGCTGCTTCTTCCATGCCTACCCGGTCAGCACGCGTGCCTTCCCGCCCCGAGGTTGCCGCCCTGCCCGTCTATAATGCCGGCCTGTCGGAAGATGAGGTACGCCAGAAGTACAACGCGCCGCATATTTCAAAACTGGGCAGCAACGAAAACCCCTACGGTCCCTCGCCCACTGCCCTGAAACAGTGGGAAAACCTGACGCGCCAGATGTTCCGCTACCCCGATGCGACGGCATCGGCATTGCGCCACGCGCTGGCGCAGATCACGGACATGCCAGCAGACCACATCATGCTGGGCAATGGCTCTGAACAGATCATACGCCTGATCTGCGAGGCCTATCTTTCCCCCGGCGACCGGGTGGTGACCGTGCTGCCATCCTTCGGGCTGCACATGATCTGGCCCGAAATGATGGGGGCACGGGTCGATGCGGTTTCCATTACCGCCGAAGGCCGGTTCGACCTGCCGGCGATGAAGCAGGCGGTTCAGGCCGCGCCACTGAAAATCCTCATGTTTTCCAATCCCTCCAATCCGGTTGGCTGCATGATGAACGCGCCCGACATGCTGGAACTGGTGGCGTGCTGCCCGCCAGACACGCTGATCGTGATTGACGAAGCCTATTACGAATACGCCCAGGGCAGCCCGGACTACCCCGACGCCACGAAAATCCTGCCCCGGCAGGAACGGCCATGGCTGGTGCTGCGCACGTTTTCAAAGGCGTACGCCCTTGCCGGGCTGCGGATTGGCTACGCGCTTGCATCCGATACCGGTGTCATCACCACCCTGAACAAGGTGCGTGACCCGTTCAACACCAACATGGCGGCGCAGGGCATGGCGCTGGCGTCGCTGCGGGACAGGGCGCATATGCGCGACAGCGTCGCGGCGACCGTGGCTGAACGCGAACGCTTCATGCTTGCGCTGGCACGGCAGGGCTATGCCCCCGTGCCATCGCATGCCAATTTCATATTCCTTGATGTCGGGCATGATGCCGCCATTGTGGCGGAACGCCTGCTGCGGCATGGCGTCATCATCAAGCCCTGGCGTGAAAAAGGGTTCGAGACCTGCCTGCGCGTCAGCGTCGGCCTGCCTGTGGACAATGACCGCTTCCTCCACGCCCTCGCCATTGAAACGGGACAGACCGATGACAGCCATTGAGTCCTTCATCGCGCGTCTCCGCCCCGTGCTCGGGGACAAGATTTCCACCAATGCGACGGTCCGGCGGCATCACGCCCATGGCGAGGGCTGGCAGTCCCCCGACCCGGCCACGCAGCCGGATGTGGTCGTATTCGCCCGGACGACGGAGGAGGTCGCAGCCATCGTCCGCGCCTGTCATGACCTGCACCTGCCGGTCATACCCTTCGGGGGCGGCACGTCGCTGGAGGGGCAGCTGACCGCGACAAAAGGCGGCATAAGCCTGGACCTGTCACAGATGGACGCCGTTATCGACATCCGCCCGCAGGACCTGAGCTGCCGGGTGCAGGCGGGAGTGACGCGCCAGCAGCTGAACAGCCTGCTGCGCGGCGACGGGCTGTTTTTTGCCGTGGACCCCGGAGGGGAAGCGACGCTGGGCGGCATGTGCGCCACCCGGGCATCCGGCACGGGGGCCGTGCGCTATGGCACGATGCGCGAGAACGTACTGGGCCTGACCGCGGTCATGGCGGATGGCAAGGTCATCCAGACGGGGGGCAATGTCCGCAAATCCGCGACCGGGTATGACCTGACCGGCCTGCTGATCGGATCGGAAGGCACGCTGGGCATCATTACGGAAATCCAGGCCCGTCTGCATCCGCTGCCCGAAACCATCCTGGGGGCGACCTGCCAGTTCGCCACGCTGGCGGACGCGGTGGATACCGCCACGTCCATCATTCAGGCTGGCCTGCCCATCGGGCGGCTGGAACTGCTGGATGACGTGCAGATGGATGCCTGTATCAAGTATTCGTCGCTGGAGGGCTACCGCCCCCTGCCGACCCTGTTCTTTGAACTGCATGCATCCCCCGCCTCGGTAACGGAACAGGCGGACCTGCTGCGCGAAATCACCGAATGCCATAACGGCCTGTCCTTCCGGGCATCCGCCAGCCCCGAGGAACGCACCCGGCTGTGGAAAGCCCGCCATGACGCCTTCTGGGCCTGCATGGCCTACCGGCCGGGATACAAGGGCATGACCACCGATGCCGTCGTGCCGATTTCCGCCATGACGGACATGATTACACTGGCCAGGCAGGACATCGAGGACTCCGGCCTGGCGGCCCCCATCGTCGGCCATGTGGGGGATGGCAATTTCCATACCGTCATCCTGGTCCCGCCCGAACCCGATGGGTGGGCGCGCGCGCAGGCGCTGGACCACAAGATCATCCAGCGCGCCCTTGACCTCGGGGGGGCCATAAGCGGGGAACACGGCATTGGCATAGCCAAGCAGGCGTTCATGCACGCCCAGCACGGCAATGACGCGATTACGGTCATGCGCGCGATCAAGCAGGCGCTGGACCCGCGCAATATCCTCAATCCCGGCATGTTGCTGCCTGCGCCGGCCAACCCGTGACGCCGCGTGTGTTTTCCATCCAGTCGCTGCCCCTGAGCGCCTGGAAAAACGGGCAGGGCATGACGCGGCCCGTGGCCGAGGCACCCGGCTGGCGCGTCAGTATCGCAACCATTGGCCGGTCATGCGCCTTTTCCGCCTATCCCGGCCTGCAACGCCAGCAGGCATTGCTGTCCGGCGCCGGGCTGGAACTGGTCCTGCCCACGCGCGAACGCATGCGACTGGCCAGCGCGGGTCCGGTGCTGTCGTTTTCCGGCGCGGTTCCCCTTGCCTGCCATCTGGTCGGGGGTGCGGTCACCGTCCTGAACATCATGTTCGCACCCGGCAGGTTTCCCGATGCCGCAATCCGGTCAGTCACGACAACGTTCTTCCCCAATGCGGGAGCCGATACCATTATTGTGCCCGCAAGCGGTTCGTGGCGGACAACCTGTGCCAATAATACGGTCCATCATGTGACAACAGGTGAAATCCTGCGCGGCGCGGTATTGCATATTGCGCCATTACCTGCCCCCGGCCAGCAATCCGCATTGTGTTATATTGCTTCATCATGTATGTAAGACTGTGTCATGATAATGCGCAGGTCATTCCTTTTCCATCCGGCGCCGCACAGGTTGCCATAAACCATGAATTGAGTGCCGCAATATGGCTACAGGTATTGCTGAAACCCAGGCAATCACACGCTATGAACAGGTCAAGCAGTATATCACGGCACGCATAAAGCGGGGAGAATGGAAAGTCGGCCAGCGCCTGCCATCGGAAAGTGAACTGGTGGAAATCACCGGCGTATCGCGCATGACGGTACATCGCGCCCTGCGCGAACTGATGACGGAAGGCATGGTCACGCGCGCACAAGGCGTTGGCACCTTTGTCGCCCGCCCTGCGCCGCGCGCCGAACTGCTTCAGTTACATGATATTGCCGATGACATTATCGCCAGCGGCCATACCCACCATTCCCGTGTCATCACGCTGGACACGGCGCGGGCCGATGTTGACCTGGCCATGTCGTTTGACCAGCGCCCGGGCAGCAAGCTGTTCCATTCCGTGATCGTGCATTACGAGGACGACACCCCCCTGCAGGTGGAAGAACGGTATGTTTCGCCGCATTTTGCGCCGGACTACCTGAACCAGGATTTTTCCATCGCGCATCCACACCGGCACCTGTACCATATTGCCGAACCCGACGAGATCGAACACGTCATTTTCGCCATCACCCCGTCACAGGAACTCCAGCACCTGCTGGAACTGGAAACGCCGGAAGCCTGCCTGCAACTGGTGCGCCGCACATGGGTACAGGACAGGATCGTGATGAAGGGCATCTTTACCTATCCCGGCAGCCGATACAGCCTGGGTGGCCGCCAGCATATGTAAGGGATGCTCAGGCCCGGCGCAGCACCTGCGTGCGCCGGGCCGCCAGTTCGGCCATGGTACGCAGCCCGGCCAGCCCCATGACGTCACGCACCTCCCCCGACAGGCCGGTTGTCAGGGCGTCCATGCCCTTGCGCCCCGCCGCCGCCAGCGCCCATGCCCACGGGCGACCCAATGCCACCCCGCATGCGCCCAGCGCCAGCGCGGTCACGATATCGCCCCCCTGCCGCACGCCGCTATCCAGCACGATCTCGCAGTGTTCCCCAACACTTTCCACAATTTCCGGCAGCACGGACAGCGTTGCGGGCGACGGGTCCATCTGTCGCCCGCCGTGGTTGGAGACTACCAGCGCATCCACCCCGTTTTCCACGCATTGCCGGGCATCATCGGCATCCATCACACCCTTGACGATCAGCCTGCCCCCCCATTCCTTGCGCAGCCATGCCAGATCCCGCCATGTCAGGGAGGGGTCAATGCCAGCGGCGGCATTCCGTGCCTCCTCCAGCAGGTTCCGGCCCATGCTGTAGGGGGCAAGATTGCCGATGCGGGCCTTTCCCGCCATCAGCATGCGCAGGCTCCATCCCGGCCTGCTGGCCATCGACAGCAACTGGGCGACTGACGGGCGCGTCATGCGCCGGAACCCGTTGCGCACATCACGCGCCCGCATGGGCGTAATGGCGGTATCCACTGTCAGGATAATGCCATCAATCCCGCATGCATGCGCGCGGCGCAGCATGTCACGCGTAAGCGCGCGATCCCTGAAGACATAGATCTGCGCCAGAAGGTCCACCCCCGGCACACGGGCCAGTTTTTCCATGGAAGCGATGGAAAAGGTGGAAACGGCAAACGGGATACCCGCCCTTGCGGCTGCCTGCGCCGCCATGATGTCCCCGCCGGCATGCATCATGCCCGCGAAACCGACCGGTCCCAGCATGAACGGCGCCCCACGGGGCTTGCCCAGCCATGTGGACCCGATATCCACCTGCGACACATCCCGCAGGCAGCGCGGGACAATTTTCCAGTCAAGAAACGCTTGCCGGTTCGCCCGCATGGTAACTTCGCCATGCGCGCCGCCATTCACATAATCCCGAAACAGGCGCGGCAGGCGATGGCTGGCCGTCCGACACAGGTCATCAACGCCCGAAAATTCCATCGCCTGTTTTCCCCACGGTCGCGTTGCATCATTACCAGAAACATCCCTAACCCATTACTTTGAAATAATAAAGTCAGGAAAAACGTCCTATCCGCCCTATCCGACCCGCGGCAGGGCCACGTGCTGGCCAAGGCTCGCCACCAGGCTGCCATCCGCCAGCAGTTCCGCCGCCTTTTCGATATCAGGGGTAAACAGGCGATCGTGGTCAAAGAACGGAACATGCGCGCGCAGCACCTGCGCCGCCGCAACCAGCGGCCGCGATGACGACAGGGGTGCGAGGAAATCCAGCCCCTGCACCGCCGCAAGGTATTCCACCGCAAGGATGACGCGGACATTATCGACAATATCCGTCACCCGGCGGGCGGCGAAGGTTGCCATGCTGACGTGGTCTTCCTGATTTGCGGAAGTCGGCAGGCTGTCCACGGAAGCAGGATGGGCCAGCGTCTTGTTTTCCGATGCAAGGGCCGCAGCCGTGACCTGCGCGATCATGAAGCCGGAATTCAGGCCACTGTCATTGACCAGGAATGGCGGCAGGCCGCTCATCTGCGCATCGACCAGCAGGGCAAGGCGCCGTTCGGCAATCGCCCCGATTTCCGATACCGCAATCGCCATAAGGTCGGATGCGATCGCCACGGGTTCGGCATGGAAATTACCGCCGGAAATCATTTCATCCGTATCGGCGAAATGAATGGGGTTGTCGGATACCGCATTCGCTTCCAGCAGCAGGATACCCGCCGCATGGCGCAGGCTGTCCAGGCAGGCCCCCATGACCTGTGGCTGGCAGCGCAGGCAGTACGGGTCCTGCACGCGCTCGTCTTCCTCGACATGGGAGGCGCGAATGGCCGATCCCTGCATCAGCGCCCGATAGACGCTGGCGCATTCGATCTGGCCGCGCTGGCCACGCAGTTCATGCAGGCGTGGGTCGAAGGGCGCATCCGTGCCGCGCGCGGCGTCCAGCGTCAGGCCGCCGGTCGCAAGGGCGCATTGCAGCAGGCGTTCGGCGTCAAACAGGGCTGCCAGCGCCAGCGCGGTGGAAACCTGCGTGCCATTCAGCAGCGCCAGCCCTTCCTTCGGCCCCAGTTCCAGCGGCGCCAGTCCGGCCAGGCGCATCGCCTCGGCCCCGGTGCGCCTTTCGCCATTGAAAAAGGCCTCGCCCTCGCCGATCATCACCGCGCTCATATGCGCAAGCGGCGCCAGGTCGCCGGATGCGCCGACCGATCCCTTGTACGGGATAACCGGCACGACACCCCGTTCGAGCATGGTGATCAGCAATTCGACCACTTCCGCCCGCACACCCGAAAAGCCACGGGCCAGCCCGTTCGCCTTCAGCAGCATGATCAGGCGCACGATACGCGCGGGCATCGGCTCCCCGATCCCTGCGGCATGGCTGAGCACGAGGTTGCGCTGCAGGTCGCGCAACTTGTCATCGGGAATACGCGTCTTGGCCAGCTTGCCAAAGCCGGTATTGACACCGTAAACCGGCTCGCCACGTTCCACGATCCGGGTGACGGAGGCAGCCGCTTCATGCAGGTGCGCCACAGCGCCCGGCGCCAGTACCACATCCGGCCCGTCAAGGTAGAACTGGCGCATCTGCGCCAGTGTCAACTGGCCCGGTTCCAGCACCAGCCTGTCTGTTGTTGTCATCATTTCAGCTCTTTCGCGTAATCATGGGCAGGTCCAGCCCTTTTTCACTGGCGCAGGAAACCGCGATGTCGTAGCCGGCATCCGCATGGCGCATCACGCCGGTAGCCGGGTCGTTCCACAGCACGCGCTCAAGCCGCCGGGTCGCGCCCTCGCTCCCGTCCGCCACGATCACCATCCCGGCATGCTGGGAAAAGCCCATGCCCACGCCCCCCCCATGGTGCAGGGAAACCCACGTCGCACCCGACGCCGTATTGAGCAGCGCATTGAGCAGCGGCCAGTCCGACACGGCATCGCTTCCGTCGCGCATGGCTTCGGTTTCACGGTTGGGACTGGCGACCGAACCGCTGTCCAGATGGTCACGGCCAATCACGATCGGCCCCTTCAGTTCCCCTTTGGCCACCATTTCATTGAATGCGAGGCCAAGGCGGTGCCGGTCCCCCAGGCCAACCCAGCAGATACGCGACGGCAGGCCCTGGAACTGGATTTTCTCACGCGCCATATCCAGCCAGTTATGCAGGTGATGGTCGTCGGGCAGCAATTCCTTTACCTTCTGGTCCGTGCGGTAGATGTCCTCGGGGTCACCGGACAGGGCGGCCCAGCGGAACGGGCCGATCCCACGGCAGAACAGCGGGCGGATATAGGCGGGCACGAAACCGGGGAAGGCAAAGGCGTCCGCGCAACCGGCCTCGTACGCCATCTGGCGGATATTGTTGCCGTAATCGAAGGTCGGGATGCCCAGCTTGTGGAACGCCACCATCGCCTCGACATGCAGGCGCATCGACTCCTTTGCCGCCTTTTCCACGGCCGCGGGATTGGTAATGCGCATCTTTTCCGCCTGTTCCAGCGTCCACCCCGCGGGCAGGTAGCCATTGAGCGGATCATGCGCCGATGTCTGGTCCGTCACCGCATCGGGATGGATGCCACGGCGCACCAGTTCGGGGAACACTTCGGCCGCATTGCCCAGCAGGCCGACCGAAACGGGTCTGCCGCTGCGGGTTGCTTCGGCAATCAGTTCCAGCGCCTCGTCAAGGCTGTCCACCCTGCGGTCGAGATAGCCGGTTTCCAGCCGTTTCTGGATACGGCCGGGCTGGCATTCCACCGCCAGCATGGACGCGCCCGCCATGACTGCGGCCAGCGGCTGCGCGCCGCTCATGCCGCCAAGGCCGCCGGTCAGTATCCAGCGTCCCTTCAGGTTGCCGCCGTAGTACTGGCGACCCATTTCCACAAAGGTTTCATACGTGCCCTGCACGATCCCCTGCGAGCCGATGTAGATCCATGAACCCGCCGTCATCTGGCCGTACATCATGAGGCCAAGCCGGTCGAGTTCGTTGAATTTATCCCAGTTCGCCCAATGCGGCACGATATTGGAATTGGCGATCAGCACGCGCGGCGCATCGGCGTGGGTGCGGAAGATGCCCACGGGCTTGCCGGACTGCACCAGCAGCGTCTGGTCGTCTTCCAGGCCGCGCAGGCACGCAACGATGCGGTCATAACACGACCAGTTGCGGGCGGCCCTGCCGATACCACCATATACAACCAGTTCGGACGGGTTTTCGGCCACGTCGGGATCAAGGTTGTTCATCAACATGCGCAAGGCCCCTTCGGTCTGCCAGCTACGCGCTGTCAACTGGGAACCGTGGGGGGCACGGATCACGCGGTCGTTTGCCATGCGATCGTTACAGGGGGATGGGGTCTCGGTCATAGCGTCGGATCACCTTGCATGCACTTGTATATATCACTACTTAGCGCATATCGATTTTGTCCTGTCAATCCATACCCGGAATGATATGATGTTTTCCCGCGGCGACAGGCACGGCGGCAACCGTACTGGACGGCGCGGACTGCCCTTAACTTCAGCATCGCATATATTTTTTTGTTGCGTTGGGACAGAATAAGTTATGCAGGCAAATGCAATGCATCACTTACGATAGGCACAAAGCCCCCATCCCGTACAGGGGACGCCATATCGTTACGGAGTATATTTCCTGATGGCAGAAACGGTTCCGACAAAAATCGAATCCGCGACCATATACCGTATCCCGCTGGACCAGCGGCACGGACGGCCCCGCGACCTGTTTACGATATGGTTCGGTTCCAACCTGATGATGCTGACAGTCGTGACCGGGTCGCTGGCGACAAGTGTCTTTGGCCTGCCGTTCCTGCCCGCGCTTGCCGCCATCGTCGCGGGCAACATGGTCGGCGCCATCTTCATGGCGCTTCATGCCGCGCAGGGGCCGCGCCTTGGCGTGCCGCAGATGGTCCAGACACGCGGCCAGTTCGGCATGGTCGGCGCGGTGCCGATCACGGCCCTTATCGTCATCATGTACGTGGGTTTCGCCGCGTCCAACCTGGTGCTGGGGGGTGAAGGGCTGCAGTTCATCCTGCCGCATCTCAGCCGGATGGGGGGCATCCTGATCATCCAGGCGCTGTCCGTCATTCCGGCCATTTACGGTTATGTCATGATCCATACGGCCGCACGGATCATGACATGGGTATGCGGGGTCGCCATCATGCTGTGCCTGTGCCTTGTCAGCTGGGAACATGGCGCCGACCTGCTGCGCGCAGGCCACGCCCATGTCAGCACGCATGGCATACTGGGCACGATTTCAACCGCCGCCCTGTGGCAGATTGCCTATGCCCCTTACGTATCTGATTCATCACGCTACCTGCCCCCCGGCCCGGAAGGGGAGCGCAAGGCGTTCCATGCCAGTTTCTGGGGCGCGGTGCTGGGGTCGGTGCTGCCCATGGCGCTGGGGGCCATGATCGGCCTGCTGGCCAACGGGCATAATATTGTAGCAACGCTGGGGCAGATGCTGCATGGCGCGGTCGTGCCGGTGCTGTGCGCCCTGTCGCTCAGCATTGCGGTGGCCAATGCAATGAATGTCTATTGTGGCGCCCTGTCCACCCTGACGATCATCCAGACCTTTGTCTCCACCCGCAGGCACCAGAAGGCGCTGCGCCTTGCCATTACGTCGGTGCTGCTGATGATCGCGCTGCTTATGGCCGTGTTCATGGCCCGCAGTTTCATGGCGCTGTATAGCGAATTCCTTGAACTGCTGATGTCCGTCATGATCCCGTGGACTGCGATCAACCTGACGGATTACTACCTGATCCACCGTGGCGAATATGATGTGGAGGCCTTTTTCCACCCTACGGGCGGCCGTTATGGCCGTTACAACAAACCGGCCTTCATCTGTTATTTCATCGGCATCCTGATCCAGATCCCCTTCCTGTCCAATGCCCTGTTCACCGGCCCCATGGCGCGGCTGGTGCATGGGGTGGACCTGTCATGGATTGTGGGACTGGTTGTTACCACGCCCCTGTACTGGTGGGCGGCCGGGCGTTACTCACGCCCCGTACCGGCCGGCCTTGCCGCCACGGCGGATTGAGGCCGTCCCCGATCGGCCCCGCGTTTCCCGCCCGTTTATCGCCGCCGGTCTGACAGGATCATATCGGCGGCTTTTTCAGCAATCATGATACAGGGCGCATTGGTATTGCCGCTGACAAGCGTCGGCATGATCGAGGCATCGGCAATCCGCAGTCCCGTCATGCCCCGCACCTTCAGCTCAGGCGTCACCACCGCGTCCCCATCCATGCCCATCCGGCATGTGCCGGCGGGGTGGAAGACGGTACTCGCACTGCGCCTGATATAGGCCATCAGCTCGTCATCGGTTACAACCTCCGGGCCGGGCGCCATTTCGCGCCCACGAATACCGTCGAAAGCCGGGGCACGGATGATCTGGCGCGCCAGGCGAATGCCTTCCCTCAGGACCTCTCCATCACGGGGATCATGCAGGAAACGAAAATCGATCTGGATATCCCGCGCCCCATTGCGGCCCGGACGGATCTCCCCCCGGCTACGCGGACGCAGCACACAGGTATGAATGGCAAAGCCATGCCCCATTTCAAACAGGCGCCCCCGATGGCTGCGGAAACCGGGTACGAAATGGAACTGGACATCCGGCACGCCATCCGCCAGCTTCGTACGGGCGAAGCCACCTGCTTCCACATAATTGGTTGTCAGCCACCCCTTGCGCCACAGGGCGTATTGATGCGGGGAAGACAGGACCGCAGGCAGTGATTTCCATGAAAAGCCAAGGCTGCGGGCCTCGTCCGAGCGCACGGTGACAAGGCCGTCCAGATGGTCCTGCAGGTTCTGCCCCACCCCCGGCAGGTCATGGATAACCGATATCCCTGCCCGCATCAGGTCATCCCCCCGTCCGATCCCCGACGCCATGAGGATGGCGGGAGAGCCGATGGCGCCTGCCGACAGCACGGTTTCCCGCTGGGCGAACAGGGCGGAGCGTTGTCCACCATGAACCACATTGACCCCCTCTACCCTGCCCTGCCGGATAACCAGGGATTTGACGGTGACACCCGTCACAATATGCAGGTTGGGCCGATGGCGTATCGGATGCACGAAGGCACGATAGGCACTCAGCCGTTTTCCATCGCGCTGCGTGACATTGTAGATGCCGACACCTTCAAGGATACCGCCGTTGAAATCGGGGTTTTCCGCCTGCCCGGCCTGTTCGGCCGCTTTGATAAACATACGCGACAGGGGATTGGCCTCACGCGGGGCGGTGACATCCAACTCCCCCGCCACCCCATGAAAGCGGGGATCAAGGCCAAGGCAGTCATGTTCCGATTTCATGAAGTATTTCAGCACCGAGGCATAATCCCACCCGGCACATCCCTGCGCTGACCAGCCATCGTAATCCGAGCGGTCGCCCCGGATGTAGATCATGCTGTTCATTATGCTGGACCCCCCAAGGCCCCGCCCGCGCGGCACATGGATGCGGCGGTTGTCGAGGCCGGGCTGCGGCACCGAGAAAAACTGGTAGGCCAGCTTCCGGCTTTTATACAGCGTCAGGGTGCCGGCGGGAATCTGGATGCGGGGCGTGTTATCGCGGCCCCCTTCCTCAATCAGGCAGACCCGGTTACGTGGATCGGCGCTCAACCGATTGGCCAGCACGCAGCCCGAGGAGCCGCCCCCGACAATGATATAGTCAAATTCACGAGGAAAGGACGCCTGCCGCATCGATTTACATACCTTGTCACAATCATGATAATATCATGCATGTATTGCACAGGGCTGAAATCGTAATGTTCGCCCGGCACAGGGCAACAACAAAAAACATGCCGGATGGATAGCCAGAACCTATACAGATGCAAAAAAGGGCCATGCCCGCAGGCATGACCCCTTTGTGAACCGCAACCGGGTCAGAAACCCGTGCTGAATGTTCCCAGGCACGCGAAGTTCGGCGCCGTGTAGTATTGAGCGGTTCCCGCAACCGGCCCGGTGTTATACACACCGGACAGATAATGGTGATCCGCCAGGTTGATGACATTCAGGCGCAGTGACGGCGCCTTGAGGAAGCCGATATCCGGCGCGCGGGCACCGATCATCATGTCAACCTGCTTGTGGCCGGAAATCTGTTCATCGTTCATGAACGTGCCGTATTCCTTGTCCACATATTTCAGCGAGACACTGCCAAAGAAACGGCCATCGTCATATTGAAGGCCCGCCGCCGCCATCCAGCGTGGCGCGGATGTCGCCATCTTGCCAGCCGTCTGATACGTCACGCCATCCATTGTAATGTTGGAATCCTGACGGGCGTACAAATATTCAACCGATCCGTACGGCGTGATGTGGTGCCATGGATGCAGCGCCAGTTCACCATCGAAACCGCGCGTCGTCATGCTGCCCGCATCCTGATAATACGGCACGTTACCGATGTATTCGTTAATCTGATGGTGCGAGAAATTATAATTGAACAGGGTCAGTGACGCCGTGATCCATTTGTCATGGTAGCGTGCGCCCACTTCTTCCGACACGCTGTATTCATCATGCAGTTTCTTGTTCGCGGTCTGGTACAGGCCGCCATCCCAAGGGCTGTCATACTGGTTGTAGAACGCGGAACCCAGCGGCAGGCGGTAACTGGTCGTCACGTTGCCGAATACCATGATGTTCGGGGTGAATTTGTAGCTTACGGACATGCGCGGCAGTGGCTGCGCCGAATAGTAATTGGCGTTGTACTGGGGTCCCGGCTGGTTCAGCGTGCCGTTTCGTGCTGCCATGACCTCCTTGAAACCGACATCAAGCGTCAGCTTCCGGTTCAGGAAATGCATGGTGTCACCAATATACAGCGCGTTTGTCTGGGTGATGGTATGATAGGACCATTCATTCAGCGTGGTGCCATCCTGCTGGCGCAGGTAGCCCGTTGAATTGCCGGATGCATCCAGCCCGCTGAGCGGTTCATCAACATGCATGTCGGTATAGCCATACCAGTATCCAAAGACGAGATCGTGGTTGGCCACCTTGTAATGCAGGGTGCTGTTGAAGCCTGTATAGCCCTCCACGCCGATCCAGTTCTGGATTGCGGCGATCTGGCCGTCCTCGGAATAGTTGTTCCCGGCTAGCGGTGAATTGTTGGCCGCCGTTCCGTTATAATACGGCCCGGTGGTCGAGATGGTTGTCACACCAAAGGGATAGTTCCCGCTGCCATGATAATAATAGGGTGTTACATCCAGTGTCAGGTTACGCGCCAGCTTGAAATGCGATGGCGCGCTCAGGAAATAATCGGTCCAGCTGGTGGCGTAGGATTTGTAGTAATTCGCCTCACCAAAGCTGTACTTGCCCTGCATGTCGTCAGGATTGTTCTTCAGCCCGTACTTGTTCCAGTCGCTCAGGGTTGGCGTGCTGTACCATGCCGTATGCTCGTTGTTATAGGAACCGGACAGGGAGATGTAATTCCCGTCACCCCATTCCTTGACCAGCTTGTAATCCACATGCCAGCGATTGTTGCGCCCCGGACCACGCCAGGCGCGGCTGGTCAGGTCGGAGAAGGATGCAAAAGCCCGCAGACCGGTATTGGCGATGTCCCCGCTGTCATAACGGATGAACTGGCGGTTCATCTGGTGCGTGCCGTAACTGACGTCAAATTCGCCACCACGGGTATGCTTCGGGCCACGCATCCTGACGGCCATGGTGCCGCCGGATGAAGTGGTGGTGGGGGTCTCGATACTGGGCGCGCCCTGCTGTAGCTGGACGTTATCCATGTTCTCGCTATCCACCCATTCGGACGAATTGGGGGTATAGTCGTCCGGATCGTTCATTGGCGCGCCTTCGAAGGTGAAGCCAATTTCCTGCTGGTTCAGGCCGCGGACATTGATATCGGATTCGTCACTGACGCCAAACGGGTCGCCCATGGACACGTTCGCACCCGGGGACATGGCCACCAGCGCCAGCGCGTTGGAGGCCGGCGCCTGCTTGGCGATATAATCATGGGATATGGTACTGACCGATTTCGCCGCCGTTTCATTACGGATCAGGCCGCCATATGAACGCGCGCCTGTGACGCGCAGCTGTTCCGCCCCCCCGGCGGCGTTGATGCCCGTATTGACCGTGGTGCCCCCTGCCCTGGCAGCCGTCGCCTTGCCCCCGACTGCGGCCGTCGTCTTTGCATTGACAGAGTTTTTCTGCACGCTATCGGCTGCCTGGGCCATGTGCAGGCGCAGTCCATTAGTCAGGAATGTTGATGACAGTATCATACATACAGTCAAGCCAGTCGAACGTCTGCGCATACCGCCCCCTTTAAATCATGACTGGAAGAATATCTGATTGCACCTGAAACATACGCCATGCCTGCGCCCGCTGACCCTTCGGGGCCTGGGGGAGGTCACATAACCACATGTATGTACAAGCAGAGATGACATCGTTTCATTATTATGTTTCCGTAATGGATAAGGCAACAGAATTCCGGCATTTCCAAGGTGCCGACAGGGGCTGTCCATACATTTGTCAGGACATGTTGCATTTTGGCAATTATTTTTGATGCCGTATCGCCGGTTGTTGAAATACTTGCCACAACAGGCCAGGGCTGCCGCCGCAGTAACGGCGGCAGCCCTGACAAAAAAAGCTTTTATATAAACATTTCACGGGATGACGGCGATCACATCCACTTCGATCAGCCATTCCGGGCGGGCCAGCGCCACGATAACCAGCCCCGTGAAAACGGGAAACACCCCTTTCATGCGCCGTCCCAGGACACGATATGTTGCTTCCCTGTAACGGATATCGGTCAGGTAAACCGTAACCTTGCAGATATGGGACAGGTCCGAACCGGATTCCTTCAGCAGCAGTTCGATATTGTCCATCACCTTTTCAGCCTGGCCGGTCGGATCGCCTACGGCAACATTTTCACGCGTATCAAGGTCCTGCGGCACCTGGCCGCGCACATAAACCGTCTGGCCCGCGACAACAGCCTGGCACAGGTCATTGTCCAGATTCTGTTCAGGATAGGTATCGCGCGTATTGAAACAGCGGATCCGCTTATGTGTCACCTGGTCTGTCATTATTTTGTCCCTTTCTTGTCCTGCGCCAGAACGCCTTCGCTCAGCCCGGCTGAACGCTGCACGAATTCCAGTGCGCCGTTCCAGTCAAAGTTACGATAGACCGCGGCCAGATGCGCAAACGGCGGCGCCTGCGCAAACAGCTGGAATGTCAGGCGATGGCCGGCGTAATCGGAATTCAGCATGTCACGGGCATAGGCCAGCAGCTTGCGCCGGTCCTCAGCCTGCCATGTTTCATTGATGGAATAGAATTTTTCCATCCACGGCGCGGTTTCAGGGTCACGGAACGTCGCCACATCCGGGGTGACACAGATCTGCCCGCCGCACAGTTCGCGCGTCAGGTGCATCATTTCATGCAGCCTGGAACATGCCAGCACGCGCCCTGACATCAGCAGCGACTGGTTGGGCATAAGCAGGCCGCCGGGGCTTTCTTCTGCCATGGCGATGGATGCCGTCAGGTGCGCATTGATCCCTTCGCGGTAGCACGCAAGGGTCGCAAGCTTTTCCTGCACCGCCTGCTGGCGATCCAGCCCCGTCTGCCGCACGTTGAACAGGGCGGCGCCGATCATCATGTCGGCCAGTTTCTGGTTGCGCTGCACGAAGGCAAAGGCGCTGTAGCGGTGCAGTGTCGCGCGGATGAAGGTCGCAGCCTTGGTATGCCGGTAGAAAAGCACGTTTTCCCAAGGGATCAGCACGTCATCGAAAATGACAAGGGCCTCGACCTCGTCATACCGGTTGGACAGCGGGTAATCCTCGATCGGGGCGCGCCCCGCAAAGCCGGTGCGGCAGATGAATTTCAGGTTGGGCGAGGAAAAATCGCAGATGAACCCGACCGCGTAATCAGACAGTTCGGCATCGCCCCAGTTGGCGATGGTGGGCTTGGTGAATGCCTGGTTGGCATAGGCGGCCGCCGTTTCGTACTTGGCGCCCCGGACAATGATGCCCGCATCCGTTTCGCGCACCACATGCAGCAGCATGTCCGGGTCCTGGTCCTGCGGCCGCTTGGAACGGTCGCCCTTGGGGTCCGTGTTGGCCGAGACATGGAACGGGTCCGCATACATCGCCTTGTGCACATGATGGCGGATGTTTTCCGCGAACTGGGGATTGACCTCGTTCAGGATGTCCTGCCCGTCATACAGGGACCACATTTCGCCAATCGTCTCGTCACCGACGCGCGTCACGATGCCGCCCACTTCGTCCAGCACGGTATCGGTGGCGATACGCTTTGCCTTCCAGTCCTCCTGCGTATGGGGCAGTTGCAGGGCCAGCGGGGATTCATCGCCCCTGTCATCGGTATAGACAAGCCGGTCGCGGAAGGCGGCTTCGTGCTGCATGTCGTACATCCGCGCGCGGATGGAAACGATGGGCCTGAACATCGGATGTGTCGTGACATCCTTCACCCGTTCGCCATTCATCCATATCCGCCTGCCATCACGGATGGAGTCCAGATACTGCTGTCCTGTACGGATCATGAATTATATTCCTGCTCAAGAATTATGGAGAACGGGTTCCGGCCGGTGAAACCCCCGGCGGAAATGCAGCAATGTCAGTGCCGGCTGCAGACATGTGTGCCCGACATTGCCGATGATCACGCCATGGGTCCCGACATCGACGGCGCGTTCAAGGCTGCATTCAAAGGCGGCCAGCGCCCCGTCCAGCAGCCATCCCCCCGCCTGCCCCGGCTTCCACGCCGCGCAGGCGAAATCGAATGCGGGGAACATGCCGGCCCGGCCCGCGAAATTTTCCGCCACCCCCACATGGCCATGCGACAGCATGTTGATGACGAAACCGCCATTTTCGATAATGGCGGCAAAGGCCGGGCTGCGCCGGTTGATGCACGCCATCATCATTGGCGGGTCAGCCGACGCGGATGTCACGGAACTGACGGTAATGCCGAACCGCCCGGCGGGTCCGTCCGTGGTGATCACGGCCACGGGGGCCGCGACATGCCCCATGGCCGCGACAAACATGTCGCGTTCGGATGATCCCTGTCCATGCTGTGATACCGATGCCTGGGTGGACATGCCACGCCTCCCGAAAATCAGTGCTGGTGACCATGGGATATTCGAACGGAACTTCATTGCGCCAAAGAAATATATACCGAAGATCAGCTTCGGAAAAACCGAAGCAATAATGATTGATCAAAGGTTATTGCAATGCTCTACTCATCCCCCGGCACACCATATGAAGGGGCCTGGGTGGGATGCAGCGCGCGCTGGACATAATCATACATCTGGGGCTTCCACACCGCCCACAGTGCCGTCAGCCGCGCGACCGGGTTTTCATCCCAATCCACCCGCAGGTCCGCAAGCGGCCATTTTTCACAGTCAACCACCAGCATTCCGGCGGAATGGACCGGCCCAGCCTCCCCCCCTGCATCCGCTCCGGCCTGCAATGCCAGCAGGATCCGCGCGCCCAGTTCAAGCGACGGGTCGCTTTTTTCAAACGCCGCGACGATCGCGGCCGGCACATCCGCATTGGCCAGAAGGTTACCGGCGGATACGACGTGTTGGCCAAAGGCTTCGGCATGGGTGCCCAGCGTGCCGGTACCCGACCACGCGGCCCCGCGGCCACTGCTGTCGATAAAGGTCATCTGCCGGTATTCGGCATGGGTGGCGACACGGGCCATGACAACCTGGCATTCAGCGGGCGTCAGCCCGCGTTCCAGCAGGTCAAGGGCCATTGGCCCCAGTCGCGGGTCGGTCACATTCTGCGACGTGACCGCCCCCACGCCCGCCCGGGCAAAGGCGCACCGCGCCGCCACGGCGGGCGACGACGATACGACAGCCACCCCGAACTGCCCGGTGCGCGCGCAGTGCGCGACGATGGAAAATGTCATGATCCTGCCTTTCCTATCCTGTCCTGTTTCATTCGATCCGGCGCCCCCTGCGGCCATACGGTCCCTGCCCCCATCGCGACAGACACAGCAGCCGGAGCCACCCCATGCGCTTTACACTGAAACAGATCGAATATTTTGTCGCGGCGGCTGAAACGGGGTCGATCACCGCGGCGTCCCGGCGGGTCCATATCTCCCAGCCTTCCATTTCCGCCGCCATCGCCCAGCTTGAGGACGTGTTCGGGATCAGCCTGTTCATCCGCCACCATGCGGCTGGCCTGTCCCTGACACAGGAAGGCCACAGCTTCCTGCGGGAGGCGCGCAACCTGCTGCTTCATGCCACGGAACTGGACATGACGGCGTCCGGCCTGTCGGGGCAGGTCAGTGGCCTGATTGAAGTGGGCTGCATGACAACGCTGTATTCCCTGATCGTGCCGGAACTGTTGCAGGAATTCGAGATCCGCCACCCCGATGCCCAACTGCGCATTATCGCGGGTCATCACAGTGAACTGATTGAAAAGCTGCGCAATGGCGAAATCTGCGCCATACTGGCCTATGACCTGAACATGCCGCAGGACCTGGATTTCTCCCCCCTGGCCGCCCTGCCCCCCTTTGTCTTTGTATCAGCGCAGCACCGTCTGGCCCGCAGGCGGCATGTCGCCCTGTCGGACCTGGAGCATGAACCCTTCCTGCTGCTGGACCTGCCGCTGTCACGGGATTATTTCCTGTCCCTGTTTTCCCATGCGGGCATCGTGCCCAACGTCATGGGGCGGTTCCAGAGCATTGATGTCATCCGCTCGCTGGTCGCGCGTGGCGAAGGCTACAGCCTGGCCAATGCGCGCCCCCGCAACAAGGCGGCGCTGGATGGCAGGCCGCTGGCCTATCTGGCGCTCAAGGACACACCCCAGCCGCTGCTGTACGGCACCGCGACAATCGCGAACATACGCCAGACGGCGCGGGCGACGGCCTTCCTGCGGGTATGCCGGGAACTGCTTGCGGGAAAACCCCTGCCGGGCAGCGACTAGGCGCGGACGCCTTACGCCACGCACAACGTATCAACAATACGGGCAAGGAAGGCGTCACCCGCGGCCAGTTCGTCGCGGGTAATGTATTCATCCGCCTTATGGGCACGATCGATTGACCCCGGCCCGCATATTACGGTGGGCAGCGCCAGTTCCTGCTGGAACAGCCCGGCTTCCGTCCCGAACCCGATGGTGGTCACTGCATTATGCCGGCTGGCCTGCAGGGCGATATTGCGGATGGCGGCATCCGGTTCGGGCACAAGGCCCGGATATCCGTTGATGATTTCGAAATCGATTGTCCCACCGGGATAATCGGCCACCACCAATGCCGCACGTTCACGCAACTGCGCCAGCCAGACATCAGCCGCCTGTCCGGGCAGCAGGCGCATCTCGAACTGGATTTCGCACCGGTCAGGGACGATATTCAGCGCAACCCCGCCGTTTATCAGCCCGACCTGCGCTGTATTGAATGGCACCTCGAACGACGGGTCCTGCATCGGGGCATCCATCATCTCCGCCTGGATGCGGGCGACTTCCTGTGTCATGCGGGCCGCGATCTGGATCGCGTTGCATCCCAGCATGGGATTGGCGGAATGCGCCGCCCGGCCATGGCATACGATGCGTACGGCCACCTTCCCCTTATGCGCCACGGCAACCTGCAAGCCGGTTGGCTCCCCCACGATACATCCCTGCGCCGTGACGCCACGTTCACGCAGGAACGCCAGAAGGGAACGCACCCCCACGCAGCCGATTTCCTCATCACAGGAAACGGCGAAATGCAGCGGACGCCGCAATGCCCTGCCCGCCGCGTACTGCGCCGCCGTCAGCATGCAGGCCAGAAAGCCCTTCATGTCGCTGCTGCCGCGCGCGAACAGCTTTCCATCACGGTCCGTCAGGCTGAACGCGTCGCACGTCCATGCCTGCCCCTGCACCGGCACGACATCGCTATGGCCGGACAGGACAATGCCCTGCCCGGCATCCGGCCCGATCGTGCCGAACAGGCCATAGCGGTCCGTTTCCCCATGCCGCACGACCGTCACGGCGGCACGCGCCGCGCGTAACTGCTGCGCATACCATTCGATCAGACCGAGATTGCCCGCCCTGCTCAGGGTCGGCCATGCGACCAGATGCGCAAGGGCGGCAACGCTCGGGTTACTGTCATGCAGCAGGGACGTCATGTTCGCTCCGTTATCAGGGCCACGCGCCCTATCGTAAGGCAGTCAAGCGGTGTCGCCTGCTCGGAAGTTTCTATACCAAAGGAAGAAACTTCCGATGCGCTGCATTCCTGCAGGGCAACTGACCAGACGATGGTACCCGTCCCCTGTTCCCACCGTCTGGCAATAAATGGAGATATCGACAGCAACCAATTGAAAATAAAATACTATTCACTGGACCATCCTGATCGTGTGTCCGGCCGTCACCTGGTTGGCCATCCGTGAACCGACGTACCATACCGTCCGTCGCATACCCTTACATTCAGGAATCAATATGCTCTAATCGCGCCATATTCCATTGCAGGACGCAATACATGCCCCTCGACCTCGCCATCATCAACGCTGACATTCACGGCCATGCCGCGCCCGTCAATGCGGTCGGCATCATGGACGGACATATCGTGGCAATCGGCCCATCATCCGACATCATGGCGCAATGTGACCCGGACACTGTCATCCGTGACCTGGGCGGCATGTTCCTGATGCCGGGCTTTATTGATGTCCACATGCATATCGCCATGGCGGCCGACTATCTTTCCGCCATCGGGCTGCGGGATGTACGGAGCATGAAGGCCCTGCTGGAACGGGTCGCGGCATGGGCGGCGGCACACCCTGATGCGCCATGGATCCGCGGGCTGGAATGGAGCTACGGCTACCCCGACCTGCCCAACGGTGAATTTGATGCGCGCATGATTGACAGCATCCTGCCAGACCGCCCGGTCATCCTGACATCCGGCATGGCGCATGCGGCATGGGCGAATTCCCGCGCCATGGAAATCGCCGGAATCACCCGCGACACGCCCGACCCGGAAAATGGCGAGATCGTCCGTCGCGCCGACGGCACGCCATCGGGCTGGCTGAAGGAAGACGCCGTCCACCTTGTCACCAGCCATATCCCCCCCATGACCGGGCCGGAGATGGACCATGCGCTGGGTCTGGTGCTGGATACGGCGTCACGGCTGGGCATCACCCGCATGCAGAGCGCAGCGTATGACGAAGCCTACCTGCCGCTGCTGTCGGCACGAGACGCGGCGGGCACGCTGCCGGTCCGCATCGGGATGATGACGGAAATAGAACCCGATCCCGGCCTGACGCCACAACGCCTGCGCGAGGCACTGGAACTGCGTGCGCGCTATGACAATGCCATGGTGCGGCTGGACGGCATCAAGTTCTTCCTTGACGGCGTGCTGGAATCCCATACCGGCTACATGCCCGAAGGCTACGCGGACCAGCCGGATGCGCGCGGCACCCTGTTATGGGACCGCACGGCCTATATCGATGCGGTCCGTACCGGCGTGGCGCACGGGCTGGACATATGGACCCACGCCATCGGGCCGGGGGCTGTCCACCTGGCGCTTGACGCAGCGGAAAACGCGGGCAACAGCCCGGGCCGCGCGCGCATTCGCGTGGAACATGCCGAACTGCCCTATCCCGATGACATCGCGCGTTTTGCCAGCACATCCACCATCGCCAGCATGCAGCCCGTCATGATCGCGCCGGCGGATGAATGGATGGGCATGGAAGGGGTATGGAAAAAGCGCGTGGGGGATAACCGCGCGCAACTGGCCTTTCCAATGCGCGCGCTGCTGGATGCGGGCAGCATGCTGGCGTTCGGTACGGACTGGCCGATCGTATCCCTCGATCCCCTGCGCGGGCTGCGCAAGGCCGTCCTGCGCCGTCCCATCGGGGCACCGGCATCAGAGGCGTGGATACCGACCCAGGCGATCAGCTTTCCCGAAGCATTCGACAGCTATACCGGAAAAGCCGCGGTAGCGGCCGGGCGCGAACGCCACGAAGGCCGCATTGCCCTGGGCTACCGCGCGGATATCGCGGCCCTGTCAGGCAATCCCTTCATGATGGACCCGGACAGCCTGCCGGACCTGAAATGCATGCTGACGGTCACGGCTGGCCGTATCGTCCACGACCTTACCTGACGACAGGGCGCATGGGGGCATCCGGCTTGCGGCATACCAGCCAGTAAACAAGGCCCGGCAGCAGGATGCCCACTACCCATGACAGGTCAACCCCATCCATCTGCCGGGCCAACAGGCCGGAATACAGTTCGTTGGAAATAAAGGGCACCTGCACGACAATACCCATGATGTAACAGAAAATGGCCGGCCGGTTGAAGCGTCCGTATATGCCGCCGTCATGACGGAAAAAGGACTGAATATCATAATCACCGTGCCGGATCAGGTAATAGTCAACCAGGTTGATCGCCGTCCATGGCGACAGGACGGCCAGCAGGAATTCAATGAAGCTGTTGAGGATATGCAGTATGTCGCCACTAAGCAGAATGGTCAGCAGCACGGACAGCAGCAGCAGCCCGCCCGACAGCAGCCCGCGACTGCGCGCCGTGGGGCGCCATGTCGGCCACATGGTATAGAACAGGGTCATGCAGGACAGGGCCGCGCAATAGATCTGCATCGTGCATGAAACCGTGATCGAAACCAGGACAATACCAAGCAGAAGACAGGCCGCCGGCGCATAATGCGCCTGGATCGCGGCATAAAAATTATCCGCCCACGCGGTGCTTCCCAGATAGGCCCCAAGGAAGGTCGGGACTGCGGTTCCGACAATGCTGCCCGTCATGCACGACCAGAACGCATCGCGTTCGGGCGTATCGGCAGGCAGGTAACGCGAATAATCCGATACATAGGGTGCATAGGCCACCTGCCACAGCACCCCGATCGAGATGGCGGCTACGAAGTCATGCATGCGGGGGATCGCCAACAGCGGCTGGACCGGCAGGGCATGCAGGTAAAACAGGAAGAAGAACGCAAGGGCGAAGAAAGCCGTGGCCGCCACATAGGTAAACCCGACCACGAACCGTTCAATCCACCCATGCCCGACAATGCACAGCGCCAGGATGGCCACAGCCAGGGCATAGACAGGTAACTGGAGCGGCGGCCCGCCCAGGGCCTGCTGCACCTGTTCGCGCCCGATGGCCAGCAGCGTGGCCGTAAAGCCCACGTACATGACAATGACGACAACAATGACCAGTAGCGCCCCATAGGCCCCGAACTGCCCACGTGTCTGCTGCATCTGCGGAATGCCCAGATGCGGCCCCTGGGCGGCGTGCAGGGCCATGAACATGCCCCCCACCCCGTTGCCGGCCAGAATGGCAAGCGCCGCCCAGAACAGCGACAGGTGACAGACCTGGCAATAGATCATGCCGGTCAGGATCGCGAGTATGTTCTGGTTCGCCCCCAGCCAGACCAGGCACAGCCCGCGCGTATTCCCCCGGCGCCGGTCAGCCGGTATGGGGAAAATCGTATCTTCCTCAACGGCCAGAACCGAATTACGCAATGGTGCGTCAAGGTCCATATGCGGCAACTCCTTCAACAACAGGGGATCACTGTTATCAGATTGGCTCCGGAATGATATTTCTAATTCCCCGGATCGATCGCATCAAGGAAACGGCTGACCACATCGCGTCCCGGCGGCACGGGTTCACTGCCGCACATGACGGCGATCGCCAACCCGGTCAGGGATGAAAGCGGGGTATGGCCGCCAGCGCCCCCGGCGCACAGGTCCATCACCAGCGTGGGGCAGCAGAACAGCCCGCACCGGATCGTCGCGCGCCAGTCGGCGGGCAGGTGCCCCGTGGCGCGCATGTGGGCCAGCAGCGGACGCCACAGCAGTTCCGCCTTGGAATCCAGAAAGGCGCGCCGCAGGTCATTCATTTCCCATGCCAGCGTGACATCCAGTATCCCGTCCGGCGTCACACTGGCATGGGTGGGGGTATCCACGGGCAGGTCATGGGGGTGATACAGCCAGTCCGCATGGGCGAAGATGTTATGGAAGGTCGCCTTGACCTCCGCCATGATGGCCGGGATATGCAGCCCGGCAAAGGCCGGGTCAAAGAAGGTCAGGCTCCTGCCCGCCCCTTCCCACCATACATTGGCGTTATGCGCATCCCCATGCGCCGTAACCCCGCCGGAACGGGCCAGCATGCGCGGGGAAAGCAGCCGCATGCTGCGTTCCAGCATGCAACGCAGCGTATCGGCATACATGGTCCCGTTGATGCGCCACTTCATGTCAAGCAACGCCTGATCGGCAACAGCCACGCCCGGAAACGCGAATGTGCGGCCCGATGCGAAAAAACGCGCCGCCCGCGCCCCGGGCTGCGTGCCGTCGGTTGTCAGGCGGTGGTGGAACAACTGGTGAAAGGGTTCAGCAGCGCATGCGGCCCCGGATATCGGGTGGAAGGTGTCACGGTAGATGCGCGCCGTCAGCGCATCAAGTGCGCGCTGCGCCGCCACGACCGGCCCGATATCGGCCTGCGTCCCGTCATGGGCGCGGCACAGATCCGCCAGTCGTGGCGTTGACCGTTTTGCATAAAGCAGTATCTGCCGGCCGACAGCCCGCGACACATAAACCGGCATGTCGATCGGGTAGCCCGCATCGCGCAGGACCTCGTCACGGTAGAATTCCTGCAGGGTGCTTTCCTCATTTTCCTCATGATGGAATTTGAAGAAATATTCCTCCCCCGTCGGGGTGGTCAGGAAGCCATTTACGGAATTCAGGCTGTATCCATCATTGCCCAGCGTGATATTGCTGGCCTGCAACCCGAATTCTTCCCGTATCAGATCGGAAAGGATCGTGCATGTCCGCGCCATGTCTTTCGCACGAAAGGCCTGAAGCGCCTGCGCGGATGCTGAGCCATTCATGAATACAGCCTTTATTTTGCAACTATCGGTTGAGGGATGGTTTCAAAACAAACCATTGATGAAACGGCCCTGAACATTTCCGGAGCCGCCCTTTCCCCGAAAAGGCGGTCTTCCCGGAACTTCCCGGAAATGGCATTATCAGACATCTCCCTGTAATGTCCGGGCAGCATCACGGGCGGCCTGTAAAGCCGTCCCTTACTGGCCTTCGGGCAGGGGCCGGGCCGGGGACACCGCGCGCGCATGGCCCGAAAACCCTTCATATGACGCAAAACGGTGCGTGTGGGCCGCCATTTCCCTGTATCCGCGCGCGGACACGCGGGCAAAGGACATCCGTTTCATGTAATCATGCACCGAAAGCGGCGAATGCGTGCGCGCGGCCCGGTTTGTGGGCAGCACGGCATTGGGGCCAATGACGTAATTGCCAAGGCTGACGGGCGTGTGATTGCCCAGCAGCACCTCGCCCGCGTTACGGATGCGCCCAAGGTCAGCCATCGGGTCGCGTGTCAGGATCTCAAGGTGTTCAGGGGCATAGGCATTGGTGAATTCCACCGCCGTATCAAAGTCGCGCGTCAGCACGATGCCACCATAGGCGCCGCACAGGACGGTGGATGAAAATTCGGCGCGTTTTGCATCCATCTGCCGCCAGTGCCCGGGCAGCGCCTCCCGCACGCCCTGCGCCACGCGCGGGCTGTCCGTCACCAGCCAAGCGGAGGAATCCGGCCCATGTTCGGATTCGATAATCAGGTCCAGCGCCGCCAGGGCGGGATCAACGCTGTCATCGGCCAGGATGATCGCCTCACTGGGGCCAGCGGGCACGCCAGGGTCGATGATGTGCGAAAGCAATTTTTTTGCCGCGACGACATACGGGCTGCCCGGCCCCACCACCTTCATGCAGGCCGGGACGGTTTGCGTGCCATAGGCCACGGCGGCCACGCCCTGCGCGCCACCACATTTGTAGACCTCGGTCACGCCAATCAGGCGCGCGGCCACGAGCGTGCCCGCATCCACGCGCCCATCCGGCGCGGGCGGCGTGATGATGACAAGGCGCGGAACCCCGGCCACCATGCCCGGAATGGCGGTCATGTTCACAACACTGGGAAACGCGCCCTTGCCACGCGGCACGTAGCAGGCCACCGATTCAATGGCGACATTCCGGTCCCCTGCCCATACGCCGGGCTGGACCTCGATCATCCAGCTGTCCTCGGGCTTCTGGGCCTCATGGAATTTGCGGATATTGCCGATTGCATATTCGATTGAACGGATCAGTTCGGGATCCATTTCACGAAAGGCGGTTTCAAACTCCTCCTCCGTCGCCCGGATGCCCATGTCGGGCACGCTCACGCCGTCATAAGCCTGCGCGAAGCGGCGCAGGGCGGCATCGCCTTCGGTGCGGACGGCCTCGATAATCGGCCTGACCCGGTCCAGATACGGGCCAAGGTCGGCCTCCGTACGCTCCAGAAGGTGGGCGGGAATGGTCTCTGCATCCCGCAGATCGACAAAATTGACAGTCTTGTTCATCTGGTCGCTTCCACTCAGGCAACGCATTATGGGCGGCAGGCAGCAGGCATGGCCGGGCAGAAAACCATATCCGGCCCCGCCACGCGCTACAGGCCAGTCCGGCCCCTGTTCACACGATTCATATCAATTTCAAAACGGATGGGCAACGATAATATCATACATATATATACAACCTTCAGATGGCAGCCAGGAAACCACCATCCACATACAGGATCTGCCCGTTTACGTATGCCGCCGCATCCGAACACAGGAACTGGACAATACCCCCCAGTTCCGCAGGGTCACCAAACCGCCCCAGCGGAATGCGCGGCATCATTGCTTCGCGCCATTTTTCATCACAGAAAAAGGGTTCCGTCATTTCCGTACGGAAATATCCCGGCCCCACCGCATTGACCCGGATACCCTTCGGCCCCCATTCCGTGGCCAGTCCGCGCGTAACACCCAGCAGGCCGGATTTCGATGCCCCGTACGGTACCGCCCCGGGAATACCAACCGCGGACGCCAGCGAGCACATGTTGACGATCGCCCCCCCTGCCCGCATGCCGCCCGCCGCATGCAACGCACAGAAAAATGCCCCACGCAGGTTTGTATCGACAATCCTGTCCCACAACGCCTCATCCGCATCCATGGCGGGACGCAGGTCTTCCGTGCCAGCATTGTTCACCAGCGCATCGATCTGGATGCCCTTTGCGCGCAGGGCCTGAAACGCCCGCCCGATATCGTCGGTATCGGCGACATCCACGGTAAAATGGTCCATGGCGAGACCATCGTCGCGCGCCATGTCGCAGGTCTCGCGCAAGGGGGCGACAGAACGGCCACCGATAAATACCCGTGCCCCCTGCCCCGCCAGATGCAATGCCACCGCCCGGCCAATGCCACGACCGCCCCCCGTCACGACAATGGCGCGACCGCGCACACAGAACGGGTTCTGCATCATGTTTCCTCCGTAACACAATGGGGCAGGACCAGTGTTTTCAGCCCTGCACGCCGTTGTGCCAGCAGTTCCCCATAGACCTCCGGTATCCGCCCCACCCCCTGCACGATGGATACGAAGGCTTTCAGCCGTTCGCGCAAGGCAGGCAGCAGGGCGATGGCCTGCGGCATTTCATCGGCGAAGGCGCTGACGCCACGCACCTCCAGCTCACGTTCGACAATAACATTCAGGTCAAGGTCGAGCCTTGTCGCGCCCAGCCCGGCCAGAACCAGCCGCGTTCCCGGCGCGGCGCAGCCCAGCAGGTGTCCCGCCACCGCAACCGATCCCGTGGTGTCCAGCATGAAACGGGGCGACCGGCCAGTGACAAGGGTGCCGAGCGCATCCAGCGCCACGGGCGCAACCCCGCAGGTTTCCTGCAACAGATGCTGGCGCTGCGGGTCGCGTTCGACAAGGTAGACCGCGCCATCATGCCGTTCGGACAACACCAGCGCCGCAAGGCCGCCGATCGCCCCGCCGCCACAGACCACGACAGGTTGGCCCGGATCGGGGGCCAGCCGGTTTACGGCATGCACCGCCACGGACAGGGGTTCAGCCAGTGCGGCCAGCCAGAACGGCGTATCGGGGGGAACGCGGTGCAACTGGCGGGCCGGAAGTGTCACTTCCCCCGCGAACCCGCCATCGCAGACCTCGCCCACAAATCCCAGCGTGGCGCACAGGTTACGCCGCCCCTGCCGGCACGATGGGCACTGCCCGCATCCCACGCGGGAATCCGCCACCACGCGGTCCCCGGTCCGGAATCCGGTAACGCCAGGCCCGACTGCCATGACTTCACCGGAAAACTCATGCCCCGGTGTGACGGGCGCGCGCGTAATCCACTGGCCTGTCCGGAAATTGTGCAGGTCCGAACCGCAGATTCCGGCCGCCATGACCCGTATCCGCACCTGATCCGGACCCGGCGCAACCGGCGCCGGAACCGTTTCGATGCGTATGTCCCCCATTCCGTATAAACGTGCTGCCTGCATCCGTCATCCCTTCCGCGTCATGTCCGGGTGGCCATCAGGCCTGTGGCTTCCAGTCCAGAACGGTATCAAGGAATCCCGCCATGGCTGCGGAAAGCCTGCGGAAAGCCGTTTCGTCCAGCGGCCATGGGGCGTCTTCGTGCTGGAGATAGGTGCTCTGGGCAATTTCCATCTGCACGGCATGAAAACCCCTGTCCGGCTGTCCGTAATGCCGGGTGGTGTACCCCCCGCGAAAACGCCCGTTCACGACATGGGTATAGCCGGGCAGGCTTTCCGCATGGGCCTCGATGCCCGCCAGAAGCCGCCCGTCACAGGATGCGCCACTATTCGTGCCGATGTTCAGGTCGGGCAGGCGCCCTTCAAACAGGCGGGGAATGTGGGTCCGGATGGAATGCCCGTCCCATAACACCGCCCATCCGTGCTGCCGTTTCAGCCGTTCCAGTTCCTGGCCCACCGCATCGTGATAAGGCTGCCAGAATGCGGCGGTCCTGTCCCGGACCTCGGTCTGGTCCGGCTCCTGCCCATCCTGATAAATCGGCGTGCCGTCAAATGCCAGGGCGGGCACAAGCCCGGTGCTGGGACGCCCCGGATAAAGGACGGCATCATCCGCCCCACGATTAAGGTCCACCACGTAACGCGAATACCGCGCGCGGATGACCCCGATGCCGCGTTCGCGCGCATGGGGGGTATAGAGTTGGTCGATATACCAGTCCGTATCAGGCAGTTGCGCGCCATGCGCGGTCATGCGCCCCGCCATGCCGGGGGGCAGGTCCGTGCCCGAATGGGGAAGTGTCAGCAGTACGGGCGCATGACCGGGCTGGAAATCGAACACCGGGGAAGCTGAAGGGATATTGGTCATTGTTCGATCGCAACCTTTCATTCATCCGCCAGCGCCGCAAGGGCGCGGTGGAAATTACGGACAATGCCATCATGATCGGGATGACGGCCATCCCGCACCACCCACTGCCCCGCGCACATCACATCACGCACAGGCAGCGTGGGACAGGCAAAAATGGCTGAATCGAGTATCCTGTCGCCCTGCAGCCCCGGCAGGGACAGTTTTTCCGGGTCCAGCACGCACAGGTCGGCCCGCGCCCCCACCATCAGCCCCGATGGCGGCAGGCCGCAGGCCTGGCGGCCGCCTTCGTGGGCCGCGCGGTACAGGTAGCCGCCAACCGCACCCATCTCCCCTTCCGGCAGGCAGACGCAGCGCTGCTGGCGGTCAAGGCGCGCGCCATATTCCAGCATGCGCAGTTCCTCGCCCGGGCTGATCAGTATGTTGCTGTCGCTGCCAATGCCGAAACGCCCGCCCCGGGCCACGTAATCCTGAAAGGGAAAAAGCCCGTCCCCCAGATTGGCTTCCGTAATCGGGCACAGACCGGCCACGGCGCCACTACCGGCAATCCGTGCCGTCTCGGCCGGTGACAGGTGCGTGGCATGCACAAGGCACCAGCGCGCATCGACCGCCGCATGGTCAAACAGGTATTCGACAGGCCGCGCGCCGGTCGCCTGCAGGCATGCCTCCACTTCGGCCTGCTGTTCGGCTACGTGAATATGGATCGGTGCGCCCGCCGCCACCTGGTCGACCGCCGCCCCTACCTCGCGAATATCGACAGCGCGGACGGAATGCAGCCCGACCCCGACAATGGGGGGCATCGGATGGCCACCTTCGCGGCGCAGCCGGCTTATGATATCCGCCAGGGCCTGCAACGTATTGGCGAAACGCTGCTGCTGGGGCAGCGTTGTCCGCGCCCCGAAACCCGACCGGGCATATAATGTCGGCAACAGGGTCAGGCCCATGCCCACGTTTCGCGCCGCATGCACGATACGCAGCGACATTTCCGCGCGGTCGGCATACGGCGTGCCGCCCCTGCCGTGGTGCAGGTAATGGAATTCGGCCACCTGCGTATAGCCCCGTTCCAGCATTTCCATGTACAGGAATGTAGCAATATCCTGCATCTGTTCCGGCGTTATATTGTCAGCCAGACGGTACATGGCCCTGCGCCATGTCCAGAATGTATCGGACGGGTTGCTGCGCCCTTCCGCAAGGCCGGCCATGGCGCGCTGGAATGCATGGGAATGCAGGCTGTATTGCGGGGGAATGACAATATCCGTGCATGGCACCAGAGGGTCGGGATCGGAATCCGGCGTGATGGCGGAAAAGCAGCCATCTTCCCCCACTTCGATACGCACGTTGCCGCGCCACCCGGCAGGCAGCATGGCCTGCCTTGCAAAAATCGTGATCATTTCCACTTCCGTGTCTGACAGGCAGGTGATCCTGTATTTTGTTATGGATTGATAACAGATTTGACTTATTTGTATATACTTATCTACAAAAGACGGAGAGCGAAGGAAAACGCACGATGTGGGACAGACTCTGGATCAACCTGAATATCGCAACGATGGCGCCCGCCAATGATGCATCGGATGATCCATACGGGTGCGTGCGTGATGCCGCCATCGCCACCAGCGGCAGCCGCATCGTCTGGGTCGGCGCCCGCGCGGACCTGCCCGCCGCCCCCGATACGCTGGCCCGCACCGTCATCAATGCCCATGAGCACTGGATGACGCCGGGACTGATTGATGCCCATACCCACATCATTTACGCGGGTGATCGCAGCACCGAGTTCGAAAAACGGCTCAATGGCGTTTCCTATGCGGTAATCGCCCGGCAGGGTGGCGGCATCCTGTCCACGGTCACCCATACACGCGCGGCGAGTGAGGATACCCTCCTGTCCCTTGCCATGGAACGCGCGCAGCGCATGATCCGCGCCGGCACCACCACCATTGAGGTCAAGTCAGGTTACGGCCTGACGCTTGAAGATGAACTCAAGCAGTTACGCGTTGCCCGGCGGTTGGGGAATGTCCTACCCGTAGATGTACATACAACATTTCTTGGCGCCCATGCCTTTCCCCCCGAATATGCGGACAGGCATGACGATTACGTCTCCTTCCTGATTGATGTCGTGCTGCCACGCGCGGCAGGCGAAGGGCTGGTGGACAGTGTCGATGCCTTCTGTGAAAGCATCGCCTTCAGCCCCGCGCAGGTCCGCAGGCTGTTTGACAGGGCCATGGAGCTGCATCTGCCGGTGCGCATCCATGCCGACCAGCTATCGGATACCGGCGGCGGCAGCCTGGCCGCGCAGTACTGCGCCCTGTCCGCCGACCATGTGGAATATGTCAATGAAGCGGGCATCATCGATATGGCGCGGGCCGGGACGCTCGCCATGCTGCTGCCCGGGGCGTTCTATTTCATTCGTGAACAGCATGCGCCCCCCGTCGCCCTGTTCCGCAAGCATGGGGTGGCCATGGGGCTTGCGACCGACTGCAATCCTGGCACATCTCCCATGACCAGCCTGACAGCCGTGATGAACATGGCCTGTACCCTGTTCCGCATGACACCGGCGGAAGCGCTGGCGGCCGTCACCCGCATCGGCGCGCAGTGCCTGAACCTGCAGGACACAAGGGGCAGGCTGGCGGCTGGCATGATGGCGGACATGGCGATCTGGAACGTCAGCGGCCCGCACGAACTGTCGTACTGGATCGGGGGACTTGCCCCCGTCACGCGGATTTTCCACGGCGTGCCGGACGCGACATAGCAATGCCGGGGGCATGACAGTTCCCGGCGGCCGCGCAGCGGGAAAGGCCGCATTTCCCTCCAGCGCTTGCGCTTGGCGATTTTATCCGTAGGTTCTGCTTCGCATGAAAGCGTATAATGCCGGGTCAGGGGCAAACGGGGGAAACCGGGTGGATGAAGTTTGATCGCGTAAAGTCGTTGGACGCAATCCTGGCGACAGCCAAAAAGAAATCACTGAACCGTTCGCTTGGCGCTTTCCAACTGACGATGCTGGGGATCGGCGGGATCATCGGCACCGGGATTTTCGTGCTGACCTCCGAAGCCGCGCAGAAGGCGGGGCCGGGCATGATGCTCAGTTTCGTCCTTGCCGGTTTCATCTGCATGTGCGCGGCGATCTGCTATTCGGAACTGGCGTCCATGGTTCCCACCGCGGGATCGGCCTATACCTATACCTATGCCGTGATGGGGGAGCGGCTGGCGTGGATGGTGGGCTGGGCGCTGATCCTGGAATATGCCATCGGGGCCTCCGCCGTGGCGTCAAGCTGGTCGGGATACATGATCGGTCTGGTCCAGAACCTGTTCCATATCAAAATCTCCCCCTTATGGGTCAACAGCCCATCCGCTGGCGGCTATATCAACCTGCCGGCGGTGGTCATTACGCTGCTGATTACCTGGCTCCTGATCCTCGGCACGACCGAAAGCGCGCGGGCCAATGCCATTCTGGTCGGCATCAAGGTCGCTGCCCTGTCCCTGTTCGCCATCCTTGCCATCCCGGTCATGAACGCCAGCCATTTCGAACCGTTCATGCCCACCGGGATCACAGGCGTGGCGGGGGCGGCCGCCTCGATCTTTTTTGCCTATGTCGGCTTTGACGCCGTCTCGACCGCGGCCGAGGAGACACGCAACCCGCAACGTAATGTGCCTGTCGCCCTGATCGCCTCCCTTGCCTTCTGTACGATCTTCTACCTGCTGGTCTCGCTTGGGGCCATTGGCTCGCCCCTTGGCGCACAGCCGGTTACAGGGGCCGATGGCGGCATCCTTGCGCCCGGCACGCTTGCACTGGAGCAGAGATGCCACACGATTGTCGCAACGGGCGCGCAGGAGCCGCTGCCGTGTTCCCATGAAGCGCTGGCGCATGTGCTGCGATCCATCGGATGGAGCAGGATTGGCAACCTGATCGGCCTTGCGGCCACCATCGCCCTGCCCTCTGTCGTGCTGATGATGATTTTCGGACAGACGCGCATATTTTTCACCATGGCGCGCGATGGCCTGCTGCCCGACAGCTTTGCCCGTGTCCACGCCCGCTATCGCACGCCACATATCGTGACGACTGTAACCGGCATCGGCACGGCCATTGGGGCCGCCTTCCTGCCGGTGGGCACGCTGGCCGACTATTCCAATTCCGGCACACTGTTTGCATTCGCCATGGTGGCGGTATCCGTGCTGATCCTGCGCCGGACCGATCCCACGCGCGCGCGCCCGTTCCGGGCGCCTGCCATATGGCTGTTCGCACCGCTTGCCATCATTGGCTGTATCTATCTTTACCTGTCGCTGGACCTGATCGCGATCCTGGTGCTGCCGGTATGGGGGGCGATCGGGCTGCTCATATATTATGGATATGGCCGGTCACGCAGTTATGTGGGGCGTGGGATTGAAACATCCGACAGCCTGGAACCCAACTGATCAATGAAAAGAAAAGCGTCCGGATGCCGCTTTTCCCGAAAAGGCGGCATCCGGACGCTTTCTGTAAAAAAATGCAGCCAGACACGTCCTCGTATCTTGCAGGACATCGCGCGGGCAGGCTTTTCAGGCAGCCCGCAAAAGCAAGGCTGCCCTTGACGCCATCATGGTTGTGGCAGGGTCTGGTGGGCGCGTTCGATGATGAACTGCCGGATGCTTTCAATTTCATCCGGTTTCATGGATTGCTCGAACCTGTCCATGCCGAAGCGGCTCAGGGCGCCCTTGCCAACAATGGCATAGAAACTGTTTTTGTCCTGAATGGCCGGGGACTTCCTTAAATCCGGCAGGACGCCATTCCATTCCACATTGGCGCCGTGGCAGTACTGGCAGTAATTCAGGTACTGCTGGCTGCCCGCCAGCGCCTGCCGGGGCATGAATGACGCTGGCGGCGGGGATGAAGGAACAGGGTCGTCACTGACCGCCGGCAGATGGTCCCTGCCATCAAGGGCAAAGACAAGCATACGGGAATGATTGACCGACCCGGTTTCCTGACGGGCCAGCCCGGTGGCGAACAGGCCATACGACCCGCCCCAGCCCACTTCAATGGCGACATACTGCCGCCGGCCGATACGATAGCTGACGGGAGAGGCGATGATGCCACTTTGCGCATCAAAGCTGAACAGATCCTTCCCGTCATGCGCGTCATAGGCATGGAACGTGCCATCCGTCAGCCCCTGGAACACCAGGTCACCCGCGGTGGCAAGCGCCCCACCATTCGCGGGACCTTTCTGCACCACTTCCCAGCGCGCTTTCTGCGCCACGGGGTCCCACGCCACCAGCGATCCCCGCAGGTCCCTTACCGCGGCTTTCTGTTCCTTGATGGATGGCATTTTGTCATCTGGCTGAATATCCAGCCCCAGATTCCACCCATCCGGCAGGGGCCGGAATTTGCGTGCGCCCTTCAGGTGGTCAGGCACCTGCTGGGTCGGCAGGTACACCAGTCCCGTGCGGGGGCTGTAGCTCATGGCGGCGATGCCATGGCCCCCCATATCCCCAGGAAAGACATAGAATGGCTTGCCGGTAACGGAATACTGCGCATCCGGATTGAAGATCGGCCGCCCGGTCTTCGGGTCCAGTCCCTTTGCCCAGTTTACGAAGACGAAGTTCCTGCCTGAAATGAACGCCCCCGTGGCGGCATCCAGAACATAGAAAAAGCCGTTTTTGGGCGCATGCACGATCACATGCCGCATCTGCCCCCCAAGCGGCAGGTCCAGCGTCATGATCTGCTGGGTTGATGTATAATCCCACTGGTCTTCAGGCGTTTCCTGAAAATGCCAGACATATTCCCCCGTTTCCGGCTTTACGGCGACAATGCTGTCAAGAAAGAGGTTATCCCCCCTGCCGTTGGAACGGATGCCATAACTCCATGGCGACCCGTTCCCCACCCCGAAATAGACCAGATCCGTCACGGGATCATAGACGATCGAATCCCATACCGTGCCGCCGCCACCCTGACGCACCCATGCGCCAGTGGGACTCCATGTCGGATAGGCACGGGTCATGAGCACCGTATCGGATGGCGCATGGTCGGGCCTGTTATGCGGATTGGGCACCGTAAAGAACCGCCAGTCCAGCTTGCCCGTTTCGGCGTCAAAGGCGGAAATGAAGCCACGGGCGCCGAATTCCGCACCACCATTGCCAATCAGCACCCTGCCCCTTGCAATGCGCGGGGCGCCGGTAATGGTATAGGCCCGCTGCTGCCCCAAATCGGCATCTGTCGGGATTGTATCGACACTCCAGATGACCTTGCCATCCCGGGAATCCAGGGCGATCAGCCTGTTGTCAAACGTTGCCAGATACAGCTTGCCATTCCAGTAGCCCAGGCCACGGTTCACGATATCGCAGCACCCCCGGACCCCCACTTTCCCATCCACCTGCGGGTCATAGGCCCATAGCAGGCGTCCGGTCGCGGCATCCAGCGCCTTGACCTTGCTCCATGCGGTGGTGGTGTACATGACTCCATTGACGACCAGGGGCGTTGCTTCCTGTCCCCGGTTGGTATCCAGGTCGTAATGCCACGCCAGATGCAGGCGACCGATGGTCCGGGCGTTGATCTGGTTTAACGGGCTGTATCGCTGTTCTGAATAGGTACGGCCATGGGTCAGCCAGTCACCGGGATGATCATCAGCATGAATAATGGCGTCCCCTGTTGACTCCGCGTTCACCGGCACACCGGCGCACAGGAGCATCCCCATACCCAGCAGGACATCGCGCAACCGCAGATTGAAAAGATGATGACCCCGGATCGGATTGGAACGCCTTCCCATAGAGCATATTTCCTTTTTCACTAAAGTCCGTTCGACTTGAATATTTCCATATCGTATCTAACAAGGCCAGAAATTACACGTGGTTTCCCCCTCACCAACCAGCTCCCGCCCATTACCGGGCAGCATGCCGGAAAGGGAAATAGAATAACCCGCACAGCGCGGATAATCGTACCTGGATGCATTCCAAATAAAACAAGGGGGCAGGTCCGTGCCCGCCCCCTTGTTCAGGATATGGAATAAATGCGTTTTATTCAGTAGAAATGCGCACTGATCGTCCCGAAATACTGCCGCACCGCGCCGCGCTCCATGGAATAGGCGTCGCCTGAGGTGGGGTTCCCATTTTCACCCATCATGGAAATATACTTGGTGTTGTTCAGGTTATAGACACTGAAATCGAATGTCAGCCCTTTCAGCGGACCATAATCCCCAAAGCGGTAACGTGCGCCCAGATTGACCAGCCAGTAAGGCGCAACCCATGTATCGTTTGTATAGCTGAAATAACGCTTTGAATAATAGTTGGCATCAAGGTGGACTTCGGCGCCCTTGTAGCCGTAGGTAATATTCGCCTTGTACATGATCTGCGGGAAGTTCACGAATTTCTTGCCGCGTGTATCCGCATACCCTCCGGAACCGTTGGGAAAATCACTGCCATAGGTCGAGTGGTTGTAGCTGATGCTGCTGAATGCGGACAGGCCCTTCATCACGCCGCGCTTGAACGGCTGAATGGTAAGCGCGGCATCCACCCCGTAAATCGAGACATGCCCCGTATCCACAACCGTGCCGACAATGTTCCCCAGCCCCTGGCTGCCGGGCACTTCGCCATATTGCAGGCGATGGTAGGCATCGGCATGATAGGCATCGATCGAGGCAATGACGGGCTGGGACGTATAGCGATACCCCACCAGGTAAACCCAGTCACGTTCCGGGCGCAGCGTTTTCTGCAATCCCTTGAATGTCGCCTGGTTCTGCACGGACCATGGCGAGGCGCCGCCACCTTCATAAGCCTGAACCTGATAGCCACGCATATTTTCGGCCACATCGAAATAGACTTCGTGACCGGGCAGGAAGCGGTAATTCACGGCGACATGCGGCAGGAACGCCGCGGCCGCGGTCAGTGACCCGTTGGCCAGCGGGTCCGTGCTGCCGGTAAAGGCGGGGTCCTGCCACTGCGCGCCACCGGATGTGGTCGTAATCATGGAGCGTAAGCCCGCATGGATATCAAGATTATGCACGGGGTGATAAACATCGGACAGGAAATACTGGAATGTATCTGTCGTCCACTTGAACCCGTAGGGCGACATGAAAGCCTTGCCATAGGTATTATATGGCCCGATTGTCAGCAGGGGCGGCGCACCGGACGCCAGGGTCGGTTCATTATAAAAATAGTTGGACTGTTCCTGATTGTTGTTTTCCAGCCAGATGCCGGATTCAATCGTATTATGCGCAATATTATACTGGACGGATGACGTCATGCCATAGCGGACTTCATGGGACTGCCATACCTGTTCCGAGAACGGTGCGGCGGAAGTGCCCCCCATCGTATTGACCGATGGCTGGTAGGGGTTGCCATAAGTCGTATACAATACTTCGCTGTTCCCATAAAAAATGGTTTTCCAGCGCAGGTTGTTTGTCAGTGCGAAATCAAGTGTCAGCCCCCCGAGATAGGACACCTGATGCTGGCCACCATCATAGATGGTGTCATAATTCCCGGCGGCCGCCGCGGCATATGCCTTGCTGAAATCAGGGTAATAGTCATCCGTCCGCCAGCCATATTTACGGATACTGGCCAGCGACATATCCGCATAACCCCACTGCGAATTGTTGGACCAGTTCATGAACGCGGAAATATGGCTGTCCTGTCCGACGGGCTGCACCAGCTTGGCTTCCGCCTGCTGCTGCAACTGGTCACCGCCGCCTTTCCATTTATGCGTATCGGACCGCGCATATGAAATATAGAACTTGGTTCCCGTCGAATTCAGCTTGCCGCTGTCAAAACGCCCGTATGTGCGGAAGGAAGCATTACTTCCGAACATCTGCGAAACCTGCCCTTCCATCCTGTCGGATGGATCACTGCTATGGACCTGGATCGCGCCACCAAGATTGGTGTTGGACGCCACGTTTACGGCGCCACCGCCCTGGGAGACAGACATGAAGCCGATATTGTTGGTAATGATCGCCTGGCTGAGACCAAGGCCACTGACAGTATTATACGACTGGTCATTCAGCGGGATCCCGTCCAGCGTCATGCCCAGCTCATTCCAGAAGAAGCCACGCATATAAAGGCTGCTGGACCATGCATCCAGCCCCAGGGCGTCGCCTGAACTAAAGCTGAGACCCGGCGTACGGGCGGCAAGGACCTTTAGCGGGTTCGTGCCAGGCACGAACTGCTGCATGACCTTCTGCCCGACCGTCTGTTCCGATCCGTGAGAGATCGAATGTGACCTAGTGACCGAAATCTGTTCATTCCTTGGCTGCGGCATCTGTGCCGTGTGATGTACGGCGCTCCGGGTGACCTTGCCCTTACCCGGAATGGAATCAGATTGCGCATGCAGCACTTTATTCTGCTGCATATCAGGACTGGCGGCATGCGCGTCCCATGTCAGGGCTGTTGCCCCAAGACATAACGTCCAGAATGAAAACGTTTTTTTCATATATGCGCCCCGATAGGAATTAATATTTTTTCGATATTAATTCGAAACGTTTTTGCGCTGTCTACATTTTTTATTACGGTCCTAAAGAATTATGGCAGATTTGCAACAGCATGTTACATTTTAATTATATGCCAGATTCAATTATTCCAAAACATTTCTTTATTCATGCTTTTGGGATTCAATGTTATAATATATTTAAACGTTTGATTGAAATAATGAAATCATGTCAATCGCCTTTCTCCGGTCATGGACGATGACTGGAACCGACACGCCCATACCTGGCGGAATGCGGCCTGTCTGATTGCCTGACTGTCGGCATTCATGCCAAATATAATCCATCATTTGCTTGACTATTACGATAAGGCATAAACCGCCTGATATTATACATTCCCGGGATTACGATACTGCCCCGCCTTTCCCTGTATCCCTGCAACTGGATTTTCCGCAATAAACCTCGTGATTTTATTTGATATTACAAAATAATGCACAATAAATGAGTTTAAATATAAATTTATCCATAAATTAAACTATTCATATGCGTTAATTTGTCCAGGTTCCCTGAACCCGAGCCTTATGGATGGCCGGGAAAGGTTCCCATGCCCAGACATCAGATAACTGCACAGGCGACTGGCCATACGCACATGGTATCGGCCATTGCGACATGATGGATATCGACGTCGTTTCATGGTCCGTATGGGCCACCCGTGCGATAACGTGCGTCCCTGTGACATAAAAGCAACCATGCAGTCCCGCATCATGCGCCAGCGCCTGCGATCGGGATGGCCTTCCTCAATTCATATCCATATCGTTCCAATATTTCCTATTTATATTAACAGAGTTATGGAAAACGACCCCAGTATCCGGACCATATGACATGCCGGATTCAGTATATATGAGCAATCCATAGGCTTCACGAGACGGCGGGTTCCAGTAAATAAATCTCCCGCATACCGAATGATTTATTAAATATAATCACAAGCATAATAACAAAAAATTTTATCATTTATTATATAACATAAAAATATAATAAAATATTATCGATGATATTTTTATAAAAATTACATAAAAAATAAATAAAAATCATGCACATATAATAAAAAATTGTCGTATTTATTTACAGAAACATGAAACCTAAAGATTTAATAATACTGTAATTATAGTGTCATAAAATCATCACGAGACACCATGAAACCCGAAACATAGGGTGTGCCGCGTCATCCACCCACCACCTATCGGGGCCTTGTCATGAGGGATCACGCTGCATGAAAAAGAACAAGATTCTTCTTCTCACAACATGCATGAGTTCTTTGTTTTTCCATAATGCCCACGCCGCCGGCACGGCACAGAAACCGCCTGTAACCAAGCAGACGGACCAGCGTGGCAAAGCCCCCGCTGGCAAAGCCAGGGCAGCGGATTCCGTAACCGCCACCAAGGCGGAATCAATCATCGTCATGGGCGCGGGCGCCGCGCGTGAAACACAGTCGCTGTCTCACCTCGCCCTGCAGGAAGTCGCCCCCGGCACCAGCCCGCTCAAGACCCTGTCCAAACTGCCGGGCGTCATGTTCACCTCCTCCGATCCGCTGGGATCATATGAATGGTCGCAGCAGATCATCATCCGCGGGTTTGACCAGAGCCGCCTTGGCTTCACCATGGATGGCATCCCGCTGGGCAACCTTGCGTACGGCAATGATAACGGCCTTTCAATCGGCCGCGCGTTGCAGACGGAAAATAACGGCCCGGCAACACTGGCCCAGGGCGCGGGCGCGGTCGGGGTCGCGGCATCAAACGACCTTGGTGGCGCGCTGGAATTCACGTCCATCGATCCGAGCAAGAAATTCGGCGTCGATGTCGCAGGTACGGTCGGATCATACGGTACGTGGCGTACTTTCGGGCGCATCAACTCCGGCACCCTGCCCGGCGGCGGGCGGCTTTATGTCTCCTATGACTATCAGGACGCCAACAAGTGGAAAGGCGACGGCATCCAGCAGCAGCAGCAGGCCAACGCCAAGTTCATCCAGCCGCTGGGTGACAAGGTCAAGCTGACCCTGTTTGGTGATTACAGCCAGCGTGCTGAAAATGATTATCAGGATCTCTCGCTGCAGATGATCCAGACCAAGGGCTATAACGTCGATAACATTACCAACAACTATGGCCTGGCCAAGCAGATCGCCACGGCTTACCAGACCGGCAAGCCCTTCCCGGCGGGCATCGCCAACCAGGACCAGTCCTATTACAACTCGGCCGGCCTGCGTCAGGACGTGCTGGGCTATGGCAAGTTCGATTTCCACCTGACCGACCACCTGAAGGGTTTCGCCACCGTTTACGGTCATACCAATACGGGTGAAGGCATTTACGCCACCCCGTATACGGCAACCCCCGCCTCCCTCGGCGGATCCCCCATTTCCGTCCGCACCACGGAATATGACATTCACCGCGAAGGCTTTATCGGCAGCCTGTCCTATGAGGTCGCACACCATACGATCGAAGGCGGCTTCTGGTTTGAAAACAACGATTTTGAACAGGCGCGCCGTTTCTATCCACTCAGCGCGGACAAATATACCGGCAGTTCCGTCCACTGGTTCCGCAACAACCCGTTCGAAACCCAGTGGCAGAGCGCCTTCAACACCAAGACATACCAGTTCCATATCCAGGATACATGGCAGATCACCCCTGCGCTGAAACTGAACTACGGTTTCAAGTCGCTGGTCGTTGACAACCGGGGCCGCCAGCTGGAAGGCAACTACATGGGCACGCCGATGGCCAATACATATGCATCGGGTTCCATTACCTCGGCCAACGGCTTCCTGCCCCAGATTGGCGCCAACTACCGCATCAACCGCCATAACGAAATCTTTGCCGACTTCGCCCGCAACATGGCCGCCTTTGACAATTCGACCACGGGCGCCACCAGCCCGTTTGCCATGACATCCGCCGCCTACGCCGCGTCCAAGCAAACGCTGCATCCGGAAATGTCCTATAGCGAGGAAATCGGCTACCGCTTCCATAACCGCCGCATCCAGGCATCCATCACCGGTTACTATATCGAGTTCGAGGACCGGCTGGCATCCATTTCACCTGTATCCAGCGGCACGAACGTTCAGGGCTACGCCAGTATCCTGACCAATGTCGGTGGCGTGACCGCACGTGGCATTGATACCGCTTTCAACTACCGCTTTGCCGATAACTGGTCGCTGTATGTGTCCTACGCCTACAACCAGTCCGTCTATGACGATAACCTGACCACGGGCGGCATGACCTATGCCACCCGCGGCAAGAGCGTGGTCGGCATGCCGCGTAACCTGGCCAATGTCCAGATCAGTTATGATGACGGCACGATCTGGGGCAATATCGGCATGCAGTACCAGGGCCGCCGGACCTATACCTACACCAACGACCAGTGGATCAAGCCGAACGACATCTTCAACCTGAACCTCGGCTACCGTTTCCACAGCCATAACTGGGCATTGCGTGGCCTGGATGCGCAGATCAACGTGACCAACCTGTTCGACAAGCGCTACGTCGCAACGGTCGGCAGCACGGGCTTTGCGGTCAGCGACCCCACGGGCAGCCTGCAGACACTACAGGCCGGTGCGCCACGCATGGTGTTCTTCACCCTGCGCAAGCACTTTTTCTGACATCGCCACGCCGGATTTCGCCCCTCCATCAGCCTATGGATGACCACACCATGTCCGATATCCCCAACCGCCGCCAGTTCCTGAAATTCAGCGCGGCCACCGCCTTCGGCGCGGCATTGCCTGAAAACCTGAAACGGGCACTGGCGGTCGCCCCCAACAGGGTAACCGGCACGATACGGGACGTGGCGCATGTGGTCATCCTGATGCAGGAAAACCGGTCATTCGATCATTACTTCGGCTGCCTGCAGGGCGTGCGGGGATATGGCGACCCCCGCGCCGAAAAACGGCCCGATGGCGGCAGTATCCTTGCCCAACCGGATGGGAAGGGCGGCCATGTCATGCCCTTCGTGTTCAATACCGCACATACTTCCAGCGCCTGCCTTGCCAGCCTTGACCATAGCTGGAAAGGCACGCAGACCGCATGGAATGACTGGGATACATGGGTGCCGCACAAGACGGCCATGACCATGGGCCATTTCACCCGCGCTGAAATTCCCTATTATTATGCGCTGGCCGATGCCTTTACGGTATGCGATGCCTATCATGCCTCCATCTTCGGGCCGACCAATCCCAATCGCCTGTTCCTGTTCACAGGTACGAACGGGCTGGCAGTCGGCAATGACGGATTGCAGGCCATACAGAATGTCGATGATGGCAACTGGTCCGCGGACATGGCACATGACCGGGCCGACTTCACGCCTTTCCACTGGACCACATACCCTGAAAAACTGCAGGCAGCCGGCGTATCGTGGCGCGTTTATCAGGAATATGACAATTTTGGCGATAACCCGCTGGCATCCTTTGCGCAGTTTCGCAACCTCGATCCCCGTTCATGGCAATACCAGCGCGCCCGCATGGTCGTGCCGGGATCAACCGCCACCGACATGCATGACACCGAAGGCCGCTACCTTGTCGCCGCCCTTGAGGACGACGTGGCACATGGCAGGCTGCCACAGGTTTCATGGATCGTGCCGCCCGCCGCGCTGTCGGAACATCCCAATGCCCCGCCCGGTTACGGCGAACACCTGATTTCCCGGTTGATGGATGTCTTTGTGCGCCATCCCGATGTCTGGGCCAAGACGGTCTTTATCCTGAACTACGACGAAAATGATGGCTTCTTTGACCACGTTGCCCCGCCGGTCCCCGCACTTGACCCCGACCATGGCGGCAGCACGGTCGCAACCGACGGGGAAGCCTATCATACCATCCCGGTGGGACTGGGGCCGCGCGTGCCCGCAATCGTGATCTCGCCATGGACCAAGGGCGGATGGGTCAATTCACAGGTATTCGACCATACATCCGTCCTGCGTTTCCTTGAGGCGCGCTTTGGTGTGGAAGCCCCCAACATCACCCCATGGCGGCGCGCTGTATGCGGGGACATGACCTCCATTTTCGATTTCGCGCAAACCGACCGCCGGTGGGAAGCGCACCTGCCCCGGACGGATGCCTATCTGGCGGAAACACGCCATTCATGCATGCTGCCCAAGCCCGCCATTCCCGCCCGGCAGGTCCTGCCGCGGCAGGAAACCGGCCAGCGCCCGGCCCGCGCCCTGCCCTACAGGCTGCATGCGGACCTGATTGCGCCAGGTCATCTCCATATCGCGAATGAAGGCAGCCAGGGCGCGGTACTGCGTATCCGTGACGGCAAGGTAACACGCCATTATACGCTGGGCACCGGAACCGACATGGCCATACCGGTCACAGCCCGTGGCAGCCAGCCCGTGACGATCCACGGACCCAACGGTTTTTTCCGCCAGTTTCAGGGCGAGGGCCTGCCGGGCGCGACCCTGCGTTACGACCCGGCCCGCGACGCGGTCGTGCTGTCGCTGCATAACCATGGCCATGCATCCCGCACGGTCCGGATCGAAGATGCCTATACCCGTACCGTCCACGAAGCCGAACTGCCCCCCAATGCGACGACCGACACCACATGGCCAATCGCCGCATCCGACCACTGGTATGACCTGAGCATCTCCGACCCCCGCCACGCGCACCACCTGATCCAGATGGCCGGGCATATCGAAAATGGCAGGCCAAGCCGTACGGACCCCCATATGGGTCAGGCCGACGCATGACAGTCCTGAGCCGCCGCATCATGCTGGCTGCCGGTATCGCGGCTGGCATCAGCCCGTCCCTGCCCGCACGGGCTGATGGATGCGCCCCGGTGCTGGCGCCACTGAAATGGGCGCCGCGCACCCGCCGCGTGATCGAACGCCTGATCGCCACCCATGGCGACACGGCTCCCGGCTATGATCCGGCCCGGCGCCCTTATGCCGTATTCGACTGGGACAACACCTGTATCGCGGGCGATTGCGAGGAAAGCCTGCTGCATTACACGGCCAACCATTTTGCATTCGCGATGCCAGCCGAAACCTTTGCCCGGGCAACGGCGCGCGACGTGCCTGCGCACACGTTTTCCGGCCCCTTTCGCACGGTAGATGGGCAAAATATCCGCTTCAGGGACCTTCATGCCGATCTGTGCGCGGATTATGCCCTTCTGTCCGCCCGGTCCATGCCCCCGGCGCCAACCGACCCGGTCCTGCTGAGCCTGCGCTCCAAGCTTGTTTTTGCCTATGATGCCATCAATGCCACATGCCATGGGGATATTGCCTGCCGCTGGATCATCCGCCTGCTGGCCGGCCACGACGCAGGCGGGCTGGCGGCGCTGGCCAGGGCGTCCAACACGTGGCATCTGGCGCGGGGCATGGGGCAGGAAACATGGATCACCCCGGCCACCCGGGCCGGTCGGGCGGGCATCGTCGCACGCCCCGTCCAGACCGGGCTGCGCCTGACCCCGGAAATCGCGGACCTGCAATCGGCCCTGCGCCAGGCGGGTATTGACGTTTATGTCTGTTCCGCATCACTGGAAGATGTCGTGGCCGTATTCGCCACCGATCCTGATTATGGCTATGGCCTGCCACGCCAGAATATCATGGGCGTGCGCATGGACTGGCCCGGTGGCAGGCTGGGACTGGATGCCGCGCCGCACTGGCCTGTAACCTATCGCGCGGGCAAGGTACGCGCCATACGCCAGACGCTGTCAGGACCACGCGGCTATGGGCCGTTACTGGTGTGTGGGGATAGTGACGGGGATTACGCCATGCTGAGCGAATTTCCCGACACCCGTCTTGGGCTGTTAGTCAACCGGCTGTCTTCCGGCCCGATTGGTGCCATAGCAAGCCGGGCCGCAGCACAGCTATCTGTCCCACAGCCCCGCTTTGTCCTGCAGGGACGCGATGAAAACACCGGCGAATGGCGGCCATCGGAACAGAGTATTCCCATGGGTTCCCGACTGCCCGCACTGGTTGCCCATTCCTGACAACATACCCATGACACGGGATGGACAGGCCAGCCATGACGCGGAGAATCTGCCTGGCAGGCATCGGGCAATCAAGTGTTCCCTGCACGCGCCAGACCAAGAACACCCACAATGGATATCACCGCAAGGATGGAGAAAAAAACAGCCAGTGGCAGCCATTGCCCGGCATAGTGGGCGGCGATGAGCGTGCCAATCAACGGCGTGAAGCCGGAAATCAGCGACGAACTGGTCTGATAGGCAATGGAAATGGCGGTATAACGGATCGCAGGCCGAAAGGCTGCCGCCATATATCCGGCCACCACGGCATAAAAGGCGGACAGGGTCACAATGGTGACCGAAATACCCGCAGAAATCAGCCAGATATCATGGGTGTGCAACAGCAGGAACATGGGATAGGGCAGAAAAACACAGGCCGTTGCCGTGGCCAGCAGGAAGCGTGTCTCCCCTACCCGTTCGCCAGTCCATGCCGCCAGCGGCTGGGTGACGAGTTGCAGGAAAGTGGCAATGAACAGGGCATTCAGGATGGTGTCGCGGTCTATATGTTCATACCGCGTCGCGTAGCTGAGCAGGAACGTATTCATGAAGAAAAATCCAGCCGTCCCGATAACGGCCGCGGCACCAGCATAAACGATCCTTGTCCATTCCCCCGACAGGGCGCGCAGGGATGAAGGCGGCGTCTGTACATTGGCGGCCTGGGCCAGGAATTCAGGGGTTTCATGCAGTTGCCGCCGCAACAGGTAGCAGCCCAGTGCAATACCACCGCCTAGCAGGAACGGGATACGCCATGTCCAGGCCAGAAACGTGTCCAGCCCGAAGGCATTGGCCATGCGAAAGGTCAGCAATGCCAGCAGCATGCCGGCCGGACTGCCAAGCTGGGCAAAGGAGGCGGCGAATGTCTTGCTGCCCGCCGTCGCATGTTCACTGGCCATCAGCACGGCACCGCCCCATTCTCCCCCCACTGATATGCCCTGCACGATACGCAGCGCCACCAGCAGGATGGGCGCCCATACCCCGATGGAGGCATAACCCGGCAGCAGCCCCACCCCCATGGTGGCCAGCCCCATTGCCGCCACCGTCAGGGTCAGTATCCGCTTGCGCCCCCAGCGGTCCCCCAGAATGCCGAATACGGTGCCGGCAAGGGGACGGGCGATGAACCCCGCCGCCAGCGTGCCGAAAGACGCGATGTCGGAAACAGTGGTTTTTTCCCCGGGAAAGAATACATGACCCAGAACCAGCGCGGATGCCAGCGCATAGACATAATAATCATAAAATTCGAGCGAAGTGCCGACAAAAGCCGAAAGTGCCGCGCGGCGCGCATGACCTGGACCGTTGTTCACAAACCCTCCTGTTGACCTGCAACCTTATCCACAGCACTCCATTCATAACGAAATCAATTCATTCCGGCGAATATATTTTCCGTATTTATCGGCATATCCTCTTTCCAGAGGCTGACTGAAACAGGCAGATCGTGGTATTTCATTGAAATAAAACAAATATTCTGGCGAAAATTTTCAAAATGCGCCATGAAACGCCGCCTTCACAGGATAATGAGGCATCAGAAAAATTTCATTTCTTCTAATAAATAAATTATTTTCGAAATAAAATTATATAAAAACGAATAAATTAATCTGTTTTTACCATATTTCCATAAAATGCGAACAATAATTCATCATGTCCGCACCCAGATGCTTCATGTCATCATTCCCGGCATAATGACCTGGGCATGCCCGGTGATATTCCGATCGCATTATACAAATATCATGCATATACATACCTTTACATCATGCCACGACCGGAAGCGCATGATATGCATCGCACAAGGCGGTTCAATGAATGGACATTACATAAAACAGGAAAATGATACCTTTTTTTACTTCAATTCAGGGGCTGGGCGGTTGGTCATCATGACCACGCCATGATAGAATTGCACTCCGTCATAGGCATGCAGGAAAACAAGCAGCGTGTTTCGTAAAATCCATCGCTGGATGGGACTGGCCCTTATGCTTCCCCTGGTCCTGCAGGGGTTGACCGGAACGTTGCTGATCGTCATTCCGCTGCTGCTGCCACAACGTCCCCCTGTCGCGGCTACCGGCGAGCAGGCCGGGGCCGAAGCCATCATCGCCGCATCGCGCCCGCATGCCCCGGCCGGCATGATCCCGCTACGCCTCAATCCCGCACGCTGGACCGGCGATAGCGCCATGGTCACATACGGGCCGGCAGGGGAACGGCATCCGACCTTTGAGGTCTTCGTCAATCCTTACCACCCATCGGTGATCAGCACATACGTTGTGCCGTCCTATATCCGTTTCCTGCACAATCTTCATGCGGACCTGTTCCTGCTACCCTACGGCCAGACGGCCACAGGCATAATGGGGATCATACTGGGCGCCATGGTCCTTACTGGCCTGGCCATATGGTGGCCCCATCCCGCATTGTGGAAAACGGGAAAATGGCGCAGGACCGTCATGATCGCACCCCGCGCGCGTGGCCTGCGCCTGTGGCGGGAGGTACATGTCAGTTCCGGATTCTGGTTTTCGTTCCTGCTGCTTTTCCTGGCCCTTAGCGGGTCCGTGCTGGCGTTTCCCTTCACGCGGCCCCTGTTTGGCATCAGTCGCCCCGCCCCCCACGAACACAGCCATCATGACCATGCCCCCCCAGCCCCCGCCGCAGGCGAGCTGGGACTGGACAAGGCACTGGCCGCGCTGAAAAGCCAGATGCCGGAAGCAACCCTGCTGTCTGTCCAGTTGGGGGAACGCCCGGCGCAACAGTCGCTTGAAGTGATCCTGCCTGCCTATGGCCCCAACCACCCGGCTACCGTTCAATTTGACGCGCCTGCGGGCCGCATGCGCGTAAGCCACGACCCGGGACAGCAACGCCGGGGGGAATGGAGCTTCCAGTGGCTGCATACGCTTCATGAAGTAAGGCTGGCCGCTCCGGCCCCCGTCGCATTCATATGGAAGACAGCCGTGGCGGCCAGCGGGCTGGTGCTCATCGTGCTGGCGTTTTCGGGCCTGGGCATGTGGACCATACGCCGACGCAACACGGCACGGCGCGAAAGCGGGTCGTAACGGTGGTGCCCCACGCATGACCGATCATGCCGCCTGCCAACGGTCGCATTTACCTGCCATGCCACAGGCACCCACACAGACCGCAAGAGACTGCTTGAAACAACCCCAGGGCGCCACCGCCACAAGAGGGACATGGTGCGGCATTTCCCGCAATCGCCCCGGCGTACGGCCTGACCGGAAGGGATAAGGACGGCATCAACCGGATGACGGGGCCGAGAAACGATCGACATGGATCGCCCGCACCCGGTACGTCCGCTGTCATGCCGCGCCACCATACGGCCTTTTGCCGGAAGGCCGACCGCTTCCAACAGGCCAGGATATGCTGCCATTCCCACGGCTACGACCGGATGAATGCCCTGTCAATCATGTTACGTGCCATAATACCATACCTGACAGCGCCGGAGGGCCGGCATGCAAGCCAGTCCTTGCGCCTGCAGGCAACGGGGCAGCAGACAGGGCGCATCGAAGGGTTCAGCGAAAGAGCATTCCCCCGTCGATCAACACTGACTGTCCCGTCATGTAATCTGAATCCGCACTGGCAAGCCATGCGACAAAGGCTGCGACATCATCTGGCGTTTCCGCCCGGCCAAGGGCGATGCCACTGACATATTTCCGATAGGTTGCCCCTATTTCCGCGCCGGTTGCTTCGGCCATGTGCCTGTCTATCTCCACCCACATATCGGTCCCGACCACACCCGGGCAATAGGCATTCACGGTAATGCCAAAGGGGGCAAGTTCCTTTGCCGCTGCCTGCGTCAGGCCCCTGACCGCGAATTTTGTGGCGGAATAGACCCCGAGATAGGCATACCCCTCATGCCCGGCGATGGAACAGGCATTGATGACCTTTCCCTTGCGGGCCAGCTTCCTGAATGCCTGCGCCGCGGCCTGGATGCCCCATAACGTACCATTGACGTTGATCTGGAAGATACGCCCCATATCCTCCACGCTTACGTCCAGTAATGGCCTGACCTGCGCCACACCGGCATTATTGACCATGATGTCAATGCCGCCCAACTGGTCCACCGTCTGGCCAATCATGGAAAAGACCTGCTCGCGCACGCTGATATCGGCTGCCAGCGTAATGACCCTGCGGTCAAGCGCCAGTATTTCCGCACGCACGGCAGCCAGCCGGTCCTGATTGATATCCACCAGCGCCAGATCCGCCCCGTCACGCGCCAGACGCAGTGCAATACCGCGCCCGATGCCCTGTGCGGCGCCCGTGACAACAGCCACCTTGCCAACAAGAGACATGAATAGTGATCTTTCTTTTTCATTTCCACGCCATGGAATACGGCGGGATACCAAAAAAAACGTCAGGTCCGGCAAAAAGATTTAGGCAAACATATTCTTTACCGGAACCAGACGGAACACACCCGTTTCAGAACGCGACATTCATGGCGGTGCTGAATACTACGGCATCCCTGAATACCGTGGTGCCACCCACATGGTTGACGTACTGGAAATCCGGTTTGATCGACAGTCCGTCGACTATATGGAAACCGTAATACGCCTCATAAATCGTCTCGTGTCCCTGAATGCCATACGGTACGCCAAAATTCGCTCCCGGCAGGGCAAGGCCATGGGTTGCGGCCGCTTCCTGCGACAGGATGGCGGAACGGCTGAAACTGGCCCACAGGAAGGCAATGCCCACGCTGTCAAGCGGCCGATGCCACAATGCGCCCGTATCCATGAGGACAGCCATGAAGCTATGCTTGATCTGCGAAGTCTGGCCGGATGCATAGGCGTAATATCCACCAAGTATCAGCCCGTTCATTTCACCCGGACCACGGCGGACCAGCATCTGGTCGGCTATGACCCATACGGATGTCTGCCCGCTCTGCCTGCGTGCGGGCAGGCCGGTCACCACCCATGGATTGCCATGGATATCTTCATACAGGTCATCATAACGCGAATTGTCGTACATCGCGCCCAGCTTGTAATGCCCGGCCAGATGGTTGCGCCCGAAAGCGGGAAGCCAGCCAATTTCCGCCTGTGTCGACAGCCTGCCCAGTCCATCCTGCGCCCATGACCAGCCGGAAATCCCCCCATTGTAATTATGGGGCGAGACAGCAAACAGCCCCCCCATGACATAGAGTTCCTTCATCGGCATGACACGCAGGATGCCGCCGATATTACCCGAAGGCCAGCCACGGCCACCACGCAGGAATTTGGTTGGCGCCTCGCCCCCGCACAGCCACACGTTCATGAAGTTGCAAACCCATGGCGAGTTCTGGAAAAACACACCGGTCGGTATCCAGCCCACGGACAGGTCCACCTTGCGCGCGAACCATGCCTTTTCAAAATACGCCCAGACAAGATGGGCCAGCACATTGCCACGGCTGCCGTAAATCTGCTGTACTTGGTTGCTGTTATCACCAAACAGGCGGCTCAGGTTACGGCCATGCCCGTTGACCACGAGCATATGCAGCCACAGATCCTTCGTCCATGCGCGTGAATGCAGCAGCCTGTCCCAGTCAACATCCAGCGTCATTCCCACCTGCCCTGCGACAGTATAATCGCGCTTTTTCCCGCCCATGACATTGCCGGCGAGATCTTCATATACATCCAGCGCGACATACAGCCCGCGTTTCTGCAGCCAGGGCTGGACGCCGCCCCAGTCGCCCAGCATATGCGTGGTGCCATAGGGCGGACCGAATGAAGGCGGCCCATAGGGAGCCTGCAGGAAGCCGGGAATCGTTTCATAAAAGGGCGTTGTCGGCTGCGTTTCGCCATAAGGCGTGGGGTTGGACACCTCCGGCAGCTTTTTTGTTACCGACCTGGCGCCAAGGATCCTGCGCAACCATGCAGGCTGTCCAGCCTGCTGCGTATCGTCTGCCGTGGATGCCGTGCCTGCATCCTGATCCGCGGCACAGGCTGGCGATGGGCGCGACAGGCCCGGAACCAGACATATGACCATCAGGGCCAGATACACCGGCCCGACCTGGCGACAGGCCGCCGTGATCCTGAATACTATCTGAAACCGGATTGCTGATAAAAAACAATGGAAGTTCTGGAATACCTTATTTTTCCGGGAAAGTGGTACATCCTGAATCTTTTCAAAAAAAGCGTCGCCGGAAACGTCCTGATGATCGCCTGATTGCCCAGGATCTGACTTTCCCGACAGTCTCTTATCAAAACAACGACAGAGGACCGATAATAAAAATTCATGAGGAACGCGCATGCCCTAGACCTCACGGAAATGCATGTCATGCCGCCCGGAAACACAACCGTTCCGGAAAACAGCACAAAAGCAGGTCATACCCGCAAACAGTCAGGACAGATGGTTGCGGCATGCCGCCGGGTCCATTACCCGGCAATCCGGGCAACAGCCACCAGCAATCCTGTTTTGTCGGGGTTTGGATTTATTATTTCTGTTTATAAATGATTTTTATTTTTTATTCATTTTTGTTGCCTTTATTTATTATTTATTTTCAGGCATGTCGTATCATATGTTACAAATTGGGCAGCAAGGATTACAAAATTCATTCCAGCCTGCCCAAAAGCCTATATTTGCCCCCGATCAACACATGGATCGTTCACAACCGCATGGCATGGACCATTTTCTGTTACCCTAACATCCGGTGTAGCGCATTTCCCTTTCCTGCAAGGCGCGACGTGGCCCGTGCCCGCTAACGGATATCTCCCGCTTCAGGTTGCCTGTCTGCGCAGGGATATTTGCGGGTGTCTAATACAGTAAAACCGGCGCATCGCCTTCCTGCCACGGGGCAAGGCGACACATGGCGCGGCCAAATAGCGGCAATGTCAGGAAAGCCCGCAACCATTCCTGCAATCGCGGCAGGGGAACGCTGGCAAACCAGTCCGGATCGGTTGCGGCGAACTGGCGTACAAACGGCGCGATGGCGGCATCGGTCAGGCCGGGCTGCTCCCCATGCAGGAAACATCCTGCCTTAAGCGCCGCCTCAATGCCTGCCAGAATCCCCAGCGCCTCAGCCCTGTGGCAATCGGGATCGGACTGGTAGCGGCTGGCGTATTTGTAACGGTCCAGATGGTATTTGAAGGGACCATCATTGCGCGCGATCAGGTCATGGCGGGTGTTGGCCAGCCAGTGCCGCGGGTCATGCCGCCCCAGCGCCCAACGCATGATATCCAGACTTTCATCAATAACCGTATGATCTGGCTGGATCAGGACAGGCACCGTCGCCTTGGTCGAGGCACGCAGCATGCTGGCGGGCTTGGCTGCAAGCCTGACCTCCCGGATTTCACATTCCACACCGCTGGCAAGCAGGGCCAGACGCGCCCGCATGGCGTAGGGACAGCGGCGAAAACTGTACAGCACGGGTCTTTCGATCATCTCGTTCCTGTTGGCAACCTTCTGTCCATGCCGGCATGATACGGAAACACGCCATAACCAGGCAAGAATACATCCATCCCGTAACGGATAGCGCCCCATGGGAAAAACCTGCATGATCAGGCCGCAACTTCCCCTTCCCTGCCGCGTATAGGCAACTGGCGGTATCGCGCGTCATTCGATGCATTCATGCCGGAATACGTAAACGGTTGCCTGATAACAACCTGCTGATGAAAAACAAAAGTTTCCGAATAGTGCCTTTTGCGAAAAAAGGCGGCGTTTCATGAAGCCTTTTGAAAAAACATCACCAGAAACTTCCTTACGGTTGCATGCGGCCCTTCATGAAGCATTGATCGGTTATTGCCTGTCAATGCGGGCTGTAATGACACAGATCGCCTCCGTGCAAAATAAAACGAACAGGAACGGGAATACCAGTCATGGAAAATATTTCCAATATATGGTCATTACCCCTCTATGCTGTCGCCATAGGGCTGCTTCTGGCCTGCATGCTGGGGCTGTCCGCCATAACCGGCACCCGGCGGGATGGCAGGGCCATGGGCCGTTCCCTGTCCATGCCTTTTGAATCCGGCATTGTCCCCACGGGTTCGGCGCGCCTGCGATTGCCTGTACAATATTACCTGGTGGCCATGTTCTTTGTCATTTTTGATGTTGAAACAGCCATCCTCGTGACATGGGCGACAGTCGTGACCGAAACGGGATGGATCGGTTATGGCGCGGCCCTTGTCTTTACTGTCTTTCTGGCCATGTCCCTTGCCTATCTGTGGCGTGCCGGGGCGCTGGACTGGGGGCCACGGGTCCGCCCACGCCAGGGGCCGGATGCACGAAAGGACCGGGCGGCATGAACTGGTCGCTGTCTTCCCCCGATGCCGCCCGGCATATGCCGCCTTCACCCGGCTTCAGCGAAACCCTGCGCCGTAACCTGGTCATGGGCCGGTTGCAGGATTTCGTGGCATGGGGGCAGAAAAACGCCATCTGGCCGCTGAATTTCGGCCTGTCATGCTGTTATGTGGAAATGGCGACAGCGTTCACCAGCCGCTTCGACATTGCCCGCTTCGGCTCCGAAGTGCTGCGCGCAACACCACGCGAAGCCGACCTGATCGTCATTTCCGGCACCGTGTTCGTCAAGATGGCCCCGGTCATCCAGCATCTGTACAACCAGATGCTGGAGCCGCGATGGGTCATCTCCATGGGGTCATGCGCCAATTCCGGTGGCATGTACGACATCTACAGCGTCGTGCAGGGGGTGGACAGTTTCCTGCCGGTGGATGTGTATGTACCTGGCTGCCCGCCACGTCCCGAGGCGCTGCTGGAGGGGCTGCTGCTGCTGCAGAAATCCATCGGCACGCAGCGCAGGCCCCTTAGTTGGCTGGTGGGGCCGCAGGGCGCCCAGCCCGTGACACCGCCCAGCCTGCGCGATGAAAAGCGCGCCCACCGCCAGGGCATGCGCGACCTGCGCACGCCCGATGGAATCTGACGCCATGCCCTCCACCCTGGCCGCCACCCGCGAACCGGGCCTTGCGGAGAGAATTTCAGGCCATCTTCCCAACGGGGCGCTGGCCACCCAGCCTGCGCGCGACGGGGTATGCGCCATCTGGATTGCGGCGGATCACCTGCGCCCCACCCTTGCTGCACTGAAAATCTGGGCTGCCACATCCCTCATGCTGCTGGATCTTACGGCCATAGACGAACGCGAACGCACCCACCGCGACGGACAGCCACAGGCCGCGTTCACGCTGGTCTATCACCTGATCTCGCTGACCACCCGCGCGGATGAGGTGCGCATCAAGGTCCCCCTTGGCGCCACCGCCCCCACCCTTCCCAGCATCTGTGACCTGTGGCCGAACGCCAACTGGTATGAACGTGAGGTGTGGGACCTGTTTGGCATTTACTTCGACAACCATCCCGACCTGCGCCGCATCCTGACCCCGCCCACATGGACCGGGCACCCGCTGCGCAAGGACCACCATGCCCGCGCCACCGAAATGCCGCCCTACAGCCTGACCGAGGCAGATGAAGCACGCGAACAGGACGCCATGCGCCTTGACCCGTCCGCATGGGGCATGCGGCGGCATAGTGAACACAGCGACTTCATGTTCCTCAACCTCGGCCCCAACCATCCCAGCGTGCATGGGATGTTCCGCATCATGCTGCAACTCGAAGGCGAGCGGATTGTCGAAGCCGTGCCCGATATCGGCTTTCACCATCGCGGCGCGGAAAAGATGGGCGAACGCCAGTCCTGGCATGGCTACATCCCCTATACCGACCGGGTGGACTATCTTGGCGGGGTCATGAACAATTTCCCCTATGTGATGGCGGTCGAGACACTGGCGGGGATTACCGTGCCGCCACGCGCGCAGATGATCCGCGTCATGCTGGCGGAACTGTTCCGCATCGCCAGCCACCTCGTGTTCTACGGCACCATGGCGCAGGATGTGGGGCAGCTTTCGCCAGTCTTTTACATGTTTACCGACCGCGAACGCGTGTTCGGGATCATCGAGGCGATATGCGGCTTTCGCATGCACCCGGCATGGTTCCGCATTGGCGGCGTGGCCATGGACCTGCCCGCAGGGTGGGAAGGACTGGTCCGCGCCTTTCTTGATGACATGCCGGGGCGGCTGGACGAATACGATTCCATGGTCATGCGCAACCCGATCTTCCGCGCGCGGACGAAGGGAGTCGGCGCCTATACCACGGCGGAAGCCGTTGAATGGGGTATCACCGGGCCGGGGCTGCGCGCCACGGGTCTGGCGTGGGATTACCGCAGGCATGCGCCCTATGCCTGTTATGGCCAGCTTGAATTCGACATTCCCACCGGCACCAATGGCGACTGTTACGACCGGGTTGCCGTGCATGTGGCGGAAATACGCCAGAGCCTGCGCATCATCCGCCAGTGCGTGGACAACATGCCCGCAGGCCCGGTCAAGGCCGACCACCCGCTGACCACCCCGCCGCCAAAGGCGCGGACGATGCATGACATCGAAACCCTGATCCACCATTTCCTGGGCGTAAGCTGAGGGCCGGTCATTCCACCGGGGGAGGCACGAGCCAGCATCGAAGCCACGAAAGGCGTCAATACCTATACCCTTATCAGCGATGGCGGGACCACATCCTACCGCACCCGCATCCGCACCCCGTCCTTTGCCCACCTGCAGATGATCCCGCTGCTCAGCCGCGGCATCATGATCGCGGACCTGATCGCGATTCTGGGCAGCATCGACTTCGTCATGGCCGATGTTGACCGCTGAAGCCCCCCTGCCCGCGCCCGTGCGGGCGGAAATCCTTGCCCTTGCGGCGCAGGAGCCGCACCCGCGTGGCGCGGGTGTCGCGGCCCTGCGGCTGGTGCAGGCCCATTTTGGCTGGGTCAGCACCGCGCATCTGCGCGAAGTGGCCGCCCTGCTGGGCATGTCGGCCGATGATCTGGATGGCATCGCCACCTGTTTCAACCTGCTGTTCCGCCGGCCGGTCGGGCGGCATGTCATCATGCTGTGCGACAGCGTTACGTGCTGGATCATGGGGCGCGAGCCACTATGCGCCCATCTGTGGCTGACACTGGGCATAAGGCCGGGAGAGACCACGGCCGACAACGCCATCACGCTGCTGCCCACGGTCTGTATCGGCCACTGTGACCACGCCCCGGCCATGCTGGTGGACAACGCCCTGCATGGGAATGTGACGACCGCAACGCTCGACCACCTGATCGACACGCTGGGGCACACGCCATGACGCCCGCTTCCGAACGGCCCCTGACCGCCATGATCGACCCTGCCGCAGGCCCACCGGACTGTGCGGCATATGAACGTCATGGCGGCTGGCAGGCCACGCGCAGGGCACTGGGCCGCCTGGCCCCGGCCGAGATCATTGACATGGTGACACGCTCGAAACTGCGCGGACGTGGGGGCGCGGGTTTCGGGACCGGGCAGAAATGGAGCTTCGTGCCGAAGGAGTCCGCAACCGAGCGCCAAAAATACCTGATCGCCAATGCCGATGAAATGGAGCCGGGCACCTTCAAGGACCGCTGGCTGCTTGAGGGCAATCCCCTCCAGTTGATTGAGGGAATGATCCTTGCGGCCTATGCGGTGCAGGCGGGACATGGCATCATTTTCCTGCGTGGGGAATACCACCTTGCCTGCACCCGCCTGCACCGCGCGATCGGGGAGGCCCGGCAACTGGGCTGGCTGGGCGAAAACATCCTTGGCTCCGGCTTCGGTCTTGACATCCATGTGCATTCCAGCGCCGGGCGCTACATATGCGGCGAGGAAACCGCCCTGCTGACCGCGCTGGAAGGCCGCCGGCCGACACCGCGCAGCAAGCCGCCCTTTCCCCAGACCGGCGGCCTGTGGGGCGCGCCCAGCGTGGTGAACAATGTCGAGACCCTGTGCAACCTGCCCCACATCATCACCAACGGGCCGGAATGGTTCGCGGGCCTTGGGCTGGGGGAGGATGGGGGCACCAAGATCTATGGGGTCAGTGGCCGGGTGGCAAGACCGGGCGCATGGGAACTGCCCATCGGCACGCCGCTGCGCCAGATCATCGAGGAGCGTGCAGGCGGCATGCGTCCGGGCTACCAGTTGCGCGCCCTGCTGCCCGGCGGGGCGTCCACCGCCTTTCTCGACGCCGCAGCGCTCGATGTCGCCATGGACTACGGATCGGTGGAAAAGGCGGGCAGCAGGCTTGGGACCGGCATGGCCATCATTCTGGATGACCGGACCTGCCCCATCGGCATGATCCGCAACCTCGAACATTTCTTTGCCCAGGAATCCTGCGGGTGGTGCACCCCATGTCGTGACGGGCTGCCATGGGTGGAACGCCTGCTGGACGCGATCGAGGATGGAACGGGGCAGGATGAGGACATGGACCAGCTTGCCCGCCATGCCCGCATGCTGGGGGCGCCCGGCCGCACCTTCTGCGCCCATGCGCCGGGGGCGATGGCGCCGCTTGCCAGCGGTCTGAAACTGTTCGCCGCCGATTTTGCCGCCCACATCCGGCAGCGCCGCTGCCCGCAGCAATCGGGGGCGTGACCATGACCAGCATCCGCATCGATGGCCGGGACTGCCCGACCCGCGCCGGCATCAACCTGCTGCAGGCCTGTCTGGAAGCGGGAGCCAGCCTGCCTTATTTCTGCTGGCATCCCGAACTCGGTTCCGTGGGCGCGTGCCGCCAGTGCGCCATCAAACAGTTCAGCGGGCCGGATGACACAAAGGGCCGCATCGTGATGGCCTGCATGACGCCGGTCAGTGAAAATACCATCATATCCATTGACGACCCGGAAGCGCGGGATTTCCGCGCCAGTATCATTGAATGGATGATGGTCAACCACCCCCATGACTGCCCCGTGTGCGAGGAAGGCGGCGAATGCCACCTGCGGGACATGACAGTCATGACCGGGCACAATACCCGCCGCTACCGCTTCACCAAACGGACGCACCGCAATCAGGATCTCGGGCCGTTCGTGAAGCATGAGATGAACCGTTGCATCGCCTGCTACCGCTGCGTGCGCTTCTATCGTGATTACGCGGGCGGGGACGATCTGGCGGTCTTTGCATCACATGACAACGTATATTTCGGCCGCGCCGAAGATGGCACGCTGCAGAATGCCTTCAGCGGCAACCTGGCGGAAATCTGCCCCACCGGCGTGTTTACCGACAAACCCTTTTCCGCCATCTATACCCGTAAATGGGACCTGCGTGGCGCGCCATCGGTATGCGTACACTGCGCGGTGGGCTGCAACACCATAGCCAATGCGCGTGAGGAGACCCTCCGCCGTGTCCTCAACCGCTACAATGCCGATGTCAACCGCTACCTGTTGTGCGACCGGGGCCGGTTCGGGCATGGTTTTGTCAACGCACCAACGCGTATCCGCACGCCGCTGCGCGGCATTGGCGGGCAGCAGGTGCCCATTTCCATGGCCGACGCCCTGACAACCTTCGCCCGCATGGCAGCACAGGGCCGGATCGTGGGCATAGCCTCCACCCGCGCGGCGCTGGAAACCTGCTTTAGCCTGCATGCGCTGGTGGGGCCGCAGAATTTCTGTACCGGCCAGACGCGGCACGAACAGGAATGCACGGAACTGGCCCATGCCCTGCTTGCCCGCCATCCCGGCGCCCTGCCCACCCTGCATGAAATGGAAAGCGCGGATGCCGTGCTGGTTCTGGGCGAGGACGTATGCGCAACCGCCCCCCGGCTTGGCCTGTCGCTGCGGCAGTCGGTGCGTCAGGCATCCTTCCATACGGCGGATGACGCCAAAGTGCCACGCTGGATGGATGCGGCGGTACGCACGCTGGGGGCACAATGCCCATCCGGCCTGTATGTGCTGACACCCGCGCCGACCGATCTGGACGGCGTGGCGGCACAAACCCGGCGCGCCGCCCCTGATGACATCGCCCGGCTGGGCTTTGCCATCGCCCACGAAATTGACCCCGCCGCCCCGCCTGTCATTGACCTGATGCCAGACGACATGCAGCTTGCCGCACGTATTGCACATACGCTTGTGGCAGCCAGAAAGCCGCTGGTCGTATCGGGCATGCAGTACGGCGCGCCCGCACTTATACAGGCAGCCAGCAGTATTGCCGCGGCCCTTGCGCGCGCCACGCCTGAAGCCGGCCTGTCGCTGGTGCTGCCGGAGTGCAACAGCATGGGGCTGGCCATGATGGGGGGGCTGTCGCTGGAAACGGTGATGGAACAGGCACGGGCGGGCGAAATTTCCACTCTGGTCATCGTGGAAAATGACCTGACCCGCCACCTGTCCCAGGCGGATGTGGCCGAACTGGTGGCGGCGGTTCCCGATATCGTCGTGATCGACCATACGGCGACACCGCTTTGCCAGCAGGCCGGCCTTGTCCTGCCCGTTGCGGCCTTCAGCGAATGCAGCGGCACGCTGGTCAGCCAGGAAGGCCGGGCGCAACGTTTTTTCCAGGTGGTCTTTCCCCCCGCCCCCATACAGGCCGGCTGGCGCTGGATTCAGGCGCTGGCCCGCAGCCTTGACCCACCCGCGCCGCATATGACGGGCCTGACCGGCTGGCAGGACCTGGATGACGTACTAGCCGCGCTGGCGCCAGTGTTTCCCCATCTTGCCCCGGCGACACAGGCGGCGCCGGGGGCGGATTACCGCATGAATGGCCAGAAACTGCGCAGCCAGACCTACCGCGCCAGCGGGCGGACCGTCATCCGTTCGTATATAAGCGTGCGCGACCAGCCGCCACCAAGCAGCCCGGATACCCCGTTCAGCAGTTCCATGGAAGGCGCCTATGGGCCGGACATGCCCGCAGCACTGGTTTCGGGTTATCAGGCATCGCCATGGAATTCGGTTCAGGCGCTCAACCGTTTTCAGCACGAAATCGGTGGCCCCCTGCGTGGCGGGGACTGCGGCATCCGGCTGTTATCCCGCGCCGGGCATCCTGATGCGAAAGCGGCTTATGCCACGGATATTCCCCGCCCCCATGCTGTGCAGGCTGATACCGTTCTGGTACTGCCCGATACGCGCCTGTTCGGCAGTGATGAACTGAGCACGCTCTCCCCACCCGTCATGGCGCGCGCAACCGCGCCAACGCTGGGCCTGCCTGCCAGCATGGTGACATCGGGCCGCATGGTGCTGCATCTGGACGACGGGCCGCATGTGCTGCCCGTGGAACCTGTGCCTGGGCTGCCTGTGGGCATTGCCCTGTGCCCGGCGCACATGGTCGCGCGCGCGTTCCGTTTTCCCCAAATGGCCCGGCTGGAAACCGTACCAGATGAAGAGGAAAGGTCATGACATATTCAGCGTTCTTCACCATCATTCTCACGCCACTGGTCATCCTTGGCCTTGCCACCATGCTGACATGGGTTGAACGGCGGCTGCTGGGGTTGTGGCAGGACCGGCATGGCCCCAACCGCGTGGGGCCGGGCGGCATGTTCCAGGCCGTGGCGGATGGAACCAAGATCCTGTTCAAGCAGGACTGGATCCCGCCCTTTGCCGACCGGGGCGTATTCATCCTTGCGCCTGTCATCGGCATGATGACAGGGCTGCTGCCCTTTGCCGTCATTCCCGTCACGATGGGCATGGGCATTGCGGGTGACATGAATGTCGGGCTGCTGTTCATCCTCGGCATGATGGGGCTTGGGGTCTATGCGGTGGTGCTGGCCGGGTGGGCGTCGAACAGCAAATACGCGCTGCTGGGCGGCATGCGGGCGGCGGCACAGATGATCAGCTACGAAGTCTTCATGGGGCTTTCCCTGCTGGGCGTGGTCATGATGGCGGGGTCATTCAGCCTGCACGATATCGTGGCGGCGCAGGCGGGGCTGTGGTTCATCATCCCGCAATGCCTCGGCTTTGGCGTGTTCATGCTGGCCGGCATTGCACAGACGCACCGTCTGCCCTTCGACCTGCCCGAAGGCGAGAACGAACTGGGGGCGGGGTTCCATACCGAATATTCGGGCATGAAACTCGGTATGTTCTTCATTGCCGAATATGCCGGGATCGTTCTGGTCTCAAGCCTTGTGACCACGCTCTACCTTGGTGGCTGGCGCGGGCCGTTCCTGCCCCCCGCCCTGTGGTTCGCGCTCAAGGCCGGGGCCATGGTGGTATTTTTCATCCTGCTGCGCGCCAGCCTGCCCCGCCCGCGTTATGACCAGTTGATGGCGCTGGGCTGGAAGATCCTGCTGCCGCTTTCGCTGTTCAATGTCATGGCGACCGGAACCATCCTCATGCTGCGCGCGTCCTGATGACACGCCTGTTGCAAAGGCATTCCCCCATGCTTGGTACCCTGCGCACCCTGTTCCTGACGGCGCTGCATGCCTTCCACCGGCGCGCGACCGTGCAGTATCCCGAACAGAAACCATACCTGCCGCCACGCTATCGCGGGCGGATCATCCTGTCGCGCGATCCCGACGGGGCGGAGCGGTGCGTTGCGTGCAACCTGTGCGCCGTCGCCTGCCCGGTGGACTGCATAAGCCTGCAGAAAACCGAAGCCGACGGGCGGTGGTACCCGGAATATTTCCGCATCAACTTCTCGCGCTGCATTTTCTGCGGTTTCTGCGAGGAAGCCTGCCCCACCTACGCCATACAGCTTACCCCTGATTTTGAAATGGGCGAATACACGCGGCCCAACCTTGTTTATGAAAAGGAGGACCTGCTGATAAGCGGGACCGGGAAATATCCCGATTACAGTTTCTACCATGTCGCGGGCATTCCCGTTCCCGGCAAGGCGCGTGGCGCGTCCGAGCGCGAACGCCCGCCGGTCGACCTTCATTCCCTGCTGCCGTAGCCATCATGCATGCCCTGGCCCTCCTTGCTGCCAGTGTGACCGTTATGGGGGCCGTCATGGCCATGACCCGGCGGGTTGCGGTGCATGCGGTGCTTTACCTGGTGGTGACGCTGCTGGCGCTGGCGACAGTCCTTGTCATGCTGGGCGCGTCATTTGCCGCGATGCTGGAAATCATCATCTATGCCGGTGCGATCATGGTGCTGTTCGTCTTTGTCATCATGATGATCAATCTGGGCCAGCCGGACAGCGCGCGTGAAAAGGAATGGCTGCGCCCGCGCGCATGGTGCGGGCCGGGCGTTCTGGCCACCATTATGTGTGCCGAACTGCTCTATTGCCTCAACCCGCCATCCGGGCCTGCACCGGCCCCCATTACGGCGCATGACGTGGGGCTAAGCCTGTTCGGCCGCTACGTGCTTATGGTCGAACTGGTGTCGTTCCTGCTGCTGGCCGGCCTGGTCTCGGCCTTTCATATCGGGCGCAACCGGGTGGGAGGACGCTGACATGCCGGCCTTTTCCTTCAACGATACCCTGCTGCTGGCCACAATCGTGTTTTCGGTCGGGCTGGCGGGCATTCTGGTCCGGCGCAACATGGTGTTCATGCTGATGGCGCTGGACATCATGCTCAACGCCACGGCCCTTGTGTTCGTGGCGGCGGGCGCGCGCTGGCATGATGCGACGGGGCAGGTGATGTTCGTACTGGTCCTGGCCCTCGCCGCCGTGGAAACGGCCGTGGGGCTTGGCATCATCATGTGCCTGCATGCCCACGGACGCCCCACGCTGGACGCCGACACCGGCAACCTTCTGGGGGGACAGGGCCGTGGGTGAGATCCTGCTTCCCCTTCTTATCCTCTGCCCGCTTGTGGCGTCCATGATCATATCTGTTTCCGCAGGCCGCGTGGGGACATGTGCCATCGGGGCGATCGCCTGCGTCGGGGTAGGGCTTTCCGCCATTCTGGGCATCATCCTGTCTGTCATGCTCCTGTCCGGGCCTGCGGCGGGCGTATTGCCGGTGGTGTTGTGGCGCTGGATTCATGTCGCGGGATTTTCGGCGGATATCGCCCTTACGCTGGACCGGGTTTCCATGGTCATGGTCCTCGTCGTCACGGTGGTGGGGCTGCTGATCCATGTCTATGCCGTGGGCTACATGCGCGAGGATCCGGGGATCGCGCGCTTTTTCAGCTGCATGACGCTGTTCGTGGCGGCCATGCTGGTGCTGGTGCTGGCGTCCGACCTGCTGTGCCTGTTCATCGGGTGGGAAGGCGTGGGCCTGTGCTCCTACCTGCTGATCGGGTTCTGGTATGACGACCCGGCCAATACCGCTGCGGCCCGCAAGGCCTTCTACATGACCCGCATGGGGGATGCGGCATTGCTGTGCGGGCTGCTGCTGCTGGCGACGGCCGCCGGTTCCCTGCATATCGGGGCCGTGCTGGCCGCGGTGGCGGATGGGCAGGTCGCCCCGTCCGGCGTCAATGTGGCGGCACTTTTCATACTGGTGGGCGCACTGGCCAAATCGGCGCAGGTCCCGTTCCAGACATGGTTGCCGGACGCCATGGCCGGGCCGACGCCGACTTCCGCCCTTATCCACGCGGCCACCATGGTGACCGCGGGCGTCTACCTGATCGCACGGCTGCATGACCTGTTCGCCATGGCCGCCCCCGTCATGGCGCTTACGGCCGTGCTTGGAACGCTGACGCTGCTTATGGCGGCCTGCACGGCGATGGTGCAGTCCGACCTCAAGCGCATCCTTGCATGGTCCACGATCAGCCAGCTTGGTTACATGTTCCTCGCCCTTGGGTGCGGGGTGTGGCAGGCGGCGCTGTTTCACCTGATGACCCATGCCTTTTTCAAGGCGCTGCTTTTCCTTACGGCTGGCGCCGTCATCATGCGCGCGGGACACGAACAGGATATTTTCCGCCTTGGTGGCCTGCGCCACGCCATGCCGGGACTGACCGCCGCCTTTGTTGTGGGCGCATCCGCGCTGGCCGGCCTGCCGCTGGTGACGGCGGGGTTCTACAGCAAGGAAATGATCCTGTCGGGTGTATGGCATGTCCATTTCGGCCTGACGCGGGAATGGACCCTGAGCGGGCATCCGTTATGGGGGATGGCGCTGCTGGGGGCCTTCCTCACCGCACTGTATATTTTCCGCTGTGTTTTCATTGTCTTTTGCGGAAAACCGGGAACCGTGGCCACGGGCCGGACGTCACGCCTGATGGGCATTCCGCTGGGTTGCCTGTGCTTCCTCTCCCTGTGTGGCGGAGTGATTGAAATGCCCGATACGCTTCCCCCCCTTCACCTGTTCACTGCCCTCCTTGACCCGAAAACGCCGTTATCACATGCGGATGAACCGGTCTGGCTTGTGCTGGCGGGGGCGCTCGCCCCCCTTGCCGGGCTTGGGGTCGCCCGGGTGCTGTGGGGGCGTGCAGCGCCTGTCATGCGTGAAATACCCGGACAGGCGGCCATCACCCGCCTTGCCCGCGCCGGCTGGGGCATGGATGCGCTGTATGACCTTGTGTTCGTCCAGCCCTTCCGCCTGCTGACGTGGCTTGCGCACCATGACATCCTAGACCAGGCCATAACCGGGACGGGGCGGATGACGCGGGCCATCAGTGGCCGGGTTTTCCGGGCTAGGGCCGGTTTTCTGGACAAGCTGGCCGTATGGGGAACGCGGGCGCGCGGATGGGCGGGACACCTGCTGGGCCGGTTGGATAATGGCCGTGTGCGGTGGTACGCGGCATGGATTGCAGGCGGGCTGTGCGCGGGGCTGGCCATGGCGGTGCTGTCATGACCCCCCTGCCCGCCCTTGTGCTGCTGCCCATCGTGGGTGGTGGGCTGGCATGGCTGGCCGAGCGCATCCAGCCCCATACCGCCAGCCCCGCGCGCGATGCATCATGGTGGGTGGCGCTTGGCATCCTGATTGTCGAAACACTGCTGCTTGTGCTGGTCACGGTCCGCCATCCCGACCATGCGGGACCGTGGCTGGGGCATTTTTCCACGCCATGGATCCCGGCCATGGGCATCGCGGTCAGGCTGGACATGGATGGCCTTTCGCTGTCGCTGATCTGGCTTTCGCTCATCCTGTGCTTCCTGTGCCTGTTTCTGGCCACCCGTCAGGTCACGGTCAATGCCGGCGCGTTCCATTTCCTTTTCCTTGCGACCCTTACGGGCATTATCGGTACGTTCCTGGCTACTGACCTGTTCCTGTTCTTCTTTTTCTGGGAACTGATGCTGGTGCCGATGTTCGTGCTGATTGCCGCATGGGGGCATGAGGACAGGCAGCGCGCCGCCATGAAGTTTTTCATGTTCACGCAGGGCAGCGGCCTGCTCATGCTGCTGTCCATCCTTGGCCTGGTCATTGCGCATTATCGCGAAAGCGGCGTGCTGACGTTTGATTACTTTACGCTGGCCCGCACGCCATTGTCCCCTGCCCTGTCCATGCTGCTCATGCTGGGGTTCTTCACCGCCTTTGCCGTCAAGCTGCCTGTCGTGCCGGTCCATGTCTGGCTGCCCGATGCCCATACACAGGCGCCGACGGCGGCCAGCGTGCTGCTGGCGGGCATCCTGCTCAAGACCGGGGGGTATGGCATGATCCGGTTCAATGTCATGCTGTTTCCCGATGCGGCCAGCCGTTTTGCCCCCATCGCCATGGGGCTTGGCGTTGCGGGGATCCTGTACGGGGCGTGGCTGTCGTGCGCGCAGGATGATGTCAAGCGCCTGATTGCCTATAGCAGCATAAGCCACATGGGTTTCGTACTGCTTGGCATCTTTACTGGCTCGCGCATCGGGATGCAGGGGGCGATCATACAGATGCTGGCCCATGGGCTGGGCACGGCGGCGCTGTTCCTGGTCGCGGGCGCCATTCAGGAGCGGCTGCATACACGCGACATGCACCGCATTGGCGGGCTGTGGGCGGCCATGCCACGCCTGTCCAGCACGGGGCTGTTCTTTGCCGTGGCCGCGCTGGGCATGCCGGGACTGGGTAATTTCACGGGCGAATTCCTTGTCCTGCTGGCGACATGGCATGTCAGCCCCACCATCGCGACATTGACGACGGCGGGGCTGGTCCTGTCCGCGATCTACGCGCTGCGGATGGTCAACCGCATATTCCTGGCGGCCGCCCGGGCTGACCTGCGACCCGTACGGGACATCCCGGCCCGGCAGATGGCGGTTTTCGCCTGCGTCATGGCCTTCCTGGTCGTGCTGGGCCTGTACCCGCAGCCTTTCATGACGTTTTCGACGCCATCCCCCCTGCCGGTTACGGATGTAACCGGCCAGACGGCAGCCACACCATGATCGGGCATGATGTCTTCCTGCCAGCCCCGCTGCTGGCCGTCCCTTCGGGGATCATGGTCATGCTGGCCGCCACGGTGTGGCGCCGGTCGGCGGGACGCAGCCTTGCATGCGCGATGGTGACGCTGCTGCTGGCCCTTGCCGTCGTGGGGCGCCATACGGGCGGACGGCCCGATAATGGCGACAGCCTGTTCATCCAGGATCGCTGGACGAGCTATACCGCCGCCCTGATCATATTTTCCACCCTGTGCATCCTGCTCATGTCATGGCGGGACAGGGGGCATGACGGGACCACGCGGGTCGATGAATATTCCCTGCTGTTCATGCTGGGCACGCTTGGTGCGCTGGCCATGGTATTCAGCGCCAATTACATGCCGTTTTTCCTGGGACTGGAAATACTTGGCGTCTCCATCACCGGGCTTGCGACCTTTCGCTACCGTCCTGTCATGGCAGGGTGTGAGGCCGCGATGAAGTACCTGATCCTGTCAGGGGTATCGTCCGCCATTTTTCTGTTCGGCACTGGCCTGGCCTATGGCGTTACGGGGTCCCTGCGGTTCACGCCACCCGTCGCGGCAGGCGGGATGCCCGCCGCATTGCCGGTTGCCGCCACGGTCATGGTTCTTGCCGGCATGTTCTTCAAGCTGTCCGCTGCCCCCTTCCATATGTGGCTGCCGGACGTGATGGAAGGCGCACCCGTTCCGGTGGCGGCATTTGTGGCCGTGGTTTCGAAAATCGCGATATTTTCAGCACTTGTCCGCTATTTCGGAACAGGGGCGCAGCCTCCGTTCCTCAATGATATCGTATCTGTTGTCATTATCCTGACCATTATGGCGGGCAACCTGCTCGCCCTGCGCCAGACCAGCCTCACGCGCCTTATGGCCTGTTCATCCATTGCGCATGTAGGATACCTCCTGATCGCGTTCCTTTGTCCCGGCCATGTGCAATCGGGGGCCATAACCGTCTATCTTGCGGCCTATGCCGCCAGTACGCTGGGTGTATTCGCGACCATGACCGCCTTTGCCAGCCCGGACGGACCGGATGGCACACGCATCGCACAGTGGCGGGGACTGTTTTTCAGCCGCCCGTTCCTGGCGTCAGCCATGGCGCTCATGCTGTTTTCGCTTGCGGGCATCCCACCGGGCATCGGTTTTCTTGCGAAATTCGAGGTCGCTGCAACCGGCGTCGAACACCAGCGTGACGTGCTGCTGTGCACCCTCATAATCGGCAGCATTATCGGGCTGTATTATTACCTGAACATTATCCGTATCATGATGACGGCGCCATTGTTACCTGCCCATCCCCTGAAGCGGCATGCCCGCCCGGAACTGGCGGCGCTTGTCATCGTTCTGACCATAATCGTGGTGATCGGGGGGCTTTTTCCCGCCCGCGCCATCCACCCGCTGCTTCCCGCGCCCCCTGCCCCGCCTGGACTGCCGGACGGGATGACGCATTGACGGGACCGGTTTTTGGTTATCCAAAACATGGAAAGGATTGTCCCATGTCCTCTCGTGTCTTTCATATTCTGGCGCAGAAAGGCCGTACGGTCATTACCGTCAGGGCGGACGATCCCATCCTGAGCGTCGCCGCCACGCTGGCGCGGCATAATATTGGCGGCGCACCCGTTCTTGGCCCGGATGGGCAACTGGTTGGCCTTGTATCGGAAAAAATGATTGTCCATGCCCTGTCCCGGCATGGCGCGGACATAACGACCCTGACCGCAGGGGACATCATGGCAAGGGACATACCGACCGCAACACCCGATGACAGTATTTATGATATTGCCTGCCGCATGACGTATTCCCGCAACCGGCATGTACCCGTTCTGGAAAACGGGAAACTGGCGGGGCTGGTCAGTATCGGGGATATCGTCAAGCTCCGTGCCGAAAATGCGGAACAGGAGGCACAGGAACTGCAGGACTACGTGACAGGCAGCGACCATGCCGCAGTCCAGCCCCCCAATGACGTGCCGCCCATGCAATGCGGAAGAAAGCAGGACTGATCCCCCCGCTCGGGTGGCTGGGGGAACGTGGTGACAGCGGTATCAGGGGCATGCGTGTCCCCCTACCGTCATCCGGCCATGGCCGCCGTCAATTGCCACCAACGCCGTGCCAACACATCACTTCGCCAGGGCGTCCATGATCCTGCCCCGCAGTACCGCCCCCGCAACACCCAGGCGCCAGCCAAAATGCGCAGGGATAGGACGCAGGGGTGAAACCGGCAGCAGGATTTCCCCAGTGGGAACCCCGCTGATCCGGCGTGCGATCTCCCGTCCCATCAAGGTCCCCATCGCCACCCCGCGGCCATTATACCCTACGCAGGCCATGATCCCCTCGATCGGTTCATGCCAGTGGGGATAATGGTCAAGGGTCATGGCAAGCTGGCCATTCCATCCATACCGCCATGCCGTCCCCCCCAGAAATGGCCACAGCTTGCAGGCATATTCCTGCAGGAACGGAAATGCCGCGGGGCCTGACAGGTCGCGGGAAGCGGACCGCCCGCCGATAAGCAGGCGCCCTGCGCCATCAATCCGGTAATATGTCACCAGTTCGCCCATCTCATACACGACTTCACGATCGGCCAGGATGCGCTTTACAAAGGGGGCAGGCAGCGGATCCGTCGCGATAATGGCGCTGTAGGCCGGGACGAGGGTGCGACGCAGCCGGTTCCACAACCGCCCTGAATACCCATTGGTGGCGAAGACGACATGCGTGGCGTTTACGCTGCCCTGTGGTGTCCTGACCTGCCATTTTCCGTTTGCCCGGCGCAGGGACATGACGGGCGACCTGGTGTGGATAACCGCACCGTTATCGATCGCGGCCTGCGCAAGCCCGCGCGTATAGGCCAGTGGATTGACCTGGCCCCCGCGCGCGTCGATAAAGCCGCCACGGTAACGGCTGCTGCCCGTGCGGGTGGCGATGTCCGCGCGATCCAGCCAGGTGACCGGGCCGCCCCGGTCACGGCATTCACTGAACAGTTCCCGTTCATGCGCAAGATGCCCCTCCGCCGTGGACGCACGGATCGTACCACCACGCGCCGCATCGCATTTGATGCCGTATTTCGCGATCAGGTCAAACACAAGGTCAGGAGCGTTCCACGCCGCATCGGCCAGTGCCGCCCCATGGGACCCAAAGTCACGCTCGACCTCGGACGGCATGGTCTTGAGGCCGGGATTGACCTGCCCGCCATTACGGCCCGATGCGCCCCAGCCGATCTCGTTGGCTTCCAGCACCATGACCCCCGACCCTGCCCGGGCCAGATGCAGCGCCGCCGACAGGCCGGTAAATCCCGCACCGATCAGCGCGGTTTCACATATGTGTTCCCCCTGCAATGCGGTCGTGACCGGCCCGGGCGGGCTGACGGCGGCATACAGGCTGGGGGGAAGGGATTTATAGGAAATGGAAGCCATGACCATGTGTACTCCACCACAATCGCTGAAAGGATCAGGTTCAGACCGTCACGAAAAACGCGATGTATCGGACGCCCCCACCGGAACGGCTGCCTGGCGCCCTGCCCGGGCCGCCTGCGCGTATCCGTTACGACGCCAGCGCCCGAACGAGATGTTTTCGATCACGATAATGACGCCAAGGCTGATCGTGCTCAGCACGATTTCCTGACGCGTATGCTCGGTCGCGAAGAACATGGTGACCAGCGTGGCCAGCAGCGCACCCAACGTTGCATATGACAGGAACGGAAACCCCCACATGGGAAGCGCGGGCGTCTCCCCCCTGGCCATGCAGGCGCGACGCAGGCGGATATGCGCCACGACAATCAGCACATAGTCGAACAGGATGAAGGTGCCGCTCGCGCTGACCAGAAAACCGAATACCCGCCCCGGCGCCACCATGCCCACCAGCGCCACGACAACCGCGACCCCACAGCCGCACAGGATGGCTCGCACGGGGGTGCCTTTTGCGTTGCGCTGAAGGAAGGTTACGGGCGCATCGCCATTTTCCGCCAGTTCGCACAGGATACGTGATGTTATGTATATGCCCGAATTAAGGGCCGACAATGTCGCGATCAGCATGACGGCCGTCATCATGGCCGAGGCAAACGGCACGCCGATATATTCCAGCGTCGACAGAAAAGGCGAATATCCCGGCACGACGCGCGACAGTGGCAGCAGGAAGATAATAAGCCCGATGGAGATAAGATAGAAGATCATGATCCGCAGCACCACCGTCCGGGTGGACCGGGCCACGTTACCGGCGGGGTCGGAGCTGTCGCATGCGGCGATGGTCGTTATTTCCGACCCCGCCATGGAAAGCATGATACCGGGAATGACCGCCAGCAGGGTAAACAGGCCATGCGGTATCAGCCCGGCGGCGGAAAACAGCGCCCCACCCGGGCTGGCGGCCCCTTTCATGCCGAACAGGACGGAGAGGCCAATCAGGATGAAAACCACGATCGTGGTGATCTTGAGGACCGAGAACCAGTACTCGAACTCCCCATATCCCCTTACGGAAAACAGGTTGACCCCCGTCATGATCCCGATCACCAGCAATTCGATGACCAGATAGGGAAGCGGCAGATAGGGACTGAGGAAGCTGGCGGCGGCGATTGCCTCCAGCCCCAGCAGGGTGGCCCACATGATCCAGTAGATCCATCCCGCGATGAAACCGACCCGCAGCCCCAGCCCACGGCGGATCTGCCCGACAAACGAACCCTTGCCGGGGGACGCGACGGTCATTTCCCCCAGCATCCGCGTCACGCACATGACCAGCAGGCCGCACAGAAAATATGAAAACAGCGCCCCGGCCCCGGCCGTGGAGAGGGCCGTGGCCGACCCCACGAACAGGCTGGCCCCGATCACCCCCCCGATCGAAATCATGGAAACATGCCGGTCCTTGAGCACCGCATTCTCCGGAACCGTCTTTACCCTGGGCGCAGGCGGTGAAAGGCTGTTCATACGTTCTTACCTCATTCTCAGCAGGTGATCCCGGTCCGGCACCTGGAAACATGCGCTGATCGTTCCGAAATACCGTCGTGGGGCGCCGCGTGCGACGGGATAGGGATCGCCAGACATCGGGTTGCCGTTTGCACCCATCATAGAGATATATTTCGAATTCGTAAGGTTATGCGCGTTGGAATCAGGTGGCGGGTCTTTCAGGCGGCCGGGAGCAGGCCACACGGATATTGCGAATCCAGATCATTCCGAACTGGCACCATATCGTATATAGACAGTTTAGCCCCACATGCCCGATCGTGTACATATGCCGACAGGACGACAGGACGAACATATGATGTATCCGCCACCTGCCGACCCGCATGGGTCGCAGGATAAAAATGGCGGTCTATGGGCGGTTTCCGGCCGTAACAGGCCTGACCTGACGTGTAGAGGCAGCCCGGCGGGTTGTATCGCGACCGGGATGTATCCATCTTGTAGCACATAGACAGACTGACTGACCCGTTACGGATACCCTTCCATGTCCCGCATTCTGATTGCCATCGGCCTGCTCCTTCTCCTGGCAGGCCTGTGCTGGCCACTGCTTTCGCGCCTGCCGCTTGGTCGGCTACCGGGGGACATCCTGATACAGAGGCAGAATTTTACCGTTTATCTTCCCGTGACAACCTGCGTGCTTGCAAGTGTCATATTATCATTCGTCATGTGGCTCATCAGGCGATAATGTTACTTGCAGCCCCTTTTCCCAAAAACAGGAAAAATGCCCGGTTTGCCGAAGGGTACCATGCATCCCGGGCAAGCATGGCGGCGTTTTCCGAAGCTTTCTGGAAAAAAGCTTCACCAAAAACTTCTTTTAATTTTAAAGCGCTATCATGAGATGGCGTCTCAAACAGTCTACAAGGCATGTTCAGAAATCAATTTTACTAATACTTTATTGTAATTTTAAAATTTATATAAATATATGTTAATTTTTTACATGATTTTTATGATATTTAAAAAACAATAATCCAAGGCCGCCAAATACACGCCATGTGACGTGTGGGAAACAGGGGATGCCAGTGGCTGGCAACCGTCGCTGTCCTTGTCCTTGGGTTCCAATTCCTTCAATACATGGGAATGCGCAGTTTCCCCGATCATATCCGCCGCTTTTTCACGTCCCCTGCCGGTGGCGCAGGCATTCTGCTGCTGGCATCGATTCTGGGGTTTGTCCTGGCGAACTCGTCATGGGCTGCGGATTACGAGACATTGACAACATGGCCCATGGCGGTTTCCCTGCTGGGGCCACAGGGGCCGGACACCAGTGCCGGATGGGTCTCGGACGGCCTGATGACCCTGTTTTTCCTGACGGTGATCCTTGAAATCAAGACGGAAATCATCTCAGGGCACCTGTCCTCTTCCCGCCAGATCGCACTCCCCCTGATCGGGGCGGTCGGCGGGATGATGGCGCCTGCACTGACGTATAGTCTGGTCACCCATGGCCATGCCGATATTTCAGACGGCTGGGCCATTCCCGTGGCGACGGATGCCGCCTTTACCCTGCCGATCATCCTGGCGCTTGGCCCGCGTGTTTCGACCGCCGCCAGGATATGGCTGATGGCCCTGGCCATTTTTGATGATGTCCTGGGGATTATCGTCATAGCCCTGTTTTACGGAACATCCCTGTACTGGGGCGCCCTGATCGCGGTTTTCATCATTGCCGCAGTACTGGCCTGCATGAACAGATCAGGTATCGCGACAGTCTGGCCCTATGCTGCCGGTGGCGTATTCCTGTGGGTCGCATTGCTGCATTCTGGCCTGCACCCGACACTGGCCGGGGTCATTACCGGGCTTTTCCTGCCCGCAAAACCCTCTGGCGGGCCAATCCGGCAATCCACGCCCCTGGACATAACAGCCAGAATTCTCGGCCCTGTCGTGACATGGGGTGTTCTACCACTGTTCGGTTTCATGAATGCGGGGTTTTCCCTTGCGGGGATGCATGCGGCCATGCTGCTTGCCCCCCTGCCGCTTGGCATCATGCTCGGGCTGCTCATCGGCAAGCCTGTCGGGGTTTTCGGGACAACAATGCTGGCGGTACGATTGAAAATCGCGACGCTCCCCTCCGGGACATCCACGAAAACGCTATTCGGGCTTTCATTGCTCTGTGGCATTGGATTTACGATAAGTATATTTATTTCGGGCCTTGCCTTTCCCGCATCGCAATTTGTTATCCTGGCCAAGATGGGAATATTCGCAGGATCGGTCATCGCTGCCATCAGCGGCTGGCTGTGGTTGCGTTTCATGCCGGTTCCAGACCATCGCGTCCGCCCGTCTGGCCTTGCGCCTGCGCGGGACGGACAGTGATGACTGGCGACCTTGCCATATCATCAATGCCGCGACGTGTTTCCGGGGTCATCCAGGTGACTGTCACCCGCTATGGTCGTATCGCCACCCGCCTGCATGCCCGCGCCGCCAGCATTACCCCCTGTACCGTCCTTCCTGCCCTCTTCCTTTCCCCGGTTTCCTGATGCCTGCGCACGGGCCGGCCCCTGCATCGGGAGGGCAAGGTCGGCAGGAATGGGTTCAAGGTCAAGCGCCCTGCGGATGAAATCGCGCAGGGAGACAACCAGGTCATGCGTATGCACGCGTTGCCCTGTCACAAGTTCGCGGGCGGCATGGTCCGCCAGGCGGACGTGCTCCTCCGTTCCCAGCAAAATGATATCCGACAAGGCGGCTTCCACGGCGTCACGGATACGCCGGGCACGGTCGGACCCGGCCGCATTGACCGTATCCGTTCCTTCATCCGCGCGGGCGGGGGTCAGCGCGTCCGCATCCCCCATAACCCGCAGTTCCCGCCGATGCCGCGGGTCCACGGCCAGATCGCCGGTAAAGGACCCGCCCAGCGTGCGATAGGCCGCGATCAGGGTGCGCAGGCGTTCGTTGATCTGGCGGTTCATACGCTCGCGCCGCTGCTGGACCGCAACCATGACAAGCAGCCGGATACCCACGCCCATCAACGTAATCAGGGACAGCCCGATCGCCGTGGCCAGAAGGCTGTGCCATGAACTGAAATCAAGATTATGCACGGCTGGCTCCTTATGCATGTGCTGCATGGGCATAGCATGGCCGGTCATCATAACGGATAATGCCGGCGATCTGGCATGATGTATCCACCGCCAGCGGGCACAACCCGTACAAAACAAAACACGCCACCCGTGGATGCCCGGGTGGCGTGCTTCGCATCATCGGCAGGGTGATGCCGTGACATAGCGGCGGGCGTGAGATGAAGCAAGACCCACCGCCATTCCTGTCATGGGAACCAGCGCCGTCCGCAGCGGTAGGCAATCAGGTAAAGCCCCATGTAAATCATCGGGATGAAGAAAATGATCCGTTCAAGATCTCCCATCATGGTCAGATCTCCCCATCGGGTGAAAGGCTGGACTGGGCATCAAGCATGATCGCGCCAGCCCCGGAAATCAGGATGATCATGACCGTGCCGATCACCCATGCGAAATACCACGGCCCCTGATCCCCCACGAATACGGCGAACAGCAGGGACACGACCAGGACAACGGCCAGACCGGCCAGGCGCAGAATCTTTGTCATCACGACCTCGCAATCAGTAACTATGGGTGTCGTTCACGACATCGGCGGTATGGACCTTGCCGCGCATGACGTAATAACACCACGACGTATAGGACAGGATGATCGGCACGAAGATCCCCGCCACCACCAGCATGCAGCCAAGGCCATATTCACTGGCGGTGCTGTTCCATACCGTCAGGCTCTGGTCCGGCGCGGTGGAGGACGGCATCAGGAACGGGAACATGGCGCAGCCAACCGTGGTGATGGTGCCAGCCCATGCCCCCAGCCCCAGCCACCATCCCGCAACCGCGCGGCCAGCCGCCAGCATGGCCACACCCGCCAGCATGCAGCCCACCCCCGCAAGCGGCAGCAGCCACAGGGCGGGATGGGCGTGGAAGTTATGCATCCAGCCCCCGGCGACCATCGCCACCGACTGCCCATGCAGCGGGTTGGCGGGCATGGCGGGATTGACGGGCGCGGTCATGACAAAACCGGGCATGAACCGCACCCATATGCCGCCGATTACGAACAGGGTGGCCGCAACCAGGCCGCCGCCCATGGCATAACGCCGGGCGCGCGACCAGATCGGGTCATCCGCCCGCAGCATGAGCATCGCCCCGCCCTGATAGACACTCAGCCCCACGGACATCAATCCACACAGGATGGCAAACGGGTTGAGCAGGTAGGACAGGAAGGATTCATCCTGATAATACTGCCCCGTCCAGCCAAAGTGGTAGCCCACCCCTTCCAGCACGTTGCCGAACGCGGCCCCGTAGATGAACATCGGCACGAAGCCCGACACCAGGAACACCCAGTCCCAGCCAGCCCGCCACAGCGTGCTGTCCGCCTTGGAGCGGTATTCAAACGCCACCGGCCGCAGGATCATGCTGAACAGCAGCGTGATCATGACCACATAGAAGGCCGAGAACGACGTGCCGTACAGCGTGGGGAAGGCCGCAAAGATCGCGCCGCCCCCAAGGATGAACCAGACCTGGTTGCCATCCCAGTGGGGGCCGATGATGTTCAGCGCGGTGCGCCGTTCCCCATCATTGCGCCCGACAAAGCGCAGCAGCGTGCCCACCCCCATATCCATGCCGACCATGGTGCCCAGGCCGATGAACAGCACACCCAGTACGGCGGCCCAGACTATTTTCAGTATCGCGTAAAGTTCCATTTCACCGTTTCCTGTCAGGACGCCATGGGACGCATGTCAAAGGCGGAGGCCCTGGGCGTAGCAGGCGCGTGCGGTTCCATGCTGTCATGGTCGGGACCAAGGCGGGCGAACTTGAACATGAGATACAGTTCAGCCGCGATGAACACGCTGTAGAGCAGCACGAAGCCAACCAGCGAAAACACCATGTAGGACACCCCGTGGCTGGAGGCCGAAAGGAAGGTGGGCAGCCAGCCAAACACCGTCCAGGGCTGGCGGCCTGCCTCCGCCGTGATCCAGCCGAACTCGGTCGCCAGGATCGGCAGCGGGATCGACCACATGCACAGCTTCAGCAGCAGGCGGCTGCGCTCAAGCCGGCGCTTCAGGCTGAGATAGGCCGAAATGGCAAACAGCGCGAAGAACCACAGCGACAGGAACACCATAAGCCGGAACGACCAGAACGTGACGAACACGTTGGGCAGGATATCGGGCTGGGTCGCTTTGACCACATCATCAATCCGGTCAGCTGGGATGGCCGTGACATCCTGACCGGGGGCATGGCGGGTGGCCAGCAGGCCGTAGCCCATGTCCTGCTCATGCGCGGTGAACTGCGCAAGGTCCGTGCTGCTGTGGGTCACGCCATAGCGGCGCAGCGCCGCAACCGCGTCGATACCGGAACGGATGCGGGGGCCTGCTTCGTCCTCCAGTTCGTGCATGCCGGTAATGGGCTGGTCAAACGTGTGGGTGATCAGCGGGGTCAGGACCAGCGGCACGCCGATCTCGTAGTGGTTTTCCTGCCTGGCGTCATCGGGCAGGGCGGCGACGATCCACGGTTCGAACGGCGGGTTGCTGGTATGCCACAGCCCTTCGATCGCGGCGATCTTGGTCGGCTGCTTTTCATAATCCAGCCGCCCCAGCACATCGCCCAGCGTGATGACCGCCACGGTGGATATGATGCCGAACAGCGCGGCCATGCGGAACGACCGCGCGGCAAACTGCCGGTGCTGGCCACGCAGCAGGTAAAAGGCGCTGATGCCCATGACAAACATGGCGGCCGACACATAGCCCGCCACCGACGTATGCACGAATTTCGCCTGCGCGTCGGGGTTGAAGACCAGGTCGACAAAGCTTTCGAACTGCATGCGCATGGTCTCGGGATCAAAATGCGCGCCTTCGGGCATGTTCATGCCGGCATTGGCGATCAGGATCCACAGCGCCGACAGGTTGGAGCCAAGGGCCACCAGATAGGTAATGGCCAAGTGCGCCTGCCGGCTCAACCGGTCCCAGCCAAAGAACATGAGGCCAACGAAGGTGGACTCCATGAAGAAGGCCATCAGCCCTTCAATCGCCAGCGGCGTGCCGAACATGTCCCCGAAGAAATGGGAATACATGGACCAGTTGGTGCCGAACTCGAACTCCATGGTAATGCCGGTCGCCACGCCAATGGCGAAGTTGATGCCGAACAGCTTGCCCCAGAACTGGGCCATGTCCTTGTAGATCTGCCGGCCGGTGACGACGTACACCGTCTCCATGGCCGCCAGCATGAATGTCAGGCCGAGTGTCAATGGCACAAACATGAAATGGTACAATGCCGTCAGCGCGAACTGGAAGCGCGACAGGTCGACGACATCGGGGTTAATGAATTCCACCGTCAGGTCTCCTGATTTCGGTATGGGCGCGAAGGGATTTTCCGGGTTTCAGGTCATCGTCGGGTCATGGCGCCCTCCCGGCCGCATGAAACCGGCCCCCCTCGACACGCACCACCCGGTCCATCCGCGCCGCCACGGCAGGATTATGGGTAATGCACAGGATGGTTGTCCGTGATGGCAGGGCCTGCAGCAGCGCGGCCATCAGGTCGCGCTCGGTCGCGGCGTCCAGCCCCTCGGTCGGCTCGTCAAGGATGACCCATGACGGCGCACGCAGCACAACCCGGGCCACGGCCAGCCGCCGCGCCTGCCCGCCGGACAGGCGTACGCCCCCTTCCCCGATCAGGGTGTCCAGACCGGCGGGTTCTTCCTGCACGAAGGCATCAAGCCGGGCGACCCGCAGGGCCTGCCACATCGCCGCCTCCGTGGCGGTGGGACAGGCGATGGCGAGATTACGGCGGATGCTGCCCTGAAACAGGTGGAAGTCCTGCGCCACCACGCCGATATGGCGCGCCATGACATCCGCATCGACATCCTTCAGGTCCACGCCGCCAAAACGGGCCGTACCTTCCTGATAGTCGTAGAAACGGAACAGCAGGTTGACCAGCGTGCTCTTGCCCGCGCCGGACGGCCCGACCAGCGCCACGCGCTCCCCCTGTCCCACCAGCAGGTCCGCATGCCGCAGCGCCCAGCGTTCAGCCCCGGGATAACGCAGGCCGATACCCGACAGCGACAGGCCGGACGGATCATTCGGGCACCGGGTTACGGCAGGGGACACCACGCAGGGCGGGGTATCGCACATGGCGAATACCCGCGCCGCCGCAAGCCGCACCTGTCCCATCAACTGCCATGCGGCGGGCAGCGGACTGACCACGTCAAACGCGGCCAGCCCCCCCAGCGCCAGCATGGGCAGGCAGGCAGGCGGCAGCGAACCGGCGCGACAGGCATAACCTGCCACCGCCAGGATACCCACTGCACCCAGCATGGCGATGATCGTCGTGGCGCAGCGCGCGCCCCCTTCAATCAGGGCTACATGCCGACGCGCATGACGGATATCGGCCTGCCGGTCGGCAATACGTTCCTGCACGGTTTCAGCCGCGCCGAGGAACAGGAATTCCCCCATGCCCTGCAGCACTTCGGTCAGGTCCGCATGCATGGCGTCCTGCTGGTGGCTGACCCGGTGCGTGGCACGGCGGGACAGCCCCTCCGCCACGACCGGCAGCACACCCCCGCACACCAGCAGCCCCGCCGCCAGCACCATGCCGGCGGGCCGGGAAAACACCCCCGTCACCACCACGAACACCACGCAGCAGATTGCCGCGCTGGCGAAGGGAAGCAGCACCTCCAGATAGAACTGCCCCAGCCGGTCCGTATCGGCCACGAAGCGGAACAGCATGTCCCCGCTGCGCTGTCGCGCCAGCACGGCGGGAGCCTGCGGGACAAGGCGGCTGATGCTCCATGCCCGCACGCGCCCGATCAGGCGCAGGGTCGCATCATGGGTGACCAGCCGTTCCAGGTAACGGGCCAGGATACGCACGGTGGCGAAAAACCGGACCCCGACGGCGGGCAGGAACAGGTTGAACGCATTGCGCGCGGCAATGCCCCCCAGTCCTGCCACGGCGGTCGCGGCCAGCAACCAGCCCGACAGGAACAGCAGGCCGAAACCGGCCAGCGACGCCATGACGGACAGCGCAAGCCCCAGCGCCATTTCCCGCCACATGGGCCGCATGAGGACGGCGATGCGACAAAGCGTGTTCATGCCGCGCACTCCAGCCCGTGCGGGACAGCGCGTACCTGTCCGTCGCGTATGCGCAGCACCTGTCCGGCCTGCGCGATCATGGCGGGGCGATGGGCAATCACGATGGCGATCCGGCCGGCAGCCGCGCGCGCAATAGCCGCCGCCACGCGCCGCGCGCCCTGCGGGTCGAGATTGGCTGTCGGTTCATCCAGAACCAGCACCTGCGGGTTGCGCAGCAGCACGCGCGCCAGCGCTAGACGCTGCACCTGCCCGCCGGACAGGCGCGCGCCACGCTCCCCGATCGGCGTATCAAATCCCTGTGGCAGGGCCTCGATAAAGGACAGGGCATCCGCCTGCGCCGTGACACGGCGCAGGGTGTCCATATCGGCTGTTGGCGCCGCCAGGCGCAGGTTTTCGGCCACCGTGCCATGGATCAGGCGCGGCTGCTGGGGCAGCCAGCCAATCCGATCGCGCCAGTGGGCGGGCATGACGTCCTGCTCATCCGTGGCGATGATGCGCCCGTGTGCCGGTGCCAGCAGCCCCAGCAGCAGGCGGATCAACGTGGTTTTCCCTGCCCCGCTCGCACCCGTCACGACGGTCAGGACATCGCGCGTGAACGTGCAGCTTGCATCGGACAGGACCGGAATGCCGTTTCCGTATCCGGCCGTCACGTTTTCACACGTTACGGATACCAGCGACGCCGTGCTGGCATCATGCGTGTCAGGCCGCGCGGACGCGGCTGGCAGGGCAAACAGCCTGCTGATACCCGTCATGGCCGCACGCGCATTCTGCCGGGCATGATAGCTGGCGGAAAACGCGCGCAGCGGCATGAAATATTCCGGCGCCAGCAGCAGGACCAGAAAGGCCGACTGGAAATCCGCCTTCCCTTCCAGCAGGCGGGAGCCGAACACGACCGCCACAAGGGCGATGGACAGGCTGGAAAAGAATTCCAGCACGGCGGAGGTCAGGAACGCCACCTTCATGACGGACATGGTGGTGCGGCGGTATTCATCCGCCATTCCGGCCATGGCCGTCACGGCGTCACGCGCACGGCCAAACAGCCGCAACGTGGTCATGCCCTGCAATATATCCAGAAACGCCGATCCCAGCAGCAGGAGCTGCGTCCATTGCCGGTCCATGATCGCCTGCGCGCGATAGCCCACCAGCGCCATGAAAACGGGAACAAGCGGCCCCGTGCAGGCCAGGATGAGAAAGCTCCAGCCATCAAGATGCAGCACCATGGCCAGCACCAGCAGCGGCACCACCACCATCATGGCGGCACGCGGCACATATTGCGCGAAATAGGGTTCCAGCGCCGCGATCCCGTCGCCCAGTGCCGTGACCATCTGCCCGGTCGCCTGCCCGGCAATGCCGACCGGGCCAACAGCGAACAGGTGCCGCAGCAGTTCAGCACGCAGGGCGGACGTCAGCCGCAGGCTGCCCTCCGTCGCCACCATGTCCGCAGCCCATTGCAACACGGCGCGTCCGGCCAGCAACGCCAGCAGCAGCCCCACCGCATGCCATTCATCACCAAAGGCATGGCCACGGAAGGCAAGGTCGGCAACAATGCGCGCCAGCACGGCCAGTTGCAGCACCAGCAGCACCGCTGCACCGCCACCAAGCAGCACGGCCACACCGAGCCACAGACCCATGCGCCGCGTAAGCCCCGCAAGGCTCCTGTCGCCGGAATATTCCATGTCCACTTCCACACCATTGCCCCATGCGCGCAGGTAGCGATCGCAGCAGGCAGCATAAATAGTTACATACTTTATGTATGTATGATTAAATTAATTATGTAATTATACGGTGTCAAGAGGTACCTGGCGGGTCCTGTTAGAAACATTCCCAGCCATTCAAACGAAAAAAAACGCACCATGCAGATAATGGCGCGTTTTATTGGTTTCATATTTTAATTAAGTATAAAGCATGCCAGCCGCCCGATCCGGACAGATTGGTCCTATCCAGCGACCACCGGCGTACAATCGGCATGCAGCTCCATCCCCTGCTCCGTGCATGACATGCCGGCGCCGGTGTGGTGATCGTGCATGAACTGGCGGCCCATAATAAAAAAGGCCCGGCAACATGCCGGGCCTTCCATTGTAAATGGGGGGAATGACAGGATCAGTTGGAGCTGTTGTTCTGGTTCCCGCCGTTACCATTATGGTCACCGCCCCGACCGCCGCCGTGGTCACCCCAGTTTCCATTCTGGTGGTCGCCACCACGGCCGCCACGGTCACCCGGGCCACCGTTCTGGTCGCCGCCACGGCCTTCACCGCCGTGATCCCCATGTTCGCCACCCGGGCCGCCATTCTGGTCGCCACCCTGCTGATCACCACGTTGGCTGCCATGGCCACCATGCCCGCCACCGTGATGGCCATGACCGCCATGACCCCGGTGCTCGCCCTGCTCACCGCCCTGATTCTGGTCAGGGGACTGGGCATGGGCCGCCAGCGGAAGGGCAGCACCAAGTGCCAGTGCAAAAAGAATGGAACGCTTCATAATCTTTTATCCTTTAATTCAACCCTTAATACATTATGCCGCATGGCCACGAATGTAAGGGAAAATGATGTAATAAACGGTATCAGAACCACCAGTGTTGGAAATAATGGCTATTCCATGACCGGAATGTTACCGGTAAATATTCCAGATATCTTTATGGATATTCCCGGAAATGCCTGACCTGCGCCCAGCCGTTCACAAAGCATACCATTATTTCCTGCAAACGGCAGGGCGGCATTATGGCAGGATTATGGAGACCTGCCCCGCCCCGCCGGCATGCCGGTCAGGGAACCGCCTGTTTCAGACCTGCCCGATCGCCCGGGCGGCGTCATCCAGCAGGGTGGCGATCCTTTCCTCGGCGTCGGCATCAAGGCCGCCGTTGCGCAACCGCAGGCGCAGCGCCGAGCGCAGGTTTTCCATGCCGCGCATGACCGGCATCGGGACATTCCTGCCGCCCCGCCCGTCCGCGCCGCTGCCTGCCACGCGGGCCAGGATTTCATCAAGGGCCGCACGGCTGGCGGCCAGGAACGCCTCGCCTTCCGGCGTGATGTGGTAGTTCTTGCGGCCATCGGCCTCGACAATCCGGGCATAGCCCGCTTCATCCAGCCAGGTCAGCGTGGGGTAGATCACGCCGGGGCTGGGGGCGTAGCTGCCGCCGAACTTTTCCTCGATCATGCGGATCAGTTCGTAGCCGTAGGTCGGCTTTTGCGCGATCAGCGAGAGGACAAGGAGCCGCATCTCACCATAATCGAACAGCCGGTGACGCCCGCCCCGGCGGCCACCGCCGTGATGTCCACCGCGACCGTGATGGCGGCGGGGTTCCCCGGAACCTGCCATGCCTTCGGGGGAGAAAGTCTGGCGGTTACGACCGCCTGCGTGTCTGTTTCTGTGTTTCATGCTGACTGATATACGTCCCGATATATCTTACGTCAAGATATATCGGAATATATTTTGTTGTTATCTGCCGCATATGGCCAGCCCCGGCCGGACGCAGGCGAAAAAGCCATTCCGGAACCAGATCGTCACACAGGCCCCTGCAGGCTGTTTTTCAATGCATGATGCCTGACATAATATCTGTCGGCCTGCATATATACGCGGCACGTCATGCCACAAAACCGTGGCCTGGCATGCAACGCGGCGTGTTCACAGGCGGCCCATGGCAAAATGACAGCCGCCCATCGGCATGTTTCCTGTCGATCCTGACATAAATGCCTGTCGCCCGTTCTCTTTGCTATGCGATGCGGCGGGAATGGATATACTTCCTGCAATAAAATAGGTCCGTATGGATTGGCACGGATTGCAGGATTGGTAGCGGGGCAAATGGGATATCATTCCGTAACGTCATCAGGGCGCGCTGACCTTTCACCACAACCAGCCATCCGGCCTGCGCGCGCATCGCCCTGCCCTCGACCCGCATGGGGCACAACACAGGCACCCTGAACGCCCATGCCATCCATTAAATGCCCCCCAGCCAGGATGGATGCCCGAAGAATGTACCGGATCCTTGATATCCCAAAGACAGGGGAAACGTTCATGAACCGTCGGAATGTATTGAAGATGCTGGGGGCGGCGCTCATCCTGCCCGCTGGGGCTGCTGCGGCTCCCCGCACGAAGGGCGTGATGCTGATGAACCGCATCGGGCCGTCAGCGTCACAGCTTTACCTTGCCAACACGGACGGGAGTGATGAACGCCCATTCCTGCCGGGAAATGGACTTGATTACCATGCGTCTTTTGCCCCGGACGGACAGTCCATCCTTTTCACATCCGAACGTAACGGGCTGGGACAGGCAGACATATTCCGCGCCCGTCTGGACGGAACCGACGTTACGCCCCTGATCCGCCATCCGTCAGTGGACGATGCCGCCGCCCTGTCACCCGATGGCACGCGCCTGGCATTTGTTTCCACGCGCGATGGATACCGTGCGAATATCTGGGTCATGGACCTTCGCACGGGCAGGCTCCACAACCTGACCGGAGCGGCCCGCGTGCAGGGCGACCCGCAGGGGCCAGACTGTTTCTTCCGCCCCGCATGGTCGCCCGATGGCAGGTGGCTGGCATTTTCCTCCGACCGCAACACCAAATGGCGCGGCCATGACAATGGCCGGGGCTGGGAACATACGCAGGAACTCAGCATCTACATAATCGGTGCGGATGGCCGGGGGTTCCGCCGTATCGCCACCCGCCCCGACTACTGCCTTGGCTCCCCCAGATGGTCACCGGATGGCCGACGGGTGGTGTTTTATGAAATGCCGACTGAAAGCACATGGGGCGCAAGGAGGCCCGAAGGGGTCGCATCCGTGGTCTCCCAGATCGTGTCCGTCGATATCGCCGGCGGGGAACGGATCCAGCATACGTCAGGCCCGGGGCTGAAGGTCTTTCCCCAGTTCGTGACGGCGGAAATCATCGGGTATCACCGCAAGGGCGGCCCGGATGAGGGGCTGGCCTATACCACCGGCATTGCCAGCGTGTCCCGGACGCTGCGTTCCCCCGCATGGTCTCCTGATGGCCGGACAGTCATCTATGAAAAGGTCAGTTTCCGCCCCTTTGCCCAGAACCGGCAGCTCTATAGCTGGGACCCGCAGTGGGATTACCGGCACACGGATGTCTTTCCCGGCCTGTCACGTGATGGCAGGCTGGTGCTGACGGAAAAGGCGCTCAATTCCTCCATCGCCACCATGAACCCGGATGGATCTGACCGGAAACGGATATTCGATGTCTCCCGTACGGCCCTCAACCCGACACAGGTGGGCCATGGCATGGCCGGGGCGTTTGCCCCTGCATGGTCGCCCGACGGCCAGTGGATCGCCTTCGGGCTAGGCCAGTGGTTCCAGGCGCGCCGCACGGGCAAGGCAACGGTCATGCGCATGCGCCGCGACGGCAGCGCGGTCGAACCGCTGACCGATGGCACCATACATTCCGGTTTCCCCAGCTATTCCGCCGATGGCACGCAGCTCGTGTATCGGGTATGGGGCGAAAACAACATGGGCCTACGCATACTGGACCTGCACACCCGGCAGACACGCGTACTGACCACCACATACGACAACCTGCCCGGCTGGTCGCCCGATGGCAGCCGGATCGTATTCACACGCCGGGTGGATGACGAAAATTATGATATTTTCACTATCTGCCCCGATGGAAGCGGACTGAAACGACTGACCACCAATGGCGCCAATGACGGCCATGCCGTATGGACGGGCGACGGACGGATCATGTGGTCAAGTGGCCTGTATGGCTTCCGTGATGAAGCCGCCCTGTATGACAATACGTTCCAGCCTTACGGGCAGATCTTCATCATGAATGCGGATGGCGGCCACAAGAGGATCCTGACGGACAGCCTGTGGGAAGATTCCATGCCTCTTTATGTCCCGGCATGACCTGACATGCCTCCGAACGCCATCCAGCGCCGCCATGTCTTTCCTGCCCGGTTTTCCAATCGCCTGAAATCGCGGATAACGGGACATCCGGCTTGACCATCGGTGAATTCAGGATAATGAAAAAAGCATGGTGGACCCGACGCATATCAATGGCCGACAGACCGTGGCCCGGTTCACGACCGGGCTGCTTTTCCTGGCCATCGCGATGGCCTGCGGTCTCACCGGCAGCCATGCAAGGTCCGCGCGCCCTTCGCTGGACCCGATCCAGACAGTTGTTGTGATCTTTGCCGAAAACCGTTCCCTTGATAACCTATACAATGGTTTTCCGGGTGCCGACACGTTTGCGGGCAAGGCCCTGACCCGGTTTGCCCAGCGCGACCGGGATGGATCGATCCTGCGTGAACTTCCCCCCGTATGGGGCGGCCTGACGGGTCGGGGCGTGCCGGACCCGATCACGCAGGCAATGAGCGCCCACCTGCCCAACCAGCCATTCCGCGTGGATGACCCGCAGGGGTTCAACCGGCCCCTCAGCACACGTACACATGACCTGTGGCACCGGTATTACCAGAACCAGATGCAGATCAATGGCGGTCGTAACGACATGTTTGTGGCATGGGGCAATTCCGGGGCCATGCCCATGAGTTACTGGGACGGCACGCAGATGGAGATGTGGCAGGTCGCGCGTCGATACACCCTTGCCGACCACTTCTTCATGGGGGCGTTTGGCGGCTCGTTCCTCAATCACCAGTGGCTGGCCTGCGCCTGCGCCCCGTTCTATCCCGGTGCGGATGCAAGCCCCGCCCATCCGGTCATTTCCGTAACCGATCCTTCCGGCACGTCACTGCCCGTCGCCCCCAATTCCCCCCGTTCCGCACTGGATGGCATTCCGAAATTCGTGCGCGATGGCAACCTGACGCCCGATTTTTACGCCGTCAACACGATGCAGCCCCCTTACCAGCCCAGTGAAAACGCCCCGGCGGCGGGACAGGACGCACGTTTTGCCGACCCCATGCAGCCCACCACCCTGCCGCCCCAGACAATCCCCACCATTGGCGACCGCCTGAGCGAAAAAGGGATAACATGGGCATGGTACGCTGGCGCATGGCAGGATGTGCTGGACCATGGCAACCACTATCCCACGCCCGATTTCCAGTATCACCACCAGCCATACAACTATTTCCGCAATTACGCCCCCGGCACGTCGGCACGGCAGGCGCACCTGCGTGACGGGGGGCTGGCGGGCATACGGTTCATTGCCGACATCGACCACGGGATACTGCCGCAGGTCAGTTTCTACAAACCGCAGGGCAACCTGAACGAACATTCCGGCTATGCCGATATCCAGTCCGGCGATCATCACATCGCCGACCTGGTCGCCCATCTGGAAAAAAGCCCCCAGTGGCCGCATATGCTGGTCGTCGTGACATATGATGAAAATGGCGGGCTGTGGGACCATGTCGCGCCGCCCAGGGGTGACCGCTGGGGGCCGGGATCACGCATTCCCGCCATTATCATCTCGCCTTACGCGCGACGCGGCCATGTGGACCACACGGTGCAGGACACGACGTCCATCCTGAAATTCCTGACCGAACGCTTCCGCCTGCGCGCACTCGACGGCCTTGCCGCCCGCGACCGGGCCATGCAGGCCAGCACGGGCCGGCCACTGGGTGACCTGACCAGCGCCCTGAATCTGACACGGGGGCCGCGATAGGCTACCTGCCGGTCGTCCCCCCTTTTTCAACCAGCCTCCCCATAATCATCGCGCCTTGCCCATGGGCTGGAAATAACCATCCGTCAGCGTCCCGAGAAAGGCGACAACGGCATTGATCTCGTCATCGGACAGGGCAGGCCGGTTACCGGGCCGGGGGCCAAAGGGTGGATCCATGTTGATGTTGGCATGAAAACGCACGGGCAGGTCGTCATAGACCAGTACCCTGCCATCCGGCCCGGTCGGGTACCACATCCATGGCCGCACATCGCGCAGCACATAAAAGGCGACGGCCTGCCGCAGGGAACGGATCACGCCGTTATGGAAAAAGACATGCCGCGTCGCCACGTTGCGCAATGATGGCGTGCGGAACAGTCCGCAATATTCCGGGTGGTCGGACAGGTCGGTCCGGTCCGGCCCACATAGCCCCAGGTCGAAATAGGCCGGATTGGTGTTCAGCCCGATTGCATGATTACGCGGCACCCCAAGGGCGATCAGCCCGTAATCCGTAAACCGGGGCGGCGTGCCGTCATGCCCGGGCTGGCTGACATGGCATGACGCGCAGTTGCCCTTGTCCACCCGTTCAAACAGGTCCCGCCCCAGCGCTTCCTGCGGGGAAAGCCGCGCCCGGCCCGCCAGCACGGCGTCATATTTGCTGGTATAGGGATAAAAAAGCCCCGGCTCCTGCTGGTAGGTGGCAAGGGCCTCCACAATCAGGCCGAACCGGTCATCCGCAGGCGTCAGGGCCAGCCCATCCAGACGCGGGCCATACCCCGCGGCCAGCACCCGCCGCAGCACGTCCCCCCGGCTGGCATTCGCCATTTCATAAGGCGAAAGCAGCGGGATTTCCCCCTGCCCCCGCGCCGTATCCACCCTGCCATCCCATGTCAGGCCGCCGGTGGGGCCATTATCGGGGCTTTCATTGGCTTCATCTTCCGAATCAAAGAAATGTTCGGCAAACTGGGGCACGTCCTGCAGGTACATAAGCGACGGCACGGCCCGGTGCCCCTGCCGGTGCATGTCCGGGCCACCGTACTGCACCGGCAGGTTGTTGGCCGGGGCGAAGGCATGGGCATCATCATGGCAGGAAGAACAGGCCATATGTCCCGATGCCGATAACCGGGCGTCATGGAACAGGTCTCGGCCAAGCATGCTCAATGCCTGCGCATGGCTGCGGGCCTGGGCACGTGACAGCGGCTCCCCCCGCGGCGCATGAGCCAGAGCCGGAGCCACCATCATCAGGGCGAAAATGACATACATGCCACGCAGGGCAGTCCCGGGCGACAGGGAAACCATGCTATCCATTTTTCATGCAAGTCGATGTGAAACGAGCGTACGGCTTGACGCGACCCCATACAATGTTACGTTAAATTAACAACATAGCCCGGAAAACCATTACCAAAACCTGTCTCCCTGCTTCCTGAAGGCGGCTTCATGCATATCCGTGGGTGTATCGGTATCATACTTCTGGTGTGCACGGGCATCCTCTTCTCGGCTGACCGCAGGCGGATCAGGCCACGTATCATCCTGGCATGCCTCGGGCTTCAGGCCGCCATCGGCTTTACCGTCCTGCGCATACCCGCCGGGCAGGCGCTGCTGCGCGCGGTATCGGACATGGTGACGCGCCTGCTGGCATACGGGGACGAAGGCGGGCGGTTCCTGTTTGGCGCGCTGGTGGGGCAGCGGATGAATACGGTCTTTCCCGGTGAAGGCTATGTCTTTGCCCTTCAGGTGCTGCCATCACTGGTCTATGTCAGCGCCCTGATCGCCATCCTGTACCATTGCGGCGTCATGCAGCGCTTCGCCCGCATATCCGGGCGCGGGGTGCAATGGCTCGCCGGGACATCCCCCGTGGAATCGTTTGGCGCCATCATCACCATCTTTGTCGGGCAAAGCGAACTGCCGGTCGCCCTTGGCCCCTACCTTGCCACCATGGGCGGGACGGAACTGTTCAGCGTGCTGTGCAGCGGCACGGCATCCGTATCAGGCGCCACGCTGGTCGGCTATGTCGGACTGGGCATTCCGGCGCATTACCTTGTCGCGGCATCCTTCATGGCCATACCCGGCGGCCTGCTTTTCGCCAAGCTGCTTGAACCGCGCCCTTCCTGCGCGGCCGCCACACCACTTTCCACCGGCAGTACCGCCTATCACCGCGCTTTTTTTGAAGCCGTCATGGAAGGGGCGCTGAACGGCACGCGTACCGCCATATCGGTCGCCGCCATGCTGGTCGCCTGTATCGGGCTTATTGCGCTGGTCAACGGGATATTGCACGGAATCGGCGGGACGCTGGGGTGGCCGGCCCTGTCACTGGAATACCTCATGGGGCTGCTGTTCGCCCCGGTCGCATGGCTGCTTGGCGTGCCGCTGGCGGAATGTGGCGCCGTGGGGTCGGTGCTGGGGCTGAAGATGGTGGTCAACGAATTCGTGGCCTACCTGCATCTCGGTCCCGCCATACGCGGCGGCGCGCTGTCGCCACGCGCAGCCGCGATTGCGTCATTCGCGCTGTGTGGCTTTGCCAACCTGAGTTCCATCGGCCTGCTGGTGGCGGCATTCGGCAGCCAGTGCCCCGACCGGCGCGAGGAAGTCGCCCGCAGGAGCGCCCGCGCCGTACTGGCAGGCATGCTATCCAACCTGCTGAGTGCCGCGATCGCAGGCATCATCATACAGTAACGCCCAACCGCAGATAAGGAATGGTCCCAGGTGGATGCGCAAAAGATCATAATCGATACCGACCCCGGCCAGGACGACGCCATTGCCATCATGATGGCGCTGGCATCCCCGGAACTGGAAATCCTTGGGCTGTCCACCGTGGCGGGCAACGTGCCGGTCAGCCAGACCGCCACGAATGCCTGCAAGATCCTGGAACTGGCGGGGCGACCCGAGATCCCGGTCCATGCCGGATGCGCCGCCCCGCTACGCCGCACGCCCATCACGGCCGAACACGTGCATGGCCGGACCGGCATGGATGGCCCGGACCTGCCACAACCCGCGCTGCGCCCGCAGGCCGGGCACGCGGTGGATTTCCTGATTGATACGATCCGGGCCAATCCCCCGGGCAGCATAACCGTGGTGACCCTTGGCCCCATGACCAACCTTGCCCTGGCCCTGGTCAAGGCGCCCGACATCGCGCCACGCATCGGGCAGGTTGTGTCCATGGGCGGGGCCTGTTCCGAATGCGGCAACATAACCCCCAATGCCGAGTTCAATATATTCGCCGATCCCGATGCGGCGGACATTGTACTGCGCAGGCCGTTGCCACTGACGCTGGTGCCGCTGGATATCACGCATCAGTTCCTGGTCAGCGCGTCGCGTCTGGCCCGCCTGCGCGCCCTGCCCGGGCGCTGCGCGCAGGCGGCGGCCAGCATGCTGGGGTTTTCCGAACGGTTCGACCTTGAAAAATACAGATGGGATGGCGCCCCACTGCATGATCCCTGCACGATCGGCTGGCTGCTGGCGCCGGACCTGTTTGCAGGCCGCATGGTCAATGTTTCGGTCGAGGTGGACAGCCCCTTCATGCAGGGGGCCACCGCCGTGGACTGGTGGCGGGTGACTGACCGCCCGCCCAATGCCCTTTTCCTGCGCGAAGTGGACAGCGCGGCATTATGGGAGGTGGTGCTGGCACGGTTAGGCCGCCTGCCCTGACACGGCAACAAACGCAGGACCATGCAAACCCGCATGCAGGATATTTACTGCGGGGTCGGATCACACTGCGGCGCTACAGGCTGGCCCGCCATGACCGCCGCCGTGAAGGCGGCTGAATCCGGCAGGGAAGCATTGACGGTCTGGTCATGATTCAAACCCCTGTAGACATGGGCCTGCACAACCGTCCCCGCAGCGCAGGCCGCCTTGACAAGACCCAGTTGCAGCGGCGGCGGCACGTCGCGGTCCAGTTCGCCCGTTGCCATGAACAGCGGCTGGGGCAGCTTCATGGTCGGGTATTTCATTGCAACCAGTGCCGGGGCCAGCGTCCTTAAAAAATCCGGCTTCAGGGAATTGCTGAAATTCAGCCCGTCCTGCCGCACCTTTTCCGTCAGTTCATGCACGCACAGCCCCGCAGCGGCCTGATAGGCGGGCATCGCTTTCGGGGTAAAGGTGTCTTCGGGCCGGAAGGCGGAATCATGGCCTGCAAGGCCCTGCGCAAGATACAGGGCATAGACCATGACAGGATTGTAGCCACCCTTCGCCTGGTCGCGTGCGGTCATCTGCTGCAGCAGCTCCGGCGTAATATAAGGCGCGCCCGTGGCCACCGTGCCCCGGATGTTCAGTTCAGGCGCGTACCCGAGCGCGAAGGCGGCCGCGGCAAAGGCTGCGCCGCCACCTTGCGACTGCCCGACGATCATGACCCGGTTCCGCAGTTCCGGAAAGCCGGCAAGCGCCGCGCGCACGCCATCCAGAAGGCTGTAAGCCTCCACACGGGTATCGAGATAGGCATGCGCGCCAGGCGTGCCCAGCCCCTGGTAGTCGGTACCGACCACGGCAAAGCCGCGTTTCATCCATTCAGACAGGTAGCGACGGTTGCGTTCGGTCCACGGATTGCCGGACGGCGCGCAATGGTCGGCCACGCCCGCCGTGCCATGCGCCCAGGCGACGATCGGCCAGCCCCCTGCCGGTGGCCTGCCCGCGGGCAGGATGACTTCCGCCGTTACGGGGACAAGGCCGCTATCCGTCACGCCATTGGTGGACAGATAGGTGATCCGCGCGGACTGCCCGGCATCAGGCAGGCTGAAGGCCGGCGGCAGTGGTGCGGAGGCACTCAGCGTGCCAGGTCTGGCCTTGGCGGCGGCGGCATGGGCGCCGGTCGTCAGGGCGGCGCAACACAGACCCGCAAGCAGGCCCGCAACCGCAAGGCCGGAACGATGGAAAAGCATGATGTATCCTTATATGGCGCAGTCTTTGCCTGACCGGGCAGAGCTGGTGCTTGAAACCCTCCCTGAGGATGCCCTGCGATAAAGGGCGGGACTGGCACGCATCCGGCGATTCTGGCCATGGCGGGTTACGGCGCGGGTCGTCCCCGCGCCGCGTTCCGGCCCGCATGGCAGGCAGGGGCAATGGGGGTAAGGACGGTCAGCCGCCGTAGAAGACTTTCTCGCCCAGATCCTTCATATGCAGGACTGCCTCATCGGGACGCCCCGCGATTTCGTGGTTCATGTGCGCGTTCGTGACTTCGGCGACGAAGGTATGATGGTCGCCCAGTTCCACGACATGGCGCACCTTCAGTTCGACTGCCGCCGGAACGCCGGTCAGGATGGGGGCGCCATTCGCGGCCCAGCGGATATCCTGCCCACCCAGCTTGCCATCGGCGTATTCGGCAGGCTTGAAGAACGCAAAGGCCAGGCCACCCTGCCCCTTGCCCAGAATGTTGAGCACCAGGTCACGGCTTTCCCGCGCGGCGGCATAAACGGCGGAATCCGTCTTGATGCCAAGGGCCAGGAGCGGCGGGACAAAGCTGGTCTGGGTGACCCAGTTGATCGTGGCCGACGCGATGCCGGTCTCTTTCGTCCCAGCCGTCAGCACATAGAGACCGTAAGGGATCATCCGCAGCGCGGTTTTCCTGGCCTGTTCGTCCATGATGTCTGTTCCTTCGCAGTATTGGCGTCCCACAATGGCGTGGCGGGACGGGGCATGTCCAGCAGGCGGTCGGGAATGGCTGCCCCCCGTTGTGGTGCGCCGCCACCGCTGCAGGCCATGCCCGCCGTGACCCTGTCTGTGGTTGACGCACGAGACAACGCACCCCCATGGCCGCACGCACGGCACGGATCTGGAATTGGCCCCCTTTCCCCGCGTTGACGCGGTGGGGCATCGCCCGTAAAACTCCGCGTTCCACAATCCGCGAAGCCCAAACCGGCGTAGCCTTTGACCGAGCGCCGGAGGCGCCGCCTGACCATGTCCATGACGTTCGCCGACCTTTCCCTGACACCGCCCCTGCTCAGCGCATTGGCCGAGGAAGGGTATGCCACCCCGACCCCCATCCAGGCCCGGTCAATCCCGTTGCTGCTGGAAGGTCGCGACCTGCTGGGCATGGCCCAGACCGGCACGGGCAAGACCGCCGCTTTCGCGCTGCCCCTGCTGCATCGCCTTGCCGCGACACCACGCCCGGCGCCCGAAGGGGGCGCCCGCGTGCTGGTGCTGGCCCCCACGCGCGAACTGGTCTCCCAGATCGCCGATGGCTTCGAAAGCTTCGGTCGCCACCTGCGGCCAAGCGTGACAACGATTTTTGGCGGCGTCAGCCAGTTCCACCAGATTAATGCGCTCAGGGCCGGCGTGGACATCATCGTGGCCACGCCGGGACGGTTGCTGGACCTGATCGGCCAGGGCCTGTGCGACCTGTCACGGCTTGAGGCACTGGTGCTGGATGAAGCCGACCAGATGCTCGACATGGGTTTTGCCAAGCCGATCGAACGTATTGTCGCGGCACTGCCGCAAGACCGGCACACGGTGCTGTTTTCGGCGACAATGCCGAAATCCGTCACCACGCTTGCCGAGCGCCTGCTGCGCGACCCGGCAAAGGTCGAGATTACCCCGCCCTCGACCACTGCTGAACGGATCGAACAGTCGGTCATGTTTGTCGATGCCGCCGACAAGAAGGCTGCCCTGCTGGCGCTGCTCCGGACGCCGGGGATGGGCCAGGCCGTGGTCTTTACCCTGCAGAAGAATATTGCCAACGAAGTCTGCGCTTTCATCACCGAAGCGGGCATTACGGCGGAAGCCCTGCACGGCAACAGGTCACAGGGCCAGCGCGAACGGGCGCTGGACGCCTTCCGCTCTGGCGCGGCACAGGTTCTGGTGGCGACGGATATCGCGGCGCGGGGCATTGACGTCGATACGGTGACGCATGTTTTCAACCACGACCTGCCCAGCCTGCCCGAAAGCTACGTCCACCGCATAGGCCGCACCGGCCGTGCCGGCCGCAACGGTTTCGCCATAACCCTGTGCGATGCCGAACAGCGTGCCTGGCTGCATGACGTGGAGCGCGAAATCGGTCGTACCCTGACCGTGCGGGCCGATCACCCATGGCATTCGGAAGCGGCACGGAATTCGACCATGCGCGCCCCCGTGCTGGGCGGCGGCCCGGCCAAGCAGGTCAAACCGCAGAAAAAGCGCGAGCGGAAAATCTGGACCGAGGAAGAAAAGAACGCGGCCCGGGCGGCCGCCAGGGCCGCTGCGCAGACCGCCTGATCCCACCAGCGGATGGGTCATGCAGGGTGGACCGCCCCCTGCCTGCCCCGTCAGGAATCCCGACGGGTACCGGCCTGATGGCCGATATTGGTGTAGAACGTCCCGGCTCGCAGCGCGCCTTCAATCTGTTCCAGTGTGGTCCCTGCCGTTTCAGGCACATATTTCCACACGAACACAAAGGCCGCGACGTTTATGAAACCGAACAGCCAGAAGGTGCCCGTCGTGCCCAGCGCCGCGACCAGCGACAACGTGACGAGGGAGACGATCGTGTCGGACACCCATACCGTCGCACTGGCCATTCCCATGGCCTTGCTCCGGACGAACAGGGGAAAGACTTCGGCGGCGATCAGCCATACGGCCACGGACAGCGAGCCGAAATTAAAGAAGATATAACCCAGAAGCGCTGCGACCATAAGGACCAGCCGCATCCCGGCCAGCGGCGCGGAACTGAGGAATACCGCCCCCAGAACAAACAGCGACAGGGCCGCCACCGGCAGCATGTACAGCATCATGCGCCGGCGGCCGATGCGGTCTATCAGCGCGATACCCATTGCCGTCGTGATTGTGGACGTAACGCCAACCGAAACCGATGTCAGCAATGCTGCCGAATGGCCAAGCCCGGCCTGCGACAGGATGATGGGCGCATAATAGACAATGACATTGGGGCCGGATAGCTGCGAGAAAGCCGCAACCCCCAGCGCCGCCACAAGGGCAGGCCGGATCCAGCGCTGTTTCAGGCTGGACCGGCCGACACCTGCGGCCGCCCCCGTATCGACCGTCAGGACATCATCCAGTTCCTGCCGCACGATATCCTTGTGTCCCCGCAGTCTGTACAGGATCGAGACGGCGCGGTGTTCATGTTCGTGATGCAGCAGCCAGCGCGGGCTTTCGGGCAGGAAGAACATGCCAAGGGCAAGCAGAATAGCCGGGATGGCGCCCAGCATGAACATCGCGCGCCATGCCCCGGCCCCACCGGACAGTTCATACCCCACGAAAAACGCCACAAGCAGGCCCAGTGAAAAGACAAGCTGGAACAGCGACACCAGCCCCCCGCGCCGGGAGGCAGGGGCCAGTTCGGCCACATAGACCGGCACGATCTGCGTGGTGGCGCCGATCGCCACCCCCAGCCACAGGCGCGCGAAAATCAGGGTGCCGACATCGGGGGCAAGCCCGCACCCCAGCGATGCCACGATGAATATGCCAGCCGCCACCATGATGGCAGGCCGGCGCCCCCATCGATCCGAGACCGGGCCACTCAGCAGGGCGCCAAAAATCGCCCCGATATTCAGGGCCGCCGCCACCCATTCCTGCCCCGCCGTGGACAGTGAAAATGTCTGTGTCACAAAGATCAGGGCGGAGGCGATGATCCCGGTATCATACCCGAACAGCAGCCCGCCCACGGCGGCGACAGCCGCGGCAATGGACACATACCGGCGTGCGGAAAGGGTCTGGTCCCCCCGATGCACCATGGCCGCCAGGGCGGACAGGGCGCGTGCATGGGTATGGTAGCGGGCTGTGTCCTGAATGTTCGGGGTGGTGGGCATCCCGGCATATCCTTTCCCTTGTGGCCAAGAAGAACCGCTGGTCAGCCCGCGTCGGACGCGCCAAAAATATCGCGCAGGGCCTGCGTCATCACGCCTGCGTCAAGCGTTTTTCCAAGCCACAGCGCCACGCCGATCACGCCCTGGTTGACCAGCATGCCCAGGCCATCAAGCGGCGTGCAGCCACGTGCGCGGGCTTCGCGCAGGAGGCATGTCATGGGGGGATTGGGAATGACATCCGCCACGACCTGGCCCTTCGCCAGCGTGTCGAGGTCGATTTCAGGCATGGCCTGCGCGTCACCAAGGCCGACCGACGTGGCGTTGATGACAATATCGGTCCCTTCGGGCACGCGGGCCTTTCCCGACCATGGACAGCCGGTTGCGTCACTGCCGGTATTGTCGCGCACCAGGGCCGCGATGGTTTCGGCCTTTGCCGCGTCACGGTTGACCACCGTTATGTGGGCGGCCCCCGCCAGGCCCAGTTCCACCGCGATGGCCCGCGCCGCGCCACCAGCCCCAAGCATGAAGACCGTCCTGCCCGCCGGATCAACCACATCCCTGAGGGAGGCGAGAAAGCCCTTGCCATCGGTATTGTCGCCGACCAGCCTGCCATCACGGATGGTGACACAGTTCACGGCACCAATAATCCGCGCGGCTTCAGCCAGTTCATCCAGATATTCGATAACCGCCACCTTATGCGGCAGGGAGCAGTTGAAGCCTGCCCATTCCATGGCGACGGCGCCCTTTACCGCGGCGGCCAGATGCGCGACCTTGACGTCGCAATTGATATAGCGCGCATCGATGCCGGCATGGCGGTACGCCGCCTCGATCATGGCGACGGTCGGATTATCGGCGCAGGGCGTGGAAAACGAACCGGTAAGGATGCTGCGGAAATTCTGGTTGCTCATACGGCGTTCCTGTTGGGTGAAGGATCGGATTGCATAGCTATGCAAAACAAGACGCTTTTCCCCCCGGGCGCAAGCCCTAATCCATCAGTCGGTGATGGCCGTGCTACCGCGTTCGATCAACTGCGCGTCAACAACATGGGTGCGTGAAAGGGGCGTGCCTTTCGCCAAAAGGGCTTCATCCAGCAGTTCCATGGCGCGCGTGACCATCAGGTCCGTGTGCTGATCGAAGGATGTCAGGTCATAGCTGCGCCACGCGGCCTGCGGGATGTTATCATATCCCATGATGATGACATCATGCGGGCAGCGCAGGCCCATGCGTTCGCGCAAGGCGTCAATCGCGCCGCAGGCCATCATGTCGTTACTGGAAAAAATGCCATGCGGCCGGATGCCCTGCCTGTGCAGGGTGGTGATGGCCTCGTACCCGCTATCGTATGTATCATCACCCTGCAGGCGGGTCAGGGCAGTCGCGGGAAGGCCCGCTTCACGCAGCCCCTGGCGGAACCCTTCGCCCCGCGCGCGGGAGGCTGCGTTCTTGGCGGGACCGGCCAGCCAGACCGGACGCGCCACGCCATGCGCCGCCATGCGGCGCGCGGCCACGGCCCCCGCCCCGTGATTATTGGAATTGACCGTTGAGATCCACGGCCCCACCAGCGACGAATTGAAGCAGACAACCGGGATATGAAGCTGGGACAATGCCCGCGCCACCGTTTTTGACCCGATTGCAAGCGAGGTGACGACGGCGTCGATCCGGTAGCTCAGCAACTGGTCAAGCGCGCTGTCAAGGGTCAGTGCGTCATGCACATGCATGAGCAGCACCTGCAGGCCGTTTTCACGCAGGGCGGTCGCCAGGCGTTCAAGCGCCGTGGCATAGAACGGGTTCTCCAGCCCGCCAATGACCACGCCCACCATATATGACCGGCCCGACAGCATGATGGCCGGGATGCGGTTGGGCCGGTAGCCAAGGCTGGCGGCCGCGGCCAGCACCTTCTGCCTGGTACGCGATGAAATGCTGGCATCGGGGGAAAATGCACGCGATACGGCCGATTGGGACACGCCAGCCAGCCGGGCGACATCAATGGACGTAACGGCACGAATGGTAGCTTGCTCCCGCATATCATGGTTCATGACAGGTCTATCCCATACGGCCCCCTGACACCATGCCGGCGGCAGGTCCATGCCCGCCAGCGCCCTGTACCGTATGATGTCCGTCGTGCGATGGGCCAGGGCGCGCATCGCAATCGCGCCGCATGGGCGCCGCGCCCGCCGGGTCCGGTCATACATGCCGGACCGCAAGCCGGCCAGCCGGTCATCAGCAGGCCATGCCTTGCCCGTACCCCCGCCGACCATCCGTGCGGGTACGGAACCCCATGGTCAATCATGCCTCACGACGCAGGTGGCGTCTATCCGATCATACGGTTGCGACCGGCCAATGTGGCAAAAACCGCAGCCAGCATGCCCGATCCCATCAGCAGCCAGAACGGCGCGCCCCAGCCACCTGTTGCATCATGAAGCAGGCCGACCAGCAATGGCCCGGCCGCGGCACCCGCATACCCGATGAACTGCGCCATTCCCGACAGGGCGGCCGCCTGATGATGGTCACGCGTGCGAAGGCCAAACAGGGAGAGGCTCGTAACCATGGCAATGCCCGCCCCGAACCCGGCGCAGATCAGCCATAACAGCGAAAGGCCGGGCATGAACGCCAGCCCGCCCGTACCGACCAGCAGCAGAATCCCGCAACTGAACCCCAGTAATTTCTGGTCGCCCAAGCGCCGGATGACAGGGGCGCTACCCAGGTTTGTCGCGACAGCCACCACCTGGAAGACAAGCAGCATGAAACCGGCGGAAGAGAGGGATATGCCCCGGCTGGCCGCATAGGATGCAAACCAGTCCACCAGCGAATAGAACACGAGTGAATGAAACGCGAAGAAAAGCGATACCTGCCAGCCAACCGGATGACGCCATGGCGAGACAAAGGCGCTGCCACCAGACGTGGCTGAAGACATGTAGTGCTGCCGGGCGCGGAACTGCGGCATCCATACAAGAAGCGCAGCAAGCGCAGGCAGCGCCCATAGCCCGATCGCCCCCTGCCAGCCCAGGCCGGACATATGCGCGACAGGTTCGGCCAGCCCGGTCGAAAGGCCGGCCATGGCCGCCATGGCAGCGGCATAAAGACCGATCAGGCCGGCAGCGCGCGTTGGGAAATCACGCTTCACCAGTCCGGGCAGCAGGACATTGCCAAAGGCGATGCCGGAGCTGAGCAGTATGGTCCCGAACCACAGCGCCCCGGGCATGGCCATGGACCGGGCGACCGTGCCGAGCACAATGGCCAGCAGGGAAATGCCAAGGATCCGTTCAAGGCCATGCCGCCGCCCCACGATCGGGGCTACGAGTGAAAGCAGGGCAAAGATCAGCAACGGCAGGGAATTCAGCAGTCCCGCCGTTGTATCACTGAAACCAAGATCATGCTGTATGGCGGGTAATACTGGCCCCAGCCCCGTAATCGGCGCACGAAGATTGGCGCCGATAAGGACAATGCCGAAATAAAGTCCCGAACGGCCCGTGGCGGGCACACTGGTCGATGAAGCCGGGTTCTGCACGTTAACATCCTGCATGTGCCGTACCCGCCGGTTGTGGCAGGTCACGACAGGAATGCGTTGGTTGACGTTAACGCTTACGCGGGAAACACGGCAGATGGCTTCCCGTCTGGAATTGCCCATACGCGCCCTTCCGCGTGGCGTCAACCTGCCCGTCATTGACGCAGTGCCGTGGAAACCGGCTGGCGTTACCGCTGCCCTGTTGCGGCTTGGGGCCTGCAGACGGACCGGATGGACTGCGGCCCCGTCTTTCAGCGCCAGAAAGGCCTGGTATCGCGAAAGACTTTCCACGCTGATACAAGGGCGTGGAGCGCATGACGCTGACGTTTATCATTCCAGCGTGCGAATATGCCCGCAACCGGGGCCAGTTTCAGATGCGCCGCGCCAAGTGTATGAATCAATGTCGCGGCAACAGTCGCGTCATTGTTCTCCCCCAGATGCCGCAACAGCGCCCTGCATCGCCGCACGTAGGTTTCCACGACACGGGAAGGATAAAGGGCGGAAAAATAAGTGACACCATATCGCAGTTTCTTGAGCGCCTTGCGCAGGTCATGCCGTTCATCGGGGGACAGTTCGCCAATATGCCTTCCTTTCCTCCCTGCCTTGCGCGCCAGGCGATCAAGCAATTCTGGCGCGGCATGGGAAAGGGAAACCGCCTGCCCCGCCCCTTGGGGAAAAGCGGCCTCCTCAATCCAGATGGCAAGGGAAAGTACAAGCGTTGTCAGGGCCGGGGTTTCCAGTTCCTGGAAAAGCTGCTGGTGGGCGACCCTTCTTTGTGCCTGCGCCGCGTCCACCAGCATGCGGATCAGATCATTGTCACCATGCGTCGAGAAGGCTGCGGGCAGTGTCTCCAGGCACAGGACGTCCCAGTCACGGGCTTCGCCCAGTCCGCGCCCGATGCGCCGCAGTTCAGACTGGAACAGGTTGATTACGGAATGATCGCTCTCCCCGGACGCGATCATCTGAAGCATGGTGCGTAACTGGCGGATGGCCACCCGCATCTGATGGATGCCTTCCGGATCGCCAGCCCCGGCTGCGGGCTGGTTACGGATCAATGTACCCAGGCCAGACCGGATCAGGGTGCTGAAACCATCAGCCAGCGTCATGTTTCCATCCAGCACGGGCGTGCCGCCCCGCACGGCGGCGGCTGGCGCACCGGTCAGAAGATGATACCCACGTTCAGCTTTTGCAAGAACGCCAAGCCGCAGGGGAACGACGGCCTGCAACGCCAGCGCCAGCCCATAAAGACTTCTTGCCGGGCCATCCCTGATCTCCAGTTCCAGTTCCCGCACCATGGCGCATGCATCACCCGCCCGGACGCAGCCTTCATCAATGGCGACCGCCACCATGGCGCCGTCATGGTGGACCATATACGTGGTGCGATGCACATCCGATACCCACACGGGCGCCAGTTTTTCCTGCATGGCGGTGACCTGTGGCCCGAAAGGTGTCCCTGCCAGCACGGACAGGTCGGGCTGGTCCGATTTGACCACCCATTCCCACTCCCTGCGATCCAGCGCCAGCTGATTGCCTTCGTCGACGGCTTTCAGGGTCTGGATGCGCTGCCTGCCCGCGCGCCTGATGCGTAGCGACAGCCCGGAATGCCACAGTGACAGATCAGGACTGTCATAATAGGTTGTGACAAGATGCGTCCTGTGCCCCCCGTCCCCGCTTGTCGCGGCAAGATGCCGGTCAAGCAGGGCGCGGGCCTGATGCGCGAAAAGCAGCTTCAGTTCGATTTCCCGCGGCGGGATCGTATCCTCTCCAGACATTTTTCTTTCTTACGATCCATCACGAGATCGCTCCCCAAGGTCAGGTTCTTTTCGCAAGATGAAAGGGCTGCCCCACAGTCAGGCCGCATCATGGTGGCAATTTTTTAATAAAGGCGACGCACGGGGAATTCCCCGCAACCATGCCCATATGGCCCTTCGGGCAAACAGGACAGTTCCACCCGTGTTCCACCATTAAGTCATTTAAAATGCTGCATCTTAACCATCTTCCGCCAGGCAGGCATTACCGGACACCGGAAAACAGGGACAGAACCGGGGGCCGGATACGGGACTCCCGACCATGTATATTTATTAATATAGCAGCCTAAACCAGATATCACATTTTCCGTTAAAAGGGACAGGAGGCAGGTTTACCAGGCGGATCAAATCTTGATGTCGCACGATTCAGCCATTTGTTACGCAAATCATGGGCAGCGGACAAAGTCTCGCCCTTATGCCGGGCCGACATCAGGCTCTGCTTGTTCTTACCCATTACATGCTCGCACACACTCGCATGCGCTTCGTACAGTTCCGATATGATACTGACCAGACTGCTTCTGCCATCCGCGCCAATGCGCTGGTTTATTTTTTTGAACTCAATCAGCATCACGGCATGGTCTTCAAGGAAAAGCCCGCTAAAGGATGGTGACGTTTGCGACATATGGGGACGGACAACGGAAATATAATCCGCAGGCAGCATGTCACCCGCGAACTCCATGGCACAGCGGGATGCCGCCAGAACGCACGCCAGATCGCGTGCAAGGGTATCTACTTTTTCCTGGTCAGGTTCATTGGCTATATTCCGGCAACATAGGAGGATACCCTGAATGAGGATAAAAAAAATCTGATGCCCGACCTTCCATCGGTTAAGGATAAGGGGCGCAGACATGTTATTCCTGTCCGAGCCGGGAGACGGCCGGGACAATGCAGTATTACTGCGCTGGAATATGTCGGAACCCGATCGTTCCATATCCCGATCATGGTATGACAGCACCCATTTCAGAACAGTGGACATTCCATCGACAATACCACGTGACTGGTCCGTATTGTATAACCATTCAGCCTGCTTGATCCCGATGAAGGCTGACATTACAATAATGCACGACGCACCCAGCACATCAATGGGACTGACATCCATGTTGACGCGCGCAATACCAAAATACCTGTCAAACATACCATGGTCCGCCTTGCGCTGGGCATCGGGCACCCTGTAATTGTTCAGGTCCAGCGCGTAGGGACCGCGCGCCATGCCAGCATCATGGTGCGGGCAGGTGTTCATCCCTGCCTCGCCGGGGCATCTGTACAGGCTGTCTGCGTATTGTACAAGATAAGGACCAAATTCACGCTCGACCCATATGTTTCCATGCAGGATATGCTTGGGCATGGGGAGGAAGATATGCTCATGCTTCATGGTTTCCGCCCTTTACTTTATTATTTCACGCTTTATTTTTCCATTACGTAATGAAATAAAAATATTATCATTTTACTTCATTATATAAGATGCAACCTGACAAAACGGAGCAGGCTATGGCTGAACGGGTCACGCATGATGTCATAATGACCGGCATCGAATACTTCCGTAACGGTCTTCCCTTTCAGGACCCGTGCCCAGCCATATGGGGCGCGCCGCAGGATGGTCGTGCGCAAATGCAATAACGCATTGGTCAACCGTGATCGGGGGCGACAGATCGCAATGATCGTACGGCCATTATAGATACGTGGCGCCCAGTCGACCTCTGCCCGGACAAGGGCCACGGCCATTTCACGATAGGCCACAGGTATCCATTCCGGCAGGTCGCGCTGCCGGATGCAGCCAAGGGCTTGCCGGTACCCTGATGTCATGAATGTATGGGCCGCCCGCCTGTAACGACGCAACCAGTCCCGGATATCCACCGCGATATGCTGCGCCCGTGGATCAATCAGTATCAATGTTACCTTGCAGCCATCCTGTTCCAGCGTGCAGGCAATATCTATGGCGGGAATTGCCCCGGCGGAATATGCCGCCAGTACGTAGGGGCCAACCGGCTGCAGTTTCCGCATTTCGGTTACATAAGCGGCGGTCAGTTTCGCCAGAACAGGTCGCTTTATCAGTTCGGCCTCCAGCGGTACAGCCGACAGCCCATAAACCGGACGGTCATCCCGGAAATGCCGGGCAAAGGTAAGAAAGCTGAGGGGACGGCCGAAAATATCGGGAAGGCAGAATATGGGCGTTCTGTCCCCATCAGCCTGCAGCACCGTAATGTGGCCCGGAATTTTCTCCTGTTGCTGCACGATGGGGGCAAGCGCCTGGGCGTTGCGCCCGTGATACAGCAATGAAGCTGGAATGACATGACCCAGCAGTTCCTCCAGCCGTGTGGCAGCCTGCTCTGCCAGAAGGGAATCCCCGCCATGATCGAAAAAGTCATCATGCTGGGTCAGGAGAGGCTGCCGAAGGATATCGCGGAACACGCCGACAACCACTTCCTCCACCGGGCGCAGGGCGGTATCACAACCTACGATATCCTGCATTTCATCGACTTTCATTGCACCAAGCGCCGCGCGGTCAATTTTCCCCACCGGACTCAATGGCAGATGATCCAGAACCGTCAGACGTGTGGGCAGCATGTAATCTGGCAGCATCGTGCGCAGCATGCGTCGTATTTGCGCCAGCGTCATGCACTGGTCCGATACGACAAAGGCTGCGAGATGTTCGGTTTTTCCCTCCCCCTCCACCGCAATGGCCGCCGCCGCACGGACAGCCGGAAGGCGCGCCAGGGCGGATTCCACTTCATCCAGTTCGATACGATACCCACGGAATTTGATCAGCCGTCCGCATCGGCCCACGAACTGCAGGTTGCCATCTTCCATTTCCCGCACAAGATCGCCGGTACGGTACATCCTTCCCTCCGGCATGAACGGGTCAGGCACGAAACGTTCAGCCGTCAGCACGGGCTGGTTCAGGTATTCAATGGCAAGTAACGGGCCGCCTATGAACAGCTCTCCCATTTCGCCGGGCGTGGCCGGTTTCCCGTCCTGATCCAGTACGTATAATCGCGCGCCGGCTATGGCCTTGCCAATGGGGGGATCGACCCGCACATCGCGCGGTACATGGGCAATGGTAGCGCATATGCTTGCCTCGGTCGGGCCATAATGATTCCTGACCGCCTGAACGGATGATCTTGCATAAATCTCCTGCGCCAGCGTCGCCGTCAGTTTTTCACCGCCGACACTGATGACCCGAACGGAATCCGGGATACGACGCGCCTGGGCCAGTAAAGCAAACGCCGCAGGCACGCCATTCAGCCATGTGGGCGTTTCAGTAGGTGCGAAAGGTTCAAGAAGGTCACGTTTCAGCACCACGGTGCCGCCGACACTCAGGGGCAGGAAGATTTCCAGTATTGAAGGATCAAAACAGATCGAGGTCGTCGCCGCGCTACAGGCCAGGTCTTCAGGCCGGAATGTTTCCGCCAGGCCTTCAATAACCGCGCTTGCGGTATGGCGCAGGACGACCCCCTTCGGGCGCCCTGTTGACCCTGATGTATAGAAAATACAGGCCAGGTCGATATTGTTGGCGCCTTCATCAAGGGGCGTGGCGCTCCATGCGCTGATCATGCCCGCCTCGACATCCAGCGCCAGACGCCAGCCAGAAAAATCTGGCGTAATGCAAAGGCTGGAGTGCGTGACCAGAAGCGGTGGCTGGCAGTCGGCAAGCATCATTGCGATGCGTTCGGCAGGATAGGCAGGATCAAGGGGTACATAGGCCCCGCCGGCCTTCATAACGGCCAGAATGGTTATGATCAGTTCAGGCGTGCGATCCAGGCATATCGCCACCAATGTCCCGGCACGTACGCCGCGACCCCGTAAATGTCGGGCCAGTTGATTGGAACGTTCTTCCAGGTCCCGGTAACACCATGCCTGTCCATTATGTACAAGCGCGATGCTCTCGGGCCGAATACTGGCCTGACGGACAAATAGATGATGAATTCGCTGTGGCACCTGGTGCTGGAAATCTTCATCACTGAAAGCCAGGCGGGATGCTTTGATCTGGGATGGCATGGTACATAAGACTCCATGGGAGAATTCGCGGCCCGAATTTCCTTTGTGATCTTGCGATCCTGAAGCACGCGACAGGCTTCAGGCCATTATCCATTATTTTATTTTTATTATGATATGTATTACGGAGCCATGGACAGGTATGCATTCCTTTTATAAAAATACATCACGCCTTCCGGAATGGAAGGATTTATATTATGTTTTCCGGAATGCCGCATGAAAAATATAAATGCATATTTTTTTAAATAAAAAATAAATAATGATGCAACACATACCGGATGGAGTGTTGAATAAATCATTCCTGTACAGAAAACGTTTACATCATGCGCCAAGGGAAGGCGCATTCGCCTATGCGCGGCATCCCATCTTATAAAAAAGAATGGCATGGTACGATTTCCCATTCAAAAGAGAATAAGAGTTTTCATTGTATAATCATGGAAAATGAAAAGCCCTTCAAAAAAAACGCCGACATGTTCACCCGGTTTCCGGAGAAATACAAAATATTTCCAAAAAATCCATAAAAGCGCTTTTTTATAATTTAAAATCGCTATTGAGTATTATTATCATCATGAAGGCCGATGTTGATGCAAAGCATCCACAACTTGCGTGGTTTATCATTCCGTCCATAAAAACAGATGATGTGCATCGCATGTAGTTTATAATGTATTGACCTTATATTATTATAAAAATATATACATTATTCTATAAAATTTCTGAACATAATAACAAATATAACCATAATCAACAGTAATACACGAAGTGGTTACACGTCATACCTCAGACACAATTCCGATTATTTAATCGGACGATTCCCAACCCTTTTTCTGCACTATCGGGTTCTCTTTACTTTCAATCATATCCATGGGGAGCGCCAGCACTTCCAGAAACATCCCGGCGCGGAAGGCAGTCAGGGGATGCCGGACGATGAACGCTTCATCTGCGCCATGTCCCGTCTCTCCCTGACCAAGCCGGTCGAATATCCTGATCCGGCGATCATGCGCCCTATTGGCGGAAACACGGCTGATGACTGGCAATACCTGCCCGCTCATGCCGTTCCTACCCGTACCATAATATCTTATTCGCGCATGGAATGCCCTGATACCCGGTTTCGCTGGTCGTAAAGCAGGCCGGGCACACCCGAAAACAGGCCACCATTTGCAGATGAGGGCCGTACGCAACCTTTATTTATCAGGGCACGAAACGTAAATGGATGAACAGGCTTATCCCGACATGATATTTCTTGACGCGTGTAACCTTTGATAAATCCGGTATTTTCATAAACCCGGTATGACAGACATTACGCCTCTCCGGGTGGGGTAATGGAAATGTAATGACCGGCGGATTCCTACGCCCAAAAAAACAGGTTCCCTGATCATCCGCCGTTTCATCGGGCAGGCGTCACCTTAAAATAAAAAAGTTTTGGTGAATCTTTTTTAAAACGCTTCATAAAACGCCGTCCTTTTAAAAATCCCGCCCCTGTAAATTTTTATTATTTCTGGACAACAGGTTGTCTTCAGGCGTTCTCCAATAAAGTGCACGCCTTTTGATCATGCCCATCTGGCTACCCCGCAGATAACCGGTCCTGAAACCCGAGGTCACCATGGCACGCCAGCCCGACAGAGCCGAAATGATGAAACGTTTTATGCTTACGGATAAGGCCGCAATAAAGCATCTCGGGTTCATAGCCATCATTCTTGCGCTTTTCTGCGGGGCCTTTGCCTGGAGTGCCGGGTGGCTGTCACCCCACAGGCTGACGCAGGCCACGATGATGGACGCCCTGGGGGCAGTCGACGGCCGCCATCCGGGCTTTCGCCGCAACCATGCCAAGGGGATATGCGTAACCGGCTGGTTTGAGGGCAATGGCCGGATGGCAGCACTTTCAACCGCTTCCGTCTTCCACGCGGGGCACATTCCCGTGGTCGGTCGTTTCGCGCTGGCGGGGGCATGCCATTTCAGGCGGATGCGCCTGCCAAAGTCCGTAGCATGGCGCTACGCATCCTGCCGCCCGATGGCCAGGAATGGCGCATGGGCCTCAACGACATCCCGGTTTTTATCGCGCGCACACCGCAGGAATTTCATGACCTGCTGCTGGCCACACGCCCGGACCCGGCAACGGGCAGGCCGGACCCGGCGCGCGTTGGCCCGTTCATGTCAACGCATCCGGAAGTCGCAGGGGCCGTGGCCCTTGTAAGCGGCAGGACCATTACGTCCGGCTTTGCTGACGATACCTATCTCAGCCTCGATACATTCCGGCTCCTTGGCATGAACGGCGTATCGGCGCCGGTGCGCTGGGCCATGGTTCCGGTTACGCCGCCCCGCGCCGCACCTTCGGGCACGGGACCAGACTACCTGTTCGAAGACCTGATCGCGGCACTGCATCAGGCGCCGTTACAGTGGCGCCTTGTCATCACGACGGGTGAGCCATCCGATCCCACATCCGACCCGACACGCGCCTGGCCCGCCAGCCGCCGCAGGATCGATGCCGGGACACTGACGCTGGACAGGGCCGAGAGCGAGGATAACGGCCCATGCACCGGCATCACCTATGACCCGACGGTACTGCCGGCCGGAATAACCGCATCCGACGACCCGATCCTTCCCGCGCGATCCGCCGCCTACATGCGGTCCTTCACACTGCGATCGGGCGAAAGGAAACCCGCCAGCGCCATCACCCCGGCCATGGTTGCCACGGGAGGCCCGTCATGAACGCCGTCATCCGCTTTTCGGCCCTGGCACGGCTCCTGCACTGGCTGATGGCCGCCATGATCCTTGCGATGCTGTTCGTCGGCGTGTTCATGGCCGCGACGGAAGGGGCGGCTTATGACACCCTGCTTTCGCTACATCGGCCAACAGGCATCACCATCCTGGCGCTGGCCGTTATTCGGCTTGGCAATCGCTTCCTTGTCGCGCCGCCCCCACTTCCCGGCACCCTGCCCGCCATACAGCGTATGGCGGCAAAGGGGTCCCATATCCTGCTCTATGCCCTGATGGTCGCCATGCCGCTGACCGGGTGGGCCATGCTGTCCGCCGGGGCCTACCCGGTTGTATTCTGGGGCAGCGTACATCTACCACCGATCCTGCCACACAGCCCGGCCCTGTTCGCCCTGTTGCGGCATATGCATACATGGCTGGGCCTGACGCTGTTCGGCGTCATCGTGGTTCACCTTGGCGCAGCACTGCTTCATGCGCTGGTTCTGCGTGACGGGGTGTTTCGTGCCATGGCATCCCTGCGACCGGGGCGGTGCGGCAGGGACTGACCCTGTTTCCATATCCAGCCCGCCCTGCCCCGCCACGGACAGGAAAGGCCAGACGGGGGCGACGCGGGGGTTGCCCCGCCCCTGTGCGGTTATCATGGTCGTTACCGGCAGGCCTATGTCATGGCGCGCGCAAGTTCCGCGAGCGCATTGATCTGGCGAACCAGAAAATCGCGCGTGTCCTGATCCGTCAGTTCACGGCGTCCGGTATCGAATTTGGTCGCCGCCTGCCCGATCATGACTTCCGGCTTATTCAGCACATAGGCATCCAGAAATACCAGTATCTGCCGCAGGTGGTATTGCGCCCGCGCGCCGCCAATCATTCCGGGTGAAACCGTCTGGATGGCGAGGGGCTTTCGCGCCAGTGGCTGCGGCGCCACGCGTGAGAGCCAGTCCAGGGCGTTTTTCAGGACGCCGGGCACCGAATAGTTATATTCCGGCGTGACGATAATGACGCCATCTGCCGATCTGATCTGGTCAGCCATTTCAAGAACGGGGGCCGGCATCCCCCGATCCTGCAGGTCCTGATCATAGAGCGGGAACGCGCCCACGGAGCCGAGCGGGGAGATACGGATACCCTCTGGCGCGATCCGGGGCAGGGTTTCAGCCACCATGCGATTCAGGGATGCCTGGCGAAGGCTGCCAAGGAGGACAACGAAATGTAGTTTCTGCGACATGAAAAATGGTTCCTGCAAATCCTGGTCCACAATGCATCCTCCATATGGTCCCGGAAACCGGATGTCCGGGGAACGCCTGTCACGGCCTGCTGGCCGTATGGGACGTGATGAGATTGCGATAATCGGGAATATGGTTCGACAGCAGCGCGCCAAGCCCGTCGACATCGTTCCGCCAGTCGCGGTGCAGTTCGCATGCCGCACCGAACCATGTCATCAACTGTGCGCCGGCGGCCTCCATGCGCGCCCATGCCGCATCGCGCGTCATGGCGTTGAAGGTGCCCGATGCATCTGCCACGACAAAAACCTCATAGCCTTCGGCAAGGGCGGACAGGACCGGAAACGCCACGCATACCTCGGTCACCACGCCAGCGATGAGAAACTGCCCCTTCCCCGTGGCCTTGACCGCCGCGACGAAATCGGGGTTGTCCCAGGCATTGATCTGGCCAGGCCGGGCTATGAAAGGCGCATCAGGGAACTGTTCCCTGAGTTCCGGTACAATCGGCCCGTTTGGCCCGCTTTCGAAACTTGTCGTAAGAATGGTCGGCAGCCTGAAATACCGCGCCATGTCCGCCAGGGCCAGAACGTTGTTGCGGAATTTGTCCGGGTCGATGTCGCGCACCAGCGACAGCAGCCCTGCCTGGTGATCGACCAGCAGGACGGCAACATCGTCCCTGTCGAGGCGTACGTAAGGTCTGTTCATCCCGGATACTCCTTTCTTGCGCGTAGGAAAGTGCCCCGCCGGTTCCGGTACGGGGCACATCGCGGCATGTCAGTTCTTGGCAATGACACCGAAACGGCCGGTCCGCATGTCATTGATCGCCTGCTGGATTTCTTCCTGCGTATTCATGACAAACGGCCCGTACCCGGCGATCGGTTCGTTCAGCGGCGCGCCGGTCAGGACCAGGAAACTCGACTCAACCGCCGCCTGCACGCTCACCTGCGTTCCCGCCGTCCCCAGCAGGACGAACTGCGCGCTGCCCAGTTCCTCCGCACCGTTCACGATCAGTTTTCCTTCCAGCGAGACGATGGCGCTGTTATGCCCTTCGGGAAGGTCAAGCGTAATGTGCCGCCCCTGATGCAGGACCGCATCCCACACGTTCAGCGGTGAAAATATCCGGGCCGGGCCATGCGCACCGTCATAATCCCCGGCGATGATACGCAGGTGTCCCGCGCCGTCCGGCAGGGCCACGTTCGGGATGTCCGCCGCAAGCAGGGTCTGGTAGCCAGCAGGCACGCCCTTGTCCTTTGCCGGAAGGTTGACCCATAGCTGGACCATGCGGAACGCGCCGCCCGATCTGGCATATGCGGGAGAATGATATTCCTCATGCTGTATGCCGCGTCCGGCGGTCATCCACTGCACATCGCCCGGTCCGATCACGCCGCCACCGCCCGAAGAGTCACGGTGCTCGACCTCGCCATCATAGACGATCGTGACCGTTTCAAAGCCCTTGTGGGGGTGTTCACCAACCCCGCGGCGGGACTGTGTCGGCTGGAACTGATGCGGCCCTGCATAATCCAGAAGCAGAAACGGGCTGAGATGCCTGCCGAAGTCACTATACGAAAACAGGGACCGGACGGGGAAACCGTCCCCCACCCAGTGGCCGCGATCGTTTCCGTAGCGGCCGAGAATTTGCTTCTGCATGGTGATGCTCCTTGCTACCTCGACCCTGAATATGCGACCGCCTGATCGTCTCATGAAGATTGCCAGATCGAACGATGCGTTCTACTGATGGAACAATGCGGGATCTCAATGATTTCTACTATTTCGTGCAGGTCGTCCGTCACGGCGGCTTTTCCGCCGCCGCCAGGGCGACGGGGTTGCAGAAATCCCTCCTGAGCCGCCGGATCCAGGCGCTGGAAGACCGCCTTCACACGCGGCTGATCCAGCGGTCCTCACGCCATTTCAAGATCACGGAAACCGGGAACAGATTTTACGAGCATTGCACAGCCCTGCTTGAAGAAGCCGATCTGGCCGAACGCTCCATTGCGGAACTGCAAAGCGAACCCTGTGGCGTGATCCGCCTGAGCTGTCCCGTAGCCCTGCTCAATTTCCAGTTCGGTGCGCTGCTGGCCCGCTTCATGCAACGGCACCCGGCGGTAACCTTGCATCTTGAAAGTACCAATCGACGCGTTGACGTGCTGAAGGAAGGATTTGATCTCGCCATTCGCGTGCGATTTCCGCCCCTTGAGACATCCGACCTTGTCATGCGCGTTTTCGATACAAGCACCCAATGCCTCGTTGCGGCCCCGGAACTTGTCAGCACGCCGCCGACCGCGCCCGCCGACCTTGCCGCGTTCGCCAGCATGGATTTCCACACAGCACCCGGCACCCATTCCTGGACCCTGGAAAATCGGGACGGACAGACCGCGACCGTCTTTCACGAACCCAGGTTTGTCACGGATGACATGGCGGTCCTCCGCGAGGCCGCCCTTATCGGCAACGGTATCGTGCAGCTACCCACCATGATGGTGTGGAAGGATATCAAGGCAGGGCGCCTGGTCCCTCTCCTGCCCAACTGGCATCCCCAGGCTGGCATCATCCATGCGGTTTTTCCATCAAGGCGGGGCATTGTCCCGGCCCTCAGGGCACTGCTTGATTTTCTGGCACATGAATGCGCCGTCCAGCGGCAATGGGTCAGCAGGGCAATCCGGTAATTTATGGCGCATCACCCGCCCGCAACGCCCTGAACGGCCAGACCGCCGAACAGTCGGCCTGCATTCCCCAACTTCCCGGACCCACAAGGTTTCCGGACCGCCATCCTTCCTGCATCCGTGATGCGGATTAATAAATCCCAATCTTCAGGCCATCGCCTTGTCGCCCGCTCCATATCCTTGTAAAAAAATAAATAAATACTTTGTCGCAAACGCAGCATTATGGATTATTCCCGATTGAAAACCTCCATAAACAGTAAAATTCGCCAAGGTCCGCAATACAGGGGCGGCCTTCCCGTGCTGGCCGCCGGTTTGCGGCAATTCCCCGGATAACCGGGATAAAGGCTGTCGGCGCGGTCGCCACGGACAGGACGGCTGCCACCCGGCCCGCCGCAAGGTTAATGACGCGGGCCTTCCAGGCGGGTCGCGCCGCATCCGGGCATTCGTGGCGGACCTGTTATCCGGCATGGGCAGGCAACAATACACAAGGGCCTGCAACGGCCATGGAAACCGTTCCCGGTCACGAAATTGATCCCACTACGAAAGGGGTTCACCCCATGCCGCCCTGCCTGTCGAACTGCACCATGCGTAATGCCGCCATCTCCCGGAATGGAGCGGAAGGCATCTGTCCTGATCGTAGCCGATCCCTGACACAATGGACCCTTGCGTGATGACTGAATCTTGCAAGGTCCTGATGATCTTCCCGCGCTTCAACGCCAATTCATTCTGGAACTATCAGGCGGCATGCGACCTGGCCGGGGCGCGCTATCCGGCGGCGCCACTTGGCCTGATTACCGTTGCGGCCCTGCTGCCCGCGGAATGGGACGTGCGGCTGGTCAACCGCAATACCGAAGAGCTGGCGGACGCGGATCTGGCCTGG
>NZ_NKUB01000030.1 GCF_003207895.1 Komagataeibacter swingsii
AGCATCGATTTTCGTGCCGTTGATCGACACCACGCCCAGACGCAGCAGGCCCGTCTCACGCGCCAGAAGCAGGACCTGGGCAAATGCAGCTTCAATGGCTGTCCGGTTTGTCAGGCGGAAGGTCGCAATCGTATCATGATCCGGATGCAGGTTCGCCGCCACGAAGCGCACCCCGATGTCGCGATATGTCGCCCGCTCGATCCGGCGTGAGGAAAACAACCCGTTCGCATAGCTGAAGATCAGAAGGGCCAGCATCAGGCGCGGATGATACTGCGCCTTGCCTCCCGTGCGCACTGGCACGCAGAACGCACTCATCGGAACCCGCTCAACGGCGGCTACAATGAAATGCGCCATATCATCGGCAGGAAGCCACGACTTCAGATCAGGCGGCAGAAGATACGGCTGAGACCGGTCAAACGGGATGAAGCTGCTCATCACACCACCTTACAACTTCACCCCTTCACAGGGTACCCCAACCCGACAGGCTGCTAGAAGCTATTTGAAAATAACTCATTGATAAAAAACAATAAAAGTTTTTGGTGAAGCTTTTTCCAAAAAGCTTCAAGGCCCGTTGCCTTTCCAAAAAAGGCTGCACCCGGTAACGTTTTTTATTTTGAAATGGTTGACATTACGGCACGGGGGCTGACCAGCCGGACGGCGCTGCACAGCATGCCGATGAAGGCGACGGCCGACCCGAAGCCCAGGCAACTGCGTTCCGCGTCATGCGCGATCAGGCCAAAGGCCATGGCCACGCACATGGCCCCGGTGGCCTGCCCGCACTGGCGCGCGATCTGCACCATGCCCGATGCGCTGCCTGAGCGCCCGGGCGGCGCGGTCACCATCATGATGCGGTTATTGGGGGGCTGGAAAACACCAAACCCCATGCCCGCGATCGTGATGCGCCATGCAATGTCGTACCATTGCGGATGGGGCGGCAGGAAATACAGCGCCAGGAACCCCATCGAGGTCATGAACAGTCCCACTGATGACAGGATGGCGGCCGGCACCCGGTCCGTAAGCCTGCTCAGGACGGGGGCGACGGCCATGATGCCGACCGGCCAAGGCGTCATGAGCAGCCCCACGATGGACGGGGGATAATGGAACATCGACTGCAGCGTGAACGGAAACGAGATCATGAACAGGTTCGAGGATACAAAGGCCACGAACCCGATCAGCGTCCCGCTGCGGAATGCCGGAATCCGCAGCATGTCCACCGGGAACATGGGGTGCGCGCGCCCACGCTGGCGGCGCACCAGCAGCCAGCCCGCGACAATCCCGGTCAGCAAGAGTGCGACGACCTGCGGCATGCCCGCATGGTGCGCCACCGAATCCCCCGCCATGATCAGCGCGCCAAAGGCCAGCACGTTCAGGATGGCGCTGGTCCCGTCAAACGTTCCCGCGCTGATGGGCGTGCGTGGCAGGGAGACCAGCGCCAGCACAAGGGCCGTCAGCCCCAGCGGAATGTTGATCAGGAACAGCCACGGCCATGAAGCGACCGTCAGGATGATGGAGGCCACCGTCGGACCACCCCCCACGCCCAGCGCCACCATCACGCCATTCAGCGCAATGCCGCGGCCAAGGATGGCATGGGGATAGATGAAGCGGATCAGCGCGATGCTGACACTCATGATGCACGCGCCCCCCACGCCCTGCACCGCGCGCGCCAGCGACAGCATGAGCAGCGAATGCGACAGCGCGCAGAACAGTGAGGCCACCGTCAGCAGCGCCAGCCCGATCTGGCACAGCCGCGCAAAGCCGATGCGTGACCCCAGTGCCGCCATGGGCAGCAGCGAGACCACGCTGGCCAGTTGGTAGGCATTGACGATCCACACCGCCGACGCGGGTGAGACATGGATATCCTGCGCAATGGTGGGGAGTGCGACGTTGGCGATGGCGTAATCCAGCAGCGCCAGCAGCACCGACAGCGCGACGGCGGTCACCGCACGGACGCGGGCCGCGCCATGCAGGCCTTCGCCTTCGGTCAGGACAGGGGTGGATCGGGGGGGCATGGCAGCGGCTTTTCAGGCGGGAGCGTCTGTTGTGACACTGTAACGGTATTTGGCCCCGCCGCAATGCCCCGGCGGGTACGGGGGCGTCGCGCAGCAGGGCCTTTAAGGTCAGCCCTGCGCGTTGAGCGCGCGCAGGCCGATGTCATGGCGGTAGATGCCATCGGGCCAGTCAATGACCTTTACGGCCTCATACGCCCGGTCATGCGCCTGCCGCAGCGTGTCGCCCGTGGCGCAGACCGCCAGCACGCGACCGCCTGCCGCCACCAGTTCGCCCGCCCCGTCCAGCTTCGTGCCCGCCTGGAACACATGCACGCCCGGCATGGTTTCGGCCGCCGCGATATTACGGATTACGCCGCCCGTCACCGGCTTGCCGGGATAGCCACGCGCGGCCATGACCACGCTGATCGAGGACTGGTTGGAAAAGCGGATATCGGTCTGTTCCAGCTGGCCTTTCGCCACGGCGGCCAGGGCGGCCAGCAGGTCGCTTTCCAGGCGGATCAGCAGGGCCTGCGCCTCCGGGTCGCCAAGGCGGACATTGTATTCGATCAGTTGCGGGCCATCGGATGTCAGCATGAGACCCGCGAAAATGATGCCGGTGAACGGCGTGCCGCGCCGCGCCATTTCGCGCAGCATGGGGCGCACCAGCAGGTCCAGCGCCGCGTCCTGCCGCGCGCGGCCAAACCCGGTGGGGGGGGAAACCGCGCCCATGCCGCCGGTATTGGGGCCGGTATCGCCATCGCCAATGCGCTTGTGGTCCTGTGCGGCGCCGATCAGCACGGCGCTCTCCCCCGCGCAGAAGGCGAACAGCGAGACCTCGTCGCCCATCAGGCAGTCCTCGATCACCACGCTGTGGCCCGCCTGACCCAGCGTGCCGTCGGTCATCATGTCGGTAATCGCCTGCTCGGCCTCGGCCACGCTCTGGGCCACGACCACGCCCTTGCCCGCCGCAAGGCCGTCGGCCTTCACCACGACCGGCGCACCATGGCGGCGCACGTAATCCAGCGCGGGGGCTGCCGCGTCAAAGCGTTCCCACCGCGCGGTGGGAATGCCTGCCGCATCGCAGACTTCCTTGGTGAAGGTCTTGCTGCCTTCCAGTGCAGCGGCAGCCTGCGTGGGACCGGCGCAGGCGATGCCCGCCTTTGCGCAGGCATCGGCAATGCCGGCCACCAGCGGCGCTTCGGGGCCGGGCACGACCAGGTCGATGCGCTCACGCCGCGCCAGCGCGATCAGGCCCGGCACGTCATCGGCGCGGACGGGGCAGTTCGTGCCCAGCGCCGCAGTGCCCGGATTGCCCGGCGCGATGAACAGGGCATCAAGCAATGGCGACCGCGCAATGGCAGCGGCCATGGCATGTTCCCGTCCGCCTGATCCAACCAGCAGCACCCGCATCACTCGTTTCTCCCGTTTTTCATCTCTGCCCTTTCGGGGTGGCCGTCTCTATCATACCTTGCGCGGATGGATGAACAGTTTCCCGACTCCGGCCGCGCCTTGGGCGGCAATACCCCTGAATTTTCGGTCGCCGAAATCTCGGGGGCCATCCGCCGGGTGCTTGAAGGCACGTTCGGCCGTATTCGCGTGCGTGGCGAAATCACGGAATTCATGCGTGCCCGCTCCGGGCACCTGTATTTCGCGCTCAAGGATGAAGGGGGCAAGCTGTCCTCCGTCGTGTGGCGGGGCACCGTGCCCCGGCTGGGGCTGAAGCCTGAAAACGGGGTGGAGGTCATCGCCACGGGCCGGATTTCGTCCTATGGCGAACGCTCGTCCTACCAGATGGTGATCGACCGGCTGGAATATGCGGGCGAGGGCGCGCTGCTGGCCCGGATCGAACGCCTGCGCCTGCGCCTTGCGGCGGAAGGCCTGTTCGATGCGGACCGCAAGCAGCCGCTGCCCTTCCTGCCGCGCGTGATCGGGGTGGTCACGTCGCCACAGGGCGCGGTGCTGCATGATATCCGCACCACCATTGCCCGCCGCTTTCCCCATCCTGTTCTGGTCTGGCCGGTGGCGGTGCAGGGGGAGGGGGCAGCCGAACAGATCGCCCATGCCATCACGGGTTTTGACGCGATTACGGGGGCTGGCGGGGTGCCACGCCCCGATGTGCTGATCGTCGCGCGCGGGGGCGGGTCGCTGGAAGACCTCATGGCCTTCAATGACGAAGCGGTGCTGCGCGCGGTGGCGGCATGCCGCATTCCGGTCATTTCCGCCGTAGGGCATGAAACGGATACGACACTGGTTGACTTCGTGTCTGACTGCCGTGCGCCCACGCCCACGGCGGCGGCCGAGATGGCGGTGCCGGTGCGTGCCGAATTGGAGGCGGCCCTTGCGCAGCGTGATGCGCGCCTGCGCGGGGGGCTGGGGCGCACGCTGCAACTGGCGCGCGCGCGCCTGGACCGGGCGGCGGCGGGGCTGCCGGACCTGCCCGCCGTGGTGGAAAACGCCCGGCGGCGGCTGGATGACCGGGCCTACCGGCTGGATCTGGCGCTGCCGACACGCATGGAACAGCTTCGCAGCCGCCTGCGCAATGCGTCCGACCGGCTGCCCGCGCCGCAGATGGTCCTTGCCCTGCGCCGCGCCGATCTTGCGCGGGTCGATGCCGCATGCCAGCAGGCGATGGCCGGGTTCCTGCACCGCCGCGTTTCCATATTGCGGGGGCTGCGCGTGCCACCCGCCATGCTGGTGGCGCAGTTGCGCGCCAGCGCCAGCCGCCTTGCCGGCGCGGCGGGGCAACTGGCTTCCCTTTCCCCGCAGGCGGTGCTGGAACGTGGCTACGTGCTGGTGACCGACAGCGCGGGCAGGCCGCTGGCGCACGCGGCGCAGGCGCGCCGGGCGAAACAGGTGACCCTGACCTTTGCCGATGGCCAGGTCACGGCCCGTCCCGTCGGGGCGGCTGACAGGCAGCAGGGGCATCTGGATCTGTAATGCACATACGGGCACGAAACATGACGATAACGACACGATTCCGCGCCATCGGCGCCGCCCTGCTGCTGGCGGGGTGCGCGGGACACGCGGCGCACCGGCCCGCGCCCCGTCCCGCCGTGGGGCAGGCGGCCACGCCGGGACGCATCCCGCCACAGGATTTCGCCCCCGGCCTGACGGGGGAGGAAGGGGCGCCGCCACAGGGCACCATCCTGACCAATGACCCTTCAGCGCCCGCGGATACGCCGCTATGTGGCCATGCGGCGAGGGAGGCGAACGGCATCGGCGCCACCATCCACCCTGACATCACCCCAGCCGCCAGCAGTTGCGCCGCCAATGCGTGTTTCGATGCGCAGACTGGCACCTATATCGCCGCCGATGGCAGCCGGCGGGTCTGTCGCTAGCGCCCGGCTCACGACACGTTGCATGGGTCATATGCCACGGACGGGCAGGCGGGCATCATATTCCGATTGACTTGGTCCGGATGGATGGTTGACCCTTCGGGGCATCATGAGCCTTCCCCCATCACCCGATAGCGTAGGCGACCCGCAGGCGACGGTACACATGTTCCCCCTCAAGCGCATGCTGTCGCTGCGCGAGGCCGCGGAATATGTGGGTATCACGCTGCTGCGGCTGCGCAGCTTGCGTCTTGTGGGTGCGGGGCCGCATGCCGCCATGCGCAACAAGAACGGGGTCATGTTCCGGATCGAGGATCTGGACGACTACGTGGACAGCCTCTACCGCCGCGCCAATATCTCCCATACCGAGCAGGCGCGGCACCGCAACGAATGGCGCGGCAGGCTGGCCGCCCTGCCCGAAGAGGCGCGTGGCGGCATATCCGATTCCTTCATGCAGATCCTCACCCGTGACGAACTGCTGGAAAAAGGGGCCAATCGCGGGTTCCGCGTCCTGTTCCTTGGCGGGCTGTGCCTGATTTTCCTGTCGCATACCCCCCTGATCTGGCGGCTGTAAGGGCGTGATGCGGGATGCATTTCGGGAAAATGCGTTTTTTGGGCTGTACGGGTATGTTCATTCGCCATACGATCCGCTACGCAGAAACCACGATAGCGGAACAATAATGGATCGGATAATGACAGGTATGCGCAGCAGCATTATGGCCCGGACCGGATACGCGCGGCTATGTGGCGCGGTTTGTGGGGCGGCACTTGCCCTGGCCCCTGTCCTTGCCATGGCGCAGGATGCCGGTGGCGGCCAGCAGCAGCAGGCACCCATACTGCCCATGCCACCCGTGCCGGAATTCAAGCCGCTGCCCCCGGGCACGAAGCCTGTGGCCCCTGTCATCGGCATTTTCAATACCCAGCAGATCATGGCGCAGTCCATCGCCGTACAGAAGCTGCAGACCGAACTGGGCACCCGGCGCGAGGCGCTGGTGCATGATGTCCGCGCCGAGGATGCCCAGCTTCAGGCCCTGCGCCAGTCCATCATCAAGGCAGGCAAGGCCCCCACGCCGGAGCAGCAGCAGGAACTGCAGAAGCGCGTGAACGCCGACCGCACCAAATTCGGCAACCGCAACCGGATTCTGGAAGAAGATGCGCAGGTTGCCCTGAACCAGGTGCAGCGTGAGATGCAGCAGATCGTCAGCGCCATCGCCACGGCGCGCGGCATGACCATGGTGCTGCAGGCTGGCACAGCCGCCCTGCATGACAACAGCCTTGATATCAGCGACCAGGTCGTGACCTACCTGAATCAGGCGCTGCCGTCGGTGTACCTGCCCAGTGCTACCGAAGACCCCGAAGAAATCGCCAAGAGCGGCAAATACCCGGTCATGCCGTTCCAGCCCGCCGATAATGGCGGCGAATGATCGCCTGAAGATCATTGAAAAATAAAAGTTTTCGGGTGCCGCCTTTTTTCAGGAAGGCGGCATTCTTTTTGGCAGCTTTTTTGGAAAAGACTGTACCAGAAGCTGCCGTATGAGTTTCAGGCCAGCAGGTCGGCGGTAATCGCCCCGGTTGCCGATACGGCGTCAGTGGCCGCCAGCCGGACCAGATAACCCCGTTTCCCCCCGTTGATGACAACATAGGGCTGGGCCAGCGCTTCCTGCGCCAGGGCGGTCCGTACCCGTTTGCGCTGACCGAACGGGCTGATCCCGCCCACGCGGAAGCCCGTGCTGCGTTCGGCATGGGGGGGTGGCATCATTTCGGCTGATTTGCCGCCAAAGGCTGCGGCCACCTTCTTCATGCTCAGGGTGGCTGCGACCGGCACCACGACACAGGCGGGGCGTCCATCCACCAGAACCATCAGGGTCTTGAACACCCGCGCGGGATCTTCCCCGATGGATGCGGCGGCATGGTTGCCCGTCTGTCCCGCATCGGGGTCGTAGTCGTATTCAATGACGGTGAATGGAATGCCTGCCTTGTCCAATGCCGCCGTGGCGGGTGTGGCCCTGCTCATATGCTTTTCTTTCCCCCTGAAAATCATACAAAAGTTTTTGGTGAAGCTTTTTTCAAAAAGCTTCAGGAAGCGCTGCTTTTTTGAAAACAGGCGGCACCCAAGAACCTTTATTTTTTATCAACAGGTTCCATCCCGAACCGCACATACTCCCCCTGCGGCTGGGGACCGGGCAGGCACAGGCTGACGATTTGGGGTGCGACTGCCTCGGGCGGGGTCAGGTTATTCATGTCGAGTGCGGGCATGGCCAACCGGCGCAGCCGGGTCGCGACCATGCCGGGTTCAAACAGGTTGATGCGCAGCGGGCTGCCCTGTGGCAGTTCACTGGCCCATGTCCGCACAATGGCGTCCTGTGCTGCGCGGCTGGCGGCCACCAGTCCCCAGAAGGGGGCGGGCGTCTGGCCATGCCGGTCGGTCAGGAAGACGGCGCGCCCGGCGGGGCCGCGTTCCAGCAGGGGGGCCAGCGTGCGGACCAGCCGCCATGTGGTCTGGGGGCCGGCCTGCATGGCCCGTTCCCAGTCCTTGGGCTGCATGTGTGACAGCGGGGACAGGATACCCAGTTCCCCCGCGCAGTGGACCATGCAGTCCAGCCTGCCGAACTGGGTTGCGATGGACGGCCCCAGCGTATCCAGCTTCTCGCCATCCCGCAGGTCCAGCGGCAGCAGGGTGGCGTTGTGCCCGGCATGCTGGCGGATCAGGTCATCCGTCTGTTCCAGTCCGCCCTGCGCGCGCGCGGTCAGGATGCAGTGCGCGCCAGCCCGTGCCAGCGCCACGGCAACCGCGCACCCGATGCCCCGGCTGGCGCCGGTAACCAGGGCGACCCGCCCGGTAAGGTCGGCAAGCGGCGCCGTCATGCAGGTTCGGGATGGTGTTCGGCTTCGTAATCCACCAGTTCGATCGGGTAGTCGCCGGTAAAGCAGGCATCGCAGTAGCGGTTGGCGGCACTTTTGCGGTCCTTGTAGCCCAGCGCGCGGTACAGCCCGTCGAACGAGATGAAGGCAAGGCTGTCCACGCCGATCAGCTTGGCCATTTCCGCGACATTGTGCTGGGCGGCAAGAAGCTGGCTGCGTTCGGGCGTGTCGATGCCGTAGAAGCAGGAATGCGTGGTCGGCGGGGAGGAGATGCGCATATGCACTTCCTTCGCACCCGCCGCCCGCACCATGTCCACGATCTTGCGCGACGTGGTGCCACGCACGATGGAATCATCCACCAGCACCACGCGCTTGCCATCCAGCACGGGGCGGTTGGTGGAATGCTTCATCTTCACGCCCAGATTGCGGATCTGGTCGGTCGGTTCGATGAAGGTGCGGCCCACGTAATGGTTGCGGATGATGCCCAGTTCGAACGGAATGCCGCTTTCGGCGGCGAACCCCATGGCCGAGGGCACGCCGGAATCGGGCACCGGCACGATCACGTCGGCCTCGACCGCGCTTTCGCGCGCCAGTTCCACGCCAATCTGCTTGCGGGTGTCGTACACGGCCTTGCCGTCCATGACGGAATCGGGCCGGGCGAAATAGATGTATTCAAACACGCAGAAGCGCGACTGCTTGCTGTCGAACGGCTTGAGGGAACGGATGCCGTCATCGTTTATGATCACGATCTCGCCCGGTTCCACGTCGCGCACGAACTCCGCGCCGACGATGTCCAGCGCGCAGGTCTCGCTGGCCAGGACCCATTTGCCTTCCGAACCGTCTTCTTCGCGCAGGCGGCCAAGGATGAGCGGACGCACGCCCAGCGGGTCGCGCACGCCAATCAGTTCGTTGCGCGACAGCACGATCAGGGAATACGCCCCCAGCACCTGTTTGAGCGCATCGATCAGCCGGTCCACCACGTTGGAATACAGCGATATGGCGATCAGGTGGATGAACACCTCGCTATCGGTGGTGGACTGGAAGATGCAGCCCCGGCGCACCAGCGCCTTGCGCAGGGTCTCGGCGTTGGTCAGGTTGCCGTTATGGGCCACCGCCAGCCCGCCGAACTCAAAATCGGCGAATAGTGGCTGGACGTTGCGGATCAGCGTCGCCCCCGTGGTGGCGTAACGGTTGTGTCCCACCGCGCAGTTGCCCGGCAGGGTGGCCATGACGCGGGCATCGCCAAATACCTCGCCAACCAGTCCAAGCCCCTTGTGGGTGTGGAAGCGTTCGCCGTCAAAGGACACGATGCCGCTGGCTTCCTGCCCGCGATGCTGCAGCGCGTGCAGGCCAAGGGCGGTCAGGGCGGACGCATCCTTGGTGTTCCATACGCCAAAAACCCCGCATTCCTCATGCGGCTTGTCATCATCATGCCGCCACTGGGCGGCGATATCATCGCGTTCGTGCCGTGTCGTGGGGTCGCCGGAAACAGCATGGAAGGTGGTGCGGGACATGGTCAGCAATCTTTCCTTGACGGACGGGTGCGGGGGGTACCGACAGAAGGTTCAGATGGGCGCGTCATGCCGCGTCCCGGCGGGTTGCGCAAGATGCGCGTGGAAGTTATCGGGCGTATAGGCGTTCAGGTACGTCACGCTGTCGCCAACAAGGGGAACGATACGGCTCGATCGCATGACATCGGGCCATTCGGCTGCGGGGATGAGGGCTGTGATGCCCGCGTACAGCAGTACAAGGCAGACATACCCGCGCGCCAGCCCGAAGATCAGGCCCAGCATGCGGTCGATCCCCGACAGGATGGACCCCTGTACCGCCTGGCCTGACAGATGGGCAGTCGTGGTGAAAATGACAAGGAGTACAAGGAACAGCACGGCAAAGGACGCAAGGGCCGCCAGGGTGTGGCTGCTGATCCACTGCGTGGCATAGGGCATGAGCGCGCCATGCCACGCCACCGCCATGATGATGGCCATGACCCAGGCGGCAAGGCCCAGTACTTCGCGTGAAAAGCCACGGACCGCACCCACCACGGCCGACAGGGCGACAATGGCGATGCCTGCTGCGTCAATCCAGTTCATGCGTGCCGGACCGGGGGAGTACCCGCCGGCAGGTAACAGGCATGGACCCGGTCCATCTATCGCGACATTTCCTGCTGTTCCGCCTGCGGCCAGCTTATGCCACCGGCATGCGGCAGCGCATAGGCCAAAAATGGCCCGTTTCGATTTCGTGCCCGTATATGGGCCGGTCAGCCGGTCAGGGCAGCTTGGTCGTGCGGATTTTCCATGGCCGCCTGCGCGCGGCGGTGGAGACGGATGTGCGTTCGGCCATGTTCAGCGCCAGCAGCAGGTTGCCCATGCGGGTGCGGCGGTCCAGTTCGATCCACACGTCCTCGGGGTCGATGCCATCGGCGGCCCAGATTTCCAGCAGGTGGGCCAGCACGTCGGCGCTGTGTTCGATCAGGCCCGCACGGTCATGGGTCATGAGGTCCATCACGCACTGTTCGGCGGCACAGGTAAAGGCGCGGCCGGCGCTGTGCGTCGTGCGGATGTTGCGGGGTTTGCCGTCAGGCGCGCGGGCCGCGTCCAGGCGCGCCTGCAGCCGGCCAAGCGCATGGTCGGCGCCGGGCCGGTCTGGTGGCGGGGAAGGCGTGGGGCGGGAACGGGACATGGCATGATGATGGACATTATTTCGCCCACCGGTCAACAAGTCCCGCAGGCTGGCCCCGATGCGTTTCTCAGATCGAGAAATACTTCGCGTGCGGGTTGAAGATCACCAGCGCCGAGGTCGACTGTTCGGGGTGCAGCTGGAAGCCATCGGTCAGCGATACGCCGATTTTTTCCGCATCCAGCAGCTTCAGGATCGGCTCCTGCTCCTCCAGCCGGGGGCAGGCGGGATAGCCGAAGGAATAGCGTGACCCCCGGTAGCCCTGCTGCAGCAGCTTCGCCATGTCGCGGTCGTCCTCGGCGGCGAAGCCCATTTCGGCGCGCATGCGCTTATGGGTGTATTCCGCCATGGCTTCGGCCATCTCCACCGACAGGCCATGCAGGTAGAGGTAGTCCTTGTAACGGTCCGCCTCGAACCATTCACGCGCGCGGTCCGATGCATCCTGCCCCACGGTCACCACCTGCAGGCCGATCACGTCGCGCTGTGCCGCGTCAATATCGCGCACGAAATCGGCAATGCAGGCCCCGTCCGCACGCGGCTGGCGGGGCAGGGTGAAGCGGGCGACCTCGGTCGCGCCATCCTCGCCAAACAGCACCAGGTCATTGCCCTCGCCCGCCGCCTTCCAGTAGCCATAGCTGGCCTTGGGGTGCAGGATGTCCTGTTCCGCGCATAGTGCGAGCATGTGGCGCAGCACGGGGCGCAGCTCCTTGCGCGCCCAGACCATGAAGTCATCCAGCGACCGGCCCTGCTTACGGAAGCCCCACTGGAACTGGTACAGCGAACGTTCATTGAGGAACGGCAGCACCGCTTCCGGCGTCGCCTCCAGCACGCGCGGCCCCCAGAAGGGCGGGGTCAGCACGGGTTCGTCCGCCGTCAGTTTTTCACGCCGCGCGCGGGCGGCGACCTTGTCCACCGGGCCGAAGCCACGGGTTTCGGCGGCTTCGATATCCTGCGTGCGGCTGGCGCGCGTGGCCTTGCCCGCGCGGCGTGACGCGATGGCGGCAAGATAGGTGTCGAACTCGCCCTGCGCTACCTTGTCCATCAGCGACAGGCCATCGAACGCATCGCGGGCATAGGCTACGCGCCCGCCTTCGCCATAGGCTGCGGTGCAGTCCTCCTCCACATAGTTGCGCGTCAGCGCGGCACCACCCAGCATCACAGGCACATCAACGCCCTGACGGTTCATTTCCTCAAGGTTTTCGCGCATGATGACGGTGGACTTGACCAGCAGGCCGGACATGCCGATGGCGTCCGCCTTATGCTCGCGCGCGGCCGCGATCATGTCCGCCACCGGCACCTTGATGCCAAGGTTGATCACCTGATAGCCGTTATTGGTCAGGATGATGTCGACCAGGTTCTTGCCGATGTCATGCACGTCGCCCTTTACCGTGGCCAGCACCATGGTGCCACGGGCCTGGCCCTCGGTGCGTTCCATGTGGGGTTCCAGCCAGGCCACGGCGGCCTTCATCGTCTCGGCGGACTGGAGCACGAACGGCAGCTGCATCTTGCCTGCGCCAAACAGTTCGCCAACGACCTTCATGCCATCGAGCAGCACGGTGTTGATGATGTCCAGCGGGGCCATGTCGCGCATGGCCTCATCCAGGTCATCTTCCAGCCCCTTGCGGTCGCCATCGACAATGCGGTCCTTCAGGCGTTCGGGGGCGGTTTCGGCCCGGGCCTTCTTCACCGCGTCGGCGGCCTTGCGGTCGGCAAAGATTTCAAGGATGCGCTGCAGCGGGTCGTAGCCCTCGGCGCGGCGGTCGAAGATCAGGTCCTCGGCCACCCTGACTTCCTCGGCGGGGATCAGGTGCAGCGGGCGGATCTTGGACACATGCACGATCGCCGCCGTCATGCCCGCGCGTACCGCGTGGTCAAGGAAGACCGAGTTCAGCACCGCGCGCGCTGCCGGGTTCAGCCCGAACGAGATATTGGACAGCCCCAGCACGATCTGGATATCGGGGAAGCGTTCGCGGATCAGGCGGATGCCCTCCAGCGTCCATTCCCCCAGCTTGCGGTCATCTTCCGTGCCGGTGCCGATGGTAAACGTCAGCGGGTCGATCATCAGGTCGGATTGCGGCAGGCCGTGCTTTTCACAGGCGAATTCGACCAGCCTTGTCGCGATGCGCAGCTTGTCTTCCGCCGTCTTGGCCATGCCCACTTCATCAATGGTCAGCGCAATGACGGAGGCGCCGAACTTGCGCGCCAGCAGCATGCGTTCGTTGGCAATGGCTTCCCCATCCTCGAAGTTGATGGAGTTGATGATCGGCTTGCCGCCATGCAGCTTGAGTGCGGCCTCAATCACCGGGGTTTCGGTGGAATCGATCACCAGCGGCGCGTTGACCGAGGAGGTGAAGCGGGTGACGACCGCGTTCATTTCGCGCATTTCGTCACGACCGACGAAGGCGGTGCAGATGTCGAGCGCGTTGGAGCCTTCGGCCACCTGTTCGCGGCCCAGCGCCACGCAGCCATCCCAGTCGCCGGCTTCCTGCAACTGCCGCCATTTTTTCGATCCGTTGGCGTTGCAGCGCTCACCAATCGAGAAATAGCTGTTTTCCTGCCGCAGCGGCACCTGCGAGTACAGGCTGGCGACCGACGGAATCCATACCGGCCTGCGCGGCACGGGGGCGGGGCGGATGCGGCCCGTGCCCTCGGCGCGGCGGCGGAGCATCTGGTCGAGCGCCTGTGTATGCGGCGTGGACGTGCCGCAGCACCCGCCGATCAGGTTCAGCCCGTCCTCGGTAATGAAACGCTCGACCCAGCTTGCCATTTCGGCAGGCGTCAGCGGGTAGTGCGTGGTGCCATTGACCAGTTCGGGCAGGCCCGCATTGGGCTGGACCGAGATCAGGCCAGGCCAGTTTTCGGACAGCCAGCGTACATGCTCGGACATTTCCTGCGGGCCGGTGGCGCAGTTCAGGCCCATCAGCGGCACGTCCAGCGCATTGATGACGGTGGCTGCGGCGGCAATGTCGGGGCCGACCAGCAGCGTGCCGGTGGTCTCCACCGTGACCTGCACGAAAATCGGGGTGTCCACGCCCATCTCGGCGCGGGCGATCTTGGCGCCATTGACGGCGGCCTTGATCTGCAACGTGTCCTGGCAGGTCTCGATGAGGAAGCAGTCAACGCCGCCTTCGATCAGGCCCCGGCACTGCTCGGTCAGGCCCGCTTCCAGCGTGTCGTAATCAATGTTGCCCAGCGAAGGCAGCTTGGTCCCCGGCCCGATGGAGCCGACGACATAGCGGTGGCGGCCATCGGCGAATGTCTCGGCGGCCTCGCGCGCCAGGTGGCCCGCCGTGCGGTTGATTTCACGCGCGCGGTCGGCCAGGCCGAATTCGGCCAGCGTTATGGGCGAGCCACCAAAGCTGTTGGTCTCCACCATGTCCGCCCCAGCCTCGAAATAGCCGCGATGGATTTCGCGCACCAGTTCGGGGCGGGACAGGTTCAGGATCTCGGTGCAGTTTTCCTGCCCCCAGTAATCACGCTCGACCTCAAGGTCCAGAAGCTGCACGCGCGAACCCATGCCGCCGTCACACAGCAGGACCTGGTCGCGAAGGGCATCGAGAAGATGGGGACGAGAGGTCATTGTTATCCTGAGATCTTATGAGCAGGAGGCACGGCGCGGGAGCGGATTTTCCCGTAAGTGCCCAGTGCCATCTTGCATAAAATTATGTCCGGTGCCCTTTATTCCCCCAACTTCCCGCCAGTGTCCAGCACCATTGCCCCATATGGGGCATGTCCGCAGGTCCGTATGGATGAATGGAGAACGCCATGGCCCGCGACGGGCGCATCATGCTGGAATTCCTGACCCGCCCCGCAATCTGCCATCCGCGCGCCGATACCCTGCTGGTGGTGGACCATGCGCATGCGCCCGTGCCGGGAGACGGGTGGGCCGGGGTTGTCACGGTGGGCCAGGCTGCCCCGTCGCCGTTTTCGCATGGAACAGGCTGCGCGTGCTGCGCGGGGCGCGGCGGGGGGCTGGCGGCGGTGCTGGGCGATGTGTTCCGCAGGCGCGCCACGGGCGCGCTGAAATGGTTCGACCGCGTGGCCGTGCTGCCGCCCGAAGGGCAGGAAACGGCCTGGCGGGCGGCACTGTCGGGGGATATCGTGGTCAAGGCACGCTTTGCCATGCAGCCCCCGCATCCGCATTCGGCCTGAAAAACAGCCGCGTTAAGGAACCCTTTGCTTTCTGCCCCTAGTCTGGGCCGCGTGAACCGACAGAGCGTGTAGAGCAAAAGGGGTGCCGTGGGCCATCCAGACCAATCAGCGGACCCGGACGGGCGCGCGCAGGCGGATACCCGCCACGCGCCGGAACTGATCCGCCTGCAGGCGGTGCTGCGTGCGGCCCGTTTCCACGGCATTGACCTTGACGTGCATGATTTCGCCGGTGAGGCCGGGCAGCCCGTGCCCACCATCCCCGCCCTTGCGCGCTGGGTGGAGGAAAATGGCGGTAGCGCGCAGGGCATGCGCCTGCAGTGGCGTGAGCTTGTGCGCCTGCGGGACGTGCCGCCGGTTGTCCTCATGTTCACGGATGGGTCGGCGGGGCTGATGGTGGGCGTGGATGCGGCCCGTGGCGTGGTCTGGCTGGTCGATCCCTTCGCCAGTGCCGACACGTCCCCCGTGGCGGTGGACGAGCTGCGGCTGGAAGGCGTGTGGACCGGCGACGTGCTGCTGGTGCGCGGCGGGCAGGACAGCGCAAGCAGGGAAGAGGCTGTCAACTTCACATGGCTGCGGCGCATGGTGCTGGGGGAACGCCAGCTGCTGCGCGATGTTGTCATCGCCTCCATGGTCATAAGCGTGCTGGCGATCTTCCCGCCTCTGATCGTCATGCAGGTCATCGACCGGGTGGTGAACTTCCATTCCATGTCCACGCTGGTTTCCCTGACCGGGCTGGTGGGGGTGATGTCGTTTTACGAAATCCTGCTGACCTATGCCCGGCGCGAGATCACGCTGGTGCTGACCACGCGGCTGGATACGCGCATATCGCTGGCGGTGTTCGATCGCCTGCTGGCCCTGCCGCTGGAATTCTTCGAACGCGAGCAGGCGGGCAACGTGATCGGCCGCGTCAGCGCGATCTACAAGGTCCGGCAGTTCATGACCGGGCGGCTGCTGGGCACGTTCCTTGACCTGTTCACCCTGGTGGTCGTCATGCCCTTCCTGTTCTGGCTCAGCACCACGCTGGCCTGCCTGACGGTGGTCGCGGCCGGGCTGATCGGGGTGGTCATCCTGCTGGCCATGCCGGCGGTGGGCCGGCTCATGAGCCGGCAGGTCCGCGCCGAGATGGAGCGCAGCGGCGCGTTGTATGAAACGGTGGCCGGCATCCGCACCATCAAGACGCTGGCGCTGGAACCCGTGCGGCGCGAGGTCTGGGATGAAAAGACCGCCAGTGTGGTGACCGCGTCCCTTGACGCGGGGCGCATGGGTAACTGTGTCGCGACGGCGGTCATGCCGCTGGACCTGTTCATCAACCGTGGCATCATCCTGATCGGGGCGTACCTGGCCATTACCTCGACCACATCGGGCATGGAGGCCGGGGCGCTGATGGCGTTCACCATGCTGGGTGGCCGGGTTGCGTCCCCGCTGGTGGGCATGGCGCGGCTGATTGACGACCTGAACGAAGTGCGCAGCGCGCTGGCGGAAGCGGGGTCGGTGCTCAACCGCCCGACCGAAACCCGGGCGCTGACCACCGGCCTGCGCCCGCCCATCCATGGCGCGCTGGCGTTTTCGGATGTGTGCTTCACCTATCCCGGGGCGTCCGCGCCCGCGCTGTCGGATGTCACGTTCAGCGTGCCTGCGGGCACCATGCTGGGACTGGTCGGGCGCAGCGGGTCGGGCAAGTCCACCATCACGCGCCTGCTGCAGGGCGTCAGCCGCAGCTATACCGGCCACCTGCGGCTGGATGGCATCGACCTGCGTGAAATCAACCTGACCTACCTGCGCCGGTCCTGCGGGGTGGTGCTGCAGGACAATTTCCTGTTCCGCGGCACCATCCGCGACAACATCATCGCCGGCCGCCCGGGCCTGACGCTGGAAGACGTGGTGCGCGCCGCCCGCCTTGCGGGGGCGGAAGAATTCATCGAACGCATGCCCGCGGGCTTCGATACCTGGATCGAGGAAGGGTCCACCAACATATCCGGCGGCCAGCGCCAGCGCCTTGCCATCGCGCGCGCCGTGATTTCCGACCCCAAGCTCATGATCCTCGATGAAGCGACCTCCGCCCTCGACCCGGAAAGCGAGGCGGTGGTCAACGCCAACCTGCGCCACCTTGCGCGCGGGCGCACGATGGTGATCGTCTCGCACCGCCTGGCCTCGCTGGTGGCGTGCCACCAGATCTGCGTCATGGACCACGGGCATGTGGCTGATATCGGCACGCATGATGAACTGCTGGCGCGGTGCGCCATCTACCGCACGCTGTGGATGCAGCAGAACCATCCCGATGGCCTGAATGACGGGAATGGGCGGCCGGGCGTCGCCCATGTGCAGGGTGACGCGGCATGAGTGGCCGTGACCTTGTGCCCCCCACGCCCGAGGCGGCGGAGGAAGCCGGCATGCTGTCGGTCCTGCCGCCACCCACGGCGGATATTCCCACTGACCTGCCGCCCGCGCTGCTGGCGTTCTATTCCCCGTCCGCCGCACTGATCGGCCTGCCGCCATCCGATGCGGCGCGCTATGTCATCTGGCTGGTCGCGGCATTGGCCGGCGCGGGGCTGCTGGTCATGACGTTTTTCCCGCTGGACCGGGTGGTCAGCGTGAATGGCCGCCTGACGCCGTTTGACGACACGATGGTGCTGCAACCGCTGGAAACCTCCATTATCCGCACGGTGGAGGTGCATGAGGGCGATACCGTGCGCAAGGGGCAGGTGCTGGCCCGGCTGGACCCCACGGTGACGGATGCGGATGTCATCAACATGCGCCGCCAGGTCGCGGCCTACCGGGCGGAGGTCGCCCGCCGCACGGCCGAAGCCGCGGGCCGTCCCTACACGGCGGACGTGAACGATCCCGCATCGGTGCAGGAAGCCGCCGCCTACCTGCGCCGCCAGGCGGAATATAGCGCCCAGATGTCCAGTTACGACCGGCAGGTTGCCGGGCTGGAAAGCGAATTGCAGGGTTATGAGGCCAGTGCGGCGATGTATGCCGCCCGCGCCCGTGTCGCGCGTGACGTGCAGGACATGCGCGTGCGCCTGCAGCATGAACAGGTGGGCAGCCGCCTGTCCACGCTGGCGGCGCAGGATACGTTGATGGAGGTCACGCGCTCGCAGGTGTCCGCCCGCCATTCCGCCGACAGTACCCGTGCCCGGCTGGAGGCGATGAAGGCCCAGCGCGATGGCTACGCCAGCAACTGGCACGCCACGGTGTACCAGGACCTGGCGCTTGCGCAGCATCGCCTGGCGGATGCCGATGACAGCTACAGCAAGGCGGTGCTGCATCACGACCTGATTGTCATGCGCGCCGACCGTGACGCGGTGGTGCTGAGCATCGCGCATCTCTCCGCGGGTTCGGTCATCCAGGCTGCGACACCGCTTCTGACGCTGGTGCCGGCGGGCAGCCACCTGGACATGGTGGCCACGCTGCGCGGTGTGGATGCGGGCTATGTGCGGGCGGGGGATACGGCAATTCTGAAATTCGCGGCGTTTCCCTACACCCAGTATGGCGGGGGGGAGGCGACGGTGCGCGTCATAAGCCCCGATTCCTTTACCCCCTCCGGCGCAAGGTCTGGCACCAGCGCCGAGCAGGGCGGTGATACGGGTGATACGATGAATGCCTATTACCGTGTGCGCCTGTCCATCGACCGGTACACGCTGCATGGCGTGCCGCCCTTCTTCCAGCCGCAGCCGGGCATGCCGGTCGAGGCGGATATCCATGTCGGGCGCCGCACCATCATGCAGTACCTGCTCAACCGCCTGCTGCCTGCCGTGACCGACGGCATGCGCGAACCCTGATCCGGGGGCGGCGTTGGTGCGCAAGTTTCTGTCCGGCCTGCTGGGGGGGATCACGCCCGCGGCCCGTTTCCGCCATGCGTGCCGCCTGCTGGAACACGAGGGGCGTTCGGCGCAGGGATTCGCCCTGCTGGCACGCCTTGCGCGCGGCGGCATGGTGGCGGCGCAGTATCAGGTGGCGCGTGCCTACCTTGATGGCAGCGGCGTCCCGCGCAGTCCGGTCGAAGGCGTGCGCTGGATGCACACGGCCGCGCGCGCGGGGCATGTGGAGGCCAGCTTTTCCCTGGCCCTGATGCTGCTGGTTGACCCGCCGGGCCATGGGGGGGACCACAGGGGGGCCGATGGCCTGCTGCCCGCGTCATGGCCCGGTGGCATCGACCGCTGGCCCGACCCGGAGGCCGCGGCCGGCTGGGCGCGGCAGGCGGCCGAAGGCGGCCTGCCCGATGCGCAGGCCCTGTATGGGTACCTGCTGGCGACCGGCCCGCAATCCATGCGCGACCCGCAGGCGGCGCGGATGTGGTGCGAACGCGCGGCGCGCGCCGGTTGCCCGCAGGGTGATCTCGGGCTGGCGGTTACCCATCTGGCGGCATCGGACCAGTCGCCGGGGACTGATCCCGACGCGGTGGCGGCCCTGATCCGCGCGGCGGATAGCGGACTGTCCACCGCGCAGTACATGCTGGGCCTGCTGCATGAACGGGGCTGGGGCCTGCCGCCGGACCGGGCGCGGGCGGAACACTGGTATGCCTGTGCCGCCGCGCAGGGCGTGCGCCCCGCGCAGGCGCGGTACGGCGCCCTGCTGCTGGAGGATATGGACGGCAGGCCGCGCAACGCCATGACAGCCGAGACATGGCTGCGCCGTGCCGCCCTTGCGGGCGACCGGGAGGCGGCGGCCCTGCTGGGGGATCTGCATGCGCATGGGGAAGCCGCCCTTCCCGGCGATCATGAAGCCCTGATCTGGTACCATCGGGCGGCGGAACAGGATCATGCGGTGGCCTGTCGCATGCTGGCTTTGCTGTACATGCACGGGCGCGGGACGGCGGCCGATCCGGAACAGGCCCGTCACTGGCTGGCACGGGCGGCTGAACTGGGTGATGTCGCCGCCATGACCGACCTTGCCGCCGCGCTGGTGGCGCAGGGACAGCAGGCACATTCCGATCCCGGCCTGCCGCTGCCCGATTTCCTGCCCGCGGCGCAGGCGGGGGATCCGGTCGCCGCCTTCAACCTTGCGGTCTGCCTGCGTGGCGGGGTGGGGGGCGTAACCGATCCGGTGCAGGCCGCGTCGTGGATGGAGCGCGCGGCCAATGCGGGCGTGGTCAATGCCGAATACTGGTATGGACGCATGCTGCTGGACGGGGAGGGCGTGGCGACGGACGTGGCCCATGCCCGTCACTGGCTGGAACGCGCCGCCGGACACGGCCTGGCCGAGGCCTGCGTGGCGGCCGCGCAGTTGCGGCTGGAAGGGCGGGGTGGCCCGCGCGACCATGCGGGCGCGCTGGCGCTGTACCATCGCGCCGCCCGGTCGGGGCGGACTGAGGCCATGTTTTCCCTTGGCGCGATGTATGGCGGCGGCCATGACCTGCCGCCGGACCGGGGGCTGGCGCTGCACTGGTTCACGCAGGGGGCCGAAGGGGGCAATGCCCTGTCGCAGCTCATGCTGGGCCGGTATCTGGCAAGGGGGCTGGCTGGCCCCATGGACCGTGCGCGTGCCCGTTACTGGCTGGAACAGGCGGCGGCGTGCGGCGTGCGGGCCGCGCGTGATGAACTGGACCATATGACCCGTACGGATGAACATGCCCCAACGTGAAACGGGCGGGGCGGCGGGACCAGGCGCGGATGTCGCGGGTGCCATGCTGCATGCGCGCCATCTGGCCGGACAGGGGCAGCATGGGCTGGCGCTGGCATGGATGGAACGTGCGGCCCGTCTGGCCCCGACTGACAGGGGGGTGCAGTACGCGCTGGCCAGCGCCCGGCTGGGTGCTGGTGACGGAACTGGCGCGGCCAGCGCGGTTGAAACGGTCATGGCTGCGGGGGAGTTCCGCGCGGGGCTGCGCCTGCTGGTGCTGGCCCTTTGCGTGGCGCGTGCGTGGCCACGCGCCGCCCGCGTGCTGGAGCGCTTTTTTACCTGTTACGGCTTTGATCCTGGCCTGCGCATTCCGGCGGGGCTGGTGTGCCGGCATATGGCGTTGCGTGGCTGGTGCGCGCTGGACCCCGATGGCGTGCTGCATTGGGGCGGGTTGCCGGAGGGGCGCGCGCCGGATGTGATACTGGATGGTCAGGCATGGACGCCCCGGAAGCATGACGGGCAGCGCGCGAAGCTGGCCCGGTACTGGCGGCAGGCCCGTGATATCGTGGTGCAGTATGACGGCTCGCCCCTGCTGGGCGCACGACCGGACCGGGCGGCGCTGTTGCATGTAGCCGGCGCGGTCATGCCCGATGGGCAGGGCCTGGCAGGCTGGGCCTTCATGCCCGCGCGGCCCGATCGACCACCCGCGCTGTCCATATCCGATGATGTCCATGGCCGGCGTTCCCCTGTCCTGTCGCGGCAGTGGGGGACCGGATGGGACGATATCGCGGGTCCGGGCACGCCGGTCTGGGGGTTTGGCATGGCGTGGGCCGATCTCGCGCCTCAGGGTATGGTGCATGTCGCCTTGCCTGGCGGGCGGCAGTTGACCGGCGCGCCCCTGCCGGTATGCCTGCCCCGGGCGCGGCGGGTGTTTCCCACCATGCGGCGGCGGGTGCGCATTCCCGACCGGATCCCCCGGCGCGCGGCGCGCTGCCGGGTGGTGATCCCGGTCTATGCCGACCGGGTGCGTACGCTGGCCTGCCTGAACAGCGTGTTCGACACGCTGGACCGGCGATCCGATGGCACGGCCACGGATATCATGGTGGTGGACGATGCGACGCCGGAGCCGGCACTTGCCTTGGCGCTGGATGATCTGGCGGGGGCGGGGCGGATCAGCCTGCGGCGGCATGCGGCCAATATGGGGTATCCGGCGGCGGTCAATACCGCCCTGTCCGACGCGGATGGCATGGATGTCGTGCTGCTGAACAGCGACACGCTGCTGGCCCCCGGCTGGCTGGATGAAATGCTGCGCGTGGCTTACGCGCGGGTTGATACGGGCACGGTCACTCCCCTGTCCAACGATGCCTCCATCCTGACATGGCCCGAGCCGGAGGTGCCCTGGCCCTGTGACATGGAGACGGTCCACCGGCTCATGGCGGCCAGCCTGCATGCCAATGGGGGGCAGGATGTGGAAATCCCCACTGCGCATGGTTTCTGCATGCTGGTCCGCCATGACTGCCTGCGCCAGACCGGCCTGTTCCGCCCCGAATTCTATGGCCGGGGATACGGGGAGGAAAACGATTTTTCCATGCGCGCCCGGCTGGCGGGCTGGCGGCACAGGGCGGCGGCGGGCGTGTTCGTGGGGCATGTGGGTGGCGTGTCATTCGGGGCGCAGCGCAGGGCGTTGCAGCAGCGCAACCTGTGGATGCTGAACCGGCTGTTCCCCGGTTATGACGCACTGGTGCAGGCGCATATCGCGGCGGACCCGCTGGCGCTGGCGCGCCAGCGCCTGTCGCTTCTGGTGTGGCGTCGTGCCATGCGCCGCTCAGGGCATGAGGGCGCGGTGCTGCTGGTGACCCATGACGCGATGGGGGGCGTGGCCCGCGTGGTGGCCCATCGCGCGCGGCAGTGGGGGCAGGCGGGCTGCCGCCCGCTTGTGCTGGAACCGGCGGGGGATGGGTTCACGCTGCGTGACGGCGCGCCGGGCGATCCGTGTCCGGCGCTGCATTTTGCATGGCCGGCACAGGGGGAGGCGCTGGTGGCGCTGCTGCGGGCACTCGGCCTGCGCCTGGTCGAGGTGCACCACCATCTGGGCCATGGTGCGCGGGTGCGTGAGCTGTGCGCGCGGCTGGATGTGCCCTATGACCGGCATGTGCATGATTATGCCGGTATCTGCCCGCGCATTACGCTGGTGGGGCCGGCGGGGCGGTATTGTGGGGAACCGGATGTGGCCGGCTGCCGGGCTTGTGTCGGGGCGCTGGGTTCCCTGGTGGATGAGACGGATGTGGACCGCCTGCGCCGCATCACGGCGCGTGAACTTGCCGGGGCGCGGCGTGTGGTCGTGCCGTCGGCGGATGTGGCGCGCAGGCTGGCGCGTTACATCCCGGATGTCCCGTGTGAAATATCCGTGCTGGAAGATGACCGTCCCGCCCTGTCCCTGCGCCAGTTTGCCGTAGCCTGCGCGGACCGGCCCGCGACCGGCCTGCCGCCACGCAACGGCCGGTGCCGGGTCGTGGTGGCGGGGGGCATCGGGCCGGACAAGGGGCATGGGATCATGCTGGTGGCCGCGCGGGACGCGCGGGCGCGCGACCTGCCGCTGGAATTCATCGTGGTGGGCCATACATCCGATGACGCGGCCCTGCTGGAAACCGGGCGGGTGTTCATTACCGGGCGATATGAAGGGGAAGAAGCGGTTTCCCTGCTGCGCGGGGCGGCGGGGGATGTGGGGTTCGTGCCTTCCGTCTGTCCCGAGACATGGTGTTTCACCCTGACCCGGCTCTGGCAGGCGGGATTGCGCTGCGTGGCGTTTGACCTTGGCGCCGTCGCGGCCCGTATCCGTGCGACGGGGCGGGGGACGTGTCTGCCGCTGGGACTGCCCGTTCACCAATTGAATACGTTTTTGCTGTCTTATGCCCGGGCCGGGCATTCCGCCACGGACAGAGTCCATCCATGATTTGAGCGAAAGAGGCCCGTCTTGATCGTTATTGCCCCAGTCCCCGCGCGTGCGGTGTCATGCCTGCTTGTGGCGGGATACCGGTAATGGAGGCCGCAGGGACCGCCCCGCAGATGGGTGACATACAGGCCAGCGCGCAGCTTATGCGGCTGGAAGGTGGCATGTATTGCATTTTCCATGCATCAGCCCCCGCGGGCGCCGGGTTCGGCCCCCTGTCGGGCATGCGCGTGACCGTGCCGCCCGGCATGGACGGTGCGCGGGTCAGTGCGTTCGACGCGGATGGCTGGATGGGCGCGCAGGGCGGGGCTGTCCTTGTCCGCATGCCTGATGGCGGGGGCGTGGTGCTGGTCACCACCTATCGCGACCCGGCGCGTGACGGGGCCGCCCTGCCGGGCCTGCAGGTGGTCAGGCTGTCCGGCCCGAAAATGCCCGATGTGGCCGTTGCCGCCCCGGCGCCAGTGGCGGGGGCCGGGGAAATCGATGCCGGCGGCATGGTCGCCCATATCCAGGGCCGGGGCGATGTCAGCGCGCCCCTCGGGGCATGGATGGGCAAGGGGGGCAGCGGGCAGTGGCTGGAAGGGTTCGCCATCCAGCCGGCTTCCGGCCTTGCCGCGAGTGACATGGAATATCAGGCCATTCTGGGCGCGGACTGGTTTTCGCCTTGGGTGGAAGGCGGGGCCTATTGTGGCAGCCGGGGCATGGCGCTGCCCCTGCTTGGCCTGCGGGTCCGGCTGAAGGGGGACGCCGCGCGGCGGTTTACCTGCCATATCGAAGCCTGCTTTACCGATGGCACCCGCCTTGGCCCGCTGGAGGACGCATCGGTCATGGCGCCCTCGCACGCGCCGCTGGAAGCCTTCCGGATTGAAATCCTGCCCCGGCAGGCTGTCCCGCCGCCATCCACGCGCGCCGAAGGCGGGGCGGAAGATCCGGTGCGGGCGACCATGTCCCGGGACGAACCGGCCTCCGCGCCCGCCCCCCGCGTGCGGCGGGGCAGGCGCACCCCGCCCGCGCGCGTGCCGGCGGCCCGGCCCGACAAACCCGAAACCGGAGTCGGCCCCGACCAGCCCGTGCCGTGGTGGCACCGCAGGCCCGAAAGGAATGTCGCGACATCCGCATCCGCAGTTGCCGCCCCGCCGCGCGAACGACGCCGCAAGGCGGGGCGGCAGCCACGCACAATGGCGGGATCGTGAGCATTTACGACCCGCCTGCACGCAACACCCATCCGGCATGCCCGGCCCGAACGGCATGGCCGCGCAGGCAGCATCCATGCCGGGGGAGCAGCCGGGGCGGCAGGGGATGAAATACCTGTTCGTGCATCAGAATTTCCCTGCCCAGTTCGTGCACCTGCTGCGTGACCTGCGGGCGCGGGGCGGGAATGAAATCGTTTTCATAAGCGAGACGGGACAGGGGCATATGCCCGGCGTGCGGCGGGTATCCTACCGCCTGCCGCCGCCCGTGCGGATGGCGGCCCCGGCCCCAGTGGCCGAACTGGCCCGCGCCATGCAGCGCGCGGCCGAGGTGGCGCGCGCGGCCCGCACGCTGCGCGGGCTGGGTTACGTGCCCGACATCATCATCGGCCACCATGGTTGGGGCGAGATGCTGGAACTGGCCGATGTCTATCCCGATGTGCCGATGCTGGGATATTACGAATTCTTCTACCATCCCACCGGGCTGGATGTGGGCTTTGACCCGGAATTTGCCCCCGCCGCTGGCGTTGCCCCCCTGGTCCGGGCGCGCAACACGCTGAACCTGCTGGCCCTTGCCGGCTCAGGCTGGGGGCATTGCCCCACCCGGTTCCAGCGCGACACTTATCCCGACTGGGCGCGCGCACGCATAACACTCCTGCCCGAAGGGGTGGATCTGGACCGGTGCGCCCCTGACCCGCAGGCGGCCACGCGGCCCTTCGTGCTGGGGGATATCCATGTGGGTACGGATGAAAAGCTGGTCACCTACATCGCCCGCGACCTCGAACCCTATCGCGGGTTTCACGTCTTCATGCGCGCCCTGCCGCATATCCTGCGCGAACGTGGCGACGCGCGCGTGATCGTGGTCGGGGGCGATGGCGTAAGCTACGGCGGTCGCGCGCCGGGTGGCCGGACGTGGCGGCAGCACATGCTGGCGGAACTGGGCGCCACGCTGGATACGGGGCGCGTCCATTTCGCGGGAAAGGTCGGGTATGGTGATTTCTGTCGCCTGCTGCAGCGATCGGATGCGCATGTCTACCTGACATACCCGTTCGTGGCGTCATGGTCGCTGCGTGAGGCGATGGCGTGTGGCTGCGCCATCGTGGGAAGCCGGACGCCGCCGGTCGAGGAATTCCTGCGCGACGGCAGGACGGCGCGGCTGGTGCCGTTCCTTGAACCCCGGCGGATTGCCGAAGGCGTGCTGGAACTGCTGGAAGACAGGCGTCTGGCGCGCAGGCTGCGGGCGGGTGTCCGCGCGCAGGCGGAACGCACGCTGGACATGCACGCCTACATGGCGCGCTATCACCGGCTGATCGGCCAGCTTGCGGGCGGCATGGCCCGCGCCGCGCCGGCCGATGCCGTTGCGTGACCACCGGGCCGCGTGGCCCGGCGGACAGCAGGGCGTGGCTTACTTGCCGGCCACGGCCTTGACGGATTCAAGGATCACTTCGCCCGCGACCTTCTTGTCGGCCCAGCCTGCGACCTTGACCCACTTGCCCTTTTCCAGGTCCTTGTAGCGGGTGAAGAAATGCTCGATTTCCTTCAGCACGATCTCGGGCAGGTCTTCCAGCTTCTCCACCTTGGCGTAGTAGGGATGCACCTTGTCATGCGGCACGCAGATGATCTTTTCATCCTGCCCGCTTTCGTCTTCCATGCGCAGCACGCCGATGGGGCGCGCGCGCACCACCACACCCGGCACGACGGCGGCGGGCATCAGCACCAGCGCATCGGTCGGGTCGCCATCGGCGGCCAGCGTGTTGGGAATGAAGCCATAGGCAGCGGGATAGACCATGGGCGTGAACAGGATGCGGTCCACCACCAGCGCGCCGCTGTCCTTGTCGATCTCGTACTTGACGCCTGAACCCTGCGGGATCTCGATCACGACGTTGATGTCGTTGGGTACGTCCTTGCCGGGGGAAATCTTCGATACGTCCATTACTGTTCAGGCCTCCTGCTGCCTGCATGTGCGTTAAGGGCCGCCCCGGGGTGTTGCGGCATGAATTAACGGGGAGTGACGGTACATCTCCCACCGTTTCCTGCGCAAGTCATGTTCCGTGGCAGGATGCCCGGCCATGAGCCAGATCATGAAGTTGTTTTTTTATGGCGGCATCGCCCGCGGGATGGAAAAAATTACGCGGAAAAAGGCACGTGGATCTTGCCAAATCCCTCCACATGCGCGAGATCAGGGGCTGCCTGCGCGCCCGTAGCTCAATTGGTTAGAGCGGGCCGCTCATAACGGCTTGGTTGCGGGTTCAAGTCCTGCCGGGCGCAGGCTTTTGGCATGCAGCACAGCGGTCATGGCCCCGTGCCAGTCCGGCGGTGCGGGCGAGTTGCCATTTTTTCTTTCAGTTTATCAGGAGCCGACCGTCATGGCCGCCACGCAATATGTCTATGTGATGAAGGACCTGACCAAGGCGTATCCGGGTGGGCGTGAAGTCTTCAAGGGGATTACGCTGTCCTTCCTGCCCGGCGTCAAGATTGGCGTGCTGGGGGTCAATGGCGCCGGCAAGTCCACGCTGCTCAAGATCATGGCGGGCGTGGAAAAGGAATTCGGCGGCGAGGCATGGGCGGCCGAAGGCGCGCGCGTGGGCTACCTAGAGCAGGAACCCAAGCTGGATGAAAGCCTGACGGTTGGCGAAAACGTGGCCCTAGGCTTTGGTGCGCTGAAAAGGGCCGTGGACCGCTTCAACGAGATTTCGATGAAGTTCGCCGAACCCATGTCCGATGACGAGATGAACACCCTGCTGGCCGAACAGGCCGAACTGCAGGAAGTGATCGACGCGGGCGATGGCTGGGAACTGGACCGCAAGCTGGAAATCGCGCTGGAAGCCCTGCGCTGCCCGCCCGCCGACAGCCCCGTGGACAAGCTTTCCGGTGGGGAGCGCCGCCGCGTGGCCCTGTGCCGCCTGCTGCTGGAAAAGCCGGACCTGCTGCTGCTCGATGAGCCGACCAACCACCTTGATGCGGAAAGCGTGTCGTGGCTGGAAAAGACGCTGCGTGATTACGAAGGCACCGTGATGGTCATTACCCATGACCGTTACTTCCTCGACAACGTCACCAACTGGATTCTCGAACTCGAACGTGGCCGTGGCTATCCGTTCGAGGGCAACTACTCCTCCTGGCTGGAACAGAAGCGCAAGCGCCTGGCGCAGGAAGAGAAGGAAGAAAGTGCCCGCCAGCGCGCCCTTGCCGCCGAGCAGGAATGGATCGGCTCCTCGCCCAAGGCCCGCCAGGCCAAGAGCAAGTCGCGTATCGCGCGCTATGAGGAAATGCTGGCCCGGAACAACGAGAAGGGCGGCGGTGTTGCCGACATCATCATCCCGCCCGGGCCGCGCCTTGGCGGCACGGTGATCGAGGCCGAGGACCTGCGCAAGGGCTTCGGCAACCGCCTGCTGATCGATGACCTGAGCTTCAAGCTGCCGCCGGGCGGCATCGTGGGCGTGATCGGGCCGAACGGCGCGGGCAAGTCCACCCTGTTCAAGATGATCATGGGACAGGAAACACCCGATAGCGGGTCGCTTACCATCGGTGAGACCGTGAAGCTGGGCTATGTGGACCAGTCGCGCTTCAGCCTGGATGACAACAAGACCGTGTGGGAGGAAATCTCCGGCGGGACGGATGTCATCTATCTGGGCAAGCGGGCCGTGCCGTCGCGCGCCTATGTCGGGGCCTTCAACTTCAAGGGGCCGGACCAGCAGAAGAAGGTGGGTGTGCTGTCGGGTGGCGAGCGCAACCGCGTCCACCTGGCCAAGATGCTGCGGCAGGAAAGCAATGTCATCCTGCTGGATGAGCCGACCAACGACCTTGACGTTGATACCCTGCGCGCACTGGAGGAGGCCCTGGCCGAATTCGCGGGCTGCGCGGTCATCATCAGCCATGACCGCTGGTTCCTTGACCGTCTGGCGACCCATATCCTTGCGTTTGAAGGGGACAGCCACGTCGAGTGGTTCGAGGGCAACTTCCAGGCTTATGAGGAAGACAAGCGCCGTCGCCTTGGCCCTGATGCAACCGAACCGAGCCGCATCAAGTACCGCCCCATCGAACGCTGATTCCATTTGCCATCGGCAACATTATCTGCCTTCAATACCGGTCAGGTGCATGCACCTGCCACGATGGAGGCAGTCATGGGATGTCGATATCATATACAGACCGGCCACCTACAGCTTGACCCGGTCTCCTGGGCCGATCTGGAAGATGTGGTCCGGCTCAAGGCCAGCGCCGGTGTGACAGGCCGGCTGGCCGGCGGCGTGTGCGGCCGTGTCCTGAGTGAACAGGACATGATGACCGATCTCATGACATGGGGACGCGAAGGCGTGGGGATGTTTACCGTGCGCCAGCAGGACCGTTTTATCGGCCTTGCAGGCGTGCAGCCTTCCACCACCACGCCAGACTGCCATGAACTGCAGTTCGCCATCCTGCCCCATGCGCGTGATACGGCCCTGTCACGGCAGGCCACCAGCATGGCGCTGGCCTTTGCACATCAGGTCGGGGTGGGGCGCGTCATTTCCTATGTCCGTGAAAATGATATCGTTGCCCGGCAGGTTTTTGGCGGGGCCGGCATGAGCCTGTGTAGCGACCCGCCGGAAAATTGTGGTCCGGATATCCTGCTGTATCACAGCATGCGCGCTGCACAGGCGGGCAACAATATGCATTGATCGGCGGTTTTCCGCCGTTTCGCCTGTCAGACCATCTTGAACTGCCTGTTTCCCAGGGAATTGGTTTACGGAATCTCAGGTCAGAAAAGACAGTGCCAATCCTTATTTCAAAACCACATTGTGGTCTGGCCAATAGCTGAATATTTGTCAGGGCCTTGAGTGCGGCATATGCCAGACATCCGCTGCCCGAAAGAAAATACTGCGGGATATTCAATCATCCATTCAGGTCCCTGGCAGCTTGCTGGACGCGTGGCGTTGCCAGATTCCACGATGCAGGGGTCAATCCCGTCGGGCGCTTGCAGACAGCCATTTCAAAGTATCAACCTGATGGACTTATGCGGATAGATGGCTGTTCAATGGATTTGATACGAAACGGTCGTGATCTTTCAGTTTTATAGGAAACTGAAAGTATAAGAGACTGTTTGAAAAGTCAGCTTATGAGAGCGCTTTAAAATCAAAGGAAATTTTTGGTTAAGCTTTTTGCAGAAGCTTCGAAAGAACGCCGCCTTTTTGAAAAAAGGCGGCACCCAAAAACTTTTGTTTTTTTATCAACAGTTTGTTTTCAAACAGCCTTTAGAGCACGCTGCGAATAGCTTGAATCGCAGGATTTCCAAAGGGCATGTGATGTGATTCAAGATGAAGACTGGCGGAGGAGGCCAGACTTCATGCCCA
>NZ_NKUB01000031.1 GCF_003207895.1 Komagataeibacter swingsii
GCCCGTTTTCACGCCAGGTCATCGCCGAGATCGACCGCGAGATCGCGGATGTGGACCACGGCCGCTGGCACGCCCCGCCCGTCATGCGGCCCGTCGAGGTGGCGCTTGAACCCGCCTGATCCGGGTCTGGCGCGGGTGTAAGAACCCGCTGCCAGCGGGGAAGGGCAGCCGCCTGCACCCGCCATGCTGAAGCGTGGGTTGGGACAGCGTAAGGCTGCATCGCCTGATCGGGGGCAGGATCGGCACCCCACCCCGGTCGCGGCATCCCGTAATGCGTTGTCAGGTGCGGTATCATGATCTGCACCAACCGGATGGGTGCCGCAGCGTGAGGGATTACTAAGAGGCCGTTTGAAAACAAATCATTGATAAAAAACAATAAAAGTTTCTGGGTGCCACCTTTTTCTCAAAAAGGCGGCGGTCTTTTGAAGCTTTTGCAAAAAGCTTCACCAAAAACTTTCTTTAATTTTAAAGCGTTATCATGAGCTGAGTTGTCAAACAGTCTCTCAGGGAAGGCCAGTGAGAGTACTAGTGCCTGTGTGCAAACATATGCAGAACAAACTGCACTAATCCGGCACACCTGCCTAACGGCTCATAATGCATCTTGGTGAATGCTAATGGACCATCGTCCCTAGCTGGCCACTTTTACATATTACCGTTTTTTTGGCTAATTTCTGAGGGTTCCTGACCGGAGCGGTGGTGGGCGCAACAGGGATTGAACCTGTGACCCCTACCATGTCAAGGTAGTGCTCTACCGCTGAGCTATGCGCCCTAACCGCTCCGGTGAGGTGGCTTTTACTCAGCCTTTCAGGGGGATGCAACCCCTGTTTTGAAAAAAATCGCATTGACCGCAAGCCGGCCGCCTGTCCCTATGGCGGGCATGTGCCGTGCTGCCTTCCCGCCTGTGGCCTTTCGGGGCTGTCCGTGGCCGCTGCCCGCGGAAAAAACGCCATGACGGACCCCGCCATGCCACCCTTTCATATCCACCATCCCGATGGGGGGGGAACGCCCGTTATCGTGGCCTCGCCCCATTCGGGCCGGCATTACCCGGCCGCCTTCCTGCGCATGTCCCGGCTTGATGCACGCGCCCTGCGCCGTAGCGAGGACTGTTACGTGGACCAGTTGTTCGCATCCGCGCCGGGGCGGGGTGCGACATTGCTGCACGCGACCTTTCCCCGCGCCTATTGCGACGCCAACCGCGAGGCATGGGAACTGGACCCCACCATGTTCCGCGAAAAGCTGCCGGAATGGTGCAATACCACCAGCCGCAAGGTGCGGGCGGGCTTTGGCACGATCGCGCGCATTGTCTCCCACGATGGGCCGATCTATCCCCGCCCGCTGCCCTTCAGCGAGGCCGAGGCCCGCATCCGCGCCTGCTGGCAGCCCTATCATGACGCGCTGGCCGCCCTTGTGGCCGACAGCGTGGCGCGGCATGGCTGCTGCATCCTGCTGGATGCCCATTCCATGCCCGTGCCAAAGGGGCGTGGCGCGCAGCCGGATTTCGTTCTGGGCAATGCGTGGGGCACGGCCTGTTCACCGCAGATGACGGCGCTGGTGGAACAGGCGCTGCTGGACCATGGGCATGGTGTGGCGCGCAATGTCCCGTTCGCCGGGGGCTATGTCACGCGGCATTATGGCCGCCCGCGCCGGGGCGTGCAGGCGTTGCAGCTGGAAATCAGCCGGGCGCTGTACATGGACCAGGACACGCTGGCGCCCCATGCGGGTTTCGCTGCGTTGCAGGCCGTGCTGGGGGACCTTGTGGACCGTCTGGTACGGTATGGCAGCATGCTGGGGCAGCAGGCGGCGGAATGAAAAAAGGCCGGGCATGCACCCGGCCCCCATCGCCTGCCTCAGTCGCCCGTCAGGCGGTCTTGGTGGGTATCGTGCCCTGCGGCGTCTGGGTATTGACGGCTTCGGGCAGCAGGTGCGCCAGGACCGGCAGGATGGTGGCGGCCGGCAGGCCGGTCTTGTCCACCATGGCCTGTACCTGCTGGCTGCTGAGCAGGCTGCGCAGTTCATCGGTGGAGATGGGCAGGTTGTGGCCATCACCGATCCACGAACGCACCTTGTCCCCCAGACCGGCCTGTTCCGCCTGCGCCACAAGCGTATTGAGGGTGTCGGGCGTCAGCAATTGCGACAGGTAGGAATGCACCTGCTGCGACAGGCCGGACGCGCTGGCCAGATCGCTCAGCTTGCCCATTACATCATTGAAGATACCGCTCATTCTGCTTTCTTTCCCGTCTCTCGTATGTGTGGGGTTCCAACTATACTACACGACATACAGTTATAGGAAATTTATATAAAACAGGCCAAAAAAAAGCGGTGCATATGCACCGCTGAGTTTAGGGAGGAAACGTCCAAGAAGCAGGTGCACAGGGCAGTCTGCTTCCGGTCTTTATGATTGTCCTCACGCGGTTGTGTCAACAAAAAAAGCGGCGCTTACCGACGCGCCTGGTACATGTGCCATGAAAGCAACGTTTTCGCGTCCGTCATGCCGATATGGGGCACCGCCGACAGGTCAATGACATGCAGGTGGATGTATTCATGTTCCCGCGCCTGCCCGGTCTGGCGGTCGGACAGGGCCTGGGCCAGCGTCTCATTTATATGCAGTTCGACATAATACAGGCCGATCGCCTCGTCACACCCGCCGGGTGACAGCCAGACATCGGTCAGCTTCACCAGGTCCCGCGCGCGCACCCGCACGTCCGCGCCGACTTCCTCCGACAGTTCGCGCAGGGCCGTGCTGGTGAATGCGCCGCCATCCAGCATCCCGGCGGGCAACGCCAGCAGGTCGGGCCGCGCCACGGGCACCCGGGCCTCGCATGTCAGCACGGTGCGGTCGGGGTAGCCGGGGCATTTCAGCACCAGCAGCACCGATACGGAATCCCCGCGCAGCAGCGCCAGGCCGGGCACGCGGTGGCCGTCATGCAGGGCGTCGGCCTCGACCAGTATGAACCCCATGCGCCGTGCATCAAAGGCGATGGCGTCGCGCACCAGCACGTGGCGCAGGGTAAAACGCGCGCGCATCCCGTCATGCCACCGCCGGAAATGCGGCGCGGCCAGCACGCGCGCCTGAAGGGCCGGGCCAATGCCGGGGGCGAAGGAAATGGCGTCCGTCTGGTCCATGGTTTCCGGCTCCTGTCGGTGGGCTGCCGGAAACAGGCCCGGCTGTCAGCCCTGCGTGAATACGGCGTCCATGATGGCCGCCACCGCGTTACGGTAATCCTGCGGGGCATGTTCGGTGGCGATGCGCGCCAGCGCATTGTCCCGCACCGTGTCCCACAACGCCTGGTCATGGTAAAGGCGCGCGACCTGCCGTGCAAAGTCCGCGGGGTCGGTGATGCTGGCGCACAGCATGTCCTGGCCGTCGCGCCAGCCCGCCTGCTGGCATAACAGCGGCGATCCCACCACCGGCAGGCCATTGGCCGCGGCTTCATGCAGTTTGTAGGCAATGCCCGCGCCATAGCGGGTGGGGGCCACGAATACGCGGTGGTGGTCGTAAACCGGGGCGGTATCCGCGACACGGCCCAGCATGCGCACGTTGGGGTGGTGGCGCAGGGGGCCAAGGTCAACGCGCGGGCTGGCATGGCCACATACGCTGAAGCGGATATCCGCCCCCAGCCGCGCCACCAGCAGGGGCAGGACCTCCCCGCTGAACCACGACAGCGAATCAAGGTTGGGGGAGACCATGTCATGCACCGCGCCAAGAAACAGGATATCCCGCCGCGCCGCCCATCCCGGCCCGGTGGGGCGCGGCACCTGCACATGCCCCAGGACCGACACGTTATCAAACCCGGCGCCGCGCAGCAGGTCGGCCTCCGCCGCGTTGACCGCCACCACGCGCTGCGCCACGAACAGGGGGCGCAGTTCATCCTCCAGCCGCGCGGCCAGCGGGCGCGAGGGGGTGATGGCGTGCAGGCGGTCGTAGGCCACGTCCCGGCAGGCGGCCAGCGCTTCGGTATCGACCACGATCCGGTCGGCAGGAATGCAGGATGCGGCATCGTTGAGGATGCCGGCCACACGGGCGGCGTTGTGGGTGCGCGCGATCCATATGGCATCGAAACACCCGCTGCGCGCGCGCAGGAAAGCGGGCAGGTCGGCCAGCTCGCGGTCGTGGATGACCTCCACATTATCGGGGAAGGCCGCCGCCCGCGTCGCGGCGTCCTCGATCGGGCGGAAGACGGGATAGACCGTGACATGGTAGCCAAGGCCGGCCAGCGTGGTCACGATGTCATTCGACCGGGTAAAGCCCGAACCGAGGTGGCGCAGCGGCAGCCTGTCCTCGATGAACAGGATGTGCCGCCCGCCATCCGCATGGCGCGCGCGGGCCTGCGACGGGTCATGGCGCAGCAGCCTGCGCCGCAGCGCGGGGGCATGGCGGCGGATGAACAGATCGTTGTTGCGCGCGATCAGCCGCGACGCGCTGGCCATGTCCGACGTGCCGCATTCATAATGCACAAGGCAGATGGCGGGGTCATACACGATCCGGTAGCCCAGCGCGCGGATGCGCATGCACAGGTCGGTTTCCTCGAAATAGGCGGGGGCGAAGCTTTCGTCAAAACCATCCAGCACCTGCGCCACCTCGGTCCGGACCATCAGGAACACGCCCGAACAGAAATCCACCGTGCGCACGAACCCCGCCTCGGGCACGCAGGGGTGGGCGTCGCGCATGTAGCCCTGCACCGACCCGTCGCGCCAGACCATGCTGCCCGCTTCCTGCAGCATGCCATGCGTGCGGATGACGCGGCCGCCGACCGCCCCCGTGGCGTCGTCCGCCACAAGCCGCGACAGGGCGTTCGCGATCGCGCCGTACTGCAGGTCCACATCGTTGTTGAGGTACAGCACGGCCGGCGCGCGCACCCGGCGCAGCGCCGCGTTGCACCCGCGCACGAAGCCGATATTGCCCGCAAAGCGCAGTACCTCGATCCCGCGCACATGACCCTCGATCCGGGCGACGCCATCACGCGACCCGGAATCCACCACCAGCACCTGCATCGGGCCGTGGTAATTCGCCCGCAGCGAGGCAAGGGTGGACATGGTCAGTTCAAACTGGTTGTGCGCCACGATGATGACGCTTACGGCCGGGGGCGCATCGGTGGTGAAATCAATCCCGCCATCCAGCAGCAGCGGCAGGCGGGCGGCGCACATGTGGCGGAACAGGGCGCGGGCCTGGTCTTCCGTGACGGGGGGCGGGGGGCTTGGCTTCAGGTCGGGGCGGGCGGCAAGGTAATGGCCCAGCCCGTCCCGCGCCCGGCGCGCGGCGATATCGGCCTGCACGGCGGGGTCGCGCATGTACTGCGCAAGGTCCAGCGTCGAGCACGGCTTGCGCTGTTCATGCACCCCGTCGCTGAGGAAGTGGGCATAACCGTTGCGCAGCGCCCCCGCCTCGATCGCGGCCAGCACGTCGGGGTTGACCATGGCGTAAAAGGATTCGGAAAAGAACGGCCCCGGGTCGAACGCCCGTGGCGTGGGGTTGCACAGGTAATGGTGCAGGGCGCTGCGCCATAGCCCCTGCGTGATTTCCGCATGCGCCTGGGGATAGGTCTGCGCATACCATTCCGCATCGAAATACAGCGACAGGCTGCGGCATGGCAGGGCGTCCATGCCCCGGCGCAGGTAATCGGCAAAGGGCCGCCGCGTCGGGCCGTGGTCGCATTCCGCCAGCAGGGCGATACAGGTTCCGGGGTCGAAAAAGCATGACCCGCTGCGCATTTCCCCGTCGCCCGTGCGCAGGTAATGATCATAGGCGTTGCGATACCCGCCCGCATCCAGCGTGGCGGGCGTGATATCGGGGTAGGCGGCCAGGTAGGCGCGTTCGTCAAACAGCCAGTGGGGGTTGTGGGTGCGCGCGCCTTCGTTCAGGTAATGGTCGAACCCGCTGCGCCACGTGCCCGCCGCCACCTGCGCCGCGATGTCGGGATAGGTGGCGCGGTACCATTCCTCGTCAAAGAACGGATTGGGGGAATGCCCCAGCGCCGCGCCGTGCGCTTCATGGAATTCGCGCGCCTGTTCCGCGGGAATGTCCATAAGGTCCAGCATGGCCGCGTAACGGGCGCGGTACCATGCGGGGTCGAACGTGGCCCATCCATCAGCCATTTCCGCATTATCCGAGGAAACAGCCATCGTGCATCCCGTCCCTGTTCTGTTCAGGGAGGGGTTATGGACGCCAAAGGTTAATTTTTGATTGGTTCCACCGGGGCGGGGGCCGCGGAAATATCGGCCACCCGCGCCCCCGCCGCCTTCTGCGCATCAGCGGGGGCAATGCGCACCACCAGCCCCTGGTCGCCCGCGTTGACATAGACATGCGGGCACGCCATGGCGTCGGCCGACAGGATGACGGGCAACTGGTGTTCCTGGCCGAACGGGCTGGTCCCGCCGGAGCGGAAGCCGGTCAGTTCCGCCGATTTTTCCGGACTCATCATCCGCGCGTTGCGCCCGTCGAACAGGGCCGCGACCTTCCTGAAGTTCACCTTGTGGTCGGCGGGCACCACCAGGCATGCCGGTATGCTGCGGTCCACCTCCACCACCAGCGTCTTGAGCACGCAGCCCGGGTCCGCCCCGATGGACTGCGCCGCCTGCATCCCGATCAGCCCGCCGCCGGGGGCATATTCATAGTCATGCACCGAAAACGGCACGCCGCTGGCGGCCAGGAATTCGGTGGCTTTCGTCTGTTTCGTCACATGCTGCTCCCGGCGTATGGCGGGCCTGCCCGCGCTTTGCGCCAGAAAGGATAAAATAGCACCCGGTGCCATGCAAGCCTTCCGCCCGCGCATCAGCCCCGCCGCGCCGCCTGCCACAGCCCCGGCAACGCCAGGGCCACCAGCCCGCCCCCCATGAACGCCAGCACCCCGATGCCATACGCCCGGTAGCCCACAGCGCCCCCGATCCCGCCCAGCACGAAACAGGCAATGATCGCGCCATGCAGCCGCAGCCGTTCGCGCACCCGCGCGGCGCGGGGGTCGAGCAGCCATTGCCCCAGTTCCATGCCAAGGTCGGTCAGCATGCCGGTCATATGGGTGGTGCGCACCCGCGCGCCGGAAATATGGGTGACGGTGGCGTTCTGCAACCCCATGAGGAAACCCAGCCCGCAGCCCAGTCCGCCGGCCTCCACCCATGCGGGCAGCACCCGCGACAGGACGCCAAGGGCGATCAGCAGCATGCCCTCCAGCGCGATGCTCGCGGCATGGACCGCGCGCACGCCCCGCCTGCGGCCCGCCCCCACCAGCAGCGCCGCAATGCACCCGCCCGTGACAAACGCCGCCAGCACGCCCACGCATGCCAGCACGGGCATCATGCCCCCGTCGCCCACGCCCACGGCCAGCGCCGACAGGTTGCCGGTCATGTTGGCGGTGTAATACCCGACGGCCAGAAACCCCGCCACGTTGACCGCGCCCGCCACCGCCGCCAGCGTGCAGCCCAGGCGCAGGTCGGTGCCGATACTGCGCGTTGCCCCTTCGTGAACCAGCATGCCCCTTGTTCCATTGATGGCGGGAGGCTTCCCGCACAGCATGATGGTATCCGCCACGGGGCAGGGGGAATGCAACCCGCAACCCTGCCGCCAGGATACAATGTGGCGCGATCCGGCCGGGCCAGGGCGGGAAAAGACATTATGGGGCGGGGCGAGAACAACCTGCGGTTGCGATAATGCATGCATATGGCGGATATTTATTATAGATTCCTGAAACAGGATGTCTGTATTCATGAATATATAGAAAAGATAGATGCCCGTTCCGGAACGATGATATTTCCATAACCCGGGATATGTCAGGCGCATGGCGCGGTCCGGTCGCAAAACAGGGTGAAATGCTTTCGCCTGACCGGGATTCCATTTACATTTATTAATAAAATGTCTACAGAAACCCCCGGATGACCAATACCCCGTCCCGGTTTAACCTGTCGCGTCCCGTTGCAATATTCATCCGCCTGGCACTCCAGTTGTGACATATAGGAAATGATACCTACAAACCGCAGGGTCATGACTTTTATTCCTGTGATGTAATCAGGTTTTAACTGACAATTAATTTTATGGACCTATCAGGATAAAAAGATATCCCTGCCTGACCGGGGCGGGACCTTGCGCCTTGTGGCGTACGCACATGGTTCTTTTAGTTAATTGTCTGTAATCAATACAACCGTCATGTGGAATTCAATGCATACATATGCATTCTCCTTTCACAATCCATGGTTGTTCCTGGTCGCACTTCTTGGCATGTCCGCATCTATACATATGGACAGACGCACATGATGATGGCATGTTCCAAAAAAAGATACTTAAATAAATTACTTAAATAATGAGTGACTCAGTATTCAGGTTTCCGGTTTTCCGCGATGTCGGATTTCCCCCATCCCGCATGCATCCGGGCCGGAACAGTATGGTTAAGTAATGATTGATATTCTGATATGTGATGCCTACCTGTACATTGACCATGAACAGGAAATTCCCGACGGCTGGATCGCCATTGAAAAGGGCCGCGTCCATTCCGTTGGCAGTACCGACCAGCCACCGCCCACGGCGGCGCGCGTCATCAGCGCGCGTGGCCGGCTGGTCACGCCCGGGCTGGTCAATGCACACCACCATATGTACCAGAACCTGACGCGTTCCTATGCCCCGGCCACGCGGATGCCGCTGTTTGCGTGGCTGCAGGCGCTGTACCCGCTATGGGCCGGGCTGGACGCGGATTGCGTGTACGTGTCCAGCTACGTCGCCATGGTGGAACTGCTGCTGGGGGGCTGCACGACCTCCATGGACCACCTGTTCATCCATCCCCGCCCCCGGCTGGTTGATGAACAGTTCCGCGCGGCGCGTGAAATCGGTTTCCGCCTTTACGCCACGCGCGGCAGCATGACGCGGGCGCAGGAAGATGGCGGCCTGCCCCCCATCGCCCTGGTGCAGGACGAGGACACGGTCATGGCCGACTGCGAACGGCTGGTGGCCACGTACCACGACCCCGCCCCGGGCGCGATGGGGCGGGTGGCGCTGGGGCCGGTATCGCTGTTTTCGTCGTCCGAACGGATCATGCGCGAATCCCTCGCCATGGCCGAGCGCCTTGGCCTGCGCCTGCACACCCACCTGGCCGAGGACATGGCGGAAGACGACTGCTGCCTGAACCTGTACGGCTGCACCCCCACCGAGCAGTTCGAACGCATGGGCTGGGCCAGCCCGCGCACGTGGGTGGCGCATTACATCTATCCCTCGACATCGGAAATCGACCGCATCGCGCGCGCCGGGGTTGGCGTGGTGCAATGCCCCAGCTCCAACATGATGATCGGCGGCGGCAGCGCCGATGCGCTGGACATGCGTGAACGCGGCATCCATGTGGGCCTTGGCTGCAACGGGTCGGCCACGACGGACCATGCCTCCATGTGGATGGAAACGCGCAACGCCATGCTGCTGGGCCGCGCAGGCCACGGCCCGCAGGCCATGGGCGCGCGTGAGGCGCTGGACATGGCGACCCGTGGCGGGGCGGCCTGCCTGGGCTGGGAGGACGAGATCGGCCACCTGCGTCCCGGCGCCTGCGCCGACCTTGTGATCTGGCATGCAAGCGACGTGGCGCTGGCGGGCGCGCTGACCGACCCGGTGGAGGGATGGCTGCGCTGTGGCCCCGCCGTCGCGGGCACCACCATCGTGGCGGGGAAGGTGCTGGTGGAAAATGGCGAACCCGTAATGGCGGCCCTGGGTGACGTGTTGCGCGAGCATGCGCGGCAGGCCCGGCGGATACAGCAGCGCGACTAGAGCAGATCTGGTTTGAATGGACACATTCGAACGGGTGAAGATGCTAGGTAAACAATGAGTTAGAGCAATTCCACTGAGCCAGAGTTCAGTGGAATTACCCTAGCCCCGCCGGGAAGCGGAGGAACGCCTGCCGCGGGCGTGGCGCGACCGGGGGGGCGGGAAGGGGGCGAAAGGCTGCTGGCCGCCGCTTTCTTTCACGTGGCGATGGCCGGCTGCGCATTGCCCCTTGTGCCCGCCACGCGCGTGGTTAGCATGCCCGTGGGGCCTACGCTCAACCGGGTGGCCCCGGAAGGTACGGTCGCGCATCTTCCGCCCATTGCCAAAGGACGACATGCATGATCGTGCCGCGCCGGCAGCTTCTGGCCATTGCGGGGGCAGCGTTTTCCACCGGGCTTGCGCCCCGGCGCGGGTGGGCCGCCGCCCCCACCGCGACCGAACGGCTTCTGGCGGCCCTTGCCGCCCCCTATGCCAGCGTACCGCCCATGCCCCCCGTGGCGGAGGAAGACGCCCTGCTGGCGCTGGGCTATGTCGGCCCCACCAGCGATGGCGGCTGGACCGAGATGCACCATGTGGCGTTGCAGGCCGTGCGCCGCGCCTTTCCCAGGCTGCGTACGGTGTATGTGGAAAGCATGCCGTATTCGGCCGACGCCACCCGGCTGTTGCGCGAATTCGTGGCCGAAGGCGCGCAACTGGTCCTGACCGGCGCGGATTATGGGGACTTCCTGACCGATGTGGCGGCGCGCGCGCCCGAAACCGCCTTCATGCAGTGCGACGGACGCCCCCTGCGCGGCAATGTCAGCTGGTATTACATCGCGCACTGGTATGTCAGCTATGTGATCGGGGTGGCGGCGGGCCTGCTGAGCCGGGATGGCAAGCTGGGATTCATCGCCTCCTTTCCGCTGCCTTCGGCCTATGCCGGGGCCAATGCCACGCTTCTGGGCGCGCGCAGCGTCAACCCCGACGCCACCATGCAGGTCATCAGCATCAATGCATGGTTCGACCCGCAGGCCGCCATCCAGGCCGCCAACGCGCTGGCGGACAAGGGGTGTGACTTCCTGTTCGGCATCATGGACGAGGCGGGCTACCTGCATGTGGCGCAGGAACGCGGGCTGTGGGCGGCCATGTGGAACAAGGACATACGCCAGTTCGGGCCGGATGCATACGTGGCGTCTGTCGTGCTGGATTTCACGCAGTTCTACCTTGCGCAGGTGCGCGCGCGGCTGGCGGGCACGTGGCGGCCGGTGCCGCAACTGCTGATGATGGGCCACGGCGTGGACCGCGACCCGTGGGGCCAGCGCGTGCCGCAGGCGGTGCGCGACCGGGCGGACGCCGTGCGCGCGCGGATCATGGGGGGCTGGTCGCCGTTCAATGGCCCCATCCACGACCAGCACGGCCAGTTGCGCGTGGCCGAGGGCGTCACGATGAATGACCTGGAACTGTATGACTGGAACTGGGCGGTGGACGGGGTCAGCGGCCTGCCCTGATCCCTTGCATGGGTCCGTCCGGTCATTCCCGGCAGGGTCGGGTCCATGACCACGATCATGCCCTTTGCCCGCACGATACCGCTGCCGCCCGCGCCGGAGGCCAGGTTGATGATGACTGCATCGTACCCGATGGATGGCACGCTCGCCATTATCCATAATCCCCGCATCGTGCGGGCGGCCCTGGCTTCGGCCACAACACGCAGGAGCGGGCAGCCAGCCCGCTGGCACGGCACGGTACGGAATTGATATGATCGCCCGTATTCCGTACCGTATGCAATGACATCAGGGGAACGCCGCTGGACAAGCCCGTCTGTCGGTCAGGCGGTTCAGGCCATCCACCCGGCTGACTGGCCCGATACATACCCCCATGGCCAGTTTTACGGTTTCATGTCCCATGCACCTTCCGGCCGGCCACCCATACGGCATGGATGTTGGGCCTGCCGATATTGCACAGGACCTGCTGCACCACGTCCTCCGCCACGCTGTCCGGGCCGCCATGGGTGGGGGGCAGGATATTGCTGCCGGGGGCGGCGCGATCGATCACGATGGCGTCGAATGCCTGGCCCGCCATGAACTGGCCGGCCTCGATGCCCAGCGCCGCCGTCCCGCCACGGGTGGCGAGCCACAGGGCATTGGTAAAGGTCAGGCGCGAACCCGGCGCGCCGCGCGTTGCCGCGGGCCGGTCGGGATCGGTGCCGCTGTCCAGCATGCGGGCGGCTGTTACCGCCATGGCGGCGTTGACGGCGACGGACGGGGAATACCCGCCCGAAATATCCGTGCCCAGCCCCACATGCACGCCCGCCTGCCATGCCCTGCGCAATGGCAGCACCGCACCGGCGAAATAGGCGTTGGAAATGGGGCAATGCGCGATCGCCGCCCCGCGCGCGTGGACCAGCGCCATGTCCTCCGCCCCCATGAAGCACGAATGCGCCAGCACCGTGCCCCGGCGCAGCAGACCGAAGCGGTCCAGCGCCACGGTATCGTTCACGCCGGTCCGCTGGCGGACATGGTCATGTTCCCAGTCGCTTTCGGAACAGTGGGTCTGGATCAGGCAGCCTTCCGCCGCCGCCAGTGCGCCCAGTCCCCGCAGCAGGCCATCCGTGCAGGCGGGGATGAAGCGCGGCGTGACCATGGGGCGCACAAGGCCGCCTTCGTTACCCGGCAGGGCGCGCACGGCATGGATGAAGCAGCGGGTCGCGGCCAGCGCCTGTTCCACGCTGGCATTGCGATAGGTGGGGGGACACAGCGCCGCGTCGTCCATCGCCACCAGCCCGACATGGGCGCGCAGGCCGTAGTGCAGGCAGGTGCGCGCCAGCAGCAGGCTGCTTTCTTCATGGATGGTGGCGAAAAACACGGCGGTGGTGGTGCCGTTGGCCAGCAGGGTGCGGACCATTTCATCATAGACCGGCGCGGCGAAGGCGGGATCGGCAAAGCGGGCTTCCAGCGGGAAGGTCCGCTGTTCCAGCCACGCCCGCAATGGCAGGTCCAGCGCCCGGCCCATCTGCGGCCATTGCGGGGCGTGCACATGCAGGTCGGCAAATCCCGGCATGAGCAGTTGCGTGGGGGACAGCGCATGCACGGCCATGCCGTGGCGGGCGGCATGGCCCAGCACCCGGGCCGCCATGGGGGTGTCGGCGTCATGGCGGGCCATGACCGTGCCCGCCGCGCCCACATGCACCACGCTGTCCGCCATGGTGACCCGGCCGGGGGCGACCGGGTTGACGACATGGCCGCGGATAACGAATTCATCCATGCTGCAACGGGTTCCCCATGTTACGAAAACGAATGATTATTTCCGTAAAATCCCGCGCTGCACAGCCTGAAAATCATCCCCGCCGCCCTGCGGGGCATGATGGGGATGGGGGCGGGCAAACTCCACGGCCATGGGAAAACACGTTGAAAATACAAGGGGAATACGGATCTCCCGATTTTTTCCACAGGGTTATCTTTCTCCCTATCCCCGGAATCTGTGGATAAAGCTGAGGCGGTTGCCCAGAAATCGGCCACAGGCGAATGATTTTTAATAACCAATTGATAAATATACAAAGTTTTTGGGTACCGCCTTTTTCAAAAAGGCGGCGTTCTGGTATCTTTCAATCCGTATCAGTGATACCGGCAGGGCTGGTTGATGACCGGCTCATTGGCGGACTGGATGACCATCAGCGTCACCGGCCCGTTGCCGACATTGCCCGCGTCGTGCCCCTTCCTGCCCTTGTACGGGCCGCTCTCCATGGGGCGCACGCCCTGGTCCTCGCCAAACAGGATGTCGCCCGGCCCCATTTCCACCCGCGTGCCGTCCATGGCGCGGACATACCACCGGCCCTGCAGGGGCACGATCCACTGGGGCCTGGGGTCGGGGTGCCACGTGCCGTTCCAGTGCGCGGGCTGCACCGTCACCATCACGGTCGCGACCTGCGGGGCCATCGGGTCCTGCCATTGCGGGCCGGCGGGCGGGGACATGCTTTTAAGGAAGAAATCATGCACCGGGCAGGTGGTGATGTGGCTGATGCCCTTGTCATCGGTCCATAAATGCCGGTACGACCGCTGCGGTGGCGCGGGTTGCGTGGCGTCGGGCGGCACGGCGGGCCGGGGCGATGCCGGTGGCACGGCGGCCATGGCGGGCGCAAGGCCCGGCAGGGTGGCAAGGGCGGTGAACAGGGCGGCGGCGCGCGGGGACATCGGGGGCCTTCCGTAACGGTTGGGGAAAAGGGGATGCGCCCCGTCGCGGTCAGTACGAGGGGACGGCGTTCCCATAGGTCAGGCGGTAGATGGCGCCCGACAGGTCATCGCTGATCAGCATGCTGCCATCGGGCAGCGGCAGGACATCGGCCGGGCGGCCCCATGCCCGCTGCCCCTGGCGAAAGCCGCTGACCAGCACGGTGGGGGGCTGGGGGCGGTTTTCCGCATTGAAGCCGACACTGACCACCTGGTACCCCGATAACTGGCTGCGGTTCCATGACCCGTGTTCGGCAATCATCAGGCTGCCACGGTAGGCCGCGGGGAATTCCGTGCCTTCATAGAACCGCAGCCCAAGGGCGGCGACATGCGCGCCCAACAGCAGGGCGGGCGGGGTGAATTCACTGCACGGGTGCTGGCTGCCGAACTGCGGGTCGGGCACGTTGCCCTGATGGCAGTAGGGATAGCCGAAGGACTGCCCCGGCACGTCCAGCCGGTTGAGTTCATCCGATGGCACGTCATCGCCCAGGTTGTCACGCCCGTTATCGGTAAACCACATGACACCCGTGCCGGGCTGCCACGTGAAACCGACCGAGTTGCGGATGCCGTACGCCACGTCGCGGCGGTCCGCGCCGCTGGCGTTCATGGAAATGATACGCCCGAATTCGTGGCCCACGGCGCATATGTTGCACGGCGCGCCAATGGGAACGTACAGGCGGTTGTCCGGCCCGAAGGCGATGAACTTCCACGAATGGTCGCCTGCGCGGTAGGGCAGGTCGCCGGCCACGACCTCCGGCCTTGGCGGGTCGTCCAGATGGTCCTCGATGGCGCGCAGCACGACGATGCGCCGCATGTCGGACACATACAGGTCGCCATCGTGGTAGGCCACGCCCACCGGCAGGTCCAGCCCGTGGGCGATGGCCCGCACCCGCACCGGCCCGCCGCCATCCACGCCGCTCAGGGCATAGACATCGCCGGCCGCCATGCTGCCGACGAATATGGTGCCGCGCGCGCCCCGCACCATTTCACGCGCGCTGGGCACGTGGTCGGACACCAGGCTGACATGGAACCCCGGCGGCGCCCGCAGCAGGTCCATGCGCGGGGCGGCCAGCGCGGCCATGGCCGGGACCATCAGGGCCATGACGGTGGCGGCGGCCATGAAGGCTGCGCGGATACGGGGCATCGGATGGCTCCCTGGTGCGGCGGGCGGGGTCACGAGACAAGCTGGCGGATGCGTTCGGCCAGGGCCATGGCGGAATACGGCTTGCGTTCCACCGGCACGTCCCACAGTTCGGGGGGGATCATGGTGCGGTCGGCATAGCCGGTGGCGAAAATGAACGGCACGCCGCGCGCGCGCAGCATGTGCGCGACCTCGATCGAGCTTTCATCGCCAAGGTTGACATCCAGTATCGCGACATCGGGCACCCGGTCGCGGATGGCGGTCAGGGCTTCATACACCGACGCCACGGTGCGGACCTGTCCCAGATTGCTTTCCTCGATCGCCCATTCGGCTTCCATCGCAATCAGGAACTGGTCCTCGACCAGCAGGATATCGGCATCGGTCACTGTCTTCTCCTTTCCCGGCGTGGGGGGCGCGGCGGGGGCGGGCGCGTCGCGCGCCTGTGCGGGCGGGGCGGGGCTTATGTGGCGGGCGGGCAGGTCCATGACCACCTCCAGCCCGCCGGGGCGGTAGTTGACATGCGCGCGTCCCCCCAGTTCATGCGGGAAGCCACGTTCGATCAGGACGGAGCCGAAACCCCGACGCACGGGCGGCGCGATACCCGGCCCCCCGCTTTCGCGCCATGAAATGCGCCATCCATCCGCCGCCGCGTCCTGCGACCACGTAATGTCCAGCCGCCCGCGCGCATGGGCCAGCGCGCCATATTTGACGGCGTTGGTGGCCAGTTCATGCACCACCAGCGCCAAAACCGACAGGGCGCGGCCCGTCAGCCATATGGGCGGCCCGTCGCAGGTGACGAAACAACGTTCCCGATAGGGGGCAAGTTCCGCGTCCAGCAGCGCGCGCAGCAGGCCGCCGCCCTCGCTGCGCACCGCCTGGTCATGCGCCAGCGCCAGCGCGCGGATGCGCCCGCGCAGCCGGTCGGCATGGCCCTCGACCGTGGCGCCGGGTTCCAGCGGCTGGCTGACCAGCGACTGCACCACCGACAGGATGTTCTTCACGCGGTGGTTCAGTTCCTCGTTCAGCATGCGCTGGCGCAGGTCGGCCGTGGCGCGTTCGGTCAGTTGCAACTGGTGGTACGCGCCCATCACCTCGATCAGGGCGGAGCGGACAAGGGTTGCCGCCTCCATGTCGTCACCCGACCATGGCAGGCATTCGCCCGTGACCTGCTGCGTCCAGATGGCGAAGCTGGTGCGCGGGCCGAAATATCCGTCCTCGGCCTGCTGGCGGGGGGGCGCGGTGGGATCGGCGCCCCATTTCAGGGTGCGCACCACCTCGCGCCGGAACACCAGCAGGTAGTCGCCCGGCTGCGATGAAATCGGCACCACCATCATGCCCGCCGCCCGCGCCGCGTAATCCGCCGCCATGGGGATGTGCGCGGCAAGGTGGGTGGTATGCCAGATCTGCGCGCCGGCCCGCGTGCGCGCCAGCGCCAGCAGGTCGTCCATCGCCCCGCGCGGGGGGTGCGCGGCATGCAGCGTCCACTGCCCGCCCGCCCACAGCGCCGCCCCGTCGCACTGCACGAAGGCGAGCATGTCCGCCAGGTGCGCCGTAAGGTAGGCGGGCATGTCCGCCACCGGGGCCGCCCCCTTGAGCAGCGTTTCGATCAGGGCATGGGTCTGGCGCGTCATGGCCAGGCGCTTGGTGCGCAGCAGGTTGGTGATCTGGAGCGAAAGGAACTCGCCAAACATGCGCGCCACGATCCGCTGGCTCATGTTCATCACGCGCGGGCTGTAATGGTGCCCCGCGATCATGCCCCACAGCCGCCCGTCCACCATGAGCGAGACCGACACGCACCCCGCGACCCCCAGCGTGCGCAGGTAGTCGGCATGGCTGGTGGTGGCGGCCCGCAGGTGGGCGTGCGACAGGTCGGGCGGCGCCATGCCGGGGGGCGAGATGATGGGGATGGGCGTTGCGTCCACATCACCGATCATCCGGATCAGGTTGGTGCTGTACAGCCTGCGGGCGGGATCGGGGATGTCGCTGGCGGGAAAATGCTGGCCCAGGAAGCTTTCAAGGTTGGGGGCGTGGTATTCGGCCGCGACCTCGCCCGATCCGTCCTCGGCAAAGCGGTAGAGCATCACGCGGTCGAAACGCAGCACCCCTGCGAACAGCCGGACCACGGTGCGGAACAGGCGGTCGAAATCCGTGATTTCGCGTATCCGGTCGATCATGGTGCGCAGCAGCGACAGGTGCGCGCCATCCCCCGCCATCTCGGCGGCGGGTTCCCATTCCAGCAGGATGTCCGGCCCGGCGGTATGGATGGCGACGTCATAGCGCCTGCCATCCGGCGCTTCCTGCCCGAACACAAGGGCGGGTCGGCGGTGGGCCTCCCCATGGGTGGCCAGGGCGTTGCGGATGGCGTGGGTGGCCTGCCGCCCCACCACATCGCGCAGCGGCAGCCCCGCCGACAGCCCGGCGCGCCGGAGGCTGCGCGGCACGTTGGCGGACCAGCGCACGATATGTTCCAGCCGCGCGTCACAGGCCAGCAGCCAGCCATGGGGCTGGATATGGTCGGTGGCCCATTTCATGACGCCGCGCGCGCCCGGCGCGGGGGCGCGGCGGGCGACAGCGGGCGAACGCCGGCCGCCATCCCCACCGCGTGATCGGCCCGTGTCAGTACCATGCCCGCTCCTGCCATGGCCGGGGCGGGTGCCTGCCGCACCGCGCCTGCCGGGGTTGCGCCGCCCCGCATGGTCCCGGCGGGGGCGCATGGTGGAAGGCCGTGCAGCATACCCCCATGCCGCGCGGCGCGACAGCCCGGTTTTGCACACCTCACCGTCATGTAAGCGCGCGCCGGCATCCCCCGCCCCGCCCGCGGGCCGCCCCGCGTCAATGGGTGAATACATGGATGCATGATGCAATATTTTATATTTACTTCCATATACCCTTTCTTAACCCCTGCATGTGCATGAAACACCATGCTGGCTGTCGCTTACTACAGTGCTCCGGACGGTTTCGCGCCGGTGGCACGCTTCAGCTTCATCCCGTTCGTTTCCAGTCAGCAGGAGACCAGCAGCCCGATGCCCCGCGACATGATAGATGACATGCAGGTAACCGTCCTTCCTGCACTGGAACAGACCATCCTTGGTGTTGTCCTGATTGACGAGAACAACACCATAACCTTCTTCAACCGCGCGGCGGAAGGGCTGTGGCACTGTGCCCGCCAGGACGTGATCGGGCGCAATGTCAACGTGCTGGTGCCGCGCAACATCCGTTCCACCCATGACGACCTGATCCGCCACAACCGCGAAACCGGCATCAACAAGATCGTGGGCACCAGCCGCGAGGTGCTGGTCGAACGGCTGGATGGCACCAGCTTCTGGGCCAACCTGTCGCTGTCGCGCATCGCGGTGGATGGCAAGATCGGCTACATGGCGCTGATCCGCGACATATCGCAGGAAGTGGACGACCGCGAGAAGATCCGCCTGCTGTCGCTGGTGGTGCGCGAAACCGACCGCGGGGTCGCCATCCTGGACCCGGAATTCCGCATCATCTACGTCAACCGCGCCTTCAGCGACATGTTCGGCTTCGGCCCCGAACGGGTCACGGGGCACGGGCTTTCGGTCATCCTGGCGGGGGATACGACCGATATCGGCATCCTGAACAAGCTGCATGAAGGCGCGCGCAACGCCCGTGGCTTCACGCTGGAAATCCGCGCCCGCCACGCCAGCGGCCGCGACATATGGGTATCGGCGGCGATGAACCCCGTGTTCAGCGAAAGCGGCGAGATCGAGAACATTGTCGTCGTGCTGACCGACATTACCGAACAGCATTTCCTCGACAGCCTGCAACGCGACACGCTGGAGGCGATCTCCAGCGACCTGAGCCTGCATGAGGTCATGGACTTCATCTGCCGCCGCATCGAACACTACATCCCCGATGTCATGCCCGCCATCTACCTGGTGGAAAAGGACGAACACCTGAAATGCAAGGGCCGCGCCAGCCTGCCGCTGTCGCTGGTCAAGCTGTATGACACGCTGCCCATAGGCGACGGCGCCGCGTGTTCGGGCATCGCGGCCGCCACCGGCAACGTGACCGAATGCAGCGACATCGCCCACGACCCGCGCTGGCAGCACCTGCGCGAACAGACGCTGCATAACGGCATCAAGGCGGCGCGGGCGACGCCCATCATCATGCGCAACAACCGGGTGGTGGGGGTGTTCACGTGCTATTCGCGCACCGATTCACTGCCCGACGCCGCCTGCCAGAAGGCGGTGGCCACCAGCCTGCACCTGTGCACGCTGGCCATTGAACGGCACGAGGCGAAGGAACACATCAACCGCCTGTCGGATTTCGACCTGCTGACCAGCCTGCCCAACCGCCGCTGGCTGCGCCAGAACATGGCCCGCATGCTGCGCCGCCATGTGCGCGGCAACCTGATGCTGCTGACCGTGGGGGTGGACAACTTCAAGCATATCAACGACGTGTTCGGCCATACGGCGGGTGATGAACTGATCGCCCATATCGCCAGCCAGCTGCGTGACGTGCTGACCATCGACGATACGCTGGTGCGCAGCGGGGGCGACCAGTTCACCATCGTCACCAATGGCGAACAGCAGCATGCCTCGACGCTGAGCGCCACGATCCTGCGCGTGCTGGGCCAGCCCACCCATATCGGCGCCGTGCCGGTCAGCCTGTCGGCCAGCCTGGGTGTCGCCGTCCACCCCGAAAATGGCGAGGACGGCGACACCCTGCTGAAAAACGCCGAGACCGCCATGTTCCAGGCCAAGGCGAATGGCGGCGGGCACTGCTGCTTCTTCAGCCCGCGCATGAACCAGCAGGCCAGTGACCGGCTGATCCTGGCCGCGGCCCTGCGCGACGCCATCACCCACGACCGGCTGCGCCTGTTCTACCAGCCGCAGGTCCATGCCCGCAGCGGCCAGCTATACGGGGTGGAGGCGCTGTCGCGCTGGATCGACCCGTCACTGGGCTTCGTCTCGCCCGCGCGGTTCATTACCGTGGCGGAGGAAACCGGCCAGATCGAGGCCATTGGCAAATGGTCCCTGCGCGCGGCCTGCATGCAGATGGCCCAGTGGATGCGCGACGGGGTGGCCGTGCCGGTGGTGTCGGTCAACCTGTCGCCGCTGCATTTCCGTGATGAAACGCTGCCGGAATTCGTGGACAGGCTGCTGAAGGAAACCGGCATCCCGCCCGAGCGCCTGACGATAGAGATTACCGAAAGCACCATGATCGACAATTACGACCGCACCATCCGCGTGGCGCAGAAGCTGCGGGAAATGGGGGTGGGCATGTCGATGGATGATTTCGGCACCGGCTTTTCCAGCCTGTCCAACCTTGCCGGCCTGCCGGTGAACGAGGTCAAGATCGACCGCAGCTTCATGACCGGGCTGGAAAGCATTGAAAAGGTCCGCGCCGTGGTCATGGCCGTGGTCCGCATCGGCCAGAGTCTGGGCATGACCGTGGTGGCCGAGGGCGTCGAACACGAGGAACAGCGCCGCCTGCTGGCCGACATGGATTGCGACGTGCTGCAGGGCTACATGTTCTCCAAGCCGCTGCCGGCGGAAGAACTGGCGGCATGGTTTTCCGCCTACCAGCCCGGGTCCTGACCGCCTGCGGGGCGCTGGTTTTTTGAAAAAGCTGGCACCCGGAAAGCTTTTTTATCCGTATGTTACCATAAACGACGCCACGGTGGCGTCGAACCACCCCGTCAGTGCGACGGCGCGCAGGGATGGCCACCCACCTGCGCCACGATCTGGTCAATGACGTGGTAATCCACCGCCAGGGCGGCGGCGTCATCATCGGATTTCGGGGTGGCGGACAGCACGACCGCCGTCACGTCATTGCGCGGGTCGACCAGCATGAACTGCGCGCCAAGGCCGATCGCCGCCATGCGGTGGCAGCTTTCGCCACTGGCGTACCAGAAGCTGCGGTAGCCGCCCTGTTCAAAGCCGGGAAAGCCCTGCGTGATTTCCGGCCCACGCCCGTCACGCGCCCAGACCGCCCGGTCCGCGCGGTGGTACAGGGCGTCGACCGCCGCGGCGGGCACGACCTGGCGGCCATCGACCTGCCCGCCATGCAGCATCATCTGCGCGAACAGGGCCATGTCGCGCAGGGTGGCGTTCATCCCGGCGGATGCATAGGCTTCGTGCGATCGGTCCAGCACGTAATAGGCATCATCGCGCGCGCCCATCGGCATCCATATCCTGTCCGTCAGCAGCGTGGACAGCGGCTTGCCCGTCGCGCGTTCCAGCACCCACGCCACCACATTCGCCCCCTGGTCCAGATACAGGAAATGTTCCCCCGGCGGCCCATGCGGGTGGTGCAGGGTGGCCAGCCACGCATGCAGGTCACGCGGGCTGTCGGGGTGGGGCGGCAGCCAGCCGCCCGCGCGGTCGCTGTCCTCATAATCCAGCGCGCCATTGGCTTCCGATTCAAAGACCCGGTCCGATATCTGCATGTCCAGCGCCTGGCGCAGCGTCGCGCCATCATAATTCGTCCCGCGCATTTCCGGCAGCCATGACGTCAGTTGCCGTTCGGGATCGATCGTGCCCGCGGCGATCAGGATTTCGGCCAGCGTGCCAAGCATGGATTTCGACATGGACATGATCAGGTGCGGCGCGCGCTGCTGGTCGGGGCTGGCGTACCATTCCACCACCGGCCTGCCGTGCTGCATCACCATGAACGCATCGACATGGTTGCGCGACAGGACCTGCGCCAGCGGCGTCACCCTGCCGCCGTCGTGATCCGTAACCCGCCACTGCGCGGCCGGGCGGGCAGGGGCGTCGGGCAGGGGTTGCGGCATCAGGGCATGGGGGATGTTGGCGCTGGGGAATATCTCGCGCATGTGCCGCCATGACCATGCATTATATGGCCCCCAGTACCAGTGCGCCAGGTCAACCTGGCCGGAAAGCGCCGTCATGTCCGGCGCGGCCCGGGCCGCCACCGGCGACAGGGCAAGGGTCAGGCCCGTGCATAACAGGCGCAGGGAAAACCGTAATCCGTAACCGTGCCGTAACCCGCGCATGCCGTTGCCTTTTCCTGTTATGATGGCTGACGGTCCCGAATTCCGGGTTTGTTGTCAATCCGTATCGTCTGGCGGGGCTGCGGCGATATGTCCGGCAGGTTATGGCATCCGCCGCGCCAACGCGGTAACACAGGCAGACAGCGTCAACCCACAGCGAACAGGGAAAGCAGCACCGTGAATATTGATGGCCATATCGTCCTGCCAGACCGGGTCATGCCGGGCCGTGTCGTGTTCGATACCTCAATTACCGATGTGCGGCCCCTGTTGCACAACGTGCCCGACCGCTACATCCTGCCCGGATTCATTGATGCCCATGTCCATGGCGGCGGCGGGGCCGATACCATGGATGGCCCGCTGGCGATCCGGGACATGGCCATGTTCCATATGGCGCAGGGCACCACCACGCTGCTGCCCACCACCATGACCGCGCAATGGTCGGACATAACCGAGACGCTGTACGCGGTGGCCGAGATCATGCGCAGCGGCATACCCGGCGGCCCCGGCATTCCCGGCGCGCACCTCGAAGGTCCCTTCATCAGTCCCCACCGGCGTGGCGCGCAGCCCGCCCATACCCTGCCGCCCGCGCCCGCGCGGGTCAGCGCGGTGATCCGCACCGGGGCGGTCAGGCTGGTGACGCTGGCGCCGGAAGTGGAACACGCCGATACCGCCATCCAGCAGTTCGTCCAGGCGGGCATACGGGTCAGTATCGGCCATACGCAGGCGGACCATGAACAGGCCGAACGCGCCATATGCCGCATATGCGGCGCGGGCGGCGTGGCCGGGGGCACGCACCTGTTCAACGCCATGCCGCCGGTCATGGCGCGCGCGCCGGGTCCGGCCACGGCGCTGATGTGCAGCGACGATGCCTATGCCGAGATGATTTTCGACACCCACCATGTCCATCCCGCCCTGTTCCGCCTTGCGCACCGGGTGATGGGGCGGCGGCTGGTGTTCGTGACCGACGCCATGCGCGCCACCGGCATGGGCGATGGCCCCAGTTCGCTGGGGGGGCAGGACGTGATGGTGCGCGACGGCGTGGCCCGCCTGCACGACGGGACGCTGGCGGGCAGCGTGCTGACGCTGGACCAGGCCCTGCGCAACGCCATCCAGGCCGGGGCGTCCCTGCCGCAGGCGGCGGCCCTGGTCAGCACGCATGCGGCGGGCTGGCTGGGGCTGCATGACCGTGGCGCCATCATGCCCGGACGCCGCGCGGACATGGTGGTGCTGGGGCCGGACCTGATGGTGCGCGAAGTCTGGGTCGCGGGCCGCCGGAGCGCCTGATTCTGACAAAAGTTCTTGGTGAAGCTTTTTTCAAAAAGCTTCGAAGAACGCCGCCTTTTTGAAAAAAGACGGCGCCCGGAAACGTTCATTTCCATCAACGCCATTGTCCGTACGGCACGAACAGGGACGGCCTGATGCTTCAGGCCATATTACGGCAGTTGACGCCGTATCCGGCACGTGGGCGGCGGTCATGGCCATGGCGCGCATTTACGCTGGCCCGATGGGGTGGGGCGGCCTAATACTCATTCCCCACCGCATCACCGCATCAAGGATCACCCCCGGCCCGATGGCCCCCGATACCGCTTACCATTCCCCTAAGGTCGCCTTGTGTCCCGGCTGGAACTGACAACGTGCCAGGAACGCGCGCTGGCGGAAATCCTGACCGCGCGCGAAACCTGCGCCACCCACCTGTTGACCGGCTATGCCGGGACGGGCAAGACCACGCTCATGCAGCGCGTGGCCCGCGCGCTGCGCAAGCAGGGGGCGGATGTGGTCTTTACCGCCGCGACCCACAAGGCCACCGCCGTGCTGAAGGCGCGCGTGGGCAGCCTTGCGCCATGCCGCACCATCCACAACGTCCTGTCGCTGCAACCCGGCACGCAGGATGGCGGGCGCGAGGTGCTGCTGCGCGCCGACCGGCCCGAGCCGATCACGGCTGATGTCATCATCATCGACGAATGTTCCATGGTGGGGTCGGAACTCATGCGCTGGGTGCGCGAACTGGTGCCCGACCGTTTCGTGCTGTTCGTGGGCGACCCCGCCCAGCTTCCGCCGGTGGGGGAGGCGATCAGCCCGTCCTTCGCCATCCGCTCGGCCTCGCACCTGGAAACGGTGGTGCGGCAGGCGGCGGGCAACCCGCTGGTCGCCGCCGCCACGGCCATACGCGAAAGCCAGGGCGGGCCGCTGGACTGGTCATGGTGCCGCGCCAGCCACCATGGCGGCGCGGGCCTGTTCGTGCCGCGCGCGCCCGATGCGTGGATGCAGCGCGCCTTTACATCCGACGAATTCCGCGCCGACAGCGACGCCTTCCGCTACCTGTGCTGGACCAATGCGCGGGTCGAGGCGGTCAACCGCATGGTGCGCCACTGGGTGCATGGCGGCGAGACGCCAACCCCCTTTGTCGCGGGCGAGCGCGTGATCGCCCGCGCGCCGGTCATGGATGTGGAAGGGCGGCGCGTTGTCGTGGCCACCAATGAGGAGGCGGAGGTGATCGACATCCGCCCCGCCATCCTGCGCCATGCCTTTCCCGCCACGTCAAGGGTCGCGGGCTGGACCACCGAACTGCCGGTGCATGACGTGGTGCTGCGCACCCTGACGGGGGAGGACGTGCCCGTGCCCATCCTGCGGCCCGGCGCGGACATGGCGGCCGTCGAACGCCGCCTGCGGCGCGAGGCGGCGGAGGAACGCGCGCGCTGGCAGCACCGTTTCGTATTCCGCCGGGGCATCGGGCGGTTGCAGGCGGTCTACGCCATGACCGTGCATACCGCGCAGGGCAGTACGTTCGGGCGTGTGTTCGTGGATATAGGCGACATTACCCGGCGCGCCGCGACCAACGTGCTGGAAACGCAGCAACTGCTGTACGTGGCGGCCACGCGGCCATCCACCGCCCTGATCCTGACGGGCCTGCCCGGTCATCCCCCGCCGGGAAAGGGCTGAATCCGGCCCGCGCCCGTGTGCCGGCATATCCCGTATCGGATGGTCGTGGGGGCATTGATACGCCCGGTAGATAGAAAATATTTCAAACTATGTATTGATGCTGCGCCATCGGCGCTCAACATATGGTGATATCATAAGGAGTTATAGACCATGAGCGAACATCGCGTCCCCCATGCCGCCGGTTCCATCCATGACCTGGTGCGCAAGGCCACCCATTCCCCCGCCATCATGACGAAGGCGGAAACCATCCGTCTGGCCGAACACGTGCTGAAGGGCGGCGAGCACGCCACGGAGGAGGAACAGGCCATTGCCAAAAGGGCGGCACTGGACCCCGAAGGTGTCAATGCCGCGGAAATCGAACTGCTGGGGGCAGGCGCGCGGCCGCCAAAAAATAAGCTGCCGGCCACGGCATGACGGCGAGGGGGCGGATGCGCGGGTGCGTATCCGCCCTTTTGCATTTCCGTGCCCGCGCGGCCCCGATCCATGGCCCGCATCACCCCGCCGCGCGGGTATGCGGGGCGGCTTCCTCCATGCCCCATGCGGGCATCCGCCCGGTTTGTCATCCGCATTGCCCCAACCGTCGGGGTATCGGCCCGGTGCGGCCTGTTTCGCGCCCGCGATGCTGGCGGTTTTCATGCCCTTTGCCTTCGGCGCTTTCGCCCCCGGGTCGTGCGACCGGAAAACCGCGTGCGGCGTGGGGAAACCCGGCATGGGGGCATGATTTCGACCGGCGGGAATATTTTTTTGTTATATCAACAGTATTTTCGACCATATTATTTCACAACATTTCAAGATACTTTCATGAATTGTTAAATTATCCGCACGATATTGACGGTTCATGCTTACGGCATGGAAGGCATGTCGATCGGCATGCGCCAGACCGCCCGTAATGGCATGGTGGACGTACGTAACAGATGGAAAACCGTAACCGCCTGTCCGGCACAGGTGGCATGATTATCTGACCAGACCCGGCCTTTTACACTGACCACGCGGGTGTAGGCAGGCCGCCCATCCCCCAATCATCGCCGGACAGGGGACACCGGGCACCCACGAACCGCGCCGGGCGCATCGCACCCGGCCGCGGCAGGCGAGGCAACCGCACTGGCGCCGTACCCGGCGGGCAACAGGCCCCGGCGGCGCAAGGGGAGACGAACTGCGCGATCCATTGCCGGACGCGGCGCATCCGGCACGGGCCGGTGGCCGGGCGTCATGGCTGTCGCGGGCGCGGCGGCGTGGGATCGTATGGTGGAATACTTACGGTACGGGCGATGGCCCCCACCCGACAATTACACGCAAATATAAAACGTACGGAAAAACAAACAATTCGTCTGTTTATGTTGCATTAATTTTACAAATTAACTTATGGCAAAAATATGTCTTTAATCAGAACTGTCGCACTCCTGTCGGAAACAGGAAAAAATCGAAATGTCCCTGATACAGCCACATAATCCCGCGGCCGGAGCGGAACGCCACTATGGCGACCGGCAGGAATTCATGACGGAAAGCACGCCTGCCAACATGCATTTCCATGTGGTGAGTGGCGGGGCACGCCTGTTCAAGTCACTTCCCGACGGGCGGCGGCAGATCATCGGTTTCGCCAGCAGGGGGGATGTGCTGCCGGCCTATCCCTGCACGCATTATCACTATAGCGCCGAGGCCATGCACACGCTGCGGGTCGCGTGCGTGCCAGCACCCTACCTGCGGCACCTGCACGAAACCTCGCCCGGCGCATGCGCCGCCTCACTGCATACCGCGCGCCAGCTTTTGATCGGGTTGCATGGCCGGCTGCTGATGCTGGGGCGGCAGACGGCGCGCGAACGGCTGGCCGCGTTCCTGATCGGGCAGGGAACCCGCATGGGACAGGACGCGCTGTGGCCCGTCGATCCCGCCATCTCCCGCGCCGACATGGCCGATTTCCTTGGCCTGACGACCGAAACGGTCAGCCGCCTGCTCAGCGCCTTCCACCGCGAAAAGCTTATTTCCCGGCAGCGGCGCGCCATACACATCCTCGACCTGGACCGCCTGCGCGCGATCGTGGCCCATTCCGGATGACAGCGAAGAAAGACAGCCCGCAGATGCCCGAGCTTACAGCCCTTACCACCGAAATCCTGCTGCCCGCGCTGGAACAGGCAATCGACGCCACGGTCATCATCGGCCAGGATAACGAGATCATCTTCTACAACAATGCGGCGGAATCACTATGGGGCATCCCGCGCGCCGAGGTGATGGGCCGCAACGTGGACTGCCTGGTGCCCATGCGCCTGCGCCACGAACATGACCGTTACATCGACAGCAACCGCAAAAGCGGGCACAACCGCATTGTCGGCACGTCGCGCGAAGTCGAATTCACGCGCGCGGATGGCGAATACATCTGTGGCGAACTGTCACTGTCGAAAGTACAGATCACCAGGAAGGCCCGGAAGCTGACCTATTACATGGGCGTGATGAAGAACGTCACGGAGGAAAGCCAGCGCCGCAAGATCCTGATCCTGCAGAACGACGTGTTGCAGGCCCTGGCCAGCGACATGCTGATACAGGATATCGGCAAGCTGATCTGCCGCAAGGTCGAAGCCTTCGTGCCCAATTCCGTCGCCGCCCTGCTGGTGCTTGATGACACGCAGCCGTGGCGGGTGATCTGCACATCCGCCCTGCCGCCGCGCATCCGCAACGCGCTGGAAGCCACCGTGCCGTCGCCCGCCGATGTGGAGAAGCTGCGCGCCAACACGTCCTATACCGGCCGGCTGGTGTGGGACAATTACCAGTCCATGTGCCGCTCACTGGGGCTGCAATCGTGCTACGCCGCCCCCGTGCTGGCGGGTGACGGGCGGATCACGGGCATTTTCGCGCTGTACCTGCGTGAATCCAACCAGCTTGGCGCCTGGCCCCAGCGGCTGGTCGGGTCGTGCCTGCCGTTCTGCGCGCTGGCGCTGGAACAGCACGCCACCAAGACGCACATGACACAGCTTGCGCGTTATGATTCCCTGACCGGCCTGCTGAACCGTGGCGCGCTGCACCGGGTGATGGAGGACATCATAGCCCGGCCGGGCAACCGGACGCTGGCGATCTTCATGCTCGATATCGACCGCTTCCGCGATATCAACGACGCGCTGGGCCATGTCTATGCCGACCAGTTCCTGGTCGAGATCGCAGGCCGCATCCGATCCATTTCCAGGGATGACTACGTCATCAGCCGCGCCGGCGGGGATGAATTCGTGGTGGTGGTGCCTGACTGCGAAGGCAGGCGGATCGAGGAAATCGCCCAGCAGCTTCTCGACACCATCGGCCGCCCGCTACAGATCGGCCAGAACACGCTGTCCATTTCGTGTTCCATCGGCATAAGCACGTTCCCCGCCAACGGGCCGGACAGTGAATCGCTGCTAAGCCATGCCGACACCGCCATGCGGCAGGCCAAGGAAGACGGGCGCGGCACCTTCTGCTTCGCCAACCTGGAAAAGAACCAGGTGGCGCAGGACCGGCTGGTGCTGGGGTCCGCGCTGCGCGATTCGCTGGCCAAGGGCATGCTGCAACTGCATTACCAGCCGCAGGTGCGCACGCATACGCTCGAACTCAGTGGTGTCGAGGCCCTGTCGCGGTGGCGGAGGAAACCGGCCAGATCGAGGCCATTGGCCGCTGGTCGCTGCTGGAAGCGTGCCGCCAGATCGTGAAATGGGACCGCGACGGCATCCATGTGCCCACGGTTGCGGTCAAC
>NZ_NKUB01000032.1 GCF_003207895.1 Komagataeibacter swingsii
ACGCAGACTGGACGCCATCGCAAAAACCGTCAATCAAATCGCCAAAACCCAGAAATTACCGGCCAAGCACATCAATCAAGGGTTCTTCGATCCCTCCAGCTTCGAGCCGGAGCTTGTAAAGAAGGGCCAGACCCGGATTGACGGGATCGACGACAGGATCGACGACAGGATCATCGGTCTCTATGCCGCCGGCCTGACTGTCCGGGACATCCAGGCTCATCTGCTTGATCTTTATGGCCAGAAGGTCTCTCCCGACCTGATCAGCCGCGTCACCGATGCCGTGCTGGACGAGGTCCGGGAGTGGCAGGGCCGGGCGCTGGATCGGATGTATCCCATCGTGATCTTCACAGCCTGAACTTCTGCTCATGGAAGGACCGTAAGGCCGTGGCTGCCGACCTGCGCCGGATCTACGGGGCCGCCACCGCTGACATGGCGGCCGCCGAACTTGATGCGTTCGAGGAGAAATGGGCCGGGAAATACGCGTCAATCGCCCCGGCATGGCGCCGGGCATGGCCAGAAGTGATCCCGTTTTTTGCCTTCGATCCGGCAATCCGAAAGATCATATATACCACGAACGCCATTGAGAGCCTGAACAGGGTTATCCGCAAATCGATCAAGACGCGCGGTTTGTTCCCGACTGACGATGCCGCAACAAAGCTGATCTACTTGGCAATCCGCAGCTTTGAGAAAGACGGGCGAAATGTGCGGGAATGGTTTGCAGCCCGCAACCAGTTCGCCATAATGTTCGGCGAGCGCTTCGCCGCCTGAGTAGCTGAACAACCGTGGGCCAGGTCAGATACACAGACTTCAGGACACTCCCGGGAAGGAGCCGGGCGTCTGGCCGGCTAGAGCGTTTTCTTCTCAATCTGGCTCATATCCTGCTGCGGTGAAGAAGTTTGCGCATTCTTTTGGTGAGATCTGATCGATCAGTGTGCCGATCCTGTCCCACAGAGCATCACGTGTGCGTTCTGCGGCTTTGCGGAGAAGGGCCTTGAGTTTGGAGAAGGCTTTTTCGATGGGATTGAAATCGGGGCTGTAGGGCGGGAGATAGCGCACGGTGGCGCCTGCCGCTTCGATCGCGGCCTGGACGCCCGGGCCCTTGTGCGAGCCGAGATTATCCATGATGACGATGTCGCCGGGCCGTAGGTCGGGCACAAGGATACGATCAACATAGGTCTGGAAGCTGCGGCCGTTGATCGGACCATCCAGCACCATTGGCGCCACGATGCCGGTCAGTCGCAACCCGGCGATGAACGTCGTGGTTTTCCAATGACCATGCGGCACGGCGGAGCGCAGTCTTTGGCCACGCAAACACCGCCCGTAGCGCCGTGCCATATTCGTGGAGGCCCAGGTTTCGTCGATGAAAACCAGCCGCGCTGGATCGAGATCGGGCTGGGCATCGAACCAGTCCTGTCGTCGTGTCAGGATGTCCGGCCGGTCCTGCTCCGCCGCGTGAGCGGTCTTTTTTTCCATGTGATCCGGTGACGTGCGAAGAAACGCCACAGCGTGCCGATCGCGAAGTGATGCCCGTCATCAGCCAGTCGGGCACGGATTTCGGCCAATGTCAGATCGTCCTTCTCGGCGATCAGAGCATGGATACGCCCTGCCTGCGCCTCGATCCTGTGTGACAGGCGGTCCCCGCCACGCGGCTTGGCGGCAGGACTGCCGGTCGCGGCGGACAACGAACACCAGCGGATCGCACTCGCCGGACTGACACCAAACCGTTCAGCCGCCTGGCGGCGGGACATACCATTCGAAACCGCCGCGACAACACGGTCGCGGAGATCCAGAGACAGCGTGCGTGATGACATCCAAAGCCGGCCCCCCACCCGGCTACCATCTTGAATCAGATCACGCGACCAATGGGAATCCTCTATGATTCAAACCGCACAGAAAACGCTCTAGCAGGCGGCCGAAGCGCGCGACACAAGCCAGACGGGTCGTAAGGTACCCGTCTTCAATGACGTACCAGGTTCCCGGTGCATCGGGCGGCCGATCGACCACAACGACGATGCGTAGCACGCCAGAATCGCGGTCCAGCACGAGATGGATGCCATCGGGACCGTCATAGCGATGGACTTTCCTGTTATGCTTTTACAGTCCAGGACAGCGCGCGGAGCACGCCGGACTATAACCGAGGCACCCACTGTTGGTGCCTTCCGCTCGCGCCGTGGACGCGGCGCGTTGTCTTGGCAGCGTTGTGATCCCCGAACCAATAACGTCCTCTTTCCAGCCATACTCTCCGCGAGCCGGCCCCGCCGGCGAGCGCCGTACGCGCCGGGCAGCGGCGAATAAATCAATCCGGTTCCAACCGTAGAAGCTGACAGCAAAGCCGCCCCATTTCAGGACATGGTGCATCTGGTTGAAGGCCGGCCGGAGCCAGTGCGCATAAGCTGCACGCTGTCGCCGTTGAGGATGGCGTTGCGGAAATCGGTCACCGTGGTGATGTTGCCGGTCATGATCTTTGCCCTTTGTTCCGCGAGGAACAGCCCCCGCTGTTCCTCTGCCTCGCGGCGAGCAGCGGGGCAGCAACGGCAAGGATGAGCGATGAGGCGGGGTATCGCCCGGTCTGCACGGAGCGCAGGAAGATCGGGGACACCCCATCGGACGGCGTCAGCGCGCTGACGCGAACCCTTACCGGCGCGAGGGCGGAGCCATTAGCTTTTTTCCTCTTTTTCCTGATAACGGCTTTTGATTGCGTCCCCTGTGTCGCTGTCATAATCTGCATTCATGGTCCGCACTCCTTCTACAAAACCTGCCACCCGCAAATCCGCCGCATCCGCGAAAGTTGGCACGACCGTCACGAAAGACAATCTGAAAGCCCTTGGTGCGGATCGGCTTGCAGACCTTCTGGTCGAACTGTCGGAACAGGATGCCGTGCTCACCCGGAAGCTGCGCATGGCGCTGACAGCCACTCATGCGAAAGACAAACTCGGCAAGGAGATCGAAAAGAGGCTGCGAACGATCCAGCGTTCCCGTGGATTCCTGCCCTGGGACCGGATCAAACCCCTTACGACCGAGCTCGATGCCTTACGGCAATCCATTCTCAACGATGTTGCAACGACGGATGTCGGGCAGGCCATTTCCGCCATGCGTCTTCTCGTGGAACTTGCTCCTTCCGTCTATGAGCGCTCTGATGACAGTTCCGGTTACCTGTCAGATGTGTTTCGCGAAGCGGCCTCCGATCTTGGCTCCCTCTGGGGACGACAGGCTGGTCGGGATCCGGCTGTCACTGTCAGGGATATGCTCACACTTCTCGATAACGACGGGTATGGCACCTGTGACCACCTGCTTGTCTCGTGCGGTGAAGCACTGGGGAAGCCGGGCGCGGCCATACTCAGAAGCACGCTGCTTGCACGACTGCACGACCTTCCCGCCTCAAATGAGAAGGGAGACTATCGTACCGACTTTGCGCGCATGCAGACCCTCGGTCATCTGAAGGATCTGGCCGATGCAATAGGTGACGTCGATGCCTATATCGAAGCAGTCAACCTGAGTGAACGTCAGTCCTCCTCTATCGGCGATGTTGCACGTCGCCTGCTGGACAAGGAGCGCGCCCGTGAGGCGCTCGAATGGCTCGACCGGGAGACTGAGGAGACGCCCCGGTTCCGCTGGGAAAATGACGATCTTCGGATCGAAGCGTGCGAAGCCGTGGGCGACCGCGACACAGCCCAGTCCCTGCGATGGAAAATCTTTCAGGAACGCCTTAGCCTGCCGCACTGGCAAGCATACCAACGCCATCTCAGCGATTACGACGCGATTGATGCTGAAGAACAGGCACTCAATCACATCCGTAATTTCCCGGTCAGGGGCGTAGCCCTTTCCACTCTTCTTAAATGGCCAGCGCTCGACGCTGCTGCCCGTCTCGTGCGGGAGCATACGGCAGAACTGGACGGGCGTGATTACGGAACACTACGTCCGGCTGCGGATCGTCTGTCTGAATCGTATCCCAATGAGGCGACCCTTCTTTACCGCCTGCTGGTCGAGGCCGTGCTGAATAAGGCGCTTTCCCGCTATTATTCCTATGCGGCGAAGGATCTCGCCTCCTGTCGGCTGCTTGCACAACTGCTGACAGCGACAAACGGCATGGAAACCCATGAAGCCTTTATGACCCGCTTGAAAGCGCAGCATAAGCGCAAGCTGGGTTTCTGGTCGCTGATCGGTGAATAATTAAAGACAGCGATAGGGGCAGCTGAATGTCTGTCAGGTTGTGAAACGTCATCGGCGTAATCAAGGATTTCGTCGACCTGCTTCATGATGTTCAGGGCCTATCCTAAATTTCGTGTTTGGGCGTTTGATGCGAAAGAAGGAGCAGCATCATGGCCCGACGCAAGAAACCCATCATCCCTGACGATGTTCTGGACCAGGTTCTGGCTGGCCGCGTGGTCCGCACGATGTCAGACGCAGATGCCCTTCTGGGCGATATGAAGAAAGCCCTGGCGGAGCGGTTGCTCAACGCAGAACTGGACCACCATCTGGCCGGCGAGGCTGTGGCTGGTCGCCCGAACTGTCGCAATGGCTATGGGCAGAAGACGGTGCTGACGGATGCCGGTCGGGTACGGCTGGACATCCCCCGTGATCGGGCGGGAACGTTCGATCCGCAACTGATCGCCCGCTACCGGCGGCGGTTTCCCGGCTTCGACGATCGAGTCATCTCGATGTATGCGCGTGGGATGAGCGTACGTGAGATCCAGGGCCATCTGCTTGAAATCTATGGGATGGAAGCTTCGCCGGACCTGATCAGCGTCATCACCGACGCCGTTCTGGACGAAGTGGCAGCCTGGCAGAACCGGCCGCTGGAGGTGGTCTATCCGGTGGTGTTCTTCGATGCCCTGCGGGTGAAGATCCGTGACGAAGGCATGGTGCGCAACAAGGCGGTGCATATCGCCCTGGGCATACGCGCCGACGGCACGAAGGAGGTCCTCGGCCTGTGGATCGAGCAGAACGAGGGCGCCAAATTCTGGCTCCGTGTCATGAACGAGCTACGCCATCGTGGCGTCGAGGATATCCTGCTGGCCATGGTTGATGGGCTCAAGGGCTTTCCCGACGCCATCCGCGCGGTTTTTCCCGAAGCCCTGGTGCAGACCTGCATCGTTCACCTGCTGCGCCATTCGCTGGATTTCGTCGCCTGGAAAGATCGCAAATCCGTGGCCACGGCTCTGAAGGATATCTACCGGGCGGTGGACGCCGAGACTGGAAAAACCGCTCTGGCTGCCTTTGCCGAAAGCCCCTGGGGTCGGAAATACGCAGCGATCGTACAGTCCTGGGAGCGGGCCTGGGAGGAGGTCATTCCCTTCTACGCCTTCCCTGCCGACGTCCGGAAACTGGTCTATACGACCAATGCCATAGAAGCGCTGAACGCCAAGCTCAGGCGGGCCGTCCGGGCCAGAGGGCATTTCCCCAATGACGATGCGGCCCTCAAGCTCTTCTTTCTGGCCTTGAATCGAGCCGAGAAAGAATGGATCATGCCCCCAAGGGAATGGTCCATGGCAAAGGCCCAGTTCGCCATTCTCTTCGGTGACCGCTTCGCCCGCGCCACCGTCTGATCAATAACGTGAACAACGCCTCTTACACGAAATTCCTGACAGTCCCTGATGTTCACGATCAGCCGGTTTGATGTGATCAGCATTACGGAACGCATGATGGTTTCCTTCACTGACATTCAACTCCTCAGCATCCTCTCAGGACCACAGGGAGCCGTCCACGCCATCAGTTCTCAGTGAAAATCAACACCGATAGGTCTGCACGATGGGCCAGCCCTCACGGACGGCCATTTCATCGCGCAGGCGCAACTGGTCCTCGATGGAGGCCGCACTCTGGTTGTCGGACGAATGGTGGGCATAAAGAGCTACGCGGGTCATTCACTCTCCCCTTTCCGGCCTGTCCTTCCCGTCCGGGCGATGGCCGGGAAGAGGACAATTGTCGTTGGCCGCCCGCCCCAATTTCCGACGGGCGAACTCTTCGCGGGCGATCTGGCGGCCTATTGCGCTCGCCAGGGCAAACATCAGTTCATCGCACCGCGCTTTCGCGGCAGGATCGACCGGCCCGTTATCGTTGGCCGGGACGATACCGCCGAGTTTGCGTTTCGTATCTTTTACCATGCCGCCACTCCCCATTTCCGCAAAAAAACAGGGTACGAGGCATCGAAAAACTCACGGTCGGAACATCACAAATCCCGTGTTCGGGCGTTTGCGTATGTCATAGCGGTAATCGGCGGGACTGGCGTAAGTCTCAAACGCCCCCGCTTCGCGTTCAATTCGGAGAAATTGCGGATCTTCACCGCATGATCGGGGAATCGAGCGACGATTTCCAGTTCGCCCCCAAATGCCGGCATGACATCAATCGGGTATAGCTTATCAAGCCCACAAAACTGTCCGAACGGACGGGGCCACCTCAAAATATACATAAAATTATTATTTGATATCGGAATATATATCAATCTTGAAAGATACCCAAAGTTTTGATATATAAAACTGCATCATATATGTGAATTGATGCAGAAAAGAACATTGATATGAGCTACGACATAACAGGCATAGCAGAGCGATTGCAAGCGGCGCGCAAAACCAAGGGGTTAAGCCAACGCGAGTTGAGCGCGTTGGCTGGGGTGCCTCAAGCGCAGATTTCCCGGATCGAAGCAGGAGCTGTCGACCTACGCCTCTCAAGCTTGGCCGCGCTCGCTCATGCCCTTGATCTGGAGCTTGCTCTTGTTCCACGCAAGGCTGTGGCCGTCGTGCGTTCCCTAAGCCGCGATGCGATCAGCTCCAACCGCAAAGACGTCGTTGCAATCCAAAAGGAGATGCAGCGAATCAGTGAGACAATGCGCGGCATCCAAATGAGCATGCCAGACCTCGAAGGACTTCAGCGACTTCAGAAGTCTATCTCCGACTTGCACCGGTTCCGAGTATCGATGCTCGACCTCGAGGAAATGAAAAAACTGCGTCACATAATTGAGCAGATCGGTCGTCCAGGAAAAGAGATGGTCTCACTCAATGAAAGCCTCACAATAATGCGCACGATCCGCAACAAGGCTTCACATGATCCGCTACCCGATAGCGGAGATACCCTATCACGTCCGGCCTATTCTCTTGATGAGGAGGACGATGATGCCTGATGTTTCCTTCCTGACCGTCAAACTCCATGGCAAACCGATCGGGACACTCACGCATCTTGGCGATGAACGATCAATCTTTACGTTCAATGACGCCTATATTGGTAACGCAGATAGAGAAACGCTCGGTTTGTCCTTCAAAGACCAGTATGGGGAGTTGCGGAACGACTTCAGGCCGATCAAAGTGAAGCTCATGCCGTTCTTCTCGAACCTGCTTCCTGAAGGTCGTCTCCGCAGCTATCTGGCAGAAAAGGCGGGCGTCAATGAGACGCGTGAGTTCTTCCTGATCCAAGCCCTCGGCCGCGACCTGCCTGGGGCTGTGACGGTCGAGGTCGCTGAAGATGAAGCACGGCCTTTGTTTGATGATCTCGATGATCAAGTCGAGGTTGAGGGCTCAAACACCCATAAAAACGCACTCCGGTTTTCGCTTGCTGGGGTTCAGCTGAAATTTTCGGCCGTCATTGACGCTGCCGGTGGCCTGACCATTCCAGCAAGCGGGATCGGGGGCGACTGGATCGTCAAGCTTCCCTCAAGAGAGTATCATGGCATCCCTGAAAACGAATTCTCGATGATGACGCTTGCTCGCATGGTTGGCATCAATGTCCCACCTATCGGCTTGGTAAACATTAGTGGTATCAACAACTTGCCTGATGGCATCGACCAGCTTGGAGATAAGGCTTTTATTATCGAGCGCTTTGATCGTCGCGAAGATGGCACATCCATCCATATCGAGGACTTTGCTCAGGTCTATGGGGTCTATTCCGAAGATAAGTACAAAAAGGCAAGCAACCGCAGCATCGCGGCGGTGATCGCGGCTGAGTCCGATCATAACGATGTTGCCGAGTTCATCCGTCGCCTGACTTTCAATACCCTCATCGGCAACGGGGATATGCATCTGAAAAATTGGTCACTCATCTACCCCGACCAGCGGACCGCCAAGCTCTCTCCTGCCTATGACTTCGTATCGACGATTCCCTACATTCCGGGCGATCAGTCGGCCTTGAATTTCAGTCGTACGCGACGGTTTGATCAATTCACGAAAGAGGAGCTTCTTCACCTCGCCGGCAAGGCCGCGCTGCCGAGAAAGCTGGTCCTCGACACGGCACGTGAAACTGTCGGTCTCTTCATGGATCGATGGTCATCCGAGAAGGCGCATCTTCCGATGTCCCGTCATATAGTCAAGGTCATCGATAACCATCTAAAGACTCTGCCTATCATAGGCGAGGCGACCAGCTAAGAAACGAAGCAGAATGAATATTGCCGCTGGATCCGGAGATAAGACTTTCAAGCAATGATGTCCGCTTTGCGAAACACAGTCCAGCACTCCGCATGACCAATGTGTAGGCGTAAGCGAACATCGCGAAGATGAATTATCCTCCTGACACAACATTCAATGAAAATTCCGGGCCTTCACAAAGATATTTTCGACAGACCTGTCCTGATCAAGGTTGGAGAGAGGCTGCAGCGACCGATTCCCCACATCGGCCAGCAGGTGGGAGAGATCACCGATCTCGCGTGCCACCAGATGCATCACCTCCCCTTCCTTCTGCAGCCGCCCGACAACCCCCAGCATCTGGCCTGACAGGACCACCCGGCGGAAACGCTCGAACATATCAGGCCAGATGATCACGTTGATCGCGGCCGTTTCGTCTTCCAACGTCATGAACACCACACCTTCGGCCGAACCGGGCCGCTGGCGGACCAGCACCAGTCCGGCCACCGACAGGCTGCTTCTGCCCCGGGCCTCCAGGGCCTGCCGACACGTCACTATCCCGCGCTCAACGAGATCTGGGCGCAGGAACGCCACGGGATGATCCCGCAGGGTTAGGCCGGTACGGTTGTAATCTCGCGCGACCTCAGCCCCGTCCCGCATGGGCTGGAGCAGCACGTCGGGTTCTTCCGCCTCACGCATGACGGCGGCTGCGGCAAACAGCGGCAGGGGTTCGTCACGTAGTGCTTTGATCGCCCACAGCGCCTCGCGCCGGGCCAGACCCAGCCCCGGCCGGAAAGCGTCCGCCTCGGCCAGACGGGTCAGGGCCGCCCCCTTCACCCCTGCCCTGCGCCACAGATCATCGACCGAGGCAAAGGGCCGGTTACCCCGCGCTGCCACGATCCGGGCCACATCCTCGTTGGCCAGTCCTTTCACCAGGTTCATACCCAGGCGGACGGCAAACAGCCCGTCATCCCGCTCCGGGCCTTCGAGCGTGCTGTCCCAGCGCGAGGCGTTGACGCAGACCGGCCGGATCTCGACCCCATGCTCGCGGGCGTCGCGCACAAGCTGGGCCGGGGCGTAGAACCCCATCGGCTGGCTGTTCAGGAGGGCGGCCAGAAACACATCCGGATGGGTGCATTTCATCCAGGATGACGAATAGGCAAGGATGGCAAATGAGGCCGCATGGCTTTCGGGAAAGCCGTAACTGCCAAACCCCTCAAGCTGCTGGAAGATGCGCTCGGCAAAGGTCGCGGGATAACCCCGCGCCGTCATGCCTTCGATCAGTCGCGTGCGGAAACGCGAGACCGTGCCGGTATTCTTGAAGGTGGCCATGGCCCGGCGCAACTGGTCGGCCTCGGACGCCGAAAACCCGGCACACACCATGGCCACCTGCATCACCTGTTCCTGGAACAGCGGAATGCCCAGCGTCTTCTTGAGCACCTTTTCGAGTTCCGGCGTCGGGTAGATCTCCTTTTCCTGCCCGGCCCGCCGGCGCAGATAGGGATGCACCATGTCCCCCTGGATGGGACCGGGCCGGACAATGGCCACCTCGATCACCAGATCATAGAACACCCGGGGCCTGAGACGTGGCAGCATGGACATCTGGGCGCGGGATTCGATCTGGAACACCCCGATCGTGTCCGCCTTCCGGATCATGGCGTAGGTCCGCGGATCCTCGGCCGGAATGGTCTGCAGCGTGTAATGCTGTCCCTTGTGTTCGGCCAGAAGGTCCAGCCCCTTCTTCATGCAGGTCAGCATACCAAGGGCCAGCACATCGACCTTCATGAATTTCAGGACGTCGATATCGTCCTTGTCCCATTCGATGATCTGGCGACCGTCCATGGCCGCCGGTTCGATCGGCACCAGTTCATCCAGTCGATCATGGGTCAGGACAAACCCGCCGGGATGCTGCGACAGGTGACGCGGCACGCCGATCAGGCAGCGCGCCAGATCCAGCGTCAGCCGGATGCGCCTGTCGGACATATCGATCCCCGTCTCATTCAGCGCGTCCTCATCCAGCTTCCGCCCCCAGCCCCAGATCTGGCCGGACAGGGTGCGGATCAGGTCTTCGGGCAGGCCCATGACCTTGCCGACATCGCGCAGCGCGCCCTTCGCACGATAGCGCGTAACCACGGCCGTAAGGGCTGCGTGGTTGCGGCCATAATGACCATAAATCCACTGGATGACCTGCTCCCGGCGCGCATGCTCGAAATCCACGTCGATATCGGGCGGCTCGCGGCGCTCTTCGGATACGAAGCGCTCGAAGAGCAGCGACGTCCGTGCCGGATCGATGGCGGTAATGCCCAGTACATAGCAGACAGCGGAATTGGCCGCTGATCCCCGCCCCTGGCACAGGATGCCCTGCGAGCGGGCGTAACGGACGATGCTGTGGACGGTAAGGAAATACGGTGCATAATCCATGCGCCCGATCAGGGCGAGTTCATGGTTGAGGATGTTCCTGACCTCGGGCGGAATGCCTTCGGGATAGGCCGCTGCCGCCCCTTCCCAGGTCAGGGCTTCGAGCGCCTGCTGCGGCGTCTGGCCCGGGACGGAGACCTCGTCGGGATATTGATAGGCCAGATCATCGAGCGAGAAATGGCAGCGCTCCACAATATCCGTGGTCCGGGCCACCGCCTCGGGATACCGGCTGAACAGTCGCACCATTTCTGCAGGCGGCTTGAGGTAACGGTCCGCATGGCGCTCACGGGCAAACCCGGCCTCGTCGATGGTGGTGTGGTTGCGGATGCAGGTCACCACATCGTGCAGGATACGCCGGTCGTGGGTGTGGAACAGCACGTCATTGGTCACGACCGCTGGCACCCGCGCCTGATGGGCGAGGTGCGCCAGTTCATACAGCCGCATCTGGTCATTGGGCCGACGCCGCAGGGTCAGCGCCATGGAGGCCCGGTCGCCAAAGGCATCCTGCAGCTTGCGAAGCTGCAGGGCGCAGGCATCATCCGCCGTATCCGGGATCAGGATGACAAGGAGGCCCTCACCCCATGTGACCAGATCCTCCCAGAGCAGACGGCATTTCCCCTTTCCGGCCCGGGCCTTGCCAAGGCTCAGCAGCCGACACAACCGGCCATAAGCGGCCCGATCCGTCGGATAGACCAGCACGGGCAGAAAATCGGCCAGATCGAGACGGCAGCCCACGACCAGGCGGATGCCGGTCTCTTTGGCCGCGACATGGGCCTGCACCATGCCCGCCAGGGAATTACGGTCGCAGATGCCCAGCGCTTCAATGCCAAGGGCCTTCGCCTGCTCGAACAGTTCAATTGGTGAGGATGCGCCGCGCAGGAACGAGAAATACGTCGTCACCTGCAGTTCGGCGTATGCCACGCTCATTCAAAGAGACCATGCAGGAACCAGCCCTGCGAACCGGTCTCGCCATGTTCGCCATCCCCGGTCCGGTAAACCCAGAATGTCTCGCCGCTGGTATCTTCCACCCGGAAATAGTCCCGCACGGTGGTCAGTTCGGCATCGCCCTTCCACCATTCGCCAAAGACCCGCTCGGGGCCATCAGCGCATCTGATCCGGCGGCGGATGCCACGCCAGATGAAGAAGATCGGCGGATGGTCGGGCAACACGGCCATGGTCTGGATCGGCTCGGGACGGGGCAACAGGCGCGTGGGGCGTGGCCAGTGATCCGGCCACTCCTTTCCGTCCTCGGGTGCGAGTGCGGGCACGCGGCAGACAGCCCGTTCCGGCACGTCGCTTTCCACCGGGGCAAAGCGATACAGGGCCTGTGTGCCGACGCGGTTGGCCAGGGTGTCGATCAGGTCGGAGACGTCGGCCTCTTCTTCCTCGATCAGGGCGGAGACACCCTGGCGGTGGAGGATCGGCTCGGCCAGCGACGCGGTCAGCACCATGCGCTCGATCCCGAAGCCCGGATCGATGGTCTCGATCCTGTCACAGAGCAGACGGGTCAGGCGTCTGACGTCCCGCACCGGCATGGCCGTAGCCACACGGACGGCCTCGGTTCGGCTGTCCACCCGGTGCAGCAGCAGGTCGAGGCGGCGCACGCCCTGCTCGCGTTCCTCCAACCCGGCGCACAGGGGCGGCACGAGTTTGGTGATGTAGCGGGCAATGGTCTCGGCTGCGCTGATCGGTTCGGCAAAATTCCGGCTGACCTGCACCGGCGCCTGCAGCCGGACCGGGACAATGGCTTCCGCCTGCCGCCCGAAAGCCTGGTCCAGCCTGCGGGCGACATCCGGGCCGAAGCGCAGGGTCAGCGGCGCGCGCGGCATGCCGGCCAGAGGACCGATGCGTGACACGCCCAGCCCATGGAGGCCATCAATGATATCCGCTGGCAGGCGTAGGGCTTCGATGGGTAGATCAGTGATCGCTGCCGCCGTCTCACCAGGCGGCACGAGGGTGATGCGTTCCCGGCCATAACGCGCCAGCGCATGGGCGGCGCCCCACGTATCGGCAATCGCGGCCCGGGCCGTGATCCCGGCCTCCTTCAGGCGCGAGACCATGTTCTCCAGCATGACGGCCTCACCCCCATGCAGGTGATCGGCACCGGTCGTATCCAGCACGATGCCGTCTGGCGGATCGGGAGCCACGATGGGGGCGATGCGGTGCTGGAACCACAGCGACAGCCGCTCCAGTCCAGCCCGGTCACCGTCCGGGTCGGCATCCATGATGAGCAGATCGGGATGGAGCGCCTGCGCTTTCGCGACAGGCGTGCCGGGACGCAGGCCCAGCCTGCGGGCGGCGAGATCGACCGACAGCACGACCCGTCGCCGCCCTTCCCGCCCGACGAGTGCCAGCGGGCGGTCAGGCGCGGGCGCGTCGGTGCCCAGCCGCTTCCTGATCCGGTCTGTCGGCCAGAGTGGCAGGTAGAGCGAGACGACACGGTGCCAGTCTCCCTTTGGCATCACAGGCCTCCACTTCGAAATCGGCGCATTCGCCCGCGCGGGCACGGATCAGTTCCAGCAGCCAGCGGGACCGGCCGACACCGGGAACCGGCAGCGGCACGGATGGCAGGACGGATACCCGCCACCGGGTGACCGAAGCGGTGGGCTGGCCGAAATCGGCGGCATCCGTCTGTCGCCGCCAGCGTCGTATGGCGATGCCCAGTGCGCCGGATGTCTCGGCCGCCAGCTGCAGGCGGCGCGAGGCGGTCATGGACAGGCGGCCCACCTCGGCGACGACTGCGCCCAGCCCCTGACGACGCAATGCCTCCTCGAAACAGGCCAGGACATCGACGTCCGAACTGGCCGCGACATAGATGGTCCGTCGCGCCGACAGCCCGACCTGCTGCAGTGCTGGGGCATACAGGTCCTGACGGGTGGCGATCCACAGCACCTTGCCCCGTGTCCGGGCTGCGATCCCGGCGGAAAACAGCCCGGATGCTGCTGCATTCAGGGCGTCATGGCCGCCGCCTGCCACCTCATGCAGCGCGCCCAGAGCCAGGCCGCCATCTGGCAGACGACCGTCAATCTCGGGCATGCCGAAGGGCAGCACGCCCCGCCTGCGTCGGCCCTGGCCTTCGAGGCGGCTGACCTGTGCTCTCAGCGCCTCCAGCGCGGGACGGGGTTTGGGTGCGGGCATGGGGTCGGACAGTCCATTCGGGTGTTTCTGGCACGGAATCAGTGATCGTGTTCGTTATTTGTTCTGGCATGGTGACGAATGTCAACCCATCCTGGAAAAGCGGTTGCGATCCGGGCGCGGGCACAGGCCTGCCGTCCGATCCAGGCTCGATGAAAACTGTCTGGATTGCAGGGGTTTATCAGGAACAGTCCGGCCACCCCCTTCGTGCAGGGTGGATACCATCCGGCAGGACACCCATATCCGGACTCGCGAAAGGACGGCGTGATGTGCAACCTCTATGCGATGACCGGCAGCCAGCAGGCGATCCGGGAGGCGGCCCGGGTCATGACCGACCGCACCGGCAATCTCCGGCCCCTGCCCGAGATCTGGCCCAACACCCTGGCGCCCATCGTGCGGAACGCGCAGGACGGGCGTGAACTGGTCATGGCGTGTTGGGGCATGCCCACGCCGCCGAACTACCTGAAAGGCCACAGGGTCGATCGGGGTGTGACCAATATCCGCAACCCGACCTCGACATGGTGGAAGCGCTGGGAAGGTGTGGCGCATCGCTGCCTGGTGCCGCTCACGGCCTTTTCCGAACCGGAGCGCCTGCCGGATGGGACCAGCAGGCCCGTCTGGTTTGCCCGTAGCGATGGGGAGCCGCTGGCTTTCTTTGCAGGGATCTGGTGCCGGTGGACGTCAGTACGAAAACTGGCGGATGGCGAGACGACGGATGACCTGTTCGGCTTCCTGACCACTACTGCCAATCGGGAAGTCGGCGCCATTCATCCGAAAGCCATGCCGGTCATCCTGACCCGGCAGGAAGAACTGGATCTGTGGATGAAGGGGCCTCTGGACGATGCGCTACAACTGCAGCGCCCCATGCCCGATAATGCCCTAACGGTCGCGAATGCTCCTGTGGGACGTAATTATTAAATGTCGCCTTTTGCGCCAGACTCCTGGCTGTCCTCCCGAACGACCGTGCTGTCGATCATGTGCTGCCAGTCATCGATCAATCCGAGTTCGACCAGCGTTTCCAGCAAAGCATCCCAGACGCCTTGCTCAGCCCACCGGCGAAACCGGACATAGTCCGAGTTCTATTTTCCGTAGCACTCATGCATGTCCCGCCATGAGCAACCGACATTTAGGACATAAAGCATTTCATTGAGAAACAGATGGTTATCCTGTGCCGGTCGTGACCAACACCCACGTTGAGGCGCAGCAGGTTGCCAATGATCACCCATTCTTCGTCCGTCAGATCGCCACACAGCCATAGATTTCTGCAAAGACCAGTGTTGAATCATGTCCACGTCAGTCTGAAAAAACCTCTCGTCAATAGGCCCTATTCCCCATCCCTGTGGCAAAGGTTAATCTGGCCAGACGTGATTTTCAGACCATCCAAAGGCTTGCCCGATTATGTCCGCGCTTTCCCAACTGCTTGATACCTATAGAAATCTATCCGTCACAGAGCGCGAGAAAGGCACCTACTTCGAGGAACTGATTGTCTGCTACCTGCGAACAGAGCCGAGCTACGCGGACCTGTATGACCAGGTATGGACATACAAGGACTGGGCAATCCAAGAAGGCTATGTCGCGAAAGACACGGGCATCGATCTGGTCGCCAGAACGCGGGGCACGGGCGAATACCACGCCATCCAATGTAAATTTTATGCCCCGTCCCACAGTATCAGCAAGCCGGATATCGACAGCTTTTTCACCGCCTCGGGAAAAAAGCATTTTGCCCGGCGTATCATTGTCGCCACGACCAACCACTGGACCGATAATGCCGAGGCATCGCTTGCAGACCAGCACCCGCCTGTCAGCAAGATTGATCTGTATGACCTGGAAACCAGCCTGATTGACTGGTCGCAATATCAGCCCAATATTGCTCCTGTCCTGCGGGCGCAGAAGAAAGCCCGCGAGCATCAGGAAACCGCTATCCGCCGGGTTCTGGCCGGCTTCAAGAATCATAACCGTGGCCGTCTGATCATGGCCTGCGGGACGGGCAAGACTTTCACCAGCCTGAAAATCGCGGAACAGCAGGTCGGGGCCGGTGGCCGTGTCCTGTTCCTCGTTCCCAGCCTGTCCCTGCTGTCCCAGACCCTGACCGAATGGACCCAGGAAAGCCAGGTTCCGCTCCACAGCTTCGCTGTCTGTTCGGACAGTGCTGTCGGAAATCAACAAGCAGAAAATAATGACGAAATTCGAATTAACATACACGAATTGCGTTACCCTGCCACAACGGACGCAAATCGTCTGAGTTCGGAGTTCATCAAACGTTGCGACAATACACATATGAATGTTGTATTTGCGACCTATCATTCCATTGATGTCATCAGCCGTGCCCAGAAGGAGCATGACTTCCCCGAGTTCGATCTGATCGTCTGCGATGAAGCGCATAGGACAACAGGGGTCACTTTCGGGGGTGAGGAGAACGATAGCGCCTTCGTCCGCGTCCATAACCAGGATTATCTGGCAGGCCGGCACCGACTCTACATGACTGCCACTCCGCGTATTTACGGTGATGTGGCGCAGGAAAAGGCCGAAAAGGAAGGGGCCATTGTCTATGGCATGAACAATGAGGCCATCTACGGGCCTGAGTTCCATGTCATCACCTTCTCCGAGGCCGTCCGGCGCAAACTGCTGGTGGACTACAAGGTCATCGTGCTGGCGGTTGACGAGGGAACCGTCAGCCGTAGTGTCCAGAAGCTTCTGGATGACCCCGATAACGGCCTGACCGTCTCCGATGCGTCCAAAATTGTTGGATGCTGGAAGGCGCTGGCGACGGGCGGATTGCCTCGTGAAGGGACAACTATCCCCGAACCGATGAAGCGGGCCGTCGCCTTCTGCCAGGTCATTTCTCCCGGCTACAGGGGCAGGACGCCCAAGGTCAGTTCCATCCAGATTGCCGATATGTTCCAGCAGGTCGTGGAGGAATATCAGGAACAGGAAGACATTGAACCTGAAGCCCGTCTGGTCTGCGAAGCCGAACACGTCGATGGCGGGATGAACGCCAGCGAAAAGGAAGGCAAACTCGCCTGGCTGAAGGACGAGACCCCGGAAGGCATATGTCGGGTTCTGTCCAATGTCCGTTGCTTGTCCGAAGGGGTGGACGTGCCGGCGCTGGATGCAGTCCTGTTCCTGACCCCCAGGAATTCACAGGTGGATGTGGTCCAGTCCGTAGGCCGTGTGATGCGGGTCGCACCAGGCAAGAAGCGGGGCTATGTCGTACTGCCCGTAGTTATCCCGGTTGGGGTTGAGCCAGACCAGGCTCTGGATAACAACAAGACCTATCAGGTGGTCTGGCAGGTGCTTCAGGCCCTGCGTTCTCACGATGATCGTTTTGATCACATGGTCAACAAGATGGATCTTCAGGCCAGACCTGACACATCCCGCATGGAAGTCATCGCGGTCACGAAGAAGATCACGGCCAAGACAAAGGCCCTGACAACAGGCACAGCCCAGAAAGCCCATTCGTCCTACAAAATTGGAAAGAAGGCTTCATTCCCTGACGACGACAGGCAGGAAACCCTGCAATTTGAAGTCGGGGAAATCGAACGGGCTATCTACGCCAAAATCGTCAAGAAGGTCGGCAACCGCCATCACTGGGAAGACTGGGCCGACGATATTGCCCAGATTGCTCAGACCCACATCACTCGCATCAAAACCATTCTGGAGAATCCCGACAACGTTGAAGCCCGAACCTCGTTCAAGGAATTCACGTCAGACCTGCGGACGGAACTGAACGACAGCATCAGCGAGGACGAAGTCATCGAGATGCTGGCGCAACATCTCATCACCCGCCCCGTGTTCGAAGCCCTATTCGCTGGCCATAGCTTTATTGGCGACAACCCCATGTCCAGAGCCATGCAGACAGTTCTGGATGCGCTAGACAGGCATAGTCTGCACAAGGAAACCGACAGGCTGGAGGTATTCTATACCAGCGTCCGTGAACGGGCTTCGGGGATTGATACCTCCTACGGTCGCCAGAAGGTCATTAAGGAACTGTATGACGGCTTTTTCCAGAAAGCCTTCCCGCATCTGAAGGATCGCCTGGGTATTGTCTACACACCCATTGAGGTGGTGGATTTTATCATCCGCTCCATCAATGATGTGCTGGAAAGCGAGTTCGGTCAGACCCTTGGAAGCAAGGGTGTCCATATCATGGACCCCTTCACCGGCACAGGGACATTTATCACCCGGCTGTTGCAAAGTGGTCTGATCACGAAGGAGCAGATGCTCCATAAATACCGACAGGAACTGCACGCTAACGAAATCGTCCTGCTGGCTTATTATATCGCCTCCATCAATATCGAGGCCACGTTCTCCGATCTGATGGACGGGACATATGAACCCTTCGAGGGTATCTGCCTGACGGACACCTTCAGGCTGAACGAACCGCATGATCTGGTGAGTTCAACCCTGGAAGATAACAATCGGCGCATCCGCAAACAGAAAAATCTGGATATCCGTGTCATCATGGGGAACCCGCCTTACTCGGTCGGGCAGGAAAGCGGAAACGACAACAATCAGAATGTGACCTATCCCACCCTGGATGCACGGATTGCGAAGACCTATGCGGAACGGTCCAGTGCCACGAACAAGCGCGCCCTGTATGACAGCTATATCCGCGCCATCCGCTGGTCCTCCGACCGCATCGGGGATTGTGGCGTCATCGGTTTCGTGACCAACGCAGGCTTTCTGGATGCCAATACGGCAAATGGTTTGCGTCAGTGTCTAGCCGAAGAATTTTCCTCCATCCATGTGTTTCATCTGCGGGGCAACCAGCGGACATCAGGGGAAACATCACGCAAGGAAGGTGGAAAGATATTCAATGCTGGAAGCCGGGCGCCGATTGCCATTTCCCTCATGGTCAAGAATCCAAATGCGCAGGAACAGGGCCGTATCCTGTTCCATGATATCGGGGATTATCTGACCCGTGAGCAGAAGCTGAAACGTATTCAGGAACTGGCCAGCATCAATGGCCTGACGAACGAAGACCTGTGGCAGACGATCACGCCGGATGACCATGGCGACTGGCTACGGCAACGGGATGACAGCTTTGGAAAATTTATTGCCATTGGGAGCAAGGATAAGGATGCGGGACCTGTGCTGTTCAGTCTGTTTTCCCGTGGCGTTGCAACAGCTCGTGATGCATGGTGCTACAATTCATCCCATCAAGTATTAACCGAAGATATGCTGTCCATGATTGATGTGTATAATTCGGAACGAGAACGATTTCAGAGTGAATACCCTGATGCAGCTTCCAAAGAACGATTAGAAAAGGCCAAGAACTTCGTCGATAGTGATCCACGAAAGATAAGCTGGAACCGTTCACTGCTTCGGGATTTTACCCGAGATAAGCCAGCATTATTTAAACCTGAGGATGTCGTGAAATCGGTTTACCGGCCATTTTTCTGTCAGTGGATGTACTTTGATCGGCAAATGAATGACATGATTTACCAGATGCCTCACCTATTTCCTGATGCGAAGGCAGAGAATTTAGTCATATGCGTTCCAGGCTTAGGTGGAGATAAAGGTTTTTCTGCCTTTATGACTAATCATATTATTGACCTAAATCTTGCTCCCGCGATGGGTGGATATCAAGCATTCCCTATTTTCGTATATCACGAAAATAACGCTCCATCAGACAACAACGACCTGTTCTCCGGGGCTTCACAATCGGGACTGACCAGACAGGACGCCATCACCGACGAAGGAATGAAACATTTCCGAGATGCCTATCCCGGTGAGACCATCAGCAAGCAAGACCTGTTCTATTACATTTATGGACTTCTTCACTCTCCCGAATATCGAGAACGCTATGCGGACACTCTGCGGAAGGAACTCCCTCGCATCCCCCGTATGAAGACATACGAAGCCTTCAGAGCCTTCTCCGATGCTGGTCGCAGGCTAGGCGAAATGCATGTCAATTTCGACAGCCAACCCATCTACAAGGGGGTGCAGGTCGATGCGGGAAACAAGCCTCTGACAGCCGCTGATTATCGAGTGACACAGATGAAATACGGCAAGGGCAAAGATAAAACCATCCTGCATTACAATGACCACATTACTGTCACAGGTATCCCTCTCGAAGCCTATGAATACGTGGTGAACGGCAAGCCTGCCCTCGACTGGGTAGTGGAACGTCAATGCGTGAAGACCGACAAAGCAAGCGGTATCGTCAACGATGCCAATGACTGGGCCATCGAAACCATGAACGACCCTCGCTATCCGCTGGATCTGTTTCTCCGCGTCATCACGATCAGCCTGGAAACCATGAAGATTGTGAAGGGCCTTCCAGCCTTGGAAATTCTGGATAACTGATAGGCGATTAAAAAATGTATTATTTTGTAGTTGTACAAATCAATGAAAAACTTTCTAAATCAGATGACTATCGAACCTATATTCAATACGATGAAAAAGATCTTAATAATATAAAAAATAATATTGTTAAGCCATATCTAAAAAAAGAAGATATACATTTCGAAGGTTACTTCATTAAACCGTCAAATATTAGGCAAATATCCATTAAAACATCCGATAAACCAATTACGGTTTTAACCGACGAAGCCAACAGTCGTATGCAGTCAAACGTTATTATGTATATTGACCCTGAAAGTATTGTGCGATCCAAAGACGGTTTGCAAGATATCACGAAATCTGTATTTGATTCGGTTCGACTCACTCTTGATCACCAGTTAGTTCAAAGCAAGGCAGGAAAAATACTTGTCGGTCAATCGAATAGGGTTTTCATTGTTCATGGGCGCGATGATCTCGCAAAAACAGCGACAGCCAGATTGATTGAATCATTGGGGTTAGACGCCATAATTTTACACGAACAGACTAACGCTGGAAAAACTATAATCGAGAAAATTGAGCAAGAAACAGACTGTGGATTCGCTATAATTTTGTATACTCCATGTGACCTTGGCCGGGTTTCATCCGAAGTCGATGAACAACCACGCGCGCGCCAAAATGTTATTTTTGAACACGGATATCTGACCGCAAAACTTGGACGTGACCGAGTATGCGCCCTAAAAAAAGGGAATGTTGAAACACCATCGGACATTAGCGGTGTCGTTTACACCGACATGGATGACGCGGGCATGTGGAAGTTTGCGGTTGCGCGTGAACTTCAAACAGCCGGTTTTACTATTGATATGAACAAGGTCCGTTAAAGAAAATGGCTTTATCACAGATACAGATTATTCGCTCACTTGGAGATGCTTTGACTTGGCTAGAAAAAGAGATCCAGTGGGGAGTCAATCCTGCTGAATTACGCCACCTAACTGGTCGGATTGGCGAACTATATGTCGCCATGAAAACTCGTGGGCAGATGGCACCTGAAGTTAACCAAAAGGGCTATGATGTCGTTTCAGCCGAAGGCGAACAAATATCCGTCAAAACCGTCACGTCTACACAACATATCAGATTTAACAAAAACACTTTCGATGTCGTTCATCGTGTCGTTGTTTTGCGGTTGAATTTTGATGATGACGACATATCCATCGAAGAAGTTGCAGATATGTCTGCATCCGATTTCCTGCCCCTGTGTCGTGAAGCAGAAGGGGTCTATATCTACTCGCCACGTCAACAGAAGGCGGTCGTTCCCATAGGTGACCAGAAGGCCGTCAGAGAGGTTTCCTATGGCCCTTACAGGGTCATCGAATATGAAAGCGGTACAATCCAGGTGGAAAAGGAAGGCGTTCCCGCAAGGATAACAAAGCCAGCCTTGCGCGAACTGGCCACATCGTTGGGTGTCAGTCTCCTTAACAACACTGGCAATAAACGAAATACCCGCCAGCTTGGATCTGAAGTGATTTCGGCTATCGAAGCCTTGGAGAAGCCACATGATTAACGGAGTAATCATATAATTAAAAAATGAATATTTGCATACTGCATCCTATGGCTTAAGCAACGTATCAGCAGATGCAATCCTGCACCTGACTGTAATACGAGGGCGCAGAATGTTTAGTGACGACGTTAGTGAACAAATTGGCTATTACGTTTACAGGCTTGTCGACCCTCGAAACGGCGAGACGTTCTATGTCGGCAAAGGCAAGGGGAATCGTGTGTTCCAGCATGCAGTGGGAGCGCGTGTTGAAAAGGAGGGAAATTCATAAGGAAGGCTTATCTGTAGACCATTTCATCCATCGGCATAAGCTGGATGAAGCCACGGCGCTTCATGTCGAAGCCGCCTTAATCGACGCATACCTTAACCTGACCAACATTGTTCGGGGGCACTACTCGGATGATTGCGGTGTAGCCTCATCGCAAGAACTCTTGTTGCGGTATCAGGCACCCCTCATAGATTTTCAGCACAAGGTTCTCCTTCTCGCCGTCAACAAGACATCTTCGATGATGAGCAATTATGATGCTGTCAGGTATGCGTGGCGGTTATCTGCCGAGAGACTAAAAACTATCGAATACATCCTGGCTATCAAAAACAATTTGGTAATAGACGCTTTCATTGCCGAGAAATGGCTCCCGGCGACAAAGGCGTATTTCTCCGGATTTGAAAAAGAATATCCAGACAGAAAAGGGTTTATCGGACGGCAGGCTCCAGAAGAAATTCGGACCTTGTATATCGGCAGGCGCCTTGGACCCGATTATTCCCTTTCGCAAGCCGGAACCAGATATGCTCCTGATTAAAGAGTCATGACCCTGTGCGAGCCAAGCGCGGGTGAAGGCGCGCTGGTGGATGCCCTGCTGGAGACGCCGGCAGCTTCAATCATGGCGGTGGAGAAGAATGCGGGCCGGGCGGCCCTCCTGGCAGAACGCTACGCGGGGAACCCGCGGGTCAGCGCGCGGCGCGGGGACTGGCTGGATCCGGACACGGCCCGCTACGACCGGATCGTGATGAACCCACCCTATTCCTCTGGCCAGTGGATCCGCAACCTGCTGGTGGCATGGGAGCGGCTGGCGCCGGGCGGCCGCCTGGTGGCGCTGGTGCCCAACGGGCCCGGAGCTGGCCCGGCAGGGCTGAAGGCCCGGGCAGAGACGCTGATCCGCGGGGCCGCGCTGGTCGAGGATGTCCCGGTGGGGGCCTTCAAGGCGGCGGGCACCATGATCAGCACCCGGATCGTGGTGCTGGATAAGCCGGATGGCCTCGCATAGGCCCGGCTACTTTCGATAAGGGTTCTTCTCAAAAGCAAGAAATGCATCGAGAGTTTTCCGCGTCTTTGACGCAAACTAGGAAAAAAGCGGCGTAAAATCAGGTCGCATGATTCGATGTGACGGCATCCATGGCAACACAGGTCGAATGTTCAGACTAAATGATTGCGTTAAGGGAAGCACCATCGCCACGTGTCTGATACTAACGCTGCAAAATAATTTATTTCCGCATAGCTTTTCGAAAAAATAGAAAGGTGATGACCAGTATTTCTGATTGTCGACTGTAAGTTTTTCCGGTGACGATCCAGCTAAAATAATTTGTGAGAATTCTGGAATATCGCGACGGAATTTATCTGGCGAAAAAAATTGTCTGCGACATATTATACCATCATGCGTGAACACCGCTTTATACCCGAATACAGAAAACATGGCTATAAAACAGGTAGAAAAGATAGATATTATATTGGAGACATCCATTTTATTAAAATTCTGATTTTGCAAAAAAGAAGCAATTTTTTTATCGTAATGCTTTCCTTTCCATGCATTGCATCCCAGTTCAGAGACTTTTTTTCCACGTATTTTTAATGGTTGCTTACATAATAATGTAAGCCCTGCACGTGTATTCTTCGGGATAGATTTTGAGTCTCTGATATCTTTTTTCAACGCCTGCTGGGGTATTATATGTTCAAGAGAGAACTGGTCCTTACGTAAGAGCCTTCCGCACATGCAACATATAATACGGTCATCATTCCGATAAGAAGGCAATATCTTATTCAAGTCTTGTTTTAGGTTGTTAAATATAACATCTACCATCGCTGGCTTATCGATATCCATAATATTATTAACCTTCATAATTGTTAAAGTTATATAATATGTATATTAAAATAATGTACGTTTCTACATTTCCTATATTGCGATCATTCATAAAGTTTTAAATATTACATAAATTAACTCGTGTATTTGTGAACATAAAAAACACATTTTGCTTCGCGCTCACCTTTGTTTTCTGTCCGCTCATTTCACCTATATCTTTGTACATTATTAAAGAAGCCAAAAGCCATTGCCAGGCTACAAAGGAACATCATGCTATGGGAAACATAACCGTATCGATCGATGCCTCTCCCCGCCGCACCAATTCTAGGCCAGCCACAAACGTAGCAGCAACAGCTGCACGACAAGCAATGATCCTATCCGGCCCGCTTAAAGCCGACCAGGGTATGCACTCTTCCCATATGCTGCGATAGGCCCCGTTCCCTATTTTTTCGCGGACAAGGGCCAGCGCATCTGTCACACGCCAATATGCAGGCACATTGATCCGATAGATCGGAACGGATGTCTCGACCCTCACCAATTCCCGTTCCAGCACACTGAGACAAACTTCCAACAGACTGAAATAAGTCCCCTGCCTTCCTGAAACGCCATTCTCCACGGCTACCCTGCCTCGTGCAAAAACCGACACACCAAGCTGCGGTCGCGCCTCCAGCCAGTCAGCCGCCGCACACATCTGCAACAGCCCCTCGATCTGGCCGACCGTCCGGCACGCCTCTTTTTCGGCAAGCTGTTTTTCCGCCTGTGAGGCAAACAGCAGCCGCGAGCGCAGGAACACCAGCCGGGCGATCCAGATCACCCAGTCCGCGCGCTGCATGAGCGGCGTCGTGCAGGCCAACCGCTCCGCCTCAGCGACAAACTGGGCCGCCAGGTCCGCGATGGACAGGACACCCAGATCCAGACGCTGCCGTTCCGCCAGGTCCAGCAGCAGGTCCAGCGGCCCGTCAAACCCCTCGACATGGAATTCCGGCACCGCTGGACGCGGCAACCGACGCGGCGGATCGCCCCAGTCTTCGTCCTCCTCAGGCGGCATCGGCGGTCTTCCTGTCATCAGCGCGTGCGTAATGCGGCCGGATGTCGAAAACCAGCTCCGGCCAGTCCGTCCGCACCCGCTCCAGCGCCTGCCACGGCGTCCACTCCGCCGACCAGAAGTGGTAGACCAGCCGGGCACTGCGGCGGACGCGCTGGTCGCGCGGGGCTTCGACCTCCACCCGACGCAACGGTAGCAGCGTGCCCCACTGTGCCTGCAGCCAGGCCGCCGCCGCACGGGAGTCCGCCCCGGCTTCCAGAATGGGACCGGGAACCGGTACCAGCCGGTGCAGGTCAAAGGCACAAGCAGGGCAGCCTGCCGCCTGATGCTGTAGGGCGATTTGATGCAGGCGCTCGGACGCCTGGCGCAGCAGCCGGGCCAGCGTCACCGCCTGCGCCCCCTTCCCCGCCATCGGCGCCAGCAGGCGGGCCTGTTCGTAGTCAAAATCCACCTGCCAGGGAATGATCCCCGGCCCCTGGGCCGCCATCCGGAACCGGGCCACTGCATCTACCGGACCGCTTACCGTGAGCGTCGTCCGGATCCAGTCTGGGGCCGGTCTCAGCATACGTTGACGCGCTGGCGTCCGGACTGAGGACTCTGGCGGGGTGCCGGATTTCGTCCGCCGTGTCCGGTGGGCCGGGCGATCGGAACGTCCAAGTGCCCGGTCCAGCACGAACCGGATCCCCGGCACCGACAATGGATCCCCGACCGTGCCAGGCGCATCGATCCCCCGGAACGCTGCCCCCCAGCGCAGTTGCGCGGCATCGCGCCAGACGGCCCAGGATCGCACCGGACAGACGGCCAACTCCCGGCGCCGCCGCAACCGGCGCAACTGGTGGCGCCCGGACCGGGGCCGCAGCAGGGCGACGGTCATCCCGTCCGTCGTGTCGCTGATGTCTTCTACCGTCAGCCGGGCCAAGGCCTCGGCGCCGATGTCCAGCGTGGCCGCCAGCAACAGCAAGGCCCGGTCGCGCAGGCCGGGCAGGTCGGGCCCGCAGCGTCGCGCGGCAGCCAGCAGAGAAGCCGCATCGACCCCAGCCCCGGTCCGGCGCACCCGTGTGGCGGGGAGGGCGACATCAAGCCCCTCGCCATTGGCGGCACACCAGGCCGTCAGCGCCGCGCGATCCACCACCAGGCTCTGCCGCGGCCGTCCGGCCTTGGCCCGGGCGTCCAGCCACGCTGCCACCGCGACGGGGCCGACCGGAAAGCCGCTATCGGCTGGCTGGGTCCTGACAAAGGCGCGCCAGGAGGCCGCATAGGCCCGCGCCGTGGCCGGCGACAGGCCGGTCGGCGGCCGCGCCGCCTGCAGCGGTCGGCCAGTCTCAGCCATTCTGATCGGATCCCCGGTTTTCCGCCCCGCACGCCCTGCAGGTCGACGGCGGACGGACGGCGGAAGCAGGCAGCCTACCCACCCTTAGCAGGCAACTGCGCCGCCTGACCCTGACCATATTAAGGCGTTCTCGCGTCATATAATAGGTCATATCATGTTAACGGGTTTTTGAGAACGGAAAAGCGCCCGATCGATCCCGAAAGGCGCGGTTTCCCGGACTTTCTGCTCCCTCCCTTCCTCGCTGGGCAAAATTCGGCCAATCAAACTCCTACTTCCGATAAGTTATCTTGTCGGAAGTGGATGAAAAATTCCAAAATGCCTACTAAATGTCGGAATGTCCTTGAAAGGAGAATGTCAGGTTTGCCGCGAGATTTCCGTCCTGGAATGCAGGGCTTTATACCTTTCGCTTCCAGGGCGTCCCTGAACCCGTCGGCGTCATACCCGCGATCTCCCAGCATTCATTGTGCTGCAGGAAGACTGTCCAGCAGGGCAGCGGCACCGGTATAATCGCTGATTTGTCCCGCAGTCATGAAAAAGCTCAGCGGTCATCCGCTCCGATCGGTGATCGCATGCAGCTTCGTGTTCATGCCGCCTTTGGTGCGGCCGATCAGGCGACCTGAATCCCCTTTTTTAGCCGCAGGCTTTCGGGATTGTCGGCTTCCATCATCAACGCACCAGACTCCCATCGATCCTGTCCACCCACGATAAAGAAGGCCACGCGCGTCCCCAGTGATGATGGCAGGAGATGGGTCAGGGCACGATCCCGACAAACCAGACAGGCCACCCCGACCTGCAGCACCCACCAGTTCTGACTGGTCCTAGGTACGTGCCTGTCCGATCTGAGCCAGTGCCATTAATATCGGTCGGTTGCTGCCGCTCCACCTGAACCGCTCGGATCGCGGTATAAAAGGCGGCCTGCATGTCCTGACTGACAGAAAGCCCTGCCTGGCGTACCCCCTACCCATAGGTCTGTGGCGTCATCTTCAGCGTCGGACTGGCCTCGATCACCTTCATGCGCGCGCCCACTTCGTTCAGGGCTTTGACCAGTCTGGCCAGGTCCGGCGTATAGTCACGTGGCCGGTTATCCCGCCATGCCTGGGGCAGCGCTTCCACGCTGCGCCGGCGCATCGTCATTTCGGCGCACAGATCCTCAAACGCACGGGCTGCCGGATCCGTCTCGCTCATGACGCCTCTCCTTCAGTAATGAAACCGGCACTGGGCAACCTCGATCCGCTGATCCTCTCCCGCGCGGCCCTGAACCCGGTAGACCAGACGATGTTCCCCCGTAATCCGTCGGGACCACCACCCGGAAAGCTGCCCCTTCAGTGGTTCTGGCTTCCCTATCCCCTGAAACGGATGCCGCCTTACATCCTCGATCAGGGCATTAACCTTCCCAAGAACAGCATGATCTGACTGGAACCAGGAAAGATAATCCTCCCAGCCATCTTCATGAAAAATGACCTTCACGCCGACGGTTCATCCTGCGGCTCCAGAAGATCACGCTCGGTCCCCGCCCCATGCTCGATGTCACGAATGCTCCGCAACAGCCTTTCCGCGTTGCGTGGGCTGCTCAGAAGATGCACGGTTTCCTGCCAGCCAGAGAATTCTTCTTCCGACATCAGCACGACACTGCCTTTCCCGGTCTTGCGGGTCACGACAATCGGCGCGCGGCTGTTCACGGCTTCGTCCAGATAATGTGCCAGATTCTGGCGCAGGTCGGTATAGGAAACACAGGTCATGATCGGTCCTCCATGACCACTATAACGTACAGTTTGCTGTACGTCTCCTGTTTTAGATCCCCATATCCATTCCCCGATCCTTGGAGCGCGACAGCAAGCGCATGCGCTGCGGCTGCAATCCGTGATCGAGCCTGACCTGCTCACCGGCCTGAAGGCCGAAGGTTCCGGTATGGGCACGCATTAAGCAGAGGTGATGTTGTGGACGGCCCCCGCACGAAATGTGCGAGGATGAAATCGTCACCGTCTGCAACGCATGGAGCCATGTGTGGACGGCCCTGACGATGCAAGGTAATCATCCGGCGAGAGACGCGGGCGTATTCAGGCGGCGATGGTATTGTGGACCTGCTGGTGGGCTTTCCAGTGCCAGGGCAGGAGTTCATGGAGGC
>NZ_NKUB01000033.1 GCF_003207895.1 Komagataeibacter swingsii
CGGGGCGTGCGTCCCGCCCGCGCGGGCCTGCCTTCATGCCCGCCCTGCCCGCGCCCGCCCTGCCTGCGCCCGTCCTGCCCGCACCCGTTCGCGCACGGCGTGGCGTGGCGGGGCGGGCGCGGGGTGCGGCGTCATGTCCCGTGGCGGGTTCTGGGCCAGTTGCAGCAGCAGGATGCGCTGGACCTCGGCAATGGTGGCGGGGTTTGACTGGGTGCAATGTTCGGAATTGCGCACCACCAGTTCGGACTGCACGTTGGGGATGTGCGCGCTTTCATATGTCACCACCCCGTCATCGGCATGGGACAGGTCGCGCGGGTCGCCGCATACGGGAATGATGGAATGGGCCTGCACGTCGGGGGCCATGGGAATGGTGGGCAGCGTGCGCATGAACGCGCTGTGCGGCGACATGGCGTACACGCTGCCCAGCCGCATCACGCGGTTGTTCAGGTGCGTGCTGTCCCCCGCCCCGGTCACGATGTCGCGCGCGGTTTCGGTCACGCGCACCGGCAGGCTGACCATGCTGCCCACCAGCCGCGCGATGGACATGGCCGCAAGGTAGCTGCCGTGCTGCGGGGTGGAAATGAATACGACGCGCTGGATTTCGGGCATGGCGGTGGGGAACATCGTCTCGCGCACCAGCTCGCGCGTGCTGGCGGTCAGGCGGAACGACGAAAGCGGCCGCCCCGCCGTGCCATCCCACAGCCGGTCGCCGGGGTTGATGACCAGCATGCGCGCCAGCAGCCCGCCCTGACTGTGCCCCACCAGCGTGATGTGCCCCAGCGCCGGGTCCGCCTTCACCCCGCCCAGGCTGTCCACCGCCTGCGTGATCGCATGCCGCAACTGCCACGCCGAATACGGGATGGGGTTGGAGGTGGCGTAGGAGAAGAACCAGAAATCGAAATGGTCGCGGATGCGCCGGTCCTCCAGCAGGTCATTGACCATGATGGCCCAGCGGTACGGGCTGGACGCGGTGCCGTGTATGAACACCACCGGCATGTTGCCGCGCCGGTGCGGCGTCATGGCGATCAGGCGCGGGCGCGTGCCGTCATAGGTCGTGCCGTCAAAGAAACCGCGATATTCCTTGGTCCACAGCGCGGCGTCGACCAGACTGAGCGCGCGGGCGGCGGTCTGGTCGTATTGGGCGGGCACGCGGGCATGGCCGATGGGGGTGTCCGGGCTTTCATCCATCACCCGCAGCACCAGCCGCCCGGCCAGGTGCGTGCCAAAGACCTGCGCGCGCGGGTTGTCGATTTCCAGCAGCAGGCTGGCGGGCACGCGCAGCTTGTCCGACACGCTGAAGCTGCCGTCATTCGCGGCCCCGGTCCCGTCGCCGGTGGGGTCGCCACTGGCCAGGTCGCCATTGGCCAGGTCGTCATTGGCCAGGTCGCCGCCGCCCGGTGGCGCGGGCGGGGTGGGCGCCGCGCGCAGGGCGTCGTCATGCGCGGGGCCGGTCAGGTCCGCCACGGCGGAAGGCTGGGCCGGGCGCTTGGCCTCATGCGCGACCTGCGGCGCGGGGCGTGGCGGCGCGAAGGCGGGGTCGGGACGGGCCAGCGCGGTCAGGGCCTCGCCCAGTCCGGGGGTGCGATAGACATTGGGCAGGCCGCCCACTCCCAACGTGGCCGTGGGCTGCAGGCGGTCCAGCAGCCGCCCGTGCCAGCGTAGCTGCGCGGGGTCGGCCGCCAGCGCGATATCGCCAGACGGCAGGGCGCGCGTCTGCGCCGTGACGCTGACCGGGGCGGGAAAGGCCGCCGTCAGCCCAAGGTTGTACAGGTCGCATGCCTGCCGGAAACGCCCGTCATACGGGCTGGGTCCGCCCGCCTGTCCGGGCTGGAGAAAGGCATAGGCATAGACCGCGGCGGCCAGGAAATCCTGCGCATGGTGGTGGCGCAGCCCCTGCCGGTAGCTCAGTTCCGCCAGGGCGAACAGCACGTCGGCCTCGTCATCACGGCCCTGCGCCTGCGCGCGCAGGGTGGCGATGGCGCGGTCGGGGTCGCTGCGCCATGCGGGCAGCAGCCCGTGGCGGCGCAGCACGATCATCGTCTCGTTGCCCGGCCTGCCGCCCTGCAGCGCGGTGCGCGTGCCGTCACGGTAGCTGTGGACCAGCGATACATGCCGCACCGTAACCGGCCCCGCGCACCCCGCCAGCAGCACAAGCGCCAGCACGCTCCCGCCACGCGCGGCGGCATGGCCCGCATGGGCCGGACGGTGTGTGCTGCGCGCCGGCGCCTGCCGGGCGCCCGTGGGGGGGCGTGTCATGCCGCAGGTTAAGCACCAGTTCGCCCCCCGCGCAATGTACCGGAACCCTGTACGGGCGGGGCGGCGTGGCCGCGGCCTAATATCCCACGGCCGCGCCATCCTTGCGGTGGTCGGACGCGCCGCGATACACGCCCGAACGGGGATCGATCATGATGGCCTGGTAGCCGCCCATGCCCAGCCCGTTGCCCGGGCTTACGTCATGCCCCATGTCCTTCAGCGCGGGGCCGACGGCCTGGTACAGTTCGGATTCCAGCACGACATGGTTGTCCTGCTGCGCGTGCGAGAACCGGGCCGCGTCGGATGCGGCCTGCGGGTTGGCCCCGAGGTCGAGCATGTTTTCAAGCACCTGCAACTGCCCCTGCGCCTGCTGGTCGCCATACATCACCCCAAGGCTGAGGAACGGCCTGCCCCCCTTCAGCACGAAGCCGGGGATGATGGTATAGAACGGCCGCTTGCCCGGCGCGATGACGTTGGGGCTTTTTGCATCAAGGCTGAACTGCGCGCCACGGTTGTTGAGCAGGAAGCCATAGCCCGGCACGGTTATGCCCGACCCGAATTCGTCATACACGCTGAATATGAGCGAGACGACATTCCCCTCCCGGTCGGCCGTGGTCAGGTACACGGTGCCGCCCACCGGGTCGCGGCCGGCCGTAATGGCGGCGGCATGGCGCGGGTCGATCCGGCGGCATTGCGCCCTTGCATAGCCCTTGCCGGTCAGTTTCGCGGTCGGCACGGCAACGAAGTCCGGGTCGCCCACATACTGCCGCAGGTCGGCATAGGCGATCTTCTTCGCCTCGATCAGCAGGTGCCAGAACAGGGGCGAACGCGGCCCCTCCCCACGCGGGTCGATGCCCAGTTTCGGCCCGCACTGTTCAACGATGTTCAGCGCCTCCAGCACGGCGACGCCCTGCGTGCTGGGCGGCATTTCATAGATGTCGTAGCCGCGATATGACGTGGTCAGCGGCCTTACCCATTGCGGCTTGATCCCGCCAAGGTCCGCAGCGGTGAAGGTGCCGCCCAGCGCCTGCGATTTCTTCACGATGGCGTCCGCGACCGGCCCCCGGTAGAAGGCGTCCGCGCCACCATCCTCCAGCAGGCGGAAGGCGCGGGCCAGGTCGGGATTGCGGAATACGCCGTACAGGCCCGGCGGCCTGCCATGCGGCAGGTAGGTCGCGGCGGTATCATGGTCTTTGGCCAGCAGGGATGCATATTCCTCCCACTCGGCTTCCACCCGCTCGGTCACGCCGAACCCGTTTTCCGCCAGGCGGGCGGCGGGTTCCAGCGTCTGCCTGAACGACATGGTGCCGTAGCGGGCGCGGATGGCGTCCCACCCGGCAACCGTGCCCGGCACCACGGCGGACTCGATGCCCGTGTACGGAACCGCCTTCAGCCCCCGGTCGGCAAAGCGCGCCGGCGTGGCCCCCGATGGCGCGCGCCCGGCGGAATCCAGCGCGACAAGCCGGTGTTCCTTCGCCACCCACGCGATCATGAACAGGTCGCCCCCGATCCCGGCGGATTCCGGTTCGACCACGTTGATGGCGGCGGCGGTCGCGATCGCGGCGTCAAAGGCGTTGCCCCCGCCCTTCAGGATATCCAGCCCCACGCCCGCCGCCAATGGCTGGCTGGTGGCCACCATGCCATGCGTGCCCAGCACTTCGGAGCGCGTCTGCCCCGTCCACCCGTACCCCCGGTCGCCGCGCAGGGGGTTGAAGGGGGCCGCATCCCGCCCGTGCGCCGGCGCGGCATGGGCCTGTCCGGGCGCCAGGGCCATGCAGGCGAGCAGGGCCGAAAACGCGGCGGCCAGCACTTTCCGGCCGGACCGAGAACCCTGCATGCCGGTATCCCTTCGTGTATGCTTGTCCATGCGACCTTCGGCTTTTGTGGTGGCGGGGGCTGCGGAAATCCGGCCCGGGCCGGCTGGTTCGCCCCGCATGCCAGCCGTATATATCATTTTTTTCAAATAACGAAATATCAGGGCGTTCGGGCGGCGGGGCAACGGGGCCGCGTCATGCGCGCGTGCCCATGCATGCCCCGCCGCGCGGCATCCTGCCTGAACAGAAGAGGCTGATGATGACGAAAAGCACCGTCTCGCACCACGCCAGCGCCCACATGGGCAGCGCCTGCCCGGCCAGCCCCGCCGCAAGCAGCAGGCCCGCGCCCGCCACCTGGCCCACCATCACGCGGCGCGTGGCGACCCAGCGAAAGGCGGCGCTGGCCAGAAGGTAGAGCACCGGCCCCAGCGCCATGACCAGCGCCGGCGCGCCACGGGCTTCCTCCAGCGGGTTTTCCAGCAGCAGGTCCATGGCGACGGCGGTGACGATGATCCCGCCAATCAGGACGACATGCAGGTAATGGAAATACGCCCCCATCCGCCCCGGATCGGGGGAGGCGCTGATGGCGTGTTCGGCTTCCTCGCTCGATGTCTGGAAATACAGCCACCACATGGCCAGCGTGCACAGGAAGCTGGCCGCAAACCCGCCCAGTTCGATCACGGACCAGCGCGCGCTTTGTGCCAGCGAAAGGCCGGACGCCATGATCGTCTCGCCCAGCGCCACGATCACGAACAACTGGCAGCGTTCCACGATATGGCTGCCTGAAACGGTCCAGTCCGACGTGTGCGAACGCCCCAGCCCCGGCAGCCAGAACCCGAACATGGGCGAGACATATTCACACGCCACCCCCGCCGCCCATAGCGGGATACGGGCCTGCGGCGACGCCAGCCCCCCGGCGACCCAGAAGCAGGCGGCCACGATGCCCCAGCCCAGGATGCGGCGGTAATTGGGGGCAAGCGGGTGGGACGCAGGCAGGCTGCACACGATGAACGCCGAGCGCCCGACCTGCATGCCGGCGTAACACAGCGCGAAAGCCAGCCCGCGCGGGCCGAAGGCCTCGGGTGCCGCCGCCCCGCACACAAGGGCCAGCGCCATGGTCACGAACAGCACCCCACGCAGCGCGGGCACGCGCGGGTCGAACCAGTTCGTGACCCAGCCCGTATACTGCCACCCCAGCCACGCCGCGAACCACAGGATAAGGGTCTGCACCCCGCCCATGGGCGTGAGGTGGTGCAGCAGGCCGTGGCTGATCTGGGTGACGAGAAACACGTAGACCAGGTCGAAAAACAGTTCCTCGTTCATCACGCGGGCATTGTCCGCGCCCGGCTGGCGCATGAGGGGATGAAGGGGCGCGTCCTGCTCGGTCATGAAAGGCTCCGTTGAAAAAAACCGCGCCGCATGGCCCGGCCGGGTCACGGACGCCGCGCCCGCATGGCCGACGGTTCCCCGCGCCCGCCAATCTGTACCGCGTCCCGCGCCAACCTTCAACGGCCCGGATATGCCCCGCCCGCCAGTCGGGGCCACCCAATCCGTATTGGCAAACGGGCCGGAACTGCGATAGCGTCCGATTCAGATACACATGTGTATCTGAAACAGGCGTAACGCCGAAGCGCAATGAAGTGAGGAAACCATGACCGTCGGCATCGCGGCGCTGTCCCTGCTCTGGGCCGTCATCATCCCCGCCTACTGGGCCATGTGGCTGCGGGGCGACCACGCGGGCGACGCCCACCCGCCGGGCTACGTGGCCCATGAACGCGCGTTCCTCCTCCCCGACCTCACGCTGTCCCTGCTCCTTTGGGTGACGGCCATCCTGGCGCTGCGCGGCTCCGGCTCCAGCTCCGGGGCCATGATGGTCACCGGGCTGACCGCCGGGGGGATGATGCTGTTCCTCGGGCTGATCGACCTCAGCTACGACCTCGGGCAGGGCGCAAGGGCGCGCGACTATGCCGGTGACGTGCTGCTTGTCGGCAGCGCGTGCGCCCTTGTCGGCCTGATCGCGGCGGGAGCGGTGGCATGACCCTGCATGTCGCGGGCCTTGACGCGGCATGGCTTGCGCAGGCGTACGGGACGCCGCTCTACATTACCGACGCGCGCAGGCTGGTGGAAAACATGCGGCACTTCCACGCCGCCTTCCAGCGCCACTGGGCGGGGCCGGTCCGGGTCCTGCCCGCCGTCAAGGCCGGGACCGCGATCGCGCTGCTGCGGCGCCTGCGCACCGTGGCCGAAGGGTGCGACCTGTTCAGCGAAGGCGAGTACGAGGCAGCCTTGCGCGCCGGTTTCGCGCCGGGGGCCGTCAGCCTGAACGGCAACGGCAAGCTGGCCAGTCCCGGCTTTATCGAACGGCTGGTGCGCGATGGCGCGCGCATCACCGTCGATGACATCGGGGAACTCGACGCCATCGAGGCCGCCGCCGCCCGGGCGGGCGTCACCGCGTCGCTCAGGCTGCGGATGCGCCCCGACCTTGGCGATGACTGGGCCGCCAGCGATTTCCTGACGGAATGCCTGCCCGTCTTCATCGCGTCGCAGGCATACAAGTCCGGCATGCCGACGGCGGACCTGCTGCGCGCGGGCCGGCGCATCCTTGCGTCCGCGCATATGGACCTGACCGGCCTGCACACGCATTTCGGCCGCCACAGGGCGACGGTCGCCTACTGGCGGGCGGCCGGTCGCGCCACCGCGTGCGAAATCACCCGCTGCCTTGATGCGTGGGGGGGATGGGTCCCGCGTGAAATCGACATCGGCGGCGGCTTCGCAGGCCCCGGCGACAGCGTCGGGCGGCAGGTCCCCCGCAGCTTCGCCATCGAGGCGCTGGCGCTGCAGGCGTTGCGCCTGCTGCCCCGCCATGGGCGGGAGCGCGTGACCGCCGCCCTGTTCCGCATGGCCCGGCGCCATGTCCCGGCCGTCCAGCCGCCCGCGGCCCCCCCCACATTCGACGCCTGTGCCGCCGCCATGGCCGGGGAACTGGCGCGCGGGATCGGGAACCGGCTGGACCTGCGCCGGACCGTTCTGGAAGTCGAACCCGGCCGGGCGATCTTCACGGATGCGGGCTGCCACCTTGCCCGGGTGCTGGGCGTCAAGCGCCAGGACCGTCCCCTGCCGTGGACATGGGTCATCACCGATACCTCCACGGCCTTCCTGCCCGACGCCAATACCGAAAAATGCCGTTTCACGGTGCGCGCGGACCCCGCCCGCCCGGCCACGGGCACGGAAGTGGTGGACATGACGGGCCTGACCTGTGACGCCGACCGCATCGTGGGGGATGTGCGGGTGCCGGCGGGCATGGCCCCCGGTGACCTGGTCGTGTTTGACAACACCGGGGCCTATAACGAACAGGCCGCCACCAACTTCAATTCCCTGCCCCGCCCGGCCAGCATCCTTGTCGATGATGACGGGCCACGCCTGATCCGGCGGCGCGAAACGGTGGCGGACGTGCTGGCGCGTGATGTGGCCGGTGATGGGGCTGGTGACGGGGCCAGTGATGGGGCCAGTGATGGGGCCGATGCCGGGGCGGGGCGCGGGTGACAGGCGCGCTGGAGGTCATCACCCTGGCCATGGCCGATTCCGTCAACCCGGTCGCCATCGGCATGGTGCTGGAATCCCTTGTCGTGCGCCGCACGGCCCGGCATGCGGTGCTGTTTACCCTTTCAACCCTTGTCATCAACACGCTGTTCGCGTGGCTGCTCATCCAGGGTTTCGACCTTGTCGGCGGCATACGGCAGACGCGGTGGCCGGCCATGCTGGTCGTGCTGGCCGGCTGCGCGCTGGTGGCGCAGGGCCTGTTCGACGCGGCCGGGGCGTGGCGCAACCCGGATGCGAAAACGCGCCTGCGGTTCTCGATCGCGCATGCGGGCGCGGCGAAAACGGTCATGGTCGCCGCCGTGGTCAGCATTGCGCTGCTGCCGTTTGGCGGGCAGGTCGCGATCGCGATGCTGGAAGTATCGGGCATGCAGGGTGGGGCGCTGTTCAACTGGGGCTGGGCGGTGTTCTACAGCGTGATCTACACGCTGCCGCTATGGGTCCTGATCGGGCTTGGCCTGACGCCGCTGCGCAACTGGCGCGCGCGGTCCACGATCCTGCGCCGCTACGGGGCGGCGGTGGCGGGCGGCCTGTTTGGCATGGGCCTGATCCTGCTTGGCCTGCTTTCATGACGTGGCGGCATGGCCCATGGGCCGGGCCGCCATTTGCAGCCCATTGCCATGGCAGGCTATCATGGCCTGATTTCGGATACCTGGCATGACCCGACCACCGCGGAAACTGTCGCGCAACGAACAGCAGCACGAAACCCGCGCGGCCCTTGTCTCGGCCGCGTTGCGGCTGTTTGCGCGACACGGGTTCGACGGCACCTCCATCCAGGCCATAGCCCGGGAAGCAGGCTTCACGCGCGGGGCCTTTTACGCGCATTTCACCAGCAAGCACGAGATCCTGGGGGCCGCCATTACCGAGCGCGATGCGCTGGACCGCCAGCGCCTGCGCGCGCGGATCGGCACCGGGACCGTGGCCCGCGCGGCCATTGCCGACTGGATTGCCGACGCGCAGCATGCTGACCTGCCCTTTGTCGCACTGCGCCTTGAACTGGTCCGCAACAGCCTGCACGCAACCGGCCTGGCCCAGGTCCTGCGCGACAACCAGCAGGCCGAGGTGGCCGGCATAGCGGAGATGCTGCAACAGGTGGCCCGCGACCTTCCGCTCCGCCCGGGCATCACGGCCCCGCTGGCCGCGCAGGTCATATCATCCTTCCTGGACGGCGTGGCCATCCATGCCCTGGTCGACCGGACAGTGGATATCCGCGCCTTGTGGGATGCGCTCCTTGTCGCGCTGACCGGGGATGACGGGCCGCCCCCGCCCGCATGTGACGGGGCGGGGGCGACATCCGCCTGACGGCGGGACGGTTCGCCGCATGGCCCGCAAACGGGCTGCCACCCATGCCGCCGGGCAATATTTACATTGCGTTCAAGTAACGAAATGGAACGATACTGTCAGTTTGCATCGTACAGTGCGCTTGAAATGGCATCAGACCACAGATAATTCAGGCCTTCGCGTTCCAGTGCGTCACCATCCACGTATTCCATGCTGATTCTGGTCATTTCATCAAGGCTTCCCGCCATTTCCCGATGTATGGCCCGCCAGTTTTCATAGGCCATTTCGGAATCCCTGTCTCCGTCATGGTACAGTTCCAACTCGTCATTTGCCAGCGAGACGTCCCCCCCATGCTTCAATACCAGGTGCGCCCACACGGTCCGGGTATTCGTGATCCAGCAGACCATGGGGTTGAGCATGCATGACGCTTCAGATCCGACCCCTATCTGGAAGTATTTCATGCCGGCGCCCCGTATGATTTCCGGCACTTTCCTGGCATTGTCCAATTCAAGGAACTGACTTGCGACATCATGAAGACGCCTTCTTGAATTTGGGTTTTCCTTAAGGATCCTGGGGCCAAGGTTATGATCCCGGGCGCTGTAATTCCCGTGTACATCGCTGACCCCAACCAACAGGTTGGAGAATTTTACCAGATCGCCGCCATTGAAAAAGGAAAGCAGTGTTTCATGAACGCCCACGCGTTCGTGATAGTGATCGATAATGGCGTCCCAATCCAGGTCATCCAGCAGATTTCGAACAGACATTCTCACATCCCGTGGTTTTTATTATGTAAACGATAATATGATTGATTTATAAAGCGCGTCGGATGCCCGACAGGCAGGTATCATTCATCATCATCTTCCGCCCCGATGGCCTCGACCTGGAGTTTCAGGGCTTCAATATCCATTTTTTTCCAGTTCGGGATGACATCGGCAATTTTCAGGGGGGCGATCCCTTCCAGGCTTTCTTGGGAAATGACGACATAGCCACCCCGGTTGAGTGGCAGGATCACGGCGACCCCTTCCATCCATTCGCCAATGTTCCTGATCAGTGCGGATTTTATGATGCTGCGGCCAGAAATGGACTGGATCGACTTGCGACTGAGACGGAAGCGGGCCTTGCCAGATGCCTGCAGCATGTAAATGAGCAGGTAGGCGATGTGTTCATAAGTGCGCATGGTCATACCTTTTAACCTAATACAGGTAATAAATTATCCCGTTTCAGGATCATACGCAAGCCGGGAGCCAGAGGGGGCGGAAAACGGTGCTGTCCGCATTTCCCGAAATGTTTACGGACCCGGCCAGTATCCGGCCGGGCCTTTGGGCCGTCGGGATGCAGGGCGTACCGTAGTCGCCAGGAATGACGGACATGAAACACGCCATGCCCGCCGCCTGGCGTTTGCTGAGAGAGTGTTTGAAAACAACGCGTTGACAAAATAATAAAAGTTTTTAGGTGCTGCCTTTTTTCAAAAAGGCGGCGTTCTTTCGAAGCTTTTGCAAACAGCTTCACCAAAAACGTCTTTTAATTTTAAAGCGCTATCATGAGCTGACTTTTCAAACAGTCTCTGATACCTGATGACGTCAGTGACAGGTGCGGCATGACAGGCAAGGTTGGACAGGCCCCATGACATATCCCTTTCCTTTCGCGCGGCGGATGGCGCGGGGCGCGGCCCTTGGCGGCATCATGCTGCCGGGGGTGTGCGCGCCGGGCCGTCATGCCCCGGCGCGGGCATCGCGCATCGGCATGGCCAATCCCGCCGCGGTCTACTGCCAGCAGCGCGGCGGCACGGTGGAAATGCGCGCCGCGCCGCAGGGCGTGACGGGCTGGTGCCACCTGCCCGACGGCACGGTGATGGCGGCATGGGCGCTGTGCCGCCGGGATCACGCCACCACCGCGCCATGACGGGCGGCCTGCGCGCATGATCGGGGCCGCGACCCTGCGGGGCATGGCGCTGGTGGCGCTGCTGGGCCTTGGGGCGTGTGACGATGCGCTCATGGCCCGGCGCACGCCCCCGCCCACGGACTGCGCGCGCCGGGGCGGGGCGTGGCAGGTGAAGGATAACGGGCATACCGGCCTGTGCCGCCTGCCACCCGGCGGGCGGGTGGCGGGATGGACGATTGTGCCACGTGGCCATTAAACCGTCATGCTGTGCCCTGATCCTTCCTTGATGCCGCCCTGCTGGCGGTGCGGCCTGCCGGCATGAAACGGCATGGCCTTCCTTCCGGCCTTTCCGTCCCGCGCGGCGTGCTGTGGCGGGGGACATCTATCGCAGGCGCGGTGGCGATCTGACCCTGCGCGCCGGGGCATGGGCGCGGCCATGGGGATCAGCATGGGGGCCGCCACACTACCGACGATGCCGCCACCCCATGTGGCAGGATGCAACCCCCGTGTGTCTGCGCCGTTTTTTCGTGGAACAGATGGAGGATAACGTGCCAGCCGCGCCCATGACGACCCGCCTGCCCCGCATCGGGGCGATCTGCCGCCTGCTACCCCTCATCATCGGGCTTGCGCTGCCACTGGCCGCATGCAGCCATGGCAGGATCGGGGAGGATTTCTGCATTTCATGCGCGGGTGAAAACCACGCCGAAGCAGGCACGCCGGGCGCGGAGGCGACAGGCAGCCCCGGCGCATCCCCCCGACGGGCCGCGGGTGGCCAGGGACCAGCGGCATCGGGCACGCCGCGCATGTAATGGCGCGGGGCAGGCGTTTCGTAGCCCGGCCGGGACATGGGCCAGGACCACACCCCACGATCACACCCCAAGGTCACACCAATGTGTCCGTAGCGGCCATAAGGGCGGCGAACCCATGCCGGCGGCCCACGTTTACGCCATACCACCCCATTGGAAAACAGAAAGGAGGACAGACAATGCGGCGATCCGTTTTCTGCGCCCTCCCGATCGTAACAGGGTTGGGACTGGCATTGCCGGCGAATGCATATTCCGCCGATCCCGGCACGCCGCGGCAGGTTGCGGCGTGCAAGGTCGATGCCCTGCGGCTGTGCCCGCTGGACATACCGGATACAAGACTGGTCGAAGCCTGCATGCAACGCCGGGTTGCCGATCTTTCACCTGCATGCCGGGACACCGTGCAGGGTAAATGACGCCGTCCCGCAAACTCCGGGGGCTGGCCGCGCCACAGGCCCGGCCGCCCCGCCGACGTTCGGAGGCTCACATGAAAATCTCACGAAACCTGACTGGAAACATCTCCGACATGACCACCGCCATCGGTGATTTCCTGACCGGCGCGCAGGGCGACCGTTCGGGCGCGCTGTCGGTGCTGAACGACATACTCGGCCCCCTGCCCGCGCCGGACCAGCCCAGCATGCTGGAACACCGCGCGCAGGAACTGGGCATGCTGCCCCTGATCCGCACATGGCAGGAGCGGGACAATACCGCGGTCGCGGATGAAAGCACCATCCACGCCCTGTTCAGGCCAGTGGAACTGCAACGCTTTTCCACCCAGACCGGCCTGTCGGAACGCGCGGCGATGAATATCCTGCGCGACCTGCTGCCTTCGGCCATCCGCCACCGCGCCATCAACGCCCGCGCGGGCTGGCAGCGGCAGATGGGCCAGACAGACGCCACCACCGCGCAGCAGGCGGCTGGCGAATAACAAGCAACCCCTAAAAAAACGGCGGCAACATGCGTGCCGCCCGACTGGCCCGCCCGCCATGGGGTTTAATCCCCCGGCGCGGCGGGTTTTTTTGTGGTCAGGATTTCCCTGGCCGCGCAACAGCCAGCATGCATATTTCCATATGCGTTGAGGAGTTTGGGAATGCAGTGTTACCCATGATAAACATGTTGTTTTACGGGTTGCTGACTGCTTTCACCCTCATGTTGGTCACACGCTCTCTGAAAGGGGTTTTCACACAGCAGACACAAGTCGGTTAAATCTGAACTAGCATAAAGCCTGTCTGGAAATATGCATTGGTAAGTCAGAGTTGCCCTTACGGGTTGCAGCCATCGTATGTTTTTGATTGCCGAACGGCTAAATTTCTTCACATTGTGACTCTAAGATAGACGGATCGACTGATGAAAGAAAAATATACTATTTACTTAAATTTGTTAGTATGTTTTCTTATATTATCTTGGACAGCTTATAATTTTATATTGTTCATAAAGGAAAATATTTTCATTCAATCCGAACAGATAAGCGATTATTCAAAAATAACGTCAATAATAGTCGGTCTATATACGGCTCTGTATTGCATAAATCATTTCAAATTAGAGAAATATAATATAAAAATAAACATTACATTACTTCTTACCGTTTCAACTCTAATGTTTTCATCGGCAAACTTTTCTCAAGATATAACAACAAGGCAAAGCATCATAGGATTTATATTCATTTTTATTGGAAATTTGTCTTTATTTATAATTTTTTACCATTTAATGAAATTAATTTCAAATGGTTCTTCTGAATTTTCTAATAAATAGCCTTTATTAACAGAATTATATTGATTTACGATCTCTTCCGGTTTGCCAGCCAGATGCTGGTCGTTACGGTATTGATCACGATAGCAAGTTAAAGGCTGTCGGTCAGATTCAATCAATTGGCCACATGGCCACAGAAGTAGACCGGCCCATATAGTCATGCTTCCTTCCCCAACATTCATTCCCCTGCCGCATCAGGCGGCACATGCCAAAAACAGCCGGGTTCATGGTCATGGATCATCCCGGCGGCCTGCATCCAGGCATAGGCGATGACCGGCCCGACGAAGCGGAAGCCCCGCGCGCGCAATGCGGTGGACATGGCGTGCGACAGGGGCGATGACGCCTGCACCGGCCCGGGATTATGCACGGGCGTGTGGCCCACCATACCCCATGCGAAGGTTGCGAAGTCCTCGCCCCGGTCGCGCATGGCGATATAGGCGCGGGCATTGCCAATGGTGGCGGCAATCTTGGCGCGGGCACGGATGATGCCCGGATCGGCCATCAGGCGCGTGATGTCGGCATCGCCAAAACGGGCCACGCGGTCGGGGTCGAACCCGGCAAAGGCGCGGCGGAACCCCGCGCGCCGTTTCAGGACCGTGCGCCATGACAGCCCGGCCTGAAAGCTTTCCAGCACCAGCATTTCCCATAACTGGCGGCTGTCATGCACGGGCTGGCCCCATTCGTGGTCGTGATAGGCCATCATCATCGCATCCGCCTGCGCCCAGCGGCACCGTGGGCGGGTGGGATCGGGTGCTGGAAGAACGGGCATGCGGTGATCCGTAATAAAAAAGAATGAAAGTTTTTGGGTGCCGCCTTTTTTCAAACAGGCGGCGTTCCCTGAAGCTTTTTGAAAAAAGCTTCACCAAAAACTTCCTTACGTTTTTTACGCGCATAAAAAAACCGGGGCCGCATAATACGGCCCCGGTTCCCTCACCCCACAGGGGGATCGGATCAGTTCACGTTATCCAGCGCATAGACCACAAGGTCATCGGTCACCGGCGTCATCATGAAGTGGTGGCCACCGGCCATGATGGCGACGTACTGCTTGCCCTTGTATTCATACGTCATGGGCGTTGCCTGCCCGCCACCGGGCAGCACGTCGTTCCACACTTCGCGCCCGGTATGGATGTCGAAGGCATGGATCATGTTGTCGGTCGTGGCTGCCACAAAGATCAGGCCACCGGCGGTAATGACCGGGCCGCCATTGTTGGGCGTGCCGATGGTCAGCGGCAGGTGCGTGGGCAGGCCGAACGGGCCGTTGGCGCGCGCGCTGCCCAGCGGGTGCTGCCACAGCACCTTCTGCGTGTGCATGTCGATGGCGGTGATCATGCCGTATGGCGGGCGGTTGCACATCATGCCCGTATATTCATCCCAGAACGGCGAGACCACGATGCCGTATGGCGTCTCGGCCATGGCCCCCGCCCCTTCGGCGCCACCGCCGCCGGGCTTGTAGTTGGGGTCATCCACCGGCATCAGCCCCAGCTTGTCCGCCTTCTTGCGGCTGACAAGCTGGTCATACATGGGCGTGTTGTTCCAGTTGGCGATCAGGATGCCGGTCTTTTCATCATAGGCGACGCTGCCCCAGTCGGACCCGCCGTTATAGCCGGGATATTCCAGCCACGGCTTGTCGATGCTGGGCGGCGTGAACTCACCCACATAATGCGCGCGGCGGTATTTCAGGCGGCAGTAAAGCTGGTCGATGGGGGACATGCCCCACATGTCGGATTCCTTGAGCGGGGCAAAGCCAAGGCGTGGCATGCCGACCGACCATGGCTGCGTCGGCGCGCGCGTATCGCCCGGCACCATGCCCGGCGAGGGCGCGGGCCGTTCTTCCACCGGCAGCACCGGCTCACCCGTGCGGCGGTCCAGCACGAAGGTCTGGCCACGCTTGGTGGGCATGATCAGCGCGGGCACGCTGCTGCCATCGGGCTTGGTGAAGTCCATCAGCGTGGGCTGGGAGCCGATGTCGTAATCCCACACGTCCTTGTGCACGGTCTGGAACACCCAGCGTGGCTCGCCCGTTTTCACGTCGATCGCCACGACGGCGGAGGACACCTTGTTTTCTTCGGGTGAGCGCATGGCGCTGTAGTAATCGGCGGCCGAGTTGCCGGTGGGCACGTAAACCAGACCCAGCGCGTTGTCGCCAATCATCGCGGCCCAGGAATTGGGGGTGCCACGGCTGTAATGCTCGCCTTCCTTCGGCTCGCCATGTTCATGCGGGCGGTTGACATCCCATGCCCACAGGAAGCGCCCGGTCTCGGCGTCATAGCCACGGATCACGCCCGATGGCGCCCAGCGGCGCTGGCCGTCCAGGATTTCCTGGTTGGTGATGATCGCGCCATTGACGATGGGCGGCGGCGCGGTCTCGGCCACGAAGCCGGGCACGGACTCACCCATCCCCTTCATCAGGTTGACCATGCCGTGCCAGCCAAAGCCCTCGCACACCTTGCCGTCCTCGCTGTCCACCTCGATCAGGCGTTCATCCAGCGTGGCTTCCAGAATGCGGTGGTGGCAGTGCTCGCCCTCGGGCACGGTGGAGGACGTGTAGTACACCACCGCCTTGCACGCCGCCGTGTACGGAATGCTCTCGTATTTCTCGTTGGCGTGGAAGTGCCAGACTTCCTTGCCCGTGGCGGGGTCGATGCGCATCATGTCGTTCAGGGCGGAACACATGTACAGCCCGTCGCCTACCTTGATGGGCGTGGTCTCGGCGGCCCACTTGTTCACCTGCCCCGGCCCCGGCTTGCTGCCGGTATGGTAGATGAAGGCGCGCTTGAGATGGCTGACATTGGACGGCGTGATCTGGTCCAGCGGCGAATAGCGCGTGGCCCTGTCATCGCGCGCGTAGCCGGGCCAGTCATCATGCGCGGGGCTGGCCGTGACCTGATCGACCATTGGCGTGGCCTCGCTGGGTTCGGCGGGCGGGCCGTCGGGAATGTTGGCGGCGTTCACGCCCGGGGCCTGCGGCGCATTGGGCGAAGGCGGGGAAAACGCGTCCGTCGGCGGCGTGGGCGTGCCGGGGGCCACGGTGGCGTTGCCGCTACCGGGCGGCTGGTCGGCCGGGGGCACCTGCGCCAGCGCGGTGACACCGGCGGTCCCGGCGATGATGGTGGCGCCCAGCAGCATGGTGCGCAGCATTGTTTTATTGGACATCATGCGACCTCCCGCACGGTGGTTGCGCGCGCGTGGTCGGCACGGCGCAGGACCGGCAGGCACAGCGCCACGCCGACCGCCAGCAGGGTGGGGCCGAATACGCGCGGCAGCAGCCCCCAGCCGTCAAGCCCCACTTCCCACAATGCCCACAGCCACGTAAAGGCGCAGGCCCCAAGGTAAAGCAGGCCACCCAGCGGGCGGCCCATGGCCATCAGCACGCCCGCGGCGGTGACCACCAGGCCGCAGGCGACGTAGTAAAGCGAGCCACCCAGGAACGCGAGTTCCGCGCCCATGTAAACCAGTGGCAGGCCCAGAAGGATGATGATGACCGCAAGTAAAAGCGTCGCCCATCCCGCGGCGTCGTGCGGTTTCATGAAAGCAGACATAATGGATGTTCCTCCAGTATCATGAGGCGGAGGCTAGTCCCGCGCCTGTTAAACGCGAAAAAACGAAATCGCGAGCGCGGTCACGACTTTATTACTATTGTTTCAGTGTTGTAAGTATTCCGCCAGAAAACAGGCCCCATCATGACGTATCCGGAATTCAGACCTGCTGTGATTGCAGACGAAATATTTCCTTTACTTATCGATGACCAGTCGGGGAACCATTACGGACGTGTCGCGCGCGGGCGCGACCAGGTACAGCCCCGCATCCGCCGCCACCCGCAGCGCGCGCGCCGTGGGGGCCGATACCGCCACCAGCCCCGGCATGCCCGCCATGATCGCCTTGTGCGCCATTTCATATGAACACCGGCTGGTGATCACGCAGAACCCGCGCCCGAAATCCACGCCGCCGCGCAGCCCCGCCCCGACCAGCTTGTCCAGCGCGTTGTGGCGGCCCACGTCCTCGCGCACATGCATGATCTCGCCATCGGGGGCGCACCACGCGGCGGCGTGCAGCATGCGCGCGCGCGCATTGAGCACCTGCCGCCCCGGCAGCGCCGCCAGCGCGCGCGCCACCGCCGCAAGGTCGGGCGGCGCATCGGGCACGGTACAGCGCGGGCGGTCCAGCACGTCACGCGCATCCGTGCCGCACACGCCACAACTGGTGCGGCCCGCCATCGCCCGCCGCCCGCGCGCCAGCAGGCGGTGGAAGGACGGGCCATCTATGCGCATCTCCACATGCGCATGGTCGGCCTGCGCCCGGATGGTGACAGCCTTCAGCGCCGCAGGGTCGGGTATGATCCCTTCGGTCAGCGCGAAGCCCGTGGCGAAGTCATGCAGGTCCAGCGGCGTCGCCATCATCACCCCGTGCGCCATGCCGTTGAAGGACAGGGTGACGGGTGTTTCCTCGGCTATGTCCAGCATGCGTTCGCGGGTGGCGGCGCCGGGGGCATGGACCACCATGGCGCAGGGCACGATGGCGGGTGGCAGGGCGCGGGTCATGGCGCGGTCCTTCGGCTGGCAGGGCGGGAGCGTGCGGGCGGCGGGAAATGGTGTGGCCAGAACAAACTTCCCGGAAACAAATCATTGATAAAAAACAAAAGTTTTTGGGCGCTGCCTTTTTTCAAAAAGGCGGCGTGCTTATGAAGCCTTTTGAAAAAAACGTCACCAGGAACTTCTTTAATGTTCATGAACACGTCCAGACCATCCCCCGCCTGCGGCTTCCAGCGCAGGTAATGGCGCAGCCATTGGACAGGCCATGCCCGGCACGGGTTTTCAGTCACCCGCATGGTGCCGGGCCACGGCGTAATCGGCGAGGGTGTTGATGTTCATGAACGGGTCCGGCCCACCCGGCGGCACGGCAAATTCCACCCCGCGCGCGCCCAGCGCATCGGCCAGCGTGCGTACGCGGGTCAGTTCGCGCCGGGTTTCGGGTATGACGCCATCCAGTTGCCGGGCCAGCAGGGCACGACTGCCCACCGGCCAGGCCGCGACAAGGCTGTGGCGTTGGCCGCCACTTGCGGCAAAGGACGGCGCGGGCAGCAGGCGCGGCACAAGGTCAGGGGGGATGAACGGCGTATCGCCCGGCACCGTCACCAGCACGTCGCACCCCTGCCCCGCCGCCCATTCCAGACCGGCCAGCACGCCGGCCAGCGGCCCGACGCCCGCAATCGCGTCGGGCAGCACCGGCAGGCCGCAGGCCGCGAACCGCGCCGGGTCGCCATTGGCGCTGACCGCCATCGCGACGCAGCACGGGCGCAGGCGGGCCACGATGCGCTGAAGGCAGGTCGCATTGCCCAGCCGCAGCAAGGGTTTGTCACCGCCGCCCATGCGCCGCGCCATGCCCCCGGCCATGACCAGACCGGCCACGCGTATCCCCATTGTCAGCCCCCGCATTGCGCGCGGCGGGACAGGGCCGTAGCCTGCGCCACCCCCCGCATGGGCGGGCGGGGCGAAACATTGTTCAGGGGGTGCGTACCATGTCCCATCCAGCACGACAGGCCGTGATCGGCATTACCGGACGCAGCGGGTCGGGCAAGACGCACCTGCTGTCGCGCCTGCTGCCCGCGTTGCGCGCGCGGGGGCTGGCGGTTTCCACCATCAAGCATACGCATCATGATATCGACATCGACCGGCCGGGCAAGGATTCCTGGGTCCATCGCAACGCGGGGGCGGCCGAGGTGATGCTGGCGGCGCCCGGTCGGTGGGTGCTGCAACATGAATGCCCCGACGCGCCCCCCACCCTGCCGGCGCTGCTGGCGCGCATGGCGCGCACCGACCTGGTGGTGGTCGAGGGCTTCCACGCCACCATCCCCGCCTGTATCGAGGTCTATCGCCCCGGCATTGGCAAGGACCCGCTGTTCGCGCATCAGGACACCATCATCGCCATCGCGACCGACACGCCCCATGACCCCGCCCTGCCCGCGCGCCTGCCGGTGCTGGATGTGAATGATACGGACGCGATCGCCGATTTTGCCCTGCTTCATGCCTGTCGTGTTGTCATTGAATGAAAGGCGCATTGTCTCACCCAACCTGTCATGCAGAGGAAAATGATAAAAGTTTTCGGGGGCCGCCTGTTTTCAGAAAGGGGGCGTTCCTTGAAGCTTTTTGAAAAAAGCTTCATAAAAAACTTTTGTTTATCAATCAGTTGGTTCCAAACAGTCTTTCAGGAAAGACCACCTGCCCCATCCGGACCGGGTTTTCCTGCGTGACTGCCAGAAGCGCATCCGCGCGGGAAAAGGCGATGATATCGGACGCCCCGACGGTGGGCACCCGGCGGCAACAGGCGCCATCGGGACCGCGATGCAGGCTTACGGGGATGAACTGCGTCACGCCGGCCGGGGCATCCGCCGTGAAACCGGCGGTGGCGGCCGTGGGGAACGGTGGCGTCTCCACGCCCATGATTGCCCGCAGGTAGGGCCGCACGAACATCAGCGCGCAGATGGCCGCTGCCCCGGGGTTGCCGGGCAGGCAGAATATGGTCCGCCCCCCCAGCGCCAGGACCGTCAGCGGCCGGCCGGGGCGGATCGCAACGCCGCGGAACACCACGTCCGCGCCCATGTCGCGCAGTATGGCCAGCATGTGGTCGGTGTTCCCCACCGATATGCCGCCCGTCGTCACCACGATATCCGCGCCACGGGTGGCCGCGCGCAGGCAGGCGGCCTGCCCGGCCATGTTGTCGGTGGGGGCAAGATGCGTGCTGGCCCGCGCGCCGCTGGCCCCCAGCAGGGACGCCAGCATGGGGGCGTTGGAATCCGGGCACGCCCCCGCCGCGTCCGCCGCCAGTTCCGCGCCGTTGGACACGACGGACACGCGCGGCCTGCGGGCAACCGGCACGTCGCGCAGCCCCTGTGCCGCCAGCAGGGCGACATGCCGCCAGTCCAGAACCTGCCCGCGCGCGACAAGCCGCGTGCCGGCGGTAAATTCCTCGCCCCGCCTGCGGATATTGGCCCCACGGGCGGGCAGCGGCGTGGCCGGGGCCACGGTATCGCCCGCAACCGCCATGCGTTCGGCCGCCATGACACAGTCCGCCCCCGCCGGTATGCGCGCCCCGGTCAGGATGGCGCGCGCATGCCCCGGCGCCAGCGCTTCGGGCCGGTCGCCCGCTACCGTGCGGCCCGCGACGGGCAGCGACGCATGGGCGACCATGGCGGCATGGGCGAAGGCATAGCCGTCCATGGCGGAAATATCGGCGGGCGGGCGGCAGGTCGTGGCAAGGATATCAGCCGCCGCCACCCGCCCCGTCGCCTGCGCCACCGGCACGCGGGTCACGGGGCGCGGGCCGCCTGCCGCGCGCGCCAGCACCAGCCGCAGGGCGGTCGGATAGTCCACCAGCCGCGCGAAAGCCTTGATGTTCATGGCCGGGCCGGGTTTCAGGCGGGTTCGGGCTGCGGTGCGGGCGCGGATGCGGTGACGCGCACGGGTATCGACTTGGCGGCGGGGGTGCCCGCGATCTGGTCGAAATGCGACAGCGGCAGCAGCGGGTTGAGTTCGGGGTAATACCCGGCGATCGACCCGCGCGGCATGGGGTATGGCACCACCATCAACCCGCCCACCCGGCGCTGCGTGCCGTCGGTGCTGATGGTTTCAAGGTCCGCCAGCGCGCCATCCGCCAGTCCGCGCGCCGCCATGTCGTCGCTGTTCATGAACACCACCATGCGGGTGTTGTACACGCCCCGGTAGCGGTCGTTATTGGTATAGACCGTGGTGTTGTACTGGTCGTGCGAGCGGATGGTGGACAGGCGCAGCATGTCCGGCCCGCCAATGGGCGTATCCTCGTCCAGCCCGTCAAACAGCAGGAAGTTGGCGCGGCCCGTGGGCGTGTTCCAGATCCGCTGGCGTGGCGGCACCGGCAGCGAAAAGCCCTTGCCCTGGCGGATGCGCGTGTTGAAATCGGCATACAGGTCGGGATAGACCTGCGCGATCCTGTCGCGGATCAGGTCGTAATCATCAATGAAGGCTTCCCATTCCACCGTGCTGTCTGGCAGCGTGGCGCGCGCCATGCGGCAGACGATCTCGATTTCCGAACGCAGGTCGGGACTGGCCGGGTGCAGCACCCCGCGTGAGCGCGTGACGCCGGACATCGCATCCTCGATGGTCACGAATTGCGGCCCGGCCTTCTGCATGTCGATTTCGGAGCGCGCGATAACCGGCAGGATCAGCGCATCGCGCCCGTGCACCAGGTGCCCGCGATTGAGCTTGGTCGCGATGCCCACGGTCAGGTCCAGCCGCGACATCGCCTCATACGCCACCGGCGTATCGGGAATGGCGTGGATGAAGTTGCCGCCCATGCCGATGAACACCTTCGCCGTGCCATCAATCATAGCCTGCACGGATTCAATCACATGGTGGCCGTGCGCGCGCGGCGGGCTGAAGCCGAACGCCGCCTGAAGCCGGTCGAGGTACAGGGCCGTGGGCTTTTCATCAATGCCCACCGTGCGGTCGCCCTGCACGTTGGAATGGCCGCGCACGGGACAGATACCGGCCCCTTCCTTGCCAAAATTACCGCGCAGCATCAGCAGGTTGGCGATCTGGTGGATCACGCGCGACCCCTGCTGGTGCTGTGTCACCCCCATGCCGAAACAGATGATGGTGGCGTTGGACGCGGCATAGATCCCGGCCACGCGGCGGATCTGTTCTTCGCTTAGTCCGGAGGTCGCAACAATGTCCGCCCATTGCGTCGCCTCGATATCGGCCTTCAGCGCATCGAACCCGTCGGTGTGTTCGGTAATGAAGGCATGGTCCAGAACGGCGGGCGCGCCCTTTGCCGCGGCCTCCCCGTCCATCTGGAACAGGGTTTTCATCACGCCCTTTAGGAACGCGACATCGCCGCCAATGCGCACATGGCAGAATTCGCTGGCGATGGGGGTGGAGCCGAAGGTCGCCATCTTGATGGGGTCCTGCGGTTCGGTAAAGCGGATCAGCGCGCGTTCGGGCATGGGGTTGACGGCCACGATCGGCGCGCCGCGCTTACGCGCATGCACCAGTTCGGTCATCATGCGCGGGCTGTTGGTGCCGGTGTTCTGGCCGATGATGAAAATCGCCTCCGCATGGGCGAAATCCGTCATCCGCACCGTGCCCTTGCCAATGCCGATCGACATGGGCAGGCCACGGCTGGTCGGCTCGTGGCACATGTTGGAACAGTCGGGGAAGTTGTTGGTGCCAAAGGCGCGCACGAACACGGAATACAGGAACGCGGCCTCGTTCGACGTGCGGCCCGAAGTATAGAACTCCGCCTGGTCAGGATGGTCGAGCGCGCGCAGGTGGCGGCCGATCATGGCGTAGGCTTCATCCCACGTGCATGGCACGTAATGGTCACTGACCGCGTCATAGCGCATGGGCTGGGTCAGGCGGCCCTGTTCCTCCAGCCAGTGATCGCTGCGGGACATGAGTTCGGTTACGGTGTGGGCGGCGAAGAAATCCGCGCCGACCTTGCGCTTCGTGGCCTCGAACGCCAGCGCCTTGGCCCCGTTTTCACAGAATTCCAGCGTCTTTTCACGCTCGGGGTCCGGCCACGCGCAGCTTGGGCACTTGAAGCCGTCCGGGTGGTTCATGGACAGGAGCGCGCGCGACCCCTTGGCCAGCACGCTCTGTTCCAACAGCACGCGCGCGGTGGCGTTTGCCGCCCCCCACCCACCGGCGGGATGGGTATAGGGCTTGAATTCCGGCTTGTCAGACATGGCGTTCTCCCGTGTTCACACGCAGGAAACCGCCGGACCATCATGATTGCAACCGCGCGACGCGAGATTTTACCATGTATAATAGAGATTTATCTGTTCATAAGTCCGGTTTATCAACAGAAAGGGGCCGTCTGGCAGGTATTGTTTATATAAGATCATATATAGTTGATGGCGGCAATGCCCCTGTTCTTTCATGGGGGCGCGCGCGGATTACAGCCTGTCCGGCATGACATCGCGCAGCGTCGTGCGGTCCAGCACGTGCAGGAAGGCATCGAGCGACCGCGACAGCAGGCGGCGCAGGCGGCATATGTCCGCCAGTACGCACGGTCGCCCGTTCTGTGGCTGGCAGGACACGACGGCCAGCATGTCCGTTTCCATCATGCGCACGATATCCCCGATAATGATGTCATGCGGCGGCCGGGACAGCAGCAGCCCGCCTGACCGGCCCCGCCGCGCCAGCACGATCCCTTCGCTGGACAGGCGGTTGACCACCTTGACCAGATGGTTGTGGGAAATGTTGTGATGGCTGGAAATCTCATGCACGGATACGCGCCTGTCGGCATTGCTTCCCAGGTAGACAAGCACCCGGATGGCGTAGTCGGTATGAAGGGTCAGGCGCATGACATGCTGTTCACGGCCGCCCCATGCCGGTTGTCATATAGGCCCGTTGTGGCGGGGTAGCGGTTCCCGGCCCGGATGGTGGGCATGGCCCAGTGCTGTAACATTCGGGACATGGGTATCCTGTAGTCAGACATGATGACGAAATGACTATATGGTAAAAAAAAAGACCGCATTGGCAACCACTGCAACAGGCAGCCGTATCGCCATGCGTCTCATAGCCCATCTTTATCATATCGTTAAGCTGAAATTATAATAAACTGACACAAAGGCGCCGACTTTGTTCCAACATGAAATTAATTATTATAATGAGTATAAATAAAAATACAGAATTATTCTTTATGTTGCGTATCAATATCTTTTATGGTCCATTATCAGGTCATGCAGCGTCACACGGTCCAGCACGGCCATGAAGGCGCCCAGCGATTTGGCGAACAGGCCGCGCAGGCGGCAGGCATCGGCCAGTATGCATGGCTGCCCCTTGCCCGGCACGCAGTTCACGACCGTATGCAGGTCGGCCTCCATCAGCCTTACGATGTCACCGACAAAGATTTCATGCGCCACCGCCGCCAGTTCCACCCCCCCGCTGCGGCCCCGCCGCGCCAGCACGATCCCGTGGTTCGACAGGCGGTTGACCACCTTGACCAGATGGCTTTGTGAAATTCCGTGGGCGTCGGCAATTTCCTGAATCGCAACCCGCCTGCCCGGGTTCTGTCCCAGGTAGACGAGGGCGCGAATGGAATAATCCGTATACAGTGTCAGGCGCATGCGACCTCATGACGCCTGCAGCGCGGCTTCGGAATGATCTGGCGCAAGGATATGTTCCGCCAGCACCAGATTTGCGGCGGAAATGGGCGGGGAAATGTAAAAACCCTGAATCCGGTCCACGTTCATGGCGCACAGGATGTCCATCTGCCCCTTCGTTTCCACCCCGCTTGCGGTCACGCCCAGCCCGAAGGCATGGGCAAGCCCGGTCAGGTGGGCAATCACGTCGCGCGCCGCCTGGCTGTGTTCGATATCGGCCAGCAGGCGGCGCGGGATCTTGGCCTGCGTGAAGCGGATGTCGCGCAGCACCGCGACCGGCAGCGTCGCCTGCCCGAAATCATCCAGTGTCAGCTGGAATCCAAGGCTGGCCAGTTCCTGCAACCGCTGCAGCACCCGGTCCGACCGGCGGCTTACCAGCACGCTTTCGGATATTTCCAGCACATAGTCGCTGGCGTTGCCGCCCTGCCGCCTTATCTCGGCTTCCAGGTCGTTCTGGAACCCGACATTGAGCAGGTCGAGCCGGGAAAGGTTGATGGTCAGGTTGGGATAGGTTGAAAGACTGGTATGCCATAACCGCATGTCGTTCTGGAACGCCTTCACCAGCCGCGGACTCATGGCCTGCGCCAGCGTCGCGTCAAGGAACACGTCACGGAAGCTTTCCGCCGCCAGCAGCCCGCGCAGCGGATGGTGCCAGCGCAGCAGCGCCTCGATCTGGTCGCACCGGCCGGTCGCAAGGTTCAGGATCGGCTGGTAATACAGCTCGAACTGGTCCTTTTCCACGCCATCGCGCGCATCGGTCAGGATCTGCGCGCGTTCAAGGGCGTGCTGGTGCAGGGTAATGTCGAACATGCGCGACTGGTGGCCGCCCGCGCGCTTGGCGGCGTACAGCGCAATATCTGCGTTTTTTTGCAGCGATTCGGCATTTTCCTGGCTGACGACCGGGCTGACGCCAATGCTGCCCGACACGTTGACCATGGTGTTGCCAACCTCGATCGGCGCTTCCAGCGCGGCCAGCAGGCGTTCCAGCACGATGTCCAGCGGCGTGGCCAGCAGCGTGTGGTTCAGGACAAGCGCGAATTCATCCCCGCCCAGCCGGCATACCGCATCCTGCGGGCTGGCCAGTTCCTGCAGCCGGTGCGAAATGGTCTTCAGCACCACGTCGCCGGCATGGTGGCCATGGATGTCATTGATCTGCTTGAAACCATCAAGGTCGAACATGACCAGCATGATGTCGCGGGTGATGTTGCGGGCCTTTTCCTCCACCGCCGCCTGCAGCACCGTGTTGAAGCCGCCACGGTTGAACAGCCCCGTCAGCGGGTCGGTCGCCGCCAGTGACTTCAGCCGGTCGCGGGTGTTCATAAGCTCGGTAATCTCGAAACGGGTGGCGACATAGCCCTCGACCGCGCCAAGCGAATTGTGCTTGGGCATGATGGTCGTCGCCACCCAGTACAGCGTCCCGTCCTTCGCACGGTTGCAGATGTTGCCGCGCCAGATTTCCCCCGACCGGATGGTGCGGTACATCTGCCTGAAGAAGCTGGCGTCATGATACCCCGAATTGACGATCCGGTGCGTGGAACCAAGCAGTTCCTCACGCGGGTAGCGGCTGATCTCGCAGAAGCGGTCATTGACGTAGGTAATGACGCCACGCACATCCGTAATGGCGACGATCAGGACATTGTCCACCACATCGGCCCAGAAATCGGAATCCTTGTGGGTTAGCGCGCGCAGGCGATCATCGTGTTTGAGTGACATGGCGTTGCTCCATCTTTCGCCCTGAATGGATCAGGACCCGGCCTTGGCTTCGGGAGATTGCGTGGCTGTGGTGGCGGTTGTCCCCGTGGTGGCGGCAGGCTGCCTGTCGGCATGCCCTGCGGGTTGCGCGGGCGGCGCGCCGGTCGCGCGCGCGGCTTCGATATCGCGGATGACGGCGGGCGCGCCACCCCTGCGGACCCAGTGTTCCAGGTCCTGCGGCGCCAGCGGCTTGGCGAACAGGTAGCCCTGCATCACGTCGCAGTTCAGTTTTTCCAGCAGTTCACGCTGCTGCTCGGTCTCGACCCCCTCGGTCACGACGGTCATGCCCAGGCGCGACCCGATGCTGATCACGGCCATGGTCACCGCCTGCGCGTTGGTGTCGTATTCAAAGTCGTTGATGAAGCTGCGGTCGATCTTGATTTC
>NZ_NKUB01000034.1 GCF_003207895.1 Komagataeibacter swingsii
TGGGCATGAAGTCTGGCCTCCTCCGCCAGTCTTCATCTTGAATCACATCACATGCCCTTTGGAAATCCTGCGATTCAAGCTATTCGCAGCGTGCTCTAAAGCCGAGATTGTGCCTTATATAGCGCTTATAAGATGTTCTGGCCGCGATCTTCTTTCTCAGGCTGGGCACTCGTGGTCCGAAGCCCATGCCTCTGTTACGTGCCATAACGATCTCCATCCTCGATCTCGACATCGCGGGCATAATCTTGAAGCTGATCGTGATTAAGGAGCGTAACTCCGTTTTTGCTGGCAAGCTGCCTTGCAGAAGTCGTGAAGCCCGCATTGGATACAACTGCCGAGTGTGTGCAGTCATAATAACTCATGGCGGAGAAAGCCTGCTGCACAGCATCATTTCCAACAGGATTGGAATAGAGCTTGCATTGTAGGACAATCTTCTTGCCATCCTTATCCGCAATCACATCCGCGCCTTGGTCGCCTGATGCTACCGTGGCGCGAGCGTTCCATCCGATCTGGCGCAGAAGAATGGCGCAGTGTTCTTCATAATCGTATGGGCTCATTGTGGGAGAAAAGATTTCGGGACCAGACGTGACCGGTTCAGTCGGGATAATGTCAGGTACTGTCTTAGATGCAACTCGATTAATTTCGGTAATGACTTCTGGCCGAATTATCTCCCATTTATCCAATAGGTTATATTGTTGTAAAAGCGGCATAATCCTACTGTTTAGAAAAGCAGGGATTTCAGGTTCCCATTTTTTTGTGATAAGTGTCCCGTAGTCGTCTTGATAAATGTTTTGACGCCATTTCATTGCAAGGATGTTTTCTTTTGCTTTAATCTCTTCAATACATAGTTGAAGAGCATGGGCAGTTCGGGCGTTGTCTGCATCAATTGCTTTCTGCCGCTCTGTTTCTATTCGGCGAGCCTCAGCAATTTGTATTTCATGTTCTTGCTTTTCCCGTTTGTGTCGAGAGATTGCTTGGAAAATTTTCACGCCAGAAAATGCGAGCCCAACAGCGATAACGACCATCCAGAAAGATGAAGGGCCTGAGTGATTATCGTCTGTCAGCTTGCTGTTGGAAGACAATGATGAAGCTGCGCTTGCTGAGGAAGTCATCGGCGCAGCGACATCTTCTGTTGGGGATTCAGTTGTCGATATGTGCGGTTGCGCGAAGGGAAGAGGAAGAAGAATCCCGTGTGTGTCTACATATTTATTAAATGAATCAATGGCAACTGAAGAGCCGGCAAGGGAAATATGAGGTGTCGTCCCATCACTTAATTGGATGGTGGAAGATGCTGCCGCCGTGAAATTGTGGACGAACGCTTTTGTCTCTGCCGCAGGAACATCCGCACCAAAATGACCGGCTTCATCAGGCTCTGGTACCAGGGGGAGAGTATAATCACCTATTTTCCATGATCCGCTGGAAATTTTATGTGCGTTGTCAGTCACATCGATGTGAATCAGATGACTGCTGGATGCAGAAATGCCAAATTTTAGACCGGATTGATCTGAATATATGATCGGCGCCTCGCCGATAGCCGTGTCAGTTATCTGCCAGTCAACCTGGCCGCTTGCAGGTAACGTGCTGGTGGCATATCCATATTTAATATAAGACACATTAGAAAATATTATAAAAGAAGATATTAATATTAATTTCGGACTCATTTTCCCCTCCATGAGTCCGTGAATGTAGTCCATATCTTTCCATGAATTCCAGATAGGCCTTTTTCCTAGCCGGACGTTTGCTCTCAGTCACTCTGGGCAATATGCCAATGGACCTGCCAACTGAGGTATAACTCCCCGTGTCCAAGTCTGCCTGCAATGTGCGGTTAATAAGCTGAACGTCGTGAGAGCCTAATCGGAGCGCAACGCATTGAGCTTTGCTTGTGGGCGTCTCTACCTACTCACTCTTCCTCAACCGCACGCCAGCCCCACCACCATTCTCAGCGATGAACTCGACCCCAGCCGCTTCTAGGGCGGCGTGGATGGCAGAGATTGTTGACTTTCTGGGGGCCGTCACTTCATCCTCGAATCGGACGATAGTGCGTTTTGGCACGCCACTGGCCTCAACCAGTCGGTCCCTTGACCACCCCAATAATCCTCGGGCGGCGCGAACCTGTGCGGATGTAATGTCCTCCACAGCGCCATTTATGCTTGCGTTCATCTGCACATAGTGGCATCCAGAAGGACGTTCCGCAAGGAGCGAACGACCGGACAGAGAGCTTGGACCCTCCCATGTCCGGCCTAACCACAACCGAAGGATGAATTCGGCAATGGCTAATCGTGCCTATAGCACGCCCAGACACACATGGGCATGCTCTCGGCTGGGTACAAGCGTACTCGGCTCCCTTTTTCCCAAAGCCGGGAAAGACCCCTTACTCACATCCGAGCATCTGGCAGCCGGGCTGATCGTCCCCGCGCTGCTCCTGCTCGCCCTGGTAGGCTTCGCCCAGCCGGAGGTTCTGCGGCACGGTGCCGCGGAACCCCACCCCGCAATGATCGCGCTGGCGGAGGTGATCCGATGAGCGAGACACCACAGAACCGCGTGCATGCCGTTGTGTGCGATTTGAGTGCTCTGTCCGAGATACTGGACGCCCTTATCACCGCCTCGGAGCCAGTTCCGTTGGAATGGATGCACAAGTGGGTAAAGCGCCTCCACACCGAACTGGATGTGGCATGGTTGGCCCTTCCTGATGGGCGCCGGGAGAGAGCCAAATGACCAGCCCCATCCGCAAGGCCACGCTGGCTGCCCTCGGGGCTGATCGCCGTTGCTGGAAGGAACCCGCCACAGTCCAGGCAGAAACACAGTCTGTCCGGTTCAGCGCGGCCTATCGCAAGGCGCTCCACACCCGTGCCCGGTCCTTTGCCGACCTGCAGGACAAGGCCAGGCTGGTGATGCTGCACCTCAGAACTGTCCCGAGTTTGCGCTGGATGCGTAATCGTGCGGCGTGAGCGCCATTTTCCGCGTCTGCTCGACAAGCTGCTGCGGATTATTGGCCTTCACCGTTACGTTCTGCATGTGGATCTGGGTCGTGTTGCCCGAAGCAACTTGAGGTGTTGGCGTCGATATCCGGCGCAGAGCAGCAGCAGACATGGCGTAGCGGTTGGCGTATTCACGGCCGTGGACGCCGTTTTGTATGTATTCCCTGGGCAATTCAGCATCAAGCGCGCCACGAACGGCAGCATGGAGATCATGGCCTGACCCGAACAGCCGCCTGCCTGCCGATTTTACGCCATCAACATTATGCATTTCCCAATCTAAGGCATCGGCTTGCTGTTCCATAGTCATGCGCGACAGGCGCATCCCGAAATGGGCCTCGATGGCCTTGAGCCGGGGTGCATGCCACTGGAACATGCCCTCAGCGTACCCGCTATCGCCGATGGCTTCCGTGTTGAATCCACCTTCCGATCGCGCCATGGCGGCCACAGCCGCTGCCTGCTCGGGGGTGTAGCCACGCGATTTCATCAGATATTGGGTCAGTTCATATTCGCGCTGGTTCTTCTCAAGGGCGCTATATCGATTGGCCCCATAATGAGGATCGCGCATCGCCTTCAGGTTATTGGCAATCCGCCCCGCATCGGATCGGTCATAGCTGATTTCCTTATAGGCCGCATATCCTGCCGCACCAGCAACTGTTGCCGCGGCCACGATGGGGTTATCAGCAATAACGGCAGCCCCGCCCCTTACGGTCGCTGCACCTCCGCGGCCAATCAGCGTTGCGCCATCCTTCAGTAATCCGGCTCCTTTGAGAAGGCCACGCATGCCAATGAGCGTGCCGACTATAGGTGCTATGGCGGAAAATAGGCCTCCAAGGGCAATGGCAACAGCAGTCACAGTCGTGATGTTACGCACGGCATCAGGATGGTTATTCGCGAGCTTATCCCATTCCTGGACAAGGCCATCCAAGCTCTTAACCATCGGCTCAAGGTCATGGGATATGTCAGTGCGGAAGGTGTTCACATGAAACATCAAGTCCTGCCACGACTGCTGGAACTCAAGGTCGCGGGCTGCATTTGCTTCAATCTGACGCCCATATTCTGCGCCTTTTGCATTGAACCGGCGCATCTCGTCGGGATGAAGGGCCAGGTTCGTATATCCGCCCGAGGTCAGGCCGGACAGTTCTAGAATAGATGCCGCCATATGGTCATTATTTCCGAGACCGCGTAGCTGCTTAACCACATACTGGACAAAGTCGGCATGATTCATCTTCAGAATTTCGGGGTCTAGATGCACTCCTCGGCTTGCAAGGGTTTTTAGCATGGGGGCACCGTCCATCGCCTGCGTCTGGTATCCCGCCTGATTATCCGCATACGTTGCGATGCTCTGCCGCGCTTCCTCTCGATTTGACCGTCCGGAAAGGAGTGCCCCTTCTTCTTCTGCCACGTTTTGATGAACGGTCGTCCCGGTCCGCTCGGCAAAATTGCTTTCCTCCACGCCGCGGGCGGAGGTCTCCTGCATCAGGCTGTTGAGACCTGCCACTCCCTTCTCGCCAAGGGTGATGGCAGCCACGGAAAGCAGTGTATCCCTCAGCTGCGCTACGGCCTGCGTTCGCTCGCGGATGGAGGTCATTTCCGCCCGCTCCCGCTCAACACGCCGCCGCGCTGCAATCTGCTCCTGCTGTGCCCGGTCGCGTTCAGCGTCCCGGCTGATGCGCGTGCTCTCCTTGGCATGATCACGCTCGGCGCGCTCAATATCCTTTAGCGCGGCCCGGACCTCATTCGTACTCAGGGAAAGAGACCGAGCTAGACCTTCTACATTTTCCTCCGACCGGCGCCGCGCATGCGCCATGCCGGCCACCATGCGCTCCAGTTCGTCCTGCGCCTCGGCAGAGCCACGCAGGAAGTCAGTTGGATCAAAATTGAATTTTAGGCCGAACAGGAAGTCATCAGACATGGAGATATTTCTCACGGGTCGCAGGATGGGCAGAAAACAGCGTGAGAATTTTATCAATTCATGTGGAAGAAGTACAGTTTCCTGAAGGAGTAAGTGTCTACTTTATCGGTGTTTCTGGTGTTTGCAGGAAAGCATTTAGCCCGCATCAATGATTGTTAGCAGATTTCCATCACTTTTTGCGCCGATGTCTATAATTGCGGTTTTCTTCACAAATCTTGGCAACAATAGCGTCCATGTCTTGCTTTTTTTTCGCTGTATCGCTGCCTTCAAGCATCTTTTTATCAACTTCATGCCTGTCCCAGCGCGGCGAGCGTGGGCCGAGGTGATAATTCGTCTGTGGCAGTTTTCCTGCTTGCTGAAGATAGCGAACACGATTGGGGCCGATTGAAAGGTAATGAGCCAGTGCCTTTCGATCCAACCACCGTGGTGATGCCTCATCCATTGCCTTGCCTCTCTGCATACCAAATGCGCCGCCTATAGGAACTTCATTATATGAAATCAAAAAATAGGCCGTCCTCACGAAACGCCTATAACTTATGAAATCAAAAAAAACCTGAAACGCCGGTTTTTGTCCGGTGTCTGTCCGGCATCTATCAGGTGTCTTTCAGGTGCTTGCCGGGTCTGAAAATGGACCAGGCGAAATCTGCCAATGCGCGTCATGAGATGGCAGCTTCAACCTCAACACCTCTCAACAGATCCCCTGCACAGGAATGGCGGAATACCGCCAAAATAACATAGTCCCTCGCGTGCGCGCGCGTAATGTGCCATTAATCCCGGCATTGCCGGGGTAGTTCAGCCCGTAATATGATGCGGCATGGCAGGCACCAAACCCATATCCGAATGGACACCGCCGGAGGTGGTGGACGTGTTCAGCATCAGGCAAGGGGCACGGAACCCTCAAAGCCGGTACTACCCAATGTCACAGGCCGCATTTGCCAGGCGGTATGGCTTTACCGCTTCTGCTATGGCCGACTGGGAGCAAGGACGCCGGAAGCCTGATCCTGCAGCCCGCACCTTGCTGGCGATGATCCAGAAGGATCAGCAGGCCGTGGACCGGCTATTGGGCCACAAGGACGCTGCACCCCCTAAGTAGATGGGGCAGCCTCGCGCGCGCGTTTTTAGGGAGTGAAAAAATTGCGGGCGGCTAAAGAATTGACCGCGTGCTGCTGGCATAAAGCTACGCATTCCGGGTGATGCAGGTGAACGGGCGTCTCAGGCGGGCGGGTAGCGTTTAAGGATACGGCTGATAAGTGGTCCGGAGCTGACCATGAAGGCATCGTCCAGGTCCATTTCCGTCTGTATGATCTGCTTCTTGATCCGGTCGTAAGTGCTGCGCCACATGCCTTTGGGGCGCCTTGGGATACGGGTATATCGGTCGATGCTTCCCTTTTCACCCAATCGCCGGAACAGCTTGCGGCGCCTGATATGCAGACGGTCCTGATCGTCCGTGTTGCGGGTGGCATAGGTCATACGGAAACAATGGCGGCAGGCGAGCTGGCGGGCATTGCTGGACAGGTGCAGGGCAGAGACCCGGCGTCCACAATAGGGACACAGGAGCCACGGCCTTTGCCCTCCATAATTGCAGGGCGACCATGAGATGCGAATGGGTATGCTGACGACATAGTGCCCATCCTTGTCCTCTGTCTCGACCTTCCATGAAAGCCGGAGGGTGTCGTCAGCATATTCTCCGCGCATGTCTTCGTAGATGGCATCACCCCATGACAGACGGGCTTTCCATCCTTCCGTGAGTGCTCCAATCCTCGCTAGGTCACTGGCCTTGACTTGGCGGGTTACACCCACACGGGGCCTGCCTTCATACGGTCTGCCTGATCCAAAGCCTCCCATAGCTGCTCCCTTTTGATTTCCGCCGTTGGTATTTCCGAAATCATTAGGGAAATTATACCATGAACGCACGAAAAACTGTCTGTATCCCGCAGGAAACCAACGATTTTTCGGCATGCGTTGTTCTTTGAAAAATAGACCCTGTTCGGCCAGCGTAATTCTACACCTACTTCTCGTCAGGGATCGCCGGGTGATGCTCTCCCAGATGATGGTGTTTCGTAGCTGATAGGGGATTGTCCCCCACCTCCGGGCTGAAAAGCAGGATCGCAAGCAGTTCGTCAGGAATGGGTTCTGCCGTCACATCCGCGAACTGCTGGGAAAGGGAAGTCTTCACCCACGTTCCGAAAGGGTCATCCTGGCTTACCGGATGGTGGTGACGACTGGATGTGGCGTTCTTCCTGCCCATGACCCCGCTCACGCTTTTTCCCGCTGTATGCATAATGGTCGGACGAAGAGTGGCGTTACATGCATGAACAGCATACCTGACAGACACAGTCCTGAATGGGCATGAAACCCGGATGATATGTCCCGGTGTTTCCCGGTGCGTCTGCGTGTTCCAGAAGGGTATACCGATACGGTGCAACGGAGCGGAACACCCGAATGGCGGCTTTCCGTGTTCCATTAGGGTTGTCTAATTGCAAATGGAACATTATGGATGAAGGTCTAGACCCAAACGGAACACTTTTAGGGATCACACCATGCGATACGGATATGCCCGCGTCTCGACCATCGATCAGAACGCCGCCACGCAGGAGGAAGCACTTACCAACGCCAGGTGCGACATGATCCGCGTCGAGAAGAAATCCGGCACGAGCAGGGAAGGGCGGTCCGAACTGGAAACGCTGCTGGCCTTCCTCCGGGAGGGTGATGTTCTAGTGGTGACGCGCATAGACCGGCTGGCCCGTTCCATAGCTGACCTGCAAACCATCATCGCGGAGGTGAAGGCCAAGGGGGCACAACTGCAATGCACGGAGCAGCCCGTCGATACCGGCACGGCGGCCGGCAAGGCATTCCTCGATATGCTGGGGGTGTTCGCGGAGTTCGAGACCAACCTGCGCAAGGAACGCCAGATGGAAGGGATCGCGGCGGCCAAGGAGCGCGGTGTCTATAAAGGGCGCAGGCCATCCATCGACCGCGACCAGATCCATGCCATGAATGCGGAGGGGGTCAGCCCGACCGAGATTGCCCGGCGGCTGAGAATTGGTCGCACGTCTGTCTATCGGTGCCTGGGGAGAGTGGCTGGCTGATTAGGGCGCAGTCATCCACAGCAAGGCTTCCTTACAATTTTCAACCAGAGCAAAGGAGCTGCCGCCTGTAGGCTGGTGATCGCAGGCAGGACTGCTTGGGATGTGAAATGAGGGGAGTGATTATGAGGGTTTGGAACAGGGCCAAATCGCGTTCAAAACAGGTCTGGACGTGTCAGAACGTCCCCGGAAAGCGCATCGCTCATCATGGGTTTAATCGTGGGTTTAGATTTGGAGAAATCCGCAACCTACTGATTTAACACTAATTTTTAAGGAAAGGTGGCTCCCGAAGTAGGACTCGAACCTACGACCCAGCGATTAACAGTCGCTTGCTCTACCAACTGAGCTATTCGGGATCAGCGTTGAGCAGCTTATAGCCACAGGGGTGGGGGGGCGTAAACCCCCCTTTTGAACTTTTTTTCAAAAAGGGGGAAAATGGGTGCCGGGATTGGCAAAAAGCACGGTAATCCCTTTATGTTGCAGGAGAAATGCGGATCAATGGTCGATGAGAACAGGGAAGGGCGGCCGCCACGCCTGCTGCGCCGCGCGGTCATGCCGCTGCTGGTTGGCGCAGGTTGTGTCGTGGTGGGCGGGCAGTGGCTGCAAAGCCGCCAGCAGGCCCGTATCGTGCGGCATGATGATGCGCTGCTGGATGGCGAAGCCCATGACCTGACGCTGTCGTGGCCGTTTGCCCAGGCATCGACCCTGTACAACGTGGCGCTCCGGCAGGACTTCTTTTCCCAGTTTCGGCTGGATGTGCACCTGCAGCCCGGCGCGGTAACGGGGCGTGACGCCATTGCCGACCTGCGGGCGGGGCGCAGCATGGCGGCCGTGGCCCCCGTGCTGTCCTGGCTGCAGGCGTATCAGGCGGATGCGGACCTGCCTGCCCGCCTGGTCATGGGGTTGCAGGCGGGGACATTCCGCCTGCTGGTGCGCCGGCGGCTGCGCATTGCCAAGATCGAGGACCTGGTGGGCCGCAGGATCGCCGTGCTGAATGCGGATATGGCGGACCGGCTGTTCTTTTCCGTCATCCTGCGCCGCAAGGGACTGAACCCGGATACGGCGCCCGACTGGGTGATCCTGCCGCCTGACCAGATCGACGATGCCCTGGTGGCGGGCACGGTGGACGCCGTGGCCCTGCATGACCCGCTGGCATGGCAACTGCTGAACAACCGCACGCTGGATCTGGTGGAACTGGTCAATAGCGTGAAGGGGTTGTACGCGGAACGCACAAACCTTGCGCTGGGTGTCTCGACGGGCCTACTGGCGCGCACGCCGGGGGCGGCCGTGGCCCTTGTGCTGGCGCTGTCGCATGCCGCGCACTGGCTGCCCGCGCATATGACGGAAGCCGCCGCCCTGCTGGATGGGCGGGTGGATGGCATGGATCAGGATACGATCCTGCAGATGATGCGCCACGAAGTGCTGGGGGTCAGCCCCGTGGGCAATGACCTGAAAATACAGGTCGCGCGGTATGTGGATGAACTCAAGCTGCTGGGCATCTTTCCCGACAGCCTTGATTCGGCGGGTTACGCCCGCGCCATTTCAGCCGATATCCTGCGCCATGGCCAAAGGGGCAGCCACGGCGCGGGACAGTCGGGGTGACCGTTTGCAGGGACGGAAGAATTTACCAGGTAAAGCCGAGGCTCGCCTGCGCGTTCCGGCGCTCGCCATAATAGCACCATTCCTGCCCGTAGGAGGCGTAGCTCAGGCAGTTTGCGACATAATTCTTGTCAAACAGGTTGCGGGCACTGGCCGCGACCGTCCAGCCATGCAGCGATGGGGACAGGTTCGACAGGTCGTAGCGAAGGGACGCATCAAACACGGCATATTGCGGCACCCAGACGCTGCCATAGCTGGCCTCGCCACCGTAGGATCTGTTGGAATACCGCATGCCGCCACCAAAGCCGAGGCCTTTTACCGGCCCCGAAGGCATGATGTAGAATGCAAACAGTGATGCATTGCCCGTCCCCGACTGGATCAGGGGCTTGCCCGTTGAGTCATCATGGACTTTCTGCACGCTGACCGCGGCCGTAATCATCAGGTTTTCATACGGTTCGGCATGGGCTTCGAATTCGAAGCCATCCGAATGGACCTTGCCGCTTTCAGTGCTGTAGCCCAGGTTGCCAACCGCAACCAGCACATTGGTCTGTTCGATATGGAAACCGGCTGCCGTAAACAGCAGCGACGTGCCCGGAAGCTGGTATTTCAGCCCCCCTTCAAGCTGCTTGCCAAGGGATGGATCAGCCTGGCGGAATGTATGGCCACCATCGCTGGACACCGTGCCCGACTGCGGCTGGAACGATGTCGAATAGCTGACATAGGGCGACAGGCCGAAACTGAAATGGTACAGGGCCGACGCACGCCATGTAATCTGGCGTGGATTTTCATGCGTGGATGTATGGTATATGTATTCGTTCTGCTGCGAACGGTACCAGTCATTACGCAGGCTGCCGGTCATGACCAGGCCCTTCCAGCGCATTTCATCCTGCGCGTACATGCCGATCTGGTGTGAATTGGTCTGGTAATGCAGGTACGGACTCATGGCGGGAATGGCCATGTGATAGTCCGGGTGCAGGACATTCAGGTCCGGGGCGGTACCGTAGAACCCTTCTTCCGATGCGCTCTGCTGCATGTAGTCAAAGCCGAACATCAGGGCATGGCGCAGGGGGCCGGTGCGGACATGGCCCCTGAACTGGCTGTCGAACGCCAGGTTGTGCGTATGCTCGTTCGTGCCAAAGGCGGAACGGCTGAGCATGTCGCTGCTGGTGTAATAACCGTTGTTGTACACGCTGCGATAGATGGTCCTGATGTCATCATACCGCCCACGGCTGGTAAAGCTCCAGTTGTTGTTGAAACGGTGGTTGAAGATAGAGGTGATCCCGCCCTGGCGGCGGTTGAATTTCTCGAACGATTCATCACCATCATAGAAATCCCGGGGCAGGTAGCCATAGGATGCGGGTTTGAGCGACCCCACCAGCGGTTCACCGCCATAGGTGCCGTTTTCGGGATCGTACTGGTAGTTGCCCAGTATGGTCAGCGTGGTCGGCCCGTCGCCGCCGAATGTGAAGGAGGGGCTTATGGAAAAGCGCCGGCTGCCCGTCCGGCTCATCTGGCTGTGCTGGCCGTTGACCGTGCCGTACAGTCGGTAGCGGACAAGCCCGTCCCTGGTCGCATAGCCGCCAACATCGGCATCCACGCGGTACAGGTCGAACATGCCGCCCGTCGTGGTGACGCCGCCATGGAATTTCTGGTCCGTCGGCAGCTTGCTGGACAGTGCGACTAGGCCGCCGGGGCTGGACTGGCCATACAGCGCGGATGCCGGACCCTTCAGGATCTCGACGCGTTCCAGCCGGGATGTATCGGTCTGCGCCGTGGCGTAGCCCGTGGGGCTGTCCTGCAGCTTCAGCCCGTCAAGGAAGGTCGGCACCGTAAAGCCGCGCAGGGCGAACTGGTCATAGCGCGTGCCCTCGCCACCGCCACGCAGGTCGGGGGTGATGCCCGCCGCATAGCGCACGGCCTGATTGAGGTTCAGCACCCCGCGCACATCCATTTCGTTGCGGCTGACAACCGTTACCGACTGGGCGGTTTCGATCAGCGGCGTATCGGATTTCGTGGCGGAGGACGCGACCGTCGCCGGTCTGCGGGCATGGACTTCCAGCTTTTCCGCCTGCGTGGCGTTTGTGCCGGGCCGGGTGGTTGTCTGTTTCGTGGTACGGGCGGGCGGGACAGGATCGGATTTTTCGACCGGGTCCGCCGCAAGGGCAGGCCCTGCGGCCAGAAGGGAAAAGGGGAACACATAAAAAACCCTGCTGCGTTGCATGCCTGACCTCGTTATTGGTGGTGTGCGTGGTGTGGAAAATGGCTCCTAAAGAAAATGAGAATCATTTGCAATATAAATCAAAACGTGTCCGCAAGGAAATCCGGGCAGGTCATGCAACCGTTGTCACTGCCGTGGCGGGACGGGGCCGGCACCATTTTCCCGTCGCCCATAGGTCGGAAGGGGCGCATGCAATCGCCTGCAGGCACGGGTTATGCGATGGTTTCAGTCGGGTTTTGTCAGTGGACGTTTAAAAACAGCCTGTTGGTCAAAGCAATAAAAGTGCCGGAGGCCGTCTTTTTCTTGAAAAGGCGGTATTCTTTCGAAGCTTTTGCAAAAAGCTTCACCAAAAACTGCTTTTGATTTTAAGGTAATATCATGACCTGCCTTTTCAGGCAGTTTCTTGAATTCAGCAGGTCAATGCCCTGCCACCGCATGGAAAGGGGCAGTAAATGAAAATATATTTCATGAAATTGTTTTTGGGTGCTTTGGAATGAAAAAATATTTCCCGATTACGCTGGTTTCAATGGCATGCGTCTTCTGGCAGACGGGCGCATGGGCCGGGTCATGCTATGACCTGCAGCATCAGGAACCATCGGAACTGACCGGAACACTGGACTATGTCATGTTCCCCGGACCACCCAATTATGAAGACGTGCAGAAGGGTGATACACCGGAACCGTCCTACATACTGAAACTGCATGATCCGATCTGCATTGCGGATGATGTGGACGGGTTTGCTGATCCCAGGACTTTTTTTCAGGATGTCCAGTTAACGGCGGCCCCGCCCGTATCTGATCGGTTCCGTGGTTTCCTGCACCAGATTGTTACAGTAAAAACGACAAATCCGGCGGCGGCGGAAACGGGCCATTACCATGAACCGCTGCTTGTAACCGTCACGTCGATTGCACCCGCACAGGCAAAGCCCATGGATTTTATCGATGAGTATGGAACCGCGGCAACGACAATCCGCGCGTTCTATGACGCATTGGGGGACGGGCAGGGGGCCGATGCCTCAGCCATGGTCGTGCCGGAAAAGCGCACCCGGCCTGCTTTCGCACCACAGAACATGACCCGGTTTTATGGCAGTCTGGCCGATCCGATACGCCTGATCGACATTGCGCAGGAAAATGCCAACACGTTTATCGTGAATTATCATTATGCAACGAAATCAAGCGTCTGCAATGGCAAGGCCGAGATTACGACAACCATGCGCGATGGACGCAATTACATACAGGGCATCCGGGCGCTGAATGGCTGTTAGGCCGCGCCGCCATCGGTGTCGATGCCGGCTGTAACCCGTGGCGCATGGCCGGTATTATCCATGCGCCAGCAGGACTTGTGCCGGACCGGGCGATTACAGCGCGAAAGACGGTCCCTGCCGCTTCCCCCTGTTATCGCCCGGCCCGTGCCCCTTGTTCATAAGGGCGTCCCGATGTCCCGGTACGGCCGGTTAGCGTACATCACGGTAATAGGGCTGGGCCAGTGCCGCAGGCGCTGCCATGACCCGGCGCATGCGGTGCCAGACCACGACCGGCACGATAATGAAGGCCATGGTGCCCAGATAGGGCAGCATGTTCAGGAACGCCGGGTCAATCGGCCAGTTATGCGCCTGCCCGACAAAGGACAGGGCGGTGACCAGCCCGAACAGCAGCGCGGACAGGGTCACGATGACCGGGCGGTACCCGGCAAAGATCACCAGCGCCAGCGCGATCCACCCGCGCCCCGCCACCATGCCTTCCGACCAGACGGGCACATAGGTCAGCGTCAGGTATCCCCCCGCCAGACCCGCCATCGCACCACCCAGCGTGACATACCAGAACCGCATGGCCATGACCGGAATGCCCGCCGCATCCGCCGCCGCCGGGTTTTCCCCCACCGCGCGCATGTTCAGCCCGTGGCGGGTGCGGAACATGACAAAATGCACCAGCGCGGGCAGCAGCACGTAAATCGGCACGATCAGGATATTCTGCGCGAACAGCGCGGGGCCGATCACCGGAATGGATGACAGCACCGGCACGCTGACATGGCCGAACGTCGTCGCCACCGGCTGGCCTGCATAATTGTGGCCAAGTGCCGTGGACAGTCCCAGCCCCATGAAGGTCGTAGCCAGCCCGCACAGTACCTGGTTGGCCCGCATCACCACGGCGCCAAAGGCGAACATCATGCCGCCCGCGGCCCCCACCAGCCCCGCCACCAGCAGCCCGACCCATGGCGAGGGAACGGCGGATACGGTCATGACCGCCGTCACCGCCCCCAGCGCCATCAATCCCTCCACGCCAAGGTTGGTCACGCCAACCCGCTCGGCCAGCACTTCGCCAAGGGCGGCCAGCGCCAGCACGCCCCCCGCCAGCACGGCGGTGGCCAGCATGCCCGTCAGTAGCGCGATCATGATGCTTTCCCCTTTGGCGCGGTACCGGCCACGGGCCGGTAATGGGCCAGTTCATCGCCAATGGCGATCATGAACAGGATCAGCCCCGTAATGGCCAGGACAACCGATGCCGAAAGCTGCTGTGTCTGCATGACAATGCCGGAATCAAGGATCAGCGCCATCAATAGCGCGGCAGGAATGACATTCAGGCACGACCCGCGCGCCAGCACGGCGACCACGATCCCGAGATAGCCGAAATTGTTGGCCATGCCGCCCTGCAGCCGGTGGACCGTGCCCGCGACTTCAAACATGCCTGCAAGCCCCGCAAGCCCCCCCGACAGCAGCATGACCGAAATGATGCGCAGTCGTACCGGGATTCCGGCATAGCGCGCGGCTTCGGGGTTGGCGCCGCCAATGCGGATTTCATACCCCCACCGCGTGCGTGACAGCACCAGCGCCAGCCCGATGACGATCACGATGGCCACGGGAAAGCCCCAGTGCACGATACCCCACATTTCGGGAATGGCGACCGGCAGGCGCTGGGTTGAAACCTGCGCCCCGCTGATCCGGTCGCGCCACGGCCCGGTGGTCAGGTAATAGGTCAGCAGCGAGGCAATGAAATTCAGCAGCAGCGTGGTGATGATTTCATTCACCCCGGCATAGGCGCGCGCCAGCGTGGGCACCGTAATCCACGCCATGCCGCCCAGGATGCCGGCAATGGTCATGACCGGCAGCAGCACGATGGCCGGGCCATGCAGGCCAAGGGCTGCGCCGGTCGCGGCAATCGCGCCAGCATAGAACTGCCCTTCCGCCCCGATATTCCACAGCCCGATCGTGCCGCATACGGTCACCGCCGCCCCGGTCAGCAGCAGCGGGCACATGAACAGGGCAAGGTCTTCCAGCCCGAAGCGCGAGCCAAGGGTGGAACGCAGGACCAGGTCCGCCAGCGTGACCGGGCTGTGCCCCGATAGCGCCAGCACGCCCGCGATGATGAACAGCGACAGCACGATCGCCACCAGTCGCAGCGCAAGGATGCGCCCCGCCGGTGCGCTGGGCAGGCGCTGGAATGCACGTGCGGCCATTACTGCGTTGCTCCCGCTTGGGTACCGGCGGCGTCCCGGCCGCCCATCAGCAGGCCGATGGTGGCCATGTCGGCTGCCTCGGCATCGATTACGGACATGAGCCGCCCATGGAACATGACCCCGATCCGGTCCGATACGTTCAGCAGGTCCTCCAGGTCTTCCGATATGAATACGACCGCCACCCCCTGGTCGCGCAGGTCGGTCAGGTAGCCAAGCATGGTGGCGATCGCCCCGATATCCAGCCCGCGCGCGGGGTAGGCCGCGACCAGAACCCGGCTGGCGATGCGGATTTCACGCCGCGCCACCAGCCGTTGCTGGTTGCCGCCCGACAGGTTGCGGATGGGCATGGCGAAATCGGGAATGCTGACCTGCGCCAGTTCCGCAATGTCGCGCGCCAGCACGCCCGCCGCCTGCGCGTCATACAGCCCATGTGTCCCGATGGGGGGATAGGGGTATTCACGCAGCGCCATGTTGGTGGTGACCGACAGCGATGGGGCCAGCGCGCTGCGCAGCCGGTCCTCGGGGATGTGGCCGACACCCGCCTGCACGAACAGGGCCGGGTCCGCACGGTCCACAAGGCTGCCATCCAGCAGGATTTCGCCCGACGTGCGGGCCATAAGCCCCGTCAGCACATGCGTCAGCTCCCGCTGTCCGTTGCCCGCCACCCCGGCGATGCCAAGGATCTCGCCACCATGCAGGTCAAGGCTGACATCGCGCAGGGTTTCCACGCCACGGTCGTCGCGCACGCTGACATGGCGCAACTGCATGACCGGGTCGGGTGCGACGGGGGCGGCTCCTTCGGGGCGGGCGCGCATGTTGCGCCGGACGATGTCGCGCCCCACCATGGTCGCCGCCAGCATGGACGGGTTGCAGTCCGCCGTGTTGAACGTGCCGACCTTGCGCCCGCCGCGCAGGATGCTGACGCGGTCGGAAATCTCCATCACCTCGTCCAGCTTGTGGCTTATGATGATGACGGCGTTGCCCTGCGCGCGGAACGCCTTCAGCGCGCGGAACAGTTCGCCCGTCTCCTCCGGCGTCAGTACGGCGGTGGGTTCATCCATGATCAGCAGCCGGGCGCGGCGCGCCAGCACGCGCAGGATCTCGACACGCTGCTGTTCCCCCGCCGACAGGTCGCACACCCGCGCATCGGGCCGGACGGGAAAGCCGAAGCGTTCGGAAATCTCGCGCGTGCGGGCTTCCATCACGGCGGGGGAGGCGATGCGCGGCGCCTCGTCCCAGCCCAGGTGGATGTTTTCCGCCACCGTAAAGGCCTGCACCAGCTTGAAATGCTGGTGCACCATGCCGATGCCCGCGCGGATCGCCTCCTGCGGGGCGGTAAAGGCCTGGCCGTAGCCATCAAGGATGATCTCGCCTTCCTCCGGCTGGTAGATGCCGGTGACGACGTTCATCAGCGTGGATTTCCCGGCCCCGTTTTCGCCCAGCAGGGCATGGATCTCGCCCGGCCAGACATCAAGGTCCACGTCCTTGTTGGCGATCACGCCGGGAAAGAACTTGCCAATCCCGCGCAACTGCAGGACCGGCGGCGTGCCGGGGGCGACGCCGGGGGGAGCGGACTGCTTATTCAAGGCCGGATACTCCCGCTACAGCCCAGTCGCTGTGATAGATTTCCAGGTCGCTCAGCGTCACCCCCCCGGGCACGCGCAGGCGGCCATGGTTGTCATGGATCGGGCCACGGAACGGGTTGTAGCCTGCCAGCAGGCGCGTGCGCATGGCGTCGGCCTGGCGCGCGACCTCCACCGGCACGCTTGGCCCCCATGCGTCGCGGTCCACACCGTGCCCCAGTGTCAGGAAACGGCCCTGCGGCTGCCATGTGCCCGCCAGCAGGTCGCGCACCTGCGAGACATAGAAATCGTTGAAATCAAGGTCCACCGAACTGACATAGGCTTCCGGCCCGTAATCCAGCATGCCGGTGTTCCACATCGCCGCCTTCAGCCCGCGTTGCACCGCCACACGCAGATAGGCCGGTTCATCCATGATCCCGCACAGGAAGTCGCACCCGTTATCGGCCAGCGCGGTCGCGGCCTGTGTCGCGGCCTGCGGGTCGAACCATGCGTTGATGGTGATGCTCTGCAACGTGACGGACGGGTTGACCGACTGCGCGCCCAGAAGCGTCGCGTTGGCCGAGGCATAGACCGATGGTATGGGAAACGCGCCAAGGAACCCGAGCTTGCCCGTGCGCGTCATGAGACCCGCGGCAATGCCGATGATGTAGCTGGCATACCAGTGCGCCACGTAATACCAGCCCAGGTTGCCGGTCATGTTGGTGCCGTCGCATTCCATGAACGCAACATCCGGCGCACGGTCCGACACGTCCTTGATGAAGTCACCGTATTCGGAAGTCGCGAATACCATCTGTGCGCCTTCGGCCACGAACTGCCGGAAAATGCGCGTGGCGTCGGCGGAATAGGGCACGCTTTCGACATAGATGGTGCGGATTTTCGGGAATGCGCGGCGCACGGCCTGTACACCCCGGTCATGCACCATGGACCACCCGCCATCGGTAATCGGCCCGGTATGGCCAAAGCCGATTATGGCGTCCGCTTCCGCCAGTGGCCTGCGCCATGCGGGCGTGGCCGCCGCACGGGCGGGCCGCAGCAGGCCCGAACCCGCGGCCCCCGCCATGCCCAGCAGTGCGCGGCGCGTTGTCAGCAGCCGCCCCCGCGGCCCTGAAACTGTCATAAGATATTATCCCCCTGAAAATCCATGCCGTATCCCCTAGCGGCAGGTGACGTGTCGGTCCGTTCGGATGCTCCTGTAACTGCGTTATGTATAGTAAACGTTACGTGGCAGGGACATGCAAGGCCATCGCGCGGCCCGTGCCCTACGCCCCCGTGTCAGGTGGCCTGCTCCCCCGCCTGGCCTTCCGCCGGGGGCATGCCCGCCAGCGTGCGCCAACTGGCTTCATCCATGGTGGTGACGCCCAGCTCGGCCGCCTTGCGCGCCTTGGACCCGGCCTTTTCGCCCAGCACCACAAGGTCGGTCTTTTTGGAAACGCTGTCGGATACGCGCGCGCCCAGCCGTTCGGCCACGGCGCGGGCTTCGGGGCGGGTCATGGTGGTCAGCGTGCCGGTGAACACGATGGTCTTGCCCGACAGCGCGCCCTCGGCCACCATTTCCTCATCCGTGACCCGCGCCAGCACCGATGTCAGGTCATCCAGTGTCGCGCGGTTATGGGATTCGGCAAAGAACGACACCAGTTCATCGGCGATGGCGGAACCGATGCCGGTGATCGACCCCAGTTCCAGTCGCGCGTCCGACCCGATGACCGCCGCCTTTTCCATCTGCTGCCGCCAGTTGGCCATGGACCCGTAATGCCGGGCCAGCAGGCGGGCGTTGTTGATGCCGATGCGGCGGATGCCCAGCGCGTAGATCAGGCGCGACAGTTCAATGGTGCGCCGCGCTTCGATGGCATTGACCAGATTGCGGGCCGAAACCTTGCCCCACCCGTCGCGGCCGGCGATTTCGGCTTCATGCGCGGGCAGGCGGAAAATGTCGGCAGGCGTGCGCAGCCAGCCCAGTTCGTGAAATTCCACGATCGTGCGATCACCCAGCCCGTCAATGTCGAACGCATCGCGCGATACGAAATGGATCAGCCGTTCCACCACCTGCGCCGGGCAGCTCAGGCCACCGGAACACCGCCACACGACCTCGCCCTCCGGCCGTTCGGCATGCGCGCCGCAGACCGGGCAGGTATGGGGAAAGTGGAAGGGCGGGCGGTCATGGTCACGCGGCAGGACCACGCCCGTCACCTGCGGGATCACGTCGCCCGCGCGCTGCACATGCACAAGGTCGCCCTCGCGTATGTCCTTGCGCGTGATCTCGTCCTCATTATGCAGGCTGGCGCGGGTGACGATCACGCCGCCCACGTTCACCGCCTCCAGAAAGGCCACGGGCGTCAGCGCGCCGGTGCGCCCGACCTGTATGTCGATCTTCTCAAGGCGGGTGACGGCCTGCTCGGCGGGGAATTTCCATGCCACCGCCCAGCGTGGCGCGCGCCCGGCAAAGCCCAGACGTTCCTGCAATGCGCGGTCGTCGAGCTTGTACACCACGCCGTCAATGTCATAATCCAGCGCCGAGCGTTGCAGCGTCAGCCGGTCCATGAAGGCTTCGGCTTCCCCGGCATCCTTCACCCGCGTGCTGAGCGGATTGACCACGAACCCCCATGCCGCAAGCTGTTCAAGGTAGCCGTGATGGGTAGGTGCGAGCGGCGCGTCGCAGAAGCCGGCGGCATAGGCGAACAGCGACAGCGGGCGGCGGGCCGTCACCTTCGGGTCAAGCTGGCGCAGGGACCCGGCGGCGGCGTTGCGCGGGTTGGCGAAGGGTTTTTCGCCCGCGCGCTCCTGTGCCGCGTTCAGTTCAAGGAACGCCTGCTTGGACAGGAAGACCTCGCCCCGGATCTCGATCACGTCGGGGAAGGGGGCGGGCAGGCGTTCGGGAATGTCCTTCAGCGTGCGCAGGTTGGCGGTCACGTCCTCGCCTTCGGTGCCGTCGCCGCGCGTGGTGCCGCGTACGAAACGCCCGTGTTCGTAGGTCAGGCTTATGGACAGGCCATCAATCTTGGGTTCCGCGACAAAGGACAGGGCGCGGGCCTGATCGTCCCGCAGCCCGAGGAAGCGGGCGATTTTGCTGATGAACCCCTCGAATTCCTCACGCGAGAACACATTGTCCAGCGACAGCATGGGGACCATGTGCCGGTGGCGGTGGAAGGGGCCGCTGGCGGGCGCGCCGACCCTTTCCGTCGGGCTGTCGGCGCGGCGCAGGTCGGGGAAGCGGTCTTCCAGTTCGGCATTCAGCCGGCGCAGGCTGTCATAGGTCGCGTCATCAACCACAGGCGCGTCATGCTGGTGATACGCGGCGTCCAGCGCGGGCAGCAGGGTTGCAAGCTGCGCCAGCGTGGCTTCGGCGTGCGTTCTGTCCTGTTCCATCGTGGCGTAGTCCGCCAGCAGGCGGCGGGCCTGTCCGGCCAGGGAACCGGATGGGGCGGCATGGGGCATGTCAGACCCCTTTCAGCAGGCTGTCGGCGGCGGCGCGGGCGGCGGGCGTAATGGTGTCGCCCGACAGCATGCGGGCGATTTCCTCGCGCCGGGCCTGCGTATCCAGCGGGGCGGCGTGGGTTTCGGTGCGGCCTTTGTTCACGCTCTTGCTTATGCGCAGGTGCGCATCCCCCCGTGCCGCCACCTGCGGGCTGTGGGTGACGACCAGAACCTGCACGCTGCGGCCCACGGTATAAAGCCGTTCGCCGATGGCCGAGGCCGTGGCCCCGCCCACGCCGGAATCCACTTCGTCAAACACCAGCGTGGGAATGGCCGACCGGCCGGCCAGCACCACCTTCAGCGCCAGCATGAGGCGGGAGAGTTCGCCGCCCGACGCGATCCTGGCCAGCGGTCCCGGCGGCTGGCCGGGGTTGGCGGCGATCAGGAACGACGCCTGTTCCTTGCCGCGCGCGTTCCATGCCTCCGCTTCCAGCGGGATGAGGGAGACGATGAAGCGCGCGCGTTCCAGCTTCAGCGGTTTCAGTTCCGCCATCACCGCCTGTTCCAGCCTGCGTGCCGCCTTTTCCCGCGCGGCGGTAAGGTCAAGGGCCACGTCCTCGAACTTCGCGCGGTTTTCGGCCACGGTTGCTTCCAGCCCCTCGATCCGGGCATTGCCTGAATCAAGGGCGGCCAGCCGGTCGGTAAAGGCCGCCAGCAGCCCCGGCAGTTCGGGCACGGAAACACCATGCTTGCGGGCTTCGGCACGCAGCGCGAACAGGCGTTCTTCCGTCTGTTCCAGCAGGCGCGGGTCGGCCTGCGCGTCGGATGCAAGGCGCGAGAGCATGCTTTCCGCTTCCGCCAATGCCTCTTCCGCGCGTTCCAGCGCGTTCAGCGCCTCCTGTGCGGCTTCCTGCTCGGCAGCGCCCACGGCTTCGGGGTTCAGGTCGGTGGGGGCGGGCAGCAGGCGCTGCAATGCGCGGCTGGCGTTGCGCAGCGCCGATGCGGGGCCGGGGGAGCGCCGGTCGCGCGGCGCAAGGTCGGCCAGGGCCGCCGCAATCGCCTCCGCCCGGCGCTCACCCTGCTGCAGGGCCTGACGCAGGCCGGCAAGCTGGGTTTCCTCATCTTCCTGCGGGGCGAGGGTGGACAGGTCTTCCACCGCCTGCCGCAGCCAGTCTTCCTCACGCGCGGCGTTTTCCATTTCCGCGCGGGCCGCCGCCAGTTCCGCCGTGGCCTCGATCCATTTGCGATAGGCCCCGGCGGTGCGGGTGCGCAGCGCGCCGGGCACACCAAAGACATCCAGCAGGTCCAGATGCGTGGACTGGTCCGCCAGCCCCATCTGTTCGTGCTGGCCCTGTATTTCCACCAGCAGGGTCGCGGCCCGGCGCAGCAGGCTGACAGCCACGGGCTGGTCATTGATATAGGCGCGTGAGCGCCCGTCCGTAGTCACGATACGGCGCAGCAGCACGGGTTCGCGCACGTCATCCAGCACGATGCCCTGTTCACTGAACAACTGGTGCAGGGGATGGTCGGGGGCGACCTCGAAACTGGCGCTGACGCTGGCCTGTTCGCACCCGGCGCGGACCAGCGACGCGCTGGCCCGTTCCCCCAGCGCCAGCCCGAGGCTGTCCAGCAGGATCGACTTGCCAGCCCCGGTTTCCCCCGTCAGCACCGTCAGGCCGGGGGGGAAGGCCAGATCCAGTTTTTCGATCAGGACCACATCCCGTATCGAGAGCTGTGTCAGCATGCAGGATTCCCGTTCAGCACTGATGATCGTTGGCGGAAATCAGAAAACCGAATGCCACGCCCGCGACAAGACGTTCCGTCCCTGCTTGTGGTCCTTGCTTTCCACGCCCTTTATCAGGTGATGCGTGCGCAGGTGTTCGTACGCATCCGTGTACCATTTGCTGCTGGGGTAGTTGTAGGCCAGCACCGCGCCGGTCTTGCGCGCCTGTTCCAGCAGGCCCATGTCCAGGTACACTTCCACCAGCCGCTCCAGCGCCTCGGGCACGTGGTTGGTGGTCTGGAAATCCTGCACCACGCGCTGGTAGCGCCCGGCTGCGGCAAGGTAGTCGTTCTGCTGCTGGTACCACCGGCCCACCAGCATTTCCTTGCCCGCCAGATGGTCGCGGCACAGGTCGATCTTCAGCTGCGCGTCACGGGAATACGGGCTTTGGGGGAAGCGGGTAATGACTTCTTCCAGCGCGTCCATGGCTTCGATCGTGCCCTGCTGGTCACGCTGCACGTCGGCCACCTGTTCATAATAGCACAGGGCGCGCAGGTAGAAGGCATAGGCCGCATCCGTGCTGGTGGGGTGCAGTTCCAGAAAGCGGTCAAGCTGCTGCACGGCCTCGGGATACTTGTTCAGCAGGTAGTTCGCATACCCTTCCATCAGCTGCGCGTTGGCGGTGTACTGGGAATAGGGGTAGTTGCGCTGCAATGTGTCGAACTGGTTGACCGACAGCAGGTAGCGGTCCGAACGCAGGGCGTCCACGCCGTTGTTGTACAGCGTCTCCGCCGAGCCGACGCGTGGCGCGCGTTCATTGATGGTGCTGGCGCTTTGCCCACATGCCGCCAGCAGGCCCGCAAGCGGCAGAAACATCAGCCCGCGCGCCATCTGGCGCGCGGTGGGCAGGGGGTGCGCAATAGGGTGTGATGTGCGTACGGACATACCGGCTCTTCCAGTTATGGAAGCTTTATATCATGTGCCGGGGATGGGTGAAGTCTCCACGTGCGGATTTCGCATCCCCGCATCAGGCGGCCCGGGGCTGCGGGGTGGAAAGGGGCGCGCCCAGCGGGGCGCGACGCCAGTTCGCCTGTTCGGCAAAGACCTTGCGCAACAGGCGGTTGTTCAGCGTATGGCCTGATTTGTGCCCCCGGAAATGGCCGCTGACCATCCCGCCGGCCAGATACAGGTCGCCAATCGCGTCCAGCACCTTGTGGCGCACGAATTCATCGGGGTGGCGCAGCCCCGACGGGTTCACCACGCTGTCGCCGTTGACGACAACGGCGTTGTCCAGCGACCCGCCACGCGCCAGCCCCACGGAATGCAGGTAATCGATTTCAGGCTGTAGCACGAATGTCCGCGCAGTGCTGAGATGCTGGCGGAACGCCCCCGGTTCCACCTGCGTCACATAACGCTGCTGGCCGATGGCGGCGGCCGGGAAATCGATGGAAATGTCGATTGTCAGGCCGGGCTGTGTCGCGGGCGACAGTTCGGCAAACGCATCGCCATCTTCCACCCGCACGGTCCGTTCCATGTGGATATGCTGGCGTGGGGCCGCCTGCGCCGTAATGCCCGCGCATTCCAGCAGGAACACGAATTCCGCCGCCGAACCGTCAAAAACCGGGATTTCCGGGCCATCCACGTCGATGAAGAGGTTATCGACGCCACATCCGGCCAGCGCGGCCATAAGGTGTTCGATGGTGGCGATGCGTTCGGCATGCCCGTCGCTGCCATCGCAGCCCAGTACCGTGCTCAGCCGCGTGTCCACCACTGTGTCGTACCGTGCCGCAAGCGGCGGCAGGGTGATGTCGCTGCGGCGGAAGACGATCCCGGTATTTTCCGGGGCGGGGGACAGGCGCAGGCCGATGCGCCTGCCGGTATGCAGGCCGGTGCCGACGCTGCTGATCGGCTGGCGTATGGTGTGCTGCATCTGCCCTTCCTGTCGGGACGCCGCCCCGAAGGGACCGGGTGCTTGTGGCAGCATGCCGTTCATTGCCTGTATCCTTGACGGAAGTGTGGGAGAATTCACAGTAGCTGGCATATTGTCATGCTACTGCCTTCTATCTTCCCGGAACAGTCAAGGATTATTGCCTATTGTTACCTGCGGGCAGGGCGCGCGCCCTGCCTGCCCATGGCGGGAACAGGCCGGGCGCCACGGCCGCAATCAGGGCGAGCGGCGACGCAGGAAGGCGGGGATATCCAGCCCGCCGTCATCCGGCGTCGGGTTGCCGCCCGTGGGCTGGGCCTGCGGCTGCTGCGGCGGCTGGGGCTGCGGCTGTGGCGGCTGCATGGCAGGTTCCGCGCGGGGGGCCGGTTCGGGCTGCGGCGGGGTGGAATGACGGCGCAGCGCGCCGGTCACGATCCCGAACAGGCTGCGCGGCGCGGGCTGGGGTTCCGGCGCGGGCGGGCGGGCGCTTTCGGTAAACAGCGGCGAACGCGGCGACCCCGCGCGCTGGGCCTGCGCGATATGCGGCGGCACGGCGTTGGGGGAGGGCGCCTGCGGTGTGGCGGGACGCGGTGGCTGCGCCGCCGCGGGCTGGCCCATGGGGGCGGCAGGCTGCTGCAGCTGCCCCGCGGCAGGGGCGGCCTGGGC
>NZ_NKUB01000035.1 GCF_003207895.1 Komagataeibacter swingsii
AGCATACGCGCGCAAGGCGCCTGTGTGGTCATTCCCCAGCGCAAAAACCGCCTCGACAGACGCCCGTTCGATAAGGCCCTGTTCAAAGCGCGCCATCTTATCGAGAACTTCTTCTGCAAACTTAAGGAGTTCAAGCGCATCGCCATGCGCAGCGACAAGACAGACAGGTCATTCTCAGCCATGATCTATCTCGTGGCCGCAGTCATCAATTCACGCTAATCCCCAACAGGCCCCAAAAAAAAAGCGCCAGAAAACGCCGCCTTTTTGAAAAAAGGCGGCTCCCAAAGACTTTTATCTGCCAGTTCAGCCCTGCCCCGGCCTGCCTATTCCGGGCGGGGCGGCCAGCGCAGGGTCGGTTCCGCGCGCGCCCCGCGTTCGGGCGGCCAGACTGATGCCCGCACCGGGCGCGCGCCACGGCTGGCATCGTCATCACGCGGGCCGTTACGGCTCCAGTCGGACAGGGATGGCGTATCCTGCCTCTCACGCCGATCCTCCACGCCGTCCCGTTCGGCCGCGCGGGGCACGTAGGGCCGTGCCCCCTTGCGCCCCGATGACAGCACATCCCATTCATCCGCAATGTCATGCCGCGCCGGCGGGGCGCGCACGGGTTCGGGCGCACGCACCGGCTCCACGGGCCGGAGCGGTTCGGCCCGGGGCTGCGGCCGCACCGGGGTTACGGGACGGATGGGCTGCGCGGGCGCGCCGCGCGCCGCACGGCGTTCATAGGCGGGAATGTCGCTTCCGTCCCCCATCCCGCCATGATCAGGGACGGGCCGGGCGGGCGCACGCACGGGTTCGGGTTCCCATACGGGGGCCGGGGCTGCGCCGTCGGGCGGCATGTCACCGGCTACCGCTGCCGCGGCGTTGGCGGCATGCTGCTGCCCCAGCGCGATGACCCGCAGTTCCGCCTGCAGGTCATCAAGCTGTATGGCAAGGTTATCCAGCCGCCCCTTCACGCCAAAGACCGCGAAAGGCACCAGCAGCCACACCAGCGTGAACACGATGCCGCCCGCCAGCAGCACCGCCTGCGCCCACGCGGGCATCCATTCGGGAAAAAGCGACGACAGCATGGATCGTGCCACCTGAACTGAAGTTACCCGGCAACGCGGGCGGGCGCCACGCGCGCCGCCAGACCATTACATGCCCAGCGCGCGGCGGTAGATGTCAAGCAGGGTTTCCTGTTCTTCCACTTCCGCCGGTTCCTGCTTGCGCAGGCGGATGATCTGGCGGATCACCTTTACATCAAAACCGGCGGACTTCGCTTCGGTAAAGATGTCCTTGATGTCGCCGGCCAGGGCCTTGCGCTCTTCTTCCAGGCGCTCAACGCGTTCGATGATGCTGCGCAGGCGGTCGGCTGCGATACCGCCGACGGCGGCAGACTTGTCTTCCGCCTCGAAATTGTCAGCATTCATGGCAGGTGTCTCCAGATATCGTGATTGTGCCGTTCCGCGCCCATCAGCACACATGAAGGGAATGTCACTAGGCGACGGGGTGGAACGGCGGGATTATCGCGCCGCCGCCCGATGGTCAATGCCAACTTGACAGCCCGGAGAGACGGGCCGTAATCGAAGCGGCACGCCAGTATGCCGCATTTGCGTCATGCCCCATATACCGCGCATGCCCGCCGGGCATGCCTGGCACCATATACAGGCAGGAGGCCGACTTCCATGGCACATCTTCCCCCCGTTGACACCTTTGACTACATCGTTTTCGGCGGGACGGGTGACCTGACCATGCGCAAGCTGCTGCCTGCGCTGTACTACCGTTACCGCGACGGGCAGATCCCCGATGATTCCCGCATTATCGGCACCGCGCGCTCGCCGCTGTCGCGCGCCGACTACCAGCAGCGCGCGCATGCGGCGCTGGGCGCGCATGTCCAGCCCGACGCACTTGATGACGCCACCGTGCGGCGTTTTTTGGACATGGTGCATTATGTCAGCCTGAACGGGGCGGAAGCCGAAAGCGACTGGCCCGCGCTGAAGACCCTGCTGGATGCCGCCCCCGCCACACGCATCCGGGTCTATTACCTGGCCACGTCGCCCGCGCTGTACGGGCAGATCTGTGAAAACCTGAACACGCAGGGGCTGATTACCGGACAGTCGCGCGTGGTGCTGGAAAAGCCCATCGGCACCGACCTTGCCAGCGCCGAGGCGATCAATGACAGCGTGGGCCGCCACTTCCATGAAAACCAGATTTTCCGCATCGACCACTACCTGGGCAAGGAAACGGTCCAGAACCTGATCGCGCTGCGCTTCGCCAACCCGGTGTTCGAACGGCTGTGGTCATGCGATGCGATTGATTACGTGCAGATCACGGCGGCCGAGACCGTGGGCGTGGAAGGGCGCGGCGCGTATTACGACCGTTCCGGCGCGCTGCGCGACATGATCCAGAACCACCTGCTGCAGGTGCTGTGCCTGGTGGCGATGGACCCGCCGGTATCGCTGGAAGCCGACAGCGTGCGCAATGAAAAGCTGAAGGTGCTGCACGCGCTCAAGCCCATCCCGGCCGATGACGTGGCGATCTACACCGCGCGCGGGCAGTACGCACGCGGCACGATTGGCGACAGGACGGTCGGCAGCTACCTGGAGGACCTGGGCGAAGGCGTGACGAGCGAGACGGAAACCTTTGTCGCGCTGAAGGTCGAGATCTCGACATGGCGGTGGGGCAACGTGCCGTTCTACCTGCGATCGGGCAAGCGCATGGCGGAAAAGTGCAGCGAGATCGTGATCCAGTTCAAGTCGGCGCCGTGGTCGATCTTCGCCAACCGGCCCGAACCCAACCGCCTGATCATCCGCATCCAGCCCGATGAGGGCGTGATGCTGTCGGTCGCCACCAAGGACCCGACGCCAACCGACAGCCTTGCGCTGCGGCAGGCCGATATCAACATCGAATTCGAGAAAGCCTTCAACGTCCGCTACCCCGACGCGTATGAACGCCTGCTGCTGGATGTGGTGCGCGGGGACCCGATCCTGTTCATCCGCCGTGACGAAGTGGCCGCCGCATGGCGCTGGATCGACCCGATCGAGCAGGGCTGGCGCGAAAACAAGGCCCCGCTGGAACCCTATGCCGCCGGCACGTGGGGGCCGGAGGGCGCGCGCAACCTGCTGTCGCAGTCGGGGCACCTGTGGCACGAGGACATGAAGAAATAACCCCGCATGACCAAGGCCCCCACCCCCACCCCCACATCGCCGCGCCTGACCCGCAGGCGCGCGCCCGTCACGCTGAAGCAGCGGATCGTGCGCCGGGTGCTGATGATCGTGCCCATGGCGGCCCTTGTCTTTCTGGTCGGGCGCATGGGCTGGCTGGACCAGGCGGCGGACAGGCTGACGTTTTCACGCGCAAGCTGGTTCGACAACACCGCGCTGGTCGAACATTTCCGCACCATCGTCACCCATAACGGCATGACATCCGATTCCGGGGACTGCCTGCTGTTCGTGCTCAACGGCAACGACCCGCCGGATGCAACCCGCATCGACGTGATGGAAAAGCATTCCGGCAGGTGCCCCGGCGACCGCAACACCCTGCCGCGCCTGTTTACGCTGCAGATCGATCGGGTTGGACAGACGGCACGGACGGACTGGCAGTCACCGGGGGTATTCCACCCGCTGCCGCGCTGACCACGCGCCCGCCACGCAGGGCGCGTTTCAGGGCGTGCGCGCCATGGCGTATGGCCTCCCGCCCGGCGGGCAGGAAGGCGTAGAAGTTCAGGAACCCGTGCACCGTGCCCCGCCATGTGCGGGTTTCGGCCGCACTTCCAGCCTTGCGCATGGCGGCGGCGTAACCTGTTCCCTCGTCATGCAGCGGGTCGCATTGCGCAAGCCCGATCACCGCGGGCGCCAGCCCCGCCAGCGACGGGGCATAGATCGGGGCCAGCCGCGGGTCCCGCAGGTCGGCGGGCGTGCGGATATACTGTTCGGCATACCATTCCATAAGCCGGGTCGACAGCATGTAGCCACTGGCATAGGTCTGGCGCGATGGCACGTCGCGCTCGCCATACAGGGACGGGTAATACAATAGCTGCATGGCCAGTTCCGGCCCGCCCCGGTCGCGCGCCATCTGCGCCAGAACGGCCGCCAGCGTGCCGCCCGCGCTGTCGCCCGCCACCGCGATGGGACCGCCCCAGCGGTGGGCCTCCCCCGCAAGCCACCGCAACGCCGCCCAGCAGTCATCCACGGCAACGGGAAAACGGTTTTCAGGCGCAAGGCTGTAGGCGATGGACAGCACCGCCGCCCCCGACTGCCGCGCAAGCCGGCAGCAGATGCCGTGGTGCGAATTCAGCCCGCAATGCACATACCCGCCCCCATGCATGAACAGCACCACGCCATGCACCCGGCCATAGGGTATGTACAGCCGCGCGGACAGCATGCCCCGACTGCCCGGCACGCGGCATGCGATCACGCGCCGCACCTGCAATGATGACAGCGCCATGGGAAAACATGGGCGGTCCAGTTTCGCGCGCATGTCCTCCAGCGTATGGGGTTCGTGGGCGCGGCGGGCGGCGCGCAGTTTCAGCCCCCCCAGCAGCAGGCGGGTCAGCAGGCCGGGCGGGGACACGGCGGTGGAATCTGGCATGGGGCATCTCCGGCGGGAAACGGGAACGGAAAAGGGCGCGGGCACCCCGTCCCCATCATTTATCGCTTGACGCCGGATGCATGCACCGCCAGTTTCCGCATGCCAGACGGTCGGACGGTCGCTGTCGCGTGCTCGCGCACGTGATGGAGGAAAGTCCGGGCTCCACGGAAAAACGGTGCCGGCTAACGGCCGGCGGGGGCGACCCCAGGGACAGTGCCACAGAAAACAGACCGCCCCCACGGCAAGGCCCGTAGCAGTACGGGCCGTGTTGGGGGCAAGGGTGAAACGGTGCGGTAAGAGCGCACCGCATGCATGGCAACATGGATGGCAGGGCAAACCCCACCGGGAGCAAGACCGAATAGGAACGGCGGATGGGCCGCAAGGCGCCATCAGGGGATTCCGCCCCGTCGTTCGGGTTGGTCGCGCAAGGTGCGCCGCAAGGCCCATCGCAGAGGAATGACCGTCCCGCCCCATGGGCGGACAGAACCCGGCTTACAGACCGTCTGGCATCTTTTCCTACCTTATGCCTGAAACGGGGGTGGCAGCGCCCTCTACCCAGAGTTGTTTACAAGTATTAATACAAAAGAACAAACCATAAACATATCACATTGCTGCCATATTGGCCCTGATTTTTCCCCTTTACATGCGGGTCCCGGAGGTTGTGCTGGAATAACTGCAGTTTTCAGCCATCTTTCCTACATCTTTAATTGACCGCCCATAAAATCCCATGTTATCCCATGACCACACCGGACAAGGGATGGCGGCCAGATTCCGGAGCCGTCGCCCGGCGGCCAGTCATCCATCCGGTTCCTGTAAATCCATGCCAAGGGAGGGCATCGCGCAGCGTGAGTGTATTCCTGGGCACACACCAGAACCGGCTGGATGCAAAGGGACGGGTTTCCATTCCGTCGGCATTCCGCGCCGCGCTGCGTGCCCGGGCCAAATCGGGCGAGCCACTGGCCATCCTGCGCCCGTCCCATCTGCATCCCTGCCTTGAGGCATGGCCCGCTGATGCTTTTGCCGCACTGACCCGCCCGCTGGATGAAATGGACATTTTTTCCGAAGACCACGACGACCTCGCCACCGCGCTGTATGCCGACGCCTATCCGTTCGAGGCGGACAAGGAAGGGCGCATCCTGCTGCCGGAATCGCTGCGGGCCTATGCGGGGCTGACGGACCAGGCCACCTTCATGGGGCTGGGCCGCACCTTCCAGATCTGGGACCCGCAGGCGGCCGCAGACCGCCGCACCGCCGCGCGCGAACGCGCCCGCCGCCTGACGGCGGGCCGGGGCGCCGCCACCACGGGCACGCCGTCATGAACGCGGCCTTCCTTCCGCACGACCCCGGGCACGATCCCGGGCATGTGCCCGTCATGCTGGCCGAGGTCATGGAATACCTCGCCCCGCGTGATGGCGGCCGTTACGTGGACGGCACGTTTGGCGGCGGCGGCTACGCGCGCGCCATCCTTGCCGGGTGCGACTGCCAGCTATGGGGCATCGACCGCGACCCCGCCGCGATCGCGCGCGGGCAGGCCCTTGCCCCCGCCTTCCCCGACGGGCACGGCGCATCGCGGCTGCACCTGCTTCATGGCGGGTTCGCCGACATGGCCGGCCTGCTGGCGGATGCGGGCATTGCGCAGGTTGACGGCATCGTGCTGGACCTTGGGGTTTCGTCCTACCAGATCGACGAGGCCGCGCGCGGCTTCTCCTTCCGCATGGACGGGCCGCTGGACATGCGCATGGCGGATACGGGGCCGACGGCGGCCGACGTGGTCAACACGCTGCCCGAAGGGGAGCTGGCCGACATCATCTACCATTATGGCGAGGAACGGCTGTCGCGCCGCGTCGCCCGCGCCATCGTGGCCGCCCGGGCGGAAGCGCCCCTGCTGCGCACGGCGCAGCTTGCGGATGTGGTGCGTTCGGTCGTGCGCCCCGACCGCTCGGGCATCGACCCCGCCACCCGCACGTTCCAGGGCCTGCGCATCCACGTCAATGACGAGCTGGGCCAGATCACCCGCATGCTGGACGCCGCCCCGCGCCTGCTGGCGCCGGGCGGGCGGCTGGTTGTCGTGTCGTTCCATTCGCTGGAAGACAGGCTGGTCAAGCAGGCGATGGCGCGGGCCGCGGGCCGCATGCCCGCCCCCTCGCGCCACGACCCGCGCGCCATGACCGCGCGCGCGGCCCCCACGGGCTTTACGCTCCTGACCGGACGCCCCATCCGGCCGGGAGAAGAAGAAACCCGCCGTAATCCACGTGCACGCAGCGCAAGACTGCGGGCGATGGAATGCATTGCCCCCCCATCCATTCCAGCATCGGAAACTGCCGAATGAGTCGGTTTGTCACGTTATTCTTCGCCGTGGTGGCGGCGGTCTCCGGCCTGTTCCTGTATAACAAGAAGCAGCAGACAACCGCGCTTGATCACCAGATCGCGCAGATCGTGGAACAGACCGAACACGTCCGGTCGCAAACGGCGATGCTGCGCGCCGAATGGGCCATGCTGAACCAGCCCGACCGGCTGGGCACGCTGGCCAGCCGGTATGACAAAGGGCTGCAGCCCGTAACCCCCACGCAGTTCGTGCAGATGTCGGCCCTTGCGGCCCACCTGCCCGCGCCCGGCAGCCCGTCGCCGCATCCCGCCCCGGCCCCGCGCGCGACAATGGTTGCGACCCTGGCGGCCGACCATGTCGTGATCCCGCCGGCGCATGACGCGGCCCCCGCGCCGCACGCCGCCCCGGCCATGCCAGCAGCCGCGCCGGTGGTGGCGCATGCCGACCACGTGGCGGCAGCCCCCCGCCATGCCGACCCCGCGCCCCATGACGCCCTGGCCCGCGCCCTGGCCCAGAACGATGCCCGTCCCGCCCCGCGCGCCGCGACCGTGGAACACGTGCATGCGTCCGAACGCCCGGTGGCGGTGGCATCGGCCGAACCCGCCCGTGCGGCCGTCGTGCATGACACCGTCGTGCCCGCCACCCGCATGGGGGCCAGCTACCACGCGCGCAGCCCGAACATAGCCGAAGCCGCATGGCGCCCGGCGGCCGTGCATATGGGCGGCAGTTCCCTTGGCACGCCCCATGTCGGCACGCTGCCGCCCCCGGTGCCCGTCAGCAACTGATCCCTGATCCATTCCCCACCCCGGCCCCCAGCCCGGAACGCGCATGACCAACCCGACCCAAGACCAGCCAGCCAGGAGCGCGCAGGATACCATCCCCGTCGGTGGCAGCCTGCGTACGCTCATGGCGCAGGACCGGATGCATGCGCGGCTTGTGGTCGTGGCGGGGGTGTTCTGCGTCCTGTTCTCGGCCATCGGGCTGAAGCTGACCATGGCGACGATCATCCGCCCCATGCCGCCACAGCAGCAGCAGATCGCGCCACAGGTGCCGCCCATTCCCAAAAGCGACCCAAAGGGCATGATCGCGGGGGATGTGGCGCTGCCACAAGTCCATCGCGCCTCGATCATCGACCGCACGGGGCAGGTGCTGGCCATGTCGCTGCCGGTGGCGCAGGTCTATGCCAACCCGCAGGAAATGATCGACGCCGCCGACGCCGCCCACAGGCTGAAGGCCGCCCTGCCCACCCTGAACGAGGAGGAAACGAAACGCCGCCTGTCGCTGAACAAGCAGTTCGTCTACCTGGCGCGTGACATTTCCCCGGCGCAGGAACTGGCGATCAACAACCTGGGCATTCCCGGGGTGTATTTCGAACCCGGCGAGCGCCGGCGCTACCCCATGGGCCGGGTCGCGGCCCAGATACTAGGTGGCGTGGACATTGACGACCACGGGGTTGCGGGGGTGGAGCGGTTTTTTGACAAACGTCTGGACAGCGACCGCGCGCCGCTGCGCCTGTCGGTGGACGTGCGCGTGCAGAACGTGGTGCATGACGAACTGCAGGCGGCCATGGACACGTTCCAGGCCATCGGGGCCTGCGCCATCGTGATGGACGTGCATACCGGCGAGATCATAACCATGGTCAGCCTGCCCGACTACGACGCCAACGATTTTGGCCGGGCGTCGCCTGACTCCCGCTTCAACCGCGCCGTGACCGGCATGTACGAACCCGGCTCGACCTTCAAGCTCCAGACCGTCGCCATGGCCCTGCAGGAAGGGGTCGCCCATATCTGGGACAGCTTTTCCAGCACGCCCATCAAGATCGGCCGCTTCACCATATCGGATATGAAATCCGACCATTTCGCGCCGTGGCTGTCCCTGCCGGAAGTCATGGCCTATTCCTCCAACCCGGCGGCGGCGCATATCGCGCTGGATGCGGGGGCGGCGCGCCAGCAGGACTGGCTGCGCGGCATGGGCTTCTTTTCCCGCGTGCCGGTCGAACTGCCCGAGGCGGGGCGGCCGATCGTGCCATCGGTCCATAACTGGGGCGTCTCGACCACCATGACGGTGGCGTTCGGCCATGGCGTGGCCGAACCGCCGCTTTCCATCGTCCGGGGAACGGCCGCGACCGCCAACGGGGGCTTCCTGCTCAAACCCACCCTGGTGGCGGCCGACACGGCGCAGGATGCGGGTGCCTCCAGCGCCACGGACACGCCGCCCGGCGTGCCCGCCGGCGCCGAACGCCTGATCTCGGCGGCCAATTCGGACATCCTGCGCAGGATCCTGCGCCTCGACGTGGTGAAGGGCACCGGGCAGAAGGCGGAATCGCCGGGCTATTACGTGGGCGGCAAGACGGGGACCGCGGAAAAGATCGGCCCGCATGGCGGCTACCTGAAACATGTCAACGTATCCGCCTTTACCGGCATTTTTCCCATGAACGCGCCGCGTTACGCAATCTATGTCATGCTGGACAGCCCCAGGCCCACGGCCCAGACCCATGGCTGGACCACGGCGGGGTGGAACGCGGCGCCGACGGCGTCGCACATGATTACGCGCATCGCGCCCATGCTGGGCCTGTTCCCCGATACGCAGCATGAAGCGGCGATCGAGGCATCGCTGGCCATTGCCATGAAGCCTGCCGTGCCGCGTGGCTACCGCGCGCTGGGGCCGGGTTACGATCCGGGCACGGCGCACCTGCATGAACATGAACATGAACACGAGGCCACGGCCCACGCCGCCCATGTCCATGCCGCCCGCAAGGCCACCAGCACGGCACAGGTTCCCGCCCGCGACCTGCATGCCCGCAACACGGTGGACACGCTGGCCGCCCCACACCCGCGCGACAGGGGATAATATTGATGGACCTGCCCGAAGTCCTGCGCCGCGCCGGCGTGGACACGCCCGTACCCGCCACGGCGGAGGGGCTGACCATGACCGGCATCACCGCCGACAGCCGCGCCATCCGCCCCGGCATGGTCTTTGCCGCCCTGCACGGCGCGCGCATGGACGGGCGGGCCTACATCGCGCAGGCCATGGCGAGCGGGGCCGTGGCCGTACTGCTGGACGCGGCCCCGGCCTGTGACCTGCCCCCCGGCATCGTGGCGATACGCGTGCCGGACGCGCGGCATGCGCTGGCGATGATCGCGCGCGTGCTGACGCCGCGCGTCCCCGCGTCCATCGCGGCGGTGACCGGCACCAACGGCAAGACCAGCACGGTGGAATTCCTGCGCCAGATCTGGACCCTGCAGGGATTGCCCGCCGGCACCATCGGCACGCTGGGCGCGGTCGCCCCCTGCCCGCTGCCCGATTGCGGGCCGGTGCTGACCACGCCCGACAGCGTGGGGCTTATGCGCATGCTGGGGGCCATGGCGGAAGCCGGCGTGGCGCATGTGGCGATCGAGGCATCATCACACGGGCTGGAACAGCGCAGGCTGGACGGGCTGGCGCCGTACGCGGCGGGCTTCAGCAACCTGACCCGTGACCATCTGGACTACCACGGCACGACCGAACGCTACCGCGCGGCCAAGCTGCGGCTGTTTGACACCATCCTGCCCGAAGGCGGCATCGCGGCCATCAACGCGGACATGGATGCGGCAACCTGTACCGCCATTGCCGACATCGCCCGCCGCCGCAACCTTGTCCTGCGCAGCACCGGCGAACAGGGCGCGACCCTGCGCCTGCTGGAAGCACGCCCCACGCCCACGGGGCAGGTGCTGCGCATCGCCACCGCCGCCATGGTGCATGAAATCACGGTGCCGCTGGTGGGGCGGTTCCAGGTTGACAACATGCTGCTGGCCGCGGCACTGGCGGACCGGGACGCGGCGGGACCGGACCGGGCGGTGCCGCTGCTGGCGCGGCTGCATGGCGTACGCGGGCGGATGGAACGGGTGGCGGTGCTGCCAAACGGGGCCGCGGCCTATGTCGATTACGCCCACACGCCCGATGCGCTGGAACGCCTGCTGCACTCCCTGCGCCCGCATACGCCGGGCCGGCTGGTGGTGGTGATGGGGGCTGGCGGCGACCGTGACCGGGGCAAGCGGCCGGTCATGGGGGCGACCGCGACCCGCCTGGCCGACCGGGTGATCGTGACCGATGACAACCCGCGCACGGAACAGCCCGACACCATCCGCGCGGCGATCATGGACGCCGCCCCGGGTGCGACCGAAATCGGGGACCGGCGGCGCGCGATCGCGGCCGGTCTGGACATGCTGGGTACGGGTGACGTGCTGGTGGTGGCGGGCAAGGGCCATGAACAGGGGCAGGTCGTGGGCCACGATGTCCTGCCATTTGATGATGCCACGGTCATCCGTGGCCTGACGGGGACTGAATGACACTGTTATGGAACCGCGCGGACCTGCTGGCCGCGACATCGGGGCGTTTTCCGTCATCCTCACACGACGCCATCGCGGGGACCGGCGTTTCGATCGACACCCGCACGCTGCGGCCGGGCGATGTGTTCATCGCGCTGCGGGGTGAAAACAGCGACGGGCACGCCCATGTCGCCGCCGCGCTGGACGCGGGGGCGGCGGCCGTGGTGGCGCATGGCCCCCGCGGGGTGGATGACCCGCGTATCCTGATGGTCGATGATACGCTTGCGGCCATGCAGGGCATGGCGCGTTTCGCCCGCGCGCGCTTTGCCGGGCGCATGGTGGCGGTGACCGGCAGCGTGGGCAAGACATCGGTCAAGGACATGCTGCGCCATGCGCTGGCGGCGTGCGGTCCCACGCATTACGCGGTGGCGTCATACAACAACCACTGGGGCGTGCCGCTGACGCTGGCGCGCCTGCCCGCCAGCGCCGCGTACTGCGTGTGCGAGATCGGGATGAACCACCCCGGCGAGATCCGGCCCCTGGCTGACATGGTGCGGCCCGATGTCGCGGTGGTGACGACGGTTGCGTCCTCGCACCTGGGGCTTATGGGCAGCCTTGACGCCATTGCGCGCGAAAAGGCGGAAATCCTGCTGGGCCTGCCCCATGGCGGCGGGACCGGCATCGTGCCCGCGCATGTCACCGGCGCGGAATATTTCCGGCGCAATGCCGAAAGCGTGGGGGCCGCGCTGTGGTGGGCGGGACACACGGCGGACTGCGCCGTGTATGAAACGGATGTGAAAACCGACGCGCGGGGCAGCGGGTTCGGCCTGTCCCTGCCCGGCTGGCGGGGGCATGCGCGGGTCAACGCGCCGGGACTCCACATGGCCGACAACGCCATGCTGGCGCTGGCGGCCGCCCACGCGGCGGGCGCCGACATGGGCCATGCGGTGGCCGGGCTGGCCACCTTCCACCCCGGGGCGGGACGCGGGGCGATGGCCAGGGTGATGCAGGACAAAGTCACCCTGCTGGATGAAAGCTATAACGCCTCCCCCGCCTCCGTGCGGGCGGCCCTGGACCTGATGGGGCTGGTTGCCACGGGGCGGCGTGTCGCCATCCTTGGCGACATGCTTGAACTGGGCGCGTTTGCACGGCATGAGCATACCGCCCTTCTCCCTGCCGTCCGCGCGAACGCGGATATTGTCTTCTGTTGCGGCCCGAATATGAAAACACTCTTTGACACCCTGCCTTCTTCCCTACAGGGGGGGTGGATGCCTGATTCCAGCCAGCTTGCCCCGCTGGCGCGCGCGGCCCTGCGCACGGGCGACACCGTGATGGTCAAGGGCAGCCTTGGCAGCCGGATGCGCCACGTCATCACCGCCCTGCAGGCCGATGACGCACGGGTGGGACCGGCCTGATGCTGTATGACCTGTTCCAGCAGCATGCGGGGGCGCATACCTCCATGCTCAACCTGTTCCGCTACATCACCTTCCGGTCCGGGGCCGCGTGCCTGACCGCGCTGGTCATCAGCCTGTGCCTTGGCAACCCGCTGATCGCGCACCTGCGCCGCATCCAGCGCGGGGGGCAGCCGATCCGCGCGCTCGGCCCCGAACGCCACCTGATCGAAAAGGTCGGCACCCCCACCATGGGCGGCGTGCTGATCCTGGCCTCGCTGTTCGGGTCCACCCTGCTGTGGGCGGACCTGACCAACGGGTTCGTCTGGGCCGTGATGCTGGTGACGCTGGCCTTCGGCGCGGTGGGCTTTGCCGATGATTACCTGAAGCTGTCGCGCCGCAATACCGATGGCGTGTCCAAGCGCATGCGGCTGGGATGTGAATTCGGCGCGTCCCTGATCGGTGGCATCTGGCTGGAACACATGATGCCGCCCGACCTTGCCAACCACCTTGCCTTTCCGTTCGTAAAAGACCTGCTGCTGCCGCTGGGCTATGCCTTCCCGCTGTTCGCCATGATCACCATTACCGGCTTTGGCAACGCCGTGAACTTTACCGACGGGCTGGACGGGCTGGCCATCGTGCCGGTCATCATCGCGGCCCTTGTGTTCGCGCTGATTTCCTACCTTGTCGGCAACCATGTCTTTGCCGACTACCTGCAGCTTCATGCCGTGCCGGGCACGGGGGAACTGGGGGTGTTCTGTTCGGCGCTGGTGGGCGCGGGGCTTGGGTTCCTGTGGTTCAACGCGCCGCCTGCCGCAGTCTTCATGGGTGATACCGGGTCGCTGGCGCTGGGGGGCGCGCTGGGGGCGGTCGCGGTCGCGGTCAAGCACGAGCTGGTGCTGTGCATCGTGGGCGGGCTGTTTGTGGTGGAGACGTTTTCCGTCATCATCCAGGTGTTCTGGTACAAGCGCACCGGGCGGCGCGTGTTCCTGATGGCGCCGCTGCACCACCATTTTGAAAAGAAGGGCTGGGCGGAATCCAAGATCGTCATCCGCTTCTGGATCGTGTCCATCGTGCTGGGGCTGTGTGGTCTGGCCACGCTGAAACTGCGATGAGCACGGCCTTCCCCCCATCCCTGCTGGCGGCCCACCATTACGGCGTGGCCGGTCTGGGCCGCAATGGCGCCGCCGCCGTCACCGCCCTGCTGGCGATGGGGGCCAGCGTGCAGGCATGGGACGACCGGCCGGAAGCCCGCGCGGCCCTTGCGCCACATGAACGGCTGAAGGTGGCGCCGTTCGACAACATGCTGGGGCTGGCGGGGCTGGTGCTTTCGCCGGGCATCCCGCACAGGCTGCCCAGCCCCCACCCGCTGGCGCGCATGGCGGCGGAAGCCTTCGTGCCGATCCTGTCGGATGCGGAACTGCTGTACCGCGCCGTGCGCACGGCGGGCAGCCGCGCGCGGTTCGCGGGCATTACCGGCACCAACGGCAAATCGACCACCACGGTGCTGCTGGCCCACATGCTGGCCGCCTGCGGCATGCCGGTCGCCGTCGGCGGCAACCTTGGCCCGGCCGCGCTTTCCCTGCCGCTGCTGCCCGATGACGGGGTGTACGTGCTGGAAATGTCGTCCTACATGCTGGAACGGCTGGAGCAGATGCATTTCAACGTCGCCTGCCTGCTCAACCTGACCCCCGACCACCTGGACCGGCATGGCGACATGGCAGGGTATGTCACCGCCAAGCTGCATGTCTTCGACCACCAGCACGCGGGCGACCTTGCGGTGCTGGGCGAGACCCTGCCCGATTATGAGAAGATCCGCAGGCGGCTGGCGGTCACGCGGACCACCATCGCCTGCGTCAGCGGCGCGGACAGGCCGCAATGCGACCTGTACTGCACGCCCGACGCGCTGTGTGACCATGAGGGCGTGATTGCCAACCTGCGCGCCGCCCGTGACCTGCCGGGCACCCATAACCGCGAAAACGCGGCGGCCGCCACCGCCATGGCGCTGCATCTGGGCATGCCACGGGAAGCGGTGGAACCGGCCCTTGCCTCCTTTGAGGCGCTGGACCACCGGCAGAAAACCGTGGGCAACATCGACGGCATCCGCTTCATCAACGACAGCAAGGCCACCAATGCGGACGCGACCGCGCGCGCGCTGGCGTGCCATGACCGGATGGTGTGGATCGCGGGCGGCACGGCCAAGGCCGGCGGGATCGAGGAACTGGCCCCGCTGTTCGGCCGCGTCGCCATGGCGCTGCTGATCGGGCGGGACGCGCCCGTGCTGGCGGCGACGCTGGCGCGCCACAACATTCCCCACCGTATTGTCGAAACGCTGGACCGCGCCGTGCCCGAAGCGCTGGACTGCGCGCGCGAACGGGGGGCCGATGTCGTGATGCTGTCGCCCGCCTGCGCCAGTTTCGACCAGTTCAGCGGGTTCGAGGCCCGTGGCGCGCGTTTCGTGCACCTGGTGCATGAACTGGCCGCCAGCAGGGATGGAACCGCCCGCGCATGAGCGGCATATCGCGCATAAACACGTCATGGGCGGCCCGGTGGTGGCGCAGCATCGACCGGGTCACGCTGATCTGCGTGGGGATCCTGATCGGGTTCGGCTACATCCTGATGCTGGCCGCAAGCCCCGCCGTGGCGGTGCGTATCGGCGCGTCGCGCGACATGTTCATTTTCAAGCAGGTGTGCTTCCTGATCCTGGCGGCGCTGATCGTCATCGCCACGTCCATGATGTCGCTGCGCGCGGTGCGGCTGATGGGGTGGATCGGGTTCGTGCTGGCGCTGGCCGCGACCTTCATGACACTGGTGCACGGGATCGAGATCAAGGGGGCGCGGCGGTGGATCGCGCTGCCGATGATGTCGGTGCAGCCATCGGAATTCCTCAAGCCGTTCTTTGCCGTGGTCACGGCGTGGCTGCTGACCGAACGCCAGAAGCGACGGTATTTTCCCGGCATGCTGGTGGCGATCGGGCTTTTCGCGCTGGTGCTGCTTTTGCTGAAGTCACAGCCCGATATCGGGATGCTCAGCGTCATCACCACGGTTTTCCTGGCCCAGCTTTTCATTGACGGGCTGAGCCTGTTCCTGGTCGGCGCGGGGGTGGCGGCCATGGTCGCGGCCTTTGTCGGCGCGTATATGGTGTTCCCGCACGTGCGATCGCGCGTGGAGCGCTTCCTGCACCCCGCCGTGGGCGACCATTACCAGATCGACACCGCCCTGCGGGCCTTTGGCAATGGTGGCCTGCTGGGCCGTGGCCCCGGCGAGGGCCGGGTGAAGGACCTGCTGCCCGACGCGCATGCCGATTTCGTCTTCGCCGTGGCGGGGGAGGAATTCGGCATGCTGGTATGCCTGTTCATCGTGGGCGTGTTCGCCACCATCGTCATCCGCACCCTGCTCAAGCTTCTGCATGAAAACGACCCGTTCATCACGGTGGCGACGGCGGGGCTGGTGACGGGGTTCGGGCTTCAGGCCTTTGTCAACATGGGGTCCACGCTGCACCTGATCCCGACCAAGGGCATGACGCTGCCCTTTATTTCCTATGGTGGTTCCTCCGCCATGTCGGTTGCGCTTACAATCGGCCTGGTGCTGGCGCTGACCCGCAACCGGCCGGGTGAAGGCCGTTACGGGCAGTTCGGATCACCCACTTCATCGCAGAAAGCACCGTCATGACCCGTCACTGCATTGCTGTCGCGGCCGGAGGCACCGGCGGCCATTTTTTCCCGGCCGAGGCGCTGGCCTGCGAACTGGTGCGGCGGGGGCATGACATCGTCCTCATGACCGACCGGCGCGCGGGCCTGCGCGAAACCGGCATCTTTGCCGGACGGCAGCAGTTTGTCCTGCCCGGCGCGGGAATCGCGGGGCGCGGCATCATCCGCGCGGCGCGCGCCGCCATGGCACTGGGGCGCGGGACGATGCTCGCGCGCGGCGTCCTGTCGCGCATCCGGCCTTCGGCCATCATCGGGTTTGGCGGCTATCCGTCCGTGCCACCGCTGCTGGGGGGCAGCCTGCTGCCCAAAAGACGGCGGCCGCTGCTGTTCATCCATGAAGGCAACGCCGTGCTGGGCAAGGCCAACGGCTTCCTGGCCCCGCGCATGGATGGAATCGCGACATCGTTCCCTGTCGTCGCGGGCGTGCCCGATGGCGTGCCCGCAACGCTGACCGGCATGCCGGTGCGGCCCGACATCGCGGCCCTTGCGGGGGAAGGCTACGTGCCGTCGAACGGGGTCATCAACCTGCTGGTATGGGGCGGGTCGCTGGGCGCGCGGGTATTCAGCGACGTGGTGCCGCCCGCCCTTGCCGCCCTTGCCCCGGCATTGCGCGCGCGCATCCAGGTGACACAGCAGGCGCGGGCGGAAGACGTGGACCGCGTGGCGGACGCCTACCGCGCCGCCGGCATTCCCGCCACCATCGCCCCGTTCCTTGACAACGTGCCCGAGCGCCTGCGCGCGGCCCACCTGGTCATCGGGCGCGCGGGCGGGTCATCGGTTGCGGAACTGACGGTGGCGGGGCGTCCGTCGCTGCTGGTGCCGCTGCCCATCGCCGCACGCGATGAACAGGGCGCGAATGCACAGGCTTTGTGCGACGCGCATGCCGCATGGATGATCCGCCAGCCCGATTTCACCGCCCCCGCCCTGACGCGGCGCCTGGCCGACCTGCTGGCCGACCGTGACCTGCTGGCCCGCACGGCGCAGGCGGCCAGCCGCCTTGGCCGCCCCGACGCCGCCGCCCGTCTGGCGGATATGATAGAAGCCCGCTTGCCCGACCTGCCCCGCACCGCTTAAGTCCGCCTGCGCGAACACGGAGACCTGTTGACATGAGAGCCTTGCCCCTTTCCATTGGCACCATCCACTTCGTCGGCATTGGCGGCATCGGCATGTCCGGCATTGCCGAAGTGCTGCATATGCTCGGCTATGCGGTGCAGGGTTCCGACATTGCCGAAAGCGCCAATGTCACGCGCCTGCGCGCCGCCGGCATTCCCGTGACCATCGGCCACGACGCCGCCAACCTGGGGGGGGCGCAGGTGGTCGTGACCTCCACCGCCGTCAAGCGCGACAACCCCGAGGTCGTGGCCGCGCGCGCGCGCCTGATCCCGGTGGTGCGGCGGGCGGAAATGCTGGCCGAACTCATGCGCCTGCGCTGGTCGGTGGCGGTGGGCGGCACGCATGGCAAGACCACCACCACCAGCCTTGTCGCCGCCGTGCTGGAAGCGGCAAGGCTTGATCCCACGGTCATCAATGGCGGCATCATCGAAGCCTACGGCACCAACACCCGCATGGGTTCGGGCGACTGGATGGTGGTGGAAGCCGATGAAAGCGACGGGTCGTTCCTGCGCCTGCCCTCTGTCATTACGGTCGTGACCAACATGGACCCCGAGCACCTGGACCACTGGGGCACGGAAGAAGCCATGCAGGCGGCGTATGACCAGTTCGTCTCCAACATCCCGTTCTACGGCTTTGCCGTGCTGTGCATCGACCACCCGGCGGTCCAGCAGATGATCCCGCGCCTGTCGGACCACCGGATCATCACCTATGGCTTCTCGCCCCAGGCGGACGTGCGCGCGGAAAAGGTGATTACCGACAAGCTGGGGGCGACGTTCGAGGTCGTGATCACCAACCGCAACCGCAACCGTTCGCGCCGCGCGGGGCCGTTCCGGCTGCCCATGCTGGGCCACCACAACGTGCAGAACGCGCTGGCGGCCATCGCGGTAGGCACCGAGATGGAAATAGACGACGCGACCATCCGCTCGGCCTTTGCCGCCTTCCGTGGGGTCAAGCGCCGCTTCACCCGCACCGGCGAGACCCGGGCCATCACCATCATTGACGATTACGGCCACCACCCGGTGGAAATCGCCGCCGTGCTGAAGGCCGCGCGGCAGGCGGGCGCGGGCAACGTGATCGCGGTCATGCAGCCGCACCGTTATTCGCGGCTGAAAACCCTGTTCAACGAATTCTGCACCTGCATGAACGACGCGGGCACCGTCATCATCGCCGATGTGTATGCCGCCGGCGAACAGCCGATCGAGGGCATCGACCGCGACGCGCTGGTCGAGGGGCTGCGCGAACGCGGGCACCGTTCCGTCGTGCCGCTGCCGGGGCCGGAGCACCTTGCGGAAATGATCAACGCCATTGCCCGCCCGGGTGACTTTGTCGTCTGCCTGGGTGCTGGCAGCATCACCAACTGGGCGCAGGCGCTGCCCGCCCAGCTGGCCGACCTGCAGGGCATCGCCCACGCCCCGGCGCAGAAGGCGGATGCCCATTCATGACCGCCGCCCCCGCCATCACCCTGCCGCAATGGGCGCAGGTCCTGGATACGGAAGGCTGCCGCCCGCGTGGCCGCCTGACGCCGCAGGCCGCCCTTGGCCCGCGTACGTGGTTTCGCGTGGGCGGCCCTGCGGAACTGCTGTTCCAGCCCGCCAGCGCCGAGGACCTGGCCCTTGCCCTGCGTCACCTGCCGCTGGAGGTTCCCGTCATGCCGCTGGGCGCGTGTTCGAACGTGATCGTGCGCGATGGCGGGATCGACGGGCTGGTCATCCGCCTTGCGCGCGGTTTTTCCGCCATCGCGCGCGATGGGGACGGGCTGGTGGCGGGGGCGGCGTGCCTTGACATGACGGTTGCCGAACACGCGGCCGAAGCGGGGCTGTCGGGGCTGGAATTCCTGGCGGGCATTCCCGGCTCGATCGGCGGCGCCGTGGCCATGAATGCCGGGGCGTACGGGTCGGACATGGCGGCGGTGCTGGACTGGGTGGAAGTGGTGACGCGCGACGGCAGGCTGCTGCGCCTGCCCGCAGCCTCGCTGGATTTCGGCTACCGCCACGCCACCCTGCCACCGCAATCGGTCGTGGTCCGGGCGCGACTGAACGGAATGCCGGCCCCCGCCGCCATCATCCGCCAGCGAATCGATGAAATCCGCGCGGCGCGCGAGGCGGCGCAGCCGGTGCGCGCGCGCACGGGGGGATCGACCTTCCGCAATCCCGCCCCTGACGAATCGCAGCGCAAGGCATGGGAGCTGATCGATGCGGCGGGCTGCCGGGGGCTTAGGGTCGGTGGGGCGCAGATCAGTGAAAAACACTGCAATTTCATGCTGAACACCGGCGACGCCACCGCGTCCGACCTGGAAGGACTGGGCGATACCGTCATCAGGCGCGTGCATGACCACACGGCGGTCACATTGCGCTGGGAAATCAGGCGGATCGGCCGCCCCGCCACGCACAGCATGGGAGAAAGCGCATGACGACCCGCAGGGTTTCCGTCCTGATGGGCGGCATGTCCGCCGAACGCACGGTCAGCCTGGCCAGTGGCCGCAACGTGGCCGAGGCCCTGCGCGGGCTGGGGCACGACGTGCGCTGCATCGACGCAGGCCCCGACCTGCTGGCCATCGTGTCCGACCTGCAGGCCCACCGGCCCGACGTGGTGTTCAACGCCATGCACGGCCGGTTTGGCGAGGACGGGTCGATCCAGGGCGTGCTGGACTGGATGGGCATCGCCTACACCCATTCCGGCGTGCGGGCGTCCGCCACCGCCATGGACAAGGATGCGGCGCGGATGGTGTTCATGGCGGCCGGGCTGCCGGTCGCCACCGGGCTGGTCATGACGCCGGCACAACTGGAACCGGCGGACCCGATGCCCGCCCCCTATGTGGTCAAGCCGCTGAACGAGGGATCATCCGTGGGGGTGGAAATCATCCGGCCCGGCAGCAACCGCCGCGCCACCGTGGCGGCGGAATGGACGTTCGGTGGCCAGATGCTGGTGGAAGAATACATCCCCGGCCGGGAACTGACGGTGGGCGTGCTGGAAGACAGCGCCCTGACGGTGACCGACATCACGCCCACGGGCAGCGGCCCCAGCTTTTATGACTACCAGGCCAAATACGCATCCGGCGGGTCGCGGCACGAACTGCCCGCACGCATCCATCCCGCAGCCTTTGAACGGGCGCGCGAACTTGCGCTGGCCGCCCACCGCGCGCTGGGGTGCCGTGGGGCCAGCCGCACGGATTTCCGCTATGACGACAGCGCGGGGGCGGACATGCCCGGCCGCCTGGTCATACTGGAAACCAATACCCAGCCGGGCATGACGCCGACATCCCTGCTGCCCGAACAGGCGCAGGCCGCCTGCGGCATGGACTACGCCACGCTGTGCCAGTGGATGATCGACCACGCGACCTGCCGTACATGAGGCGACCGACCGACAGCGGCGACCGCCCCTCCCGGCTGTCGATCTTCCTGCGCCGCCAGAAACGCCTGCTGCGCCCGGCCCTGCTGCTGGTGGTGCTGGTGGTGGCAGGAGTGGTCTGCGCCACGGCGTTGCGGCATTTCGGGTCGGACCCGCGTTTCGCGCCGCTGCGCGGGCGGATCATCAACATGCTGCCCCTGCGCATTACCGAAATTGACGTAACCGGCTGCGTGCTGACCAGCGAGGCCGCGCTGCAGCAGGCGCTGGGCGCGCGCATGGGGGATTTCATACTGGGCTTTTCCGTCACGGCTGCGCGCGAACGCATCGACGCGCTGCCGTTTGTCGACCATTCCGTGGTGGAACGCCACCTGCCCGGCACCATCATCATCCACCTGTTTGAACGCCGCCCCTTTGCCGTGTGGCAGAATCACGGACATTTCATGCTGATCGACCGCGATGGCAACCAGGTGCGCGACCAGGGCATGACCGGCAAGGACGCTGAGGCCTTCATGCAGCTTCCGCTGGTGGTCGGCCCCGACGCCAACATCGCGGCCGCCGCCCTGATTGACGAACTGTCTGCCCAGCCGGAGGTGCGCAGCCATGTCGTGGCCGCATCGCGCGTGGGCCAGCGGCGGTGGAACCTGACGCTGCGCAACGGCACGACCGTCCTGCTGCCCGAAGGGCAGGAAGTCGCGGCGCTGAAGCGTCTTGCACAATTGCAGGAAAACATAAAGATACTGGACCGGCCGGTAATCGCCATCGACATGCGCCTGCCTGACCGCCTGATCGTGCGTGAAAACCCCGTCGCCCCGAACGACAGCGACCGGGACGACACGCCGCCACAGGCCGACCCCACCAGGGACCAGGCCCCGGCCGCGCCATGGCTTTCTTCCCCCGATACCGGCCCAAGACGGAGGCGGGCATGAACTATCCAGTGCCGGGCATGGTCAGGACGACCCTGCCCGCGACAAAGACCACCACACCGGCCGCCCCGGTTCCCGCCATCCGTGCCCCCGGGGCGCCATCCCGCCTGCCCCGCCCGCGGCCTGCGGCGTCGCCTGTCCCCGCGGGCGAGCGCATGCCCACGCGCAAGCTGCGCACGGGGCCGTTCAGCGTGCTGGATATCGGGTCCACCAAGATCGTATGCCTGATCGGGCGCGGCGAGCCTGACAACACCATCCGCATCCTTGGCCACGGGTGGCGGCGGTCGCATGGCGTGCGCTCTGGCGGGATCGTGGACCTGCGCGAGGCGGAAAGTGCCATCCGCGCCGCCGTGGCGCAGGCGGAGGACATGGCGACGGAACGCCGGGATTCGATTTTCGTCAACCTGTCCTGCGGCCATCCCGAAAGCCGCCACATCAACGCGCGCTGGTCCGTGGGGGGGCGCGCGATCACCGATAACGACGTCAACCGGATCATAAGCGAGGGCCGGGTCCGCGCCGTGTCCGAAGGGCGGTCGGCCATCCATACCCTGCCGCTGGATTACGCTGTCGATGACACGCAGGAAGTGCAGGACCCGCGCGGGCACCTGTGCGACCTGCTATCCGCGCGGCTGCACGTGATCGACGCCAACACGACCGCCCTGCGCAACCTTGAGGCCGTGCTGTCGCGCGTGGAACTGAAGATCGAGGGGATGGTGTCGTCCCCCCTCGCCTCGGGGCTTGCGGTCATGAACGAGGACGAGCGCAACCTGGGCGCCACCGTGGTGGACATGGGCGGGGGCACCACCTCGATCGGGGTGTTTGGCGAAGGCCGCCTGCTGCATACCGCCACCATTCCCGTGGGCGGGCTGCACATCACGCGCGACATCGCGCACGGGCTGTCCACCTCCATCGACAATGCCGAGCGGCTGAAAACCATGCATGGCTCGGCCGAGCTGCTGGCGGGTGACGACCACGATCCTATCCTTGTGCAGCTGATTGGCGACAACGACCATCATTATGTCAGAATTCCACGCGCAAAGATTGTCTCGATCATACACCCGCGCGTGGAGGAAACCCTGGAGATGGTACGTGACAGGCTGGAAATGGCCGCTGTAGGCCCAGCCTCCGACGGGCGGGTGATCCTGACCGGCGGCGGGTCGCTGCTGGAGGGAATCGGGCCGATGGCGGCGCGGATCCTGAACCGCCAGGTGCGCCTGGGCCGCCCGCGCCGCATTGTCGGCCTGCCCGAGAACGCGGCGACGTGGCCGATGTTCTCGACCTCCGCGGGGCTGCTGGCCTGGGCGGCGGGGGCGGCGGACGAAATGGGCGAACCCGAGACCCGCGACACGCGTCCCGGCAGCCTTGTCAGACGTTTCGTGGATTTCATACGTGACAGGGTATGATCTTGCATGAAAACCCTTTATTGTACTTTTGCCGTTAGTATGCCAGCACGCCTACCCCAATCCATCGGGAGCCAAGCATGACCCTGAACCTGACCATCCCGCAACAGAATCATTCCGATTTCACGCCCCGCATCACGGTTATCGGGGTTGGCGGCGGTGGTACGAATGCGGTGGACAACATGATCCATTCGCAGTTGCAGGGCGTGGAATTCGTTGTCGCCAACACCGATGCCCAGCAGCTTTCCCACAGCAGCGCCGACCGCCGCATCCAGCTTGGCCCCCACCTGACACAGGGGCTGGGCGCGGGGGCGAAGCCCGAAATCGGCCGCGCGGCGGCGGAAGAAGCGTGTGACGAACTCTCGCGCCACCTGGATGGCGCGCACATGGTGTTCATCACCGCGGGCATGGGCGGCGGCACCGGCACGGGGGCGGCACCCGTCATCGCCCGCATGGCGCGCGAACGCGGCATCCTGACCGTGGGCGTGGTGACCAAGCCCTTCACGTTCGAGGGCCACCGCCGCGCCAAGTCGGCGGAAGCGGGCATTGCCGAACTGCAGCAGTTTGTCGACACCCTGATCATCATCCCCAACCAGAACCTGTTCCGCCTGGCCAATGAGCGCACAAGCTGGAAAGACGCGTTCAAGATGGCGGACAACGTGCTGTACATGGGCGTGCGTGGCGTGACCGACCTGATGATGGCGCCGGGGCTGGTCAACCTCGACTTCGCCGATATCCGCACCATCATGGCGGAAATGGGCAAGGCGATGATGGGCACGGGCGAGGCCGAGGGCGAAAACCGCGCCATCGCCGCGGCCGAGGACGCCATTTCCAACCCGCTGCTGGAAGATACCTCGATGTCCGGCGCGCAGGGGCTGCTGATCAACATCACGGGGGGCGAGGACCTGACCCTGTTCGAGGTGGACCAGGCCGCGAACCGCATCCGCGAGGAAGTGGCGGAAGACGCCAACATCATCTTCGGCTCGGCCATCGATACATCACTGAACGGGCGCATCCGCGTCTCCGTCGTGGCGACGGGCATCGACAACCCGCCCGGCGGCCATCCCGCGGCCCGCCCGGCGGCCCCGCAGGCCGAAGCCGCCCCGGCGCAGCCCGCCCCCG
>NZ_NKUB01000036.1 GCF_003207895.1 Komagataeibacter swingsii
GCGTCAGATCTCCCTCAACCATATCCTGCACTGGTCACGCTTCAGACGAATACATCAGGCAAAAGCCTACGCCTCTCACATCAAAACACAACTGTAGTGTTAGGACGACGTAAAGCTGTCACGAAACCGAGACACCGGGCCTAAATGACCGGTTTCTTCAGGTTAGTTCCCAGAACTAGGTCGTTCGCCTCCCCTCCCCCCGCTTTCCTGTATGTTGTCTATAGAAATAACAGACCGGTTGGCCACCCGTTGTCACCGGGTTCCGAAACGGGCGCGGGCGGCTTTGGTTAACGGCATAAACAGGCTGATGATCGTGCCCTCGGGATCGCGAAACTGGGCCGTGCGGTTGCCCCATGGTAGCAGCTTTGGCTCAATCACAACGTCCACCCTGTTTTTCAGGCGTGCGAATACGGCATCCACGTCATCAACCCTGAATTCCAGAATTGCGGTGCGGTTTGCCCCCGGTTCGGCAGTTCCTTCCCTGAACAGGGCGACCGTCTCGGCGCTACCGATCGCGAGTGTCGCGCCAGGGGTGACGATTTCGGCAAACTGGGGTGCAAGCCATTCGGCAGGCTGTCCGGTCACCAATTCATAAAATGCAACCATGGCGTTGATGTCAGCGGCAATCAGGCGGGTAGAGGCAAATTTCATCGGGCGGTTCCTCCATAAGGTTGTGTTTGCCGTCTTGTGGCACAATCATGCTGACAGCATCCTGTCAGCATGATTGCAAAGCCCTTGCGCAGTACCGATCGCCTTTTTCAGATCATCCAGATCCTGCGCCGGTCGTCGCGCCCCGTCACGGCGCGGGCGCTGGCTGGGGAATTGGAGGTCTCTACGCGCACGATCTACCGCGATATCGCGCATCTGATGGGGCAGCGCGTGCCCGTTTCAGGTGAGGCTGGCGTTGGATACGTGCTCGGCTCCGGATACGACATGCCGCCGCTTGCGCTGACCCCGGTGGAAATTGAGGCGATCGTTCTGGGCGCGCAGTGGGTAGCAGCCCATGGCGATGAAATGCTTGCACGTACGGCATTGGACGTTCTTGCCAAGATTGCGGCAGTCGTGCCCGAGCGCCTGCAGCCATTTATCATTGCGCCGAGCACTGCGGCGAAGCTGCCTCTTGATGCGTCCGAGGATACGGTGGACGCGGCGGACTTTCGATCTGCAATACGTAAAGAAATGAAATTGCGCCTGCATTATTGCGATCAACGGGGTACGCTAACCGAGCGTACGGTATGGCCAGTGGTTCTTGGCTATTCGGATACCACGCGCGTACTGATCGCTTGGTGCGAACTGCGACAGGACTTCCGTCATTTTCGTACGGACCGGATAACCGTAGTAGAAAAGCTGCATGAGCGGACAGGTGAACCATACCACCGACTGCTTCGCCGTTGGGAGATATGGCGTGCATCGGAACTGGCTCGGCTCAAGTCCCATTAATTCGTTGAACAGCGCTGGATGTCGTGATCCGCAACGGTTTTTGATGCGAAGACACCCAGAAATCGTATGGCCAGCATCCCATCGAAGGAGAACCGGAAATCAAGACTGAAAGTTGCGCATTGAGAAAAACAGCGTCTAAAGGCGACCTTTTAGGTCTGCCTTAACCGCTATCTGGTCAAGGAATTTAAAGCAGGGAGGTAAATAGCCGCCTTATCCGTCTTCATCATAGCTTCCTGAAGTCGCGTGGACTGATGCCGGTTTCCCTGCGAAACATCTGTGCAAAATGGCTCGCACTCTCATAGCCACTGGTCAGGGCGATCTCGATGATGGACCTGTTGGTCTGTGACAGAAGCTCCTTCGCATGGTCCACACGCCGCCGGATAAACCAGCGTGACGGGCTTTGCCCCATGGTGTTGTGAAATGACCGGCTGAAATGAAACCGACTCATCCCGCACAACTTGGCCAGAAAATCGAGGTCGAACGGTTCGGCGAGATGGGCCTCCATATGATCCAGCGCCTTACGTAGCTTCCACGCTGGCAGTTGTGCGGGTCTGGACGTGAGCGAAGGCTGTGTCTGTGCATAATGACGTAGAAGATGGACGGTCAGACTTTCCAGAAGTCCATTCACAAATAGCGAACTGGCCGAATGAGGCGTCTGGATCTCGGCCGTAAGGCCTGTCAGCACGCCAGAGATGAATGCGTCCTGACCACCGGAAATGTCGCGCATGGAGAGCCGGGACGAATTAAGCCCCAACGATCGGGCGGCCCGGTTCACCAGAGTAAGCCCCAGATAAAGATGCAGGACTTCAAACGGACGGTCCGGATCGGCCTGCCAGCGCATGAGATAAGGCGCATTGGTCTGTGTCAGGAAGAATGATCCCGATCCGACCTCACTTTTCGTCCATTCACCGGTCAGTTCTCGTTCCTCGATCTGCGCTTCTCCCGAGATGATCCAGACAAGTAAGGGCTCGGCCACGGCCGGGACCAGCACTTCATCTTCGTGTTGCGGTCGGCGGAATATCTGCGCCTCTGCCTCTTTCCATGCCCCTCCCTGGCTTTGCGCGATCTTTCGGCCCGGAATACGGTCCTCGAGGGCATAACTGGCGGCATGCAGCGAAGAACGATGCGGATGCAACATCCGGTTTACCTTTCAGCCGTGCCGTGAATTGTCCCGATCAACTTACAAAATCGCAAAATCACAATGGTTTCAGCAAGATTACGAGAGAAGCCAGTTCCCGTAGTCTCTACATGTTTTCTGATCTTTTTAAACAGATTGTGTGGAGATTATCATGAGTATCAAAGGTAAGGTCGCTCTTGTTACCGGAGCCTCCAGCGGGATAGGCGCGGCAACAGCACGCAAACTTGCGACAGAAGGCGTTATTGTCGGTCTGGCAGCACGGCGCAAGGACCGTCTGGACGCACTGGTGACGGAAATCACCGAGGTAGGCGGCAAAGCCGTTGCCCTTCCAACCGACGTGACAGATCTGGCGTCATGCAAGGCTGCGGTAGATTTCCTCATCGCCCGGTTCGGCAGGATTGATGTGCTGGTCAACAACGCGGGCCTGATGCCCCTGTCCAACGTTGACAGCCTGAAAGTGGATGAATGGCAGCGTATGGTGGACGTAAACGTGTCTGGTGTCCTCAATGCAGCGGCGGCGGTTCTTCCACAGATGATCGCACAGCATTCGGGCCATATCTTCAACATGTCCTCGATTGCGGGCCGGAAAGTCTTTACCGGTCTGGCCGTGTATTGCGCCACCAAGGCCGCCGTCGCAGCGTTCTCCGATGGACTCAGGATGGAGATCGGGCCAAAGCACAATATCCGCGTCACCTGCATTCAACCGGGTGCCGTGAAGTCGGAACTGTACGAGCAGATTACAGATGCCACTTACCGCAAGCAGATGGATGATCTGGCTGCTTCCATGACCTATCTGGAAGGCGAAGACATCGCTGACACGATCCTGTTTGCGCTGAACGCACCATCCCGAATGGATGTCGCAGAACTGTTTGTTCTGCCCACCGAACAGGGATGGTGAGGATCGGAATCATGAAAGAACTTTGGCGAGAGCAATTTCTTTCAGGACATTAAAGTCCAAGGTCGGACAGCCCCGGATGATCGTCGGGGCGTCTTCCCGCAGGCCAATGGAACAGTCGGTCTCCGGCCTCTATCGGCAGGTCATTGATCGATGCGACCCGGCGGCGCATAAGCCCGGCGGTATCGAATTCCCACAGTTCATTGCCATAGGACCGGAACCACCGACCCGCATCATCATGCCATTCATAGGCAAAACGGACAGCCATACGGTTATTGCGGAAACCCCAGAGTTCCTTGATCAGGCGGTATTCGCGCTCCCCGTTCCATTTGCGTGTCAGGAAGGCCACGATCTGATCGCGCCCATGGATGAATTCCACCCGGTTGCGCCATTGGCTATCCACTGTATAGGCCTGCGCCACCTGTTCCGGGTTCCGGGAATTCCAGGCATCTTCGGCAAGCCGGACCTTGCGTGTCGCACTTTCAATATCAAAGGGCGGGAATGGCGGTCGTGACATGGATAAGTTCCGTATGGTTGAGCAGGGTTAAAAGTGATGGTGAAAGCGATAGCCCCACACAGGGTAGAAGAGAAGGACGCCTTTGACACCCCCATTGCATCCTTAGCTTTCATGCCCGAGCCGGTGGCCGGGTCGAAACCCATGGGACCGGGCCTGCCATGCGATCAGGAAGCCGACAGCGACAAGCCCCATCACCGCCCAGGGGAACGATGCCGCCCCCCATGTATCGAGCAGCGCGCCACCCAGAAGGCCCCCGCCGGCGATGGCACTGTTCCACGCTACGACATTCATCGACAGCGCGACGTCCGCACCATCGCCGGCCGCATCGGCCAGTGCTGTCTGGAGCAACGTCGCGGCCCCGCCGAATGTCAGCCCCCATATCGTGACACCGATCATAATCACCGCAGGCGACGCTGATCCGATGGCGAAAGCCCCTGCCACGACCGCGAATATGGCAAGGCTGAGCAGGACGGACAGGCGCAGGGCGTGATCGACCGTGCGGCTGGTCAGCCAGATGCCGACAAGGGCCGCGCCCCCGAACAGCAGCAGGATGCGATCTGCCTGTCCCGCCAGTCCGGCCGGTGTCACGAATGGCACGATGTAGGTATAGAGCACATTATGCGCGAGCATCCAGGCCATCACCACGCCCAGAACGGACCGCACGCCCGGCATGTACAGAACATGCCGGAACGGTAGACGCTCGTCATGTGCAGCCCCTGGAAAATCAGGAACCTTCGCCAGCACCCATGCGATCAGCAGCACGGTCAGGCCCGACATGATCCAGAAAGCCAGCCGCCAGCCAACGGCAGCGCCCAGCCATGTCCCGGCGGGAACCCCCAGCGAGAGCGCGATCGGCGTGCCCACCATGGCAATCGCCAGGGCACGGCCCTGCTGGGCGCGCGTCACCATCCGGCGCGCATAGCCGGCCAGCAACGCCCAAGCGAGACCCGCCGCCGCCCCCGCTCCGTACCGGGCCACAAGGGTCGTGCCGTAATGCGTCGAAAACGCCGTGATGGAATTGAATACCACGAAGCCTATGATCGCCAGTAGCAGGACCTTCCTGCGCCGCCATCGCTGCGTGGCGAGGGTCAGCGGGATCGCTGCACTCAGCGAGCCTATGGCATAGGCCGTCACCATCTGCCCGGCGAGCGCCGGGGAAATATGCAGACCCGCACCGATCTGAGGCAGCAGACCTGCCGGCAGGGTTTCGGTCATGATGCAGATGAAGCCGGTCATGGCCAGCGCGAGCAGGCCGGCAATCGGAAGGCGTGCGTCGTTTTTTTGCGTGGGCACTGTGATGGTCGGGTTCATGGGGCGCTCATATATGGATCGTTTGATACATATATAGGGCGATAGCAGCCTTGGCAATCACTTATGGATCACTTAATATGGAAGTCTTTCGGAAGGAACGATGACATGGCGCGGACCGGGCGTCCCCGTGAGTTTGACCGCGACAGGGCGATTGATGCCGCCACGGCGCTTTTCTGGGCGCAGGGGTATGAGCCGACTTCCCTGACGCAGCTCAAGGCCTGCATGGGCAACATTTCGCCCGCGAGCTTCTATGCCGCGTTTGGCTCGAAGGAAGCCCTGTTCCGCGAAGTCGTGCAGCGTTATCTGGCCACATACGGGCAGGTGATGGCGCCGTTATGGGATGAAAGCCTGCCCCCGCGCGAGGCCATCGAACGGACGTTGCGCAGTTCGGCGCGCATGCAGTCCGCCCGCACACATCCAGCCGGGTGTCTGGTCGTGTGCGGTGCCAGCAACTGTTCACCTGAAAACGAACCTGTCCAGGCGCTTCTTGCGGCGGAACGACAGCGCACGCGCACCGGCATCAGGGCCTGCGTAGAACGCGCTATTGCCAATGGTGAATTGAACGCATCCCCGGCGACAGATGTGCTGCCCGAAATTCTCACGACTTTTTTCCACGGCATGACATGCGAAGCCCGGGACGGGATGCGTCCGGACACTCTGGATGCGGCCGTCACGTCGCTGCTGACATTGTGGGATATTAACGCGGTGAAACGGGGAACAGCAAAGCGGCCCAAGAAAAAGCCGACGGACTGACAGCGGCGAGACGATCGGGACCCGGCACGAAAATTCCATATCGGTCGGTCCACAAATCCTTGACCCTGCTTCATGTCCCTATTATGGATCAGTCGATATGGAAATGGTGTCTTCGGAACCCGACGCCATGCCTTTTCAGGGAATCCGATCATGAGCCCATCAAAAATCGCCCTCGTCACGGGTGCCAATCGCGGCATCGGCTACAGCATCGCCAGGCATCTGACGGCCGCCGGCATCAGCGTGATCGGCACTTATCACACCAATGAAGACGAGGCGAAGGCTGCTGAAACCGCCCTCAGCCATGAGAACGCGAAGCTGCGCATGCTGTCACTGGACATCGCGAACCACGCGTCATTCGGGGATTTTGCAGAGCAGGTCAAAACCCTTCTCGCAAACGAGTTCGAGCAGCAGACACTGAATTACGTTATCCAGAACGCTGGCAACATCATTCATACACGCTTCGATGCCGCGACATCCGAACAGCTCGACAATCAGTATAACATTCACTTCAAGGGCCCTTATCTGCTGACGGTAGCCCTTCTTCCACTGATCCGTGATGGTGGCCGCATTCTCAACATCACCTCTGCCGCGACGCGCTTCTACCTGCCGGATCATGGGCCCTACGCAGCCATGAAAGCTGCAACCGAAGTCATCTCGCTCTATATGGCAAAGGAACTGGGCGCGCGGGGCATTACCGTCAATGCGGTCGCCCCCGGCGCGGTGGCATCAGACTTTGGCGGCGGTCTGGTCCGTGATGATGCCACGGTCAACAGAAGCCTCGCAGAGATCACGCCGCTGGGGCGTGTCGGCCAGCCCGACGACATCGGGGCTGCAGTCCGTGCCCTCCTGTCTGACGACATGCACTGGGTGAATGGCCAGCGCATCGAGGTGACGGGCGGCCAGTCACTTTGATCCCACACAGAAAAGGGCAGGGGGAGTCCGTATGATCAACGTTATGGCCAGCAGTGTCATCAATGCACCCGTTTCGTCCGTCTGGGGGCTGATCCGTGATTTCGGCACCCTTGGTCGCTGGTTGCCGGGCGTGAAAAGCTGCGTGATCGAAGGCGATGATCCCGGCGACCGTGTCGGCGCAATCCGACGTGTTGAAATGGGCGATGTCGGTGTGATCCGTGAACAGCTTCTGGCGCTGTCGGACGTGGAGCATGCGGTGACGTTCTCGATCATTGAATCGGCGCTGCCGATCCGGAACTACCGCTCGACCATCACGCTTCTGCCCATAACGGATGGCGATCGCACGTTTATCCGCTGGCGCGGCCACTTCGAAGCGGCTGCCGAACACGCAGCCAGCATGGAGGCCCGGATGCCGACATACATCTACCAGCCAGCCTTCGACAGGCTGGCGGCAATTCTGGCGTTGAAAGAAACACGGTCATGACCAGCTTTCATGGAAAATCAGTCCTCGTGCTGGGTGGCAGTCGCGGGATTGGGGCCGCCATCGTGCGTCGCTTCGCAACGGATGGCGCGAAAGTCATTTTCACGTATCTGTCTTCCCCTGACGACGCCCAGGCATTGGCGGCCGAGACCGGAAGCAGGGCCCTGCGCGCCGACAGCGGCGACCGGGATGCCCTCATCGCGCTGATCGCCTCGCTCGGCCCCTTGGACGTGCTGGTCGTCAATTCCGGGATTCTTGGCGCGGGTGATCCACTGGACATGCCGCCGGATGCCATCGACCGGCTTTTCCGCATCAATATCCACGCGCCTTATCACGCGGCGGTTGCTGCCGCACGAAATATGCCCGACGGCAGCCGCATCATCCTGATCGGCTCCGCCAATGCAGACCGGATGCCGATGACTGGCCTTGCCGCCTACAGCGCCAGCAAGGCGGCACTGAAAGGCATGGTCAAGGGGCTGGCGCGTGATTTCGGGGCGCGCGGCATTACCGTCAACGTTGTCCAGCCCGGCCCTACCGATACCGACATGAACCCTGCCGATGGGCCGCTGAAGGACGTGATGCACGACTTCATGGCGATCAAGCGCCATGCCACGGGCGCGGAGATCGCGGGGCTGGTCGCGTATCTTGCCGGGCCAGAGGCCGGCATCATCACGGGGGCTGCATACAATATCGATGGTGGCTTCGCAGCCTGACGGAATGACTGATCCCCACCCATTCGCTGGAAAAAAAGGAATGAGGACCATGACCCATTCATCCGCTAATGCCGCCGACGCGGGCACTTTCAGCATTGGCGGCGATCTCGCCGTTCATCGGCTTGGCTTCGGCGCGATGCGCATCACAGGCCCGGGCATATGGGGACCGCCTGCCGATCACGACGAGGCCATCCGCACGCTGAGGCGCCTTCCCGAACTCGGCGTCAACTTCATCGATACGGCGGATTCCTACGGTCCCGATGTCTCGGAATGGCTGATCAGGGAGGCGCTGCACCCGTACCGCAAGGACCTCGTGATCGCGACCAAGGGTGGTCTGACCCGTTCGGGACCGGACATCTGGAAGCCGGTCGGGCGGCCGGAATACCTGCTACAGCAGGTGCACAAGAGCCTGCGCAATCTCGGCGTCGAACAGATCGATCTGTGGCAGTTGCACCGGATCGATCCCAAGGTCCCGGCCGATGAACAGTTTGATGCGGTCAGGTCCTTCATCGACCAGAAACTGATCCGTCATGCGGGACTGAGTGAGGTTTCCGTTGACGACATCAAAGCGGCGTCAAAGTTCTTTGACGTAGCAACCGTCCAGAACCGCTACAATCTCGTCGATCGCACCAGCGAGGACGTGCTCGACTATTGCACGGCGCAGAACATCGGGTTCATCCCCTGGTTTCCGCTCGCCGCGGGTGACCTCGCGAAGCCCGGCTCAATTCTGGACACCATGGCAGGCAAATACGGCGCGCACCCGAGCCAGATCGCACTGGCCTGGGTCCTGAAACGCAGTCCGGTGATGCTGCCAATCCCCGGCACATCGAAGGTCGCGCATCTGGAGCAGAATGTCGCTGCTGCCAGCATCACACTGTCCGATGAAGATTTCGCGGCACTGGATGCAGAAGGCCGCAAGGCGTTTCAGTCATCGCGGTAGGGGAGAGGCCCCGGACAGTCACCGTTCCAGTGCCGAGAGGCCGAGGTGATTGTTCGGACGGACCCCTGACATTTTCGCTTTCGATGCCAATAAGGCTGCTGCAATGAAAATTTACGACTGGCCCACAGGACCTTATCCAGCCCGTGTCCGGATTGCCCTGGCAGAAAAGAATCTCCAGTCCAGCGTCGAATTCGTGCCGGTCAACCTGTGGAAGGGGGAACACAAGAGACTTGCTTTCCTCGCCAGGAATTATTCCGGAACGCTGCCAGTTCTTGAACTGGACAATGGAATTTGCCTTGCTGAATGTACGGCGATCACGGTCTATCTTGATGCGCTCGCCGGGGAACCGACACTGACCGGTCGAACCCCGCTTGAAAAAGGCGTGATCCAGATGATGACAAAACGCGCCGAGATCGAGATGCTGGACGCCATCAGCGTCTATTTTCATCATGCCACACCGGGTCTTGGTCCCGATGTGGAAGTCTACCAGAACCAAGAATGGGGCCTGCGCCAGCGCGATAAGGCCCTACGCGGGATGCATTACTTTGATGGGGTGCTGAGAAAACAGCCTTTCATAGCTGGTGATGCTTTCTCGATGGCGGATATCGCAGTCATCGGGGGTTTTATATTCGCCAAAGCCGTAGAATTACCGATCCCGCAGGAGTGCGAAGCACTTTTAACCTGGTTCGCGCGGATGCAGGAGCGTCCAAGTGTCCGGGCGCAACTGGCAATTGTTCCGCCAAAGCACTGACGCGCAAAGTAACCCCGAACGGATAGATAGCGTCTGTCCTCATTCGGGATACCCGGATATTTCCAGAAGGAAGCTGAAAGCAGACATTCGTGGCGGGCTGTATCATTTCTGATAAGTGCGCTGGATCAGCACCGTAACCACAGCAAGCAAGCCTGCGCTACCAGTCAGCAACGTCAGGAGCGCCGAGACAACGCCGAGCTGATCGATCAGCAAACCTGTAATCCACGGTAGGATACCGCCAAGCAGATAGCCACCCGTCTGGGTTAGCCCGGCCAGCCGTGTCGCCTCTGATCTGTCGCGCGCGAAATCCAGAGGCTGGAGGAGCGCTACCGGGAACAGGCCTCCTGTCGCAATCCCGATCATTAAAGGTGCCAGCCATGGCACCGGCTTTGCGAGCAGCAGGCTAAGTGACCCCAGGATGGCGAGGCCGGAAAAAATCAGGGCGGCTTTGATGGTTGTAAGTTTCAGAGCGTGCATGATGACATGCATGCCAAAACTGATGCCCGTCTGGAACAGCATCATGATGGCGACAAGGAAGCCTGTCATATGGTCGGAATATCCAAAGGCACCATACAGCGACGGCAGCCACGCTATTGCGACGTAATTGATCCCGGCCTGAAGACCGAAGAACAGCGTCAGTCCAAGAATGCCGCTCCGGCTGATCGTGAGAGAGAGCTGTGACGCGGAGCGCGCAGGCGCAGCAATATCTTCACGCCATAGTATCCAGCAAAACCCGGCGAGTGCCGTGGGAAGCGCCCAGAAAGCCAGACCCAGCGGCCAGCTCCCGGTGGCGTCACTGATGCGGGGCGTTCCGAAAGCGGCCACGGCCGATCCCACGCCCATACTGGCGGCATAGACGCTCATGGCCGCAGGCGCGCGAGAGGCAAACTCACCCTTGATGAACCCCGACAGCAATGGCCGGATGATCGCGTCGCCTACGCCCACCCCGACGGCCGTGAAAAGCAGCAGTCCATAGCTGCCACCATCGAGGCGAAGGAGCAGGACGATCGTCAGAAGCGCCAATGCCATTATCATGGAGCGTTTCAGGCCAAGTCGCCGTTCCAGCATATGCCCAAGCGGAGACAGGCCGCCCATGCACAGGACTGGAAGCGTGGTCAGCAAGCCCAGTTCGGCGTTGGAGATGGCAAGAGTTCGTTCGATCCGGTCTAGGATGGGAGAGAGGGACGCAATTCCGGTACGCAGGCAGATACTGGCACCGAAGATCATCAGCCAGGGCAGAAGCGTTTTGGCGGAACGTGTCATGCCCTCTGCTATACAGGCTGATTTTTTATCCGGCGCTCGACAGGATGCCATAAACTGTCGAAAATATGCCAGATGAAGCAATCCCGATCCCTGCAGGCCAGCAGTCTTGCTGATCGCACGCCTCCTACAAAGCTACGTCCAGTGCGCGTGCATGCGGAGCATCATGTGGAAGCTGCGGATGTCGAACCTCATTGTCACACTGACCTCGGGCAGCTTCTGGCGACCACGCATGGCGTAATCCGCGTCACGACGGAAGATAACCAGTGGCTGGTACCGCCCGGTCGGGCGCTCCTGCTGCCACCGGGTGTGGTGCATGCCGTTCACAGCCCCAAGGAAACCAGGCTGCGTGCCGTGCTGGTTGCACCGCAGATGTGCCGGGATTTTCTGCCAGCCTGTCGCATCATCGCCCTTACAACGCTGTTGCAGGAACTGATTGATGCGGTTGCCAGATGCCCGGCAGATTATCCCGTTCCTTCACCGGCGTCGCGCATGGTGGCGGTGCTGCTGGACCAGATTGCATTGGCACACTCCGAACCTCTGGGTGTACCGCGTCCTTCGGATGCACGGCTGCGGCGTGTCACGGATGCGCTGATGGCCTCTCCGGCGGATGGCCGGTCACTATCCGAATGGCAGGATGTGGCTGGGGCCAGCAGCCGGACGCTGGCCCGGTTGTTTGAAGCTGAGATTGGCATGAGCTTCAGTCACTATCGTCGGCAGGTGCAGATGCAGGCCGCCGTTGGCATGCTGTCATCAGGACTGCCAGTTGGAGAGGTCGCGCATGCTCTTGGTTATTCCACGGCATCCGCGTTTGCGTTTGCATTCCGCAAGACACTGGGCAGTCCGCCCAGTCGATTTCGTGACCAGGTTGAATGGTCTGATTATCAGTCTGTGTAATAATGAAAGATTTCGTTTTTCGTCGAAGACACTTGGCCGTGAGACGATAAGTCCGACCGACTGTTTTCGTCCTCTTGCGGGGCGTCAATTATAATTATCGGACTTCCAGTAAGCGGAAGGTGTTATTAAAAAAAGGCTGCAGAACGAATTTACGGATGTTTGTATTATGTCGACGATTGATCGTGTAATAGCGTTAATATCGCTCGTTTTCGCTATGATTGCCGCGATTGCAGGAGGATTTAGTGCTTTTTATGCATGGCGTGCAGTAGGCGAAGCTCACATTCAATCAATGGCATCTACTAAACAGACCGCTATCGCGCAGGACGCATTATTTTCCCAAACCCGGCCTTGGTTAAAAATATTATCCATTACGGATACTTCCATTTCAATTTACTCTGATGAAATAGGATCTGTCTTTAAATTTAATGCTCATCCAGCGTACAAAAACCTGGGGTTAGGGTTAGCTGAGGATGTGCAATTTTTCGCAAAAATTTACGTGATCGGGGCTGGTCCGGATCCGAGGCAAGCCTGCAAAAACTTCGCAAAAAACTTTGATTCAGATGGCGACCTCGTCTTTCCTCAGGAAACCAGTAACGACGGCGGTTATATCACTTTTCAGTCATCATTCGAAGATCTAAGAAACGAAGCGGCTAGAGTGTTAAGTGTGCAGCAACAACGTCAGGTATACCTTGGTGTGGTTGGCTGCCTTCTCTATCGCGGCTCTGGAAACGGGTCTGTGCTTATTTCTGGCTTCAACGGAACGATTGATCTGGATAAGGACGTCAAGTCTAAAATCGAAGTTTCCGATCAGATGTATTTGTCTCCTTATACAGCGCTACTGCAAGCCCCTCGAAATCTTGCGCTAAGCGTGCATGTCCATGACATGAATTACTGGGCCGAATAATGGTCCTCGTGTCTGCAGCCTGAGACCGAGCAGGGATTTGCGCAGACGTCTGTTTCTGCGGGTTCATACCGGAAAGCAGACATTCCGCTCTCATGAAGGGTTTCGGGCGCCGCGAGGCGTACGAAAGTCTGGAAAGACCGAACCCGCGATACGGGGTCTCAGTTATGGGGAATTTGCAACTGGCGCCCCCCCGGGGGGAGATCTCTGAGCCAGAGCATACAGGTGTGTTTGTGGAACTGGCACGGGTTTTTTATGACCGGATCTGCATGACGCGATGACAGAACTGGCGGTGCAGACAGCGATTTTTCCGGGTTTTCCTGTGATGTTTACAGGAACCTCTGTTTGCCGGAGCGGAGCCACTCCGGCATCGGAATCGGTCATGCTATGGCCTCCGCGGGCTGTCATGGTGATCCCCCGGCCGGATCAGTCGCCCGGTGCGGCTCTCGGGACTGGCACCATCGGGGAAGGATCTGGATGTTGATCATCGGACCACCGCAGTATGGGCACGGCGGTGGCGTGACCGGTTCGGCTTTCGGGCCTTCTGGCGTTGGTGTGGATATGACATTCAGCAGTTCCCGCATCCGGGCGAGGCTGGCCTTGCGGCTGGAACTGGCCAGCAGGCCATAATGGCGGATGCGATGAAATACCCGTGGCAGGACATGCAGCATGAAGCGGCGGATGAACTCATCCGTGGCGGGTGTCATGATCTTCTGCTGCTGGTGGGCCGCGCCCCGCCGGTAGTCCTTGTAGCGGAACGTCACACCGTTTTCGTTGAACGCCAGGAGGCGGCGGTTCGAGATGGCGACACAGTGGGTATAGCGCGACAGACAGGCCAGTACCGCTTTGGGACCGGCAAATGGTGGTTTGGCGTAGACGACCCAGCGCGTGCTGTGCACAGGGGCCAGATACCGCATAAAGGCACGCCGGGCTGCCAGAGGGGCAAGCTGCCCCCAAAAGGCCAGCCGGTCGGCATCGGAAAGTGCGCGCAGCCGGGTCAGGAACAGGCGGCAGAACAGTTTGCCCAGCCTGTCGAGCGGACTGATGATGGCCCGCACGGTCCGTGTCGCAACTTTTGTATAAAGGGCCGTGGTCTCCAGAGGGGAATGACCCGGCAGCACCTGGATTACGCGGATATCGACACCATCCTCAAGCCGGTGCGTGGCAAAGCTGTGCCGCAAGGTATGAGGCCCCGCACGTCTGGTGCTCGAAGCAGCCCGCGCGGCATCGACAACCACACAATGGAGCTGCCGTGTGCTGATGGGCCTTATGGTGTCCCGCCCAGGAAAAAGCCAGCCACTGGAATGCATCACGCCCTGCTGGCGTCCGGCCTTCCACCACTCCCGCAGCAGGGGCAGAAGGTCTGCCGGAAGCATGGCGTTGCGATATCGTCAGCCTTTGCCCCGTTCGACCCGATGCTTGAGGCAAGTGGTCGCGTTGAGCAGACGGGCAACCTTATCGCGGCTCAGCACGACAGGCAGGTTGCGGGGATGCGCACCCGGACCAACTTGCGTGCGAGGTCGGAGCAGTCGAGTGTTCGGGTGAAGAAAAAACGTAGGGCCGACACGATGACAGTCATGGTCGGTGTCGGCATCCCATCTTCGTTCTGCGCAATCTGGAACTGGCGTACATCCTCGGCTGTTGCCGTATGGGGTGAGCGGCCCAGAAACGTGGCGAAACGGCCGACATCGCGAAGGTCATTGCGCTGCGTCTCCCGGGAGAACTGCCGCACCGCCATGTCATCAAGCAGGCGCTGGCGAAGGGGACTGATTGCAGCAATGCACAGGGACTCTGTCATCATCCGGCTCCTTCTGGTGGGAAGAAGATCTGTCCTTTCTGTTTTTTGACGCGGCAGTGCTGGCTCGGAATCTGTAGCTGTTATTTCCTGTCTCGATGATATGACAGTGATGGGTTAGCCGATCGAGGAGCGCCGTCGTCATCTTTGGGTCACCAAAGACGTCTCCCCATTCACTGAAGCTCAGATTGGTTGTGATGATGACACTGGTGCGCTCGTAGAGGCGGCTGAGCAGATCGAACAGCAGGGCGCCGCCAGACGCGCTGAAGGGGAGATAACCGAGTTCATCAGGGATCACGAGATCCAGGCGGAGCAGCCTGTCGGCAATCTGCCCGGCCCGGTTGGCGGTCTTTTCCTGTTCGAGCGCATTGACCAAGTCGAACGTTGACCAGAAGCGCGCCTTCTTGCGGTGATGGGTGATCGCCTGGATGGGCAGCGCGGTCGCCAGGTGGGTTTTCCCGGTTCCCGGACCGCCGATCAGCACGACATTTTCAGCACGCTCGATGAAGTCCCCGCTATGGAGCTGGCGGATCATGGGCTCGTTGACCTGCGTATCGGCAAAGGAGAACCCGGACAGATCTTTATAGGCGGGGAACCGGGCGGTCTTTGTCTGGTAGGCGATGGAGCGCACTTCGCGTTCGGCCAGTAACGCGATATTTTCTTCTTCTCGGCCATAGGGTTTATGCTCCGGTAAACCCAGGGTAGTTCAGTTTCTGGAAGAAGCCGAGCTGGACTATTCCATCTGTCCTGGACAGGTTCTTGCCGGACATTCTGGTCAGATACTCATGCGGCTGAGGTTGACAAGCCAGTCACAGAACAGCTCAGCCTGACTACTACGCGGTGTGCGGGCCGTCAGCACATAGCCCCGGCGACTTCTGAGTGGTTTCTGCCAGACTTTGACCAGCACGCCGCTTTCCAGACAGGTATCAACCAGCGGCCGCCACCCCAGCGCGATGCCTTCCCCTTGCATGGCAGACTGCAGCAGCAGGGGATAGTTGCCAAAAGCCCGGAAACGTGCCGTCTGCTGGCTGCCCCGCACTGACGGGTTCGGGTCCATCCGGGCAAACCAGTCCGTCCATGTAAACCACAGGTTCTCATGTCCATTCAGGTGTAGAAGATGTGCACGTCCCAGATCAGCCAGTGTCGTAAAGGGACCATGGGTGCGCGCGTACGCGGGACTGCATACAGGATAGACTTCCTCCTCAAACAGCGTAACGCGGTTTTCGCCTGATTTACGGACGGCAGCCTCAAACAGGATGGAGACATCCGCCGTTATCCCCAAGGGGGGCTGGGCCTGTAGCGCTTGGGTTGTCAGGATCTGGATTTTTATGCCCGGACAGATTTTTTCAAAATCCGGCAGACGGGAAATCAGCCAGTTGGCGGCAAAACCATAATCTGTCAGCACATTCAGGACTCTATCCCGGCTAACGGCCGTAGCCTGTTCTAGCGCAGTCCTGATGGTAGCCCGTGCTTCCGACGCCGCGGCAACTAGCGTGCGGCCAACCTCGTTCAGCGCAACCCCGCGATGTCTGCGCATGAACAGCGGCATACCAACGACACGTTCGATATGGCCAATCTGCTGGCTGACGGCGGGCTGGGTCATGCCCAGTTCGGCCGCAGCAGCGCTGAAACTGCCTAGACGGCCCGCCGCTTCGAGCACCCGCGCATTACCCATTAGATAATCAACTATGTATCCTGTCATAATTATTAATTATACCACGCATAAGAACAAAATGACATCACAAACCACATTAACTGATGCATATTAATTTCATACACAATTCACTATCGTAATACGTTGTATATTCGTGAGATAGAGACCCATGCTCGAGCAGCAGTCCAACCGTCCCAATTTCCTTGTGGTGCTGGCAGATCAGCTGACGGCAGCGCTGCTTCCCGCAGTTCTGGGCGGTCGCGATCCATCGCCCGTCATCGTCCCCAACCTGACGGATCTGGCAGGGCAGGGCGTGGTGTTTGGTAACGCTTATACCAACAGCCCATTATGTGGTCCGTCGCGGGCGGCGTTCATGAGCGGCCTCCTGCCCACCATAAGCGGCGTGTATGACAATGCCTGTGAATGGCACGCCGATACTCCGACATTCGGCCACCGGCTACGACTTGCAGGGTACCGGACGATCCTTTCGGGCAAGATGCATTTTGTCGGGCCGGACCAGTTGCACGGGTTTGAGGAACGCCTGACAACCGATATCTACCCTGCCGATTTCAGCTGGGTGCCTGACTGGCTGCACCCGGAAATCCGGCCGGACTGGTACCATTCCATGGATTCAGTTCATCAGGCCGGTCCGGTCGTACGCAGCAACCAGATCGATTATGACGAGGAAGTCGCCTTCGCCACCCGCCGTAAGCTGTATGATCTGGCCCGCACGCGCGATGGGCGTCCGTTCTGTATGCTGGTCTCCTTCACCCATCCACATGACCCATTCAATATCGGGCAGGAATGGTGGGACCGGTATGCTGGTGTCCCCATTCCGTCGCCCCAGGTAGATCTGGCACAGGATCCTCATCCCGCCGTTATCCGCATACGTGAGGCGTGCGGCATTACGGCCGACCCCGCGACGCCACAGGCAGCCCTGCGTGCGCGGCGGGCCTATTTCGGCGCAATTTCGTATATCGATCATCAGGTAGGACGGCTGCGCGCGGTGCTGCAGGAAACGGGGCTGGACCGCGACACGGTGATTGTATTCACCAGTGATCATGGTGAAATGCTGGGCGAGCACGGTCTGTGGTACAAGATGTCCTTTCATGAAGGGGCGTCGCGCGTGCCGCTGATATTCAGTGGCTTGGATTTTTTTCGCCCTCGCATTGTACGCGATGCGGTCTCGCTGGTGGATGTGGGGGAGACGCTGTGCACACTGGCGGGAGCGCCACCTGCACCCCGCACCGATGGCCGCAGCCTTGTTCCCCATCTGAATGGATTAGGCGGCCATGATGGCGTGTTTGGCGAATATTGCGGGGAAGGCACGACAGCGCCCGTGAGCATGATTCGCCGCGCCCAATGGAAGTTCATCCATACCCCCGGCGAACCCGACCAGCTTTTCGACCTGAACGATGATCCGGATGAAACCCGCAATTTGAATGGCAGCAATGCTGCGGCAGCCATACTGGCGGCCTTCAGGGAAGAAACGCATAAGAAATGGGATTATGCCCGCATTACCCGCGATGTCATTGCCAGCCAGCAACGGCGGCAACTGGTCAGCCGCTCGCTGGCGATGGGGACCTGTACCCACTGGGACTACCAGCCTCCGCCCAATGCCCACAACGCATACATCCGCAATCACAAGCCTCTGGAAACGCTTGAGACTGAAGCGCGGCTTTATCCTCCCAGTGTCCGGTGAGACATTCGCCATGAACCGTATTCCCACCCTGTCATATGTGACGACATTCGTCTTCGCCCTTTCGGCTGGCACGCTACCCTGCGTCTGTGCATCCTTTGCGGCAGACCTGACCGATACCCAACCCGCCGCAAAACGGTCAAAATCGTCGCGCTATGCTCCCGGAACGACGATGGCCAGCGACAGACCTGCAAGGAAAGACGCAGGTGGCGTGGAGGAAATAACCGTCCGTTCCACGCGGCGGACCCAGCGATCAAGCACCATTCCTGCCTCCATCGTCGCCCTGTCTGGCAACACGTTGCAGACTACGGGCGTGCGGGATGCCCTGACCCTGGCCCATGACGTTCCGGGGCTTATGGCCGAAACCACATCAGGCTCCGCCAATCCGCGCTACCGTCTGCGCGGTATCGGCACGAATGACTTCTCGGCCAACATGACCACGGCGGTCGGCGTGTCGGAAGATGACGTGTTTCTGGACAGTGGGGCCTCGCAGGGGGTACCGATCTATGATCTGGACCATGTCGAGGTATTCCGTGGACCGCAGGGCACATTGCAGGGCAAGAATACCACAGCGGGCACCGTCAATTACTATACCAAACGACCCACCAATCATCTGGACGGCTACGTGCGGGGCACGGCTGGCAATTATGGGCGGCTGGGGGAGGAAGGGGCGATTGGCGGCCCTATTGTCAAGGATCGCCTGATGGCGCGCTTTGCCATCACCAACCAGGATTTTTCCGGCCAATACCATGATAGTTACCGGAAGGAAGATGCCAACGGTTACCAGTATTACGACATGCGTGGCGAGATACTGGCCAAGCCCACTGATAATCTGAGCATACTCGTCAAAGGTCATATCGGGCGTAACAAGACCGATGTGGAACTGGACCATGTGGGCCTGCTGGCCGGGGGGAAGGATGATCAGGGCTATGCCCAGACATCGGCCCGCAACCTGCAGAACAATGGCCGGAGTGACGCGACAACGCGCCGGTCGGGTCTGTCGGTCAATGCGCAGTACGCCTTTGCCCATGGCTGGACACTGACGGATATTTTCGGGCTGGAATGGAATCACTTCAATGTCTTTTCCGACGATGACGCTAGTCCTGCCCCGATCGACTATCAGGAAAACATCGGCGGCGTCGCGCGTGTGCTGAGCAATGAAATCCGCGTTGCATCGCCCCAGAGCAAAAAGATACGCTACATCGGCGGTGTCTATTACATGCGCAACCTGACCCAGTCCTACAGCCAGCAGCCACTCTACAGCCCGGTTGATTTTGGCGCGGGCGGCAACGCGTCCAGTTTCAATATCAACACACAGGATGCAGCCGTATTTTCCGCTATTTCGGTTGACCTGATGCCCCGGCTGACGCTGGATGTCGGCGCGCGTTTCACATCGGAAACCCGTCAGGCCAATGGCGAGGCGTGGGCCTATGCCACGCAGGCTGGCAGCCCCTATAATACATCCGACCGGGTGCTGACCTACATCAACACCAACACGAACACCTATATCGATCCCGCGACAGGCAGCGCCATCAGCGGTCCGACGCTGAAAAAGACGTTCAACAGGGACAGCGAGGACGCCAGCCTTAAATACCGCTTCAACAGCAACATCATGGGCTATCTCCGCTATGCGCGGGGGTTCCGTACTGGCAATTACAATACCTATGTTGCCACGGCGTCTGATTTTAGCCTGTATAACCCGGAAACGCTGACAGACTACGAAGGTGGAGTCAAAGCTCGGCTGTGGAAGGGACGCGCCCAGATCAACCTGAGCGGCTTCCATTACGACTACGACAACATGCAGGTCACGATCTTGCAGAATACCGGTACGCACACCACCAATGCCGCCAGCGCCGTATCCAACGGCTTCGAGTTCGAGGGGCAGGTGCGACCGCTAGATAATTTTCTCGCGACATTTGGTGTAACCTATCAGGACGCCCATTACACCAGCTTTACCAATGCCAGCGCGCCCACGCCGTTCAATGGCGGCAATCCGGTCAATCTGTCCGGACAACCGCTGGAGCGCGCGCCACGTGTCACCGCCAATCTGCTGCTTAGTTACACATTGCCCGTCTCATTCGGTGACTTCGCTTTCCAGACAGACTGGCGTTACACCAGCCGTTACCGTTTTCAGGCATGGTCGGACGCCACGCCCACCACACCGGGTGCGCTGCTTTCATCCGCGCAGGCACAGGCTCTTGTCCGCAACGCTTTTTCACAGAAACCAGTCCTTATGGGCAATGTGCGCGTAGCCTGGCATTCGCTGGACAAGAAAACTGAAGTGTCCTTCTGGATGCATAACATTACCAATCAGTTGACTTATACTAATGCATTTGGGGAATTTTTCAACGGCAATATCAGCCGCTATCCCGGTGAACTGCGCAGCTTTGGCTTTGAGGTCTTCCGTTCCTTATGACCAGTACCAACGAACTCCGCGCACCAGCGGAGACTGCCGGACGATGGGAATGGGTGGGTATCAGCGCCGCTGACTGCGCGGCCCATAGCATGAACTCGCTTGGACCGTTCGCGGTCAGTGCGCTCATGACCGACCTGCATCTCAACACTTTTCAGGCAGGAATTTGGAGCACGGTCGAAATGCTGGCCTATGCTGGGGCTATGTTCGGTATCTCGCCATGGGCTGCGGGTCTACACCTGCGCCGGGTGGCGCTGGTGGCAGGTATCATGGTCGTCGTGGCTCAAGGTACTTCTGCCATTGTGGCCAGCTATGGTATACTACTGGCACTGCGCCTACTGGCCGGGACGGGACTGGGTATGTTGAATGCTGTGGTCAATATCGGCACTGCCCGGTCTCATGCGCCCGCACGCAGGTTGTCGCTGGTCATGATCGTGCAGACCGTGGTGTTCACCATCGCCAGCCTGCTTCTGCCGCAGGCGACGGCACTCGGGGGCAGGGCAGGGGTATTCGGCTTTCTGGCGCTGCTGGTCGTCTTCCTCCTACCCCTTATGGGGTTTACGACCTCCCGATCGAGCATACCCCGGTCTCATCGTGTGTCCATAACCCGGTCAGGCGAACGGTCTTGTGTCCATCCCCGGTTCATTATTGCCGCCGTTGTTTTCTATACCAGTGGCAGTCTGGCCATATGGCCATTTTCCGCCCATGTGGGGCATCTGGCTGGATTGACGAATACGGCGTTTGGCTGGCTTGCAGCGGTTGCTAATATAGGTGGTCTTGCAATGTGTATCGCAGGCTCGCTGTTGGGGGATGGTAGGGCAGCCTTCCGTCTGCTGGCACCCGCCGTCCTCCTAACCGCGCTGGCTTGTGTCGTGCAGGCCGTTCCGTGGAGCATTCCCGCCTTCTGCACGGCGTTCCTGCTTAATTATGCACTGTGGTTTTTCATCTATCCCAATCTGATCGGCATCGCTTGCCGCATGGACCCGACCGGCAGGCTGGCGACCCTGTGCAGTGGGGGGTGGATGATATCACAGGCCAGTGTGACCCCGCTTTCCGGGTTGCTGGGACGCAATGGGCATTTCCTTGGCGTTGGGCTGCTGGGCATGGGCAACTGTCTGGTCAGCACCCTGCTGGTTGTCGGTCTTTATTTTAGCATGCATGGTAGGACTCGTAATCGCTCCATGTCCCAGCATCGATCGTGTAAAAATAAGCAGGTATATGTACGATCAGGACTAGATACCTATTTTTAGGGATCCTAAGGCAAATCAACCTCGATCACCGAGAGATGATCGATAAACGCGATCGCGAAGCTGGCGGTTTCGCGGGCTGCACTGGCTCTATGCGCGGCTTCGGCATACAGCGCATGGGCCGCAGCTACCGCTTCTGGCTTGGATCCCGCGTTGGCAATAACGCCGCTGTAAGCACCTAGTGCGCCCCGCCCCGGTGACATAAGTGTCAGGCGAGCGTCTCCCCCGGAAAGGGTCAGAGTGGTCACACCATCGGTGATATAGTCTACCGGACCGCTGACTGCGGCAATCGTGCCGGTGCGCGCGGCCAGATTCTGCAAAAAAGGTTGGGCTTGATCGGATGTTAACGTGGTATCGATACCGCGCCCGCTACCTGTGCCGTCGGCCAGGGCGATCAGTTCCGAAGCATTATCCCGGATCGCGGTCAGGCGGAACGTCAGCAGATCCCACACGACCTGATCGTAGGCTGGCGCGTCAGTCCCGACCGCTAGCAGGACGTTGGCCGACAGGGTGGCGGCGATGTAATTCGTGATGCCGTAGCAGAACGGCTTGCGTGCTTTGAAGCACATGAATTCCTCACTTACGCTCAGGGATGTCCAAGAACGCGCATCCATTACGATCCTTTCTGTTTCACTAGGCCATACCGGCCAGCATTGGCCGGTTCATAGCCGATCGGTTAGCTGTGACATGCCACTGAGCACGCGGGATCGACGGTCCATCCGTTCATCGGATCATCATACAGGCGCCTGAAGGGAAGATGGGTCGCCGCCGTGGCCAGAGCCAGCCTCGCCGCAATACAGAATCGGCATGCAGTCTGATTGACGCGTCCAGAACTATCGTATGGCTTGTGTCTGCCTGCATCCAACCGGCTGTTAATTTTCACTGAGAACTGATGGTGTGGACGGCTCCCTGTGGTCCTGAGAGGATGCTGAGGAGTTGAATGTCAGTGAAGGAAACCATCATGCGTCAGTTGGTCCGTATCGGCATGGATACCTCGAAAAAAGTGTTTCAGCTCCACGGCGTGGATGCCGAAGAGCGGGTTGCGCCAAGCCGGAAACTGAGCCG
>NZ_NKUB01000037.1 GCF_003207895.1 Komagataeibacter swingsii
CCGCATCAGCTCCAGATTGGCTTCGCTCTGTGGCACAGGCCGATAGTAGACGCCCGACCGGTTGAGTTGCAGCAGCGTGCATTGCCGGATTATCGGCAGGCATGCTCTCTTCGGGTCAATCATCTGCCGCCTCTGATCACGCCCAACCGAGCAGAGGCATCCCGCAAAAAATCCCGTTCCACCAGCAACTGGCCGATCTTGGCATGCAGTTTCTCTACATCAGCAGGGCTGACTGAAGGTTCCGTTACTGACTTACCAGAAAAAAGGCTTGCCATGCCTTCGATCGCCTGGCGCTTCCATTGGGCGATCATCGTCTGATGCACGCCATGTTTCGACGCCAACTCCGCCAGCGTCAGTTCGCCACGGATCGCCTCCAGGGCAACCCGTGATTTGAACTCCGCCGCATACCGTTTCCGCGTAACCTTGCCCATAAAACCCGTCCTCGTTCAGGCCAGATGATAGCTTATCGCCCTGTCCGAAAAATGGGGACCACTTCTAAAGGTCATGGCACTGGCCCAGGCCCGTAAAATTGACGCCATTCTGGTGACGGAGCTGTCCCGCTGGGGGCGTTCGACCATTGATCTCATCTCCACGCTTCAGGAACTGGAGAGTTATCGTGTTTCCCTGATCGCCATGACAGGGATGATGTTCGACCTGGCGACGCCACATGGGCGGATGCTGGCGACGGTTCTGGCTGGGATTGCGGAGTTCGAACGGGATCTGATTAGCGAGCGGGTGAAGTCTGGTCTGGCTGCTGCCAGGGCACGCGGGAAGGTTCTCGGTCGACAGAAAGGAGAGCGGCCGAAGTCTGACCGTCTGGCTCCGAAGGTTCTGGCGTTGGTGGCGGAAAAGCGGAGTTATCGGTGGATCGCCCGCGATCTGGGAATCAGCAAGAACACTGTTGCTGCCATTGTGCAGAGAGATAAGATGAGGCCTTATCTTCCCTCGTAAAAAGTGTATACAGGTATAAGATTATACGTGTAGAGGTGTAGCATGAAGGTTCTTGCTGTTCTTTCGCAGAAGGGCGGTGTCGGAAAAACGACGCTTGCAACCTGTCTCGCTGTCGCGGCTGAGCAAGCGGGTAAGGTTGCTGCTATTATTGATTTGGACCCACAGGCGACAGCCTCTTTCTGGAAAGACGTACGCCAGCTCGATACACCGGCTGTAGCTTCAATTCAGCCGATACGTTTGCCTGCAATGCTCAAAGCCTGCGCGGATGCGGGTACTGATCTTGTGATTATCGACGGAGCTGCTGTTGCGCGTGATGTAGCTTATGAAGCGGCGCGGCATGCTGACTTCGTTCTCATTCCGACGAAGACGGCCGTGTTCGATACAATGAGTATGACACACACATTGGATGTGGTTCGTCAGCTCGATAAAGCGTTCGCTGTCGTTTTAACTTTTGTGCCCCCCCAGGGGCAGGAGACAGGGGATGCCATTAAGGCCGTGACCGAATTGGGGGCAACGGTCTGTCCGGTGACAGTAGGAAACCGCAAGGCATTTTTCCGTGCACAGGCGGCGGGACAGGCTGTGCAGGAATTCGAAGCACATGGGCCAGCAGCAAACGAAATTAAGCGCTTATACGAGTATACAGATATACAATTATACAAAAATCGGGAGGTAGTGTGATGGCGAAAAGCAATACGCTACAAGCGATGCTTGATCGCGCCAAAGGTAGTGGTGAGGCAATGCCAACCCCTTCCCCGAAGCCAGATATATCATCCCGTAAACCTACGCTGAATGGTCGTAAGGGGACCAAGTTGATCGGTGGGCATTTTTCTCCTGAAGTCAGCACCCAGCTTCGTATTATCGCGGCCGAAGAGGGAACGACGGTTCAGAGTTTGCTTGGAGAAGCACTGGACGATCTGTTTGTGAAGAAAGGACGAAGCAGGATCGTTAGCGGGTAAGTATACATTTATACACGTATACAACTATACACGTAGGCTGTGTCTAGCGTATAGGGTTGCGTTTGTGTCGGTTGCGGCAGAATCCGACAAATGCGGCACTGGGGTTTTGCAACTCTGGTTGTCCGCTATCATTCCACCATGACACCCATTCATCATAGAGTGCGTAGACATCATATCCTGGAGCAACTCCTCTAGCGTCATGGAAACCCTCGGGATCGACAAATGGTTTCTGGAGCTTTGGCGCTATTACCTTGACGGTGTCCATCGTTTCCCGATTACGGAAAGTAACTGTGTTGCTGTTTATTTCGACAGCATAATCAGGCAAGTGGTTATTGATTGCCAAGTCACGGAGCATTGAGCGAAATACGCGGATATGGCTACTGGCCCCCGTTTTTTTCTGTAAAATTTCTATAGAAACAACCCATTTTTCCTGAGCGCCACAATGCTTACGTGCAAGTTCGTATATTCTCCGTTCAAGTGGTTTGCGCAAACGGAAATAATCGCGATGTAATGTCAGTACACTTCGGCCTTCGATCATTCTGAATAGCCATTCGGATAGCGTTACCTTGATTTCGGACATTTGTCCGGAATTGGTCTTACGGACAATTCGCCATTCATTGATAAGGCCAAAGCCTTCGGTGATTTCTTCTCCATCAGCTTTGATGTTGGTGGTGATCCGTGTGCCTGCTAAGCGCTCAAATGCGCTCCGAAGCCGCTTATAGCCATCACCATCGGTTTGACGATTGGTCCACACCAATAAATCGCGTGCGGTAAGGTGGAGAGTTCGATTTGGCTGCTCACCTTGATTCATTTTCGCGATAAGCTGCGAAATGCAATAGATAAGGATATCCTTGTCATGGATCGTCGCGAGTCCTTTGACGCTCGGAACGATTTCAACTGTATTGCCATTGTGCTCGTATCGGAAAATGCGTCGATCAGGTTTAGTGGCAAGCGAGAAAATTGGATGTTCCATCGAGGCCATATCATCTTTGGGGATGGCATCAAGGACATCACAAATAAAAAGATCTGGTGTCGGATATCGTTCCGGAAGTAGAACTGAACGTCCATCAACATTCGGGGTTTCACTGACGGTAAGTGCCAGTTCGGGGTTTCGTTGACGGGTTGCTTTGATTCGGGGTTTCATTGACGATCAGTTTAGGTTCGGGGTTTCATTGACGCAAGAGCTAGATTCGGGGTTTCGTTGACGCAGATTCGGGGTTCTGGAGTCACTAGATTCGGGGTTTCGTTGACGCAAGCTGCTCCAAAACACTGTTTTTGTATTTTATTTTCAGTCAGTTATGTGTTTGTGGAAAACCCTTAACACTACTATTAACACATAAATTAACACTCTAAGCCTGTGGATAACTTTTCATTCTCTGCAATTTCCAGCCAAATTGAACCCAAGCACCGCCTCTTGAGGGCTACGCCCCGCCGGCTCGCGGCCTACGGCCGCCCCGATCGCGCTTCGCGCGATCTCCCACCCGGCATCCCCCTGCTCGCCCTTTCAGGGCTGCGCTAAACGGACACGCCTACGGCGCGAAATCATAATCTGACGATGCGTTCCCGCATCGTCTCTCTACCAGCACCTTCCTCTCCCGCGTCGGCGCCTTCAGCGCCCTACGGGGCTCCCGCTCCGCGCTCGCCCGACGCCTGCAACACCAGAAAACCGGACAAGACTGTAATCTGGTCAAGACGCACCGGTGTTCAGGCGATCATTCAGCGGCTCACGTGTTGCAGTATGTCCGCCAGACGCCACAGGATGGCCGTACAGACGTTCCCGTGTGTTTTTGTGGACGGCTACGCGAATTACGCTTTGTACGGCCTCCCAGGACGCGCTACGAGCTTTATCCGGGATTGGTAGGCTGGCGATTTCCTGTTCGCCTGTCCGAGCGTCACCCTCCCGATTTTCTGGCAGAAAATACGGGTTTCCTGTATATTCCAGATAATCCGTCATATCTGGAGCGTGCTCCATGAAAGCGTTTCCAGCGAGCGCCCTGACCCGCAATGCCGGCGATCTTTTCGAAGCAGCCGCCGTTGCGCCTGTAGTCATCACCAGGGACCACAAGCCGCGTTTCGTCATCATGTCCGTGGACCATTATGATGCCCTGCTCAGAAAGCAGCAGGGCATCGAAGACGTTCCGGAGAAAGGGTCATCGTCATGAAGGACGGTCCCGATAGCAACACCAATCCCAGGATACTGCCACAGAAGCGGTCCTGGCAGCTGCTCGTGGTCGGGGACGGGGGAACCCTGCTGACACAGCAGGATATCGAATCCCTGACGCGCATCCTCGATCTTCTGCCGTATGTCGCCGGCCTCGACATCACCACCTCGGCCGGCTCCGCACGCGTATCCCGAGATGTCCCAGGCAATTACATCCAGCAGGCAGACCAGATCCTGGCCGGGATGTTTACGCGCAATCCCGATGTGACGGGCATAACCTTTCCGGCCACGCATGGCAGGGCCGCTCATACGGCGACAGCTGATGATCCGCATGTGCTCCCTCATGACAGGGCGCTCACCGCAATCATGGATGCTCGTCAGCATGGAGAGATCACAGCTGATGAAATGATCGCCCAGATCCGGCAGGCAGGTTCCTGAGCATCCGCACCAGCGGTGCAATGGTGTATGAGGACCCGCTATTTATGGGTAGGTGCAATGTCGGCCTCGGGTATGTCGATGGGTCGTCACAAGGGTAGCCGTAGGGTCGTGAAACGGTCGTTCCATCAATGCGTCAGGGATAGTCGTGACCATTGCGCTCTGCGTCACCTTCCTGCGGTGTGCGAGAGCGTCCCCCTTATTGCCCGGGTTGTGGCAGGGGGAGCGGGTTATCCGTGCCGAGACTGGCGGCCCATGCCTTCATGGTTTCCGTACTGAGCCTCGACCTGGGCGAGGGGCCAGCGTATGGCTTCGTCCTTCCAGGCTTCCCTGTCATCGTGATCGGTATGATCCGTCTTCATGTCCCGTTTCTCCCGGTCTGGACCTTCAGGCCAGTTTCGGCCTGCGTCCGCGTTTCTTCTCTGGCAGGCGCGTGACCGGAACTTCAGGTTCCGGTGTCGCCTTGATGGTCCGCCCCAGTCCGATTTCCTGTGCCAGGGTAGCCCGTTGTGCTGAATAGGATGGGGCAGTCATCGGGTAGCTTTCCGGCAGGCCCCATTTTGCCCGATATTGCTGGGGCGTCAGGCCATAGACGGTGTGAAGGTGACGCTTGAGCATCTTCATTTTTTTTCCGTCCTCCAGGCAGACGATGTAATCCGGGAACACGGATTTTTTCACGGGCACGGCCGGCACCAGATCCGGTGTTCTGGTCGTCACCTGTCCCAGACTTCCGAGCGCCTGAAACACCGTGGCGATGAGGCCGGGCAGGGTATCCGACGGAACCGTGTGACTGCTGACATAGGCTGTGACAATCCGGGTCGTAAGCTCGCGCACTGTGTCAGCTCCGGATGATCGTGTCTTGTGGTTGGTCATGGTCACGTCTGCCTGTTGTCCTGTCCTGTCCTGTCCTGTTCCCGGTGCCTGTCGAAGGCATGAAAGCCTGAAGCAGGCCGGAAGAGGATCGGCAGGACAACAAGGAGCAAAAACAGTTTTTGCATCATGATTTTTCCTGTGCGGGTCCTTTTTCAAAAGCGCGCAGGAAAGCGTCGATATCGTCGCTCATCAGGAGGAGCAGCCGTTCTCGTATCAATGTTTCAGGCCAGTCCCACCAGGCTACTGCAAGCAGACGCTCGATGGTCTTTTCGGGGAAGCGGTATTTGATGACACGGGCCGGGTTGCCGCCCACGATGGCATATGGCGGCACGTCCTTGGTCACCACGGCCGCCGTGGCGATGATCGCGCCTGATCCTATGGTGACACCCGACATGATATTGGCCCGTGCGCCGATCCAGACGTCGTTGCCAATGACGATATCTCCCTTGGTGGAATGGTCATCGGTTGCATCAGCCGCTTCGGGCCAGAAATTGCACTGGTTCTTGAACGGGTAGGTGGTGATCGTATCCGGTCGGTGATTGCCCAGGATCATCAGCACCTCGCGGGCAATGGAGCAGTATTTACCGATCTTCAGGCCGGCATATTCGGCTTCTATGATGATGGGAGAACCCTTGGCACCATATGTATGGTCGCCGATGTCCCAGCCCCACTCTTCGATCTCATGGGCAAGGGTGTAACGTAGGAGCAGAGAAAAGGCGTTCTTGCCGTAATACATGGGCCTCGGTTCTCCCGTTCTGGTTCAGGGTTTCGTTTGCATTCGATAGCGGACAGATCAGATGATCGTGTTTCGTCGTCAGTCCTGTTCTCGGTCCCTGTCGAAGGCATGAAGCCCCGCGCGCCTCCAGCGTGTTTTCAGGTCAACCGGAGCAGTATCATTGCTGCCCTGGAGCTGTCCTGCAATATCCAGAAAAGCCCCGAGCAGGGTGGCGCGGTCATCATCGGTCAGATCGACCAGTCCCGCCTTCTGGACCAGGCCGCCCAGTTCGATCAGATGATGAGTGCGTTCCCGTCGCGCCTTCGCCCAGTCGCGCATGTCGGTGCGTGCCTTTCGTGCCTGATGGCGATGGATCAGGGCTGTCTGCTTCCTGATCCGTCTTTCAAGCGCCAGCAGATCCATTCTGATCGTTTCCGGTTCCTTTCCGGCCGCCCTTTTTTGCGCCGGCCTGAAAGAATGCCGTTCCCCGTTCGGTCCACCTCGCAACGGCTTCGGGTTTTCCGTCCGCCTGTTCGACAGCCGCAAGTAGTACCCCGGCCAGAGCCTCGATCGACAGGGTATCGGCTCCCGTCGCCTCGACCAGTTCACCGAGCTGGATGGTTCTTTGCGCCTTAAGCTGCTTCGCCTTTTCCTGAAGCGCCTTCAGTTCCGCATCAATGTCCCGTGGCCTGCGCATTTCCAGTCCTCTGTCCTGCTGGTCTGTGCCATACTCTACCACACAGGCGAGAACCGCGTCACTCATCCAGAACAATCAACCCTTGTGGCGCAGTAAAATGTGAGTGCGCGCTTATACGTCATTTCATGACGTGCGCTTAAATGATGTGATAGGATCGCGCTCATGGCGATCTATCACCTGCATGCAAAGGTCATCAGCCGCGCCACCGGCCGGAGCGCCGTGGCGGCAGCGGCCTATCGCGCGGCATCCCGCCTGCATGACGTGCGGCTGGATCGCGACCATGACTTTTCCAACAAGAGCGGCGTGGTGCATTCCGAGATCCTGCTGCCCGATGGCGCGCCGGAGCGGTTTCTCGATCGTGCGACCCTATGGAACGAGGTCGAGGCGATCGAGAAGCGCAAGGATGCCCAGCTTGCCCGCGAGGTGGAGTTTTCAATCCCGCGCGAAATGACCCAGGCGCAGGGGATCGCGCTGGCACGGGATTTTGTGCGGGAGCAGTTCGTGGAACGCGGCATGGTGGCCGATCTCAATGTGCATTGGGATATTGGCGAAGATGGACAGGCGAAGCCCCATGCGCATGTGATGCTGTCCACGCGGCGGATTGAAGTCAGAACCGGAGAGGCTGTGCATGGAAGACGAAACGGAATCTCGCATCCTGAACGAAGCGGCAGGGGCGCATACGACTTCGCGCCGGATCCTGGACCTGATGGAGCAGAAAGGGGAGGACGATCCGCTCAAGCTCATGATCCGTCTGCTGACAGAGATCCGGGAGACGCAGCGCGGCATCCTGCTGAAGCTCTCGACGCTGGAGAAGCGCTTGCAGCGGCTGGAAGAACAGCGCGACTGATTGCTGCGGCACGGCTGCGGCATGAAGGTCTGGGGCTGGCGCAGAATCAGCCTTCCATCGGGTTCGGTGCGAAAGAGCGTTCGTGGAATGACAGGGATCTGCTGCTGACGTGGCGGGAGCGGTGGGCGTCGCTTGCCAATGAACGGTTGGCCGAGCTGGACCTGGATGTGCGGATCGATCATCGGTCCTTCGCGGCACAGGGGATCGACCTTGAGCCGCAGAACAAGATCGGTCCAGCCGGGATGCGTCGGGAAGAGCGGGGGGAGGATGCGGAACGGGTTGCCGACCATCTGGAGATCGCGCGGCGCAATGGTGAAAGGTTGCTGGCCGAGCCGCATGTGGCGCTGGAGGCGCTGACGCGACAGCAGAGCACGTTTACCCGGCGGGACCTGGCGCGGTTCGTGGACCGGCACACGGCGGACGCAGAACAGTTCAGTGCTGTCATGGTTCGGGTGGAGGCGTGTCCGGAGCTGGTCGCCCTCGGGAAAGACGGTCATGGGCGGGAGCGGTTCTCCACGCGCGCGATGATCGGGGTCGAGCAGCGTCTGGAAGAGGCATCGTTCGCGATGGGGCAGTCCCAGGGTCATGCGGTGCCGCTGGCAGTGCGTCGGGCGGCGATGGCGCGGGATGGGCTTGGGGATGAGCAGGCGCTGGCGGTGGGCGAGGTCACGAAGTCCCGCGACCTGTCTGTGGTGGTCGGTTATGCCGGGACGGGGAAGAGCACCATGCTGGGTGTGGCCCGTGAGGCGTGGGAAGAGGCCGGGTATCGGGTGCGCGGGGCGGCGCTGTCGGGGATCGCGGCGGAAGGTCTGGAAGCGGGGGCCGGGATCGAAAGCCGGACGTTGGCCTCCCTGGAGCGTGCGTGGGCGCGTGGGTTCGACCTGCTGGAGCGCGGGGACGTGCTGGTGGTGGATGAGGCCGGCATGGTGGGGTCACGGCAGATGGAGCGGGTGCTGTCGGCCGCGCGCGAGGCCGGAGCCAAGGTGGTGCTGGTGGGCGATCCCGAGCAGTTGCAGGCGATCGAGGCTGGTGGTGCGTTCCGGGCGGTGGCCGAGCGGGTCGGGTCGGTGGAAATCACGACGGTGCGCCGGCAGCGTGAAGACTGGCAGCAGGCGGCCACGAAGGAGCTGGCGACCGGGCGGACGGATAGGGCGCTGGAGCGCTATGAGACGGCTGGCCTGGTGCGCGGTCATGACACGCTGGAAGAGGCGCGGGCCGGGGTGGTGGCCGGGTGGGATGAAGCCCGGCAGGCCGCGCCAGAGGAAAGCCAGATCATGCTGGCGCACCGGCGTGTCGATGTGCGGGCGCTGAACGAGGCGGCGCGGGAGATCCGGCGGGAGGCGGGTGAGCTGGGTGACGACGTGCTGGTGTCGACCGCCCAGGGCGAGCGGATGTTCGCGGACGGGGAGCGTGTCTACTTCCTGCGTAATGACCGGGAGCTGGGGGTGAAGAACGGTACGCTGGGCACGGTGCGGGGCATCGTGGGGTCGCCTGATGCCGGGGATCTCGTGCTGTCGGTGCAGCTCGACGGGCCGGGTGGGACCGGGCGTGGCCGGGTCGTATCCGTGTCGGTGGCGGATTATGACGCGCTGGATCATGGCTATGCGGCCACCATCCACAAATCGCAGGGTGTGACGGTGGACCGGGCGCATGTGCTGGCGACGGGAAGCCTGGATCGGCACGGGGTCTATGTGGCGCTGTCGCGGCATCGGGAGAGCGTGTCCGTCCATTGGGGCCGGGATGACGTGGGCGACCGGGACGGGCTGGTGCGGCGGCTGTCGCGCGAGCGGCTGAAGGATACCACGCTGGATTACCCGCAGGTCCGGGATCGGGATGCCGGGTTTGCGCGACGACGCGGGCTGCATGTCCCCGAGAGCGAGATCGTGGTGGGGCGTGAGAAGGCTGCCTCTGGCCCCCAGAAGGACAGGCAGGCCGAAGCTGTCCGTACGCCAGATCCGGCACCGGCACAGCGGAAGCGTGGGATGTTCGACGGGCTGGACCTGTCCGTGAGGCTTGGTCGTCGCACATCGGAAAAAGACGTGTCGGCCGGGATGAATGCCGGGGCCAGTAAGGGGGAAAGTGGGGTTGAGCGTGAAGCTCCCGCCTCGCCCTTTGCCGGGTTGCGGCTGCCGCGTGTGCAGCGCGCGCAGGTGCCGGCCGGGCTGGACGGGTTTATACCGGGGAGTGACCCGCTTCAGCAGGCGGTGGAGCGGTATGCGCGGGCCTGGGTGGATGCCGAGCGCATGGTGCGCCAGGAGTTGCCCGTGCTGGAGCATCAGAAGAAGGCGCTGTTTGAAGCCGGGCGGGATCTGGAACGGGTCCGGCGTGGTGGTGAGGCGGATCTGCGGGCGGCGCTGAAGCATCAGCCGGAGATCCGGCAGGCGCTATATGGTCTGGAAGGTCCGGCACGGGCGCGCAAATTGGTCGAGGGGCTGGAGCATGAGGACAGGGTGCGGAAGAGTCCGGATCTGCGGGCAGCGCGGTTTGTGAAGGCCTGGGACGGGCTGAGCCGGGAGCAGCAGGGTGTGGCGCTGAAGGAGCTGAAGCGGGATGCGCAGCTTGAGTCCATTCTGCGGGAGAAAAGCCGCGAGCTGGGCATCCGGAAGGGATCGACGCTTGATCACGGGTTGCATCCCCATCAGCGGGAGCAGGCCCTCTCACGCTCCAGGTCGCGCGGTATGGATATGGGGATGTAATCTGCTTGAGAGAGGAGATGTTGATGTGTATAATTTTCACTGGAGATACACATCATGCGAACCAACATCATTATTGACGATACCCTCATGACAGATGCGCTGAAGGCGTCTGGCGTCAAAACCAAGAAAGAAGCCGTCGAACTCGGATTGCGGACGCTGATCAAGTTGAATCAGCAGCGGCAACTGCGTTCCATGAAGGGCAGGCTGGAGTGGCGGGGTGATCTCGACGCCATGCGTTCCGACGTATGATTCTGGTCGATTCATCGGTCTGGATCGATTTTTTCAGGGGTACGGTGACGCCACAGGTTGATGCTCTGGACCGGTTGCTGGGAGAGGAACTGGTCGCCATTGGGGATCTGATGATGACGGAAGTTCTTCAGGGATTTGCGAGCGAACGGGATTTCAACAAGGCGCGGAGACTGCTTGGCGCTCTGGATCTGGTGGAGATCGGGGGGCGTGATGTCATGATCGAGGCAGCACGATATTTCCGTGACCTGCGTGCCAGAGGCATCACCATCCGGAAAACCATTGATACCCTGATTGCCACACGATGTATCGTAAGCGGGTATCGGCTCCTTTACAGTGACCGGGACTTTGATCCGTTTGTGACACATCTGGGGCTGGAACGGGTTGTCTGATTTCGGCGCGGTGACTGGAGAGGACATGCAGAAAAAAGAAGAGGCCGTTCGGCTGGGATCGCTTCTGGGGGCCATCGGTCGTGAGGCCGGTGTGCGTGATCAGGATATCGCGGTCTTGCAGACCCGCGATCAGACCCCGGCCGAGGCAATGTCCTTCGAATGATCCTGCTGCTTGATACCAACGTGATCATGGAGACGAGGAGGCCCGTCCCGGAGCAGCGTGTTCTGGCCAGCCACGACGTGTCGCCTTTCGAGGCGGCTGGTGTGCGGGTTTTCAATCTGTGGGGGGATATCTGATGTCCGAGACAGATCCAGCAGCGCGCGCGTTTGAGGACCTGTGCGCCGAAATGACGGTACTCCGGCGGAGCGTGGAAGCGTTGCCGCAGGCGTGGCGGGACAATCGGCCCCCGGATTACACGGAGGATCTGGCCCGTGTCGTGAAGGCCATGAATGCAGTCGGTGCACGAATGGAGGCGATCGAGGCCAATCCGACGCTGAAGATGACGCCCCAGGCGTATGGGCAAGGGATTCGTCAGGCCGGGATTTCTGCCAGTCAGGAGATGCAGACAGCGTTTCAGAAAGCGATAGGTGAGGTTCAGGGGGAACGTCGGGTTCTTGCCAATATCATTGGTCAGTCCCGTCAGCAGGATCGTCAGAACTGGTGGCTGTTAGGGGTGGGGCTTGCCTGTCTTGTTGCAGGGATCGGGTTGTCGCCTGTTTTGGCGTATCTCCTGCCATCTTCTGTCGGGACGCGAGTGGCATCCTTTATTGTTGGGGAGAAAGATCGCTGGAACTCTGGGGCCATGATGATGGCGGTCAGCAATCCTGAAGGCTGGCAACGTGTACGTGAGGACAGCCAGCTGGTTGAGGCCAACAGAGACAGGATCGCAGCCTGCCAGAAAGCGGCATCGGGTCAGGAAAAAACTCAGAAACCCTGTGTCATCATTGTTTCGGCAGAGCAGGAATAGTCTTCAGGGGATAAAAGCCGACAGCAGAATATGACATGTCAAAGAAACCGGATTTCTTTGACGGATCATTCTGACGTGTTAGAAAAAACACATATTGCTACCACGTCAGGATGTCATGTTAACGCCAACCTACCTTATTCGACCTTTGCCGCCTCAGACGGACATAGAAACGGTTCCGGTTCTCAGGGCGCTGGTCGAGGCCAATAAGGCTCTGGCGGAACTGAAGGGGCGGGCGGCAACTATTCCCAATCAGGGGATCCTGATTGATACGTTGGCTTTGCAGGAAGCCAAGGCGTCTTCGGAAATCGAGAATATCGTCACCACCCAGGATGAGCTTTTCCAGGCGGATCTGTTTCCCGAGGGGCCGGATTCAGTGGCGGCCAAGGAAGTCGCCCTCTATCGAGATGCCCTGCATCTGGGATTTCGACAGCTGAAGGAAACCGACGGGTTGATCCTGAACAAGGGGCTGATCGCGATTTTCCAGATGCTCAAGAAGCGGAATGATGGGTTTCGAAATACCCCGGGAACGGCCCTGAAGAATGAGCGCACGAGGGAAGTGGTCTTTGTGCCGCCGCAGGACGGGCGGGAGATTATCGGGCATATGTCGGATCTGGAGCGGTTCGTGAATGATGACGGGCTCTGTGACCTGGATCCACTCATCAAGATGGCCCTGATTCACCATCAGTTTGAGAGCATCCATCCCTTCCCCGATGGGAATGGCCGCGTCGGGCGGATCCTGAACGTGTTGTATCTGACCCGGACCGGTCTTCTGGATATCCCGATCCTCTACCTGTCGCGCTATATCACTCGCCACAAAGATGAGTATTATCATCTGTTACAGAAGGTGCGGGATGAAGGCGCATGGGAAGCGTGGATCCTCTACATGCTGCGGGCCGTAGCCGAGACATCCAAGATCACCTTGGAGCTGATTGAGGGCATGCGGGCGCAGATGGCCACCATGAAGCAGCGGATGCGGACGGAACTGCCCAAAATTTACAGCCAGGAGCTGCTGAACAACCTGTTCCGGCATCCCTACACGAAAATCGAGTATGTCCAGGCAGATCTGAACATCGCGCGTCAGACGGCAGGGAAATACCTCGACCAGCTCTCAGAGAAAGGCTTGCTGTCCAAGCACCGCTCAGGGCGGAGCAATTATTATATCAACGCACCTCTGGTCCGCCTCTTCCTGGAGGTGTCCGGTGGCGCATGAGGTGTATGATCTGTTTTTCGAAAATATGGAATTTTACGCATGAATCCCGTTGAGATTGAAGAAGCTGTCTCCCGGATTGCCGAGGCATCTTTTAATCCCGGGGAATTTCCTTTCGAGTTCTTGCAAGCGTTCGGAAACCGTGATGTTACGATCAAGCGGCTTCGCAAGGATAACCGCTCGGACATTCCCGGAGCGGTGCTCCAGCGCAACAACATCCATCTGGCCGTCTGTCCTGAGGGCCTGGTTGCCCAGACCTTTAACCTGCTCCGGGAAAGTCCCAAAACCCAGTCGGCCAAGGCGCGGTTTCTGCTGGCTACGGATGGGGTGACGTTTGAAGCAGAAGACCGCACGGAAGATGAGCACATTACGGATGTGTTCACGCATCTGGCTGATCGGTTCGGGTTTTTCCTGCCATTGGCGGGTATTACGACCGTCCAGAAGATCAAGAACAACCCGATCGACGTTAAGGCCACGTCACGCCTGAACCGTCTTTATGTCGAACTTCTGAAGGAAAATCCTGACTGGGCAACGGAAGAACGCCGCCACGACATGAATCATTTCATGGCGCGTCTCATCTTCTGCTTTTTCGCCGAGGATACCGGGATATTCCTGAACAATCTGTTTACCAGAACCATCCAGACCATGACGGAAGGGGCCACGGATCAGACGCATGAGGTCATGGCCGAACTGTTCCGGACGATGGATCTGGATACGCGCAATGACGATCGTGACAAGGGCGGGGTTAAATCCTGGGCCAGAGAGTTTCCGTATGTAAACGGGAACCTGTTTTCCGGGGCAACGGACTGCCCGAAATTCAATAAACTGGCCCGCACCTATCTTCTGCGTGCCGGTGAGCTGAACTGGGCGCAGATTAACCCCGATATCTTCGGATCCATGATCCAGGCTGTGGCCGATGAAGGAGAGCGTGGGGCTTTGGGGATGCACTACACCAGCGTGCCAAACATCCGCAAAGTGCTGAATCCCCTGTTTCTGGATGTCCTGCGTGAGGAACTGGAAAAGGCGGGTCAGAATACCCAGAAGCTGCATGCCCTGAAGGAGCGTCTGTCCGGCATTCGGGTGTTTGATCCTGCCTGTGGATCCGGCAATTTCCTGGTGATTGCCTATAAGGACATGCGGGACATTCAGAGCGAGATTGATGACCGGCTGAAGATAGAGCGGGCGGAACGGAAATCCGTCATCCCGCTGGCCAATTTCTATGGGATTGAGATCCGTGATTTTGCGGTGGAAATCGCGCGATTGTCGCTTCTGATCGCAGAATTCCAGAGTGACGAAATCCATATCGACCAGAAACAGGCCCGCCTGAATGTGCTGCCCCTGAAGGATACAGGGCATATCATCTGCGGGAATGCCCTGGAGAAGGACTGGTTTGACGTCTGCCCGCCTCAGAAAGGTTATGAAACCTATATCTGTGGCAATCCCCCGTATAAGGGCAGCACCTGGCAGTCAGCTGAGCAGAAGGCGGATCTGGAGCAGATTTTCGGGCGGCGTACGAAATCCTGGAAGTCTCTGGATTATGTTGCGGGCTGGTTCATGAAGGCTGCGGATTATGGCCAGAAAACAGGTTCTTCCAGCGCATTTGTGAGCACGAATTCCATCTGCCAAGGCCAGCAGGTTCCTATTCTCTGGCCTCTGATTTTTGGGATGAACTATGAGATCAGTTTTGCCCATACGTCGTTCAAGTGGGCCAATCTGGCGGCGCATAATGCGGGTGTAACTGTCGCTATCATTGGAATTGCGCCTGTTTCAGAGCGTCCCAAAATTCTCTTTTCTAATGGTGCGGATGGGAAAACGATCAGGCAGGAATCTGAGTATATCAATGCTTATCTTGCGTGTGGGAAAAATATAATAGTAAGCCCCATTTCAAAACCACAAGATAATCGCGGATTAATGGAGTGGGGTAATAAACCTACCGATGGTGGTAATTTGTTTTTTACATCAGAAGAACGTAACCGACTTTTAGAAAGTTATCCTTCTTCCGCACATTACATAAAGAAATTTCTTGGAGCACAAGAATTTATTCGTGGTGAGAGCCGATATTGCCTTTGGTTAGAAGATAGAGATCGTGATGCAGCGGAACGTATTCCAGAATTAAATCGCCGCATTCAGGCTGTTTCTAAGATGAGGTCAGAAAGTAAGGCTGCCGAAACCCGTCCAGCAGCTAAGTTCCCACATCGGTTTCGGCAAATACAGTCTGTGGCAAAGAATTACTCTCTTGTCGTGGCTAGAGTCAGTTCAGAAAATCGCGAATATCTGCCTGTTGGACTTGAAGATTATGATACAATTATCGGTGACAGAAATTTTGCTTTGTACGATGCCCCTCTTTGGAATATGGCCCTGATTGCTTCTCGCCTTCATTGGGTGTGGATTGGTACAGTTTGCGTTCGTATGCGTACGGATTTTTCATATTCTAATACTTTGGGCTGGAACACCTTTCCTGTTCCGACTTTGACGGAAAAGAACCGTGCTGATCTGACCCGTTGTGCCCAGGATATTCTTCTGGCGCGCGAGGCGCATTTCCCAGCCACGATTGCCGATCTGTATGATCCTGACAAAATGCCAGACAATTTACGGGCCGCTCATGATCGTAATGATGAGGTGCTGGAGCGGATCTATATCGGTCGGCGCTTCCGCAATGATACGGAGCGTCTGGAAAAGCTGTTCGACCTCTACAGCAAGATGATCGCCAAGAAGGGCGGCAAGACGAAAAAGAAGAAGGACGCTGCCTAAGCCATGACGATCAATCCGGTTATTCCCGCTGTTTCCCTTCGTACCGGCCAGACAGGGCAGTCTGCCAGGACCAATGAGCTGGGTATGCGCCCCATGCAGGAAGCGGTCTATGAGAAACGGGGTGAGCAGTATCTTCTCATCAAGTCACCGCCTGCTTCTGGTAAATCCCGTGCCCTGATGTTTGTTGCTCTCGACAAGCTGGCGCATCAGGGCGTGAAAAAAGCCCTGATCGTTGTGCCGGAACGCTCGATCGGGGGCAGCTTCATGAGCGAACCGCTGAGCAAATTCGGCTTTTGGGCAGACTGGGTCGTCAAGCCGAAATGGAATCTCTGCAACGCGCCAGGTTCAGATGAAGGACAGGTCGCACGGTCCAAGGTCAAAGCTGTTGGTGAGTTTCTGAACAGTGAAGATCAGACTTTGGTTTGCACCCACGCGACGTTCCGGTTCGCGGCGGAAGAACTGGGTATCGCGGCATTCGATGGGTGTCTGGTGGCGGTAGATGAATTCCACCATGTCAGCGCAGACCCGAAAAATAGGCTTGGATACTACCTCAATCAGCTGATTGCCCGAGATAAAACGCATATCATCGCCATGACCGGCTCCTATTTCCGTGGGGATGCCGTCGCCGTGCTGTCCCCGGAAGATGAAGGGAAATTCGAGACAGTCACCTACACCTACTATCAGCAGCTGAACGGGTACCAGTATCTGAAAGAGCTGGATCTGGGATATTATTTCTATACTGGCCCCTATCTGGATGCGATTGATCGGGTGCTGGACGGCACGCGTAAAACGATCGTGCATATTCCCAATGTCAATTCACGCGAAAGCACGACCCAGAAGCACAAGGAAGTCGAGCATATCCTGTCCGTCTTGGGAGACTGGGAAGGGGAGGATATAGAGACAGGCTTTCATCTGGTGCGTCGTGCCGATGGCCGGGTGCTGCGTATTGCCGATCTGGTGGAAGATGAGCCTGTCCGGCGCAACAAGGTTGTCGCTGCCCTGAAGGATCCGGCGCAGAAGAATAACCGAGATCATGTGGACATCATCATTGCGCTGGGGATGGCCAAGGAAGGGTTTGACTGGATCTGGTGTGAGCAGGCGCTGACGGTCGGATACCGCTCCAGCCTGACGGAGATCATTCAGATCATTGGCCGCGCCACCCGCGATGCACCAGGAAAGACGCGGGCTGAATTCATCAACCTGATTGCTGAACCGGATGCGTCCCAGGAAAAAGTGACGGATGCGGTCAATGACATGCTCAAGGCCATTGCCGCCAGCCTGCTTATGGAACAGGTGCTGACCCCGCGTTTCGAGTTTACGCCGAAGACCGCAGAAAGCGCGCCTCTGGATGGCTATGACTATGGGGAAGAAGGCTACAAGCCAAACGGAACGAATGTCGGGTTCAATGAGCAGACTGGTCAGTTCCATATGGAGATCAAAGGGCTGGTTTCTCCAAAAAGCCTTGAAGCGCAGCGGATCTGTCGGGAAGATCTGAACGAAGTTGTGGCGTCTTTTGTGCAGGACAAGCCTTCCTTGGAGCATGGTTTGTTCGATGAGGAAACAGCCCCCCAAGAACTGACACAGGTCAGGTTGGGGAAAATCATTCGGGATCGGTATCCCGAGCTTTCGGATGAGGATCAGGAGGCTGTGCGCCAGCATGCAGTGGCGGCATTCAATCTGACCCAGAAGGGACAGAAAGCAGCGGAAGAGATCACGCAGGCAGCCGGGGGAGAAGAGAAGATTGGTGGCAATACAGCCCTGATTGAGGGGATGCGGAAGATTGCCATGAATGTCCGGGATCTGGATATTGACCTGATTGATGCGATCAATCCGTTTGAGGAAGCCTACAAGATCCTGGCCAGGAGCATGAATGCACAGACCCTCAAACAGGTTCAGGAGGTTATTGCCAGTCGTCATATTGCTCTGACGATTGAGGAAGCCAGGGATCTGGCAAAGCGTGCGCTTCTGTTCAAAAAGGAACGTGGACGCCTTCCTGAGCTGACATCTCCCGATGCGTGGGAACGTAAGATGGCTGAAGGGGTGGCGGTTCTGGCGCGTAAGACGGCAGAGGAACGGGCGAATGGCTGAACTGAGCGATGAAGAGCTTCTGGCCGAACTTGGTGTCTCGCTTGAGGCTAAAAAGAAGGCTGCGCTGACAGCCGAGGAAGAGCGGATTATTGCCGGGTTTGAGGATATCTGCCGTTTCTATGAGGAACACGGGCATGCGCCTGCGCATGGAGAAGACAGGGATATCTTTGAGCGGCTTTATGCCGTGCGTCTGGATCGGATACGGGCTTTGGAAAAATGCCGGTCATTGCTGGCACAGCGCGATCCGCATGGGCTTCTGAGTGTTTCCGGGAAGGAGGCTGAGAGTCCTGATCCCGATACGCTGGACGATGATGCGCTTCTGGCGGAACTGGGCATTGAGGCCGAGCCCGCGGCTGAGTCCATCACTGTCCTGAAGCATGTGAAATCACGTGCAGAGGTGCGGGCAGCGGAAGAAATTGCCAGCCGGGAACCCTGCAAGGATTTTGAAATCTTCCGGCCTTTGTTCGCTCAGGTGCAGGAAGATCTGAAATCCAGCGTGCGGGAAACACGTCCCTTTGGGCAGGAAGCCGGTATTCGGCAGGGAGAATTCTTTATCCTGAAAGGGCAGATGGTTTATGTCGCGCATGTCGGGGAAGAGTTCGAGACAGAATACGGTCGCAGAGACAGCCGTCTGCGGGTCATCTACGACAACGGGACCGAAAGCGATGTTCTGCTGAGGTCGCTCCAGAGGGCTCTCTATAAGGATGAGGCGGGCCGCCGGATTACAGATCCGACAGTCGGACCTTTGTTCGGGACAACCGTTGAGCCGGATGATCTGGAAAGTGGCACGATCTATGTTTTGAGAAGTCTGTCAGATAACCCGTATATCGCGCAGCATCGTAATTTGATTCACAAGATCGGGGTGACGGGAGGCGATGTGAAAAAGCGGATCGCCAACGCCAAGCATGATGCAACCTATCTTCTGGCTGATGTGGAGGTCGTGGCGACCTATAAGCTCTTCAACATCAATCGTAAGAAGATGGAGAAGATCTTTCATAGGGTTCTGGCTCCAGCGCAGATTGATCTGACGATTCAAGATCGGTTCGGGCACCCAGTGCAGCCGAAAGAATGGTTTTTGGTTCCGATAGATATTGTGTCTCAAATAGTGGATAAAATGTCGGATGGAAGTATTGATGGTTTGATTTATGATCCAAAGACGGTTGGTTTGGTAAAAGTATAATAACTCCTCATCGACACTCTGAGTTGATAGCGGCCATTTAATTCTGATCATTGCCACAAAGCCAGACAACAAGATCTATATACGTGCTTGCTACAAAGTTCATGGAGCATGTATATTTCAGGTCTCAATCAGCGACTACGGCTATCAGTCCGCTTTTGGAGACATTCCCCTCAACGAACGGTGTTACGAATGCCACGCTTCAGCCCTCGAATGCAATCGACAGTCGTGTTTCTATTTGGGGATAATCCTCGAATAGATGGTTCGCGTGAGGTCTTAGGTAGTGGTGTTCTAATTGGGCACAACCATCCGCGCTATGATCCGCAACAGCAGTTCACCCGGGATACCTATGCTGTTACCGCCGCTCATGTTGTCAGGAGCGGTGGCTCTATAATTCGCTTAAACACTAAAGATGGTGGAAGTCGCTATATCGAATTAGATCCTTCTGAATGGACCTTCAGTGAAGTAGATGATGTTGCTGCTGTGGATATAACTGAGAGGATCAACGATGATGACGAGATCGTTGTCATGCATGACAGTTGGCTGGCTGATAAACAGGTCATCGACTATTACCAAATCGGCATAGGCGAAGACGGACTTGCACTCGGCTTATTCTCCAGTCTCCCTGGGACCAGACGTAATGTCATCACGGGACGCTTCGGTAATGTAAGTCTGATGGCCGATCCCGGAGCACTAATTAATTACGCTAGAACACTTCGGCCAGCGCATCTATTCGATATGAAGTCCCGGCCGGGTCTCTCAGGATCTCCGATTTTCGTTTACAGGACGCCATCCAGCGACTTACGGCTTATTGATCAAGGGCCACGCCACTTCGCCGATAACAATGAGTATTTGCAAACTCAGACCTATTGGCGGCAGCGGGAAAATACTTTTGTCAAATTGCTTGGCATTCACTCTGCTCAATACACTGACTCTGTGCAGGTAACGCGCGATCACGAATTAGCACATGAGGTGAACGAGCCCATTCGAGACGGAGACCATCTTCGTATACCGAATAGCATGTCGGTCGTGGTTCCGGCAGATTCAGTGAAGGTTCTACTTAGTAGCCAGTCGTTCGCTACTGTCAGAGAAAAGCGAAATAAAGATGTCGAGCCTTGTTCGGAGAGCCTTCTACTGGAGCGCACTATCTATTCTGGATGGCTGCCTAATCGCGGATATTAGATGCCTTTCAAGCGTTCTGGATTCACTTTGTATCCATCACCATCTGGACGGCTGCTTGTCAGCTCTCCTTGCCTAATAAGAGATGTTCCGCGCTTCCCTTCCATTTCTTCCATTCAAATTAGGTTGACCTAAACAGTCTATAGTCTGATTGGGACAACCCGAAGCCACGGTGTATCAAGGGCTGCATGGTGGTTTTTCCGGGAGAGTTCAAATGGGACAGCGCGCGGTCATCTATTGCCGGGTTTCCACGGCCGATCAGTCCTGCGTGCGCCAGAAGGACGAGCTGAAGCGGTTTGCTGAACGTGCGGGCTATGAAGTGCTGGACGTTTTCATGGAGACCGGCTCTGGCGTTCGAGTGGATCGGGCCGAGCGTCGAAATGAGGTGGACCCGTCCGTTCGGACAGTTTTGTGGGCTTGATAAGCTATACCCGGTTGTTGTTATGCCGCCCTTCTGACGGCGTTGCTGTTGGCCCTCTGGTCCGGGGTTAACCCCGGACCAGAGGGCGTCGGCACGTCATGATACGCCTCATCGGGCGTACGTCCAGCCAGCGCCGTATGCGGACGCCTTTCGTTATAATGGGCGATCCATCTGCCAAGCCCGGCCCTCAGCTCTGATCCGGTCTCGAACGCGTGCAGG
>NZ_NKUB01000038.1 GCF_003207895.1 Komagataeibacter swingsii
AATACGCGATGATCGACGGCACGGTGGTGCGGGTTCACCGTCATGGCCAGGGCGCAAAAGGGGGACCCGAAATCAGGCGATCGGACGCAGTGTGACAGGATGGTCGACCAAGATCATCGCCATGACCGACGCCCTGGGTAACCTGGTCCGCTTCACCCTTATCCCCGGCCAGCATTACGACACGGTCGGGGTTGCGCCCCTTCTTGAACCGGCCGATTTCGGGGGCATTCTTGCCGACAAGGCATTTGATGTGCACTGGATTGTGGACAGCATACGCGCGCAAGGCGCCTGTGTGGTCATTCCCCAGCGCAAAAACCGCCTCGACAGACGCCCGTTCGATAAAGCCCTGTTCAAAGCGCGCCATCTTGTCGAGAACTTCTTCTGCAAACTCAAGGAGTTCAAGCGCATCGCCATGCGCAGCGACAAGACAGACAGGTCATTCTCGGCCATGATCTATCTCGTAGCCGCAGTCATCAATTCACGCTAATCCCCAACAGGCCCCAAAAAGCTTCAGAAGACGCTGCTTTCTTGACAAAATGCGGCACCGGAAAGCTTTGTTTTTTATCAACGGACTGTGTTGAAACAGTCCCTGACTGACCTGCATCAGGTCTTCCTGTCCGGCCCTGATATAGTAAACACAATGTCCACACCCGCTGGCTGATGCCATGACAGGCCACGCATCGGGATATGGAACTGGGGGATAGGCGTCAATGTCGGTCGGAATGGCCCTGTTACTGGCTGTTGTGGCCATATGCGTTGTCGTTTTCCTGATTGAACGGGTCAAGCTCAACCCGTTCCTGGCCCTGCTGATCGCGTCCATGCTGCTGGGCTTTGCCGCCGGCATGCCCGCTTCACGGGTGGTGGCGTCGTTTGAAGGCGGGGCGGGGCAGGTGCTGGGGCAGATTGCCTCGGTCATCGCGCTGGGCACCATGCTGGGCAAGATGCTGGAAGTGTCGGGCGGAGCTGACCGCATCGCCATGACGGTGGTGGCCCTTGCGGGACCACGGCGGCTGGATTGGGCCATGATGGTGATCGGCCTGCTGGTCGGGCTGTCGGTTTTCTTTACCGTGGGCTTCGTCATCCTTGTGCCGCTGGCCTTTTCCATCGCGCGGCAGACGGGGCGGCCCATCCTGCATGTGGCGCTGCCGGTTACGGCCGCCCTGTCGGTGGTGCAGGGCTATATGCCGCCCCATCCCGGCACCATGTTCGCCCTTGCCGCCTATCATGCCGATATCGGGCGTGTCATCTGGATGGGGGCCGTGGTCAGCGTGCCGGTCGCGATCATTTCGGGGCCGCTCTATACCCGCTTCATCGTGCCGCGCCTGCCAGCCGATGCGGGGGCCGGGGCGGAACACGCGCACGGGCATGACGCGCCCCGCGCGCAGGCGGACCTGCCGGGGTTCGGCATTACGCTGTTCACCATCCTTGCCCCCATGGTCCTGATGCTGGCGGGATCGGCCACCCGTTTCATGGGGCCGGCCGCAAGCAGTGGGTGGGCGGTTGTCCTGCGGTTTGTGGGCGACCCGAATGTGGGGCTGGCGCTGGCGGCGCTGCTGTCATTCTGGACGCTGGGGCTGCGGCGGGGGATGACGCGCGAGAAGATACTGGCCTGTTCCAACGAATGCCTTGGCCCGCTGGCCAGCCTGCTGCTGATGATCGGCGCGGGCGGCGGTTTTGGCGCGGAACTGATGGATAGCGGCATTTCCGATGCGATCGCCCGCGCCGCAGTGGACATGCATGTGCCGCTGCTGTTCCTGGCATGGGGGCTGGCGGCGGGCATGCGCGTGGCGGTGGGGTCCGCCACCGTCGCCATGAGCACCACGGCCGGAATCGTGGCCCCGATCATGGCGCACGGGTCTGGCACCTCGCCCGAGCTGCTGGTGCTGGCGACGGGGGCGGGGGCGGTCATGTTCGGGCCGATGAATGATTCGGGGTTCTGGCAGGTGCGTGATGCGCTGGGCCTTACGGTACCGCAGACATTGCGTACATGGTCGGTGATCGAGACGCTGATCGGGCTAGCGGGTCTGGTGATGTGCGTGCTGCTGGGCTGGTGCGGCCTGTAGGGTGCGGTAGGCCACGCGGCATTATAAAAATAAGGCCACCCGTTCAGGTCGCCGGGTGGCCTTGTCATGTCTATGGGTTTCTGTAATTTCAGTCGTGTTTCAAAAACAGCTTGATATCCAGCCCTATGCCCTTGCGTGATATGGTGACTTTTGGGTACAAGTCGGCATTTGTTGTTATGTAATCGTCAAAATCAATAACATATTTGCTCTTCCTTGTCATAGAGGAAGTCATGTAAAATATCCGCTGTATCCGGTATTACTTTTTCATCTTTGCTTATGGAAATCTCATAAACGGATATATTTTCTACATAAAACGTATCTTTGTAATTCCCGAAGAGGGAATTGAGGTTGTTTATTATCCCCATGGCGGGTGCCCTTTCATATGCTGCATCTCAGATACAACAAAATCCCGCTTGTAATTACAAATTTGTGTAAATAACACATATTCTGTAAATATAAGTAATTCCAATAGCCGAACAGGTTGCTGCCTGACATTGCAAGCGTTTGCAGGCCGGTTGGATGGTTATGGCCAAGGGATGGGGTGCCGAAGGGGGCATGGCGGTTTTGCCCATGCCGAAGGCCCTGCCAGGCAGGGCAGGCGGAAATGACCGGGAATGCAATGCGACTGCCACCGGACCCGTTTCCGGTCGCGATCAGGATGGCCTTGTCCCGCGCCGCCCCATGGAATCAGGGGAACGGTTTACGACTGGGGGCAAATTCTGGAATGATGGAAAATCAAGGGGGAAGGTGGTGCCGACACTCGGAATTGAACCGAGGGCCTACTGATTACGAATCAGTTGCTCTACCCCTGAGCTATGTCGGCAGACCTGTGGCGTCTGATAAACGATGGTCTGGCATGATGCAATATCTCAAATGCGGCATTCCCCATTTTAATTTGGTCTATATGCTGGGTCCGGTATGAACACGTCCTCTTCTTCTCCACATCTGCGTTGTGATGATGTGGAACCCGGTCCCATCCGCCATGTGCGCGTCATCGGTGGCCTGTCGGAATGCCCCGGCTGCGGCCTGTACCAGCGCCTGCCGGATCTGGAGCCGGGGCAGCAGGCGTCATGCGTGCGCTGCGGGCAGAAACTGGCGCGCAGGCGGCGCACCGCGCCACTGGCCACGCCGCTGGCGTTCTGCATAAGCTCGGCTGCGTTCTATCTGGCGGCCCTCGCCTCATCGCTCATGACGCTGGATGTCTATGGCAGGCAGCGCACGGTGGACCTGCTGACCGGGCCGATGGAACTCATGCATGAAGGGTGGGGGGAGGCCGGTGTGCTGGTCGGCGCGGTGACCGTGCTGGCGCCTGCCATAGCCATCGGGTTCATGTTCGCCATCCTGTACGCCGCGTCATGCCGGCAACTGCCGGACTGGGCGCCGCGTGTGCTGGTCTGGTATGACAAGCTGCGGCCATGGTCGATGGTCGAGGTCTATATCCTTGGCATTTTCGTTGCCTATACCAAGCTGACCGACCTGGCGCATGTCGATGTGGGGCCTGCCGTGTACCTGATCGGCGCATTGATGCTGACCATGGCAGCCACGGATTCGACGCTGGATACCGAAATGATCTGGCGGCACCGCCGCATCGATTCCCTGACCCGCGCCGAAGGCGGCCTGGCGGTCGAGGTGGACTACGTGCATGTGGATGACGTGGGCATGCCGCCGGTGGACCATCTGGTGGCCTGCACGTCGTGCGGGCTGGTGGGGGAACTGGCGCATCCGGTTTCCAACCTGACCTGCGTGGGGACCTGCCCGCGCTGCGAACACAAGGTCTGGCGTCGCCTGCCGCAGTCACTGACACGCACCACCGCCTTCCTGATCGCGGCCATCGTCTTCTATATCCCCGCCAACCTGTACCCGGTCATGACCTTCATGCGCATGGGCGGCGGCGGTGGGCATACCATCGTCGAAGGCGCGATCGAGTTGTGGATGGACGGCATGATCCCGCTGTCGCTGCTGGTGTTCTTCGCTTCCATCACCGTCCCGATGCTCAAGATCGCAAGCCTTGGCTGGATGGTCTGGCAGACATGGCATGGCGCGCGCGGGCACCTTGTGGCCCGGACCCGGCTGTTCCGGGTGGTGGACATGGTGGGCCGGTGGTCCATGATCGACGTGTTCATGATTTCGATCCTTGTCGCGGTCGTACGCTTCAACGCCATGGCCAGTGTCACCGCCAATGCGGGCATGGTGGCCTTTGCCGCCGTCGTGGTGCTGACCCTGCTGGGGGCATGGAGCTTCGATCCCCGCATCATGTGGGACGCGGCGGGACGCAACGGGCGGGTGGTGGATGGCCTGCCCCCGTCCATTCTGCGCGCGCAGGTAACGCGCAATCCCGGACAGGCGACCCCTTCACCTTCCCTTTCCCCGGCCGGCACCGGACCGGCCAGCATGGAGCCAGATCAGGCGTGAATGACGATTTCCTTTCCAATGACCCGCAGGGGGGCGTACCGCAGGCCCGTGCGCGGCGGTACCGTTTCTCCGTGGTCTGGCTTGTGCCGATCGTCGCCATCCTGATCGCGGGTTACCTGGGCTGGCGCGGCCTGACCGAGCGCGGGCCGCTGATCGTCATAAGCTTCGATACGGCCGATGGCCTGACCAGTGGCCAGACTGAGGTCAAGAACAAGTCGGTGCCGCTGGGCACGGTCGATTCCATCCGGCTGAGCGATGACCTGCACCATGTCGAGGTCGCGGTGCGCATGACATCCTCCGCGGCCCGCACGCTGACCGACCATGCCCGTTTCTGGGTCGTGCGTCCGCGCATCAACGGCGCCAGCGTCACCGGCCTGGAAACCGTCATGTCCGGCGCCTACATCGCCATGGACGCAGGGGAACCGGGCGGGCATTACACCACGCATTTCAAGGGGCTGGAATCGCCGCCGGGCGTGCGTTCGGACCAGCCGGGGCATACCTATACGCTGATTACGCAGTCTCTTGGCTCGCTCGGCCAGGGTGCGCCGATCTTCTTCCGCGACGTGGTGGTGGGGGAAGTGCTGGGTTACACCATGCCGCCTGAAGGCCGCGGCCCGATCAGGGTGCAGATTTTCGTGCAGGCCCCGTATGACAGTTACCTGCGCACCACCACGCGCTTCTGGAACGTGTCCGGCGTGCAGGTGGGCCTTGGTCCGGGCGGGCTGAAGGTCAAGCTGCAGTCACTGCAGGCGCTGCTGTCCGGCGGTGTCGCGTTCGATCCGCCCGATGCGCGCAACGAAAGGAATACCCTGCCCAGCACCGCCGGGGCCGATACAACCTTCCTGCTGTATGACAGCGCGGAAGAAGCCAACAGCGCGGGCTACCGCGAACGCATCCCCCTTGTCACCTACCTGACCAGTTCGGTGTCCGGCCTGACGAAGGGGGGGCGCCTGACCATGTTCGGCATTCAGGTCGGCATGATCGACGATGTGAAGCTGGAGGTTGATCCCGCCACCGGCAGGGCGCATGTGCGCGTGGCCATGGAACTGCAGCCCGAACGCGTGCTCGATAACCGGCAGGTGCCCCCCGATGCCATGGCCAGGCTGCTGCGCGCGCAGGTGGCCGACGGGTTGCGCGCGTCGGTGCAGAGCACCAGCATGCTGACCGGCGAATCCGAAATCGCGCTGACCTTCGTCAGGAACGCGAAGCCCGAGCAGATCACGATGGAAGGCGACGCCATGGTCCTGCCGGGGCAGGCGGGTGGCATGGCGGGCATCATGGATTCGCTGTCTGTCATTGGCGACAAGATCGCGGCCATGCCGCTGACCCAGATGGGCGACAACCTGACCAGCCTGCTGGCCCATGCCGATGCGCGGATCAACAGCCCCGACACGAAGCAGGCGCTGACCGCGCTGCGCAGTTCGCTACAGAACCTGCAGGTCATATCGCGTGATGCCCGCAGCGAAATGCCGCAACTGCTGACCGGCATGGACAAGACGCTGAAAAACGCGAACTCGGTCCTGTCCAGTTATGGCGGCGATACCGATTTCCAGCGCAACCTGCAGCAGATGATGCAGCAGCTTAACGACGCCGCGCGCTCGCTGCGCTTCCTGTCGGACTTCCTGACCCACCATCCCTCGGCACTGATTACGGGACGATAAGACCATGCAACGCCCCTTCTTCATATATTCCGCGCGGCGGGCCATGGCCGCGACCGCCATGGCGGGAACGCTTATGCTGGCCGGGTGCGGGTCGTCCGACCCGACGCTGTATTCGCTGGCCCCGGTGGCCAGTACGCAGCCCGCCGTTGCCGGGTCGCAGGTCCCTGCCGTGATCGAGGTCCGCACCCCCGGTGTCCCGTCCTCACTGGACCGGCAGACCATCGTGGGCGTGCAGGATGATTACAGCGTGACACCACTGACGGGCGCTGCGTGGAGCGAGCCGCTGGCCCTCATGCTGGGCCATGTCCTGTCCACCGACCTGCAGCAGCGCCTGCCGGGCCGGACCGTCTTTGCCCAGAATGACGCCACCACCATTCCGGCGGAGGGCGCGGTCGAGGTCGAGATTACCCGCTTCGCGCGTGATTCGGCGGGGCTGGTGCATCTTGCTGGCAGCCTGTCCGTGCACAGGGTGGGGGATGCGGATCATGGCCTGTCCGTGCCGCTCGACCTGACGGCGTCACCCGCCGGCACCGGCACGCGCGCCATGGTGGCGGCATTGAGCCAGCTTACGGGACAGGTGGCGGACATGGCGGCCGAACGGTTGCAGGCGTTGCCCGCGGCCCCTTCAGGCCATAAGGAATAAAAGTTTCTGGGTGCCGCCTTTTTTAAAAAGGCGGCGTTCTTCGAAGCTTTTTGAAAAAAGCTTCACCAAAAATTTTTGATCATCTGCCGTCTGTTGCAGGCAATAAAAAAGGCGCCCGGAGGCGCCTTTACCGTCAGGGGGAAGGATCAGACCTTCTCCACCTGATTGTATTCCAGATCCACCGGCGTGGACCGGCCGAAGATGGAGACGCTGACCTTCAGGCGGCCACGTTCCTCGTCCACTTCCTCGATGGTGCCGTTGAAGGAGGTGAAGGGACCGTCGGCCACGCGGATCTGCTCGCCAATCTCGAAGGTGACGGACGGACGGACGCGTTCCACGCCTTCCTGCGCCTGCTTCATGATCCGTTCGGCCTCGACCTTGGGAATGGGCGAGGGACGGGTCTTGCTGCCAAGGAAGCCGGTGACCTTGGGCGTGTCCTTGACCAGGTGCCATGCCTCATCGGTCAGTTCCATGTTGACCAGCACGTAACCGGGGAAGAACTTGCGTTCCGAATTGACCTTCTGGCCCCGGCGCACTTCCGTCACTTCTTCCGATGGGACGAGGATTTCACCGAAATGATCGGCCAGGCCCTTCTGCGCGGCCTGTTCCGTGATGTGCTGGGCTATTTTTTTCTCGAAGCCCGAATAGACGTGGATCACATACCACCGCTTGGCCATGGCTGAACTCAGCCTCCCAGTCCGAAGAGTTTCCGTACGGCAAGGCCGATCACCTCGTCGACGAGGAAGAAGAAAACCGATGCAAGGCCGGCCATCGCCAGGACCGCACCCGTTGTCATCAGGGTGGCGCGTCGTGTTGGCCATGTGACTTTGCGGGCCTCGGCACGAACATCTTCAACAAATTTCGCGGGACTGACCGACACGAAATACCCTTCCTGCAACGCCACGGCGCACCAACCGGACCATTCCAGCCAGTGCGGGGCCTAAGAACCGGTGCGGGCCATTGTGGCCCGACCCATCGGGTGCCAGGCCGGAAGGGTAATGCCCGACCGGAAAATGGCAGGGGTGGAGGGTCTCGAACCCGCAACCTCCGGTTTTGGAGACCGGCGCTCTAGCCAATTGAGCTACACCCCTGCAAAGCCGCCTGCATCAACCCGAAACATCGTGGCGTGGCATCTGCCGCGCCATTTCGGGCCATCCATGCGAACCCGGCACAGGAAGCGGAAAAAAGTATGACTCGCGTCGAAAGTCAAGGGGGTAGGGCATAAAAATGAAAGTTTTACCCGTTTGCCCGCCGCCACGGGTTTATGGGCTTGCCACGCGCAGGGCGGAAACGGTATAGGTGCAGCCAACCTTATGGGCGGGCGTAGCATAGTGGTAATGCAGTAGCCTTCCAAGCTTCTGAGGAGGGTTCGATTCCCTTCGCCCGCTCCATACTCCCCCCTGAAATCACCGGACAGTCCCGGACATGATGCCGGATTCGCGGCGGTTCGGCCGTGCTGTCGGCAGGGGGAAGGGTAGCCTTACATGACCATGACCGGTTCTTCCACGATTCACCCGCGTATCGTGCTGGGCACGTGTTGCCTCAGCCTGCTGCTGGTCATGATGGACGTGACGGTCGTCAATGTCGTGCTGCCCTCCATCCGCGCGGAAATGCATGGCGGTTTTTCCACCCTGCAATGGGTGGTGGACGCCTATACGCTGATGGTCGCCAGCCTCATGCTGCTGGTGGGGTCGCTGGCCGACAGGTTCGGGCGGCGGCGGATGTTCCTGCTGGGGATCGGGCTGTTCTGTGGCGGGTCCGCCCTGTGCGGGATGGCGCGCAGTGTCGAGATGCTGGTCATGGCGCGCGCGGTGCAGGGCATTGGCGGGTCCATGCTCAACCCCGTTGCCCTGTCGATCCTGACCAATGTGTATGTGGAACCTCGCGCCCGCGCGCAGGCGATCGGCATATGGGGGGCGACGTCCGGCGTGGCGCTGGCGCTGGGGCCGGTCGTGGGCGGCATCCTGGTGCACTGGGTGGGGTGGCAGGCGGTTTTCTGGGTCAACGTGCCCATCGGCCTGGTCGCGATCGCGCTGACGCTGCGCTTCGTGCCCGAATCCCGTGGCGGGCGCAGGCGCGGCATTGACGCGCCGGGACAGCTTCTGGCCATCGTGGCGCTGGCCATGATTACGTCCGGACTGATCGAGGCCCATAATTACGGCTGGTCATCCCCCACCATTTCCGGGTTCCTCGGGTTCGGCGCGCTGTCGGTGCTGGGCTTCATCATCGTGGAACGGCGGGCGGCCGCGCCCCTGATCGACCTGCGGTTTTTCCGGGCATGGCCCTTTTCCGGCGCGATCGTGACGGCGGTGCTGGCCTTTGCCATCTTCAGCGCGTTCCTGTTCCTCAACACCCTCTACCTGCAGGATGTGCGCGGCCTGCCCGCGCTGCAGGCCGGGCTGTGCACGCTGCCCTTCGCCTTTGGCAGCATGACATGCGCGCCGCTGTCGGGGCGGCTGACGGGGCGGTACGGCGCGCGCCTGCCGCTGCTGGTGTCGGCTGTCGGATTCGGGATCAGCGCGCTGCTGCTGACCGGGCTGGACGCGCATACGCCGCTCTGGCTGCTGCTGGTGTCGTACGGCCTGTGCGGGTGCGGGTTCGGGATGTGCAACGCGCCTATTACCAATTCCGCCATTTCGGGCATGCCGCGCGCGCAGGCGGGGGTGGCGGCGGCCATTGCGTCCACCAGCCGGCAGGTGGGGGCGTTGCTGGGTATTGCGCTTGGCGGCGCGCTGAGTGCGGGCAGCGTGCGTGCCGGGGGCGTGCAGTGGGCGGAATTCCCCCACGCCACGCATGTCGTGTGGTGGTGCATGGCCATTGCCGCCGCCGGGATTGCCGGGCTGGGGCTGGTTTCAACCGGAATCCGGGCAAGGGAAAGCGCGCGGCAGGTTGCTGCGCTGCTCGATTCCAACTGACGCATTATTGATATGCACTCAATGCATATCATTGCCTGAATGATCCTGCCATGCGGGACGCGCCAGGGCGTAACAAAATCTCGGGTTTGCTGTTTCCGAAATGGTGTCCTGCATGTATGATCCCGCCAACCTGTAGCGGGGGTGTTCACGTGCGCGGGAAAACGGGCGGTTCAGCGGTATCTGACGATGCCTTCAGGCTGCCAGGTCTGTTGCGTGTGCCTGCGCTGCGTGCTAGAGCCGCGCCAGCAGCGCACGGGGCCAAGGTTTCCGGGCAGGCGGCTTGTGTTTGAATCAAGATTCTGGATTGGAAAAGCGGACAGTGGATTCGGGTGGAACGACCTCAATACCGATCGCCTCCATTGCCAATGGCCTTCCCGGTCGTTATGCGACGGCGCTCTATGAGCTTGCGGCTGACCGCAAGCAGCTTGACCCTGTTCTGGAGCAGGCATCCAGCCTTGCCGGACTGATCGACGGCAATGCCGACCTGCGCACCGTCCTGACGGATCGCACGCTCGACATCCGCGACAGCCGCAAGGCGGTCGATGCCGTGCTGGAGGCTGAAGGTTTCAGCCCCCTTATGCGTGATTTTGTCGGCGTGGTGGCGAATAACCGCCGCTTTCCGCGCCTGCGTGAAATTCTAGCCGCGCTGGCGGCTATCGCTGCGGCCCGGCGCGGGGAAGTGGTGGCGGATGTCGTCTCCGCCCACCCCCTGACCGATCTGCAGCGTGTCCAGCTTCGCAGCCGCCTTGCCGAGGCCGGCTATTCCAAAGTCAATATCCAGGAGCGTGTTGACGCGGCCCTGCTGGGCGGTCTGGTCGTGCGCATTGGCGCCCGCCTGTATGATACCAGCCTCAGATCCCGCCTTACCCGCCTGCACCATGCCATGAAGGGAGCCGCGTGATGGAAATCCGCCCCTCCGAGATTTCGGATATCCTCAAGCAGCAGATCGCTACGTTCGACAAGGCCGTTGACGTTGCCGAGACAGGTACCATCCTGTCGGTGGGTGACGGCATTGCCCGTGTCTACGGCCTGCAGAATGTTGAAGCCGGCGAAATGCTGGACTTCCCCGCCAGTGGCCAGAAGGGCATGGCCCTGAACCTTGAGAATGACAACGTCGGTGTCGTCATTTTCGGTGATGACAGCGCCATGCGCGAAGGCGACACCGTCGCCCGCACCGGCAAGGTCGTGGAAGTCCCGACCGGCAAGGCCCTGCTGGGCCGCGTGGTCGATGGCCTGGGCAACCCGATCGACGGCAAGGGGCCGCTGGTTGGCGAAGTCATCAGCAAGCGTGCGGAAATCAAGGCGCCCGGCATCATGCCGCGCCAGTCCGTCAGCGAGCCGATGCAGACCGGCATCAAGGCCATTGACGCGCTCGTGCCCATCGGGCGTGGCCAGCGTGAGCTGATCATCGGTGACCGCCAGACCGGCAAGACCGCCATCCTGATCGACACCATCGTCAACCAGAAGAGCGTCAACGCCCTGGGTGACGACAAGAAGTCGCTGTACTGCATCTATGTCGCCATCGGGCAGAAGCGTTCGACGGTTGCGCAGCTGGTGCGCACGCTGGAGGAAACCGGCGCGATGGAATATTCCATCGTCGTGGCCGCCACCGCGTCCGACCCGGCCCCGATGCAGTACCTGGCGCCGTATGCCGCCTGCTCCATGGGCGAATACTTCCGTGACAACGGCATGCATGCCCTGATCGTGTATGATGACCTGTCCAAGCAGGCCGTCGCATACCGCCAGATGTCGCTGCTGCTGCGCCGTCCGCCGGGACGTGAAGCCTATCCGGGCGACGTGTTCTACCTGCATTCGCGCCTGCTGGAACGCGCGGCGAAGATGTCCGACAAGTTTGGCGCGGGTTCCCTGACCGCCCTGCCGGTGATCGAGACGCAGTCCGGTGACGTGTCCGCCTATATCCCGACCAACGTGATTTCCATCACCGACGGTCAGGTCTTCCTTGAAACCGACCTGTTCTACCGTGGCATCCGCCCCGCCGTGAACGTCGGTGGTTCCGTGTCGCGTGTCGGTTCGGCGGCGCAGATCAAGGCGATGAAGCAGGTTGCCGGCAAGATCAAGCTGGAACTGGCGCAGTATCGTGAAATGGCGGCGTTCTCGCAGTTCGCATCCGACCTGGACCCGGCGACGCAGAAGCAGCTGGCCCGTGGCGCGCGTCTGGTCGAGCTGCTGAAGCAGCCCGAGACCTCGCCCCTGTCGGTCGAGGAACAGGTGGTTGTCCTGTATGCCGGCACACGTGGCTATATCGACAGCGTGCCGGTCGACCAGGTGACGACATACGAAAAGCGCCTGCTGGACGATGTCCGCACGTCGGGCAAGGACATTCTGGAATCGATCCGCACCCAGCGCCAGCTGACCAAGGATATCGAAAGCCGCCTGAATGATTTCCTGACGACGTTCGGCCGTCAGTTCGCCAACTGAGGAAGATCGGGCAACCATGGCTTCCCTGAAGGAACTGCGCGCACGGATCGGCAGCGTCAAATCGACGCGAAAGATCACCAGCGCGATGAAGATGGTGGCGGCGGCAAAGCTGCGCCGGGCGGAAGCCCGCGCGGCGGCCGCACGGCCCTATGCTGATGCAATGCGCCGCATGCTGGCCGAAGTGGGTCGCAGCGTGGCGGGCGAAGGCGGGCAGCCGGCGCTGCTGACCGGAACGGGTCAGGACAGGGTGCATCTGATTGTCCCCATGTCCAGCGACCGTGGTCTGGCCGGTGCATTCAACTCCAACATCAACCGTACGACCCGTAACCTGGTGCTTCGGCTCCAGGCGGAAGGCAAGACGGTCAAGATCCTGCCGGTCGGGCGCAAGACGTACGAATTTCTTATGCGTGACTTCTCCGATCTGATCATCGGTCACCGTCACCTGTCCGCCAGCAAGGAAATCCCCTTTTCGTCGGCGACGGAACTGGGTGAACAGATTACGTCCCTGCTGGAAAAGGGTGAATTCGACGTCTGCACACTGGTGTACAACCAGTTCCGCAATGTCATGACCCAGACGCCGACGGAAATGCAGCTTGTGCCGCTGGCGCTGCCGGAAAATGACAATACGGACAACGCCGACATCGCCAGCTACGAGTTCGAGCCGGACGAAAGCACGATGCTGTCAAGCCTGCTGCCACGCAACCTGCAGGTCCAGTTGTACGCGACCATGCTGGAAACGGCGGCGGGTGAGAACGGCGCGCGGATGACCGCGATGGATAACGCCACCCGTAACGCTGGCAAGGCCATCGACCGCCTGACCCTGACCTACAACCGTACGCGTCAGACCAATATTACCAATGAACTGATCGAGATCATCTCGGGCGCCCAGGCTGTCTGAGGATCGATCTTCACGCTCACAGGAGCTGTCCCATGTCGGAAACCACAACTCAAGAGGCTCCTGTCTCCACGCAGGCGCAGAAAAGCAATGTCGTTGGTCGTGTGACGCAGGTCCGCGGCGCCGTTGTTGACGTTCAGTTCGAGGGTACGCTGCCGCATATCCTCGAAGCCCTGCACGTTCAGCTGAACGGCCAGACCTTGGTGCTGGAAGTGGCGCAGGAAATCGGCGAACACGAAGTCCGCTGCATCGCCATGGATACCACTGATGGCCTGAGCCGCGGCGCGGAAGTTTCCGCCACCGGCAGCCAGATCACCGTGCCGGTCGGCCCGGGCACGCTGGGTCGTATCCTGAACGTGATCGGTGAGCCGATTGACGACCGTGGCCCGGTCAAGTGCGAAGGGCGCGCGCCGATCCACCGCGCCGCCCCGGCGTTTGACGAACAGGCCGCCGCGACCGAAATCCTGCCCACGGGCATCAAGGTGGTTGACCTGCTGTGCCCGTACCTCAAGGGCGGTAAGGTTGGCCTGTTCGGTGGCGCTGGCGTGGGCAAGACCGTCATCATCCAGGAACTGATCAACAACATCGCCAAGGCGCATGGCGGCGTGTCGGTCTTTGCCGGTGTCGGTGAACGTACCCGTGAAGGGAACGACCTGTATTACGAAATGCAGGATGCGGGCGTCATCAAGATCAATGGCGATTCGACCGACGGGTCCAAGGTGGCGCTGGTCTATGGCCAGATGAACGAGCCGCCGGGCGCGCGTGCCCGTGTCGCCCTGTCCGGTGTGACGGTTGCGGAATACTTCCGCGATGTCGAAGGCCAGGACGTGCTGTTCTTCGTCGATAACATCTTCCGCTTCACGCAGGCTGGCGCCGAAGTGTCCGCGCTGCTGGGCCGTATCCCCTCCGCCGTGGGCTACCAGCCGACGCTGGCGACGGAAATGGGTGCGCTGCAGGAACGCATCACCTCGACCAAGAAGGGTTCGATCACCTCGGTGCAGGCCGTCTACGTCCCCGCCGATGACCTGACCGATCCGGCGCCCGCGGCCACCTTCGCCCATCTTGACGCGACCACGGTGCTGAACCGTTCCATCGCGGAAATGGGCATCTACCCGGCAGTTGACCCGCTGGACTCCACGTCCCGCTCGCTTGATCCGAAGATTGTTGGTGACGAGCACTATCAGGTGGCGCGTGACGTGCAGCGCATCCTGCAGACCTACAAGTCCCTGCAGGATATCATCGCCATCCTGGGCATGGACGAACTGTCGGAAGATGACAAGCTGATCGTGGCGCGCGCGCGTCGTATCCAGCGCTTCCTGTCCCAGCCGTTCCACGTGGCCGAAGTGTTCACGGGCGCGCCGGGCAAGCTGGTTTCGCTGGAAGATACGGTGCGTTCGTTCAAGGCGATCGTGGCTGGTGAATATGACCACCTGCCCGAAGGTGCGTTCTACATGGTCGGTGCGATCGAGGAAGCGGTGGCCAAGGCCGAGAAAATGAAGGAATCGGCCTGAACCCCGACCCACTGACGCAAGGAAGATAGACCATGTCCATTAAGGTCAAGATTGTCAGTCCGGAGAAGGTGCTGTTTGCGCATGACGCCGATATGGTCGTCATGCCGGGGTCGGAAGGTGACATCGCAGCGATGCCGGAACATGCGCCGCTCATGCTGACACTGCGCGGTGGCGTGGTTGATGTGTATGAAGGTGATGTGGTGATGCATCGCTTCTTCGTGGCGGGTGGGTTTGCCGATATCGCGCCGACCCACTGCACCATCCTTGCCGACCGGGCGCTGAAGGTGGAAGACGTGTCGGTTGACGATGCGGAAGCACGTCTGGCCGCGCTGGAAAAATCCTATGAGGAAGCGGACAAGATGAACGTGCCCGCCCTTGATATCCTCATGGACAAGATCCAGTCGGCCCGTGCCGAGATCGAGGCCGGGCAGTCCGCCATCCCGGCCATGTCCATCTGATGGTTCATCCCGCCCCGTAACCGGGTCGGGATTGCGATGGAGATACGAAAAAGCGCCCTGCATGGGGCGCTTTTTTTATGCCTGTCCTTCAAGGGTATTCGCCAACAAGTCCTTTGATAAAAATACAAACACGTTCAGGCATTGCCTTCTTTTCAAGCGACGCTTTCCTGATCCCTGTAAAAAGCATCACCGGCAACGCGCTTGGGGGGGGTGGGCTGTTCAAAACGTCTGCCTGCAAAACATTCTGGAAATTGGAAGCGTTTTTGGTGAGGCTTTTTCCAAAAAGCTCCAGGGAATGCCGCCCTTTTTTAAAAAGGCGGCACTCCAAAACGTCCATTTTTTATCAGGATATCATTTCCAAACAGGCTTTTAGCCGCGGCCGCGATAGCCGGGCACGTCCTGTGCCGGGATCCACACGCCTTCGGGTGGTGCGCCGGTCTGCCAGAACACATCGATCGGCATGCCGCCCCGTGGGTACCAGTATGCCCCGATCCGCAGCCATACGGGCTTCAGCAGGTCCACCAGTGTCGTTGCGATCTGCACGGAGCATTTTTCATGGAAGGCGCCATGGTTGCGAAAGCTGGTCAGGAACAGCTTGAGCGACTTGCTTTCAACAATCCATTCATCGGGAATGTAGTCAATGACGATATGCGCGAAGTCCGGCTGTCCCGTAACGGGGCACAGCGACGTGAATTCCGGCGCGGTAAAGCGCACGACGTAGTTCCGGCCGCGTTCGGGTGCCGGCACGCGTTCCAGCCGGGCTTCTTCAGGGCTGTTGGGCTGGCGGGTATTCTGGCCCAGCTGCGTCAGGAACTGGCTACCATCATCAGGGGTGGGGCGGGTGTTCATCTGCGGGTCCGTCAGGAATAGGGAAGGGATGAATGGCTGATGCCGGATGGGATGGGGCAGCGTCAACGGAAATGCAGGGGGGCGGCATGCGGTTTTCCCCGCTTTCGCAACAGGGCACAGGCATGATAACTGCACCGCATGGCACGTGTAACCCGACCCGAATTCCCCGCCCCTGTGCTGGTGACCACCACAGCGGAGCTTGAGGCTGTAACCGCGCGACTGCGGCATGAGCCATTTGTAACGATCGACACCGAATTCGTGCGCGAACGGACTTACTGGCCCGAGCTGTGCCTGGTGCAGCTGGCCGGGGAAAAGGACGTGGTGGTGATCGATACGACCGCGCCGGGCATCGACCTGTCGCCGCTCGGCGCGCTGCTGGATGACGCCGGCGTGGTCAAGGTGTTCCATGCGGCACGGCAGGACCTGGAAATCTTCCTGCATCTGTTCGACCACCTGCCGGCCGCCCTGTTCGATACGCAGGTCGCGGCCATGGTGGCGGGATATGGCGACCAGGTGGGCTATGACAACCTCGTCTCCTCCCTGCTGGGTGTGCAGATTGACAAGTCACACCGTTTTTCCGACTGGGCGGCGCGTCCGCTTTCCCCGGCCCAGATCGGGTATGCCGCGGCGGATGTCACCTATCTGCGGCTGGTTTATGAAAAGCTGCTGGTCCAGCTGGAACGCGAAGGGCGTCTGGACTGGGTCGCGGCCGAACTGGATATCCTGAACAATCCCACCACGTTCCGTCCTGACCCGCTGACATTGTGGGAAAAGATGCGCCCGCGCACCAACAACCGCCGGATGCTGGGCATATTGCGCGCCGTCACCGCATGGCGCGAGGGGGAGGCCCAGCGGGTCAATGTGCCGCGCCAGAGGCTGCTCAAGGACGAAAGCCTGATGGAAATCGCGGCGACCGCGCCCGGCACCGTCGATGCGCTGGCCCGTGTGCGGGGTGTCTCGCGCGGTTTTGCCGAAGGGCGCAGCGGTCAGGCCTTGCTGGAAACCGTGGCGCAGGCGGCCATGGAACCGGAAGCCACCCTGCCGCGCTTACCAAAGGGCCGGGCAAAGGATGCGCAGCGTCCGTCACCGGCGCTGATCGCGCTGCTCAAGGTGCTGCTGGCCTCCTGTTGCGAGACGCATCGTGTCGCACCCAAGCTGGTGGCCTCGTCCGAGGACCTTGACCGCTTCGCGCTGGATGACGCAGCCGACATCCCCGCCTTTCATGGCTGGCGTAACGAGGTGTTTGGCAAGCTGGCGCGTGAACTCAAGGCCGGCCACCTGACCATGGGGGTCGCAGGTGGGAAGGTCAGGCTGATCCAGGCCTGACCCGGTTTGTGGCCCCGAGCGTGTTTTACCGGGGTTGCAAACAGGTTATGCGCAGAACTGTCCACAAGATTCTGTGGCATGGCAGTTGAGCCGGGCACAGTATAAGCCTAATTTCCCACCATTCCGCGTAAGGAGTGCAGAACGATGGCGATGGAATGGACCGAGGAGACGATCGCGCGCCTGCGTGATCTGTGGCAGCAGGGCTTATCGACCGCGGAAATCGGCCGCCAGCTCTCTGTCACAAAGAACGCGGTGGTTGGCAAGGCGCACCGTTTGGGCCTCAAGCCGCGTCCATCGCCCATCCGGCGCGCGGCAAAGGCGGCTCCTGCGCCGACGGCCGAAGCCACGGTGGCGCCCGCCGCCGAAAGCACGCCTGTGGCCCCAAAACCCGAAGTCACGGCAGCCCCGGCGGCGACAGCCGCCCCTGCGCCGCAAAAGGCTTCCGCAAAAGCACAGGCGGCCCCGGCGGCCGCACCGCAGCCCAAGCCCGCGGCAGCCGCCCCCGTGGCAGAGGACGCGGCCCCCGAACCCCGCCCCGCCCGCGCGCAGCCCCGCACGACGGCAAAATCCGCCCTGCGCCCGGTCAGCGAGCCACGGCGGCGCAGCAGCCAGTCCTGCTGCTGGCCGCTGGGTGATCCGGGCACGCCGGGCTTCCATTTCTGTGGCGCCACCCCGCTGCCGGGCAAGCCGTACTGCGCGGAACATGCGCAGCTTGCCTACGTCAAACTGCGGGATCGTCGCGATAACGTGGCCTGATCTGTTTTCGTCTTTAGGGATGATCTGAAACGACAGGCGTTTCCGGGTGCCGCCTTTTTTAAAAAAGGCGGCGCTCTTTTGAAGCTTTTGCAAAAAGCTTCACCAAAAACTTCTTTTAATTTTAAAATGCTATCATGAGCTGACTTTTCAAACAGTCGCTTATGGGTGCATTTCCCGGCCTGCCTTTTCATGCAGCCGTCGGGAATTGCATTAGAGCACGCTGCGAATAGCTTGAATCGCAGGATTTCCAAAGGGCATGTGATGTGATTCAAGATGAAGACTGGCGGAGGAGGCCAGACTTCATGCCCA
>NZ_NKUB01000039.1 GCF_003207895.1 Komagataeibacter swingsii
GACAGGCAAATGGACGGCCGCCGTGTATGTTGACAACCTGCAGAACAACAAGGGCAGCCTGTATTCCTTTACCGGAAGTGACAACAACCGTGTCCAGTACATCCAGACGCCGCGCTGGGTCGGGTGTGAACTGCATTACAACTTCTGAAGCACCTATCGGTTATCGGGGAAGTATCCATCTATCCTGTATGGTTGGCGTCGGTCTGTGTTGAAAACATGACCGGCAACCATGGCGGCACTGTTTCCTTTCCCGGCGACGACAACAGCCGTCTGCAGTACATCCGGACCCCATACCGGATCGGATGTAAACTGCATTACAGGTCCGGCAAGCAAGGCCGTCCAGTCGTATTGGGATGATGGCCTGGTGTCTGGCCATTATTCCGCGATCCATGCGTCAGGCAGCGGTTTCAGAACGCCTTCTGGATAGAAGTCATAAAGGTTTCCGGGTGTCGCCTTTTCCCAAAAAGGCGACGTTCCCTTTGGAAACAGCTTCACCAAAAACTTCTTTATGATTTTATGGTTTACACGGATGCCCGCCCGGCAATGGCCATAAGGGTACCCGCCAGCACGATCCCCTTCAGTCCCGGCGCGCCGGTCATGCCGTCTGCCCCATCCGCTGCCCGGCATAGCGCCGTTGCCGTATGGCCTGCCACCACCGGGCATGGTCAAGGTACCAGCGAACGGTCATGTCCATGCCGCTTTCAAAATCATGCCGTGCTTTCCACCCCAATGCCTGTTCGGCATGGGAAGGATCAATTGCATAACGGAAATCATGGCCCGGCCTGTCGGCCACGTGGCGGACCAGGCGCGCATGCGGCCCGGCGGGATCGGGATGCAGCCGGTCCAGCGCGCGGCAGATGGCATGGACCACTTCAAGGTTGGTGCGCGGCTGCCGGGCGCCGATGGCGTATGTCTCGCCCGGCTGGCCGTGTTCCACCGCGCGGACCAGGGCTTCGGCATGGTCACTGACGAACAGCCAGTCGCGGATATTCTCACCCGTGCCATAGACCGGCAGTTCACGGCCCTCGATCGCATTGATGATCATGAGCGGCACCAGCTTTTCGGGAAAATGCCAGATCCCGTAATTATTGGTCGTGTTCGTAACGAAGGTCGGCAGGCCATAGGTATGCCACCATGCCCGCACCAGATGGTCGGATGCGGCCTTGCTGGCGGAATAGGGGCTGCGCGGGTCGTAGGCCGTGGTCTCGGTAAAGGGGGGATCATGCGGCCCGAGTGCCCCGAAGACCTCATCGGTCGAGACATGGTGGAAGCGGAAGGCCGCGCGCCGGGTCGCGGGCAGCGCCTGCCAGTATATGCGCGCGGCTTCCAGCATGGAAAACGTGCCGGTCACGTTGGTCTGCACGAAGGCGCCGGCATTGTCGATGGAACGGTCGACATGGCTTTCGGCCGCCAGATGCATCACCGCGTCGGGGCGGAAGGCCGCGAACGCGGCCCCCACGGCCACGGTGTCGCAGATATTGACCTGCCTGAACGTATAGCGGTCGCTGGCTGCCGCGACACCGACCGCATGGGGACTGGCCGCGTAGGTCAGGCAGTCAAGATTCAGGACCTCGTGGCTGGTCCGTGCGACCAGGTGGCGTATGATCGCCGACCCGATAAATCCACATCCGCCAGTTACCAGAATGCGCATGATCATCCGTTACATCAAAAAGGGCAGCAGACAGGAAGAATGTTAATATCCGGCCAACGTTGCCCCGCCTGTCTCCTTTGATGCCCCATCAGGTTCCCGGTATGGTGCGCGAGGCCATGCCGTGGGTGGGTCGCCGTTCCCCTGCGCAGGCATGCCCAAATACGGTATATAGGGTACGCCTGTATTTTTCAGACCGAGGTACGCCGCCTGCATGATGCTTTCCATACGCCTGATCTGGTTACGCGCCCTGCCCCTGGTCACCGTGTTCATGACAGATACCGCCCTACAGGCCCATGCCGCCCCCCTGCCCGATGCCGCGATCATGCTGCAGCACGACATGCGGCAGGAACTGGGGGCCGATTCGGTCCATACCCGCCCGCAACAGACCCAGCGCGCCATGACACTGGCGAACGCCATGCTGGATCACGCGGGCGCGTGGCCACAGGATGAGCAGGTCATGCTGGTCGTGGACCGCGCGCCCATGGCCCAGCTGATGTGGATCGTGCTGGCCACGCCCGCCACGCACCGGCTGACGCCACTGGGCATGGTGTCTGTCAGCACGGGGCTGCCGGGACGCAAGGAACATTTCCGCACGCCCGCGGGCATATTCCTCAATGACGGGCAGATTTACGGCTACCGCGCCCAGGGCACGAAAAACGAGCATGGTATCCGTGGCAACGGTGAGAAGGGCATGCGGGTATGGGATTTCGGCTGGCAGACGACCGAGGACTGGCGGCGCAGGGGCGCCGTGGCCGTGGTACGGCTGGAGATGCACGCAACCGATCCCACATTCCTTGAATCCCGCCTGGGGCGGGCGGATTCCGAAGGGTGCATCCGCATTCCCGCGCGCGTCAACAGCTTCATTGACCGCCATGGCCTGCTGGACCGGCAGCTTGACCTGATCGTCCAGCAGAATGACCCGCAGAAGGCACGCGCCATACGCGCGCTGCTGGGGGGCGACCACAGGCCCACCCCGCTGGAAGGCGACCGGGTCATCGTGGTGGATTCCTCCAACCCCGGGGTCCAGCCATCCGATCCGGCGATGGCACAGAAAATGCAGGACAGCTTCGCGCAGTTCCTAGCCGCCACCGCCGCGCAGCCCGCAGGCCCCGCGCCGGCGACCAGCCCCTCCGCACCAACCGCGATTGCCATCGCAGCCCCCCCGGCCGCGTCCGCACAGCGGCCCGGTCCTGCTCCTGCTCCTGCTCCTGCTCCTGCTCCTGCTCCTGCTCCTGCTCCTGCTCCTGCTCCTGCTCCTGCTCCTGCTCCTGCTCCTGCTCCTGCTCCTGCTCCTGCTCCTGCTCCTGCTCCTGACGACTGGCCCAACTGATTATATTTGTGCAAATAAAAAAAATTCAGTTCTGCAATATTTTATTCATGAATACCTTTACTTGCGCCGTTACATACTGAATCCCAACCATATGCAGCAGGGCAGCCAGCCGCCATCCCGACATAAAAAAGGGGGGAGCATGGCTCCCCCCTTCATGACCTGTGGATTCCGACGTCCTGGAGACTGTTTAAAAAGAAGAAAGTTTTTGGTGAAGCTTTTTTCAAAAAGCTTCGACAGAACGCCGCCTTTTTGAAAAAAGGCGGCACCCAAAAACTTTTATTGTTTTTATCAATGATTTGCTTTCACACAGCCTTTTATGACCAGCGCCAGTTCACGATTTCAGGCAGGTCCTTGCCATACTGGGCCACGTAATGCGTGTGCTCGACCAGTTTGTCCGCAATGGCCTGATTGGCGTAGGCCGCCCTGCTCGCCAGTCCCGGCACGTGACGGATGACGTTCTGCACCAGATGGAAGCGGTCAAGGTGGTTGCGCACCGTCATGTCGAACGGCGTGGTGGTGGACCCTTCCTCCCGATAGCCATGCACATGGAAGTTGCGGCAGTTGGTCCGTTTGTAGACCAGCTTGTGAATCAGCGCGGGATAACCATGGAACGCGAAGATCACCGGCTTATCGGTGGTGAACAGGCTGTCGAATACATAATCCTCCAGCCCGTCCGGATGCTGGGACTTCGATTCCAGGGTCAGCAGGTCAACCACGTTGATCACGCGGATTTTCAGGTCCGGCAGATGCTTGTTCAGCAACTGCACCGCCGCCAGCGTTTCCATGGTCGGCACGTCACCGGCGCAGGCCATGACCACATCAGGGTCGCCCCCCTTGTCATTGCTGGCCCATTCCCAGATCCCGATGCCCTTGGCGCAATGCGCGATGGCGGACTCCATGTCCAGCCACTGCGGCTCGGGCTGTTTGCCCGCCACGATCACGTTCACGCGGTCACGGCTTTCAAGGCAGGTTTTGGCCGTGCACAGCAGGGTGTTGGCATCGGGCGGCAGGTACACCCGCACCGTCTTGGCCTTCTTGTTCAGCACATGGTCAATGAAGCCGGGGTCCTGATGGCTGAACCCGTTATGGTCCTGGCGCCATACATGCGATGTCAGCAGGTAGTTCAGTGATGCGATCGGCGCGCGCCACGATACCTCATCCGCCTGCTTGATCCACTTGGCATGCTGGTTGACCATCGAATCCACGATGTGGATGAACGCCTCGTAGCACGACATGAAACCATGGCGGCCGGTCAGCAGGTAGCCTTCCAGCCAGCCCTGGCAGGTATGCTCGCTCAGGATTTCCATCACGTGGCCATCGACCGCCAGACGGTCGTCGTAATCGAATGTCTCGGCATTCCATGCACGGTTGGTCACATCCAGCACCGCGTTCAGGCGGTTGGAATTGTTCTCGTCCGGGGCCAGCACGCGGAAATTGCGTGACGACAGGTTCTCCTTCATCACGTCGCGCAGCCACGACCCCAGCACGCGCGTGGCCTCGCCCAGCTCATGCCCCGGCGACGAGACGGGCACGGCGTATTCCGTCACATCCGGCAGGCGCAGGTCACGGCGCAGCAGGCCGCCATTGGCGTGCGGGTTCATGCTCATCCGGCGCTCGCCCTTTGGCGCCAGGGCTGCGATTTCCGGCATCAGGGTGCCGTTTTCGTCAAACAGCTCCTCAGGCTTGTAGCTGTGCAGCCACGTATCGAGCAGCTTCAGGTGCTCGGGCTTGGTCAGGTCGGTAATGGGCACCTGATGGGCGCGCCAGTAGCCTTCCGTGCGCAGGCCATCAACCGTCTTGGGACAGGTCCAGCCCTTGGGCGTGCGCATGATGATCATCGGCCACATCGGGCGCGTGGTATCATTATCTTCGCGCGCGGCCTTCTGGATCTTCGATATCGCGGCAAAGGCCGTATCCATCGCCACGGCCATTTTCTGGTGCATGGTGTCCGGGTCGTCCCCTTCCACCACGATCGGGTCGTAGCCGTAGCCGCGGAACAGGCTCAGCAGTTCCTCGGGTGAAATACGGGCAAGCACGGTCGGGTTCGCGATCTTGTAGCCATTCAGGTGCAGGATCGGCAGGACCGCGCCATCGGTTTTCGGATCAAGGAACTTGTTGCTGTGCCACGATGTCGCCAGCGGGCCGGTTTCGGCCTCGCCATCGCCCACCACGCAGGCCACGATCAGGTCCGGGTTGTCGAACACCGCGCCATAGGAATGCGACAGCGAATAGCCCAGTTCCCCCCCTTCGTTGATGGAACCCGGCGTGGTCGGCGCCGCGTGGCTGGGAATGCCGCCGGGGAAGGAGAACTGCTTGACCAGCCTGGCCAGCCCGTCCGCATCCTGCGTCACTTCGGGGAAATACTCGCTGTACGTGCCTTCCAGATAGGTGCTGGCGACCACGCCCGGCGCCCCGTGTCCCGGCCCCGCCACGAACAGGATGCTGCGGTCCTGTTCCCGGATGATGCGGTTAAGGTGCAGGTACAGGAAGTTCAGCCCCGGCGTGGTACCCCAGTGGCCCAGCAGGCGCGGCTTGGTGTGCTCCAGCTTCAGCGGCTCACGCAGCAGCGGATTGGCCAGCAGATAGATCTGGGCAATCGACAGGTAGTTTGCTGCATGCCACCACTTGTTGAACAGCGCGACATCCGCTGCGGACAGCGGTGTTGCGGATGCAGTTTCACTCATTTCCGTTCCTTCCGAGACATTCTATCCTATCCGGCCTGCATTCAGGACAGACACATCAGCACATGCCGACGGATTGTCGTTTCCTCATCGGTGGGGATGACCCGCACCTCCACGGCGCTCTCCGGCATGCTTATGATTTCGCGATGCGCGGCATTCGCCTGCGCATCAAGGCGGATGCCCGCCCATTCCAGCCGTTTGCAGATCGCGGCGCGGATCACGGCGTCATGTTCCCCGATGCCGGCAGTGAACACCAGCCCGTCCAGCCCCTGCAGGGCCGCCATCATGGCCCCGGCCTGCTGGGCGAAGCGATAGACGAACAGGTCAAGCGCCTGCGTCACCTCCGGGCTGATCCCCGCGCGGGCGTGCAGGTCGCGCATGTCGGCCGAAACCCCTGATACCCCCAGCAGGCCGGAGCGGTGATAGAGGATATTCTCGATCTCCGCCGCGCCCAGCCCTTCTTCCTTGAGCATGTACAGGATCACGCCGGGGTCCAGATGCCCGCACCGCGTGCCCATCACCAGGCCATCCAGCACCGAAAACCCCATGGTGGTGTCGATGCTGCGCCCGGCCTGCAGGGCGCACAGGCTGCCCCCGCTGCCGATATGCGCGACAATGGCGCGCCCCTGCGCCAGATGCGGCGCACGCGCGCGCAGGACGGAGGCAATGTATTCATACGACAGCCCATGGAACCCGTACCGCCGCACGCCACGGGCGGCATAGTCCCGCGGCAGGGCCTGCGCCTGCGCCACCGGCGGCATGGTATGGTGAAAGCCGGTATCGAAACACGCGACCTGCGGCAGGTCGGGATGCTGGGCCAGCAATGCGCGAATGGGGGCAAGGCTGCCGGGCTGGTGCAAGGGGGCGAAGGGGGTCAGGGCCGTAAGCCGGGCCAGCACATCGGGCGTCACCCGCACGGGGGCGATGAATTCCGGCCCGCCATGCACCACACGGTGGCCAACCGCCATGAGGTCAACGCCCCCCAACTGCTTGCCAACCCATTCCATAAGGGTCGCCATGGGGCCGTGATGCGCCGTACCGCCCGCGCCATCCGCCACGGGGTCCCATTTTTCATCAACCAGCACGCGCCCCGACGCATCATGGGCGACGAAATGGGGATGGATGCCGATTCCCTCCAGTTCCCCCGATGCGATGCGGTGGCTGGGGGCGGCCGCCGTCTCCCCCGGTTCGATGGCGAACAGGGCGAACTTCAGGCTGGATGATCCTGCGTTCAGTGCCAGCACAGCGCGTGTCATGCCTGTCTCCCCCTGTTTTTTACAACCGGCAGTATGTCACGCTGATCTGCCGTAGCTGACATTGATGCGAATCAATTGGTTGCATCACAGATAGCATCAAGGGCGCGCAATGACAGGCAATGGCCTGCATGCCATGCCCTTGCCAGACAGGAACCTATCGCTGCGTCATCAAAAAAGTTTATTCAAAATCAGTCAGTTATTCTGAATATCTTGCACCCTGCATAAAACGGGCGCGGCCTTCCGGCACGTCGGCGCATATCACATCCGCGTGTCGCATGCCCCTTTCCCGGCAGGCAGCAGCGCCGCGCGGCGGTGGCGCCCATCAGGGGAAACGCCGTTCCAGCGCGGCCTTTGCCGCCGCGCGCGCCTGCCCCGCGTCACGCCCCACCCGGATCAGCGCCGGAATCTGGAACGGGTTGCACAGGATGCTGCGCGCAAGCGCGCCCACCGCAAGACCGCCATCGGGCCGCAGCGCCACGACCGCGGCAGGCGGCAGGGTCCGCCCCGCCGGGTCGCACACGACGCGCATGACCGCAAAGGGCACCTGCCGGGCAGCGGCCATTTCCGCCACCACGCCACTTTCCATATCCAGCGCCACGCAGCCGGTCTGCCGGAACAGCGCCATCTTGCGGGCCGCCTCGGTCACGATCACATCGCTATGCAGCAGGTCGCCATCAATGACATCCGCCCGCTCCGCGCCCAGCCAGTCCAGCAGGGCGGGGGCTGCGGCAAGACGTTCCCCATTGACCACGACATGACGCGGCATGACGACCGCCCCGGGCTGCAGCGCCGGGTCCAGCCCCGCCGCCAGCCCGAACGACAGCAGCGCGTCCGCCCCGCCTTCCAGCAGGTCAAGCACGGCCTGCCGCGCACCGGACAGGGTCGCCCCGCTCAGCCCGAAACGGGCCGTGGGCAGGAAAGGACGGATCAGGGATGCTTCCGCCTCCATCCCCACCACGATACCCAGCCGGGAAAATGGGGACGCAGATACACTATCGGACATTGTTGGCATTCCCCCGTTATCAGAAACCGTAGCCAGCACGGCCGGAGCGGCCAGCCTGCATCCCGCCCCGCATGCGGCCCGGCCCCGCGGGGGGCAGCGGCGCGACCCCGGGCATGGCCGCCCTGCGGGTGGGTATGGCCGTCCTGCCCGGACGGGTAACGCTCATGGTTCTCTTTGCCATTATTCCATGTTCCCCGTGCGGTCACGGGGGCCTGTTGCATACCCGTGCGTCATCATTTCGGCCGGCCGGACGTACCCCGGCGCGCATGGACAGCCTGTGCCGCGGCGTGGCCCGACCTGATCGCGCCCTCGATTGTGGCGGGCAATCCCGTTGCCGTCCAGTCACCGGCCAGCAGCAGGTTGGGCGCCATGGTCCGCGTGCCGGGTCGCAAGCGGTCCTGCTGTACGGTCGCGGCAAAGGTCGCGCGTTTTTCACGCACGATCCGCAGCGGCGGCATGGCGAGGGGCAGGGGCGCCGTCGCGGCCGGGTCGATCGCGGCGCGGACTTCGTTCCAGATGATGGCCGCCAGTTCATCAAGGTCGCGCGTGGCGTAGCGGTTGGCGGCGCTGACCGTGACCGACAGGATGCGGTCCCTGGCAAACACCCATTCGCTGATGCCGCCCACAACCCCGATGAAGCGCGCCAGCGCCAGCCCGCCCGTCAGCACCGGGGCCTGCGGCAGCAGGAAATGCACGTTCAGGATGGATTCGAATTCATCCGGCGCGCTGAACCCCGGCAGGTCGGCCAGCAGGCCGGACGCCACGGGCGCCGGCACCGCCATGATCACCGTATCTTCCGGTCCCAGCGCAATCCGCTCATTCCCCAGATGCAGGGCCGCAACGCTGCCATCCACCATTTCAACCGCGCTGACACGGCTGCCGGTCCGCACTTCAGCCTTCAGCACCGCAAGGTGGTCAAGGGCCGGGTCCACGAAGCTTTCCGACAGGCCGACCGCCGGGAAACGGGGCAGGCAGTTGCGGCCCCCGCGCGCAAGGCTTTCCTTCACCACCGCCCCCAGCAGGGCGGCGCTGCCGGTATCGGGCATGGTGTTGAGGACGGATATGGCAAAGGGTTCAAGCAGCCGGCGGGCAAGGCTGCCGGGCTGCAGGCAATCGGACACCACCATGTCCGGCGTCGCCTCCATCAGCGCCAGCAGGCCGCGCAGCTCCGCCAGGCGCATGCCCGGCACGCGCCTGCGCCTGGACAGCACCCATAGCGGCACCCGCCCACGTGACAGGTCCAGCGTCCAGCGCAGCCGGTCGGCGAGGTCCACGAACGGAAAGACCGGCCGCTTCGGCCCCACCAGCGTCTCCCGCGCGCCGATCAGGCCAAGATAGCGGTACACCGCCGGATTGCCTGACAGCAGCAGGTGGTTGCCATTGTCGATCCGGCAGCCAAGCTGCCGGTCAAGATAGGACCGTGCCCGGCCGCCACAGGCGGGACCGGCCTCGTACACACTGACCCGCTCGCTGCCACCCGCCAGTTCAACCGCCGCCGACAGGCCGGCCAGGCCACCACCCACAATATGGACATGTCCCGACATGGATCAGGCCACCAGTGCGCGCAGCGCGACCAGCACCTTGCGCGGGCGGGACAGGGAGACACGTTTTTCCGGCGCGCCCCATCCCTGCCGTTCCTGCGCGGCAAGGATGGCGGCATAGGTCGCGCCCATGACGCGCGCGGGCCGCATGGCCGTGCGGTCACACTGCCGCATGGCGCGCGAAGCCGCCCGGAAATGGTCATGCGCCCGACCGGCGAGGATGCGCCCCACCTGTTCCAGCCGGCGCGCGCGCACCACGGCTTCGGGTTCGGGCACGATGCCAAAGCGTTCCAGCAGTTCGCGCGGCAGGTACAGCCGGCCCAGCCGTGCGTCCTCCGCCACGTCACGCAGGATGTTGGTGATCTGCAGCGCGCGCCCCAGATGGTAGGCGACCTGGTCGGCAGGGGCCGAGGAATCGCCAAACACCCGGACCGACAGCCGCCCCACGGCAGAGGCCACGCGGTCGCAGTACAGGTCGAATGTCGCCTCGTCCGGTGCGACGATGGGGCCACGGGCGTCCATTTCCATCCCGTCGATCACGTCGTTGAAGTCCTGCTGGCGCAGGTCGAAACGGCGGATGGTCGCCAGCAGCACGCGGTCGATGCCATCACGCGCCTCGCCCGCATACAGCCGGGCGATGCGCGCGCGCCATTCTTCCAGCCTGCGGCACTTGTCGTCCGGCTCGCCTTCGTCATCGGCCACGTCATCGACAAGGCGACAGAAGGCATAGACCGCATACATGCCATACCGCCGGTCAGGCGGCAGGATACGCATTCCCTTGCCAAATGACGTGCCCGACCGCACCACGATCTGCTCCACCTCGGCCAGATCGGCGGGATCGCAGCCCAGTACCGGGGCCTCATCATGCCGCGCGCGCAAAAAACCCATTCCCGCGTGTTCCGTTCACTTTACGAATTTCAGTTCCGCCTGTTCTTAGCGGCAATCACGACCAAGGACAAAATCCCGCGCCATCAGACCAGCGTGCGCACGGCCCCCGCCACCGCGCGCGCCACATCCATGCGCGACAGCCTGACCCGGCCCGCAATGGGATCTTCCACCCGCAGCCGCTGCGCCAGACGCTTCGACAGGCCCACGATCACCGCCGCCTCCATGCGCATGCGCCGGTCGCGGATCAGGGTGCACAGCAGCGATGCGTGCCGGTTGAGTTCATCCACCCGGTCCAGCAGCGCATTGAACACCCGGCGCATGCCCGGCACCGTATAACCACGGCGCAGGTCATCCACCGTGACCCCCTCGCGCGCCAGCCACGGACGCGGCAGGTAACAGCGGTCAAGGTTGCGCAGGTCATCGGCGCAGTCCTGCAGGTGGTTGAGAACCTGCAGCGCGGTGCACAGCGCGTCGGACGCGGCGAACGTGCCGGCATCCTCCCCATGCAGCTCCAGCAGGAAACGCCCGACGGGATTGGCGGAATAACGGCAGTATTCCTCCAGTTCCTCCCATGAATCATAACGGTTCTTCACCGCATCCTGGCGGAAGGCCACGATCAGGTCGGTGGCGGTGGCGGTGGACACCCCGGTCCGCGACAGCGTACGGCCCACGCGCACCGCCGTCTGCACATCCGGCCGCTGTGGCGCGGCGCGTTTGCCCAGCACCACGTCCTCCATGGCGTTGAGGCGGGTAATCTTGGCATCGGCATCCAGCCGGTCGGTATCGACGATATCGTCGATCACGCGGGCGAAATCATAATAGGCATGGACATGCGGGCGCAGCCTGCGGCTGATCAGCAGCGAGCCTACGGGAAAGTTCTCGTCCCCGCCGCCCTTGCCCGACGAGACATCCCCGCTGCCCCACACGTTCCGCTCATCAGTGTTCACCCTACGTCATCCCCCATGCTGCGGTTCATTACGGCTGCGGTGCCCTCACCGCGCATATGTGTCGAAATCGCGCCATCAGGTTCGGTATAGGCGCGGTTCTTCCACACCGCGCCCCGGCCCCGATGGTGATCCAGCGCCGAACCCACCGTCGCCAGCGTATAGAACCCGGCAATGACCGGCAGCAACAGCGCCCATGACGGCGACTGGTTGAAACGCCGCAGGGTGGGGGTGTACGACGCCATGGACATGACCCATGCCCCCGCCCCCAGCAGGCACGGCAGGCCGTGGCTGAACAGCGCAAGTTGCAGCGGCATGATCCACACCAGCACCATGCCGATCACGGTCCCCACCAGCATGAGCGGCGAATACCCAAGCTGCACATAGGCCGTACGCGCCACCATGCGCCAGATGTCCGACGGATGGGGATAGGGCCGGATGGAACGGGCCAGGCAGCTATGCCCCAGATAGATGCGCCCGCCACTGTGCTTGACATGGGCGGCCAGCGTGCAGTCATCGATCAGCGCGCCGCGCAGGCTTTCGATCCCGCCAATGCGGGCCAGCGCGCTCCAGCGCACCAGCACCGTGCCGCCCGCGGCCCCCGCAACCCTGCTGCGCGGGTTGTTCACGCTGGCGAAGGGATAGAGCAGCGCGAAAAAGAAGACGAAGGCCGGGACCAGCATGCGCTCGGCGGGGCTTGCGCAGTTCAGTTCCACCATTTCCGAAACCTGGTCCAGCTTCCCCGCCTGCGCCTTGGCCACCAGTGTCGAGACATGGCGCGGGTCATGGGTGATGTCCGCATCGGTCAGCAGCACGAAACCACTGGAATCGGGCACCATCTCACGCGCGCGCGCAACGCCCTGCGCCACGGCCCACAGCTTGCCGCTCCACCCGGCTGGCCGCGCCTTTCCGCTGACCACCGTCAGGCGATGCCGCGGGTCCGGCACGGACCGCGCCAGTCGGCCCGTGCCATCGGTGCTGTTGTCATCCACCAAGATGACATGCAGCAGGCCGGGGTAATCCTGCGCCAGCAGAGAGCCTATGCACTGCCTGACCGACGCGGCCTCGTCGCGCGCAGGCACCACGATGCAGACTTCGGGGCAGTTTGCGCGTTCAAGCTGCGCGCCCCGCACGGGCGAGAGAATCGGCCCCGCCTGCCAGAACCAGCCGTGACAGAAAATCAGCCCGACCCAGATAACGAACACCAGAATGGATAGGGGAAGCAGCAGCATGACAGGGTCCTCAATCCAGCATCCCGTGCTGTCGGAACCAGTCGATGGCGTCCTTCACCGCCTCACGCGCGGGGCGGGGGGCATAGCCCAGTTCCCGGATCGCCTTGTCGGAGGAAAAGAACATCTTCTTGTGCGACATGGCCAGCATTTCGGTCGTGACCCGTGGCGCGATGCCAAAGGCGCGCGACAGCCATTCGCTGGCCACGGCCACGGGCCAGATCACCGCCTGCGGCAGGCTTATGCGCGGCGGGGCCACGCCCGCGATTTCCGCCGTCATGGCGAACAGGTCGCGCAGCAGGTAATTCTGGCCGCCAAGGATATATTTTTCCCCGATCCGCCCGCGTTCCAGCGCCAAAGCGTGCCCTTCGGCCACGTCATCGACATGCACGATGTTCACGCCGGTATCGACATAGGCCGGCATGCGGCCCGCCGCGCAGTCCAGGATCATCTGCCCTGTCGGCGTGGGCTTGATGTCACGCGGGCCTACGGGGGTGGACGGGTTCACGATCACGGCAGGCAGCGCGCGTTCATGCACCAGGCGCAGGACTTCCTGCTCGGCGCGGTATTTGGAGCGCTTGTAGATGCCGATCACGCCATGTTCATGGACCGGCGTTTCCTCATCGGAAACCGTGCCGTCCCCGATCAGGCCGAGGGCGGCCACGGACGAACAGTACACGATCCGCTCCACCCCGGCCTTCTGCGCCGCCAGCATCAGCGCGCGCGTGCCTTCGACATTGGCGATCATCATCGGCACCGGGTCGGGCACCCACAGCCGGTAATCCGCCGCCACGTGGAACACGTAGCGGCAGCCCTTCACCGCCGCGTCGAAGCTGTCGGGGCTGGACAGGTCCCCTTCCACCAGTTCGGCGGGCAGGTCACGCAGGTTGGTCAGGTCGCTTCCCTTGCGCACCATGAGCCGGAGCGCATGGCCACGCTCCACCAGATTACGGGCAACGGCGGAGCCGACAAAACCGGTCGCGCCGGTTACAAGGGTTGGGGCAGTCATGGTCTGAACGATCGCTCCGTCAGGGGACAGAATTCACGATTGCGATTACGGACTCGCAACCAGCGGGCGTTCCATTTATCCCGACACCTCCCGGTGGCGCCAGACCCTGCTGTAGTGTAAGTCAGGCACAACCGGCCCGTGCGGCACGAATTTTACCCGGTGTTCCCACGCCAACAGACCAAGACGGATCTTTTTTGAGAAAGCTCACCATCCTGCTGGCCATCCTTGGCCTGGCCCTGCTTACAGGCTGCACCGCGTGGCTTGGCGCGGGTTCGGTCATGAAGGCCATCGTCTCCATCGGGTTCACCGGTTTCATGGCGACCGTCATGGCCCAGCTTGCAGTCGATGCAATACTGGGTCTTGCATGGCACGCGGCTTGCCGGGACATTCCGTTCGTGCAACTGCTGGTTTCGCGCATGATCCGTGACGCCGCGGCATCCTGCCTGCCGTTTTCACAACTGGGCGGCATGGTGCTGGGCATCCGGGCCACGTGTTCAAGCGACCTGTTCGCCGGGCCGAAGGGCCGCCATGTGGATGGCAGCGAGGCCGCCTGCGCCAACCTGGTGGACATCACCACCGAGGTCATGGGCCAGATCCTGTTCATCCTGACGGCCGTGGCCTGCCTGGTGGCCCACCAGCAGTCCAGCCCCTTCGCCCGCCCGGTCATGATCGGCCTCGTGCTGCTGAGCATGGGCATCGCGGGCTTCATCTATACCCAGCGCCGGGGCGGGGACCTGCTCAAGCGCGCGGGGAAGATGCTGGGCCACAACATGGCCGCCCAGTGGCAGGACGCGATGCTGAGCAGCGCCGACAGCATACAGGAACGCTTTGACGCCATCTGGTCGCATCCCAGCCGCATCGTGCAGGGCGCGCTGCTGCATTACGTGGGCTGGCTGGGCAGTGCGGCGACGATATGGGTGGCCTATTACTTCCTTGGCGCGCATCTTGGCTTCGGCGGGGCCATCGCGATCGAGGGCGTGGCCTGCGGCATCATGTCCGTCTCGTTCCTGGTGCCTGCCGGGCTGGGGGTGCAGGAAGCCGCCTACATGGCCCTTGGCTCCGCCTTTGGCATCGCCCCCTCCGTCTCGCTGGGGCTGTCGCTGCTGCGGCGCGGGCGGGAACTGGTGATCGGCATTCCCATGCTGCTGCTGTGGCAGGCGATGGAAATGCGCGCCCTGCGCCGCCGCTCCACACAGGGGGACGCGGCGCCGGCGACCGCCCCCGTCCCCATCCATGATCCCGCCCCGCCCACGGACATCACGCGGGATTGATACCTTCTCGCGCCCCGTAAACTCGCGCCCTGTGAACCTTCAGCCAGGCAGACATCCCCCACCATGACGGACCAAACCGTACCCCTGTTCGATACGCTGGTCATTATCGGCCCCGGCCTGATCGGGTCGTCCATCCTGCGCCGGGGGATGGAGGACCGACGCATCGCACGCAGGCTGGTGGCCTGTGACATAAGCCCCGAAGTCCGTGCCCGCGTGGTCGAACTGGGCATTGCCGATGTTGTGGAGGCCGACCCGGCCGTGGCCGCGCGCGATGCGGACTGCGTGATCATATGCGTGCCCGTGGGCGCGATCGCCATGGTGGCGGCCCAGGTCATGCCGGTCATGAAGAAGGGTGCGATCCTGAGCGAGGTGGGATCGGTCAAGGTCACGGTGATGGAGGCCATGCAGCCGCTTCTGGCCCGGTATCCCGATATTGCCTTCGTGCCCGCGCACCCCATGGCGGGCACCGAGTTTTCCGGCCCCGATGCCGGTTTCGCCACCCTGTTCGAGGACCGGTGGTGCCTGCTGACCCCGCCCGCGCACACACCGGCCCCCGCCATCACGTGCGTCACGGCATTATGGGAAATGATGGGCGCGCGCGTGCGCTGCATGAGCGTTGACCATCATGACCGTGTCTGCGCCATTGTCAGCCACCTGCCGCACCTTCTGGCCTTCACCATATGCGGCACGGCGGATGACCTGGCGGATGAAACACGGTCGGAAGTGCTGGATTTCGCGGCGTCGGGCTTTCGTGACTTCACGCGCATCGCGGCGTCCGACCCGGTCATGTGGCGCGACATCTTCCTGAACAACCGCGCGGCGCTGCTGGACATGCTCGACCGCTTCATCACGGATGCGCAGGAGATGGGCGACGCCATCCGCACGGGCAACGAGGACGTGATCGTAAGCCGTATCCAGCGCGGCCGCGCCATCCGGCGCAGCCTGATCGAAAACCGGCAGGCCTGAATAAACGGCTGTTTTAAAAAACTGATTTATAAAAACGGAAGTTTTTGGTGAAGCTTTTTCCAGGGCCTGTTGGGAATTATGCTTTTCTGAAGCATGCTGGATGTGATTCAAGGTCTGTATGGATCGCTTCATACTAACGGATGCCCAATGGGCGAAGATGGAACCCCTGTGCCTTGGCAAGAAGACAGATCGGGGGCGCAGCGGGAAGGATAACCGCCTTTTTATCGAGGCGGTCCTGTGGATTGCGCGGACCAGCAGTCCATGGCGGGATCTGCCGACATATTTCGGACATTGGAACTCGGTCTACTCGCGCTACAGCGACTGGATGAAAGCCGGGGTTTTCCAGCGAATTTTCGAGGCTGTCTCGGACGACGCCGACATGGAATACGCGATGATCGACGGCACGGTGGTGCGGGTTCACCGTCATGGCCAGGGCGCAAAAGGGGGACCCGAAATCAGGCGATCGGACGCAGTGTGACAGGATGGTCGACCAAGATCATCGCCATGACCGACGCCCTGGGTAACCTGGTCCGCTTCACCCTTATCCCCGGCCAGCATTACGACACGGTCGGGGTTGCGCCCCTTCTTGAACCGGCCGATTTCGGGGGCATTCTTGCCGACAAGGCATTTGATGTGCACTGGATTGTGGACAGCATACGCGCGCAAGGCGCCTGTGTGGTCATTCCCCAGCGCAAAAACCGCCTC
>NZ_NKUB01000003.1 GCF_003207895.1 Komagataeibacter swingsii
CTCGAACAGCGTGCCGCCGGTCATGATGCCGCGCGCGTATTCATCCGCCTTCTTCGCCGTGCGCTCCAGCCGGCCGGGCAGGCGCTTGGCCATCTTGGCGGCGAGTTCGCGCAAGGAGAGGAACTTGCGCGAGGACATCAGCCGCGAGAGGTAGTTCGACATCGCGCCCACCGGGGGCGCGATCGACATCTCGTTGTCGTTCAGCACCACGATCAGGCGCTCGGCGCCCGGGCCGCAATGCGACGCGTTGTTCATGGCTTCGTACGCCATGCCCGCCGAGATCGAGCCATCGCCGATCACCGCGATCACGTTGCGCTCGCGGTAGGAGGGGTCCTCCTCCGCGCGCAGGTGGTGGGCGACGGCCATGCCGAGGCCGGCGGAAATGGAGGTGGAGGAATGCGCCGCGCCAAACGGGTCGTATTCGCTCTCGCTACGGCGCGTGAAGCCCGAAAGCCCGCCTGGCTGGCGCAGCGTGCGGATGCGCGCGCGCCGCCCGGTCAGGATCTTGTGCGGATAGGCCTGGTGGCCGACATCCCAGATCACCCGGTCGTCGGGCGTGTCGAACACGGCATGCAGCGCCACGGTCAGTTCGACCACACCCAGCGACGCGCCAAGGTGCCCGCCGGTGGTGGACACGGCATCAATCGTCTCGGACCGCAGTTCATCCGCCAGCTGTTTGAGCTGCTCCACCGAAAGGTTGCGCATGTCATGCGGCATGCGCACCCGGTCAAGCTGGGGGTAGCGCCCAAGGGTCGGGATGTCGGCTGGCGTCTTGGTGTCGGTCATGTCACTCAGTTCCTGCGCTCGACCACGTAATGGACCAGATCGCGCAGGCGATCAGCCTCGGGGCCAAAGATATCGATATGGGACAGGGCCTGTTCCGCAACACGGCGGGCTTCCTGTGCTGCCCCTGCCACGCCCAGCAGGGCGACATAGGTGGACTTGCCGGCGGCTTCGTCCTTGCCTGCGGTCTTGCCCAGTTCCTCGGCGCTGGCGGTGGCGTCCAGCACGTCATCGGCGATCTGGAAGGCGGCGCCAAGGTCGCGGCCATAGGCGGAAATGCGCTGCCGCACGTCATCGCTGGCCTGGCCCAGGATGGCCCCGGCCTCGGCCGAATAGCGGATCAGGCAGCCGGTTTTCAGCGCATGCAGGCGGGCGACTTCTTCCAGCGACAGCGCGCGGCCTTCGCCTTCCATGTCGATCATCTGGCCACCGACCATGCCCGCAGCACCCGATGCATCGGCCAGCGCGCGGACAAGGTTGATGCGCACATCGGCACTGGCATGCGTCAGCGGGTTGGCCAGGATGTCGAACGACATGGTCTGCAGCGCGTCACCGGCGAGGATGGCGGTGGCCTCATCGAACTTGCGGTGGGTGGAGGGCTGGCCACGGCGCAGGTCGTCATCATCCATCGCGGGCAGGTCATCATGCACCAGTGAATAGGCATGCAGCATCTCGACGGATGCCGCGACACGGTCGGCCCCTTCCGCGCTGGCCCTGAACAGGCTGGCCACTTCGGCCACCAGGTAGCCGCGCAGGCGCTTGCCGCCACCCAGCGTTGCATAGCGCATGGCGTCGACCAGGCGGGCCTCGCCCCCTTCGACGCGCGGGAGGAGGCGGTCGATCATGCCCTCGATCGCCCTGGCGCGCGCGGACATGGATGCACGCAGACGGACCATGCGATCCGTACCGTCTGTTTGGGACGAGGTTGCTGTTGTTTGGCTCATCTGGTGCATCAATCCATCGGTTTTGCATCCAGCGCGCCATCGGCGCGCTGGACAATCGCCTGGACGCGGGCCTCGGCCTCGTCCAGTTTTTTCTGGCAGTACTGTCGCAGGGCGGCACCACGTTCATAGGACGTGATCGCGTCCTCCAGCCTGAGCTGGCCGACCTCAAGCTGCCGCACGATGGCTTCAAGTTCAGCCAGTGCGTCCTCGAATGAAAGGTTGGTCAGGTCGTCGGTCATCTGCTGGTGGTGCTTCCTGAAAATAACTTGGCTGGCGCAGGCATTACATCCTTGGGGGGCATCCTGCCAAGGGGACAACTGGTTTTACGCTATTTTGGCACCTATGCGGGGCGGGGCGCGCCTTGGGGCGCCGCGTCGGGGTCGGGCCTGCGGCGGATGACGAAGGACAGCGTGCCGCCTTCCTCGCCAAAGGCGATCAGGGCATGGCCCGTTTCACGGCAGAAAGCCTGGAAATCCGCAACGGATGCCCGGTCGGTCGCGATCACGCGCAGCCGCGCGCCCGGTGGCAGGCCACGCAGCATGCGGTTGGCCTTGAGCACGGGCAGGGGACATGTCAGGCCGCGCGCGTCTAGCAGGATCTCACTCATGGGGGGCCATGTCTCCTTGGTGGTGGGCAGCTATGCTTGTGCATCAGGGTTTGCTGTTGCGTGCAGGTACGATCATAAAAGAAAATGCGCCACTGATAAAACATGATGAAAGAAAGACTCTGGATGGCCACCTATCGTATTGGAATTGATTTTGGGGGCACCAAGATCGAAATCGCAGCCCTGGCGATGGATGGGAGCGAACGCGTGCGCCGGCGCATTGCCAACCCCGGCAACTATCCCGCCGCCATCGGGGCCATGTGTGACCTGATCCATGGGGTGGACAAGGAACTGGGGGGCACGGGCACGGTGGGAATCGGCATTCCCGGTTCCATCAGCCCCGATACGGGCGTCATCAAGAACGCGAATGCGACGTGGCTGAACAACCAGCCGCTGATCCGTGACATGACGGCGGCACTGGGGCGCGATGTCCGGATCGAGAACGATGCGAACTGTTTCGCCCTGTCCGAGGCGATCGACGGGGCCGGGGCGGGTCATCACAGTGTATTCGGCGTGATCATCGGCACCGGCATGGGGGCCGGAATCGTGATCGACAGGAAACTGCTGATCGGCCGCAACCACATTGCCGGTGAATGGGGCCATGTGCCGCTGCCGTGGCCACGGCTGGAGGAATTCCCCATGCCCAAGTGCTTCTGCGGAAACGAAGGGTGCATGGAACGTTTCCTTAGCGGTTCGGCGCTGGCGCAGGACTGGAAGGGACCCGGCCACCGGAGCGCGGCCCATATCGAACAGGAAGCCGAGGCCGGCGACCTGACCGCAATCGGCGCGCTGGACCGTTACATGGACCGCATGGCGCGGGCCTGCGCCATGGCGATCAACTTCATGGACCCCGACGTGATCGTGCTGGGGGGCGGGGTGTCCAACCTTGAATCGATCTACGAACGCGTGCCGCGCCTGATGCGCCGCTATGTCATCACCCCCAACTGCACCACGCCGATCGTGCGCAACCGCCATGGCGACAGTTCGGGCGTGCGCGGGGCGGCATGGCTGTGGGATGACCATCACGTTGACTGACCCCGCGGGGGCAGCCGGCGCGGCCCGCGGTCAGCCTTCGGCGCTGTCGCGGCCGCGAAAGCCGGTGGCCACCACGTAAAGCTCGCTCGATTCCTTGCGGCTGGCCGGGGGCTTGGCGTGGCGGACCTGCGTGAACATGCGCTTGAGGTCCGCCAGCATCTGCTTTTCCGACCCGCCCTGGAACACCTTGGCCACGAACGTGCCGTCGGGGGCGAGGATGCGGGTGGCGAAATCCAGCGCCAGTTCCGCCAGCCCGATAATGCGCAGGTGGTCGGTGGGCGCGTGGCCGGTGGTGTTGGGGGCCATGTCCGACATCACGACGTCGGCACGCCCGCCCAGCAGGCCGGTCAGGCGGTCGGGCATGTCGGGGTCATTGAAATCCCCTTCGATGATGGTCGCCCCCGGCACCGGGTCAACCGGCAGCAGGTCCACGCCCACCACCTCGGCAGCGCCCCGCTTGACCGCGACCTGTGCCCAGCCGCCGGGCGCGGCCCCAAGGTCGACCACCCGCGCGCCGGGCTTTATCATATGGAAGCGGTCATCAAGTTCGATCAGCTTGAAGGCTGCGCGGGAACGCCAGCCCTGTTTCTGGGCAGCCTGCACATACGGGTCGTTAAGCTGGCGCTGCAGCCAGCGGTGCTGGGCGGTGGTGCGGCCGCGCGCCTTCTTGACCGTGACGGTCTTGGTGCGGTTGGCCTGCGCGGCGCGTCCGTCCGTGCTGCTGTCGCCTGTGCCGGGTGTCAGGCTGCTGGTACGGGCCTTGCCCGGTATGCGGGTAGTGGAACGCTGTTTCATGACGGGACGCGGTCAGGGACTGACCCGGTGCTCCATACGATTATGCAGGGGGAAGGAAGGCGGCGGGGCGGAAAGGCCGCCATGTCGCCTGCGGTCCCCAATCATGCGTAAAAGCAGTCCGTCGCGCAATCCCCGGTCTGCCACCGTGACCTCGGCCATGGGCCATGTGGTGGCGATGGCCTCGAATATGGCGCAGCCGGGCAGCATGTAACGCGCGCGTTCCGGGCCGATCAGCGGATTGCGCGCAAGCCCGTCCATGCCCGACCGGCGCAGGCTGTCCACCAGGGCCAGCGCATGGGGTACCGACAGGCTGCTGCCATCAATCCCGGCGCGTTCGTAGCGGTCCTGTCCCTGCGCCAGACTGGCCAGCGTGGTGACGGTGCCGCTGGTGCCCAGCAGCATGACATTGCCGCGCGCGATTTCACGGGTAATGCAGTGCACGTCATCAAACCCGCGCAGCATGTCGCTGATCTCGCTGACCACGGCGCGATAGCCCCGGTCGGTAAAGATGTCCGCCCCGTGGCGTTCGCCCACGGTCATGATGCCGGTTGGCAGGCTGACATAGCCCGACAGGTCATGCCGCCCGGCGGCGCGGTCGATTCGCGCCCATGCGATTTCGGTCGATCCCCCGCCGATGTCGAACAGCAGGCCCCGCCCGGTGGCGTGGGGGTGGGACTGCAGCAGGGAATTGCAGGCCGCAAGCGCCAGTTCGGCTTCCTCCCGCGCGGAAATGACCGAAATGTCCAGCCCGGTTTCGTGCAGGACGCGGGCGATGAAATCCATGCCATTGCCCGCGCGGCGGCAGGCCTCGGTCGCGATGGCGCGATGGCCGTGCAGGTCGTACAGCCCCATGCGCGCCACACAGGTGCGCAGGGCGTTGATGGTGCGGTCCATCGCCGCTTCCGCCAGTTGGCCGGAATGGTGCAGCCCTTCGCCCAGGCGCACGGCGCGGCTGAAACTGTCGATGACACGCAGGCCCTGCTCCCCCGCGCGGGCGACCAGCAGGCGGCAGTTATGGGTGCCAAGGTCAATGGCGGCATACAATGGTGCGCGCAGGGCACGGCGATTCATCGCGGAAGCGGGGGAAGGGATGTTCCCCTGCGGGCGTATCTTTGCGCTGAGCGTCTGCTGGACCATGTTCATCCAAACCCGTTGACGGCCAAGGTATTACCTATTGTGTTGAGTGTTCTGCATAAAACGCAAGACAAAAGAGAAAATTCGCAAAAAAGACAATGCAGGGGTTGCGCCCCGAATGGCTGGCGGCTATATGCCTGATCACCGCAGCGCATCGCGCCGCTTTCTCCTTGCTGGGGGATAGTTTAGCGGTAGAACTACCGGCTCTGACCCGGTCAGCCCTGGTTCGAATCCAGGTCCCCCAGCCATTTATTCCCATGAATATCATATGTTTTCTGGTGCGGCTGGCATGTCCTGTTTCAGGGTGCATGCAGGCAATGCGCCCGATTTCGCATGCGCGCGGGCCAATGCTCAGGATAGCGGCCATGTCCGCCTGATGGATGCCTGACCGCGCGGGTTCCGGATGTGTCCTTAGAGACTGTTTGAAAAGTCAGATCATGATAGCGCGTTAAAATTAAAGAAAGTTTTTGGTGAAGCTTTTTGCAAAAGCTTCGAAAGAACGCCGCCTTTTTGAGAAAAAGGCGGCACCCAAAAACTTTTATTGTTTTTTATCAATGATTTGTTTTCAAACAGCCTCTAAGGACTTCGGGGGCGGGATGGCCGAAGGTCTTTTCGTATGGATGCGTGGTGCTTGCATCCATATCGCTGAGGTATCCCCAGTCATTCCCGTTGCCATCAAAGGCAATGGTCGCAAAATTCATGCACATGTGCGGCTGGCATCCATCAGGATTAGGCAATGCCGTTTATGACATGGGCCGGGCCGGTTTCGACGGACAGGAAGTTGATGACGGTATTTCGTGTCCTTCCATATGGACCCCGTGCCGGGGTGGCGTCGTGGTGTTGGTATCATATGCCCGTTTTTTATGATGCCCGGCCCCCCGGGTCAGCATTTTGCCCAGTCCCTGACCTGCTGGTCCACAATGATTTCCACCATGCGCCGGAGCGCTCGCATGTCGCCGGTGAAATTCTGCGCCAGCACGCGCTGCTCCACGCCATCCAGGGTGAACCAGCCCGGCCGCAGGTTCCGTTCCTGTTCGATCTGGCGAATGATGTTCAGGGACAGGGCCGGGGCGTGGGTGGTGTCCGGGCTGTCCACATGGATGATATGGCAACGTGATTTCAGCGGTTCCGACACGGTGGACAGGTCGTTGGCCGTCAGGACCCAGCGCACGCGGCTGACATCAACCGGCACATTCAGGAAGACATCCCGGAACTGCGTGCATTCGCCCCTGTCGAGGAATTGCAGCAGCGCGTTCTGCACGCTGCCAAACCGGCCCTCGGTCGGAGCCTTGTCCACTTCATCAAGGATGACGCACGGGTTGGCCATGCCGGTCGCGGCCAGGCATTCCACGATGGTGGAGGGCTTGGCGTCGCCAAATGTCTGGTGCGTGCCGGTCAGGGACAGGGGATCGCCCATCGCGCCCACATTCATGGCCATGACCTCGTAACCCAGCGTGCGGTAATACATCCGCGCCACCGTGGATTTGCCGCATCCCGGTGGCCCCACCAGCAGCACGGGCCGCGCAATGCCCGGCGTGCCCCATTCCAGCCGTTTCAGGTCGGCCTGCGCCATGGCCCTGATGGCGTCCAGGGCGTGGGGGCAGGCCTGCTCCACGTCCCGGATGCGGGCGCGGATGTCGGCTGGTTCATGAATTTTGACGGGATGGGCAAGCCTGCGCACCGATTCATAAGGATCGGGCTGGGTCCTGCGCCTGTGTTCCGGGAACTGGTAATGTTCCGGCAGGACACGGACATAGGTGCAGGGGTCGGGCCGGTAAGGCGCTGCATCGGCGAGGGGGGATGGTTCCTCCCCGTCATGTGCGCCGCTTTCCAGTGCGATCAGGAAATCAAAATCGTCCGATTCTGGCATCTTCTGTCCTCATTATCCCGTTCACGTTCCATCTGGCTGGCGTGCACGGTCGTATGAGGAGCCGGAATGTTTTCATGGCCCGACCATACCATGTCTGGCCGGGCAGGTTCCACAACAAATGGCGGCGGGGCAAATGCGCGCGCGGCGGGAGCGCCTTGCGCGCATCCACCCGGTCAGGCGGCCAGGCCGCCATCCGTTGTCAGGGCGGACCCGGTGATGAAGCTGGCCGCCGGGCTGGCAAGGAACGAGACGACGGCGGCGATATCGCCGACCGTGCCGTATTCCTTGTGGCACATGAAGCTGCGCAGCATGTCGGCGGCGGGGCCAGTGGCGGGGTTCATGTCCGTGTCGATCGGGCCGGGCTGGACCACGTTGATGGTGATCCCGCGCGGGCCAAGGTCACGCGCGGCGCCCCGCGCAAACCCGTTCAGCGCCGACTTGGACGCCGAATACAGCGAAATGCCGGGGAAGGGGGAGCGGTCGGCGAAGGTCGACCCGATCAGGATGATCCGCCCGCCCTGCGTCATGTGGCGCGCGGCCTCGATGGTTTCGATCATCACGGCGCGGACATTCAGGCCCAGCACCGCATCGACCTGTTCGTCCGTCATGTCGGCCACGTCGCCATAGGGGTAGATGCCGGCATTGCACACCAGCGCGTCGATCCGCCCCATCTCGGCCACCACGCGCCGGATGGCGGCGCGGTTGCCATTGCCTTCGCCATCGCAGCGTATGGCCATGGCCCGGCGGCCCAGCGCCTTGACCTCGGTAACCGTCTTCTGTGCCGCCTGTTCGTTGCGGGCGTAGGAAATGGCGATATCGTAGCCATCCTGCGCCAGTGATTTCGCAATGGCGGCGCCGATGCCGCGGCTGCCGCCGGTAATGTAGGCAACGCGTTGTGTCATTGTGCTTTACTCCTGTTTCCAGCCTGTCATTTCCCCCTACAGCACCGCGCGGGTGGGGGAAAGCGCATGCATGTGCGCGGAAGGGACTTGATCGCGGGGGGCGGGTTGTCTATAGCCTGCCTGTTCGCGCGTCCGGGCCTGTAGGGCATGCCCGGCCGCAATGGAGTGCCTGCGCCTGCCGTAACGGGCGGGCAAAGGCACGGGCACCAGACATTCAGGAGAAGAAAATGCCCAAGATGAAGACCAAGTCATCGGTCAAGAAGCGGTTCAAGATCACCGCCACCGGCAAGGTGCTGGCAGGTCCGGGCAACAAGCGCCACGGCCTGATCAACCGCTCGCAGAAGATGAAGCGCACGAACCGTGGTTCGCAGGTGCTGACGGAAATGGACGGCCGCACTGTAAAGCAGTGGGCGCCCTACGGTCTGGCATAAGGAGCACCTGATACATGGCACGTGTGAAACGCGGCGTAACCACCCACGCCCGCCACAAGAAGGTTCTCGAACTCTCCAAGGGGTTCCGGGGCCGTTCCTCCACCAACTACCGCATCGCGCTGGAACGTCTGGAAAAGTCGCTCCAGTACGCCTATCGCGACCGCCGCAACAAGAAGCGTGAATTCCGCGCCCTGTGGATCCAGCGCATCAACGCGGCCGTGCGTGAACATGGCCTGACCTACAGCCGTTTCATCAACGGCCTGGACAAGGCCGGCATCGAGATCGACCGCAAGGTCCTCGCCGCCATTGCCTATGACGATGCGGCGACCTTCGCTGAAATCGTGAAGAAGGCGCAGGCCGCTCTGGCCTGAACCCTGTCCCGCGCCCGCGTGGCGACAGGTCCACGAAACGGGTCGTCCCATCGGGCGGCCCGTTTTGTTTTTAATGCAATGCCCGTGCCGTACCCGTTGCCGGTGGCGGGCGCAATTCCATGCGCCGGGTCTGGCCCGCCGGTAGATACCCCTTGCCAGCCCGCCCGACGTGAGCCTGTGCGAGGTGCTATGAGTGACGATCTCGAAACCCTTAGGGAACAGACAGTTCAGGCACTCGCTGCCGCGACCGACCAACGCGCGTGGGATGCGGTGCGCGTCGGCACGCTGGGCAAGTCGGGCAGCCTGACCGCACTCCTCAAGCAGCTTGGGCGCATGACACCGGATGAGCGGCGCACGCGGGGTGCTGCCCTGAACCGGCTGCGCGACGAACTGACCCGCCTGATCGAGGCGCGCGGGCAGGAGCTTGAGGCGGCTGCACTGAACGCCCGGCTTGCGGCCGAGCGCGTGGACGTAACACTGCCCTGCGCGCCGGAAGCCGAGGGCGCGCTGCACCCCATCACCCGCACGATCGAGGAAATGGCCGCCATTTTCGGCGCGATGGGCTTCCAGATCGCCGAAGGCCCGGATATCGAAAGCGACTGGCACAATTTCTCCGCCCTGAACACGCCTTCGCACCATCCCGCCCGCACGGACCAGGACACGTTCTACCTGCCGCCCGAAGCCGAGGGCCAGCCCGAGCGCGTGCTGCGCACCCAGACATCGGGCGTGCAGATCCGCACCATGCTGGGGCATGAGCCGCCCATCCGCATCATCGCCCCCGGCCGTACCTATCGCGCCGACCATGACGCCACCCATTCGCCCATGTTCCATCAGTGCGAGGGACTGGTGATCGAAAAGGGGATCACGCTGGGCCACCTCAAGGGATGCCTGTCGGATTTCCTGCGTGCGTTTTTCCAGATGCCGGACCTGCCGGTGCGCTTCCGCGCGTCCTATTTCCCCTTTACCGAACCGTCCATGGAAATCGATATCGGCTGGTCGCGCAGGACCGGGCAGATCGGCGCGGGCGATGACTGGCTGGAAGTACTGGGCGCGGGCATGGTCCATCCCCGCGTGCTGGCCAATTGCGGGCTGGACGCGCGGCAGTGGCAGGGCTTTGCCTTTGGCATGGGGATCGAGCGGCTGACCATGCTGCGCCACGGCATTCCCGACCTGCGGTCGTTTTACGAAAGCGATGTCCGCTGGCTGCGCCATTACGGCACCAGTCCCCTGTCTCCCGCCCTGCTGCACGAAGGTCTGTGATCGATGAAGTTTTCCCTGTCATGGCTGCGCGCGCATCTCGAGACCACGGCGACGGTTGAAGAAATCTGCGCCACGCTGAACACCATCGGGCTGGAAGTCGAAGGCGTTGAAGACCCCGGCGCGTCCCTTGCGTCCTTCCGCACCGCCCGCATCATCGAAGCGGTCCAGCACCCCAATGCCGACCGCCTGCGTGTGTGCCAGGTCGATGCGGGCGAGGGGTTCGAGCGCGTGCAGGTCGTCTGTGGCGCGCCCAACGCGCGTGCGGGCCTGCATGTGATCTTTGCCCCGCCGGGCACCTTCATTCCCGCCAGCGGCATCACCATCAAGGCCGGCAAGCTGCGGGGCGAGGCCAGTGGCGGCATGCTATGCTCGCTGCGTGAACTGGGACTGGGCGCGGAAAGCGACGGCATTGCCGAACTGCCCGAAGGGACCGCGCCGGGACAGTCCTATCCGCTGTTCGCGAAGCTGGATGACCCGGTCATCGATATCGCGATCACCCCCAACCGTGGCGACGCGCTGGCGGTGCGTGGCGTGGCGCGCGACCTTGCGGCGGCGGGGCTTGGCAGCCTGAAGCCGTGGCTTGCGGAAACGGTGGAAGGGCGTTTTGATACCCCCATCAACTGGCGCATCACCTTCCCCGAAGCCTGCCCGTGGGTGCTGGGGCGTGTCATCCGTGGCGTAAAGAACGGCCCCAGCCCGGAATGGCTGAAGCGGCGGCTGGAATCCGTGGGCCTGCGCCCGGTCTCCGCGCTGGTGGACATCACCAATTTCTTCGCCTTCGACCTTGGCCGCCCGTTGCACGTGTTCGACGTGAACAGGCTGATGGGCGATGAACTGACCATCTGCCGAGGTGCTGGCGAAACCTTTACCGCGCTGGATGGCAGCGAACACGTCATGACGCCCGATGACTGCGTGATTGCCGACGGGCGCGGCGTGCAGTCGCTGGCCGGTATCATGGGCGGGGCCGAAAGCGGGGTCAGTGACGGCACCACGGATGTATTCGTGGAATGCGCGCTGTTCGATCCGGTGACCATCGCCCTGTCGGGGCGGCGGCACAACCTGCATTCCGATGCCCGCCAGCGGTTTGAACGCGGCGTGGACCAGGCTTTACCGCCAGCGGCTCTGGAAGCCGCGACCCGCATGATCCTTGACCTGTGTGGCGGGGAAGCGGGCAGCGTGGTTTCCGCCGGGGCGGAACCGGCATGGCAGCGGCAGGCGCATCTGGAATTCGCCCGTCTGGAAACGCTGGGCGGACTGGTGGAGGAACCCGACCACGCCGTGCACCTGCTGGAAGGTCTGGGTTTCAGGGTGCGCGAATGCGACGCGCGGCATGTGGTGGTGGATGTGCCCTCATGGCGCAATGATATCGCAACGCCCATGCTGCTGGACCAGCAGCCCGACCTGCCGCCCGCCCGCGCGCAGGCGGCGGCCGAGGGGGCGGCGGCGATTGATCCCGAAGTGGACCTGATCGAGGAAGTGCTGCGCCTGCGTGGGCTGGACAGCGTGCCCGCGGTGTCCCTGCCGGTGGGCAATGCCGTGCCGGTGCCAGCCTTCACCCCGCGTCAGGGCCGTGTCGCCAGCCTGCGCCGCCAGCTTGCCGCGCGCGGGTTGCTGGAAACGGTGGGCTTTTCATTTGTGGCACAGGATCAGGCGGCCGAATTTGGCGAAACGCCCACGGACCTGCACCTGCTCAACCCGATCGCGGCCGACCTGGACCAGATGCGGCCCACGCCGCTGGTCAACCTGCTGGCGGCGGTAAAGGGCAACGCGGCGCGTGGCTATCCCGATCTTGGCCTGTTTGAGGTCGGACCCGGCTTTGGCCCCGAGGGGCAGAAGCTGGTGGCCGCCGGTATCCGCAGCGGCCATTCCCCGCGCCTGCCCGGACAAGCGGCGCAGCCGGTGGACCTGTGGCAGGCCAAGGCCGACGCGCTGGCGGGGCTGGCGGCCATGGGGGCGGCGATGGAGGGGCTGGGCATCACCACCGATGCCCCGTCCTATTACCATCCCGGGCGCTCGGGCGTGATCCGGCAGGGGCCGAAGCTGGTGCTGGGGCATTTCGGGCAGTTGCATCCCGCCCTGCTGGCCGCGCGCGGCATTGATGTGCCGGTGTGTGCGTTCACGCTGTATCCCGATGCGGTGCCCGAACCCAGGCGCAAGCGCAGGACGCCGCCGGTGCTGTCCACCTTCCAGCCGCTCAAGCGTGATTTCGCCTTTGTGGTGACGGCCGATGTTCCGGCGGAAAAGCTGCTGAAGGCTGTCAGGGGGGCGGAGCGCAACCTGATTGTGGCCGTCAGCCTGTTTGATGTTTATGAAGGCGACAAGATCCCGGCGGGGCACAGGTCGCTGGGCGTGGAGATAACCCTTCAGCCAATGGACAGGACCCTGACCGATGCCGAAATCGAAGCTGTCTGTGATCAGGTTGTCGCAGCCGCGCAGAAAAGCTGCAATGCCACCCTGCGTGGCTGATCGGTACCGGCTGCGTGGCATCGGGCTGGGGATGGCGGTTGTGCTGGGCCTGGCCTGCGGCCACGCCCACGCCACGGAAATCACCGGGGCCGGGTCCAGCTTCGGCGCGCCCATTTATGGCGCGTGGGGGGAAGGGGCCGCGCATGCGACGGATATCCGCCTGAATTACCAGACCATCGGCTCGGGTGCCGGGCAGAATCAGGTCAAGGCCCGTACGGTGGATTTCGGTGCCTCCGACGCGCCCATGACGGCGGCGCAACTGGCGCAGTTCCACCTGATCCAGTTTCCCACGGTCATGGGGGCGATCGTGCCGGTGGTGAACCTGCCCGGTGTGGATACCAGCCGCCTGTGCCTGACGGGGGAACTGCTGGCGCGGCTTTATGCGGGGGACATCACCATGTGGAATGATCCCCGGATTGCCGCGGAAAATCCGGGCCTGTCCCTGCCCGCCATCCCGGTGGCCCCGGTGCGGCGCGCGGACGGGTCGGGCACGACGTTCGTGTTTACGTCCTATCTTGGCCGTGTCTCCCCCCAATGGGCGCGGGCGCAGGGCAGCGGGACATCCATCGAATGGCCGGTGGGCGAGGGCGCGCGCGGCAATGACGGCATCGCCGCCGCCGTGCGCAATACCGAAGGCAGCATCGGCTATCTGGAATACGCCTATGCGGCGGGCAACCACATGGCGATTGCCGGAATGCGCAACCACCACGGCGATCTGGTCACCGCCGGGCCGGACAGTTTCGCGCAGGCCGTGACCACCGCCCACTGGGCGGGCGATGACAGCCATTCCGCCGATGTGCTGGATGGGGAGGGTCCGGGCGCATGGCCCATCATGGCCGCGACCTATGTGCTGGTCCCGACCGACCGGGCCGACACGCCACAGGGCAGGGCGGTGCGCGCCTTCTTTGACTGGAGCATGCAGCACGGCAACGACGCGGCCCTTGCGCTGCGTTATGTCCCGCTGCCCGATGATATCCGCGTGACCATACGCGACCTGCTTAAAACGCACTGAAAAAGGGGAAAAACGCCACTTCATGTCAGCGCCGTGGTGTTGCCGCCCGTATTTGCGCGATGCCCTGGAAATCATGAGGAAGTTTTTGGTGAAGCTTTTTTCAAAAAGCTTCAAGGAACGCCGCCTTTTCGAAAAAAGGCGGCACCCGGACACTTTCATTGCTTTTTTATCAACGGGTCTGTCTGGGGCGGAAAGGCACCGGCAGGCATGGGTTCCGTCCCCTGTCGATATTGTCCACCCGGTCAGCCACAGGTTTTCATGACGGTGCCGGGCAAGCGGGACCGCAATTTTTACAACAGGCATTTGCGCTGCCTGACCCGACACGATAAGCCGGTCAGGCATGACTGACACTTTCCCCGCACGCGCGTCCGCCACGACGGTTTCCACCAGCCCCACCATCTGGATCATGGCGGGGGAGGCCAGTGGTGACGTGCTGGGTGGCCGCCTTATGGCGGCGTTACGCGCGCTATGTCCCGATGTGCGGTTTGTGGGGATCGGCGGGGAGCGCATGCACGCGCAGGGATTGCATACGCTGTTCCCGCTGCGTGACCTTGCCGTCATGGGCCTTATGGAAGTGCTGCCCAAGGTCCGGCACCTGTCGCGCAGGCTGGATCAGGCGGTGGCGGATATTACCGACCGGCGGCCCGACCTGGTCATTACCATCGACAGTCCCGGTTTTACCCTGCGGCTGCTGCGCCGGATCGCGCCGCTGTCCATTCCCCGCCTGCATTATGTCGCGCCACAGGTCTGGGCATGGCGTGAACACAGGGTGCGCGAATTCCCCGGCCTGTGGGAACGCATGCTGTGCCTGCTGCCGTTCGAGCCGGAATTCTTCGCCCGCCACGGGATCGAGGCGCGTTTTGTCGGCCACCCCGTCCTGCAGTCCGGGGCGGATACCGGCTCCGGCCCCGCCTTTCGCGCCCGCCACGGCATCGCGGCGGATGCGCCGGTGCTGGTGCTGATGCCCGGCAGCCGCCGGTCCGAAGCGCCGCGCCTGCTGCCGGTATTCGGGCGCATGCTGGCCATCGTGCAACGCCGGGTGCCCGGTATCGTGCCTGTGGTGCCGGTGGCCCCGGTCATTGCGGATATCGTGCGCCGGGGGGTGGCGAAATGGCCGGTCCAGCCCGTTATCGTGACGGATGTGGATGACAAGCACGACGCGTTTGCCGCGGCCGATGCGGCCCTGACCAAATCCGGCACGTCCACGCTGGAACTGGCCATCGCCAATGTGCCCATGGCGGTGACCTACCGTGTCAATCCGCTGACAGCGGCCATGGCGCGGCGGCTGATCCGGGTGCCGTATGTGGCCATGGTCAACCTGCTGTCAGGCCACAGGCTGGTGCCGGAACTGCTGCAGGAACGCTGCACGCCCGAACTGCTGGCCCGGACCGTTGAGCGCCTGCTGGCGGATCAGCAGAGCCGCAGCCTGCAACGCGCGGGGTTTGGCCGGGTCCGCGCCGCCCTGCGCGGACCCGGCGCGGACCCGGCGCAGGCTGCGGCAGCCGAGATCATGGACCTGCTGGGGGCTGGCCCTGCGTTGGGGCGGCAGGCGGGGGAACACCCGGCGTAGCAGGCGCCGAGGTGCTGGGGGGCAGGGGTTCGTTTTCCGATATCAGGGCATGCAGCTCCGCGCGCAGCATGAATATGCCCATGATGATGGTGCCCAGCACGGTAATGCCGATCCAGACCAGCTTGCTGACCTGCTCGCGCTTTTCCTCGTCACTTACCACTGTCGTGTCAGGCTTTCTTGCCATAAAGGGTCTCCGCTGCGATGTCCGGTTGGGTTATTTCCACGATCCCTTCGGGGCGGAGCGCATTGTAGAAACAACTGCGCCGCCCCGTGTGGCAGGCAACCCCCTTCTGGTCCACCAGCAGCAGCACGGCGTCACGGTCGCAGTCAAGGCGGGCGTCAACCAGCGCCTGCACCTGCCCCGATGTCTCCCCCTTGCGCCACAGGCCATGGCGGCTGCGTGAATAATAGCACACGCGGCCCGTACGCAGTGTCTCATCCAGTGCCTCGGCATTCATCCATGCCAGCATCAGCACCTCGCCGCTGTCATGCTGCTGGGCAATGGCCGTGATCAGGCCGTCTTCATTGAACCTGACCCGGTCGATCATGGCCGCGCGAACGGCCTGGTCCGGGGGAGTGTAGGGCATGTCTCTCTAACCTTGGAAAAAGCTGGTGGGCGTACTGCTACTCCGCCCTGGCGGGCAGGGCAAACCACTGGGGCACATGCACGTGCAGCGCGTGGCCCCCTATGGTCAGGCCCGTGTCGTTGATGTGTTCGTTGCGGATCATCGCCATGCCGACCTTGTCGCGGGAGGAGCGCATCTCCCCCACCGTGGCCGTGCCGGACAGGATGGGCGTGCCGGGGGCGGGCAGGTCATGGTGGGACGTTACCGGCAGCAGGTGGCGGCGCACCAGCCCACGATACCGGGTGCGCGCGGTCAGTTCCTGCCCCATGTAGCAGCCCTTGGTCCACGAAATGCCGTTCAACTGGTCGAAATTGGCTTCCAGCAGCAGGGTCTTGCCGCTTTCGCAGTCCCGCACGCCATCGGGCAGGCCAAGCGACAGGCGCAGCAGGTCGTAATCGACATCATCCGCCGAAGGGTCGGCGATCGGGTGCCCCAGCAGGAACCGCCACCCCGCCTGCGGCAGGCGCGGGTCGGGGGCGGCCGGATAGCCGTCGGGCGCGGTGAAGCCTTCCCCCCATGCGGCATGGACGGCGTATCCCGTCTCGCTGATCTCCACATCCGCGCGCAGGCGGTAGCGCGACAGGCCCTGGCGCAGCATGGCGGCCTGTGTCGCGTCGCAATCGAGCAGCAGGCGCACGCCCTCGGGGTCGGCAAAGACAAAGAAATCAGCCAGCCACTTGCCCTGCGCCGACAGGAAGGCGGTCCACACGGCATGGCCGGGCGCCACCGCCGCCATGTCGTTGGACACCAGCCCCTGCAGGAAGGAGACGCGATCCGCACCCGATATGCTGAGGACGGCGCGATCGGAAAGATGAGCAATTCTGGCCATATGCGCAATCTGGCCATGCCCGCGCCCTCAGGCAAGGGGTAAAGAGAGGTTGGCACATAAGCAAAACCTGACTAGCACCGGGAAAATGCATATCCTGTTCATCACCTCCACCCGGCTGGGCGATGCCATCCTGTCCACCGGGCTGCTGGACACCCTGTTGCGGCGCTACCCGCAGGCGGATTTCACCATTGCCTGCGGGCCGGTGGCCGCCGGGCTGTTCGCGCATATGCCACGCCGCGTGCGCACCATCGAAATGGTCAAGCAGCCATGGGACCGCCACTGGCTGGAACTGTGGCGGCAGTGCCGGGGCACGAAATGGGACCTGTGCGTGGATTTGCGCGGGTCGGTCGTCAGCTATTTCCTGCGCGCGGGCCGGCGCCATGTCATGCGTGGCGGGCGCAGGCCGGGGCGGCGCATTACCCATATCGGCAACCTGCTGGGCCTTGATCCGGCTCCCCTGCCGGTTGTGTGGACCAGTGCGGCGGAACGCGCGCGGGCTGCCGGAATGCTGCCCGACGGGCCGCGCTGGGTCGCCCTTGGCCCCACCGCCAACTGGGATGGCAAGATCTGGCCCGCCGGGCGGTTTGTCGCGGTGTTCAGGGCGCTTCGGGAAGATGACCCGTCCCTGCGGCCGGTGATCCTGTACGGACCGGGGCAGGCTGAACGCGCGCGCGCGCAGGCGGTGCTGGAGCAGTTGCCGGACGCGCTGGATACGGGGGGCAACCTGTCGGTAACGCAGGTGGCGGCGCTGCTGGGGCGGTGCACGCTATTCATTGGCAATGATTCGGGATTGATGCACCTTGCGGCGGCGTGCGGGATTCCCACGCTGGGCCTGTTCGGGCGTAGCCGGGCATCGGAATACGCGCCATCCGGGCCGTGGGCGCGGGTGGCCATGGCCCCCGGCCCGGTGGGCAATGCCCCGATGGAAGGGCTGAGTGTGGCGCAGGTCGTGGCCTCCGCCAGGGCGCTGCTGCGTGACAGGTAGGGGCGGGAACGGTGAAAAACCCGAACTTTCTGCATTTCCGCCATGCTTACGGCTGGCGGTGGAAAACGGGCCGGTCTATGTGATCGGACAGGCAGGATGGCCGATCATGGCGCACCCACCCCGATATGGTGGTTTGCCGTGCCGTTTCAGGCCGGATATGGTGGGATCGACAATCACGACGCGCCGTGCGCATGGCGCCGCGCAAGCGAGCAGGGAACGACAGGAACGTGGCTGACGACATCTTCACGGAAGTCGATGAGGAAATCCGTGCCGAACGCATCCGGGCGCTGGCGCGCCGCTATCTGGCTGTCGCGGGGGCCGTGGTCGCGGTGGTGTGCATCGGGGCCGGGGGGTGGCAGTATTCCGTCTCCCGCGCGCACAAGGCGGATGCGGCGGTCTCGGCGGCCTATTTCACCGCCATGCAGGATACCGCCCGCGCGCCCGACAGCACCGGCATGGATGGAACGCTGACCACGCGCCAGAAAACCGGGCTGCAGGCGCTTGCGGCGCTGGATGGCCGGGCACGGCCGCCGCTGCGCATCCTTGCGCGGATGGAACGCGCGGCCCTGCTGGCTGGCAGCGGCAGCCTGCCCGCCGCCCTTGCCCTGTGGGATGGCGTGGCGCAGGAACACGCCACCGACCCGGTCATTGCCGCGCTTGCCAGCCTGCTGTGGGTCCAGCACCAGATCGACAGCGGCGACCCCGCCACCCTGCGTTCACGCCTTGCGGTGCTGGATGGCGCGGGCCAGCCATGGCGCGCCCAGGCCATCGAGGCCGAGGCCATGCTTGACCTGCGCACCGGCAGGGAAGCGGATGCCCGCGCCCGGCTGGAACGCCTGGCCATGGACATGTCCGTAACCGATGGCGTGCGCAACCGCGCCGAAGCCATGCTGCAGACCATGGGGGCGGACGCAGGTGGCTGACCCGACCCATGATACCCCCATGCCCACAGACAGGAAGACCATGAAACCAGCCCTGAGCCGCCGCCACGCGTTACTTGGTGCCGGGGCCGCGCTGCTGCCCGCCCTGGCCGCCTGTTCCGGCGCGCAGAAAAAGAAGCCGCTGCTGATCGGCCACCGTTCCGACGTGCTGCAGACCAAGGCCGGCCTGACGGTTGACCCCGAAGAAACGCAGGCCGTGACCGTGCCCGCCCCCACGGCGCTGCACGCATGGCCGCAGTCGGGCGTCAATCCCGACCATGTGGGCATGGACATCGCCTGGCGCGGGGCCATGCGGCATGAATGGACGCATGATATCGGCGCGGGCATTTCCGAACCCGAACCCCTGTATTACGTCGCCTTGGGCACAAGCGGGCGCGGCATTATCCAGGCCCCGCCGGTGGTCCAGAACGGCCGCATTTTCGTCATGGACGCGCAGGGTGTGATCCGGGCCTATCGCTGGCCCGCGATGCACAAGCTGTGGGAATACAACCCCAAGCCGCGCAAGATGCGTTCGGACAACCTGGGCGGCGGGATCAGCGTCGATGGCGACACGCTGTATGTCGTCGATGGCATAGGGCAGGCGCTGGCGCTGGACGCCGCGACTGGCAAGCTGAAATGGCGGGTCAACGTCCAGACCCCCGGCCGGTCGGCGCCAACCGTCGCCAACGGCCGCCTGTTCCTTGGCACCATTGACGAACACCTGTACTGCCTTGACGCCGAAAACGGCAACGTGCTGTGGACATACGCCGCGACCGCCGCCGATACCGTCATATATGGCCAGCCGGCCCCGGCCGTGGCGGGGGGCGTCGTGCTGGCCGGTTTCGGGTCGGGCGACCTTGTGGCGCTGCGCGCCGAAGGGGGCGAGGTGGTGTGGGCCGACACGCTGGGCAGCACCAACGGGCAGCAGGCGCTGATCGACTTTTCGTGCGTGCATGGCATGCCGGTCATCGCCGATGGCACGGCCTATGCCATAAGCACCGGCGCGGTGCTGGTGGCCATTGACATGCGTTCGGGCCGCAGGCTGTGGGAACGCGGCATTTCGGGGCAGAACACGCCGCTGGTGATCGGGGACTGGATCTTCATCATCTCCATGGACCAGCAGGTGGCCTGCCTCGACCGGCTTTCGGGCCATGTGCGCTGGATCACGCAGTTGCGCCAGTACGAAAATTCAGACAAGCAGAAGCGCGGCATCGTATGGAACGGCCCGCTTCTGGCGGGGGGCAAGCTGGTGTTTGTTTCCAGCTTCCCCGAAAACGGGGTCGCCATCATCGATCCGGCGCAGGGGCATATCGAATCCCTGCACAAGCTGCCCGGCCAGGTGACGACCGCGCCCATCGTGGTCGATAATCTGCTGTTGCTGCTGGACAATAACGGCTACCTTATCGCCTACAGTTAAAAAGAAAGTTGCCGCAGTGAGTTCATCTTTTCCATCCGCGCCAGTGGATGCGCTGCCGGTTGTCGTGATCGCGGGCAGGCCAAATGTCGGCAAGTCGACCATTTTCAACCGGCTGGTCGGTCGCAGGCAGGCGCTTGTGGCCGACACCCCCGGCGTAACCCGCGACCGAAAGGAAGGGCAGGCCGTCGTGCGTGGCCGCGCCATCCGCATCATCGATACGGCGGGGCTGGAAGAAGCGGCCCCCGATACGCTGTACGGGCGCATGCGGGCCTCGTCCGAATCCGCGGTGGCGGACGCGGACCTTGTGCTGTTCTGCATTGACGCGCGTAGCGGCCTGACGCCGGCGGATGAACATTTCGCCAACTGGCTGCGTCGCCAGGGCCGTCCCGTGCTGCTGGTCGCCAACAAGGCGGAAGGGCGGCAGGGGGCCGCCGCCGCCATGGAGGCGTTCTCGCTGGGCCTTGGCGCGCCGCTGGCCATCTCCGCCGAGCATGGGGAAGGTGTGGCCGACCTCATGTCCGAAATCGCCGACCGGCTGCCGCCCACCGACCTGCCGCCGGTGCACAAGGCCACGCGCCGCACCCGGCGCGAACAGGCGGAAGGCGAGGAAGAAGAGGACATCCGCCCCCCCGGTCCGCTGCGCCTTGCCATTGTCGGCCGCCCCAATGCGGGCAAGTCCACGCTGCTGAACCGCCTGCTGGGCGAGGAGCGGATGATTACCGGCCCGGAACCAGGGCTTACGCGCGATTCCATTGCCGTCATGCTGCATGATGACCAGGGGCCGATCCAGTTGGTCGATACCGCTGGCCTGCGCCGCAAGGCGCGGATTGACGAGACGCTGGAGAAGATGTCCGTCTCCGCCTCGATCGAGGCGCTGAAGATGGCGGAGGTCGTCATCCTCGTGCTTGACGCGACGCTGGGCGTGCATGAACAGGACCTGCAGATCGCCCGCCTGATCGAGCGTGAAGGCCGGTGCTGCGTGCTGGCGCTGAACAAATGGGACGCGGTGGAGGACCGGGCCGCGACCCGGCAGGCCATCAAGGACCGGATCGAGACATCGCTTGCGCAGATGCGCGGCATACCCGTCGTTGCGTTTTCCGCCATGACGGGGGCGGGGATCAACAAGCTGCTGCCCACCGTGCGCCGCGCCTATGACGTGTGGAACCGCCGTGTCGCGACCGGCGCGCTGAACCGGTGGTTCGAGATGATGGTCGAACGCCATCCGCCGCCGCTGGTCGATGGCCGCAGGCTCAAGCTGCGCTACATCACGCAGGCCAAGGCCCGGCCGCCCACGTTCATCGTGTTCGGCACCCGCACGGACCAGTTGCCGGAAGATTACCAGCGTTATCTGGTCAATGGCCTGCGCGAGACGTTTGACCTGCCCGGCACGCCAATCCGGCTGCTGCTGCGGGCGTCAAGCAATCCCTACGCCAGAAGCTGAACATGATGGTCCGGGTGGTTCTTCCGCCCGGATTTTCTGTTTGTGGTATTCATCATGGCTACCCTGCAAATCAGGAAAAGTTTTTGGATGCCGCCTGTTTTCAAGAAAGAGGCGTTCTTTGAAGCTTTTTGAAAAAAGCTTCACCAAAAACTTTTGTTTTTATCAATGATTTGTTTTCAGGCAGGTTCTGAAGGGAAAGACGGATCATGTCCCTGCGCATAACCGCCACGGATGCCCTGCTGATTATCGACATGCAGGCCGATTTCATGCCCGGCGGTCCTCTTGGGGTGCCGGGTGCGGACGGGCTGCCTGCCCTGATCAACCCGCTATGCAACCTGCCGTTTGGCGCAATCGTCGCAACACAGGACTGGCACCCGGCAGGACATGTGTCCTTTGTTGGGCAAGGTGGTCCGTGGCCCGCGCATTGCGTGGCGGGCACGCCCGGGGCGGACCTTTCGCCCGCGCTGGCGCAGGGGCATATCGGCGTGGTGCTGCGCAAGGGGCTGCATCCCGCCGTCGACAGCTATTCCGCCTTTGAAGACAACGACCATACCAGTCGCACTGGGTTGGATGGCCTGCTGAAGGGCAGGGGGATTACCCGCGTATTCGTGGTGGGGGTCGCACTGGATTACTGCGTGGCGGCTACCGCGCGCGATGCGGTCCGGGCGGGGTTTGCAACCTTCATCCTGCCCGATGCCTGCCGCGCCGTGCGGCAGGCCCCTGCATCAGTGCTGGCGGCACTGGGTAAAGAAGGAGTGGATCAGGCGCTGGCGGTGAATGTGCTGGCACATAACCTGGCCTGAAAATTAAAAGAAGTTTTTGGTGAAGCTTTTTTCAAAAAGCTTCGAAAGGCGCTGCCTTTTTGAAAATGGCGGCAGAGCCATCCGTGCTTTTTATCAACTGCTTATCTCGCAATCATCCCTCATCTATCCGACCACCAGCGAGATCATCATCGCGAATGCCAGTCCCAGCACGGCAATCAGGGTCTCGATCACCGACCATGTCTTGATGGTCTGCCCGACCGACAGGCCAAGGTATTCCTTGATCTGCCAGAACCCCGCGTCATTCAGCGGCCCCAGCGCCACGGACCCGGCCCCGGTCACGATCACCATCAGTTCGGGTGACGCCGCATGGGTGCGCAGCAGGATCGGCCCGACAATGCCAGCCGCCGTACTCATGGCCACGGTGGCCGACCCGGTGGCAACCCGCACCACCACCGCCAGCAGCCATGCCAGCACCAGCAGCGGCACGCGCGCCCCCACCGCCAGGTCGGTAATGGCCGACGACACGCCACTATCGACCAGCTCCTGCCCGAAACCACCGCCCGCGCCGACCAGCAGCATGATCAGCGCGGTGGGGGCCAGGCAGTCATTGGTGAATTTCAGGATGGTTTCACGGCTGAATCCACGCGCCGCGCCAAAGACCTGAAACGACAGCAGCGTCGCCAGCGCCAGGGCGATGTCGGTATTGCCGATGAAGTGCAGGGCGTTGTTCAGCGGCGTATGCGCCGTTGCCACCAGGTCGGCCATCGACCCCACCAGCATCAGGATGACGGGGGACAGGATGGTCATGACCGTAATGCCGAAACCGGGCATGTTTTCGGGCACGTCGTGGTTGACGAACTGTGCCTCCAGCGCGGAGGGCTGCACCGGCCCGATCCGCCCGGCGATGAAGCGCGCGTAAACCGGCCCGGCAAGGGCCGCCACCGGCGTGCCGATCACGATCCCCCACAGGATCGTCCACCCGATATCCGCATGGTAGGCCGACAGCGCCAGCAGCGTTGCGGGATGGGGCGGGATCATGGCGTGGGTGACCGACAGCGCCGCCCCCATGGGCAGCGCCAGCAGCAGCAGCGGCGTATTGGTCCGCCGCGCCAGCGTGAACGCCAGCGGGATGAGCAGGACGAACCCGACCTCGAAAAACACCGGCAGCCCCACCAGCAGGCCGATCACCATCATGGCCCAGCTGACGCGCTTTTTGCCCGCAAGGCTGGTGATCGTGACCGCGATCCGGTCGGCCCCGCCCGATTCCGCCAGCATCTTGCCCAGCATGGTGCCCAGCGCGATGACGGTCGCGACGTGCCCCAGCACGCGCCCCGCGCCGGCTTCGAACGATGCGATGGCCTTCTGTGGCGGCATGCCCGCCCCCAGCGCCAGCGCCAGCGAGACCGCGAACAGCACGATGAACGGGTTGATCCTGAAGCGCGCAATCAGAACCACGACGGCTACGATCGCCAGCGATGCGAGGGAGAGGGCGAACAGGGATGACATCATGGTTTCTGTAATGAATTCATGCCCTATACAGGCCGGGGATATGATTGAATGTCAACGACGGAAGCCTTTTTTGCGCAATATTTGAACAAAAATACCCTATTTTTCTGTCCTGATATTACAAAAGCGGCAGGGCGCTCCACCCCTCGGTGGGGATGGCGTATGCTGCTATCATGACCCTTTGCCCTATGGAGCGCGCGTACTGCCATGATTATCCTTTCAGACGAAACGGCTGACATTCCAACGCCATCAGGCATGATGCGGATGCATGTTTTCCGTCCGGCCATTGCGGGACGCTTTCCCGGACTTGTCCTGTTTTCGGAAATCTATCAGGTGACGGCCCCCATCCGCAGGCTTGCGGCGATGATGGCGGGACTGGGGCATGTGGTCTGCGTGCCCGAGGTCTATCATGAATATGAACCGGCGGGGACCGTGCTGGCCTATGACAAGCCGGGCACCGACCGGGGCAATTTCCTCAAACACGAAAAACCGCTTGCGGGTTATGACCATGATGCGCGCGCGGCGCTGGACTGGCTGGAATCCTGCCCGCACTGCACCGGCGCGCTGGCCACGATGGGCGTGTGCCTTGGCGGGCACCTGGCGTTTCGCGCGGCCCTCGACCCGCGCGTGCGGGCGACGGTGTGTTTCTATGCCACCGATATCCATGCCCACAGCCTTGGCCATGGCAAATGCGATGATACGCTGGCGCGCGTGGGCGAGATGAAGGGGGAGGCGCTGCTGGTCTGGGGGCGGCAGGACCCGCATGTACCCTTTGCCGGGCGGCAGATGATCCGCGAGGCGCTGGAACAGGCGGGCACCCGCTACGAATGGCATGAATTCAATGCCCAGCATGCCTTCCTGCGCGATGAAGGGCACCGCTACGATTCCGCCCTGTTCCTGCAATGCATGGACATGGCCCGGACCTTCCTGGGCCGGACCATGCATCTCAGCGCGTAAGCAGCCCCGCCAGCATGGCCAGGGCGATGACAAGGCCGGTTTCGCGGTTGAAGCGGAACAGGCGCAGGCATCCGGCCGGGTTGCGCGGGTCCAGCCGGCTGACCTGCCATGCCAGCAGCACGCCGGCCACGGGCAGCGCCAGCCAGAACCCGTAGCCCGTATGGGCCAGCCATCCCGCCGCCGCCAGTCCCGCAACCGTCAGCGCGTAGCATATGCCCACGAACAGCCGCGCGTGTCCCGCCATGAGGCGCGAGGTGGACCGCACGCCAATACGCGCGTCATCCTCCATGTCCTGAAAGCCGTAGATCGTATCAAAGCCAAGCTGCCAGACGATGGTCGCGGCATATAGCGCGAACAGCGCGGGGGTGATGCGGTCCGCCGCCGCGGTAAAGCCCAGCGGCGCGCCAAAGCCGAACGTGAACCCCATGACCAGTTGCGGCCACCACGTCACCCGCTTGGCCAGCGGGTACAGCCCGACAAGGATGAGCGAGGACGCGCCCAGAACCTGCGACAGGGTATTGAGGTTCATCAGGATGTTGAACCCGATCAGCAGCAGGGCGGCGAGGAACAGCGCCGCCTCGCGCATCGACAGCGCGCCCGACGCCAGCGGGCGGCCCGCCGTGCGCGCCACCTGCCGGTCGATGTCGCGGTCCCACATGTCATTGACCACGCAGCCAGCGCCACGCATCACGATACTGCCGATACCGAACAGCACGATCAGGAAAATACGCCGCGCCATCGGCACGCCCGGTGGCAGCAGGATGCCCCATATGCCCGGCAGGAACAGCAGCCACGTGCCAATGGGCCGGTCCAGCCGCGCCAGCAGCGCATAGGGGCGCAGGCGCGCGGGCAGGCGGCCGATCCAGCCATCCACCCGGATGTCCGTATGGGGTACAGGCTGGTCCACGGGGCAACTCCTTCGGGCTTGGTCGCAGTGGGGCAGGGTTTGCCGATGACGGATCGCCCCGTGGCTGCTAATGGCGAAACAGATGGGCCGGAAGACCCCGCCGGGTCAAGACCGGCCCCGGCGTTATGATTTAGGTGCGAAAGGTTACCGTCAGGCATGAGGGATTGCCCGCGACTGTTCATTCCCCCCGGAACGATTGCCCCGATGGCGCATGACGCCATGCTGGACCTGGAAGCGGGACAGGCCCACTACCTTGGCGCCGTCCTGCGCCAGCAGGTGGGGGCGGCGGTCGCCCTGTTCAATGCGCGCGACGGGGAATGGCACGGCGTGATCGACCACCTGCGCCGCGACCGCTGCCGCATCCGGCTGGTGGAGCGGACTCGCGCGCCCGTGGCGACACGGGGGATGGGCCTGCTGTTCGCGCCGCTCAAGCGCGATGCGACCGAAACGGTCATCCGCATGGGCACCGAACTGGGGGTCACGCATTTTCGCCCGGTGGTGAGCGAACGCACCAACACCCACCGCATCAATGCCGCCCGTCTGGAAAGCATCGCGGTCGAGGCGGCCGAACAGTGCGAACGCCTTGACGTGCCCGCCATCGACCCATTGGCGGATCTGCCGGTGGTTCTGTCCCAATGGCCTGATGATGTGAGGCTTTTTGCAGCCCTTGAACGCAGTGACGCCCCGGTTGTTCCCACAGGGGCGCGATCAGGGGACTGCGTGCTGATCGGTCCCGAAGGGGGGTTTTCCCCGCGTGAACACGACATGCTGCGCGCGCGGCCGTTCGTGCGCCCCCTGTCGCTTGGGGACCTGGTGCTGCGGGCGGATACGGCGGCGGCGGCGGCGCTGGCCCTTGTCGGGGCCGGCCTCAAGGCCGTATGAGGGATGGGCCAATAATTACCTGCCCCCTCCGGCATGTGCGTTCAGCCTGTCGCCGGCGTTAATCTGACTGTCATTTGAGGATATTGCCCCCGCCATGTCGAATCCCGGCGCGCATAATTCAACCGTCATCGAATCATTTGACCAGATGGTCGCAATTCTGGCGGCTGGTGCCCGGCCCCGGTCCGAATGGCGGATCGGCACGGAACATGAAAAATTCGGCTTTGTCCGGCCCGACGCCGCAACGCCGGAACGCAGGGCGTGGACCTCGCCCCCGTACGCACCGCGGGGGATCGAGGACCTGCTGCGCGGGCTGGCGGCGGAGGAAGGCGGCAGGCGATGGGAAGAAATCATCGACCGTGGCGCGCTGATCGGCCTGAAGGGACAGGCGGATGCGAAAGGCGGTTCGATCTCGCTCGAACCGGGCGGGCAGTTTGAACTGTCCGGCGCGCCGCTGGCCTCCCTGCATGATACCGCGTGCGAAATGGACCGTCATTTCGCCGCCATCCGCCCGATCTGCGACCGGCTGGGCATCGGCTTCGCCCCGCTGGGGTTCCACCCCACCGCGCGGCGGTCCGATATTCCGTGGATGCCCAAGAGCCGTTACGCCATCATGCGCAACTACATGCCCAAGGTGGGCAAGCTGGGGCTGGACATGATGCTGCGGACCTGCACCGTGCAGGTCAACCTTGATTTCGGGTCGGAAGCGGACATGGCGCGCAAGATGCGGGTCTCGCTGGCGTTGCAGCCAGTGGCGACGGCGCTGTTCGCCAGTTCCCCGTTCTATGAGGGCCACCCCAACGGCTTCCTGTCCAACCGCGCGCGTGTCTGGACCGATACCGATAACGCGCGCGCGGGCATGCCGCGCCGCTTTATGGAAGATGGCTTCAGCTTTGCGACTTACGTGGACTGGCTGCTGGACGTACCGATGTATTTCGTCACGCGCGATGACCGGCTGATCGATGTCGCGGGCAGTTCGTTCCGGGACTGGCTGGCGGGACGCTGCCCGCCGGGGCTGGAGGGCACGCGGCCGACGATCGGTGATTTCGAGGACCACATGACCACCGCCTTCCCCGATGTGCGGCTCAAGCAGTTTCTGGAAATGCGGGGCGCGGATGCCGGGTCGCCCGCCATGATGCTGGCGCAGTCCGCGTTGTGGACCGGGCTTCTGTATGATGACGCCACCGTGCATGCCGCTGAAAGGCTGGTGCTGGAACATGGGTGGGATGACTATGTCGCCATTCGTGGCGCGGTGCCGCGCACCGGGCTGGATACGCCATGGGGACAGGGCACGCTGCGCCCGCTTGCCGCGCGCATGATCGAACTGGCGGCTGACGGGCTGCGCGCGCGTGCGATCCGAGACGCGCAGGGCCGTGACGAGACCCGCTTCCTTGCCCCCCTGCATGAAATTGCAGGCGGCGCCCCCACCCAGGCGGAAGCGTGGCTTGCGGCCTATCATGGCCGGTGGAAGGGTGACGTGACCCATATCTTTGCCGAAGCGGCTGTCTGATCCGGACGGGCCGGGTGTGTTTCCAGTAAATGTAATCGAGAAGCATAATCAGTTTCGGTTATTACTTTGGAAATACAACTGATAATTATTTTTAACTTTACAATATTCTTGAGATGACGGGGGAATTTATGCATAGACTGGATAATGCGTAAATTCTCGTCCCTGACCGATCAGGAAATCCTCGCGCTGGCCATCTCCAATGAGGAGGAAGACGGGCGCATCTACTCCGACTTCGCCTACGCATTGCGGGAAAAATATCCCGATACGTCCAGGATATTTACCGACATGTCGGTGGAGGAAGACACCCATCGCCGCGACCTGATCGACCTGTACGCCCGTCGGTTCGGCCCCCATATCCCGCTGATCCGCCGGCAGGACATCGCGGATTTCCTTGTGCGCAAGCCCGCATGGCAGGTCCAGACGCAAGGGATCGAGGCCGTGCGCCAGCATGCCCGCCAGATGGAAATGGATGCCGCGCGCTTCTACCGCCAGGCCGCGCTGCGCACCACCGATGCCGCCACGCGCAAGCTGCTGGGCGATCTGGCCCATGCCGAGGACCAGCACGAACAGGCCGCCAACGCCATAGAACTGGACCGCCTGCCCACCAGCAAGCGCGAAAGCGAGGACGAGGACGCCCGCCGCCGCTTCGTGCTGCAGGTTGTCCAGCCCGGCCTTGTGGGCCTGATGGACGGATCGGTGTCCACGCTGGCCCCCGTTTTCGCCGCCGCCTTCGCCACGCACCAGCCATGGAATGCCTTTCTTGTCGGCATGGCGGCGTCGGTGGGGGCGGGGATTTCCATGGGCTTTGCCGAGGCCCTGTCCGATGATGGCAAGCTGTCGGGCCGTGGCGCGCCACTGCTGCGCGGGCTGATATGCGGGCTTATGACCACGGCGGGGGGGATCGGCCATACGTTGCCGTTCCTGATCGACAATTTTTCCACCGCCATGATCGCCGCCGTGACCGTGGTGGTGATCGAACTGTTCGTGATTTCGTGGATACGCTGGCGGTATCAGGAAACGCCGTTCGGCTCGGCCATCGTGCAGATTGTCATCGGCGGGCTGCTGGTATTCGTGGCCGGCGTGCTGATTGGCAGTTCCTGATCCACCCACCTTGATCTTGCCCCGATGATGGGGCACCAGTGGGCGGGTACTCCCCGTATGGATCGTCCCGTATCATGAGATTTGCCCCTACCATCGCCGCCTGTGGACTGGCCTGCCTGCTTGCCGGTGGCGGTGCTGTGCCCACCGCCCATGCGCAGGAACAGATGGCCGTTGGCGCATCGGATCAGGATCATGCCCTGCTGGAACGCGTTGAGCGGCACCTGGATGCGATCAGCCTGCTCAAGGCCCGTTTCCGCCAGACGGCGCCCGATGGCAAGCAGAGCACCGGGACCGCGTGGATCGACCGGACGAATCGCCGCATGCGCTTCCAGTATGACCCGCCCAGCCCGCTGCTGCTGGTGGCCAACCACGATCAGGTCGTGTTCAACGACAGCCAACTGGACCAGACCACCACCATGCCCATGGACAAGACGCCGCTGGGCCTGCTGCTGCGTCCGCACCTGCAACTGTCGGGGGATGTGACGGTCACCGGCCTGACGCGTGAGGGCAATGTGCTGGAAATCACGGTCGTGCGCACCGATTCACCCGGTGATGGCAGCATGACGCTGATCTTCCACGATAGCCCGCTGCTGCTGCGCGGCTGGATCATTCAAGACGCCCAGCAGGAGACCACGCGTGTCGACCTGCTTGATGCCTCGACCGGCGGCCCCATGCCACCGGATTCGCTGTTCAGCACCGACCTGCCGGACAAGCACTGAGCCTGATCCAGCAGTTATGATCCGCGCGCCAGTTCCAGCGCGCGGGCATAGACGGTGCGCCGGGGCAGGCTGGTAATGGCCGCCACAAGGGCCGCCGCGTCCTTGACCGACAGGGTGCGCAGGGCCTCGCGCAATTGCGTATCCAGATCCATGGCCGTGCTGTCGCCCTGCAGGGGCGGGCCAAGCACCACGGTAATTTCGCCACGGGCCGGGTTGTCGGCGTAATGGGCGGCCAGTTCGGCCACGCTGCCCCGGCGCACTTCCTCAAACCGCTTGGTCAGTTCGCGCGCGACGGCGGCCGGGCGGTCGCCGCCCATGACATCGGCCAGCGTCGCCAGCATTTCCGCCAGCCGGTGCGGGGCCTCGTGCCAGATCAATGTGGCGGACAGGCCCGCGCATTCTGCCGCGTGCAACTGCGCCAGCACCTCGCGCCGCGCGGCCTCACGCGGGGGCAGGAAGCCCGAAAACATGAACGGATGCGGCGGCAGGCCGGACAGGGTCAGCGCCATGACCGCGGCATTGGGGCCGGGCACGGCGGTGACATGCCCGCCCGCCGCCACGACCGCGCGCACCAGGCGGTAGCCGGGATCGGACATGAGTGGCGTGCCCGCATCCGAAATCACCGCAATGCGCTGCCCCGCGCCCAGTGCGTCCAGCAGGGCGGGGATCTGCCGGTCCTCGTTATGGTCATGCAGCGGGCGGGTGCGGGTGTGGATGCCGTATTCCCGCAACAGCCGCGCGCTGGTGCGGGTATCCTCGCACAGGATCAGGTCAACGGATTCCAGCGTCGCCACCGCGCGGTGGCTCATGTCCCCCAGGTTGCCAATGGGCGTGGAAACAAGGACAAGTTCTCCCGGCCGGTGCACAACCGGAATGGATTCATCCGCGTTCCCTGCATGACGGGGGGGCGTTTCTCCGCTATGAACCGTTTCTGGGGGAATGTCCGTCGGATGTTCCGCGGCATGTTGAGATTTTGAAGGCGAGGAAGATGAGGCGTCAGACATTCGGAACCCAGATGCAAGGACAGGATGTTGATTCTGCCTCTTCGCGCCTTGCATGCAAGCGCTTATTGTTTGCCGGTCTCGCGCTGTCGGCCCTTACGGCATGCGCCAGCGGCGGCGGCCATCATGCCCCGAAGGCCGGGCGCAATGTGGGTGTCCTGCTGCCCCTGACCGGCGCGAATGCCCGGCTGGGCCAGGAAATGCTGACCGCCACCCGCATGGCCATGAACACCCCCACCGCGCCGCCGCTGGACGTGCATGACACCGCAGCCCCCGGCGGCACCGCCGCGACTGCGGCGCAGGCCGCTGTTTCGGCGGGGGACGGGCTGATCCTCGGGCCGCTGACCACGGATGAGACGGCTGCCGCCGCCCCCGTCGCCACTGCGGCGCATGTGCCCATGCTGGCCTTCACCAGTGACATGTCCGTAGCCCGGCCCGGTGTCTGGACACTGGGCATCGCCCCCGAACAGCAGGTGCGGCGCATGGTTCTGGCCGCGCGCCAGCAGGGACGGCAGCATTTTGCCGCCTTCCTGCCTGAAAACCGCCTGGGCCATGCGCTGGGGCAGGCGCTTCAGCTGGTCTGCGCGGAAAACGGGCTGCAATCCCCGCAGATCATGTACCATGAAAGCCTGCAGGCATCCGTCACCACGGGCCTGAAAACCCTGTCCGCCTATGATACCCGTGCCGCCGCCGTGGCCCAGCTCCAGCCCCAGCCGGATGCGCAGGCCGCGGCGCCGCAGGCCGATGCGGCCGTCGATCCCGCCAACCCCGATGGCGCGCCCCCGGCGGCGGCATCTGACCAGCCCGCGGCGCCTGCCGCCACACCGGATTTCCCCGCGCCGCCGTTTGATGCCCTGCTGCTGGGGGATACGGGGCTGCAACTGGGCATGGTCATCAACGCGCTGGTCGAGACGCATGTGGACGGCACGCATGTGCAGATCATGGGGCCGGGCCTGTGGGGCGCTTTCGCCACCAAGCTGTCGGCATTGCAGGGCGCATGGTACGCGGCCCCCGACCCGGCCAGCCGCCAGGCCTTCGTGCAGCAGTTCATGGCGCGGTATCACCATATGCCAACGCCGCTGGCGGACCTGACCTATGATTCGGCGGCCTTGGTCAAGGCGCTGGACCAGAACCGCCCCGCAGGCAGCGCCAATGGCTATTCCGTGCAGGCGCTGACCCGGCCGGAAGGCTTTGGCGGGGTCGATGGTGCTTTCGGTTTTCTTGAAGATGGCAAGACGCGGCGTGATCTTGCGGTGTTCCAGATCCTGCCATCCGGTGGCAGCAGGATCGTCATACCCCCCGCAGGCAAGCTGCGTCGCAGCGCCAATTAGGCGCGAAGGGGGATGCTAGGCGTCGCGGCCGTTCAGGCCGCGACAGTGGCCCCGCAGGACAGTACCGGGCGGATCGCATGCAGCGCGGCTTCAAAGCTGCGATAGGTTGCCAGCGGGCGTTCGCGGATCTGGTCGATCAGCACCCAGCCCATGCCCTTGCCATCGGGGCGAACCATGTAGGCGGGGTTTGCGTTCTCACGTACCCAGACCAGGACGTGTTCCATGTCGGGTTCATCATTTTCATCACGGTCGGTGATGTCCGCGTCACACAGGCCCATGCAGGCGCCGGCCTGCAGCCAGCGCATCAGGTATTCGCGGTGACGGGGCAGCAAGCCCTGCCGCAGGGAGACGACATTGGTGGCGTAAGCCTGCTGATCCATCATGTGCATTCCGTTGGCCCTCTGACTGTCGTGGTGTGACAATGTAGGAACAACGCTATTCCTGCATGGCAGCTTTGCCAAATTGAATTTGGGAATGAAAGCCGCAGAAACAGGCAGAAAGCTCACCCTGTGATAAAAAAGCAATAATATGTTGCAAAGATGATTACTTTTTAGGCTTCTTTTTAGGCAAATGCACATTCCATCGGCGGTGTAGCCATAGCCAACGACCGGGCCGCAGGCGGATGGTGCCTTCAATCCAGTCATTCACCATCTGGGTCAGGTCCATCTGGTCCTGCGCCCGGTTGCCGCTATCGGGCAGGTCAAGCGGGGGATGAACATGAATCCGCAGCCGCGCCGGCCCCAGGCGTTCGACATAGCCGGGTATCACCGGACAACGCAGCTTGATCGCCATGGCCGCCATGGCCCCCGCCGTCATGGCGGGCTGGCCGAAAAACCGGGCGGCGACGCCATCGTTCATTTTCTGGTCCACCAGCATGCCCAGATGGCCGCCCTTCAGGATATGGCCCAGCGCGCTGCGCGCGCCCTTCGCCCCCTTGGCGAACAGGGGAACCGGCTGCCCCATGGCCGCATCCCGCAGGTCGCACAGAATCCGGTCCACCAGCGGGTTGTTGGGCGCGCGGTAGAAGGACGAAAACGGCAGGCCGTACCGCGCCACGGCGGGCGGCAGCATTTCCCAGTTGCCGATATGCCCGGATACGAAAATGGTTGGGCCGCCGCGTCGCGCCTGTGCCGTCAGGTATTCTTCGCCCACCACGTCCCAGCCCGGGCCGCTGCCCGGATTGCGGGGCAGGGTGGCAAGGTGGGGGAACTCGCCTGCATTGCGGCCGATATTATCCCACATATCCACGATCACGCGGCGGCGCATGGCGGCGTCCAGTTCGGGCATGGCCATGCGCAGGTTGGCATCGGCAATGCGCGACACCGGCAGGCGTGGCCCCACCATGCGGCACAGGAAGCCCCCCAGGTTGGAGGCCCGCACCGGGCCAATGCGGCGGAATATCGCCAGCAGCCCGCGCACGAAGGCCGCTTCCAGATGCATCTGCCGCGTGGCGGGGCGTGAGGGGGGGGCAACTGTCATGCGTCGATCCTGCCCAGCCATAGGTCGAGTATGCGTTCGGGCATGGCGGGCGTGTCCCATGCCAGATGCACGCCGGCGGTCGTGACCTGCGCCCGCATGGCGGCGGGCAGGCGTACGGCGTCCTTTTCCGTTGTCACCAGGCGCGCATCCCATCGCGCGGCCAGCGCCAGCAGGTCGCGGCATTCCGTGGGGGTATAGGGATGATGGTCGGCAAACGCCATGCAGCGCAGGGGGGAAAGCCCCATGCTGGCCAGCCCGTCAAAGAACTTCGCAGGCCGCCCGATCCCGGCAAAGGCGACAAGGGGCCTGTCATGCGGCACGTTGCCCACGTCCTGTTGCAATGTGGCGGCAAAGCAGGGGGGGCCGTTTTCAATGCTGTCCAGAATGCCCTGCTGGTCCGCACCGATCACGACCACGCCGTCCGCGCGCGCCAGGCCGGCATGGACCGGCTCGCGCAGCGGCCCCGCAGGCAGGACCCGCCCGTTGCCGAACCCGGCCGCGCCATCCACGACCACCAGCGCAATATCCTGATGCAGCGTGGGATTCTGGAACCCGTCATCCATCAGCAGGCAGTCCGCCCCGTCCTGTATGGCCCGCCGGGCCGAAACCGCCCGGTCCGCACCGATATGACACGGTGCGACACGGGCCAGCAGCAGCGGTTCATCCCCTGCCTCGCGCGCTGTATGGCGGTCCGGGTCAACCCGTGTGCCTGCGGGCAGGTTGCCGCCATATCCCCGTGAAAGAAAGGCCGGTCGCCGCCCACGGGCAATGGCGCGTCGGGCGAGGTCAAGGGCAAGCGGTGTCTTGCCCGTGCCGCCCACCCCGATATTCCCGCAACACAGCACGGGCACTGGCGCGCGCCATCCGGTGTGCCTGAGCCGATGGGCGGTCGCCGCCGCGTACAGGAACGACAGGGGCGAGAGCAGGCGGGCGGCCCATCCCGGATGGGCGGGTGCATTCCACCAGAAGGCCGGGGTGCGCATCACCGTTGCCCCAATGCCAGAATTGCAAGGGCGACCTGCCGGGCAATGTCAGGATCGGACGGGGATGGATCAGGCGCCACAATGCTGTCCCGGCCGGGATGCCGCAGTTGCGCTATGACCCATGGCGCGATGTCCCGCGCGGTGCGCACGTTCTGGACGCGATCCCCCAGCCGGGCATAGGCCTGACGGAAATTACCGGTTTTCGGGCCGGTGGCAATCGGGCATCCCGCCCGTGCCGGTTCAATCGGGTTATGGCCGCCGCCCGTGCAGCCGGGCAGGCTGTTCCCCATGAAAACCGGCGCGCCAAGGGCAAAGAACAGTCCTGTTTCCCCCAATGTATCGCATATCCATATCCCGTCTTGCGTGGTGGGGAACTGCCCGGCCGCCCGGCGGGGTGGATGCGCCGCCAGTGCCGCGATAGCCGCCCCGCGTTCGGGATGGCGGGGAATGATGATGGTCAGCGCATCCGGCATGGCCTGGCGGATGATAATGCTGGCGGCAATGATATCGGCTTCCTCCCCCTGATGGGTGGAGGCGGCGACCCAGACCGGGCGACCGGCAAGATGGCGGTGGATCAGGTCAAGCTGTGCCGGGTCATAAGGCAGCGGGGCGGCGGCATCCTTCAGGTCGGCGACAAGGTCGATCCGCCTTGCGCCCCCCAGTCGCAGGCGGCGGCCATCTTCCGGGCTGCGCGCCATGATCCATGCAAAACCGGACAGCATGCGCCCCAGCAGGCAGCGCGCCTTGCCCCATCGGGCCAGTGACCGGTCCGACAGGCGTCCGTTAAGCAGCGCCAGCGGGATGCGCCGCCGCCTGCATGTCGCGATCAGGTTGGGCCAGAGTTCACTTTCCACCAGCGCCGCCGCATCGGGACGCCAGAAATCGACAAACCGCGTAACCCAGCGCGGCACGTCCAGCGGCGCGAACTGGTGCAGGACCCGTTCATGCCCGTCCATGCCCGGCAGGCGCGCCTGCACGATTTCGGCCCCTGTAACGGTGCCAGTTGTGACCAAAATATGATGGGACGGGCTGATGGCCAGAAGCTGGCCAATAACCGGCAGCACCGCAATGCTTTCGCCCACACTGGCCGCATGCAGCCAGACCAGCGGGCCGGGGGGACGGCCCATGCTGGCAACGCCACGGCGCTGGGGCAGGCTGGCCGGTGTTTCCCTGCCGCGTTTCAGGCGACGCGACAGGTTCAGGCGCAGGGCGGGGGCCAGCAGGCAGCCAATGCCCCACCATCCCGCGGCAAGGACGGCGGCACACAGGCGCGCGCCCGCCATGTCCGGGCGCGTCATATCCGTATCGGTGCCGAAAGCACGGTGATTGCGCATGTCCCTGCGGTAACACGCCCTGTCAGACGGGAAAAGGATGCAGGGCCTTTCCCCGTCATGCCGTCAGGACAGGAAGCGGCGCAGCCCCAGTCCCTGCCTGCGTTCATGCAGGACGGAGGGCTGATAGGCGACCGAGATGATTTCGTGCGCCTGCCGCCATACGCTTATGTCTTCCGCGCGTTCCGTCTGTACGGTGGTGATGCCACAGCGCAGCATGAACTCGTACTGGTCGGGCAGCGGCTTGCCCGTCGCCCGGATTTCCCCGGCGAATGACAGGTGTTCGCGCAGCGCGCGGGCCTGCGTGAAGGCACGCCCGTCGCGGAAGGTCGTGAACGTGACCGCCACCAGCCCAAGGCGCGGCAGGGCCGGGCGCAGCAGGGCGACATCCACATCCGGCCCGATGGCGACACCCAGCGGCGCATCACCCGCGCGCGCAAGGCCCTCTTCCAGCCGCGCGAAGGGTACGATCACTGCACCAGTTGCGGGAATGGGCGCGTCCCCGGTTACCGTGGCCCAGGTGTCATCCTTGATGTGGCCATTCTCAAGCAGGGGCATAGACGGCGTCCTTGAAGCTGGCGGCGCCAAGACGCCGGTAGGTATCGATAAACTGCTCGTCACCCTGACGCAGCACCAGATAGGTGTCGATCAGGCGCGCGATGGCGTCGACCGTCTCGTCCTCCGGCAGGGCCGGGCCGATGATCTGGCCAATCGCCACGTCATTGGCCGCCGAGCCGCCAAGGGTCAACTGGAAGAATTCCTCGCCGCGCTTGTCCACCCCAAGGATGCCGATATGGCCCGCATGGTGATGGCCGCAGGCGTTGATGCAGCCCGAGATGTTGATATGCAGCCTGCCAATGCGTTCCTGCAGTTCCGGATCGGCGAAGCGGGCGCTGAGTTTCTGCGCGATGGGAATGGACCGCGCATTGGCCAGCGAGCAGTAATCCAGCCCGGGGCAGGCGATGATATCGCCCACCAGCCCGATATTGGGCGTGCCCAGACCGGCGGCGACCAGCCGGGTCCACAGGTCGCGCAGGCGGTCCTTGCGCACATGGCCCAGCACCACGTTCTGCATGTGGGTGACGCGGATTTCACCAAACGACCAGCCATCGGCCAGTTCGGCGATCAGGTCCATCTGGTCCGCCGTGACATCGCCGGGGATGCCGCCATCGGGCTTGATGGAAATGACGGCGCTTATGAAACCGTCATTGCGGTGCGGGTGGGTGTTGGTGCGCACCCAGCGGTCAAAGGCCGGGTCGGCCTTGCGATCGGCGGCAAGCGTCTGCGCCGCATCCGCCGGGGCCACCAGTTCGGGAATGCCGAAACGCGCGCGGATGCCCTCGACAATGGCGGGGTCAAGGCGGTAATCCGCGCGGTCCATCAGCGCGAATTCCGCATCGACCTTTTCACGGAACGCTTCAAGGCCAAGCGCCTGCACCAGGATCTTGATCCGGGCCTTGTACATGTTGTCGCGGCGGCCATAGGCGTTGTACACGCGCACGATGGCCTCAAGGTAGGCGACAAGGTCCTCTTCGGGCAGGTTGTCGCGCAACTGCACGCCAATGATCGGCGTGCGGCCAAGCCCGCCGCCCACGAACACGTCAAACACCGGGCGGCCCTGTGGGCCGGGGCGGGCGACCAGCCCGATGTCATGGAAGCGGGCCGCCACGCGGTCATGCGGGCTGCCGCTGATCGCGATCTTGAACTTGCGCGGCAGGAACGAGAATTCCGGGTGCAGCGTGGACCACTGGCGCAGGACCTCGGCATGGATGCGCGGGTCCAGCAGTTCATCGGCGGCGGCGCCCGCGAATTCGTCGCACGTCACGTTGCGGATGCAGTTGCCGCTGGTCTGGATGGCGTGCATGTCCACGCCCGCCAGGTGTTCAAGGATATCAGGCGTATCCTCCAGCCTGATCCAGTTGAACTGCATGTTCTGGCGCGTGGTGAAATGCCCGTAATCGCGGTCATAGGTGCGCGCGATATGGGCCAGCATGCGCATCTGGTCAGACCCCATCATGCCATAGGGCACGGCCACCCGCAGCATGTAGGCATGAAGCTGCAGGTACAGGCCGTTCATCAGGCGCAGCGGCTTGAATTCATCCTCGCTCAGGTCGCCCGCAATGCGGCGGTTGACCTGTTCGCGGAACTGCGCCACGCGCTGGGACAGGAAGGTGCGGTCCACCTGGTCATAGGCATACCGGCCAACCGGCAGGGTCGCGGTGTCAGTGGACATCGGATGTCTCCACGGGGGCAAAATCAGGGTGGACGCTTGGCCCGAACGCACGGATGCGCTCACGTACCGTAAGTGGCGACAGGCCGGCCGCCGCAGGGTCAAGCTGCACGCCATAGATGCCCACCAGTTTGCGGGCGTCCGGCGCGGCCTTGGCCTGCTCTATCGCGCCTTCGATATCCGCATTGTCGAAAACACGGGCATGCCCGATATGTTCCGACCATCCCTGCTGCGTCAGCCAGACAATGCGGCCATCAAGCAGGCGGTTGGCGGTAATGACGCTGGCGCCGGTCGTATCCCGGCGGTTGTTCCTGACATCCACTTGTGAACCGATCCTTTCCAGACAACAGGCGATATGCCGTGACTGGTACAAAAAGGCGCCGGACATGTAAACCGGCGCCCGTAACCTAAATCCGGTCCTGCGTGGGTCGGGCAGATCCTGCCCGACCCCACCGATATCAGGACGTCTGGCGCTGTGCCGCCCCGTCAAGGCGGGTTTCCTCGCCAATGAAGGCGGCGAGGCGCGCTGCGGTCTCGTCGCTCGATGCATTGGCCGTTTCCAGCCGCAGGTCGGGCTTCACGGGTGCTTCATACGGCGCGTCGATGCCGGTGAAGCCTGCGATCTTGCCCGCGCGCGCCGCGGCGTACAGGCCCTTGGGGTCACGCTGTTCACACGTGGCCTGCGGCGTGTCGATGAAGATTTCATGGAAACCCTCACCCACGATCTGGCGTGCCAGCTCGCGGTCCGTAATGGTGGGCGAGATCAGGGCGACGATCACGACCTGTCCGCTTTCCGCAAGGATGCGGGCCACGGCGGCGGCGCGGCGCACGTTTTCACGACGGTCCGCTTCGGAAAAGCCAAGGTCCGAACACAGGCCCGCGCGCAGCGTGTCCCCATCCAGAACCGAAACATCAACCCCGCGCGCGAACAGGCGTGTTTCCGCCCCGCGCGCCAGCGTGCTCTTGCCCGCGCCCGGCAGGCCGGTCATCCAGAACACGCCGCCACGATGGCCCTTCGCCTGCGCGCGGTCCCATACCGATACGGCGCTGCCGGTCGGGTGGATGGCGTTGCGGCCGGCGACGCTTTCGGCAATCCCGATCAGCGGCGCGCCACCGACGATCTGCTGGTTACGGTCCACCAGCACGCCGCGCCCGTCCGACGTGCCCGGCACGAACGCGTCGAACAGCATGGTTTCGGACACCGCCAGCGTGATTTCGGCAAAGCCTTCGGGCGGCACTTCCTCGGCGGGGTGCTCGGTCAGGTCTTCCAGGCGCACCACGGAATCAATGGCCGCCACCGTGACCTGGTGTTCCGCCGTGGCAAGGCGCAGCTTGAAGCTTTCGCCCACGCGCAGCGGTTCCTGGCGCAGCCAGAACAGGCGCGTGCGGATGCGCGCCGCACGCAGGGGGGCGGCGGATGCGGGATACAGGAAGTCGCCCCGGTCGGGAATGACATCGGGTTCCAGCGTCACGGCCACGGACTGGCCCGCGATGGCGGCCACCTGTGGGGCGGTGTGCCAGCTTTCGATGGTGGCGATGCGCGCGCGCGCGCCATGCACGCCGATCACTACCTCGTCGCCGACGCGGATGCGGCCACGTTCGATGCGCCCCACGACAATGCGCTTGGTGTCGAAGCGGTAGACATCCTGCACCGGCAGGCGCAGCGGCAGGTCGGCGCGTGAGGAGGGCGCGGGAACGGCGGCCAGCGCCTCGGTCAGGGTCGGCCCCTTGTACCACGGCATCCTGTCCGAACGCGACGCCATGTTGTCGCCTTCACGCGCGGAGGCGGGGACGAACACCGTCGGCTCGATTTCAAGCTGGTGCAGCAGGGCGGTGATGTCGCGTTCGGCCGCTTCGATCTTCTTCTGGTCGTAATTGAGGATATCGACCTTGTTCATCAGCACGATGACATGGCGGATGCCGATCAGGCGCAGCAGCATGGCGTGGCGGCGGGTCTGTTCCTGCGCGCCTTCGTTCGCGTCAACCACCAGCACCGCGGCTTCGGCGTCGGCCGCGCCGGTAATCATGTTGCGCAGGAACTGGCGGTGGCCCGGCGCATCCACGATCACGAACTGGCGCGTGCCCAGTTTGAAGGGGATGCGCGTGGAATCAACGGTAACGCCCTGGTCACGTTCGATCTGCAGGCTGTCGAGCAGGAAGCTCCATTCAACTGTAAGCCCGCGCTTCTTGCTGGATTCAATGATCTGCGCGACACGGCCTTCGGGCAGGCTGTCGGTATCATACAGCAGGCGGCCGATCAGGGTGGACTTGCCATGGTCGACATGGCCCACGATTACGATGGGGGTGGCGGCGTCCTGCGGGGCAGGGGTCGGGATTGTACTCATTATGATATAACTCCGTCCTGTCCGATCAGAGGTAGCCGGCCACGCGCAGGCGCTCGAACGCATCTTCCGATTCATGGTCCATGGCGCGTCCGGCGCGTTCGGACGTGCGTGACGTTTCCAGTTCCGCGATCACTTCCGCCACGGTCGAGGCATTGCTTTCCACCGGGCTGGTGATGTCCTGGTCCCCCAGCGAGCGGTAGCGCTTGCCGTCCTTTGCGAAATACAGGTCGACCAGCGGGATGCCCTCGCGCTCGATATAGCGCCAGATGTCGATCTCACGCCATGCCAGCAGGGGATGGACGCGCACATGCATGCCGGGTTCGTGCGGGGTGGCGAACTGGTCCCAGAATTCGGGCGGCTGGTTGCGCACGTCCCACTTGTGGCCGGCGCCCCGGGGGCTGAACACGCGTTCCTTGGCGCGGGTGGCCTGTTCGTCGCGGCGGATGCCCGCGATCACGCCCGCCAGCTTGTACTTGTCGATCATCGCGGCAAGCCCTGCCGTCTTGCGCGCGGCGGAACGCGCGGCAGGCGGCAGGGTGGGGTCGATGTCTTCCACCGGCGGGCAGTCGCCCAGCAGCAGTTCAAGGTTCCACTTCTTGGTATATTCATCGCGGAATTTGTACATTTCCGGGAATTTCTTGCCGGTATCGACATGCATGACCGGGAACGGCACGTTGCCAAGGAACGCCTTGCGCGCCAGCCACAGCATGACGTTGGAATCCTTGCCCAGCGACCACAGCATCGCCAGCGGCTTCAGCTTCCGGTAGGCTTCGCGCAGGATGAAGATGCTCTGGGCCTCTAGTTGGTCGAGATCGTCCATGGAATTACAGACCTTCCGTAACAGGAAAGAAAACAAAGGAAACTGGCGGCCTCAGCCCGGCCGGTGTGGTGGGGTCCGCCTCAGGACGCCTTGCGGACATGGATACCACATTCCGTCTTGCTCTGCCCGGCCCATCGGCCCTGGCGCGGGTCCTCGCCCTCGGCCACGGGGCGCGTGCAGGGCGCGCACCCGATGGAGGGATAGCCCCGCAGCGTCAGCGGGTGGCGCGGCAGGTTGCGGCGCGTCATTTCGGCGTCCAGTTCACGTGGGGTCCAGCTTATCAGCGGGTTGATCTTGATCTTGCCGCCGGGCGCGTCCTCCACCACCGTCAGGTCCTGCCGGGTCGCGGCCTGCGTGCGCTTGCGGCCCGTGATCCACGCATCGAAGGGGATCATGGCCTCGTCCAGTGGCTCGACCTTGCGCAATGCGCAGCAGGCATCGGGGTCGAAGGCCCAGAGCTGGCCTTCGGGGTCGCGGCGTTCGATCTGGCGGGGGGCGGGGTGCAGGTCGCGCACGTCGCGCAGGCCCAGCACGCGGGCCAGTTCCTGCCGGTAGGCCAGCGTTTCGGGGAAATGCTGCCCCGTTTCAAGGAACAGGACCGGCACGGCGGGATCGATTTCGGCCGCCAGCGCCAGCATGACGGCAGATTCGGCCCCGAAGGATGAAACCAGCGCAATACGTCCGCGCAGCCGCGTCAGGGCAACACGAAGCACGTCGGAGGCATTTTCCCCCGCCTGCTTCAGTTCTGCCATAATGTCCGCATTGATGCGCATAATCTCCCCCAGGCCGGATTTTACACTAGGCTACGGCGTTCTTTTCCCCGCCACACCTAATCCCCGCGCTTTGTAAAATCAAGGCGTGGCCCGGCATTTACACATAATAATACGCATATTCCGTGACGGGGATACGAATGTTGCGGGATAGGACGGCGGCTGTGGTCCTCAGCGGCTCATGATAATGATAATATCGCTGTTTTCCAGCATGTGGCGCGTGACACCACCCAGAATCATCTGGCGCAGGCGGGAGTGGGAATACGCCCCCATCACCATCATGTCGGCACCCAGCGTATGGGCCATGCCCAGCATGTCCTCGCCCACCGGGCGGGAATCACTACCGAATTCGTGAATATTGGCCATGACGCCATGCAGGGACAGAAATGACCGTACATGCCGGGCTTCGGGGCCGGGGCGCTGGTAGGCGGGGCTGTGCAGGATATGCACCGCTTCCGCGCGCTTCAGCAGCGGCAGGGCGTGGTGGATGGCGGATGCGGCTTCCGACGTGCCGTTCCAGCCGATGCAGATGCGCCTGCCGAGGGCCGGCGGGGCCACGGGCGGCACGATCACGACCCCGCGCCCGCTTTCGAACAGGACGGCATGCAGGGTATCGGATGAGGAGACATCCCCTTCCGGGTTGGGCTGGCGCAGGACCACGATGTCGGACAGGCGCGCCTGAAAGGAGACGACGCTGCGGGTATGGCCATTATGGGCGATGAAGCTGGCGGACAGGCCATGCATGCCAACCGGCGAAAGGGGGGAGTCCACCGCCACGACCGGGATCTGTTCGCGGGTGGCGAACGCATCGAACAGCCCGCGCACGGCATTGAGGCGCGCGGCGCTTTCCTTGAGCGCGGATGCGATCATGTCCTGCACCATGGCGCCGGACAGGCCCTCGCCCACCAGGGGGCCGACTTCCTGCATGTCGGTGCCCACATGCAGCACGGCCAGATGCGCGTCGAACATGCGTGCCATCGCGCCGCCAACGTCCAGCGCGCTTTCCGCGTGGCTTACCCCGGCCAATGGCAACAATATCCTGCGTATGCACATGCCCCGCCTCCTGATCCGTTCATGGGGCGCGCGGTCCGTCTGGCGGGTGCGACACGCCCCTTAAGGAATGAAAACGGATCAGGTGGCGCTAAGTTCAGGGGTAAAGGCGCTCCGTCGCCCAGCCATCGGCCGTCCGGTCCCATACGGCGCGGTCATGCAGGCGGTAGGGGCGGTCCTGCCAGAATTCGAAATGCCGCGGCACGACGCGAAAGCCGCTCCAGTTGGCGGGGCGGGGGATGACGGCGTCGGGACCGAGGTAGCGGGCTTCGAGTTCCGCCACCGCCTTCTCGAACACGGCGCGGTCGGGCAGGGGGTGGGACTGGTCCGATGCAATCGCGCCCAGGCGGGAGATGCGGCTGCGGCTGGCGAAATAGGCGTCGGCCTCGGCCGGGGTCACGGGTTCCACCGCGCCCTCGATGCGGATCTGGCGGCGGATGCTTTTCCAGTGGAACAGCAGGGCGGCGTGCGGGTTGGCCGCAAGCTCGGCCGCCTTGCGGCTGTTGAGGTTGGTATAGAACACGAAGCCCCGCCGGTCCGCACCCTTGAGCAGGATCATCCGCACCGAAGGCCGCCCGTCAGCCGTGGCCGTGGCCAGCGCCATGGCGTTCGGGTCGTTGGGTTCGTGCGCTGTCGCGTCACGCATCCATGCGTCAAACAGGTCGAACGGGTCGGCGTCAAGGTCGATCAGGGGAAGGGTCATGGGGTCGGGGTTCCGTAACGCTGCATGCCTGGTACCGGCCTGCGCCGGGTGTGGCCGGGGCAGGGATACGAAACATATGGAAACATAAGGTAAGTTACCAAGTGACGATTATTGGCTACAATTACCGCAATCGGCATCTTGTCCAAAACGGCAGCTTGTGCAACCACGAGGCCGAAATTTCATCCGTCATTTACCATTAAGGATACCAGCATGTCAGACGGCGCGCCCAAAATCGCCATCAAGGGTTCATTGATGAAAGGCAAGCGGGGCCTCGTCATGGGTGTTGCGAATGACCGCTCCATCGCATGGGGCATCGCGCGCGCCGTGGCCGAGCAGGGGGGCGAGCTTGCCTTTACCTACCAGGGCGAGGCGCTGGGCAAGCGCGTGCGCCCGCTGGCTGAAACCGTGGGGTCGACGCTGGTGCTGCCGTGTGACGTGACCGATGACGCGGCCATGGACGCGACCTTCGCCACGATCGAGAAGGCATGGGGCAAGATCGACTTCCTTGTCCACGCCATTGGCTGGGCGGATAAGCAGTTCCTGCGCGGGCGGTATGTCGACACGCCGCGTGACGCCTTCCTCAAGGCGATGGACATTTCGTGCTATTCCTTCACCGCCGTCGCCCGGCGGGCGGCCGCCATCATGAACCCCGGCGGGTCACTGCTGACGCTGACCTATCTGGGGGCCGAGCGCGTCATGCCGCATTACAACGTGATGGGCGTGGCCAAGGCGGCGCTGGAGGCGTCGGTGCGCTACATGGCGGTTGACCTTGGCGGTGACGGCATCCGCGTCAACGGCATTTCCGCAGGCCCGGTCATGACGCTGGCGGCCAACGGCATTGGCGATTTCCGCTATATCCTGAAGTGGAACCAGTACAACTCCCCGCTGGAACGCAACGTCTCGCTGGAGGAAGTGGGCGGTGCGGGCCTGTACATGCTGTCCGACCTGTCCGGTGGCGTTACGGGTGAAATCCACCACGTTGATTCCGGCTACCATATTGTCGGCATGAAGAACCCCACCGCGCCGGATATCACGGTCGCGGGCAACTGATCGCGGGAATCCTGCCCCCATGTCGTACAATACCTTCGGCCACCTGTTCCGCGTCACCACGTGGGGTGAAAGCCATGGCCCGGCCATTGGCTGCGTGATTGACGGCTGCCCGCCGCGTGTCCCGCTGGATGTGGCGGATATCCAGCCCTGGCTGGACCGCCGCAGGCCCGGACAGTCGAAATTCACCACCCAGCGGCAGGAAGCCGACCAGGTCGAGATCCTGTCCGGTGTGTTCGAGGGCAGGACGACCGGCACCCCGATTTCGCTGGTCATTCGCAATACCGACCAGCGTTCGCGTGATTATGGCGATATCGCAACCCGTTACCGTCCCGGCCATGCCGATGTCGCCTATGACATGAAATACGGCATCCGCGACTATCGCGGTGGCGGGCGGTCGTCGGCGCGGGAGACGGCCATGCGCGTGGCGGCGGGGGCCGTGGCGCGCAAGGTGCTGGGGGACATGGTCAGCATCCGTGGCGCGCTGGTGCAGGTCGGGCCGCATGCGGTCGATCGCGCGCGGATGGACTGGGAGATCGTGAATGACAATCCCCTGTTCTGCCCGGATGCAACGATGCTGCCGGTATGGGAAGGCTACCTTGCCGATATCCGCAGGAAGGGATCGTCCATTGGTGCCGTGATCGAGGTCGTGGCCGAAGGCGTGCCGCCCGGACTGGGCGCGCCGATCTATGGCAAGCTGGATTCCGACCTCGCCATGGCGCTGATGAGCATCAATGCCGTCAAGGGCGTGGAGATCGGGGAAGGGTTTGCCTCCGCCTGCCTGACAGGGGAAGAAAACGCGGACCCGATGCGCATGGAAAATGGCCGGGTCCGGTTCGCGTCCAACCATGCCGGTGGCGTGCTGGGCGGCATTTCCACCGGGCAGCCGGTCGTGGCCCGTTTTGCGGTCAAGCCGACCAGTTCGATCCTGACCCCCGTGCCCTCCGTCACGCGCGAAGGGGAGAACGTGGATGTCATGACCAAAGGCAGGCATGACCCCTGTGTCGGCATCCGCGCCGTGCCGGTGGGGGAAGCGATGATGGCCTGCGTCCTGGCCGATCACCTGCTGCGCCACCGGGGGCAGGTGGGCAGCCACGACCCCGTGGTCCTGTAAGGGTTCGGGTCGCTTCATGCGGCCCGTCCTGTCTTTGCGGCCTGCCCGCAGGACATCCTGCTGGGTCCGGAAGGCTTCGAGGCAGCGTGTCGCCGATAATTTTGTGGGCGGTCATGCCATGATGCTGCCGGAAGCGGATGGCAGGCCGAACCCATGTATTGAACCCGTGTATTTCATGGCCATGGCTGGCGCGGGCGGCGGGCGCCGTCCCGCGCCAGCCATCGGGTCAGCCTTTCAGCTTCGCCTCCAGCGTGATCGTCGCGTTGAACAGTTTCGAGACCGGGCAGCCCGCTTTCGCCTTTTCCGCCAGTTCCCTGAACTGCGCTTCGGTCGCGCCGGGAATTTCGGCTTCCAATGTCAGTTTCGCGTGGGTGATGGCGAAGCCCTCGCCCTGCTTGTCCAGCACGATTTCGGATTTCGCATCCAGTGATTTTGCCGTAAGGCCCGCGCCGCCAAGGATGCCCGACAGCGCCATGGCGAAGCACGCGGCGTGGGCCGCGCCCAGCAGTTCCTCGGGGTTGGTGCCGGGCTTGCCCTCGAAACGGGTGTTGAAGCCGTAGGGCTGGTTCTTCAGCGACCCGCTCTGGGTCGAGATTTCGCCCTTGCCGTCCTTCAGGCCGCCTGACCAGTGTGCCGTCGCAAATTTCGTGATCGCCATTACGCCTTGATCCCTGTTTTCATGTTGCAATGCGGGCGTCATGCCCGCCGTGGATGATAGCCACCCCGCGCAGGGGGCAACCACCCCGCTTGCGAAAAGTTGCATCACGATGGCCGCCGGGCCATCTGCGCCCTTGCAATATGCGCCCAAAACAGCCATATCCCGCCACGGCCCCACGTTGGGGCCAATTCGCACGTGAAGCCAATACCTCTGGTGTCCTTGAAAGACAGGGCGTGCTTCACGGAGGATAAACCAGACACAAGGATTTAGCCGACATGGCGATGCCTGAATTCACAATGCGCCAACTGCTTGAAGCCGGCGTGCATTTCGGTCACCACACCCGCCGCTGGAACCCGCGCATGGCGCCGTACCTGTTTGGCGTGCGCAACCAGGTCCACATCATCGACCTGCAGCAGACCGTTCCCATGCTGGACCGTGCGCTCAAGGCGATCCGTGACACCGTGGCCGGTGGCGGCCGCGTTCTGTTCGTCGGCACCAAGCGCGCGGCGGCCGACCAGGTGGCCGAAGCCGCCAAGCGTTGCGGCCAGTACTACGTCAACCACCGCTGGCTGGGCGGCATGCTGACGAACTGGAAGACCATCACCGGTTCGATCAAGCGCCTGCGCGGCATTGACGAAATGCTGGAAAACGGCACCCAGGGCCTGACCAAGAAGGAAGTCCTGGACATCACCCGCGACCGTGAGAAGCTGGAGCGTTCGCTGGGCGGGATCAAGGAAATGGGCGGCCTGCCGGACATCCTGTTCGTAATCGACACGAACAAGGAAAAGCTGGCGGTTGAAGAAGCCAACAAGCTGGGCATCCCGGTCGTGGCCGTGCTGGACAGCAACTCCGACCCGCGTGGCGTGACCTACCCGATCCCGGGCAATGATGACGCCATCCGCGCCATTGCCCTGTATTGCGAACTGGTTTCGTCCGCTGTCCTCGACGGCATCTCCGCCGAGCTGGGCGCATCGGGCGAGGACTTCGGCGCGTCCGAGGAACTGCCGATCGACCCCGCCGTGGAAACGGCCGTGACGGAAGCCGCCGCAAGCGCGGAATGAAAATGGGCGCCGGGGCAGGCTGAAACACGCCACCCGGCGTAACTGACACAGCAAGGGCACGCCCTGCAGCGATGCGGGGCGTGCGCCTGTCGTGAGGAGTATCAGGATAATGGCGCAGATTACCGCAGCCCTCGTCAAGGAACTTCGTGAGAAGACCGGCGCGGGCATGATGGATTGCAAGAAGGCCCTTAACGAAGCCGAAGGCGACATCGAAGGCGCGATCGACTGGCTGCGCAAGAAGGGCCTGTCGGCCGCCGCCAAGAAGTCCGGCCGCGTGACCGCCGAAGGGCTGGTTGGCGTGGCGCAGGCCGATCTGAAGGCCGCCATGGTCGAGATCAATGCCGAGACCGACTTCGTCGCCCGCAACGAGCATTTCCAGAACTTCGTCTCCGAAGTGGCCCATGCGGCGCTGAGCGTTGGCGACGATCTGGAAAAGCTGAAGGCCGCCGTGCTGAAAAGCGGTCGCACCGTTGCCGATGAACTGACGCACCTGATCGCCACCATTGGCGAGAACATGTCCATCCGCCGCGCGCGCGTGCTGAGCGTGCCGTCGGGCGTGGTCGCGACCTACGTGCATTCCGCCGTAAGCCCCGGCCTGGGCAAGATCGGCGTGCTGGCCGCTGTTGAAGCGCCGACCGCCAGCGAGGCGATGGAAGACCTTGGCCGCCGCATTGGCATGCATGTCGCCGCCACCCGCCCGGCGGCGCTGGATGTGGACAGCGTCGACCCGCAGGCGCTTGAGCGTGAGCGCGCGGTGCTGGTGGAACAGGCCAAGGCTTCGGGCAAGCCTGACGCGATCATTGAAAAGATGGTCGATGGCCGTATCCGCAAGTTCTATGAGGAAGTCGTGCTGCTGGAACAGATCTGGGTGCATGATGGCGAAAGCCGCGTGCGCAAGATCGTGGAAAAGGCTGGCGCCAAGCTGACCGGTTTCGACCGCTTCCAGCTGGGTGAAGGCATCGAGAAGGAAGAAAGCGACTTTGCCGCCGAAGTGGCAAAGGCCGCCGGCAACTGATTTCGTTGCCGGTTTCCGGTTTTCTTTTCGCAAGGGCGGGTGCTTCCTGATGGAGTGGGAGGCACCTGCCCTTGTGCTTTCCGCCACCCCGTATGGGGAAGGCAGCGCGATTGCGCATGTCCTGACGGGCGAATACGGGCTGTATCATGGTCTGGCCCGTGGGGGTTCATCCAGCCGGGGCCGCGCGGTCTGGCAGACCGGCAACCTGGTGCGCGCACGCTGGACCGCCCGCCTGCCGGAACAGTTGGGCAACATCACGGCGGAAACGGTCCATGCATCGAGTGCGCGCATACTGGACGCGCCGCTGCCGCTGGCCATGCTGGCATCATTATGCGCGCTGGCCGATGGCTGCCTGCCTGAACGCGAACCCCATCCCGCCATCTTCCAGGGACTGGCCAGCCTGCTGGCGCGCATAAGCCTTGACCCGCAATGGGCGGTGGCGGAAGCCATGCCCGAAATCGTGCGGTGGGAACTGCTTTTGCTGTCCGAACTGGGTTTCGGGCTGGACCTGGCGCACTGCGCCCTTGGTGGCAGCCCGGACGACCTGCGCTGGGTATCGCCGCGCACCGGGCGGGCGGTATCGGATGAACGCGCGGGCGAATGGCGCAGCCGCCTGCTGCCGCTACCCGGTTTCATACTGCATCCCGGTCAGGTCGGCACCCCGGTGGACTGGTATGACGGGTTGCGGCTGACCGGGCATTTCCTGCAACGCGACGCCTTTGGCCAGCGGCACCGCCCGGTGCCCGAAGCCCGGTGCAGGCTGCTGGACATGATCGCGCGCGAAGCGGACATTCCCCCGCCGGATGCGCCGCCCGACGGGGCGGTGGCCGCCGCCGACTGATTACTACCATTGGACAAAGCGTAAAGTTTCGCTATCTGTTCACCTGCGGGAGGAAGATTGCATGCCTGTGGACCCAACAGCCGGTCATATTGAAGATACCAAGCTGGCCGATGCGCTGAGCGAACGCTACCTGGCCTATGCCATGTCAACGATCATGTCGCGCTCGCTGCCCGATGTGCGCGACGGGCTGAAGCCGGTGCACCGGCGCATGATCTATGCGATGCAGCAGCTCAAGCTGGACCCGTCGGCCGGGTTCAAGAAATGCGCCCGCGTGGTGGGCGACGTGATCGGTAAATACCATCCGCATGGCGATGCCTCGGTCTATGAGGCGCTGGTGCGGCTGGCGCAGGATTTTGCCGTTCGCTACCCGCTGGTGGAAGGGCAGGGCAATTTCGGCTCGATCGACGGCGATAACGCCGCCGCCATGCGGTACACCGAATCCCGCCTGACCGAAGTGGCCAAGGCCCTGCTGGAGGGCATTGGCGAGGACTGCGTCGACTTCCGCCCCACCTATGATGGCGAGGAACAGGAACCCGTTGTCCTGCCCGCGGTGTTCCCCAACCTGCTGGCCAACGGGGCGGCGGGCATCGCGGTGGGCATGGCGACCTCCATCCCGCCGCATAACGTGGGCGAGATCTGTGCCGCAGCCCTTGCCCTGATCCGCAGGCCCGCCATGACCACGGCCGAACTGCTGAAACATATGCCCGGCCCGGACTTTCCCACCGGCGGCAGCATCGTGGAGGACAGCGACGCCATTGCCCGTGCTTACGAGACCGGGCGCGGTTCCTTCCGCATCCGCTCGAAATGGGAAGTGGAGCCGGGGCGTTTCGGCACATGGCAGATTGTGGTGACCGAAATCCCGTACCAGGTGCAGAAATCGCGCCTGATCGAACAGGTCGCGGACCTTATGGAACAGAAGAAGCTGCCCCTTCTGGCCGATATCCGCGATGAAAGCACGACCGACATCCGGCTGGTGCTGGAACCCAAGTCGCGCGGGATCGAGCCTGCGGTGCTGATGGAAACCCTGTTCCGCGCAACGCAACTGGAAAGCCGCTTTGGCCTGAACATGAATGTGCTGGGTGCCGATCAGGTGCCCGGCGTGCGCAGCCTGAAGGAGGTACTGCAGGCATGGCTGGACCACCGCCATGACGTGCTGCAGCGCCGCAGCGCCAACCGGCTGGCAGCGGTCGACCGGCGTCTGGAAATCCTTGACGGGTTCCTTGCGGTCTATCTCAACCTTGACGAGGTGATCCGCATTGTCCGTGAGGAGGACGATGCGAAGGCCGCCCTGATCGCGGCCTTCGACCTTACGGAACTGCAGGCGGAATCGGTGCTGAACATGCGCCTGCGCAGCCTGCGGCGGCTTGAGGAAATGGAAATCCGTGACGAGCATGCGAAGCTGAGCGCCGAAAAGCAGTCCCTGCACGACCTGCTGGAGCAGGAAGGGCTGCGGTGGAAGCATATCGCATCCGAAATCAGGGACATCCAGAAAACCTTTGGCGGTGGCGCGCTGGGCCGGCGGCGCAGCCTGCTGGCCGATGCGCCGGTTGAAATTGACGTGGAAGCTGCCCTGCCGGTCGAACGCGACCCGCTGACGGTCATCCTGTCGCAGAAGGGCTGGATCCGCACGGTACGTGGCCATGGGCAGGACCCCGAAGCCCTGAAATTCAAGGAAGGCGACGGCCCGGGCATGGCGGTCGAATGTTACAGCAACGACCGGCTGTGTGTGTTCGCAACCGACGGGCGCGCCTTTACGCTGCGCGTGGGCGACCTGCCGCGCGGGCGGGGCGATGGCCAGCCATTGCGGCTGATTATCGACCTGTCCAATGACGAGGACATCATCGCGATGTTCCCGGTCGAGGACACGCGCAAGCGCCTGCTGGCGTCCAGCACCGGGCGCGGCATGATCGTGGCGGAATCGGCCATGACGGCGGAAAAGCGCACCGGCAAGCAGGTGCTGAACCTGAAGGATAATGAAAGCGCGCTGGCCTGCGTGCCTGCCATCGGCGACCATGTGCTGGTACTCGGGCAGAACCGGCGCATGCTGGTCTTCCCGCTGGACCAGTTGCCGGAAATGACGCGCGGCCTTGGCGTGATCTTGCAGAAATACAAGGATGGCGGCCTGCGTGACGCTGTCGTGTTCGCGGCCGATGCCGGTGTGGCATGGCCCGATCCCGCCCGTACCCGTTCCTTCGCGGATCTGAAGGATTACCTGGGCAAGCGGGCGGATATGGGTAAAACCGCCCCCGCCTGGGCCACGCGCAGGCCGCGGGCCTGATCAGGGGTTATTCCACCGGGCGGAACAGCCCGTCCGGCAGGAAGGCGCTTTCATGCGCCTGGTACTGCGTCAGGTCCAGGTCATGCCATACGCCGCGCGTCATGATCTGGGCGGGGCGGAAACGGGCCTTGTAGGCCATTTTCCGGCTCTCGCTGATCCAGTAGCCCAGATACAGGTGGGGCAGGCCAAGCGTGCGGGTGTATTCGATCAGGTGCATCACCGCGAACGTGCCCAGTGAACGCTGCTGCAATCCGGGGTCATAGAAATCATACACGGCGGACAGCCCGTCATCGAGCTGGTCCACCAGCGCGACGCAGGCCAGCTTGCCTTCGGTGTCGCGGAATTCGATCATGAAGGTCTCGATCGGCGTATCCTCGACCATGGCCCGGTAATCGGCAAAGGCCATGGATGCCATGTCGCCACCTTCATGGCGCGTGGACTGGTACGCGCTGAACAGGTTGAACTGTTCGGGTGTGGCGGCGGGCGGGATGCGTTGCGCGCGCAGCCCGGCATTGCGGCGCAGGGCGCGTAGCTGCGTGCGGCTGGGGGCAAAGCGCGCCACGGGCACGCGTATGGGCGTGCATGCCGTGCAGCCCGCGCAGACCGGGGCATAGGCAATGGTGTGGCTGCGGCGGAAACCGGCGCGTGACAGGCGGTTATGGAACGGCACGGCGTCCGGGCCGCCAATTTCGGTCACGACCTTGCGTTCCATCCGTCCCGCCAGATAGGGGCAGGGCATGGGGGCCGTCGTATAGAACAGCTGTGGATGCCGTGGCGATGTGTAGGTCATGCGCTCTCACCAGCCGGAAAACAGGAAACGGCAGCCCTGCAAGCAGGAAAGACGGGCTGCCCGTGCTTCCTGAACGGTTATCATATCCTTCCTGTTGCAGGCATCAACTATCCGGCTGGGTACGCGTGGTTTTGTCGTGTTCAGGCGCGCAGCAGGCGCGCGGCGTCCAGCGCGAAATAGGTCAGCACCCCGTTGGCGCCCGCCCGGCGGAAGGCCGTCAGGCTTTCCATGATGACGCGGTCACGGTCCAGCCAGCCATTCTGGATCGCGGCCATCAGCATCGCGTATTCGCCCGACACCTGGTAGGCGAAGGTCGGCACCGCGAATTCCTGCCGCACGCGCGCGATGACATCCAGATACGGCATCCCCGGCTTGACCATGACCATGTCGGCCCCTTCGCCCAGGTCCAGGGCGACTTCACGCAGGGCCTCGTCCGTATTGGCGGGGTCCATCTGGTATGTCTTCTTGTCGCCCTTCAGCAGGCCGCCCGAACCCAGCGCGTCACGGAACGGGCCGTAGAAGGCGCTGGCATACTTGGCGGCGTAGGACATGATGCGGGTGTTGACCAGCCCGGCCACGTCCAGCGCGGTGCGGATGGACCCGATGCGCCCGTCCATCATGTCGGATGGCGCGATGATGTCGATCCCGGCAGCGGCCTGATTGACGGCCTGTTTCACCAGGATTTCGACCGATGGGTCGTTGACCACGTAGCCATCCTCGATCAGCCCGTCATGGCCATGGCTGGTATAGGGGTCCAGCGCCACGTCGCCGATCAGGCCGATTTCAGGGAATTCCTTCTTCAGCAGGCGTGCCGCCCGACACATGAGGTTGTCGGGGTTGGTCGCTTCCGTGCCCGCTTCATCACGCAGGCTGGCCGGTGTGATGGGGAACAGCGCAAGGGCGGGAATGTCCAGCTTCGCCGCCGGTTCCACATGGGCTGCCAGCCGATCGAGGCTGACGCGCTGCACGCCGGGCATGGAGGACACATCGGTGACCGAACCCGTGCCCTCGGTCACGAAGATCGGCCAGATCAGGTTATCGGTCGATAGCGTGTTTTCAGACACCAGCCGCCGTGTGAACCGGTCGTGCCGGTTACGGCGCAGCCTTGTTTGGGGAAACTGACCGATATTCATCCAATCCAACTCCATCAGGGAAGGGGCGACTATGATCCCGTAGCCGCCCCGTGCCAAATTATGATCCGGTAATCCGCCCCGCGCATTCGGGATTTTCCGCGCATGGCAGGTATGACCATGCCCGGCCGGCGATGGCGTGCGCCGCAACAGCGCATACGCGGCCCGATCAGCAACCGTCCGCCCGTCCAGCAAGGTCGTCATGACCCCGCAGTCCTGCTGCCTGCCATCGGGATCGCGTTGCGCGCAGGCGCCCGGAACACGCGCGCTTGTGGCCACGCGCCCGCAGCATGATAACGCCAGCGCCTGTCGATGACATAAGGCCGGGACATAAGGCCGGCAGGCGTGCCGATGGATGTGACATGCGGCCCACCCGACACTGCGCGCCAGCAGGCCGCCAGCAGGCCGCCAGCGTCCGGGACCTGTTCCGTTCAGTCCAGCGTCATCGGTGGGTGGGCCACCGGGCAGGTGGCGCGGCGGGGTCGCGTGTGACACCTGTGTTCATATTGCAACGCGCGGGACGGTATGGATGGGGACAGGGGATGCAACAGCGGTCGAATCAGTCCGTTTCCATAATTTTGGCGTTGTCTTGACGCCACGATATGGCGCACATAGCAGGCCTGTTCCCATACGTGTCATGTCCGTCTGCCTATCCGGAAATGACAGGTGATCCAATGAATGGAGAGACATAACGGTGCCGGACCCCATCAGCCAGACTGACCTCAAGCAGTTTTTCCGCGCCCCACTGACCCAAGCCGACCCCGACGTCGCCGCGATTATCGATGCGGAACTGGTGCGTCAGCGCGACGGGATTGAACTGATTGCCAGCGAGAACATGGTCTCCGCCGCCGTCATGGCCGCACAGGGCAGCGTTCTGACCAACAAGTACGCCGAAGGCTATCCCGGCCGCCGTTATTATGGCGGCTGCGTGGAGGTGGACAAGGTCGAGACCCTGGCCATTGAGCGCGTCAAGACGATGTTCGGCGCGGAATTCGCCAACGTGCAGCCCCATTCGGGCGCCAATGCCAACCAGGCGGCCTTCATGGCCATGGTCAAGCCCGGCGATACCGTCATGGGCATGAGCCTTGCCGCCGGTGGCCACCTGACCCACGGTGCCGCCCCCAACTATTCCGGCAAGTGGTTCAATGCGGTCCAGTACGGCGTGCGCAAGGAAGACGGCCTGCTGGATTACGAGGAAATGGAACGCCTTGCCCGCGCCGAGAAGCCGAAGCTGATCGTCGCCGGTGGTTCCGCCTATCCCCGTATCATCGATTTCGCCCGCTTCCGCGCCATTGCCGATGAGGTCGGCGCCTATCTTATGGTGGACATGGCCCATTTCGCGGGCCTGGTCGCGGCTGGGCTGTACCCTTCGCCGCTGCCGCACGCGCATGTCGTCACCTCCACCACGCACAAGACCCTGCGCGGGCCGCGCGGCGGGCTGATCCTGACCAATGATGCGGATCTGGCGAAAAAGATCAACTCCGCCGTGTTCCCCGGCCTGCAGGGCGGTCCGCTCATGCATGTGATCGCGGCCAAGGCCGTGGCGTTTGGCGAGGCGCTGCGCCCCGACTTCCGCACCTATCAGGAAGCTGTGGCGAACAATGCCCGCGTGCTGGCGGAAACGCTGGTGCAGGGCGGCTTTGACATCGTGACCGGCGGCACGGACTGCCACCTGATCCTGGTGGACCTGCGGCCCAAGGGGGTTACGGGCCGCGCGGCGGAGCGTGCGCTGGAACGCGCGGGCATCACCGCCAACAAGAACGCCATTCCGTTCGATCCCGAAAAGCCTGCTGTCACCTCCGGCATCCGTCTGGGCAGCCCGGCGGCGACGGCGCGCGGCTTCGGCGCGGAAGAATTCCGCGAGGTCGGCCGCATGATCGACGAAGTGCTGACCGCGCTGGCAAAGACCCCCGGCGAGGAAGGCTGCGCGAAGACCGAGCAGGCCGTGCATGAACGCGTCAAGGCGCTATGCGCGCGCTTCCCCATCTACGCCTGACCATGACTATGGCCGCCTGTCCCGGTCTCACTGATCCGGGGCGGGTGGCCGCGTGCCCGCATCCACGCGGGCGAACCGTACGGCCGTATGGCCACGGGCGGGGCGCAGGTTGGGCATGACCAGCATGCACCGGGCGTAGGGCGTGCGGATTTCATCCCCGCCGTCATGCGCCACCACCGTGCCGGCATCGGCCACGACATGCCCGCTGTGAAAGGGTGTGACGAAGCGGAACAGGCCCGTCCGCGCCGTTATCACATCCGTCACCACCATTTCGCGTTGCGGTAACGCACCGCCATCGGCGGGCAGGCCGCAGCATGGCCCGATCAGGGACAGGACCGCCTGCATGGACCGCGTGACGGTCGCCTCGTGCCAGTGCTGGCCCGCTTCCAGCAGGCAGGCGGCGGCACGGCCGTTGCTGAAGCGCGGGTGATCGATCAGCCTGCACCCGCTGCGGTGGCCCCGGTCGGCCACGCATACATCCACGCCGCGAACGCGCCGCGCCATGGCCCGGCTTGCGGGCGACAGGCCCGACAGCACCAGCGGGTCCCCCGGCCACAGCATGGAATGCAGGTCCAGCAGCCTGTCCGCCGTCACGATGACCGGCAGCAGGACCCGTGCCCGGTCCAGTTCATGTGATGACCGTCCGCCATCCAGCATGGCGGGCAGCCAGACGCGGTTCATGTCCTCATCCACGCAGCGCGCGCGCACCGGGTCGCGCGGGTCGAACTGGCGCATGGCCTCGGGGTTGGCGAATACCAGCGACAGCCGCCCCGCGCGCGGGCGGATGCGACGGCGCAGCAGGCGGTCAAGCACGATCGCGCCCGCGAATTCATTGCCATGGATCAGGCTGACACAGACGATATGCGGGCCGGGCCTGCGTCCTTCGTAATGCATGACGCCGGGAATGCCGCAGTTACCGGCAAGCCACGGCGACAGGTCGGGTGGCGTGATGCCGATTTGCCATCGTGGCAGGCTGGATGGGGGCGGGGGCAGGCGTTCAAGGAACGTGGTGGGCCGCGCCACGCGTACAGGCAGGCGTGGCGCATCATCCGGCCCATGTGTCATGCCGGGCGGGTCCGGTCGCTGGGCACGCCAGTCCCGTCATGCGCCGGGATATGGGACTGCATGGCATCGGTGTTCATCATGAATTCCAGTTTATCCAGCCTTCACCCCACGGCAAGGGCACGGGGGCGGGGGATGCATGACAAATGCATGAACCTGCCCGTCATTCCGGCAGGCTGGCGATGCGGATGCGCTGCCCCGTCAGGCGTTCGATGTCCTTCAGCGCCTGGCGTTCCTCCGGCGCGCACAGGGCGACGGCCACGCCGCGCCGCCCGGCACGCGCGGTGCGCCCGATGCGGTGGACATAGGCTTCGGGCTGGGTGGGGATGTCGTGGTTGATGACAAGGGCAATGTCATCAATGTCGATTCCCCGCGCCATGACGTCGGTCGCCACCAGCACGCCCACGCGCCCCTGGCGAAAATCGCGCAGCATCCGCTCGCGCCGCGCCTGTGAATGATCGCCATGGATCGCGACGGCGGGTGTCAGCGCGCTTATGGCGCGCGCGATGGTGTCGGCTTCCTGCCGGGTGCGTACGAACACCATCACGCGCTGCATGCCATACTGCTTCAGGCAGGCCAGCGTGGCGTCTGCCTTGTGGCGGTTGGGCACGAAAATGGCGTATTGCGCGATGCGTGGCGCGGGGGCGTCCGCCACCTCCATGCTGATGCGCAACGGCCGGTGCAGCAGGCGGGCGGCCAGTTCGGCCATGGCCGGGGGAATGGTGGCGGAAAACAGCAATGTCTGGTGCCGCGCGGGCAGGGCGGCGGCCAGGGCCAGCATTTCCTCCGCAAATCCCGGCTCAAGCATGCGGTCGGCTTCATCCAGCACGAACTGCCCCACGGCGGACAGGTCCAGTTCCCCCCCGTGGGCAAGGTCGATCACCCGCCCCGGCGTGCCGACCACGATCGCAACCCCTTCGCCCAGCGTCCTTGCCTGCGCCACCCGCGCCGTGCCGCCCGTGGCCTGCAAAATGCGCAGGCCGCTGCCACGGGCAAGGCCGCGCAGCACGCCCGCCGTCTGTCCCGCCAGTTCGCGCGTGGGCGACAGGATCAGGCAGCGCACGCGGGTATTGTCCGCATCCCCCGGCTGCATGAGGGTGGACAGGATGGGGGCGGCGAAGGCCACGGTCTTGCCGCTGCCGGTGCCCGCGCGGGCTTCCACATCCCGTCCGGCCATGACGGGGGGAATGACCTCGCGCTGGATCAGGGATGGCTGGTGCAGCCCCATGCGTGTCAGGGCGGCCACCACGCGGCCATCCAGCCCCATGCCGGAAAATGTCGGTTCTGTCTCACTCATTATAGCCACTTAGCGCGGTCGGGCGATCGACAAAAGGGGCAGGGCATTGACGCCCCGCCCCCTGTCCCGCCACATGGGCGCATGGCAGCACCCATTCCAACCGCCACCGTGATCGCGGCGGACCTTGCCGGCATGCGTTCCCAGACCTTCGGGCTGGCGCGGCGTGCGGGGCTTGATCCCCACCTGCATGCGCTGGTCCCGCGCGGGATATGGCGGCGCGTGCCCGCCGCGTGGTGGCCCGCGCCCCTGCGCGCGGTCATGCCACTTGGCCTTGCACCTGATTACCGCGATCATCCCGTCATCAGCATCGGTGGCGGCGGCGGCGCGGTGGGGGCGGCGCTGCACCGGCAGGGCGCGCGCGTGATACAGGTGCAGAACCCGCGCCTGTCGCCCGCCCGCTTCGATCTGGTCATCGCCAATCGCCACGACCGCATTTCCGGTCCCAATGTCATCCTGACGCGCACGGCGCTGCATGGGGTGACGCCCGCGCTGCTGGATCAGGCGCGACGGGAATGGGCGCCGTTGCTGGCCCATCTGCCGCGCCCGCTTGTTGCTGTTCTGGTTGGAGGGGGGAATGGCCGCTTCCGCCTGGGCCGGGCGGAGGGCGCGGCCCTTGCCACGCAACTGGCCACCATGATGCGGCGCGACCGGGTGGGCATCGCACTGACGCCATCGCGCCGCACGGACCCCGAAATATGCGCCGGACTGCAGCGCGCCCTTGCCGGGCCGGATGCGTGGATATGGGACCAGACCGGCCCCAACCCGTATCTGGGCCTGCTGGCCTGTGCCGATGCGATTGTCGTGACCATGGACAGCGTTTCCATGATTTCGGAAGCCGTGGCGACAGCCGCCCCCGTCATGGTCGCCAGCCTGCCGGGCCGGTCGCGGCGGATCGGACAGTTCTTGCATGACCTGATGCAGGCAGGGCGTATCCGGCCCTTTGCCGGGCGGCTGGAAACGTGGCCTGTCACGCCACTTGATGATACCGTCATGGCGGCGGAAGCCGTGCGGCACCATCTGGGTCTTGCATTGCAGGTACAACAATAATTCTCCCGCTTGCGCCAGAAGTGGAATAAAACAGGCACATGCTAGGTATCCGGACTTTTGACCCGCGTTCAGGCGGCAACATGGCCTACAAGGCCCTGACCCACCCGCTGGCTGCCGAAAGGCTTGCCAGCCTTGCCGATGACCTGCGCGATGCGGGACCGGTTGCGATCTATGATCCGCATGACATGGTGGAAACCGTCATGGCGCTGCTGCCCGCGCCCATTGCGGTGGCTGGGGTGCACACCCATGATTCGCTGAAGGTGGGGCAGGCGCGCGCGGGCATGGCCCTGCGGCCGGTGGTGGATCTGGCGCAGTGTGGGGCGAGGGCTGTCTGGGCGCTGGATTTCAACCATGCCACCATGGCAAGCCGCCTGTCCGGCCTGCTGCCCGCAGGTGGCGTGCTGCATACGCTGGAAGCCGTGCGCCTGCCCCGGCACATGCTTTCGGTCGAACATGACTATCTGCACCGGCTGAACTTCGCCACCAACCTTGCCTTCTTCCGGGATACGGCGGCGCTGTCCACCCGCCTGGTCACCGCCAATTACTGGGCGCGTTACGGCGCGCGGGCCGTGCGGCTGTGGCTGCGCCTGTTCGACCATGGCGGGCAGGTGCTGAAGACATGGGAATATGACGTGCCGGGCGCGGGCCAGGCCATCATCATCGACAGCGCCGAGATCCGCAGCCGGTTTGGCCTGCCGGAGTTTACCGGCCAACTGTTCATCCATGCACAGGGCATAGCGGGCCATGACGTGGTCAAATACGCGCTGGAGACGCGCGGGGAAGGCACGAACGCCAGCCTGTCGGTCACCCACGACGCCAATGCCTGGCCCGCCAACCGCTACGCCAACCTGCCCGCCCCGGCGGAGGGGGAGGACGTGGTGCTGTGGGTCCAGAACAGCCATGCCCTGCCTGTTCCACCGGGCAGCATGACGCTCAACCGCATGGGGCAGGATACGCACGCCCCCATCCTGCCCGCACTGGCCCCGTACCAGACCATGGCCGTGCATATGCGTGATATCCTGCCCGGCCTGTCGTGGCCGGAACAGATCGAATTCCGCGCTGGCGGCCATGTCGTGCGCTCCCGTTACGAAATCACGCGGCACGACCGCACGCGCATCGCCCACCTGAACGTGCAGCGCGCCGACCTGCAGCCCGATCCGGGCATTGCGCGGCTGGACCCGTGTTTTTTCGGGCGGGGTTACCTGCTGCCGTTCCCGGTGCCCGATCCCGCGCGGTATCGCACGCTGCTGCTGCCATCGCCCATGGCGGAAAGCCTGGCCAGCCTGCCGGTCCGGGTGGACTGTTTCGATGCGGAGGGGGCGGCTGGCCCCTCGCGCTTCATGGGATGCCTGCCGCGTGACCATGCGGTGGTGCTGGATGTCAGCGCGTTTGCAACCGGTCCGGGGCACGGGGAACTGCTGTATGACTTCCGTGATGGCGGGCTGGCCGATGGCTGGCTGCATGCCCTGATCCGTTATGAGGACAGGCAGACCGGCCATGCATCCGAAACCAGTTTCGGGTCGCATATATTCAATACGGTCATGACGTACAAGGGCGAGCCGCAATCCTATGTCGGCTCGCCCCCGGGGCTGAGCACGCGGCTGTTCCTGACGGCGGCGGAATGTGAACCGTTCAGTTTCTGCACGCTGATCTATCCCGTTTCGGCCACATGGCGGGCGCATTCGGATACGTCTTTATACCTGCATGCGGGCGATGGCGCGGTGATCGCGCACGAAAAGATCGCCATTCCCATGGCCGGATCACGGGAAATCTGGCCCCACCGTGTCTTTGGGCTGCCCGCGCTGGCGCGTGCGGGGGAAGGCGCCTATGTCATCATCCGGGACACCACCTGCCGCCTGTTCGGCTATCACGGTCGCATGGCGGAGGGGGAGGGACGGTTTTCAATCGACCATATGTTCGGCTTCTGACCCTGACAGACGGCCCGTCCGTTCCCATATGATTGTGCAGGTGGCCGCTGGTACATGTGCCGTGGCGCGTGGGTCGAGGCTGCATTGGCCTGCCCGCCCACCATGCCTGACGCACCGGAAGGGACCCTGACTGGACCATGATCGTACAGGACACCAATTTTTTCTGTGACATGCCTGCTGACATGAAATACCTGCGCGACCGGAACCCGCCGCAGAATTTCCTTGAACAGAACATGATATTCGTCCTGCCGCAGCGGCTGCGCAAGTTCCGGAAAAACCTGTTTCATGTCCGGCGCACGGATGCGGATGCCACAGTCTATGCACCCCTGTTCCAGGTGCGGTGCATGACGGACCATGACCCGCTGCCCGAAGGCTATGACGGGCCGTTCGACGTATTCCCGTTCTATACCAACCCCACTCGCAAGCGGCGGCGTACGCTGGATTATTATGTGCTGTTCCTGTTTCAGGACAAGTTGTCCTACGTCAAATGCCGTGATGCGCTGGACGATGTACCGTCATGACGGGAAGTGCCGCTCATAAAGCAGTTTTTGGTGAAGCTGTTTTCAAAAAGATTCGGAAGACGCCACTTTTTTCAAAAAGAGGACATCAAAAAAACCAATTTTTATCAATGAGTTATACCAGAACCGTCCGGACTGGATGCGCGATCCGCCTGGAAGGTGGCAGGGGTATATAGCAGAAGGCTAACGGCAGGGTTCTGGAATATCCTGCGATCCGATCAGGATTGACGGAAGATTCCCAATAATCCGGCGCGACAGATCCGCCAGCGGATATGCGGCCAATATTGAGGGAATATGTCTTCGCATGCGGTCAACCGAACGGACTACCTGATAAAATAGTCTGGCTGCCAGATGATTTCAGGACAGGGAACGCCGGATGGTGGGTGCGACAGGGATTGAACCTGTGACCCCCGCCGTGTGAAGGCGATGCTCTACCGCTGAGCTACGCACCCATCCGCTTCGGTGGGGCCTTATTAATCCAGCAGGACATGGTGCGCAAGGGGAAAAGAGGCCGATGCCGCTATTTTCGACCCGGGCGGCGGATACGGTAGGCCAGGGCTTCGGCAATATGGGGGCGTTCGACATCATCAGCGGCGGACAGGTCGGCAATCGTCCGCGCCACACGCAGCAGGCGGGTGAAGCCACGGGCGGAAAGGTGCATCTTTTCAGATGCCTGCACCGCAAAGTCACGGGCCGCCGCCGTTATGCGGAAATCATCGACCGGGGCTTCGGCATTGCGGGCCTCGCCCTGCCTGCCGTGCTGGCGGGTTACGGCAGCCCGGACACGTGCGGCAACGGTTGCGCTGGGTTCGCCGCCCGTGGTTTCGGCAATGCGGGTCAGGGGCATCGGTTCGACATGCACCGCCATGTCCACGCGGTCCAGCAGCGGGCCGGACAGGCGGGCCTGATAATCCTCGCCACAGCGCGGGGCCTTGCGGCATTCCTGCGCCGCATCACCCAGATAGCCACATTTGCATGGATTCATCGCCGCGATCAGCTGGAAGCGGGCAGGGTAGGTGACATGGGCCGCGGCGCGGGCGATGGATATGGTTCCCGTTTCCATGGGCTGGCGCAGGATTTCCAGCGCGGAGCGGGAGAATTCCGGCAGTTCGTCCAGAAACAGCACGCCACGATGCGCCAGGCTGACCTCACCGGGGCGTGCGCGTGCGCCGCCCCCGCTCAACGCCGTGGGGCTGCTGGAATGATGCGGGTCGCGAAAGGGCGGGCGGGATACCGGCTGCCCATCCTTCAGCAGGCCGCCAATGCTGTGGATCCGGCTGATTTCCAGCATCTCGGTGGGGGTAAGGTCGGGCATGATGCCGGGCAGGCGCGCGGCCAGCATGGATTTGCCAGCCCCCGGCGGCCCCACCATCAGCAGGGAATGCCGACCGGCCGCGGCAATTTCCAGCGCGCGGCGCGCGGTTTCCATGCCCCGGATGTCGGCAAGGTCGGGCAGGGCGGCCAGCCCTTCATCCATGCGCGCAGGCAGTTCAACCGGGTCGATGACCTGCTGCCCCCGGAAATGGTTCAGCAGTTCGGGCAGGGAACGGATGGCGAGGATATCCATGTCCTCGCTGGCCCAGCGGGCTTCCACGCCCTGGCTGGCGGGACAGATCAGCCCCAGCGACAGCCCGGCCGCCGCCATGGCGGCGGGCAGCACGCCACATACAGGGTTTACGCCACCATCCAGCGACAGTTCGCCAAGCGCCGCGTAACGCTGCGCCATGTCACCGGGCAGCAGGCCCATGACACCCAGCAGTGCAAGGGCGATGGGCAGGTCGAAATGCGATCCTTCCTTCATCAGGCTGGCAGGCACCAGATTGACCACGATGCGTTTGGCCGGCAGGGCAAGGCCCATGGCGGACAGGGCGGCGCGCACGCGTTCACGCGATTCATTGACGGCCTTGTCCGGCAGGCCCACGACAAGGAATGATGGCAGGCCAACGGATAGCTGGACCTCGACCTTGACCAGAACGGCTTCGATGCCGGAAAAGGCAAAGCCACAGATGGATGCAAGCGCCGTATCAGTCATGGCGTGATGATGCCGGATTGTGGGCGGCTTGGCCATTATGGAACATGGCCGGACAGGCCAGATGCTGGCGCATACGGATGGCTCACGGCATAATTTGTTGTCATAATATTTCTTATAAAACTTTCTGGTGTGGGCGGAAGGGGGCATGCCCGGCCGCGCCATATCCTGTCCGTCCCATCCCCTTGTGCGCTTTCCTGCACAAGGCGGTCCCAGTTGGGCCAGTCCCGGACCCGGCCCCTGTGGCCCTTGTGGCGGATACGACACGGTGACACGCGATTCCCACATCGCATGTCACTTACGTAAGGTCCTTAAGAGACTGTTTGAAAAGTCAAATCATGAGAGCGCTTTAAAATTAAAGAAAGTTTTTGGTGAAGCTTTTTGCAAAAGCTTCGAAAGAACGCCGCCTTTTTGAAAAAAGGCGGCACCCAAAAACTTTTATTGTTTTTTATCAATGATTTGTTTTCAAACAGCCTACTAACAGACAGTCTGGAACGTCCACCTTTGATGCCTGCCGCGCACCATCACGACATTTCTGGCGACGCCTCTTGCTGATCCGGTCTTCAGGCGTCGTGGACCATGTCCAGGTCGGCAAAGCGCGTGAACTCCCCTTCGAAGAACAGGTGCACCGTCCCTGTCGGGCCGTGACGCTGTTTTTCCAGGATCAGTTCCGCGCGGTTATGCGCAAGGTCCATCTTGCGCTGCCACTCCTCCATCGCGGTGTGGTATTTGTCCTGTGAGTCATAGGACGTTTCCTTGGGCTGGCGCTGCTGCAGGTAGTACTGGTCACGATAGACGAACATCACCGCATCGGCGTCCTGCTCGATCGATCCCGATTCACGCAGGTCCGACAGCATGGGGCGCTTGTCTTCCCTGCTCTCGACCTGACGTGAAAGCTGTGACAGGGCGATGACCGGCACCGACAGTTCCTTGGCCAGCGCCTTGAGGCCCTGCGTGATCATGGAGATTTCCAGCACGCGGTTTTCCGCCCTGCTGCCCACCGATGGCCGCATGAGCTGCAGGTAATCGACCACCACCAGGCTCAGCCCCTTGGTGCGCGCCAGCCTGCGGCAGCGCGTGCGCATGGCCGACAGCGTGATGGCGGGCGTATCGTCAATATGCAGCGGCAGTTGCGCCAGTTCGCGGCTGACCTGCACGAAGCGGTCGAATTCCTTCTGGCCCAGGTCGCCACGGCGGATCTTCTCGCCCGATACGCTGGCCTGTTCGGACAGGATACGCGTGGCAAGCTGTTCGGATGACATTTCCAGTGAAAAGATGGCCACCGACCCCTTGGGCTTGGCGTCGGGTGGGGCGTCGCGTATCTCCATCATGATCGCGCGCGCGGCGGAAAAGGCGATCTTGGTGGCCAGCGCCGTCTTGCCCATGGCCGGCCGGCCCGCCAGGATCAGCAGGTCGGACGGGTGCAGGCCGCCGGTCTTCTTGTCCAGGTCGCGCAGCCCCGTGGTCAGCCCCACCACGTCGCCGCTGCGGTTGAAGGCCTGCTGCGCGATGTCCAGCGCATCGGCCAGCGCGCGGTCAAAGGACTGGAAGCCGCCATCCTGCCCCTTTTCCGTGGCCAGCTTGAACAGGGCTTCCTCACTGGCGGCGATCTGGTCGGGACCATCCAGGTCGGGGCGCGCGCCAAAGGCGTTGTTGACCACGTCCTGCCCGATGTCGATCAACTGGCGGCGTATCCACGCATCATGGATCACGCGCCCGTAATCGGCGGCGTTGATGATGCCGACCATGGATGTCAGCAGCTTGGCCAGGTACGCCGTGCCGCCAACGGAATCCAGCACGCCGGTATTTTCGAATTCGGCCCGCAGCGTGACGGGGTCAGCAAGCTGGCCGCCTTCGATGCGGCGGGAAATGGCGTCATAGATGCGGCCATTGACCGCGTTGGCGAAATGCGCGCCGGTCAGGAAGTCGGAGACGCGGTCATACGCGCGGTTATTGGTCAGCAGCGCGCCCAGCAGCGCCTGTTCCGCCTGCACGTTGGCAGGTGGCAGGCGCTGCGAGACACCAAGGAGCGAGTCCTTTTGCCCGGACTCTGCGGGGGGGGGATTCTGGATCGTATTCACCCGCCCACCCTACCTGATCCGCCCATGCGACAGGAAGGGGCATGATGGGCGGCGGGTCACGCGGGGGCTGGTGCGCATCAGCCGTGGCGCGTGCGCACCAGCCCTTCCGCACGGCGGATGACGGCGGTGGCCATGGCGCGGACCGCATCCGCCCCGTAACGTTGCAGGATGTCGCGCCGGGCCGCCCTGCCGGTCTGCATGCACAGGTCGGGGCGGGCGTAAAGATGGAGGATCCGCGCGGCGAGGGTTTCCGGTGTCGGGGTGGGCAGCAGGAACCCGTTGACCCCGTCACGGATGATGTCGGGAATGGCGCCCACGGGGGTCGCGATGACCGGCAGCCCCACCTGCATGGCTTCATGGACCGCGATGCACAGTCCCTCGAAATGGGAAGGCTGTACATAGACGTGCAGCCTGCGGCAGAATTCCAGCGGGTCGGGCTGGAACCCCTCGAAGCTTATGGCGTCCGGGGCCTCGCGCGCCGCCAGCGCCCGCAGCGCCATCATCTGCGACCCGCTGCCGCACAGCGACAGGTGAATGCGCGCATCGGGCCGGGTTGCGCGAATGACGCCCATCGCGCGCACCAGAAGCTGCATGTTCTTTTCCGGCTCCAGCCGCCCCAGCGACCCGACATGGAAGACCGCATCCCCCTGCCCGCCCCATGGCGTGGCCGGTGGCGCGTCCGCCTCGGCCATGAACAGCGGCCATGTGCAGATCCGGTCGGGCGGCAGGCCCAGCTGGTTGCGGGTGACGCGGGCCACATATTCGGAATCCGCCACCCAGAAGGCGCTCAGGTGGCGGGTGCGGCGCAGCATGAAGCGGTTGGCCGGCTTGAGGAACGCGCTGTGCTGCCAGCTGACCACGGGAATGCGCAGCATCCTGCCGATGGCCTGCCCGTACAGGGTCGCGCGGGTCAGCGATGTCCATAACAGGTCGGGCCGGTTGGCGCGGACGTAACGCAGCACCTGCCCCAGCGACGCGAAGCGTGCGGGATCGCGGTCCTCCACGATGTGGTAATCGATACCCGCCGCCTCCAGCCACGCAACGGCGTTGCCCGCCTTGCGCGCCAGCGCCACGACCCGGACCGTGTGCCCGCAGGCGCGCATCATCCCGATCACGGCGGGCAATGGCCGCTCGGCCCCGCCGCCATTCAGGCTGTTAATCAGATAGAGGATACGCATTCATTACCAACAACAGGTCCGGCCAGGGCAGTCCTTGCCGTCATTTCTGGAAAACCGGAACACCGGATATGCAACGGCGGAAAGGTTTAATAGGGCAGTTTGCCCCATTAGAAAACAGCGGCCGGGTATCGGGGGCGCAAATTACCCGCCCGCGATCCCCGCCCTGTCCTGCGCCAACCGCAGCTAGGCAGTATTGGCGGGTTGTATGATCGCGCGTTTCTGATTACGCGTCGTGGATACTTTCCGTGGGAAATGGTTCATGACCGTACTCAATAAAACGACCCTGCCCCGCCTGCCGGGCAATATCATCGTGCCTGCCTATGACCGCAGTACGGTAACACCCGGTATCGCCCATATCAGCGTGGGCAATTTCCATCGCGCCCATCAGGCGGTTTACATGGATCGCGTGCTGGGCCGGCCCGGCCAGGCGGATTGGGGCCTGCTGGGCATAGGGTTGATGGAAAACCCGCACGAGGCCGGGAAGGCGCAGGACATGGCGGCGCAGGACTGCCTGTATTCCCTGACCGAATGCCCGCCCGACGCGCCCAACGTGGTGCGGGTGATCGGTTCCATCACGGAATACATGTACGCCCCCGCCGACCGCGCGGCCACCATCGCGCGGCTGGCTGACCCGGCGATCCGCATCGTCAGCATGACCGTCACCGAAGGCGGCTATTATGTTGACGAAAACGGTGTATTCCCCATCGACCATCCCCTGATCGCCGAGGACCTGAAGCGCGCGGTGCCGCATACCGTGTTCGGCCTGCTGACCGAGGCGCTGCGCAGGCGGCGTGAAAGCGGCGCCGGGCCGTTTACCATCCTGTCATGCGACAACCTGCCCCAGAATGGCCATGTCGCCCGCACCGCCTTCCTGGGCTGGGCGCGCGCGCGTGACGCGGGGCTTGCGCAGTGGATGGAGGAGAACGTCACCTTCCCCTGCACCATGGTCGATCGCATCACGCCTGCCGTCCACCCCGACGATATCCGCAGGCTTGACGCGGAAAGCGGGATTGATGACCGCATTCCCGTCTTCTGCGAGGATTTCATCCAGTGGGTGGTGGAGGACAAATTCTGCGCCGGTCGCCCAGAACTCGACGCCGTCGGCGTGCAGTTCACGGATAATGTCCAGCCCTACGAGGCGGTGAAGCTGCATATGCTCAATGCCTCCCATTCGCTGCTGGGCCTGTCGGGCGTGCTGTCGGGGTACCGCGTGGTCAGTGAAATCATGGAGGACCTGAACGAGGTCTCGCTGGTCGAGCAGTATCTGGCCCATGACGCCGAACCCCTGCTGCATGCGCCGCCGGGCATGGCGCTGACCGAATATGGCAGGCACCTGCTGCACCGCTTCCGCAACCGCGCGATCAGCGACCAGCTGCTGCGCATCGCATCCGACAGCACCTCCAAGCTGCCCATGTTCATCAAGAGCACGGCCATGGGCGTGATCGCGCACAAGCGCCCGGTGGACCGCATCGCCTTTGTCGTGGCCTGTTACGCCGAATACCTGCGCGGGCATGATGACAAGGGGCAGGCCTATGCCGTTGCCGAGCCGCACCTGACGGATGAGGACCGGGTGAAGGCGGCATCGCCACGGCTGGAGGACGCGCTGGACATGAGCGCGTTCGCCGGGTGGGAACTGGGTGACAATCCCGGATTCGTGCAGGTCTATCTGGCCCTGCGGCAGTCCATCCGCGCCAATGGCACGCGGGCGACGCTGGCAACGGTTGTATCCAGGGGGAAATAGACGTTCAGGGCGCTGAAAACGCGCCCTGGAATATTCCGACACACGATTTATTCATCAGGTTGGGCTTGACCCGATGGGACGTCCTACGTTTTCTCATGAGAGAATGTTCGGACTGTATCACGGTGATCAGGAAAACTTATGAATAGCCTTATACGCTCGGCTCCCCTCCTTGCGGCCGCCATGGCCGTCTGCGCGCTGACAGGCCTTTACCTGTTGGGTGGCGGCCTGTGGCTGTGCCTTATCGGCGGGTCTTTCTACTATGTTGTCGCGGGTGTCCTGCTTCTGGTGACGGCGTTCCTGCTGTTCCGGCGGCAGGCATCCGCGCTGATGGTCTATGCGATCCTGCTGCTTGGCACGATGGCATGGGCCGTCAACGAAGCCGGGTTTGATTTCTGGGCGCTTGCGCCGCGTGGGGATATCCTGCTCCCCATCGGCATCGTGCTGGCGCTGCCGTGGGTGACGCGCCACCTGCAGCCTGCGGGCATGGGCGCGCGCGCGCCGCTGCTGGGGTCGATCGGGGCGGCCGTTGTCGTGGTCGGCATCGCCCTGACCGGCGACCCGCAGGATATCGTGGGCAACCTGCCCCCGGTGGCGAAGGACGCCCCCGAACCCGGAGATGCCCGCCAGATGCCCGATGGCGACTGGCAGGCCTATGGTCGCACGCAGTTCGGGGACCGTTTCTCCCCGCTCAGGCAGATCAATGCCGATAATGTCAGCAGGCTGAAGGTCGCGTGGACATTCCGCACCGGCGACCTGCGCGGCCCCAATGACCCCGGTGAAATCACCGACGAGGTCACGCCCATCAAGATCCGTGATACGCTGTACCTGTGCACACCCCACCAGATCCTGTTCGCGCTTGATGCGAAAACCGGCAAGCAGCGGTGGAAGTTCGATCCGAAGCTTGCATACAACCCCACATTCCAGCATCTGACCTGTCGTGGCGTGTCCTATCACGAAGACAAGGCCGAAGCGCAGGTCGATGAAGCCGCCGCTACCCCCGTGGAATGCGCGCGCCGCATCTTCCTGCCCACCAATGACGGGCAGCTGTTCGCGCTGGATGCCGAAACCGGCGCCCGCTGCGCCAGCTTCGGCAATAACGGCGTGGTGAACCTGCAGGATGGCATGCCGGTCAAGACGCTGGGCTTTTACGAACCCACGTCTCCCCCTGTCGTGACCGATACCACCGTGATCGTGTCCGGTGCGGTGACCGACAACTATTCCACGCATGAACCATCCGGTGTGACGCGCGGGTTCGACGTGCATACCGGCGCGCTGAAATGGGCGTTCGATCCCGGCAATCCCGACCCGAACGAAATGCCGTCCGAACACCACACCTTCGTGCCCAATTCCCCCAATTCGTGGATCACGTCGTCCTATGACGCCAATCTGGACCTGATCTACATCCCGATGGGCGTGCAGACGCCCGATATCTGGGGCGGCAACCGCAGCGCGGACGCCGAACGCTATGCCAGCTCGATCGTGGCGCTGAACGCGTCCACCGGCAAGCTGGTCTGGAGCTACCAGACCGTCCATCACGACCTGTGGGACATGGACATCCCCGCCCAGCCCAGCCTGGTCGATATCCGCAACGAACAGGGCGAGGTCATCCCGACGCTGTATGCCCCGGCCAAGACCGGCAACATCTTCGTGCTTGATCGGCGCAACGGCCAGCTTGTGGTCCCCGCCCCCGAACGGCCGGTGCCGCAGGGGGCCGCACCCGGCGATCACCTGTCGCCCACGCAGCCCTTCTCCCAGCTGACCTTCCGCCCCAGCAAGAAGCTGACCGATGCCGACATGTGGGGCGGCACGATGTATGACCAGCTGGTCTGCCGCATCATGTTCCACCGCCTGCGCTACGATGGCACGTTCACGCCGCCGTCGCTGCAGGGCACGCTGGTCTTCCCCGGCAACCTGGGCATGTTTGAATGGGGCGGCCTTGCGGTTGATCCCGTGCGCCAGATCGCGATCGCCAATCCCATCGCCATCCCGTTCGTGTCCCGGCTGATCCCGCGCGGCCCGAACAACCCGGCAACGCCTGACAAGTCCCTGCCGTCTGGCAGCGAAAGTGGCGTGCAGCCGCAGTTTGGCGTGCCCTATGGCGTTGACCTGCATCCGTTCCTGTCGCCCTTCGGCCTGCCGTGCAAGCAGCCGGCATGGGGCTACATGTCCGGCATCGACCTGCGCACCAACAAGATCGTGTGGAAGCACCGCAACGGCACGATCCGCGACAGCGCGCCGCTGCCCCTGCCCATCAGGATGGGCGTGCCCAGCCTTGGCGGGCCGCTGACCACGGCGGGCGGGGTCGCGTTCCTGACCTCCACGCTGGATTACTACATCCGTGCGTATGACGTGACCAATGGCCGCGTGCTGTGGCAGGACCGCCTGCCCGCCGGTGGCCAGTCCACCCCCATGACCTATGCAGTGGATGGCAAGCAGTACATCGTGACCGCCGATGGCGGCCACGGGTCGTTCGGCACCAGGCTGGGTGACTATATCGTGGCCTACAGCCTGCCCGACCAGAACTGAACCGTGCGGGCCGGGGAAGGATTTTTTCCTTCCCCGGCTTGACATGGCCAGTTCTATCTATATTCATTGGTATATAGATGTTGCCGGAACAGGACGCTGCAAACCTATTTATTCAGGGGTTTGCGGGGGTCCTGCTATATTAATATTATAAATAAATAACTCTTATTACAGCTTTGATCTTACGCGCCCCCAAACGGCTTGATTAGGAAACGGTAATACAAAGTTTCCGCCGTGGCGCCGATGTTCCCGCACATCCGGCAGTTCCGGTGCCTTCAGGATAGCGCAACGATGCGCTGTTTCTTGTGTTTCGCGCCATACCGGCACTGGAACCGGGCGGATGATACGGGGTGATATGATGACTTTCACAACCGCGAGAACATCGTGATTAAACGTATTGCAGCAGCGATTGTGGGAATCGGTGTCGCCGGCGGCGTCGGGTTCCTTGCCTATGCGTGGTATCCGGCGATTGCGCCGGTTGCTCCGCCTCCTCCTTCCTCCTTTTCCGCAGCGCAGGTCGAGCGCGGGCGCGTGCTGGCCGCTGGCGGCTACTGCGCCGAATGCCATACCCGCACGGATGGCAAGCGCGGCGTGGAGCTTGCGGGCGATTACAAGATGGACACGCCCTTTGGCGCCATCTTCTCCTCCAACATCACGCCGGACCCCGAAACGGGTATCGGCCACTGGTCGGAAGCCGCCTTCAAGCGCGCCATGCGCAAGGGCATTTCGCGTGACGGCACGCAGCTTTTCCCGGCCTTCCCGTTTGACCACTTCACGCACATGACGGACCAGGACATCGATGATGTCTATGCCTTCCTCATGACGCGTGAGCCGGTGCATTCGGTCAAGCGTGACAACACGGTGGGCTTCCCCTTCAACATCCGTCTGGAGCAGGCGGGCTGGAAGCTGCTCTTCCTGCATGAAGGGCCGCTGAAGAACGATCCCGCCCAGGATGCCGAGTGGAACCGCGGCGCGTACCTGGCCGAAGGGCTGAGCCATTGTTCGGCCTGCCATACCCCGCGTAACCTGATGGGTGCGGAAAAGGCCAGCGCGCCGTATGATGGCGCCCCGGTGGACAACTGGATCGCGCCGCCGCTCAATGAACACAACCCGACCCCGGTTGTCTGGACCGAGGACGAGTATTTCAAATACCTGCGCTTTGGCTCCGCCCCGCTGCATGGCAGTGCCGCCGGTCCCATGTCGCCGGTCGTGCATGGCGGCCTGAGCGAGATGCCGGAATCCGATGTGCATGCCATCGCGCATTACCTGGCCCAGATCGACCATTCCGCAACCCGCGTCAGCCAGGACCCCAAGGCCATTGCATGGGCCATGCAGGCGTCGATGAAGGACCTGGTCGGCCCGCAGGTCAACCCGAATGCGAAGCTGTATGCCGGCGCCTGCGCCGCATGCCACGCCAATGCCGGCCCGCAGCCGGTTGAAGGCCGCCCCGACCTGGCGCTGAACAACGCGCTGTGGCTGGATGAGCCGACCAACCTGTTCCAGGTCATCCTGCGCGGTATCGGCACGACGGAAGGCATTTCCACCGTTTCCATGCCCAGTTTCTACCATTCCTTCTCGGATGCGGATCTGGCCCGCCTTGCGGCCTACCTGCGTGCGACCCGCACGACCCTGCCGCCGTGGACCGATCTGGAGAAGAAGGCGGGCGAGGTTCGCAAGACCCTGCCCGTCCCCCCTGTCGCGTCGTCCCATTGAGCTGAAAGACGGAGCTAGAACATGACGACCTTTCGCCTCAATGGACGGGAAGTAACCGTTGACGTACCGGGTGATACCCCCCTGCTGTGGGTCATCCGTGACGAAGTTGGCCTGACCGGAACGAAATTCGGTTGCGGCATCGGCATGTGTGGTGCGTGCACCATCCATATCGGTGGCCGGGCCACCCGTTCCTGCGTGACCCCCGTCAGCGCCGCCGAGGGCGCTGACATCACCACGATCGAAGGCATCGATCCCGAGGGCAACCACCCTGTCCAGCAGGCCTGGCGTGAAATCCAGGTGCCACAGTGCGGCTACTGCCAGTCCGGGCAGATCATGCAGGCCGTAAGCCTGCTGAAGGATTACCCCTCGCCCACCGATGAGGAAATCGATGCCGTCATGGCTGGCAGCCTGTGCCGGTGCATGACCTATGTTCGCATTCGTGAGGCCATCAAGAAGGCCGCGGCCACCGCACGCGGAGATGCATCAAATGGGTAGATTAAACCGCTTCCGCCTTGGCAAGGACGGACGCCGTGAACAGGCTTCCCTGTCACGTCGCGGCTTCCTTGTCACCTCGCTTGGCGCCGGCGTCATGTTTGGCTTCGCGCGTCCTTCATCCGCCAACCAGATTTTCCCGCTCGACAGGGCACTGCCGGGCGACGGGGCGTTCGAACCCACCATCTGGTGCTCGATCGCGCCCGACGGGGAAATCACGGTCAACATCATCCGCGCGGAAATGGGCCAGCATATCGGCACCGCCCTCGCCCGCATCATCGCGGATGAAATGGAAGCCGACTGGAGCAAGGTCCGCATCAACTATGTGGACACCGACCCCAAATGGGGCCTGATGGTCACGGGTGGCAGCTGGTCGGTCTGGATGACATGGGATGTCTTCCGCCAGGCGGGTGCCGCGACGCGCACGGCCATGGTCGAGGAAGGCGCGCGCCTGCTGGGCACCACGCCGGACAAGTGCACGGTCGCCAACAGCATCGTCAGTGCTGGCAGCAAGCAGATCAGCTTTGGCGACATCGTGGCCAAGGGGCACCCGTCCCATGCCTTCACGCCCGAGGAAATGGCCAAGCTGCCGCTCAAGCCCGCAAGCGAGCGCAGGCTGATCGGCAATGCCGAACTCAAGGCGCTGGACATTCCCGCCAAGACCAACGGCACCGCCATCTACGGCATCGACGCCAAGGTGGAGGGCATGGTCTATGCCCGCCCCAAGATGCCGCCGACGCGCTATGGTTCCAAGGTCCGTTCGGTTGACGATACCGATGCGAAGAAGGTCAAGGGCTACATCCGCTACCTGCTGATCGATGACCCGTCGCAGGTCGTGCAGGGCTGGGTCGTGGTGCTGGCGGAAAGCTATAGCGCCGCCATCCGCGCCACCGACGCGCTGAAGGTCGAGTGGACGCCGGGCGAGACTATCCATACGTCCGAACGCGACATCCAGGACCGTGGCCGCGAGCTGATCGGCAACAAGGAAGGTGGCGTCTACATCTTCAATGATGATGGTGTGGACAAGGCATTCTCCGGCGCGCATCTGGTCATGGATCAGGAATATACCTGCGCGTCCGTGCTGCACTACCAGTTGGAGCCGACCAACGCGCTGGCCTTCCAGAAGGATGGGGTCTACGAGATCCATGCTGGCAACCAGTGGCAGAGCCTGATCCTGCCCACGCTGGCCAAGTCGCTGCAGGTGCCGGAATCCAAGGTCATCCTGCGCAGCTACCTGCTGGGTGGCGGGTTCGGCCGCCGTCTGAACGGGGATTACATGATCCCGGCCGCCCTTGCCTCCAAGGCGCTGGGTGGCAAGCCGGTCAAGCTGATCCTGACGCGCTCGGACGACATGCAGTTCGATTCCTTCCGCTCGCCTTCCGTCCAGCGCGTGCGCATGGCGTTTGACGCCAGCGACAAGATCACCTCCATGGACTATCAGGCGGCTGCCGGCTGGCCCACGGGCGTGATGGCCGAAGCGTTCATGGAAAAGGGCGTGGATGGCAAGCCGTATGACCAGTTCGCCATCGCTGGTGGCGACCACTGGTATGAAGTCGGTGCCTTCCGGGTGCGGGCGCTGCGCAATGACCTGGCGGAAAAGACATTCCGTCCCGGCTGGCTGCGTTCGGTCAGCCCCGGCTGGACCAGTTGGGGGATCGAGTGCTTCCTTGATGAGGTCGCGCACCGCCAGAAGAAGGATCCGGCCCAGTTCCGCCTTGAACTGCTGACCGCGCAGGGCCGCAACAAGGGACAGGCGCCCGATTCCGTCGGCGGCGCGCTGCGTCAGGCCGCTGTCGTGCGCAGGCTTATGGAAAAGGTGAACTGGGGCAAGACCACCCTGCCCAAGGACACCGCGATGGGCCTTGCCACCACGGCGGGACAGGAACGTGGCATGCCGACATGGATCGGCTGTGTCGCGCAGGTGCATGTGGACCGCAGCACCGGCGTGGTGACATGCCAGAAGCTGACCATCGTTGTCGATGCGGGCACGGTGGTCGATCCCGATGGCGCGAAGGCCCAGACCGAGGGTGCCGCGTTGTGGGGCCTGAGCATGGTCCTGTTCGAGAACACGGAAATCGTCAACGGCATGCCGGTTGACCGTAACCTGAACACCTATACGCCGCTGCGTATTGCCGACACGCCGGAAATGGACATCGAATTCCTGCCCAGCACCGAAAAGCCGATGGGCCTGGGTGAACCGGGCACGACGGTGGTCGGTCCTGCAATCGGCAATGCCATCTTCAATGCCGTGGGCGTGCGCTTGCGTCACATGCCAGTCCGTCCGGCGGATGTGCTGCGTGGTTTGCAGAACGGCTAGGCGCATACAGCCTGAATACGAAAAACCCCGGTATGCGGTGCATGCCGGGGTTTTTTATTGTCCGGGATAAAAACAAAAGTTTATGGGCACCGCCTTTTTTCAAAAAGGCGACATTCTTCGAAACTTTCTTGAGCCTGTTGGGAACTGTTTTTTTAAAGTCGCTGGATGCATTTCAAACCTGGTATGGATCGCTTTGTATTAACGGATGCCCAGTGGGCAAAGATGGAACTGCCGTGCCTTGGGAAGAAGACGGATCACGGACGTAGCAGGATGGATAACCATATCCTCATCGAGACTGTGTTGTGGATAACCCGTAATGGCAGTCCGTGGCGGGACCTGCCGACTATTTCGGACACTGGAACTCGGCTTGCTCGCGCCACAGCGACTGGATAAAAGCCAAGGTTTTTCCCGAAGATTTTCGAAGCAGTCTTTGATGACACCGATATGGAATATGCGATGATCGATGGCGCGGGTTCACCGTCACGGCCAAGGGGCAAAAGGGGACTAAAAAACAGGTGATCGGACGCAGCGATGATCTGTTTTACAGCCGGAATCATCAATATGGAGCACTTTCCCACATTGTTTAACAATGCTGAGGTCCAACTTCGGGAACTTGCGTTCGATAATTTATTTGATTATAAATTCCATTAAAATAAGTTTTTTAAAAATCCCTAGGGTAATAATCGTATGTTTCATGATTTCGCAGATCTTGTAGCTTTTATGCAATCTCGATATGTCCCTGAAAAAGGCGGATATCGACGTGATGATGGCAGTATTGATATATGTCATACTGAGCTTGAATTGCTCCAGATGTGGAACTTCTTTATAAAATGCGTTAAGCCAAAAACTATTGTTGAGACTGGAGTATACTACGGTTTATCAACCTGTTTTTTAGCTGATGCCATGCAATATAATGGCATAGCTGATTCAAAAATTTATTGCGTAGATCCTTGGAAATTAGAACATTATTGGAATGGATTGGATATTGAGAAATATATAAAATATATACCAAAAACGTCACAAGACGCGGCGGATGAGATCAAGAAGCTTGAAATAGATGTTCTGTTTATTGATTCAATTCATACATATGATCAATCGAGTTGGGAATTGACGACATTTGAGCCTCATCTTCGGGAAGGTGGGTATATTATAATGCATGATAGTTTGTTCTTTGATGGTGTGGGAAGAACGGCCAAGCATCTGTACGATAGCCCCCGCTTTGAAGTCCTGACAATTGACACCCCACGTAAATATGAAACGGATAATATTCATTATCCTGTGTCGCAGGGATGTACAATTGCCCGTAAGATACGAAATGGCGCACCTATTATGCGTGATGCTGAATGGATACCACTGCCTGAAGGCCTTCCCAGAGGGCCAGATCCCTTGTTGCGTATATGGGCGAAAGAGCGTTCTGGCGCGTAATTATTGTCTTTCCCTTCCCGATCGTGTGTTCCTCAGGATGCCGGGTATGCCCATTTCGCAGCCAAAAATGCGAAAGCGCCTCTTGGCATCTTGAGGGTATGAATATTTCACCTTTGAAACGTGTGGATGTAATTCAAAGTCTACATGGGTCGTTTGATGTCGATAGACGCTCAACAGGTGGAAATGGGACCGCTGCGCCTTGGCAAGAAGACGGATCGTGGATGCAGCAGGAAAGGTAACCGTCTTTTCATCGTGGCGGTTTTCTGCATCGTACGGACCAACAGTCCATGACCGGGCCTGCCGACGTATTTCGGGCAGCGGAACCCGGTCTATTCGTGTTACGGCAACTGGATGAAATCCGGTGTTTTTAAGTGCATTTTCGCGGCCGTTCCTGACGAGGCGGACACGGAATGTGCGATGATCGACGGCACGATAGTGCGGGTCCACCGGCATGGTCATGGCGGTGGACCCGAAACCAGGCGATTGGACGCAGTGTGACCGAATGGTCAACCGGGATCATCGCCATGACCAATGCCTTGGGCAACCTGGTCCGCTTCACGCTTATTCCCGGCCGGCATTATGATACTGTCGGGGCCGCCTTCCTTCCCGAACCGGCAGATTTCAGGGCTATTCTTGCCAACAAGGCATGCGATGTTCACCGGGTCGTGGACAGCATACGCGCACAGGGCACCCGCGCGCTCACTCCCTGAAAAAGCTGCACCAGAAGCTTCTTGATGGCCTGCCGGGATATCAATGCGGTCGCATGCCCATGCAGGCGGCCAGTATGGCCAGAAAGCACAGTTCCGCCAGGCAGATGACAAACCACTGCAACGTCATGTAACCGCGCGGCATGGCGCCGCGCTGCCACGCCATGCGTTCCACCACGGCGGTGGCGGCAAACCCCACGATCAGGATCAGCAGCCCGATCAGTTCATACACCGTAGCAAAGCACAGCCCCGCCCAGCCGATGCAGGCAGGCACGCCCCCCATGGCAAGACGCAGGTTGGTCAGGCGCTGCGTGCCGCCTGCGGGGATGATATCGGGCTGTTCCAGCGCCAGCCCCCAGTGGACCGCGCCAAGGAAGGACAGCATCACCGCGCCATACCCCACGGCGGCCGTCAGCAGGCGTGGCGTATGGTCGGGGGTCAGGAACAGGATCGCGCATGTGCAGCCAACCAGTGGCAGCAGGCTTGCCAGCGCGGTGACGATGGCAAGCAGTGGCAGGCGTTTCACGGCGGGTCTTCTCCTATCTTGTCATGTTGTGCATAGCCCATCTGGCATCATGCGCGGCATCTGTTATCGTGGGGGCAGGATATGCATGCGGTCGTATGCCGTATCCCCATAATGTCAAATCTGAGGAAACAGATACCATGAGCGCCATTATCGATATCATCGCCCGCGAAATACTCGACAGCCGCGGCAATCCCACCATCGAGGTGGATGTTGAGCTGGCATCCGGCGCAAAGGGCCGGGCCGCGGTCCCCTCGGGCGCGTCCACCGGCGCGCATGAAGCTGTTGAACTGCGTGATGGCGACCCCAAACGTTATGGCGGCAAGGGCGTGCTGAAGGCCGCGAGCCATGTCGAGCATGAAATCCTTGAAGCCCTGCAGGGCGTGGAATCGACTGACCAGGTCGCCATTGACGAGGCGATGATCGACCTTGATGGCACGCCCAACAAGTCCCGCCTGGGCGCCAACGCGATTCTGGGTGTGTCGCTTGCGGTGGCCAAGGCCTCGGCCGAGGAACTGCAGACCCCGCTATACCGCTATGTCGGCGGTGTGTATGCCCGCACCCTGCCGGTGCCGATGATGAACATCATCAATGGCGGCCAGCATGCCGACAATCCCATCGACATCCAGGAATTCATGATCCAGCCCGTGGGCGCGCCCACGGTGACGGACGCGATCCGCATGGGGTCGGAAATCTTTGCCCAGCTCAAGAAAAGCCTGTCGGGTGCCGGTTACAACACCAACGTGGGTGATGAAGGCGGGTTCGCGCCCGCGCTGAAATCCGCCGATGAGGCGCTGGGCTTCATGATGCGCGCGGTCGAGGCGGCGGGATACCGCCCGGGTGACGACGTGACCTTCGCGCTGGATTGCGCCGCGACCGAGTTTTACAGGGATGGGCGGTATGAACTCAAGGGCGAGGACAAGAGCCTCGACGCCGCCGGCATGATCGCCTACCTGGCCGACCTGTCCGCACGCTTCCCCATCGTCTCCATCGAGGACGGGCTTGCGGAAGACGACTGGGAAGGCTGGGCCGAACTGACCGCCAACCTTGGCCACAAGCTGCAACTGGTGGGTGACGACCTGTTCGTGACCAATCCCGACCGCCTGCGCCGGGGCATCAAGGCGGGCGTCGCCAATTCCCTGCTGGTCAAGGTCAACCAGATCGGCACGCTGAGCGAGACGCTGGAAGCCGTGCAGATGGCGCAGCACGCAGGCTACACCGCAGTGATGAGCCACCGTTCGGGTGAGACGGAGGACAGCACGATTGCCGATCTGGCGGTGGCGACCAACTGTGGGCAGATCAAGACCGGATCGCTGTCGCGTTCGGACCGGACGGCAAAGTACAACCAGCTGATCCGTATCGAGAACGAACTGGCCACGGCGGCGCGTTACGCCGGGCGCACGATCCTGAAGAACGGGTGACATCCCATGCCGGGCGGGGTAATCCCGTTCGGCAACAGGCCATGGCGGGAAAAAGGGTTGAGATGCAGTTGGGCAAGATCATAAAGCGCGTAATGGGCGCGACCATTCCCCCTGCCCTGTTTATCGGGCTTACGGCCTATTTCGGCTGGAACGTGATGCGGGGCGAGCATGGGCTGCACAGCTATGCCGCGCAGCTTCACCTGCTGGATGAGGCCCGTTCCGCCCAGAAGGACGCCGCCGCGGAACAGGAAGTCTGGCTGCGCCGCGTGCGCGGGCTGAAGGAAGGTGCGCTGGATACCGACCTGCTGGATGAACGCGCGCGTTCCATGCAGAACCTGGCCCGGCAGGATGAAATCGTCGTCCCCTACGGCGAACACGACCACCTGTACTGATTGCCCGCCCGGCAGGCACAAAAAAACCCCGGTACGGTCACCGGGGTTTTTCTGTATCCGTTTGCGCGGAAGATTATTTGATCTTCGCTTCGCGGAAGGCCACGTGCTTGCGGGCGACGGGGTCGTATTTGCGCATTTCCATCTTGCCGGTCTGGGCGCGGGCGTTCTTCTTGGTCACGTAGAAGTAGCCGGTGTCCGCCGTGGAGACGAGTTTGATCTGGATGGTGTTGGTCTTGGCCATGATATCCTCAGCACTGCTTTGCCGCTGCTGGAACATTCAGGTACAGCAGTGGTTCAAGTGGGCGGAAAATGCGCATACACAAGGCGCAGGTCAAGCGTCTTGGCCGATATTTCTGATTAAATTCGCACATAATGGGTAAAAAAGGAGCGCAGTGCACGATGTTGAGCGTCCCGGAAGCGCGCAAACGGATTCTTGACGGGGTCTTTCCCCTGCCATCCGAGGTCGTGGCCCTGACCGATGCCTGTGGGCGCGTCAGCGCGGCCCCCGTCATCGCCCGGCTGTCCAATCCCCCGGCCGATGTCTCGTCCATGGATGGCTATGCCGTGCGCGCGGCCGACCTGTCGGCACAGGGCGCGCGGCTGACCTGCATTGGCGCAGCCCCCGCTGGCCATCCCTTTGCAGGCACGATGGGACCGGGCGAATGCGTGCGCATATTCACCGGCGCGGTCGTTCCCCCCGGCGCGGACGCCATCGTGATACAGGAAAACGCACAGGCGGAAGGCACGTCCGTCACCACCACGGCCACCCCTGCCCCCGGCAGCCATATCCGGCGCAGGGGGCAGGACTTTGTCGAAGGCCAGGAAATCATTCCCGCAGGGCGCAGGCTGTCCGCGCGGGACATCGGCCTTGCCGCCGCGGCCAACCACGCCTGGGTGCAGGTGGCGCGCCGCCCGCGCGTGGCTATCGCCGCGACGGGGGATGAACTGCTGCTGCCCGGCAGCGGGATCGGGCCGGGACAGATCGCCAATGCCAACACCCCCATGCTGGCCGCCTTGCTGCGTGCGGCAGGGGCCGAGCCGGTCATGCTGCCGGTGCTGCGTGACGACATGGCCGACCTTGCCGCGCTGGAACGCATGGTGGATGGCGTGGACATGCTGGTGACCGCAGGGGGCGCGAGTGTCGGCAGCCATGACCTTGTGCGGCGCGGACTGGAACAGGTCGGGCTGAAAACCGATTTCTGGAAGATCGCCATGCGGCCGGGGCGTCCGCTCATGCATGGGCATCTGGGCCGCCTGCCGTTCATCGGCCTGCCGGGCAACCCGGTGGCGGCGTTTGTCTGTTCGGTCGTGTTCATCCTGCCCGCGCTGCGCCGCATGGCGGGACTGGCAACCCCGGTCGTGCCGCCGGAACGCGCGATACTGGGGGCGGACGTGCCCGAAAACGACCGGCGCATGGACCATTTGCGCGCGCGCCTTGGCCATGACGCGGACGGGCGGCTGGTGGCGACCCCCTTCGCCGTACAGGATTCAGCCATGCTGCATGTACTGGCGGAAAGCGACGCCCTGATCCTGCGCGCGCCCCATGCCGCGCCTGCACGCGCGGGGGATGCGTGCGACGTGATCCGTATCGACCGCGTTATGGAATAGGGGCCGGATGCCGGTTGACGCGGCGTGGGGAACCAATGTAGAACACAGGAACAGGTTTTTGGTTTGTTCCATTACATTTCGGCTCCGGCGACCTCAGCCGCGGCAAAAGGACATGTGGCATGCTTACGAAGAAACAACATGAACTTTTGCTGTTCATCGACGGCCACCTGCGCAGGACGGGTTTCTCCCCCTCCTTCGATGAAATGAAGGACGCGCTGGGCCTGCGTTCCAAATCCGGCATCCACCGCCTGATCTCGGCGCTGGAGGAACGCGGTTTCCTCCACCGCAGGCACCATCGCGCCCGCGCGCTGGAAATCCTGCGCCTGCCTGATATCGAGGTGCCGCCCCCGCCTGCCCCGTCCGATTCGCCCGCGCCGGTCCCGGACCTGCCTTCCCCCGAAATGATGGCGGTGGTGGAAGTGCCCTTTGTGGGACGGATCGCCGCCGGCAACCCGATCGAAGCCATCACGGCGGAGACCGCCCGCATCGTCGTTCCGGGTGATATGCTGGGCAAGGCCAGCCATTACGCGCTGGAAGTCACGGGCGATTCGATGCAGGAGGCCGGGATTCTGGATGGTGACATGGTCATCATCCGCGAAGGCGCGCACGCCGCGGACGGGCAGATTGTCGTCGCCCTGATCGATGGGGAGGAAGTGACGCTGAAGCGCCTGCGCCACGAAGGCGGGGAGATCGCGCTGGTACCCGCCAACAGCCATTATGAAACCCGCGTGCTGCCTGCCGGGCGTGTCAGCGTGCAGGGCACGCTGGCGGGGCTGATCCGCCGTTACTGACAAAGGCCGCCTGCAAACCATGAAAGGTTGTTCCTGAAGCTTTCTTCAAAAAGATTCAGGAAACAGGCCCTTTCTGACACAACCCTTCAGGGTGCGTTCCCGGCCACCTGTTCCCATGTGGGCAGGCGTGCGGCCAGTTGCGTGACCGCATCCGGCCCCATGGGGGTCACGGTCGGGAATTCGGCCAGTATGCGGACCCGGCCATGACGTTCGATGGCGCTGCGGCCATGGGGTTCGGCCGGGCCGTTCAGGATCACGCCCGCGACATGCAGCCCACGCGCCCGCAATGCCGCAAGGCTGAGCAGCGTATGGTTGATCGTGCCAAGCTGGCTGCGCGCCACCAGCACCACCGGCAGGGCCAGCCGGGCCATGAGGTCGATCATAAGGTAATGTTCGGCAATCGGCACGAACACGCCGCCCGCCCCTTCCACCACCAGTGGTCCGTCACCGGCCGTATGGCGCGGCAGGGTGATGGCGGCGGGGTCGATACGGGTATGGGCCACATGGGCCGCGTCCTCGGGCGACAGAGACGCCCCGAATGTCGCGGCTGGTGGATACAGGCGTGCCGGGTCAAGCCCCGTAAGCTGTCGCACGCCCGTGCTGTCGGATGGCGCGTCATCTGTGCCGCTCTGCAACGGTTTCCAGTAAGCCGCGTCCCATGCCTTGACCAATGTGGCGGCCGTCACCGTCTTGCCCACATCCGTATCCGTGCCGGTAACGAACACGCCCGGCCAGCGCGCGCGGCGGAACAGCCCGTAGCCGACCTGATAGGACACGCTAAACGGCCCATCCGCTCCAGCCGCCGCCAGTACGCGACGCAACTGGCCAGCCGTGGCGGGGGCATGGTCCGTGTGCGTGGCCCCGATGGCGCGCAGTTCCTGCACGAAGGCCAGCGGGGTGGCGGGGGTGTCGATGACCTCGGTCTCGTGCCACATGCCCGCGCCAGGGACGGGCCATTCGGCCTGTAGCTGCTCGATGGCGGGATAATCCGGCATGGGATACACGACCCCGGCGCGCGCATATGCATCCCGCCACTGCCGGAAGCTGCCCGCGCACAGCGTGGCCATCGCCATCTGCCCCCCCGGCGCCAGCAGGCCGGCCAGTGCGTGCAGGGTCCGCGCCCGGTCGGGGAACCACTGCATGGCCATGCTGGAACAGATCAGGTCAAACGGGCCGTCCACGTCCGGGGCGTCGGCATCCATGCGGCACAGGGACAGCCGACCATCATCCGCCATGCGCCGGGCCGTGCGCGCCAGCATGGCGGGGGCAATGTCGGTGGCGGTGATGTGGGCCTGAGGGAACTGCCGGCGCAGTTCACGGGTCAGGAAGCCGGTGCCGCAGCCGATTTCCAGAATGCGTGCCGGGGCATTGCCCGGGGTATGGCAGGCGGTAATGCGGCGGGCCAGTTCGCCTGCCACGATGCGTTGGACGCGGGCGGCCTGTTCATATCCCTGCGCCGCGCCAAAACGGGCGGCGATGCTGTCCTTGTGGGTCATGGTGCGTTCATCCGTCCGGTCATGGCCATGATGGCGTGGGCGCAGGTTGCGGCATGGGTCAGGGGCAACAGGTGGCCACCTTCAATCCACCGGGTTTTTATGCTGCCATCAGGTGGGAAACAGGCACGTGTCAGCGTGGACGGTGCAATGGGGTCGTCCGTCCCTGCAATGACATGGACCGGGCATGTGACCTGTTGCAGGTCGGTCCGGCAATCCATGTCCATCAGGGCCAGCAGTCCCTGTTCCAGCCGGTTGCGCGCGATATGGGGGGGCAGGGGCGCGTCAATCCCGGCACGCAGGCGGAAACTGTGCAGCAGCCCTTCGGGTTCGCGTATCAGGCCCGCGCGCATCCGCTCGATCACGCGCCGGGGAATGCCATGGGGAAAGTCGACAGCCGTCCCGAACCGGCTGAAACCGTTTATCAGCACCAGCCCCCGGCACAGGGGACCGTGATGGCGCAGCAGCCACAGCGCGCCCAGCGAGTGCCCTACCCCGATATAGGGTACCCGTGGCAGCGCCAGCGCGGGGTGTGGGGCGAAAAAGCCGAAATCGGTGCATGTCGTGCGCGCCGGACCAAGAATGGCGCGGGTTGCATCCCAGAATGTCGGGTCAAAGGCCCAGCCATGCACCAGCGCGATCGGGAGGGAGGATGCAGGCGCGGTCATGCATGCCTGCGGGTGGCCAGGGTGATGGCGTGGGCCAGCCGGTCAATCATGCCGTCGGTATGGGCGGCGCTCAGCGCCAGCCGTATGCGGCTGCCGTTTGGGGGCACGGTGGGCGGGCGGATGGCGGTGGCAAGGACGCCATGGGTCTCCAGCCGGGTCGCGAACGACAGCGCGTGCGCCGCCTCCCCTATCATGATCGGTATGACCTGGGTGGTGGACGGCCCTGACGACAGGCCGCAGCCATGGATCACGCTGCGGATGTGGTCAGCATTGCGGGCCAGCCGCGCCCGGGCTTCGTCCAGCGTGGGCGCCAGTTCCAGCGCCGCATCCATTGCCCCCAGCACGGCGGGCGGCGGCGCGGTGGTGAACACGAATCCCGAACAGGCGTTTGCCAGCCAGTCGCACAGTGCCCTCGATCCCGCCACATAGGCCCCGAATCCCCCCAGCGCCTTGCTGAACGTCCCCATGACCAGATCGATATCATGGCCCGCGCACAGCCCGCGTCCCTGCGGGCCGAGCACGCCGGTGGCGTGGGCCTCGTCAACATAGGTAAAGGCGCCATGCCGCCGGGCCAGCGCGCCCAGTTGCGCGATATCGGTGCGGTCGCCATCCATGCTGAACACGCTTTCGGTCACGATCACCCGCATGGCGCGCGCGTCGTTACCCGCGTGACGTTCCAGCAGGCTGTCCAGATGCCCAAGGTCGTTATGGCGGAAACGGATCTGCCGCACCCCGGCCGCCATGCAGCCCTGATGCAGGCTGGCATGGTTCAGCCGGTCGGTAAAAACCAGCGGTGGCGCGCCCTGCTCCGCCGCCAGCCGCAGCAGCGCCGCCAGCACGGATGCATTGGCCTGCCACCCGCTGGCCAGAATCATGGCCGCCTCGCACCCCTTGAATGCGGCCAGCCGTGCCTCGACCTGCATGTGGCGTGCGGTGGTCCCGGTCACAAGGCGCGATGCCCCCGCCCCGGTACCATCCTGTTGCAGCCATTGTGCTGCGCGCGCGCGCAGCGCGGGATGGTGGGACAGGCCCAGATAGTCGTTGGATGAGAAATTGACCAGTTCGCGTCCGTCACGGATAACGGTGGCCGCGCCTGCATGCCGTACGGGGCGCAGCACGCGGCGGGTGTGCGTATCCGCCATATGGTCGAGCGCGGTCTGGAAAATTGGATCAAAACGGGCCATGAAGCGCATTCTCCTGCCGGAGCGCGCAGCCCCGGTCAATCCCGCCCACGCAATATCACGGAGTGGCCACATGCATGGACCCCAATGGCTGGAACGCGGCATGAAGCATGTCTGGCTTCCCTATACCCAGATGCGGACCACCCTGCCGCCGCTTCCCGCCGTCGGCACGCACGGGCGCACCATTACGCTGGCCGATGGGTCGGAACTGGTTGATGGCATCGCATCATGGTGGACGGCGTGCCATGGCTACAACCATCCCCATATCCGCGCCGCCGTCAGCGCACAGCTTGAATGCATGCCGCATGTCATGTTCGGCGGCTTGGTCAACGAACCCGCGCTGACGCTGGCCAGTCGTCTGGCCGCCCTACTGCCGGGGGATCTGGAACGGGTGTTCTTTACCGATTCCGGTTCCGTCGCGGTCGAGGTCGCGATGAAGATGGCCATCCAGTACTGGCTGAACCGTGGCCGGACGGGCCGGACGAAGCTGCTGGCCTTCCGTGGCGGCTATCATGGCGACACGATGGCCACCATGGCCATATGCGACCCCGACGAAGGCATGCATTCCCTGTACCAGGGCGCGCTGCCCGAACACTTCATTGCCGACCTGCCCGTGGATGCGGACAGCACGCGGGCGCTGGATGACCTACTGGCGCAATCAGGCGACAGTATCGCCGCGATTATTGTCGAGCCGCTGGTACAGGGCGCGGGTGGCATGCTGTTCCATTCCCCCGACGTGCTGCGCACTCTGCGCATGCTGGCCGACCGGCATGGCGTCCTGCTGGTACTGGATGAAATATTTACCGGGTTTGGCCGCACCGGTACCATGTTCGCATGTGAACAGGCCGGGATTGTGCCCGACATCATCACGCTGTCCAAGGCCCTGACGGCGGGCACGATGGCGCTGGCCGCCACCGTGGCGCGCACGCATGTGTTCGATGCGTTCCTGTCGGATAACCCGCTGCACGCGCTCATGCACGGGCCGACCTTCATGGCCAATGCCATGGCGTGCGCCTGCGCCAATGCTTCGCTGGACCTGTTTGAGCGTGAGGACTGCCTGGAACAGGTTGCGCGTATCGGGCGGCAGATGCGTACCGAGCTGGAACCGTGCCGCAGCCTGCCCCATGTGGTGGATGTGCGCGTGTTGGGCGCAATCGGCGTGGTGGAACTGGACCACATACGGGACATGAACGCGCTGAAGGCTGCCCTGGTCGCGCAGGGGGTATGGGTGCGGCCATTCCGTAATATCGTTTATCTGACGCCGGCCTTTAACATGACCACGACCGAGCTGGGCAGGCTGACCGCAGCCATCCGGACCGTACTGGCGCAGCCCGTGTAGGAAGGACCGTATCGGCGCTAGGCCATTGGGGACGGATCTGGTATAGAAAAAACATGACTTTTTTTCAGCATCGATCCTGGCGCATGACAAATCATGACAGCAAGCGACAGATCGTGCTGAAGATCCTGTCGGACGGGAAAGCCCGCTCGGTGCGCGAAATCGGCGACCTGTTTCCCGAACTGGGTACCTACCATGCCCGGCTGGCGCTGCAGGCGTTGCGGAACCAGGGGCTGGTTACGGTGGAAGACGCCCCTGATGCCAGTGACGGACGCAAGCGCAAGGTCTGGCGCCTGGTCAACGCACGCGCCTGAAGACCGTATTTTCTGGACATTGCCCGGCTGCGCCGGCCCGCCGTTTCGTGCCGGTACGCCGTATCGGGGTGACAGGAGCGGCTGCGTCCGTCCATTCCCTGTCAGGCGGGGATTACTGAAACCGCCTGCCTGCCGGCAGGCCCCGCCCGATGGATGTGGACGGGGCTGTTCGCGTTCAGGACGGGGTGGATTCCAGTTCTTCCTTCTTGTCGACCGGCGGCTTGGCGCGGCTGTTACGGCGCGGGGCGCGGGGCGCGCGCGGCGCCGGGGCGGGCGCGGGTTCGCTGGCCACGACGGGCTGCGGGGCGGTTTCCGCCGGTTCGGCTGCCTGCTGCTGGATGACGGGCTGTTCGGTGCCGTCATCAATGGCGGTATCGGTGGGCTGGCGATTATCAGCCGGGCGCTGCTGGCGGGCGGCCATGCGGTCCTGGCGTTCCTGCTGGCTCTGCTGTGCCGCCTGCGTCATGGCGTTGAGAATGCGGAAGTAATGTTCGGCATGCTGGAAATAGGCTTCCGCCATGACGCGGTCGCCCGTGCTGCTGGCGTCACGGCCCAGTTGCAGGTATTTTTCAAACAGTTGCTGTGCCGTGCCGCGCACACGCAGGTCAGGTCCATTACTGTCGAAGACATGGTTGCGGTTCAACGGGATCTGGCCATTGTTATGGCGTACGCTTCCGCCATTGCTGCCGCCCGAACGATTGTGACGGCCTCGCATGCGTTTCATGTTCATAAGCTGTCGCAGCACTTTCCTGTTGCCGGTCGCCGGCGCTGCCCTGGACCGTGGGGCGGTCTGTCCGTCCCGTCTGTTGCCATAGTGGTTGTCCGGTGTGACGCCGGACACGGATCCCTGCATGGCGGAACCATTCCGGTTCATGACGCCAGCGTTTCTGTTTTGCAATCGGGATCACCCACGCGGAAACGGAACGGCAGATCAGCTTGCAGTTCGTGTTTCCTGCGCCCCGGCATTATATCCCGCCTGTTTCGGTCTGCCAAATTATTTTTTTACCACCAGCGTCCGCCCTATCCCCCCAAGATCAGGGCGGATTTCCAGCACCTGCAACCCGCCATCTTGCATAAGGGCGGGCACGCTGTGGTCCTGGCCCACGCCCAGTTCCAGCACCGCGATCCCGCCCGGCGCCAGCAGCCCGGGCAAAATCGCTGCCAGCGCGCGATACGCGACCAGCCCGTCCGCCCCGCCATCCAGCGCGCGCGCGGGTTCATGGCGCACGACTTCGGGCATGAGGCCATTCAGGTCGGCATGCGGGATATAGGGCGGGTTGCTCAGGACCAGGTCGAATGGCCCCGTGACGCCATCGGCCCAGTTGCAGCATAGCATGTCACAGCGTGCCGAAAGGCCGTTGCGCGCGGCGTTGCGGGCCGCGAGCCGGGCCGCATCGGGGTTGATGTCGGTGCCGGTCCCCGTGGCCTGCGGATATTCCGCCAGCACCGCCAGCAGCAGGCAGCCGGTGCCTGTACCGATATCCAGCGCGCGCAGCGGGGCGTGACGGTCCGGCATGTGGTCCAGCACGGCTTCCACCAGCGTTTCCGTATCCGCGCGCGGGATCAGGGTTGCGGGGGATACCGCCAGATCCAGCGACCAGAAACCCGTATGCCCGGTGATGTAGGCCATGGGTTCATGGTGCAGGCGGCGCTGCAGGACCTGCATGAACATGGCGTACACCGCTGGTGGCAGGGTATCGACACGCAGCAGCCCCGCCAGGTCGGTGCCCATGGCATGGGCGGCCAGCAGCCGGGCCTCGCGCTGGGGGGATTCGATGCCTGCCGCGCGCAGGCGGGTTGTGGCGTCGGACAGAAGATGGCGCAAATTTGCGGGCGTCTGTGTCATGGCATCTTTCATCACGGCTGATTTCCGGCATACTGGGGCATCATGCAACTGCCCGCTTTTTCATTGCGTCCCGTGCGGACCCTGATTGTCACCATGCTGTGCGCCAGCCTTGCGACGCCAGCGCTGGCCGGGTCGTTTGAGGTCGAGGACGGGTACGGTGACGGTGAAATATCCGAAACCTCGCGCCTGTATGTGGATGAGCAACTGGTCGCGACCTTCCGCCTTGACCATGACCATCCCAGCCAGACCGCGCATGTTGAAACGGCGGTCAGCCGCGTGAACCACAGCTACGCCCTGTGTGGCGAGATCACGATCCGCCGCCCCGGGGGCAAGGTCGAGATCCATCAGGTCAGTGGCGAAGGCGTGCTGCATGAACCCGATGGCCACCATCTTGTCGCCCTTGGCGCGCGCAATTTCACCGAATTCTACCTGGCCGACCCGGACGACCCGGATGTGGTCGAACGCCATCCCGGCCGTAGCAGCCTGTGCGCTGCGCCGACATCATAGGGCGTTCAGGTATCATCCGCGGCAAGAAGGGCGGCCTGTTCTTCCTGCGTCAGCGCATCGACGAATTCATCGAATTCCCCCGCCATGACCCGGTCGATCTTGTACAGCGTCAGCCCGATGCGGTGGTCGGTCACGCGCCCCTGCGGGAAGTTGTAGGTCCGGATGCGTTCCGACCGGTCGCCCGTGCCAACCTGCGCGCGGCGGTCGGCGGCGCGGCTTTCGTGGGCTGCGGCGCGATTGCGTTCATACAGCCGCGCGCGCAGGATCTTCATCGCCTTGGCGCGGTTCTTGTGCTGGCTTTTTTCTTCCTGCATCGCCACCACGATATTGGTGGGCAGGTGGGTGATGCGCACGGCACTTTCGGTCTTGTTGACGTGCTGCCCCCCTGCCCCTGATGCCCGGTAGACATCAATGCGCAGGTCGCCCTCGTTCACTTCCACATCCACTTCTTCCGCTTCGGGCAGGACGGCGACCGTTACGGTGGAGGTATGGATGCGGCCCTGGCTTTCGGTCGCGGGCACGCGCTGGACGCGGTGCACGCCGGATTCGTATTTCAGCCGGGCGAATACGCCGCGCCCGGTAATGCTGGCGATCCCTTCGCGCAGGCCGCCGAGTTCTGACTGGTCATATTCCAGCACCTCGAACCGCCAGCCGCGCTGGTCGGCATAGCGCTGGTACGCGCCAAACAGTTCGGCCGCGAACAGCCCGGCTTCATCCCCGCCGGCGGCGGGCCGGATTTCAAGGATGGCGCTGCGCTCATCCGCTTCGTCACGTGGCAGCATGGCCAGGCGGATATCGTGGCGCAATGCGGGGATCTGCTGGCGCAGGGCGTCCAGTTCGGCTTCCGCCAGTTCCCGCAGTTCCGGGTCGGCCAGCATCTGGGTCGCGTCGTGTTCCGCCTGTTCGGCCATGCGCAGGGCGTTCACGCGGGTTACGATCGGCTCCAGTTCCGCGTATTCGCGTGAGGCCTGGCTGAAATCAGCCCCCGACATCCCTTCCGCGAGAAGGGCCTGCAACTCTTCGCATCGGGCGACGATACGGTCCAGACGGTCGTCAAACTTTGCCACGGTCACGCCTTCTTGGGTGTTCCGGGCATAAGAAAGGTGGCCACGCCATCCATCGGCACCTCGGTCTGCTGCCCGTTGTCCAGGTCCTTGACCTGCACCACGCCGCGCGCGATCTCGTCACTGCCGATGACGATGGCATGGGTTGCGTTCATGCGGTTGGCGCGTTCCATCCGGCGCTTCATGTTGCCGCGATAGGACGTTTCCGCCCGTATCCCTGCCCCGCGCATCGCCTGCAAGACGGTAATGGCCGCGGCCTGCGCATCCGCCCCCATGGGGATGATGGCAACCGGGCGCGGCTCCGCCGGGATGTCCTCCAGCAGCATGGACAGGCGCTCGATCCCGCCAGCCCAGCCAATGGCGGGGGTCGCAGGCCCGCCCATTTCGGCCACCAGCCCGTCATAGCGGCCACCCGCCAGCACGGTGCCCTGCGCGCCCAGCCGTTCGGTCACGAATTCAAAGGCGGTATGCCCGTAATAGTCCAGCCCGCGCACGATGCGCGGGTTTTCGCGGAATTTCACGCCCATCACATCCAGCGTCCGGCGCAGGTCGTCCCAGAACGTCCGGGCGTCCGGCGTCAGGAAGTCGGCGATCATCGGTGCGTCTGCCAGCAGGGCGCGGTCCTGCGCGGCCTTGCTGTCCAGGATACGCAGCGGGTTGCGTTCCAGCCGGGCCTGGCTGTCGGCCGAAAGTTCGGCGCGGCGTTCGCTGAAATAATTGATCAGCGCGGCCCGCCACGCATCGCGGCTGGCCATGTCGCCCAGTGTATTGAGTTCAAGCACCACGTCATGCGCGATGCCCAGGGCCTGCAGCACGTCGCGGCCCATGGCGATGACTTCGGCATCGGCCAGCGGTTCGGCGGCGCCCAGCAGTTCCGCGCCGATCTGGTGGAACTGGCGGTAACGCCCCTTCTGCGGGCGTTCATAGCGGAACATCGGCCCGGCATAGAACACCTTCTGCGGCAGGGACTGCGTCAGGCCGTTGGTGACCAGCGCACGACAGATCGCGGCCGTACCCTCGGGGCGCAGGGTCAGGGATTCGCCGCCCCGGTCCTCGAACGTGTACATTTCCTTGGACACGACATCGGACGTATCGCCCAGCGAGCGTGAAAAAACCCGCGTATCCTCGAAAACCGGGGTCGCCCATTCGTCAAATCCGTACAGGCCGACAATGCGGCGGGCGGTTTCGACAACATGGGTAAAACGCCTGCGGTCCTCACCGATCAGGTCGTGGGTGCCACGAACGGGCTGTAAGCTGCTCACTACGCGATATTCCTGCATTGAACCCGGTCCATGCCCCATGGGGCCGTCCGGTTGGGCGGCGCGCCGGGTCGTGGCGCGCCGCGTATCCTCAGTCTGCGGTGGACATGGTGGCTTCGCGGGCCATTTCCTCGGCGGGGGTATTGTGGGCGTCGGCGGCGGCAAGCTGCTCCACCTTCTTTTCCACCAGATCGACAATATGCTCGATCATGTCGCCCGCGGGCATGGTGTGGTCCTGCTTGCCGGCGGAATAGACCATGTGGCGGCCCGAACCGCCGCCGGTCACGCCGATATCGGTCATCAGCGCCTCACCGGGGCCATTGACCACGCAGCCGATGATGGACAGCGTCATGGGCGTCTTGATATGCGCCAGCCGGTCTTCCAGCGTCTGCACGGTCTCGATCACATTGAAGCCCTGACGCGCGCAGGACGGGCAGGAAATGATCTTCACGCCACGGTGGCGCAGGCCCAGCGACTTCAGGATGTCCCAGCCGACCAGCACTTCTTCTTCCGGCTCGGCGGAAAGCGAGACGCGCATGGTGTCGCCCACGCCCGCCCACAGCAGGTTGCCCAGCCCGATGGAGGACTTGACCGTGCCCGCGCGCTTGCTGCCCGCTTCGGTAATGCCGATATGCAGCGGGTGGTCGCATACATCGGCCAGCTGCTGGTAGGCCGCGACCGCCATGAATACGTCGGATGCCTTCACGCTGATCTTGAATTCATGGAAGTCATGGTCTTCCAGGATCTTGGCGTGTTCCAGCGCGCTTTCCACCAGCGCGTCGGGGTTCGGCTCGCCATATTTTTCCAGCAGGTGCTTTTCCAGCGAACCGGCGTTGACGCCGATGCGGATGGAGCAGTTGTGGTCCTTCGCCGCGTTCACGACTTCACGCACGCGCTCGGCGCTGCCGATGTTGCCGGGGTTGATGCGCAGGCACGCCGCCCCCGCCTTCGCGGCCTCGATGGCGCGCTTGTAGTGGAAGTGGATGTCCGCCACGATGGGCACGTTCACTTCACGCACGATTTCGGCCAGCGCCTTCGTGCTGTCCTCATCGGGGCAGGAGACGCGCACGATATCCACGCCCGCCAGTTCGGCGCGGCGGATCTGCGCGATCGTGGCCTCGGCGTCGGTGGTCAGGGTATTGGTCATGGTCTGGACCGAAACCGGGGCATCACCACCGACCGGCACGCTGCCGACATGGATCTGCCGCGACTTGCGACGTTCGATGTGCTGATAAGGACGATAGCTGCTCATTATGTGCCCTCCAGATAAGGCGGCGGTTTGTGCCCCGGCCCGCCGTAGCGGCGGCGTGGCACGGCCCGTGGTTCTGTTACATGCCGGTTTCCGGCATGGCGACCATCAGGGGACCATGCCGTAAAGACCATTCTACTCCGGATTGATGTGCTGCGGGAGGGGCGGAGAGAGAATATTGCCACTTCCCGTTGCCGGTGTCGCGGCCGTGGCCGATGGATCGGCCATGGGCGAAAGTGCGGGCGGATGGATGACGGGTGCGGGGCTGGCATGCATGACTGACCCGTCCGCCACGGCTGCGGGGCTGAGGGGAATGTTGTGCCGGACTTCCCCATTACGGCCCAGCGGCTGTGTCGTGACGCCGCCTGCCACCAGTGTCAGGCCACCCGCATTGCCAACCGTCAGCACGAGTCCGGTCTGCTCCGGCGGGGTCTGCCATGTCTCGCCGGGCTGCATCGTATGGTCGTACAGCACCGGGCCACCGGGCTTGCGCACCTGCACCCATGTCATGGCGGTCGCGTTCAGGGTCACGCTGTCCGCCGGGGTGGCGGGCTGCGCGGCTGCCGCGGCCTGCTGGGCCAGCACGTTACGGTCCTCGCCCATTTTTTCCAGCGGCTGCATGGGGGTGGCCGGGACGGGTTCGGCCGGCGCGGCCTGCGGCATGGGGGGCGGCGCGCCGGTCAGGGCTTCACGTTCCTGCGGGGGAAGCGGCTGCGGCGGCGGTTCGGGCCGTTCATCAGCCGGTGGCAGGACGGACGCCACCTGTGGCGACGCGGTGGTGGTGGATGATGAAAGCCCCGGCAGCGTCAGCTTGCCGGGAATGTCATGGCCCAGCCCGTCCGTGCCGGTCAGCCTGTACCAGCCGACATAGGCGCCCACCAGGATGACGATGCCGCAAAGCAGCAACACCCCGGTCGGCAGGCTCCGGTCGGGCAGCGGCACGGGAAAGGACAGTTCGGCCCGCCGGGTGAACGCGCCCCGGCTTTCGACCTTGAAGCGTTCAACCAGTTGCTCGGCTTCCAGGCCCAGCGCCTTGGCATAGGTGCGCAGGAAGCCCACGGCATAGGCGCTGCCGGGCAGTTCGCCCGGGTGGCCTGCCTCCAGCGCCTCCAGATACGGCAGGCGGATGCGCAGCCAGGCCGCGACATCGGGCAGTTTCCACCCCAGTTCCTCGCGCCGCGCACGCAATATGTCCCCCACCGATGCGATGGGTGTCGTGCCGGGTGCCGGGGCTGTCGCGCCCTGTGCGGGCTTGGGGCGGAAAATGCGTTTGCCGTCGGTCATCCGTAGCGTGCCCTCTCCTCCTGGCGGATCAGGGCGTCAATGGCCTGATCGACCAGCTCCTTGATAATTTCAGCGACCGGCTGCTCGCCCGTGATCATGCCAACCGACTGCCCCGCCATGACGGAACCGTTTTCGACATCACCATCCACCACAGCCCGGCGCAGCGCGCCAGCCCAGAAATGTTCGATGTCCAGCTGGGCGGCTTCCTTGGTCAGTTCGCCTGCCTGGAAACGGCGCAGCGTCTGTGCCTGGTGCTGGAGGAAATTGCGCGTGCCCGCGTTGTTCAGCCCGCGTACCGGAATGACCGGGAAGCGTTCGTCAAGCTGGACGGAGGTCACCGCGTCGCGCGCGTTGGCGCGGATGAAGGCTTTCTTGAAGTTCCCGTGCGCGATGCTTTCGCGTGACGCGGCAAAGCGCGTGCCAAGCTGCGCGCCCGACGCCCCCTGTTCAAGGTAGGACAGGATGGCGTCGCCGCGCCCCAGGCCGCCGGCGACGAATATCGGTACGTCATGGATATGCGGCAGGATTTCCTGCGCCAGAACGGTCAGCGAGACGGGGCCGACATGGCCGCCCGCTTCCGATCCCTCGATCACCAGCGCATCGACGCCAAGGCGCACCAGGCGCTTGGCCAGCACCAGCGCGGGCGCGAAGGCGATGACCTTCGCCCCCCCTTCCCTGATGGCGCGAATCACCGGGCCGGACGGGATGCCGCCGGCCAGCACGACATGGGTGATGCCTGCGTCAAGGCACACGCGCACGAGTTCATCAAGCTGCGGGTGCATGGTGATCAGGTTGACGCCGAACGGGCGGGTGGTCAGCGCCTGCGTCGCCGCGATTTCCTCGGCCAGGCGCGCGGGTTCCATCGCGCCGCAGGCCAGCACGCCAAAGCCGCCGGCGTTGGAAATGGCGGAAACAAGGTTGCGTTCGCTGACCCATGACATCGCACCCGCCAGCAGCGCGTATTCGCTGCCAAGGAAGCGCGTGCCACGCCCCCACAGGTGGTCAAGCCGGGCGCGGGCCTCGGCCCGGCGCGCGGGGTCCGCCAGGGGGGACGGCGCGGTGTCTGGCCTCTCCACCACGCTCACGCCGCGTCAAGGCCATAGGCGGTGTGCAGGGCGCGCACCGCCAGTTCGGTATATTCGGCCGCGATCAGCACCGAGACCTTGATCTCGCTGGTGGAAATGACCTGCACGTTGATGTTGCGTTCGGCCAGCGTGCGGAACATCGTGCTGGCGACACCGGCATGCGAGCGCATGCCGACACCCACGACACTGATCTTCACCACGCCGTCATCGGTCTGCAGTTCCGTGAACTGGATGGCGTCCCGGTGGCTTTCCAGCACGGAAATGGCGCGCGCCAGATCGGTCTTGCCGATCGTGAACGTCATGTTGGTCATCCCGTCGTCGCCCGTGCTCTGGACGATCATGTCCACGTTCACGTTGGCGTCGGCCAGCGGGCCGAACACCGCCGCCGCAATGCCCGGGCGATCGGGAAGCTGGCGGACGGAAATCTTTGCCTCGTCCCGGGAGTAGGCAATTCCGGCGACCTGTTCCTGTTCCACGATTTCGTCCTCATCCACGACTAATGAACCGGGCAGATGCCCTTCCGACGGTGCAGGGCCATCGGTGAAACTGGACAGCACCTGCACCCGCACGCGCTCCTTCATCGCCAGTTCCACGCTGCGGGTCTGCAGCACCTTGGCCCCTACGGACGCCAGTTCAAGCATTTCCTCATAGGTAATCTTGTCCAGCTTCCGTGCCTTGGTAACAATACGGGGGTCGGTTGTATAGATTCCGTCCACATCGGTGTAGATATCGCACCGGTCCGCCTTCAGCGCCGCGGCCAGCGCCACGGCCGAGGTATCGGACCCCCCGCGCCCCAGCGTGGTGATGCGCCCGTCCGGGCCGATCCCCTGGAAACCGGCGACAACCGGCACCTGCCCCGCCTGCATGCTGTCGATCAGGTTCGCGCCGTCTATGGATACGATACGCGCCTTGCCATGCGCGTCGTCCGTGCGCAGCGGGATCTGCCAGCCCAGCCATGACCGGGCATTGATGCCGAGTTTCTGCAGCGCGATGGCCAGGAGGCCGCTGGTGACCTGCTCCCCCGTTGCAACGACGGTGTCGTATTCACGTTCATCATGCTGGGGCGAGAGATCGCGGCAGTAGCCGACAAGGCGGTTGGTCACGCCGGACATGGCGGAGACGACAACGGCAACCTCGCACCCGGCCTCGACCTGTTTCCGGACTTTTTCCGCGACGGCACGAATCCGGTCAAGATCGGCGACGGACGTGCCGCCGAATTTCATCACGATCCGTGGTACGGTAGGGGACATCGGAATAGTGGCTCCATTATGGCTCGGGCTTCAGCATATCCGGAGTGCGGCCCTGTTGGCCAATCCGGGGCATTGCGGTTATGCGCAAGCCGCGTCACATACATCTCCCCAGCTTCCGCGTCCAGCGGGAGAAAGCCAAATGAAAGGCGGTGCACCCATGCAGCATCACGATTCGCCCGTTCTGTCGGCAGATTCCGTCGCCCCCGAGGAGATCGCCCATTTCAGCGACCTCGCCGCCCGGTGGTGGGATCCGGCCGGCCCGATGCGCCCCCTGCACGCCATGAACGACCTGCGCACGGGCTGGGCCATGCGCCACCTGCCCGCGCCACGGGCGGATGACGGTGCGCGCCGCACGCTGCTGGACATTGGCTGTGGCGCGGGACTGGCCAGCGAGGCCTTCGCCCGCGCGGGATTCGACGTGACCGGGCTGGACGCATCGCAGGCGGCGATCACGGCGGGCAGGCTGCACATGCGCCACCATCCGCTGCCCCCGTCCGCGGGCACCCTGTCCTACCGTTGCGGCAGTGCCGAGGAACTGGTGGCCGAAGGCGCGCGCTTCGACGCGATTTCAGCGCTGGAAGTGATCGAGCACGTGACCGACCCGGCCGCCTTCCTGCGCATGCTGGGGGGCCTGCTGCGGCCCGGCGGGGTGCTGGTGGTCTCGACCATGAACCGCACGTGGCGGTCCATGGCCATGGCCAAGATCGGGGCGGAATACGTCCTGCGCCTGCTGCCGGTGGGCACGCATGACTGGCGCAAGTTCATCACGCCTGCCGAAATGGGGCAGTACGCGGCCCATGCGGGCCTGCGCATAACCGATATCGCGGGCATGGTGCCCGGCCTTGGCGGCTGGCGTGAAAGCCGCGACATGGCGGTAAACTACATCGCGGCGATGGTGCGCGACTGAACGCCACGCCCCCGCCGACAGGGCTGGCCCGGCGTCAGATCGTGTTCATGAACGCGAATGTGGTCGGGCTGCCCACGGGGGTGAAGTTCCATGTGAAGTCCAGCACCCCGGTCTGGGCATTGACCTTGAATGATGTCACGGAATCACTGCGCTGGTTGGCGCAGAACAGGTAGGTGCCGCTGGGGTCGAACATCATCGCGCGGCCGTAATCGGCATGCATCCAGATTTCCTCGACCAGGTTCAGCGTGCCGTCGTCATTGACATGGAAGCTGGCCAGCGAATCACCCAGCCGGTTCGACACGTACAGGTATTTGCCGTTGGGCGAGAGCAGGATGCCCGCCGCCAGCGTGCTGCCCCGGAAGTGCGGGGTGACGGTGCTGACGGTCTGCTGGGGCACGATTTCGCCCGTCTGGGGATTGAAGGTGGCGGCGACCACTTTCGAATCCTGTTCGCCCAGGATGTAGATCATCGTCCCCTTCTCGTTGAAGGAGAAGTGGCGCGGGGCCGATCCCGGCGTCATGGAAATGAACGGCGTCCTGGCCGGAACCAGCCGGCCCGTATGCAGGTCCAGCGTCCAGACATACACCCGGTCCAGGCCTGCGTCGCAGGCCAGCACGTAGCGGCCCGACGGGTCGGACGCCACCATGTGCACATGCGCGCTGGAATGATCGCTTATGGCGAAGTTGCCCGGCGGGTTGTCCGCCGCGCGGTCGGGCATGCGCGGGCCGGTGTTGTGCACCACGTCCGTCGGGTCGCCCAGGCTGCCATCGGGGTGGATGGGCAGCACGCCCACCGAGCCGCCCATGTAATTGGCCACCAGCACGTATTTGCCCGATGCATGCACGCTGAGATGCGCGGGCACGGCCCCGCCCGAGCGCACGACGTTGAGCTTGGTCAGTTCCCCGCTGGTGCGGTTGACGGAAAACGCCGTGACGCAGCCCTCGCCATTGGCGTTGAAGTCGTTGATTTCGCTCAGGGCGTACAGGTGCCTGAAGTCAGCGGACATGGCCATGAAGGATGGGCTTGCGATATCCACATAGGTCATGAGCGGCGAAAGGCTGCTGGTGTCGGGGTTCATCTCGAACACCGAAATCCCCTGCCCGTTGCCTGCGCCGCCGGGCGGCCCGTGCTGGGTATAGCCACCGATATAGCAGATGGTGCGTGGCCTGGTCGCAACCTGCGCCACGGCGCGGCGGGACAGGGCGGGCACGCTGGCGGCGGCCAGTGCGGTGGCGAACGCACGGCGGGAGATATTGCAGCTCATGGAATAAGGATCATCCCCATTGGTTGAGAATTGTTTTCTGGGGCCTTCAGGGCAGTTTGCACGCCGGGCCAATCGTGCCGGTATAGCGGGTCCACGTCTCGGTTTCACCAAATAAAGGCACGGCCACGAAACCGCGCAGCTTCAGGTCCCCCGATTGGGAAACCCACAGCTTGGCATGGTAGACATGTCCGGTATCGGGATCGGTCACATGGCCGTTCCAGTGCCCCGTGTCCTTCGGGTCGGGTGTGAAGCCGTTGAGCATGGGCAGGTTGCATTCCGGCTCGCCCCGCTTGTCGCGCGGCATTTCGGTCGTGTAGCGCACGCCGGCCAGCTTCCCGCAGATCTCGTTCCCGCAGTGCGAAATCTCGAATACGCCGTCATGGTCCTTCGTCATCCACCGGCCGATGATGTCCGGCTCCGCCTCGGCGGCGCGGGCGGCGGGCAGGCTGGCAGCCCCGGCCGCCATGGCGCATAAGGCGGCAACCGCGCCCGTGGCCAGCCAGCGCCCGATGCGCCCGCCCGCCCGCCCGGTCTGGCGCGTACCATTGTGGCTTTTGCTGTCGTGCATTTCCAATCGTTCCCCCACATGGCGCGTGACGCGGCGGTGTGTTCGCGCCGCGCGCTTGCGTGTTCCCTCTAGCTGTCGGCCCGGCGGACCCACGGGATGGCGTGTACCTCCACCCCTTCCTCGTCCAGTTCGGCCTGTTCCCGCGGCGTCATGCTGCCATAGATGCCGCGTGCCTCGCTCCTGCCGTGATGCATGTCCAGCGCTTCCCTGGCAAAGCGGTCGCCCACGTCGTCGCAATGTTCCTCTACCGTGTGGCGTATTTTCTGTAACAGAGCGATCATGGCGTCGGGCACTCCCCCGGACGCATGGCCGGGTGGCGTGGCGGCGGGTTGCGGTGATGTATCCTTTGCCTGCCGGGGGCCTGCGGTATGGACCGCGGGCGCCATCAGCGCGCGCGTGACAGCCGCCGACCCGCATTGCGGGCATGACAGCAGGCCGCGCGTGGCCTGCTGCTCGAATGCGGCGCTGCCGGGAAACCACCCTTCGAATTCATGGCCTGCGTTACAGCGTAGCTGGTACCGGATCATGCCCTCTCCGTCCGTATGCCGTGTCAGCCCCTGCCCAGAAGCGCATCAAGCTTGCCTGTCCGTTCCAGCGCCACCAGGTCATCACAGCCGCCAATGGGGGTATTGTCGATGAATATCTGCGGCACGGTGGTGCGCCCACCCGACCGGCGGATCGATTCCGCGCGTTCGGGCGTGCCGTGCGGGGCATTGATTTCGTTGAAGGGCACCCCCTTGTGCGCCAGCAGGCGGACCGCATGGATGCAGTAGGGGCAGCCCGGCTGGGTGTAGATGTCAATAGACGGCATTGAACCTTCGCCTGTTCTGTTATGTGCCCACCGGCCATGACGGCGGAGCGGGTCCGGGTTTCCAGTTTATCCTATAGTTGTTCGTGCTGGCCACAGGCACGCGCGGCGGCCAGTACGTCAACCCGCGCGGCCCCTGCACGCAGCAGGCTGCTGGCGCAGGCCGCAAGTGTCGCGCCCGTGGTCATGACGTCATCCACCACGATGACATGCCGCCCCGCGATGGCGCGCAGGCGGTGGCCGCGCACGCCGATCACGCCGTGCATGATGGCCTGCCGACTTGCCCTGTCCTGGCCTTTCTGCGTCGGGGTGGCCCGCAGGCGCTCAAGCCCGTCAGGCAGGACGGCCGCCCCCGTCTGTCGCGCCAGTGCGCATGCCAGCAGGGCCGCCTGGTTGTAACGCCGGGCGAACAGGCGGACTCGGTGCAGCGGAACCGGTATGAAAATGCTGTCCTTTTCCACCAGTCCCCGTGAAGCCGCCGCCATGTAACGCGCCAGCAGCGCCGCATTTTCCGTGCGGTCCGCATATTTCAGCGGCAGGATCAGCCGACGCGGCAGGTCGTCATATACCATTGCCGCGCGGCCCTCGCGCCATGGCGGCGGGTTTTCGGCGCATGTGGCGCAGGTCAGCGTGGCGCCGCCCGCCGCGCGGGATGGAAACGGCAAGGCGCAGCAGCGGCAGTATGGTGAGGTGATCAGGTGCAACTGGCCAACACAGGTCGCGCATAACAGTCCCGCCTGCATGACATCGGCCCCGCAGGCAAGGCAGCGTGGCGGGAAGAGCGTATCCAGCAGGCGGGCGCCGGCCTGTCGCCACCACGGGGATGCATGATGGTTCATGCCGTTCACGTGATCGTGGGCTTGGCAGTTGCGGGGCAAGGCGGCACATCGGGGGGATGAGCATGGATGTGCCGCAGATATTTGACCGCCACGCCGTGCGCCTGCACCGTGACCGTGCGGCCGCAACGCTCGGCCAAGTCCGGCCCGTGCTGGCGGAGGCGGCCGACCGCCTGCTGGACCGGCTGGATGATGTCACCCGCCCTTTTCACGCGGGCCTGGACATAGGCGGGCGCGGCGTCGTGGCGCAGGCGCTGCGCGCCCGTGGCGTCGCAACCGTCACGACCGACCTCTCGCGGCGCATGTGCGCGGCCGATGCGGGGCCTGCCGTGTGCATGGATGCGGAATGGCTGCCCTTCGCGCCCCACAGCTTCGACCTTGTGGTGGCCTGCCTGTCGCTGCACTGGGTCAATGACCTGCCGGGCGTGCTGGCGCAGGTGCGCAGCATACTGGCCCCCGACGGGCTGTTCCTGGCCTGCATGCCGGTGCTGCCTACGCTGGGGGGGCTGCGCCATGCGTTGATGGAAGCCGAAATGGCGCAGCGCGGCGGGGTTTCGCCGCGTATCTCCCCCTTTCCGGGGGTGCGGGACTGCGCGTACCTGCTGCAGCGCGCGGGGTTTGCGCTGCCGGTGGTGGATGCGGATGTAATCCACCTGTCTTATCGCACCCCCATGGGCCTGCTGGCCGACCTGCGTAACGCGGGGGAGACGAACGCCCTGCGTACGCGGGCGCGGGGGCTGACGCACCCGGCGCTGCTGGCCGACGCGCTGGGCCGCCTGCCCGTGGGCGAGGACGGCAGCCTGGATCAGGACCTGCACGTGGCGATGATGACAGGCTGGTCCCCTGCCCCGTCCCAGCCGCAGCCCCTGCGTCCGGGGCAGTTCGGCATGAGCCTTGAGGATGCGTTGCGCGGAACGCCGTAACATGCGTGCGGGCCTTCAGCCGCCGGTGACGCTCATGTGGCGCGTGATCCGGGCGGGGTCGTTGGCATCGCGTCCGATCAGGAAGTCATGCCCGCGCGGCTTGCGCAGGATGGCGGCGCGGACATGGTCCATCATTTCCATATCATCCGCCCCGGCGCGCAGCGGCGCGCGCAGGTCGGTCGAGCCTTCATGCCCGAGGCAGGTAAAAAGCCGCCCGGTGCATGACAGCCGGACCCTGTTGCAGCTATCGCAGAAATTATGGGTCATGGGGGTTATGAAACCGATCCGGCGCCCGGTTTCGGCAATGCGGGCGTAACGCGCGGGGCCGCCGGTGCGGTAGGCCAGCGGCTCCAGCGTCCAGCGCTGTTGCAGGTCACGGCGCGCGTCCGATAATGGCAGGTAATGATCGGTCCGGTCCTCGCCGGTTTCCCCCATGGGCATGGTCTCGATCAGGCACAGATCCGCGCCGATTTCGCCGCACCATGCGATCAGGGTATCGAATTCATCCGCGTTCACGCCCGCCATGGCCACGGTGTTGATGCGGATGTCCAGCCCCGCTTCCCGCGCCGCGCGGATACCCTCCAGCGTGCGGGTCAGGTTGCCACGCCGGGTAATGCGCCTGAAGCGGTCGGGATCGAGCGAATCAAGGCTGACATTGACCCGGCGCACCCCACAGGCGCGCAGGCCGTCGGCGAATTCGGCCAGCCGGCTGGCATTGGTGGTCAGTGTCAGTTCATCCAGCCCGGCCTGCCCGTCCGGACGGTTTAGCCACCCGCCCATTTCCCGGAAGAAATCCATGACATCGCGCCGTACCAGCGGCTCGCCCCCCGTCACGCGCAGCCTGCGCACGCCATGCCGGATGAAGGACGCGCACAGCCGCCCCAGTTCGTCCAGCGACAGGATTTCCGCCTTGGGCAGGAAGGTCATGTCTTCGGACATGCAGTAGATGCAGCGCATGTCGCATCGGTCCGTGACCGATACGCGCAGGTAGGTCAGCAGGCGGCCATGGGAATCCGGCAGCGGGGCGTTCAGCGGGATGACATTCATGCGGGCGATCCCTTACGACAGCGCGGTCAGTTGCACGACCGTGGCGTCGACCAGTACCTTGCCCGCGTGGGGAAACGTGACCGTGACCCGGTGCCCGACGGCGGACTGCACCTGCCCTTCGCCCCATTCCGGGTGATCGGGGTGGCTTACGAGTTGCCCCGGCACAAGAAATGAACGGAAGGGAGGAGTGGCCATTATATCGCGCTGTTCCTGCATGGGGATCATGACCGGCATATCGGACCGGTGCGGGTCTTATTAAACCCCATGGCCTGGCATTCAACAAAAAACAGTCTGCATCGGGCGATCCGCCGCATCCATGCATCGTTCTGGATAACATGGAAAAGTTTTTGGTGAAGCTTTTTTCAAAAAAGCTTCGGGAAACGTCGCTGTGTTGGAAAAGACCACACCCAGAAACTTTTATTCTTTTTTATCAATGGGCCGTGGCCTGCCCCGAAAAATCGGGCAGCGCCACGCCAGACAGCGCCAGTTGCGCCGAAAGGGCAGCCTTCAGCCGGTCCAGCGCCGCCTGTGTCGCCCCCTCTGCCCGCGCGACAAGGGCCGCCTGCGTGTTGGAGGCCCGCAGCAGCCACCACCCATCCGGCGTGGTGACGCGCACGCCATCGATATCGCGGACAGTGGCCCCCGCCTGCGCCAGCCGGGCGGCGACTTCCGTAATCACGTCGAATTTGCGCGTATCGGGACAGGCAAAGCGTAGTTCGGGGGTGGAAACGGTGGCGGGCAGCGCGCGTCGCGTGGCAGACAGGGGGCCATCCAGCCGGGATGCCACATCCAGCAGCCGAAGGGCTGCATAAAGCGCGTCGTCAAACCCGTACCACCTGTCGGCAAAGAAGAAGTGGCCCGACATCTCACCCGCCAGCAACGCGCCGGTCTCCGCCATCCTGTCCTTCATCTGCGAATGGCCGGATTTCCACATGTCGGGCCGCCCGCCTGCCCTGCCGATTTCATCAAACACCACCTGGCTGGCCTTGATGTCGGCTATGATGGTGGCGCCGGGCCGGGTGCGCAGCATATCACGGGCAAGGATGAGCAGGAGCTGGTCCGCCCACACGATCGCGCCGGTATCATCCACCACCCCAAGGCGGTCCGCATCCCCGTCAAAGGCGATGCCAAGATCGGCCCCGTCGTGGCGGACGGCCGCAATCAGCTGCCGCAGGTTCGCGGGTATGGTGGGATCGGGGTGATGGGCGGGAAAACGGCCGTCAATCGCGCCGTTCAGCACGCGGTGGCGTCCCGGCAGGTGTTTGACCAGCAGCGACACGACATCGCCTGCGGCCCCGTTGCCGCAATCCCATACGACATTCAGCGCGCGGGTATCATTTTCGCGGCCGCGAAGCAGCCGGTCGATATAGGCGGCCTTTACATCCACCATCCGCGTGGTGCCGGATGCCTGCGCCACGACAGTGCCCGTGGCGGCCATCTGCCCCAGCATTGCGATCTGGGGGCCAAAGAACGGCCTGTTGGCCAGCACGATCTTGAAACCGTTATGGTCAGGCGGGTTATGGCTGCCCGTGACCATGACCGCCCCGTCCGCGTTCAGGTCGGCGGAGGCGAAATACAGCATGGGCGTCGGTCCGCACCCAATGCGCACCACGTCCATGCCGGACGCCATGGCCCCCTCGACCAGGGCGCGCTCAAGGGCGGGGGATGACAGGCGTCCGTCATATCCGATGACGACAGTCCTGCCGCCCTCACCGGCCACGACGCTTGCGAACGTGCGGCCGATGGCATAGGCGTCTTCAGGTCCCAATGTCTTGCCGACCGTCCCGCGGATATCATATTCCCGCAGGCTGGTCGGATCAAAACGGTGCCTGAAAATCACTTGTACTTCGTCAGGAATTCACGCACGCCGGGGGCCAGTTCCTCACGCTCCAGCGCGAAGGCGATCTGGGCTTCCAGGAAGCCGATCTTGCTGCCGCAGTCAAAGCGCTTGCCTTCGTAGCGATAGCCATGGAACGGCACGTGGCCGATGGTCTTGGCCATGGCGTCGGTCAGCTGCACTTCGCCGCCCGCGCCCTTTTCCAGCTTGGCCAGATGCTTCAGTACGTCGGCGGTCAGCACGTAGCGGCCGATCACGGACAGGGTGGAGGGCGCATCCTTCGGGTCGGGCTTTTCAACCAGGCCCTTGACCTCGACGGTCTTGCCGTCGTCCTTGCCGATATCCACGATGCCGTAGCTGCCGGTCTGCTCACGCGGGACTTCGGTCACGGCCAGCACGTTGCCGCCGGTCTTGTTGTAGACTTCAACCAGCTGGCCGATGCACGACTTCTTGCTCTGCACCACGTCATCGGGCAGCAGGATGGCGAACGGGTCGTTGCCAATGAACTCACGCGCGCACCAGATGGCGTGGCCAAGGCCCAGCGGCTCCTGCTGGCGCACGGACAGCATGGAACCCGGGGTGACGCGGGTGGCTTCCAGCGCCTTCAGCGCGGAGGTCTTCTTGCGGGCCTTCAGCGTGTCTTCCAGCTCGTAGGCGATATCGAAATAGTCGATGAGCGAATCCTTGCCCCGGCTGGACACGAGGCAGAATTCCTCGATCCCGGCTTCGCGTGCCTCATCGATTGCATACTGGATCAGCGGACGGTCAACGACAGTCAGCATTTCCTTGGGCACGCACTTGGTGGCGGGCAGAAAGCGCGTTCCAAGGCCGGCAACCGGCAATACGGCTTTTTTAAGGGGCTTAATCACTAATGTTTACCTCAAGATGCATGACAGGAACAGGCAATACCGTGTGATGCCCATTTTCATAATGAAAACAGGTGGCGGGGCGTTGCCAGATGGCAATGATGTAGCGTGCCTTATCAGGACCAGACATGATTTAAATCACGATTCTTCCCTCATGCCAGCCTGTGGCATCGGTACGACACGTTTTGTAATCACCCACGCATGGCATCGGGTTGCCAGGATGTCCATATCCCCTGAGGTCAATAGCGGTTTTTTGTGCGGAAATATTATGACTTTTTTATGACATGTCGTGTACCGGCCCATGCCGTGCATGCATGACATACGCGCATATATGGTCGCGCCACGCATCGCGGCGACAGGACCCGGCGGGCCACAAGCGCGCATGGGCAAAGGATGCCCTGCCCTGGTGGGGCGTGACCCGTTTTCATCGATTTCAGGAAAAAACTGGTGCGGCCAAGAAGACTCGAACTTCCACGGGGTTTCCCCCACAAGCACCTCAAGCTTGCGCGTCTACCATTCCGCCATGGCCGCAACGTGACAACGATGATCGACTGGGCGATACCGTCATGACGATGAAGGGGCGTATAACCGATGGAAGGCGCGCGGGCAATGACTGAAAACGAGTTTTTATGGAACAGGGCGCCAAATCCGGTTCCCTACCCCACGGCACTAGCGGAAATGGAGGCCCAGGCACGGGGCATCCGCGCCGGCACGCGGCCCGAACGGGTGTGGCTGCTGGAACATCCCCCCACCTATACCGCCGGGACATCGGCCAGGGATTCGGACCTGTTCAACCCGCGTGGCTACCCCACCTACCCCGCCGGGCGTGGCGGGCAGTGGACGTATCACGGGCCGGGGCAGCGCGTGGCCTACGCCATGCTGGACCTGACCCGGCCGCACGGCATGGCGCCGCCGCGCGACCTGCGCGCCTATGTCCACACGCTGGAGGAATGGATCATCCGCACGCTGCGCCATTTCGGTGTGGAGGGGGAACGCCGCGCGGACCGCATTGGTGTATGGGTGGTCGATCCCGCCACGGGGCGCGAGGAAAAGGTCGCGGCCATTGGCGTGCGCGTCTCACGCTGGGTCAGTTGGCACGGGATCGCGATCAATGTTGCCCCGGACCTTGGTGATTTTGGCGGAATCGTGCCCTGCGGCATCAGCGAATACGGCGTCACCAGCCTGAAGAAGCTGGGCCGGGATGTCAGCATGGATGAAATCGACGCGGCCCTCGCGGCCACGTGGCCGGAGTGCTTCGGCCCGATTCCCGGCGTGCGGGCATGAGCCTGCGCGCCGGGTACACGCCTAATTGCTGGCCGACAGGGTAAACATCGCGTCAGGCCATTTCTGGCCGCTGACGGTGGTGTCGGTCAGGTCGAGGCGGATGTGCTGGCGTTCCACGTCCGTCATCTCGATCACCAGCAGCGACAGCTTCCCCGCGATATCGGAAAAGCCAAGCGTCAGGATTCCCTGTGATTCGCTGTCACGCCGCGCCAGCGAGACCTGCAGGCTGTTCTGCCCGTGCTGCACCGCCGTGACCGCGATCAGTCCCGACAGGTGAACGGGCTGGTCCAGCAGCAGCCCGAGCGGCTGGTGGCCCAGTGACATGCGGGTAACCGATTCGCGGCGGTGGTCGACAAACAGCAGATGCCCGTCCTGCGCGACCAGCTTCATCGATCCCGGCGTTTCGTAATCCAGCCGCAGGCGGCCCGGGTCGTAATGCATCACGCCCTGCCCCTTCCCGCCATCGGGCCAGGTCTGCGCGAAATTGGCCAGCAACCCGTCAGAGGTATTGAGATAGGCCTCGACACGGGCAATGTCCGCCTGCTGGTCGGGCTGTTGCACGGGGGCGCCCGCGCAGGCGGCCAGCAGCGTCAGCAGGCCGCCCATCATCAGCCGCCGCGTGGCGAAGGGAAAGGCGGGTTTCATGCCGCGTCCATCCGCGCCTGCTCATCAGGCGTGCGCAGCACGAGTGAGAGCGCATGCATGCCGCCCGCGAATTCCCCCGCCAGCAGGTCATGCACCATGCGCGAGCGCTGCACGCGGCCCACACCCGCGAACGCGGGGCTGACAATCAGCACGTTATAGTGGCTTTCACCCGCCTGCACGCCGTTATCCCGTACATGGACGTGGTGGGCGTGGCGGGCGCTGTCATCGTGTATGCGCAGTTCCACGGGGGCGAGATGTTCGCGTATGATGCGTTCGATCCGTCCGGCCCGGCCGGTTGCTTGCTGTTCCATTGGCGGCTCCATGATAGCGGGATCATTCATTGCACAGCTTCGCTCTTGCACGAAGCATGAACAGGCGCACATAACGACAATGATGAAGAGAAGGAACACCCGGCACCGCGCCTTTGACCCCGAACCCGATGCGCCGGACCGCTGCTGTGACATGCATGGCTGCGACCAGCCTGCGGGTTACCGCGCCCCGCGTTCGCGCGATGCGCTGAACAGCTATTTCTGGTTCTGCCTGCAGCATGTGCGCGAGTACAACGCGAACTGGGATTTCTATCGCGGCATGACCCCCGGCCAGATCGAGGCGCATATCCGTGCCGACACGTCATGGAACCGGCCGTCATGGAAGCTGGGACAGGGCGGCGCCGCCCATGTCTTCAGCGAGGAGGAGGTGCTTGACCCGCTGGACCTGCTGAAGGGGGCGGCAAAGGCCCGCGCGCGCCGCCGCGCACGGGCGCGGCAGGAAGAAGACCGCCGGGCGGAAGCGCCACAGGCGCTGAAATACCCGCTGGGCGTGCTGGACCTTGGCTGGCCGGTGTCGATGGTCGAACTCAAGGCCCGGTACAAGGACCTTGCCCGCCAGCACCATCCCGACGCCAATGGCGGCGACCGCAAGGCGGAAGAACGGTTCAAGGGCATCAACATCGCCTATGCCACCGTGCGCGCCCACCTGGCCACCACCACCCGGCAGGACGACATGGCCCGCAGCGCATGACGGGCGCATCCACCGTTTTCGGGCAGGCGATCGCATGCGCGCCGAAACCCGGCACTGGTCGATCGTTACAGCCGGACCTATACTTACGGCCTGACATGCCGCCCTGCGCTGCCTTGGCGGGCCAAAACATATGAAGCGACGGACGAGAAAAAGCAGATGAACGAACCCGCAGACCTGATCACCGCCGCAGCGGACGCCAACGGTACGCCGCTTCCCGACATCTCGGCCGTGTCCGCCCCCGACCTGCAGGTTTCGGCGCGCGACGTGTTCGGTATCGACAGCGACATGAAGGTACCCGCCTTCTCGGTCCGCACCGACCACGTGCCCGACATCGACCCGTCCTACAAATTCGACCATGACACCACGCTGGCCATCCTGGCGGGGTTTGCGTTCAACCGCCGCGTCATGGTCCAGGGCTATCACGGCACGGGCAAGTCGTCCCATATCGAACAGGTGGCGGCACGGCTGAACTGGCCCAGCGTGCGCATCAACCTCGACAGCCACATCTCGCGCATCGACCTGATCGGCAAGGACGCGATCGTGCTGAAGGACGGCCAGCAGATCACCGAATTCCGCGAGGGCCTGCTGCCATGGGGCCTGCAGCACCCGTGCGCGCTGGTGTTTGACGAATACGATGCCGGCCGCCCCGACGTGATGTTCGTGATCCAGCGCGTGCTGGAAATCGAGGGCCACCTGACGCTGCTGGACCAGAACCGGGTCATCCGCCCGCATCCCTTCTTCCGCCTGTTCGCCACCGCCAACACGGTGGGCCTGGGCGATACGACGGGCCTGTACCACGGCACGCAGCAGATCAACCAGGGCCAGATGGACCGCTGGAATATCGTGACCACCCTGAACTACCTGCCGCATGCGCAGGAAACGGCCATCGTGATGGCCAAGATGGGCATCGACCCCAAAAAGGACGAGGCCGGGCGCAAGCGGGTGGAAAGCATGGTGGCGCTGGCGGACCTGACACGCTCGGGCTTCATCGCGGGGGATATCTCCACCGTCATGTCGCCGCGCACGGTCATAAGCTGGGCCGAGAACTTCCGTATCTTCAACGATCTTGCCTTTGCGTTCCGCGTTACCTTCCTCAACAAGTGCGACGAGGCGGAGCGCCCGACGGTGGCGGAATATTACCAGCGCTGCTTCAACGCCAGTCCGCTGGCGCCCAGGGGCTGATGACAGGGCAGGCAAGGCATGCGTGAGAACCGGAAAAAACCCCCTACCCCACAGGCCGAGCAGGAAGCCCGCCAGGCCGAGGGCTTCAAGCGCGCGACGGTTGGCGCCGTGCGCGCGCTGGGCGGTCAGGCGCAGGCCGAGGTCTCGTTCCTCAATGGCCCGGTGCCGTCGGGGGCTTCGGTTACCGGCACGCATGTCCGCCTGCCCCACCCGTCACGGCGGATGACGGAGGCCGAAGTGACCCGCATGCGGGGCGCGGCCGATGCCGCCGCCCTGCGCCTGCGCCATCATGACGTGGCGCTGCACGACAGCGCCAGCCCGCCCCCGGGCGAGGCGCGTGAAGTCTATGACGTGCTGGAACAGGCACGGGTCGAAAGCCTTGGCGCGCGGCATATGGCCGGGGTTGCGGCCAACCTTGACGCCCGCCTGGCGCAGGAATGCACCGATATGGGGCTGGACCGCCTGCCCAGCCATACGAAACTGCCGACCCCGGTTGCCCTCGGGCTGCTGGCGCGCGCGCGCATGTCGGGCCGCCCGGTGCCCGCTTCCATGCGTGACCTCATGAAGGCTTGGTCCGACAGCCTGCCGCCTGCCGCCCTGCGCGCGTTGGATGAAATGGTGACGCGGCAGGACAGCCAGCGCGATTTCGCGCAGGCCGCGCGCAGGCTGCTCATGGCCTGTGACCTGATGCAGCAGGACACCACGCCGGACGAAGTGGCCGATGATGGCACGTCCGAAGCGGAAGCCGCCAGTAGCGAAAACGAGGAAGAGACCGACGACACCACGCCCGAGCCACAGGACGAAGGGCCGGAGGAAGACGACAATTCCCTGCCCATGCAGATGTCGCAGGGCACGGGCGCTGGTGATGAAGACCCCGATGACGGCGAACAGGGCGGGTCGGCCAGCGGGTCGGAAGAAGCCGGCGGCCCCGGTGAGAACGAGGCGGAGGCGGCTGAATCCTCCCCCACCTATCACCCCTTCACCACCGTGTATGACGAGGAAACAGCCGCCGAGGACCTGTGCGACGCGGAGGAACTGTTCCGCCTGCGCCAGACGCTGGACCAGCAGCTTGTCAGCATGCAGGGCGTGGTGTCCAAGCTGGCCAACCGCCTGCAGCGCAAGCTTATGGCGCAGCAGACGCGCGCGTGGGAATTCGACCTTGAGGAAGGGATGCTGGATGCGGGCCGCCTGTCGCGCATCGTGGTCAATCCCATGCTGTCCCTGTCGTACAAGCGCGAACGCGATACCGATTTCCGCGATACGGTCGTCACCCTGCTGATCGACAATTCGGGGTCCATGCGTGGGCGGCCGATTTCGGTGGCCGCCATGTGTGGCGACATCCTGGCCCGCACGCTGGAACGCTGCGCGGTGAAGGTGGAGGTGCTGGGCTTCACCACCCGCGCGTGGAAGGGCGGCCGCAGCCGCGAGCTGTGGATACAGGAGGGCAAGCCCGAAAATCCGGGTCGGCTGAACGACCTGCGCCACATCATCTACAAGGCCGCCGACGTGCCGTGGCGGCGCGCGCGGCGCAACCTTGGCCTGATGCTGCGTGAAGGACTGCTGAAGGAAAACATTGATGGCGAGGCCCTGCTGTGGGCGCAGCGGCGCCTGGCCGCGCGGCCCGAAGGCAGGCGCATCCTGATGGTGATTTCCGATGGCGCGCCGGTGGATGACAGCACGCTGTCGGCCAATCCGGGGTCGTATCTGGAAAACCACCTGCGCGAAGTCATCGCGCATATCGAAACGCGCACCAGCACCGAACTGCTGGCCATCGGCATCGGCCATGACGTGACGCGCTATTACCGCCGCGCCGTGACCATCACTGACCCCGAGGAACTGGGCGGTACCATGATGAAGAAACTGTCCGAACTGTTTGAGGAAGAAGCCGCGCGCGGCCGCAGGCGCGGCGGCTGAGTCCCCTGCCCCGCCCCGGTTGTATGGCGGGGCTTTTTCAAGTCAGCCTGCAAAACACCCTGAAAATTAAAGAAGTTTTTGGTGAAGCTTTTTTCAAAAAGCTTCAGGAAACGCCGCCTTTTTGGAAAAAAGACGGCGCCCAAAAACTTTTATTAACCTGCCGTCAGCCGGCGGTCCGCAAGCTCCAGCAGCGCATCCAGCATGCGGTCCACATCCGCATTGGTGGTGCGGTGGTTGACGATGGCCGCGCGTATGGCCTTGTGCCCGTTGATGACGGTGGTCGAAGGGGCCGCGATCCCGCTTTCATGCAGGTCCTTCACCACCTCCCCATTGAAATGGTCCAGGTCGGCCACCGGCGCGATGATGCGGAAGCACACGATGTTCAGCGTAACCGGGGCCAGCAGTTGCAGGCGTGGATTGGTTTCCACCCGGTCCGCTAGATGCCGGGCGATGGCGCAGCAGTTGGCGATCATGTTCCCCATGCCATCCGCGCCATAGGTTCCCAGCGTCATCCAGACCTTCAGCGCGCGGAACCCGCGTGACAGGTCAGGCCCAAGGTCGCAGTACCATGGCGCGTTGGTGGCAAGGCCCCGGTCCTCGCGCGCAAGGTAGGCGCGTGACTGGGCGAAGGCTGCAGCCTGCGCGCCGGGACGGCGGACAAGGATGCAGCCCGCGTCGTACTGCACCTGCGCCCATTTATGGAAATCAAAGGCCACGCTATCGGCGCGCTCCAGCCCCCGCAGGCCGGGCCGCAACGTATCGGACAGCATGGCCAGCGCGCCAAACGCGCCATCGACATGGAACCAGATATCTTCCCGCGCCGCGATATCGGCCAGCGTATTCAGGTCATCAATCGCCCCGGTATCCACCGTACCCGCTGTGCCGATCACCATGAACGGTTCCAGCCCCGCCGCGCGGTCGCGGGCGATGGCGCGTTCCAGTTCGGGCATGATCATGCGGTTGTCCGGCCCTACCGGGATCACGCGCAGGGCGTCGGTGCCCAGCCCCGTCAGGTCGAACGCGCGCGCGATGCAGCCATGGGCGGTGGCGGCGGCATAGCCCACCAGCCGGCGCGTGCCCACGCCACGTGCGCGCATCTCCAGGCCATCTGGCACGGCGCGGCTGGCGGTGATGACGGCAATCATGTTCGCCATGGACGACCCGGTGACCAGAAGCCCGGTGGTGGTGCCGGGAAAGCCGCACATCTCGGCGGCCCAGCGGATGATCTCGCGCTCGACCTCGATCGGGGCATGGTCCCGGCCGCCGCAATTCGCGTTCAGCCCGCCCACCAGCAGTTCCGACAGCATGCCGACCGCCGTGCCGCCCCCATGCACCCAGCCCATGAAGCCGGGATGCACGTTGCCGGTGGAATAGGGTTCGACCAGTTCGCGGAAACGGGCGTACAGGTCTTCCGGCGGGGTGGGGCCATGCGGCAGGCCGGTCCGCAACCGCGCGCGCAGGGCCTCGGGCATGGGCTGCCAGACCGGGCGGTCACGCAGGGTGGACAGGCGGTCGATCATGTCATCCACCATCTGGTGGCCAAGGGCGCGCAGCCCATCCCAGTTGTCCGGATCCAGTCCTGTCATCTCTCTCCACCATTCATGCGGTTGCAGGGCCAATATGGCCTGTCTGGCGTGCCTACATACCGGGCCGTACGGATATGCGCGAGGGGGAATGACCCGCTCAGTCCCCGTCCCCGCGCGCGCCCATGCGCCGGGCCAGCGTCGCGCATGCGAAAAGCTGGACCTGATGGTAGATCATCAGCGGCAGGACAATTAGCCCGACATCATCAGGCGAAAACAGCACGCTGGCGATCGGCACCCCCGATGCCAGTGATTTCTTGGACCCGCAGAACACGATGGCGATCCGGTCCCCACGGGGAAAGCGGCCCAGCCATCCCGTCAGCAGGGTCAGCCCCAGCACGATCGCCAGCAGCCCCGCGTCCACCACGCCCACGCGGCCAAGCTGCAATGGTGGCAGGCGATGCCACAGCCCCTGGGTCACGGCTTCGCTGAAGGCGGTATAGACTACGATGAGGATCGATCCCCGGTCGGAAAAGGACAGCAGTTTCTTATGCCGGTGCGCCCATTCCCCGATCCATGGCTGGGCCACCTGCCCCGCGATGAAGGGCACCAGCAGTTGCAGCACGATGGGCATGATCCCCCCGCCACTGCTGCCGGCGTGCCGGCCGAATACGATGCCGACCAGAAGCGGGGCCAGGAAAATGCCCAGTATGTTGGACAGCGTGGCCGAACAGATGGCGGCGGCCACGTTCCCCCGCGCGATGGAGGTGAACGCGATGGATGACTGCACCGTTGACGGCAGGCAGCACAGGAACAGGACGCCCGTCCACATGGATGCATCCAGCATGCCCGGCAGCACCGCGTGCAGTGCCATGCCCAGCAGGGGAAACATGACGAACGTGCATGACAGGATGGCAAGATGGATTCGCCACCCCAGCATCCCCTCCATCACCGCGCGGCGCGACAGGCGGGCGCCCTGCAGGAAGAACATGTTCGCGATCATGATGATGGCAAGGATATTGAATACCCTGGCCCCCACCCCGTGGCAGGGCAGCACGCTTGCCAGCGCCACGGTGGCCAGCAAGCAAGCCAGGAAGGAATCAATCCGGCGCAGCATGGGCCAATGAGTACAAATGTTTCATCATGGCGGTGGGCATATCATACCCGATTGCATCAGGCGCGTAATCACGCCAACTTGTGCCGCAAATGAAGAAATTACTCATCACCACCGCCCTCGCGGCCCTGTCCTGCATCGGGTCGGCCGGGGCCTCGGCCCTTCCCGGCACGTGTGGCCATGTACAGGTGGCCAGCAGCCAGCCCCGTGGCGACAGCACGCTGGCCGGTCATGGCTATGACCTGGCGCTGGCAGGGGGCGCGGACCAGACGTTTCATGCCACCGACATTGCAGCCAGCGGCACCGGGCTTGGTCCGCAGGCGCTGCGCGATATGGAGGACGTGGCCTCCCTCGTCATGCTGGCGACGCTGACGGGCCATCATTCCCAGGGCTGCGCGCAGGATTATTTCATCTCCGCCGCCACCCCCATCATGGACGGGCTGCGCGCGGGCCGCAGCTATGACCTGACATGGCAGGGCGGCGTACTGACCAATGGGGGGACAAAACTGTCCTTCCGCCGGGCGCACCTGCATCTGGCTGGTGCCAAAAGCGACAGCGCCCCGGCCACGCTGACATTGGACACACAGGGCATCGGCATAACCGGCACGCATAATACGCTACTGGCCAGCGCATTGCCGCAGCAGGCCACGGCCAATGCCTCGGTACCCAGTGATTCGCTGGTGCCGCTGGCCGCCGCCATAGCCGGCCACCCGCCGGAAAACGTACGCGTGCCCCTGCATGTCGCATCGCTGAACGCGCAGCGCGGGACCATGCAGATCACGGGCAATGGCGACGCCAACCTGACCGGCAATACCGATGCGTCATCCGCCACAGGCCACATACAGGTGCAGAACCTTGACGCCGTGATCGAGACCCTGCGCAATGCGGGGCAGACGCGGGCCAGCGCGGCGCTGATCCTGGCCAAGCTGTTCGGCCACAAGGCGGCAGCCGGTGGTACGTCATGGGATGTAAGCTGGGAAGGCGGCGTGATGACCGTCAACCACATTCCCCTGCCCATCCGTTGATACGCGCGCGGAAGTAATCGAAGTTTCCGGGTGCCGCCTTTTTCAAAAAGCTTCACCAAGAACTTCCATAATATTTCACGCGCTTCCATGCCCGGACCCGGCACCGTACAGCGCAGGATACGGATATTTTCGCACCCTGCGCTGGCGGGCGGGCTGTTCAGGCCGGGATGCTGGCATCCTCCCGCGCCAGCCTGAGCAGCGCCGTCAGCACCTTGCGCGCCTGCGTGATCCGCTGGGCGTTGGTCATTTCGCGTATGATCGCAAGCTTGTGGTCGGGGCGCAGGCGGACATTGGCTTCCTTCTGCCTTGCAATCCACGCCACCAGCCCCGCCGGGTTGGCGAACGTATTGCCACGGAACTGGATGACCATGCCCTTGGGGCCTGCCTCCAGCCGTTCCACCCCGGCCTCGCGGCACATGCGCTTGAGGGTGACGACATCCAGCAGGTTGCGCACCTCGTCGGGCAGCGTGCCGAAGCGGTCCACCAGTTCGGCTTCCATCGCCTCGACCTCCGCATCATTGGCCAGCGCCGCGATGCGGCGGTACAGGCCAAGGCGCACCGGCAGGTCGGTGACATAGGTGTCAGGGATCAGCACCGGCAGGCCAAGGATGATGTTGGGGGTCCAGTCGCGATCCTGCAGCTTGCGCCGCCCTTTTTCGGTGCGCAGGTCGGCTACCGCATCTTCCAGCATCTGCTGGTACAGCTCGATGCCCACTTCACGGATATGGCCCGACTGTTCATCGCCCAGCAGGTTGCCAGCCCCACGCAGGTCAAGGTCGTGGGACGCCAGCGTGAATCCCGCGCCCAGCGTATCCAGCGTCTGCATGACTTCCAGCCGCTTCTGCGCCGCCGCCGACAGCACATGTGTCTGTGGCCATGTAAGGTAGGCATAGCCACGCTGCTTGCCGCGCCCCACGCGCCCGCGCAACTGGTAGAGCTGGCCCAGCCCGAACATGTCGGCACGGTGGATGATCAGCGTGTTGACCGCGGGCATGTCCAGCCCGCTTTCCACGATGTTGGTGGACAGCAGGATGTCATATTTGCCGTCACTGAACTCGGTCATGACCCGTTCCAGTTCGGTCGGCGTCAGGCGGCCATGGGCCTGTACCAGCCGGGCGTCGGGCACGATTTCGTGCAGGCGCGCGGCCATGCGGTCGAGGTCCTCGATACGCGGCACGACGCAGAACACCTGCCCGCCACGGAAGCGCTCGCGCTGGATCGCCTCGCGGATCACCACGCTGTCGAACGGCATGATGAAGGTGCGCACCGCCAGCCGGTCGGTGGGGGGCGTTGCGATCAGGCTCATCTCGCGCACGCCGGTCAGCGCCAGTTGCAGCGTGCGTGGCAGCGGGGTGGCGGACAGCGTCAGCACATGCACGTCTTCGCGCAGGGCCTTCAGCTTTTCCTTGTGGGCCACGCCGAAATGCTGTTCCTCATCGACGATCAGCAGCCCGAGATCGGCGAATTTGACGGTCTTGGCCAGCAGGGCATGCGTGCCGATCACGATATTGACCGTGCCATCGGCCAGCCCCTTGCGCACGGCGGTCGCCTCCTTGGGCGTGACCATGCGCGAAAGCTGCGCCACATTGACCGGCAGCCCGGCAAAGCGGGCGGAGAACGTGCGGTAATGCTGGCGTGCCAGCAGCGTGGTCGGCACCACCACCGCCACCTGCGCACCCGACATGGCGGCGACGAAGGCGGCGCGCAGGGCGACTTCCGTCTTGCCAAAGCCCACATCGCCACAGACCAGCCGGTCCATCGGCCTGCCCGATGCCATGTCATCCAGCACGTCGGCAATGGCGCGGGACTGGTCCTCGGTCTCGACAAAGGGGAAGCGGGCGCAGAATTCATCCCACATCCCGTCCTCTGGCGTCAGCGCGGGCGCTTCGCGCAGGGCGCGCGCGGCCGCCGTGCGGATCAGTTCACCCGCCATGTCGCGGATGCGCTGCTTCATCTTCGCCTTGCGCGACTGCCACGACGCGCCACCCAGCCTGTCCAGCGCCACGTGGGCCTGATCCGAGCCGAAGCGGCTGAGCAGTTCGATATTCTCGACCGGCAGGAACAGCTTTTCATTGCCGTCATAGATCAGGCGCAGGCAGTCATGCGGCGCCGTGCCCACGCCAATCGTCTCCAGCCCGTCATAGCGGCCGATGCCGTAATCCTGATGGACGATCAGGTCACCTTCGGCAATTTCCGATGCCTCGGATATGAACTGGTCCGCCTTCTTGCGGCGGCGCGGCGGGCGGGAAATCCGCTCGCCCAACAGGTCCTGCTCGGACACGAAGGCCACGTTGTCGGCCACGAAGCCACGGTCCAGCCCCAGCGTCAGCAGGCCGACGATGCCGGGCCTCAGCTTCTGGGCCTCTTTCCAGGTGGCGCAGGTCTGCACCGGCAGGCGGTATTCACGCAGCAGCACGCCAATGCGTTCGCATGATCCCCGGCTCCATGCCGTGACGTAGGCGCGACGGCCCGTCTGGGACCATTCCTCCACCTTCGCATGCAGCATGGGGAAGACGTTTTCACGCCCATCGGTCACGGTTTTGGCGAACATCTGGCCGGGCCGGCCGCCCGCATCCATGCCCGGCGCGCCGTCAGGCTGGGCGAAGGGCATGAACACCACGGCCTTGCGCCCCGCGATCATCGCATCCCACCCCTTGCGGTCGAGATACATGAGGTGCGGCGGCAGCGGGCGGTAGGGTACCTCGCCTTCGCGCGTCGGCTGCTTGCGGGCGTCGTAATGGTCGGCAATCATTTCCAGCCGGGTGGCCAGCACTTCCTCTGCCTGGTTGGCCAGCGATATGGACACGCCGGGCAGGTAGTCCACCAGCGTTTCCATCTGTTCATGGAACAGGGGCAGCCAGTGCTCCATGCCCGCATGGCGCCTGCCTTCGGATATGTGCTGGTACAGCGGGTCACTGGCGGCGGCAGGGCCGAACAGGTCGCGCCAGCCGGTACGAAAGCGGGATATGGAGGCGGGATCAAGGCTGAAATCCGCCACCGGCCGCATGGTCAGGCTGTCGATCTTCGCGGTTGAACGCTGGGTGCCGGGGTCGAAGCGGCGGATGTTCTCCACCTCGTCGCCGAACAGGTCGAGGCGGACCGGCTCGCTGTCGCCCGCGGGGAAAATATCGAAAATGCCGCCACGGGTCGCGAACTCGCCCTGGTCCATCACCGTGTCGGTGCGGTTGTAGCCATGTGCGACCAGCAGTTCCGTGAGCAGCGGCGCATCAAGGCTCTCACCCGCCTTTATGGTGATCGACTGCCCGGCAAAGGCCGCGCGCGGCGGCACGCGCTGGACGATCCCCATGACCGTGGTCAGCACGATGCGGGGTGCCGTGGCCTTTTCCAGCAGGCGGGTCAGTGTCGCCACCCGTTCCGCCACGATGGCGGGATTGGGGGAGACACGGTCATACGGCAGGCAGTCCCAGCCCGGGAAACGCAGGATTTCCGCCCCCGGCGTGACAAAGGCCAGCAGGTCCGCGATGCGCGCCATGGCGGCATCGTCACGGCAGACATGCAGCACAGGCCCGCCCTGTTCGCCCGCCCTGCGCGCCAGCAGGAAAGCGTCATACCCATCCGGCACGCCCCATACGGGAAGTGGCGCGCCGGGTGCGAGCGAGAAACCTGCCGTATCGTTCATTTTCCGCCCCGGATCGCCGCAAGCCGCGCGGGGTCGGTGGCGTCGGCCATGATTTCCTTCATCATGGGGGTATTGAGTTCGTCCGGCACCGGGCGGCGGCCGCTCAGCCAGTCGGCCAGGTCGGCATCCGGCAGGTCCATCACCGCTTCCAGCGCGTCAAGCTGGGCTTCGGTCATGCCTTCCAGCCGGGGGGCGACAAAGCCCCCGATCAGCACGTCGGTTTCGTGTGTGCCGCGATGCGTGGCGCGGTAATATATCTTGCGCCGCCGTGTATCGAGGCGCGAGAGGTCAGGCGTTCTGGCTTCCATTGCGTTCCACCCATGATGGTTGTGTTTTGTTCCGTAACGCAGGTGTCCTATAGCCCTCATGCGGGCATCTGTCAGCCCGCATGACAAGCATGCCACCCCGCAGGATGAACCGCCGCGTGTCCGATACCGCCTTGCCGCCCGCCAATTCCCTTCTTGCCCCGCTGCTTGCGGGGGTGGAGACCCTGAAGGGGGTAAAACCCGCCACGGCCAGGCTGCTGGCGCGGGTGGCCGGTGGCGGGCGGGTGATCGACCTTCTGTTCCACCTGCCGGAATCGGTGGTGGACCGGCGCTACCGGCCCACGCTTGGGCAGGCGGAAACGGGGCGCGTGTGCACGCTGCATGTCACGGTCAGCCGCGTCGTGCCGCCAGCGCCCGGCGGTGGCCGGGGCAAGCGGCCATGGCGCGTTGTCGTGACCGATGGCACGGCGGATGCGGACCTGGTGTTCTTTTCCCCCCATCTGGTGCGCAGGCTGGAAGCGGGGCAGGACATATGCGTATCGGGCACGTTGGAACGTTTTGGCGACCGGCTGAACATGGCCCATCCCGACTATCTGGTGCCGGCCGCCCGCATGGCGGAAATACCGCTGCTGGACCCGGTCTGGCCGCTGACGGCGGGGCTGTTTCCCGGTCAGGTGCGCGCCGCCATCCGCGCGGCGTTCGATGTGTTCCCGCCCCTGCCCGAATGGCAGGACGCCAGCGTGCTGAAACAGCGGCAGTGGCCGGGGTTCGGGGACGCGCTGCGCACGCTGCACCGCCCGTATGACATGCCCGGCCTGCTGGAAGGTGATGCGCTGGTGGCCGCGTCCGAACGCGCCCGCGCCCGGCTGGCCTGCGATGACCTGCTGGCGCAGCAGGTGTCCATGGCGCAGGCGCGCAGGCTCAACCGGCTGCGGCCAGGGCGCGCGGTGGTGGGTGACGGCAGCCTGCGCCGCATTGCCCTGTCGCGTTTTGGCCATGAACCCACCACGGCCCAGGTCCGCACGCTGGCCGAAATCGACGCCGACCTTGCCGCGCCCCGCCAGATGACACGCCTGCTGCAGGGGGATGTGGGCGCGGGCAAGACGCTGGTCGCCCTTCTGGCCATGCTGGCGGCGGTGGAGGCAGGCCACCAGGCGGCGTTGATGGCGCCGACCGAGATCCTGGCCCGCCAGCACCTTGCCACCTTCCGCAAGCTGTCGCCCGTGCCGGTCGCCTTCCTCAGCGGCAGCGTGAAGGGCAAGGCCCGGCGCGAGGCGCTGGCCATGATCGCCGATGGCACGGCGCGGCTGGTGATCGGCACCCACGCCCTGTTCCAGGGCAGCGTGGTGTTCCACGACCTTGCGCTGGCGGTCATTGATGAACAGCACCGCTTTGGCGTGGAACAGCGTGCCCTGCTGGGGGAAAAGGGCACACGCACAGATGTGCTGGTCATGACCGCCACCCCCATCCCGCGCAGCCTGCTGCTGACGCAGTGGGGGGACATGCTGGTCAGCCGGCTGGATGTGAAGCCCGCGGGGCGCAAGCCGGTGCGCACGTCGCTGCATGCGCTGTCGGCCATGGGGGACCTGCTGGCGGGGATGGAGCGCGCGCTGGCGCGGGGGGCGCGGATATTCTGGGTCTGCCCGCTGGTCAGTGAAAGCGAGACAAGCGACATCGCCGCGGCCGAAGCCCGCCACGCCGCCCTGTGCGCCCATTTTGGCGAAAGCGCCGTGGGGCTGGCGCATGGCCAGCAGGATATCGCAGTGCGCGAGCAGTCCATTGCCGATTTCGCGGCGGGAAAGACCCGTATCCTGGTCGCGACCACGGTGATCGAGGTGGGCGTGGACATACCCGACGCCACGGTGATGGTGATCGAGCACGCCGAACGCTTCGGCCTGGCGCAACTGCACCAGTTGCGCGGGCGCGTGGGGCGTGGGCAGGCGGAATCCTACTGCCTGCTGCTGCATGATGCCGGACTGGGCCAGACCGCGCGGCGCAGGCTTGCGCTGCTGCGCGAGACGGAGGACGGGTTCCTGATCGCCGACGAGGATTTCCGCCTGCGTGGCGGCGGCGACCTGACGGGGCGGCGTCAGTCCGGCCTGCCGGGCCTGCGGCTGGCCAGCCCGCTGCATGTGGACATGCTGCTGCGGCTGGCGGCGCAGGACGCGCGGCGCATTGTCGACACGCCACCCGCCGAGGCCCCGGCCGCGCTGCGTGCGCGGGTTCCGGCCATCAGTTTGCTGCTTGAGCTGTTTGCGCGGGCGCGGGCGGTACGGGCGATCCGTGCGGGATAGCCGTGGCGGGCGGCCTGATGCCCAGCTCGGCCGCCGCCTGCGCAAGGTAGAAGGCTGCGTACAGGTCCAGCGGTCCGGGGTCATGTTCCATGCGCGCGCGCAGGACCGCCCCTTCCCACCCGATCCAGAAATGGCGTGACAGCCGCGCGCACAGCCGCCGCTGCGCCGCACTCGGGTGCGGGCCGCATGCCGCCAGTAGGCAGTCCGTCACGCGGAGTTCCCAGCCTTCGAGAATCGTCAGCAGCAATCCGCTGAACGAATCGGGCAGCATGTCGATTTCCTGTCCCAGGTTGCCGATCAGGCAGCCACGGCGGAAACCATGCTTCGTCATGCCTGCCCGCGCGTCATGCATGAAATTGAGCATGCGCTGCAGCGGCGGCGTCGCCCTGTCCGTCAGCCACAGGTCGAGCTTGGCGTTGAAATAGCTGGCGTAGCTGTCGATCAGCACCTGCCCGAAATCTTCCTTGCTGCTGAAGCAGTAGTAGAATGATCCCTTGGAAATGCCGGTCGCGTTCAGCACGTCGTCCACGCAGGTGGAAGAAAAACCCTTTTCTGTCAGCAGTCCAACACCTGCGCGCACCAGCATGGCGCGTGTACCTTCCGGCGCACGGGCGATTTTTGGGGGGCGGCCGCGCCCTCGGCGTGGGGGGAGTGTGTTGGGCATGGATCGTTTTCTTACCAGTATGGGGGCATGCCATCTGCGGCGTTGCCCATTGATAATGTGCGAATGCGAGTGGAAATCAAGCAACATTCATGAATTTAATCTACACCTTTTTCACGACTTTTTGCATCCCTGCCCCTCACAAACTGTTCACGAATGAAAATTCGTGTGGAAACCAAAGGCGGGAATATGCTTTGGTGTTGTTGATGCCGATGCGATTTATGCTAGGATCACCGTGGGACAGGGAATGTTTTCCTGCAATCGCGGCCGCCTGAACAGGGGGTAACGATATGCAGGCAGTCTCCATCCTGCAAACGTGCTTTCATTCGGTGATGTCCCCTTGGGGCAGCCACCACCTAGACCTCGGGATTACGACCGTTGAGAAGTAACAGGACCGACCGCAGCTCCCGCTCCCCGCGCCGCGGCGGGTTTGACGATGATTTCATGTCGTCGCCTTCATTTGGTGATCGCGGCGCCCCGCCGCCGCGCCGCTCCTTTGGTGGCGGAGGTGGTGGTCCCCAGATCGTCGCATCCGGCCCGGAAATCAGCGCCACTGTAAAGTGGTTCAACAGCGAAAAGGGCTTCGGCTTTGTCGAGCTGGCGGACGGTTCGGGTGACGTGTTCCTGCACGCCAACGCCCTGAACCCCACCGGGCACGCGACGGTCGCTCCCGGCACCACGCTGGTGGTGCAGATCGGCCAGGGTCCCAAGGGCCGCCAGGTCGCAAGCGTCGTATCCGTTGACGAGAGCACGGCCCAGCCCGAGCGCCCGCGCGCGGCTTTTGGCGCAGCACCCGGCGCGCGTGGCGGTTTCTCCCGCTCCGGTCGTCCCGCCCCCGACCTGTCGCATGCGCAGGACATGCGCGGCACGGTCAAGTGGTACAACGCCACGAAGGGCTTTGGCTTCATCACGCCGGAAAACGGTGGCAAGGACATTTTCGTTCATGCTTCCGCGCTGGAACGCTCGGGCCTGTCCGGCCTGACGGAAGGCCAGACGGCAAACGTGCAGGTTGTCGAAGGCCAGAAAGGCCCCGAGGCGGCAGCACTGTCGGTGGACTGATCCCCCTGCCCTGTCCCGCGCCCCGCCAGCATGGCGGTGCGGGCAGGATGAACGGATGAAATGAAACAGGGCCGTCCCGGTGTTGGGGCAGCCCTGTTTTTTATTGTGCCTTCCGCATCATATGCATGCGGATCAGCCTTGATGCCTGTGTGGCGCGTAAGAGCGCACCTTCAGGACAACGGCCTGATGGAAAAATTTCCGAAAGTCACCTGTTTTCAAAAAGGTGGATCGCCTATCGCCTGAAGCTTTTTGGGAAAAGCTTCATCAGAAATTTTCCTGAATTTGTAAGAAACTGTTTGAAAAGTCAGCTCATGATAGCGCTTTAAAATTAAAAGAAGTTTTTGGTGAAGCTTTTGCAAAAGCTTCGAAAGAACGCTGCCTTTTTGAAAAAAGGCAGCACCTGAAAACTTTTATTATTTTTATCAACGCGTTGTTTTCAAACAGTCTCGAATTTGTTTCATGGGCAGGCTTCTGAAGCAGCCTTTAAAAACATGCCCTGTCCCAAGGGGGTGGCGGATCAGTAGTCGCCACCCTTGTTACGGATCAGCCGGGCCTTGTCGCGCTGCCAGTCGCGGTCGGCTATGGCCTGCCGCTTGTCGGCTTTCTTGCGCCCCTCGCCCACGCCCAGCGTCAGCTTGGCAAGGCCACGGCTGTTGAAGTGGATGTCCAGCGGCACAAGGGTCACGCCATCGCGCGCGACTTCCCCCAGCAGCCTGTCCACCTGCTTCTTATGCAGCAGCAGCTTGCGGGGCGCGCGCGGTTCGAACCGCGACAGCACGCCGCCCTGGTATTCGGGGATATAGCTGTTGATCAGCCATATTTCCCCATTGCGTTCACCGGCATAGGCTTCGTTTATGGTGGCGCGGCCCATGCGCAGGCTCTTGACCTCGGGGCCTTTCAGCACAAGGCCGGCCTCCACCGTGTCAACGATGGTGTAGTTGAAACGGCCCTTGCGGTTCTGGGCTGCGATCCCGGTCGAGATCATGCCGCTGCCCTTGTTCCTGGGTGCCATGGCTCAGTCCAGCAGCCCGACGGCGGACAGGGCGGCCTTGACCTTTTCCCGGCTGGCGTCGCTCAACGGGGCCAGCGGCAGGCGGCATGTTTCCCCCATCAGGCCCAGCACGCTTGCGGCGAATTTGACCGGCACGGGGTTGCTTTCGCAAAACAGCGCGTCATGCAGCGGCAGCAGCCGGTCCTGCAGTTCCATGGCGTCCATAACATGCCCGTCATTCCAGCTCTGCTGCACCTGCGCGCACAGGGCGGGGGCGACGTTGGCGGTCACGCTTATGCATCCGTCGCCACCGGCGGCCAGGAAGGACACGGCGGTGCCGTCCTCGCCCGAAATCTGGTTGAACGGCTTTTTCACCGCGCGGCGCACCAGCAGCGGGCGCAGCAGGTTGGCGGTGGAATCCTTCACCCCGATGATGTTGGGATGCTGCGCCAGCCGCGCCATGGTCTCGACCGAGATGTCGATGACCGACCGGCCGGGAATGTTATACAGGATCAGCGGGATGTTGATGGCGTCCGCGACAGTCATGAAGTGGCGGTACACCCCTTCCTGTGTAGGCTTGTTGTAATACGGCGTCACCACCAGCACGCCCGCGGCCCCCGCCTGCTGCGCCTGTTGGGCCATGGCCACCGCTTCCGCCGTGCTGTTGGACCCGGCGCCTGCAATGACGGGCACGCGCCCCGCCACGGATTTTATGGTGAATTCCACCACCTTGGCATGTTCTTCATGCGTCAGGGTCGGGCTTTCGCCCGTCGTGCCGACCGGCACCAGGGCGGACGCGCCCTGCTGGACCTGCCAGTCGATGAATCGGCCCATGGAGGGCAGATCCAGCGACCCGTCCTCGTTCATGGGGGTAATAAGGGCGGTAATGGAACCCTTGAACATGGTTGTTTCCACCTGGATCCTGTGTCGTGGCTGTGCTTGCGCCGGTGGGTCCGGCACGTTGTGTCCTGTGGCCGGCCCCGGGGCGTGGGGCGGACAATACCGTTATATAGACAATGGCACGGGGGGCAAAACATGCCCGCCATGCCCGCCCCATCAGGGTTTTCGCCGGAAGGGCGATGCGGGATAGACGCCCAGGATCTCCTGCTGTTCCGAAAAGAACGAAAGTTCGTCCAGCGCGCGCGCCAGCGGCGGGGCTTCGGGGTGGCCTTCCACATCCATCAGGAACTGCGTGGCGGAAAATGATCCTTCCAGCATGTAGCTTTCCAGCCGCGTCATGTTCACGCCCGCCGTGGCAAGGCCGCCCAGCGCCTTGTACAGCGCGCCGGGCTGGTTGTTGACGCGGAACAGCAGCGTGGTCATGAACCCCGGCCCGGGCGGTGGCAGGGCATCGGGCCTGCGGGACGCGATGTAGAAGCGTGTGGTGTTATGGGCGGCGTCCTCCACATTGCGGCGCAGGATTTCAAGCCCGTTCAGTTCGGCCGCCAGGGCCGATGCCACGGCCACATCTTCCTTGCGCCCCCACCCGCGCACCATCTCGGCCGCGCCGGCGGTGTCGAATTCCACCACCGGGTCCAGCCCCAGTTCGGTAATGATGCCGCGTACCTGCGCCATGGCGACGGGATGGGTATGGATGCGGCGCGCATCGGCCAGCGTGCTGCCGGGTATGCCCAGCAGGCAATGCTCGACGCGCTGGAAATGTTCCCCCACGATGAACAGCCCCGCCTGCGGCAGCAGGGCATGGATGTCGGGCACCCGGCCCGCCAGGCTGTTTTCACATGCCAGCATGGCCAGTTCGGCCCGCCCGTCATGCACGGCGGTGATGGTCTGGGCGAATGTCTGGCATGGCAGCGTGGTCCAGCCGGGCCGCGCCTGCCGGCACGCAAGGTCCGAATACGCGCCGGGCCGGCCCTGGAAGGCGATGATGCGTTCCCCGTTCATGCCCCGCCCCCCAGCGTGGCGCGCGCGCGTTCAAGGTCGGCGGGCGTGTCAACGCCAAAGGGCGCGGTGGCGATCCGCGCGCAGCCCACGGTCATGCCGGCTTCCAGCGCGCGAAGCTGTTCGAGCTTCTCACGCTTTTCCAGCCCGCTTTCGGGCAGGCCGACAAAGCGGGCCAGCGCCGCGCGGCGATAGGCGTAGATACCGACATGGTGCCATAGCGGCCCGTCCCCCCACGGTATGGGCAGGCGGGAGAAATACAGCGCGCGGGCCACCTGCGCATCCGCCCCGAAGGTGCAGGCGACCTTGACCACGGATGATGCCCCCGCTTCCGCCTGATCGCGTACCGGGGCGACAAGGGTTGCGATATCGGTGCCGGGATCCGCCAGCGGGCGCAGCACGTCACGCAGGGTTTCGGGTTCAACGCCCGGCAGGTCGCCCTGCAGGTTGATGACGGTGTCATGCGCCCCCTGCGGGTCCAGATGCTGCAAGGCCTGCCATATGCGGTCGGACCCCGACGGCAGGGCGGGATCGGTCAGGACCGCCGTGCCGCCCGCGCGTTCCACCACATCGGCAATTTCACGCTCCGCCGTGGCGACGGCCACGGGGCCGATACCTGCGGCACGCGCGCGGTCCAGCACATGGACGATCATGGGGCGGCCGCCAATGTCGGCAAGCGGTTTGCCCGGCAACCGGGTCGAGGCCATCCGGGCCGGAATCAGGACAATGGGATTCATGGGATCTGGGTCTGGGCCATCCGTATCTGTGGCGGCGGCGGGGGCCGTCCGCTGCCGTGCGTGCTTCACACAGGGCGCGCGGCAGTCTAGGTAAGGAGCGGTTTTCATGCAACCGTATGGGAAGGACGCCCGATTTCATGGACAGTGTACGCCTTAACCAGATCGGGGCCGCCTGCCTCTGTGCAGCACTCGCGGTCGGGGCCAGTTGGGGCATCGCCCATACCGCCGTGCCGGAACAGGTCCCGGCAAAGCCCGGCGTGGCCATTCCCCACCCGGCGGCCGCCGCGGGCGCGTCCATTGACGATCTGGTGGCCAGGGCCAGCGTTGAAAAGGGCCACGCCATAGCCGACCGGCAATGCGCCATGTGCCACAGCATGGCTCCCCAGGGGCCGGCCATTATCGGGCCGGGCCTGTTTGGCGTGGTCGGCACGCATGTGGGCGATATCCCGGGTTACGAATTCTCGGACGCGCTGAAGGCGCACAAGGACGAGACGTGGACCAACACCACCCTGTCCGCGTGGCTGAAATCCCCTGCCGAATATGCATCGGGCACCAAGATGTCGTTCCCCGGAATCACATCGGAAACCGAACGCGCGGATGTGATCGCCTACCTCAATTCCCTCAGGCCGGAGGCGCATTGATGGCCGCCCTGCCCGCCGGGTTTCCGCGTGATGCGGTGCTGGAAGCGGCACAGGCCGCAGCCGATGTCGCGCGCAGCGTGGTGCTGCCGTTCTTCCGCCGGGGCGTGCGCGCGGATGACAAGAATGACGCAAGCCCCGTCACCATAGCCGACCGCACGGCGGAACGCGCGATTCGGGCCGTGCTGTCCGAGCGCCTGCCCGGTTTTGGCGTGATGGGGGAGGAATTCGGGCTGGAAGGCGGCGACAGCCCTTACCGCTGGGTGATCGATCCGGTAGATGGCACGCGCGCCTTCCTGACCGGGCGACCGACCTTTGGCACGCTGATCGCCCTGCTGCATGACCATGTCCCGGTTCTGGGCGTGATCGACCAGCCCGTGACAGGGGAACGGTGGATCGGCCTGCGTGGCGAGGCCACGCGCTATGTCTCCACCCTGCCCGGCACGCCGGTCACGCGGCCCTGCGCCGATGTCGGGCGGGCGGAGCTGTCATGCACCGCGCCCGAAATCCTTGATGCTCTCCACCGGCCCGGTTTTGACGCGCTGGCCGCCGCCGCCAAGCGCACGAGCTGGGGTGGGGACTGTTACGCCTATGGCCTGCTGGCGCTGGGGCAGATCGACATCATTGCCGAATGTACCATGAAGATATGGGACTGGGCCGCCCTTGTGCCGGTGGTGGAAGGGGCAGGCGGCCGCATGACCGACTGGGCTGGACAGCCGTTGCGCGCCGATGGTGATGGCACGGTCCTGGCGGTGGGGGATGGCGGCCTGCTGCCCCGTGTGACGCGGCTGCTGTCGCCGCCATTGCCATAAAGTAACGGTCGTAATTGATCTTTCCCCCTAGCGGGGGCACGGCCAATCGGATAGGGACGGACCCATCTTGACCGTACAGAAGCGGGAGCACGCGACATGACCAGCCAATCCAACGGACATCTTTCCCTTCCCAAGGACAAGATCCGCATCCTCCTGCTTGAAGGCATCCATGACAGTGCCGTAAAGCTGCTGAAGGACAACGGATACGAAAACGTCACCCGCCTGAAAACGGCGCTGGAAGGCGACGCCCTGCAGAAGGCGCTGGAAGGCGTGCATATCGTTGGCATCCGTTCGCGCACGCAGTTGACGCGCGACGTGATCGAGAAGGCTGACCGCCTGATCGCCATCGGCTGTTTCTGCATCGGCACCAATCAGGTGGACCTGGGTGCGGCGCGTGAAGCGGGCATTCCCGTGTTCAACGCGCCGTACAGCAACACGCGGTCCGTTGCCGAACTGGTCATGGGTGAGATCGTGATGCTGATGCGCCGCATCTTCCCCAAGTCGGAGGAATGCCACGCCGGCATCTGGAAGAAATCCGCCACCAACAGCTGGGAAGTGCGCGGCAAGACGCTGGGTATCGTGGGGTATGGTTCCATCGGGTCGCAGCTTTCCGTGCTGGCCGAAGCCTTTGGCATGCGCGTGTTCTATTACGACGTGATCGACAAGCTGGTGCATGGCAATGCAACCCCGGTCGATACGCTGGAAACCCTGCTGGAAATCAGCGACGTGGTCAGCCTGCATGTGCCCCAGACCCCGGAAACGGCGGGCATGATTGGCGAAGCCCAGATCCGTGCGATGAAGAAGGGTTCGTTCCTGATCAACAACGCCCGTGGCAACGTGGTGGACCTTGACGCGCTGGCCGCCGCCCTGAAGGACGGCCACCTGCTGGGCGCCGCGATCGACGTGTTCCCCAAGGAGCCGAAAGCGGCTGGCGAGGAATTCCAGACCCCGCTGCGTGGCCTGGACAACGTGATCCTGACCCCGCATATCGGCGGGTCCACGGCGGAAGCGCAGGAGCGCATTGGCGTGGAAGTGGCGCGCAAGCTGGTGGAATATTCCGATGTCGGCTCCACGCTGGGGGCTGTCAACTTCCCCACTGTGCAACTGCCGGAAAACCCGCACGGCACGCGCTTCATGCATGTGCATCGCAACGTGCCGGGCATCATGCTGCAGATCAACGAGATCTTTTCCTCCGAAGCCTGCAATGTCACCGCGCAGTACCTGCAGACGGCGGGTGAACTGGGTTACGTGGTGGTCGAAGCCGATACCGGCCGCGATGTGGAAAAGGACAATCGCATCCTTGACCGCCTGCGCGCGCTCAAGGGCACCCTGCGCGCGCGGCTGCTGTACAAGCAGCAGTAAGGCGCGCCTGACTGCATCGGGTCGATAAAAAGGGGGCATGCCGGTTGGGTGTGCCCCCTTTTTCGTCCTGCTGTCCGGGCTTTTGGCGCGAGCGCATCGGGAAATTCCGTCTTTGGGCCATCATGCAAATTGAAAGAAGTTTTTGGTGAAGCTTTTTTCAAAACGCTTTGAAGAACGCTGCCTTGTTTAAAAAAAGGGTCTCAGGGCACGCTCAGGAAGGTTGCCGGTTCGCTGCGCCGCAGCCGGGCATGGCGCTGGGTGTCGGTTTCCATCATGCACGCCATGAGCAGCGCAATCACCCACCCCACCCCGGTCATGCCGGTGGTGCAGTTCACCACCGCCACCACCGCCGCGTTATGCACCCTGCGCCGGCAGGCGATGAAGGTCGGCAGCAGGAACACCGCCATGCCGCCGGCCAGCCCGAGCGCAAGGACAAGGAACACGGCCGTGCCGATTTCCAGCCCGGTCCCCTGGATGGACTGCCAGCCGCGGTAGACCTCATAGGTGGAGGGAACATGGATATTCATCACACTTCATGCTAACCCTGAATGCAGGCGTGCCACCATACCATATCGCGCGCCGGGCCTTGGCAGCAGTGTGAACAGGCCGGCCCGTTATCCAACTTGTCAGGGTTCTTTGCAGTGCGCAGTCATGTGTGCCCCAATGGGGACAACCTGTGATCTGGGGTGATTTCCAGGCGGTGATCCAGCTATCAGCGGGTCTGAATGTCGCCATCCTCAGCTTTGTCGATATCAGCCTGCCCGCCATCAAGGAACGCAGGCGTGTCTTTGCCAAGGCCCGGCAGGAACTGGAACTGCATCGCGGTGGCACGGACCACCAGCATCCGGATGACGCGGAGGACTATGCCGCGGCCGTGCAGGCAATGGACCGCAAGCTGTTCCTGTTATGGCAGGAATCCTCCACCTTCATCCGCGAGGAGGAATCCCTTATCCGCTCCACCGGCGTGCTGGGGGTGTTTGGCGCGGTGCTCAGCCTCGGGCTGCTGTGGTACTCGGCCGTGCATTATGGCGGGATCATATCGCTGATGGGACGGGTGCTGATCATCCTGTCCTTCTGTTCGCTGCTGGGGGCGTTCCTCATCAATTTCATGACCGCGTCGCAGGCGGGCGTGTTTACAAAAAAATGCAATGCCATCCGTGACGAAATGCACAAGCGGCTATAGCCTGCGGACGCGTTCATTCCATTCTGCCAGCCGGGCGCATCCGCCATACGATGCGCGCCGCCAGCAGCACGAATACCGCCACCAGCCCGATCCCGTTGCCGCACCACAGTCCCGACGGTCCCATGCCGTGGCGGAAGGCCAGGTAAACCCCACCCGGAAATCCGATGCCCCAGTAACCCAGAACGGCCAGCACCATGGGGATCGCGGTATCGCCCTGCCCGCGCAGGATGCCGGTGGCGATGACCTGTGCCGCATCGGGGATCTGGAACGCCGCCCCCACCAGCAGCAGCCCCAGCGCAAGGCTGACCGCCTGCGCGTTCTCCGGCAGGGTGACATTCAGGTAGAGGCTGATGATGGCATGCCGCCCCAGCGCCAGCACCAGTGTCATGACACATGCGACGGCAATGCCCAGCACCATGCTGGCCCATGCGGTGCGTCGCATCATCACCGGGTCGGCCCGGCCGGTCCAGTATCCCACGCGGATGTTGCACGCCTGCCCCAGCGCCATGTATACCACGAAACACTGTACTCCCATGCCCAGCATGATCTGGAACGCCGCCAGCGCGCTGTTGCCCATCCGCGCGGCCTCCAGGCTGTTGGCCTGGAACAGCGTGACCTCCGCCATGGCGGCCGCCATCATGGGCAGGCCCGTGCGCAGCAGGGCAAGTGTCGGACCCCATTCATGCCCGCGCGGGCGCAGCGCCGTGCGCAGTTCTGGCCTGCGGGCCACGAACGCCAGCATGATGAGGGGCATGCACCATAACGTCACGACCGTGGCGGTGGCCGATCCGTACAGGCCCAGCGCGGGCAGGCCGAACCACCCATGGATGAGTGTCGCGTTCAGCACCCCGTTGACCACCGTGATGCAGGGCATGACGCGCATGAGGATCCCCTGCGCCCCCATGACCGGCAGCGCCGTGGTCAGGATTCCCTGCCCCAGCAGCGCGGGTGGCACGGCCCACATCAGCATGTGCACGAAATGGGTGACGGGCGCGCGCAGGCTGGCGGGTTCGTGCATCCATACCAGCAGCCGGTCCACATGCCACAGGCAGAACAGTTCGGGCACGCACAGGGCCAGCGCCACCGCCAGCATCGAGGTCATGATGGTGCCCAGGCTGGCATGGTCCTGCCGCCCGCGGGCCTGCGCCAGCAGGATGCCGCCTGCCTCGATCATGGCGGCAAGGATGGCGTTGAGCGTGAAGAACGTGCCGGTTGCAAGCCCCCCGATCGCCAGCGCCGACGCCCCCAGCCCGCCCAGGAGTATGTCATCGGTCGCACCCATAAGCATCTGGACGAACTGTGACAGGGCCATCGGCCCCGCAATGGCAAGGATGGAGCGGAATTCCGCCCCGAAGGCTTGTGTTGGACGCGTCATGCAACCCTGCTGTCAGCCATGGTCGGGCATGGCCATGTCTGCCGTATGGTAACAGGGTGGGCTTTTATATCATTCCGCTACATGCCGCCAGTGTCGGCCATGATTGACATGTCGTGTTTTTCCCGCCACCCGTACCCCATGACGCGCGACTGCTGGCAGGGGATGGCTGGTTTCAGGGGGGACTGGCCATGACGGCGCCATGCTGGCCCATGGTCCCGCTTGGGGCGCTGGTGGACTGCCTTGATGCGCGGCGGGTGCCGCTCAACCGCGCGCAGCGCGCCGGCCGGCCGGGGAGCGTACCCTATCACGGGGCCAGCGGTGTTACGGGATATGTGGACCGGGCGCTGTTTGACGGCCCGCTTGTCCTGCTGGGGGAAGACAGCGCCCCCTTTTTCGATCCGCTGCGCGATGTCGCATTTTTCCATGACGGCCCGTTATGGGCGGGCAACCATGTGCATGTGCTGCGCCCGCGCGCGGGCGTGGATGGCCGTTTTCTGGCGCATGCGCTCAATACCGTATCCCTTGGCGCGTTTGTGGAAGGTACGACCCGCCCCAAGCTGACCCGCGCGTGCATGAACAGCCTGCCCGTGCCCTGCCCGCCATTGCAGCGCCAGCACATGATCGCCCGGACGCTGGACCAGCACATGGACCGTATTGACCGGCAGTTGCATGAACTGGATGCACAGGCAGCGGCGGCGGATGAATACGCGCGGGCAATCATTCATCACGCCATCCTGCCCGATGGCGCGGCCTGGCCCGGGCCGGTGCCCACGCGCGGGGTAATGCGGCCCGTGGGCAGCGTGTTTGACATTGTGGGCGGCGGCACGCCCGCCACGGGCAACGCGGCCCACTGGGGGGATGATGTGACGTGGCTGACCCCGGCCGACCTGCCCGCCGGACCGCCCGCACGGGTGGGGCGTGGCGCGCGCGGGCTGTCCGCCGCGGGGCTTGCGGCGTGCCGGGCCACGCGGGTGGAGGCGGGCGCGCTGGTCATTTCCACCCGCGCGCCGGTGGGGCGTGTCGGCATGGCAACGGTACCCGTGGCCGTAAGCCAGGGCTGCAAGGCCCTTGTGCCGCGCGGGCAGGATGTGGACCTGCGCTATGCCGCCCTGCTGCTGCGCGTGGCGGGTGCGGAACTGCGGCGGCGCGCGGGGGGCAGCGTGTTCCCCGAAGTGGATACGCTGACCCTTGCCTCGCTTGAATTATGCCTGCCCCCGTTGGAACGGCAGCGCGCGGTGGCGCAAACGGTATGGGACAGGCTGGACCGGCAGGCCCGGCAGGCGTATGCCCGCGGGCAGCTACGTGCCGTGCTGCGTGAATACCGTCCTGCCCTGCGGCTGGCCTGCGTCAGCGGGCATGGCATGTAGGTGCGGATGATTGCGCGGCGGCGGCCGCGACGGGAAAGAGTGGAATGAATACAACAGGCGAATGCAGCGCCCGCATGCCGGGGTCATCCGGTGTGGACACGGACGTGGATATTGCCATCCTGCCCCGCCCCACCCGGGCGGATGAGGATGCGGTGCTAGCCATCCTGCGTGATTTCACGCGCGGCGTGGTGGGCTATATCGACAACCACGACCTTGTCATCGTGATCCGTGACCGGGCGGCGGGCACGATACGCGGCGGGCTGGTGGCGCAGTCACGCTGGGGGGAGATGCATATCGACATGCTGGCCGTCTCGCCCCGCCTGCGCGGGCGCGGCATGGGACGCAGGCTGGTTGACATGGCTGAACGCGAGGCCCGCAGGCGGGGCTGCACCCATATGTGGCTTGATACCTATGCGTTCCAGGCGCGCGCCTTTTATGAAAAGGTGGGGTTCGAGGTATTCGGGCAGCTTGACGGGCCGCCGCCTTTCTTTCCGCGTTATTTCATGCGCAGGCTGCTGTCGGGGCCGGACGGGCGCTGAACTGTCCGGTGGCGGCCATCATGAAATTGCGCGGATGGGGAAAACATGCGGCCACCTGCCACGCAGGGCGTGCTAGGGTGCCTGGTCTTTACGCCGAGCCTTGGAAAACAGCAGGAACAGACCACGCCATATGGATGAAAACCGGAGCCGGACCCAGTATATCGGGACCTTCATATTTGTCTGCGCGGTCGTGCTGTTTTCCGCGTGGATCGAACAGTCGTTCCTGTTCGCCTTTGTCTGGGGGGGTATCCTTGGCATCACGACCTACCCGCTGTATCACCGGCTGGTCGGGCGTGGCATGGGCAACCGGGTTGCGGCGGGGCTGATCGCGGCGGGGATTTTCGCGCTGCTGGCCGTACCCATGATCGCCATGGCGGTACGGGCGGGCATGGAACTGCCCTCGCTCATGGCATGGGGGCGCGGGGCGCTGCATGATGGCATTCCCGTTTCGCCGCAGATGGGGGAAATCCCGCGCATTGGCCCGCGCCTGTCGGCCCTGTGGCAACGTTACCTGTCCGACCCCGATGAACTGCGGCACTGGACCGGCGTCGCGTCGCGCATGTTCGCCACCGGCGACGGACGCGAACTGCCGCACCGGGTGATGGAAATGACGGAAACCTTCGTCATCGCAACGCTGTCGGTCTATTTCTACCTTGCCGCGTCACATGCGCTGGTGGCCGATATCCGTGCGGTCGGCCGCCGTTTCCTTGGCGAGCGGACGGGCGATGTCATGCGCAATACCGTGGGTGCGGTGCGCGGCACGGTCGCGGGGCTGGTGCTGGTGGGGCTGGGTCAGGGCGTGCTGGTGGGGGCTGGCTATTTCATCGCCGGCACCCCCCATCCCGCATTGCTGACGCTGCTGACGGCGGTGGTCAGCATCATTCCCTTCTGCGGGCCGATCCTGCTGTGCGCGACCACGCTCATGACCTTTGCCGCCAATGGCGTCACGCAGGCGATCATCGTGGCCGCGCTGGGCACCGTCGCCTATGGCGCGGGGGACCATTTTGTCCGGCCCAAGCTGATCAGCGGCAGCACCAGCATCCCTTTCCTTGCGGTGCTGACGGCCATTCTGGGGGGCTTGCACATGTTCGGGCTGCTGGGGCTGTTCATGGGGCCGACGGTCATTGCGGTCGCCCTGTCGCTGTGGCGCACGGCGGCGGCGGAAGAACAGGCGCGTTAAGGTCCGTCCGGTCGTGGCTGGCGCCGCCCGTCCACTGTTTTCGGCCGCCGCCATCTGGCGTGTGGCCGACCTGCTGCGTGGCGGCGTGGCGCCAGCGGAATACGGGCCGGTCATACTGGCGTTCACCATGTTGCGGCGGCTGGAACTGTCACGCGCCCGCCCCGCGCGCGGGCTGGATGCGGTGGCGCGCGCGGCCGACCCGCTGGCCTGCCTTGACCGCCTGATTGGCCGCCTGCCCGCCAGCGTGCGGGATATCACCGCCCAACTGGAGGTCATGCCCCTTGCCCGGCATCTGGCGCGTGCGGGCATGCTGGGGACGGTGGCGGCGCATTTCGCGGCCCTTGACCTGTCCCCCGCCCGGTATGGCACCGAGGCGATGGCCCGCCTGTTTGAGGAACTGGTCCACCACTTCGCCACCAGCCAGCGCACGGGCGCGCATTTCACCCCGCCGGAGGTTACGGACCTTATGGTGGACCTTGTCTTCGCCCCCGATGGCCCCGGCGCGCATCATGCCCTGTATGACCCGGCGGCGGGCACGGGCGCATTGCTGGGCCGGGCCGCGGACCGCCTGCTGGCGCGCGGGGTGACGGCCGACCTGTTCGGCCAGGAAATCAGCCCCCGCGCCTGCGCCCTGTGCCGCGCGGACATGCTGCTGCGCGGGCATGCGCCGGGGCATGTCGCCAGTGGCGACACACTGGCCCATGACGGGCATGCGGGCCGCCGCTTTGCCCGCATGCTGTCCAATCCGCCCTTCGGTCTGGACTGGCGGCATATCCGCGATGCGATACAGGCTGAACATGCCACAGGTGACGCCGGGCGTTTTGCCCCCGGCCTGCCCCGCGTGTCGGACGGGTCCATGCTGTTCATGCTGCATCTGGTCGCCCACATGCGCGGCAGGCGGGCTGGTGGCGCGCGCATCGGCGTGGTGACGCATGGGGCGGCGCTGTCCGGCGGGGGGGCGGAATCCGGTGAATCCGCCATCCGGCGGTATCTGGTGGAACATGGCCTGATCGACACGATCATTGCCCTGCCCACGGATCTGTTCGTCAATACCGGTATCGCGACCTATGTGTGGATACTGGATAACAACAGGCCCGCTGCATGGCGCGACAGGGTCCGCCTGGTTGACGCCACCGGCCTGTGGCAGCGCGCCACGTCCGGCAGTGGTGAAAAGCGGCGCGAGATGACACAGGCCCATGTTGCCGCCGTGGTGCAGGCCTGCATGGCCGATACGGCAATGGACATCATCCAGCGCGCCGGGCCGGATGGCGCGCCGGCATCATGGCAGGTACTGGCGCACGACATCCCCACCCCGGATGACGCGACGGACGGGCGCCGCGCCGCGTTTTCACGTATCCTGCCGGGGCGGGAATTCCTGTACCATGGCCTGACGGTGACGCGGCCCGCGCGTGATGGCGCACCGGCGCGCACCACCTTCCGCGTCGGGATAGAACATGACCCGCAGGCATGGTTCAGCCGGATGGTCCAGCCATATGACCCTGAAGCCCGGCTGGATGCCGCCCGCACCGCCATGGGCTGCGCCATTTCCTTCGCGCGGTATTTCAGCCACGACGCCGCGCCGCGTCCGCTGGCGGAAATCGAGGCGGAACTGCGCCGGTCCATGGCGCGTCTGGTGGCCCTCATGCCCGGTGGGGATGAAGGGAAACGGGCATAGGCGTTCTGGAAGAGGCCTGATCCTGGCTGAAAAAGGCCTCTCCGGAAACCTTTGTCGGCAGGTCATTCCAGGGCAGCCATGGCCATGGTTTCCCTGTGCTGGATCCGTTGCGACTGGCAGTCCGAATAGGCATGGGAACCCTCAGGGAGCCGTTGCCGGCATCGCTGCTTGAACGCATCATATGCCGCCGTCGCGTCGGGGCTGGCGCGCAGATCGTTACGAAAGGCCGCATGGCGGGTGATTTCGGGTGAACTCTGCCGGTAGCCGTGCAGTTGCACCCGCCGGATGCCGGCAATGGCGGTGGAGCCTATGTGTTCGACCGCGGCGATCACGCCGGGGAAAGCCCTGTGCAGCTTTTCACCCTTGGCTGTCGCCATGTCGTGCCAGCGTGGGTCACATGGGGTGGCATCGTGTCTCTCCCGCGGGCCGGATCACCCGGCTACAGGCCGACCTGTCCCTGTTCATCAAGATAGTACAGGAAATCATTGATGGCGTGGAATTCGCCCAGGTGGTCCAGTACATGATAGGCGAAGGCCAGCGCCCCGGCCCGGCATGCCGCACGCTGCTTCGGGTCGGCTATCATGTCGAAATCCGCCGTATGGGCGTAACCGATGATGCGGCGGATGATCTCTATCCCCGCAAAACCGATGGTGTCGCCCATGACTTCATCCATGAACGCATGCTGGGCCACATGGGCTGCGGGGCCATAGGCCAGCGGGCGCAGCGTGCCCGGCGGCGGGGTCTCGTTGCCCTTCCATAACCCCATGAACTGTTCATGGAAACTGCCCCAGAAGGCCGCGATATCGCGCAGCGCGGCCTTGCGCGCCGCCCGTTCGGGCGTTGCGAAGTAATGCAGCACCAGGTTGCCCACGAACATGCCGCAATCGAACCCGATGGGGCCGTATATCGCGAATTCCCCATCAATCACGCGGGTGTCGTCCGCCGTACTCATGATCGAACCGGTATGCAGGTCGCCATGCAGCAGCGCCTGTGGCTGCGACAGGAAACGCCGGCGCAGGTTTTCAACCGCCAGCAGGGTCGCGGCGCTGGAACGGATATCCAGCACGATGGGGGTCAGGATGGGGTCGTGCCAGTGGTTGCGCGGGTGGTCGCGGTACGGGTCATCCAGCACAAGGTCCAGCGTGATGCGGGTCAGGGCAACGTTGGCGGCAAAGGTGCGCCGCGTGGTGAACACCTCCTCGAACGGACGGGCGAGCAGCGATGTGCCAAACGCGGCATGCGCGATGAAGGTGCCGATGCGCGGTGCCACCCCGGGCCAGTCCGCGCCCTGCATCAGCGCCGTGCGCAGCACGGTATGGCCTGACAGGCTTTCGACAATCAGGACATACAGGCCGGGGTCGAAATACAGGCATTCCGTCGTAAGCCCGCCCACCAGCGGCAGCACCGCGCGCAGCCATGCGGCTTCGAAAAACGTGCGGTCCAGCGGCATCTTCCATGCCGGGTCCACGCGCACATGTGGCAGGGACTGCTTCAGGCAGACCTCCCCCGCAGGCCCGCCGACCAGGAAGACGTTGTTGAGGTTGCCGTCACTGACCTCGCGCACCCGCCACTGCGCGGGCGCGCCACCAAGGCGCGTGGCCACGTCCGGCAGGCCCGCGATCAGGTCACGTATGCCGTTCGCGTCCAGCGTGTGGTAGGGGGTCTGGGTCATGCGGCTCTCCTCATGCCATGCGCCGCGTGCTGCGGGGTTACGGGGCGTGGCAGGGTCGCGCGCAGTCGGCGGTTATGCAACGCTTTTTTATAATTGAGCGCGGGCAGGCGCCGCAGTAACCCGGATGGATAAACATTGAGCAGGAGAGGAACGCGCACATGCCGATCAAAGATCCGAAGGTGATCGAACACCTGAACACGCAACTGACGAACGAACTGACGGCCATCAACCAGTATTACCTGCACGCCCGCACGCTGCGCCACTGGGGCGTGACGCTGCTGGGCAAGAAGGAATACGCGGAATCGATCGAGGAGATGAAACACGCCGACTGGCTGATCGAACGCATCCTGTACCTGGGCGGCCTGCCCAACGTGCAGCGCTACAACCAGATCCTGGTGGGGCAGGACGTGGAGGAAATCCTCAGATGCGACCTGAAGCTTGAGGAAAAGGCCATTGGCGACCTGCGCGCGGGCATCGCCTATTGCGAAAGCGTGCGTGACTTCGTCTCCCGCGACCTGCTGCTGAAGATTCTGGTCAACGAGGAGGAGCACGAGGACTTCCTCGACCGCCAGTTCGACCTGATCCGCCAGGTGGGGATCGAGAAATACATCCAGCTCAATTCCGCTCCCGCCCCCGATCAGGACTGACCATCTTACGGCTGGCGCCACGCGGCCCCGCCTGCCCGTGGGGGCGGGTGGATGGCGGTGGCGCCGCGCCTTCCTGCCACGCAAGGATGTCGAGCAGTTCAAGGAATGCGTTTTCCACGAACATGCAGGCGTGGCGCATGGACAGCCGGGGTGATGGCATGGCGGGTCATCCTGTTATCATGCGGCGATGCGCGACCGGCCGGCGCGCGTTCCCCCTTGTTTTGATCGGTCCTACGGACCGCTGCTCCGTGCGACGGTGGCGTTGCCGGGCCACATGACGTGGGCTGTGTCCATGTCGGCGCCATGCCAGCGCAGGGCCGCAAGGCAGCCCGCGCCCACGGGCTGCGGTACTGCGGCGGGCATGGCGGGGGCGACACCATGCATGCCGGTCGTCGCGGCGGCGGGTGGCCGCGTCCAGCGCAGGCTGCCGCCCCCGCCATTATGGCCCCGGCGCGGCAGCCAGTATCCCGCGCCCGCCATGCAGGCCCCAAGCTGGGTGACGGCGGCGGCAAAGGGGGCGAGGACGTGATGGTGGGTGAAAACCGGCCGCAGCGTGCGGCGTACCTCGGTCTCGCGCCCTTCCTGCGCGGCGGCGGCGGCGATGAGGAAGCGGTTTTCCGTGCCCGTCAGGTGCGTCGCGCTACAGATCGCCACGTCCATCGGGCCGTTGTGGTAGGCGCGCAGCCGCTCCAGCGCCATGTGGAAGGCATCGGCCACGGCGGCGAAATCCGACCGGAAGCACGGCAGGGCCAGGCCGGGCATATGGCCCGCCCCCCCGCCCGCGCCGCTAAGGCGGCGTACGCACCAGACCAGCAGGCGTTCGCTGCACGAAAGATCATTCATGAAAACTGTCGTGTTGGTCATTATCCGCTCGGGCCTTGGCGAAGCCCGCTCCCTGTTATGTCGGTGGGATGACGATAATGAGAAAGATTATCATTTGCAATTAAAATCGACGCGCGGAACGCCCTATCCCTACTGGACCGCGGTGGTCGGTCTGGATTACGTTACAGAACGATGAAAGAGCCGAATTCCCCCGATTCTCCCCTGGCGGACCTATGCCGCCAGCGCGGCCTGAAACTGACAGGCCAACGTCGGACGATTGCCTTCGTCCTGTCTGATAGTGATGACCATCCGGATGTGGAGGAACTGTACCGCCGCGCGGTTGAAGTGGACCCACGCATTTCAATCGCGACGGTGTACCGCACCGTGCGCCTGTTTGAGGAAAACGGCATCCTGCAGCGCCGTGACTTCGGCGGCGGCCGCGCGCGGTACGAAGTGGCGGATGGCGACCATGGCGATCACTATCACCTGATCGACGCCGATACCGGCAAGGTCATTGAATTCGAGAATACCGAACTGGATTCCTTGCTTGAGGGTATCGTGCGCCAGATGGGCTACGACCTTGTCACGACCCGCCTGTCCGTTGTCGGCCGCAGGACGGTGAAGCCGCGCACACGCGGCTGATCCCCGCATCCCACCCGGCATCATCCCCCTGCCCTGCCTTATGCCGCGCCCCGTGGCGGTCAGGGCGCGGGGTCTGGCGCCATCCATTCGGGGTGGCGGCGTTCGACCCATTCCAGCATGCGCGCGGTCAGCCTGCGCAGCGCGGGCACGTCCTCCGCCAGCAGGATAAGGCCCAGCGGCAGCATCCATACCCCCAGCACCGGCAGGAAGCTCAGCAACCCGCCCACGATCAGCAGGCTGCCCAGAATGGCCCGCAGCCATGCCCGCCCCGGCTGCAAAAGCCCGCGCATGGCCTGTTCGCCCCGCGCGGGCAGGCGGCGCAGCAGCCGTTCCAGCCGCTGGCGGCGCAGTTGTTCAGGGTCCATGTCTGCCGACACAGGGCCATTGGGCGGGTGGGCGCTGTCCATGAACGTATGATGGGGTCATTCCCCCGGCCCTGCAACCCATGCGCGGGAACGTGATGGAGGGACAGGAAGGCGGAAAAGGCCCGAATTTTGATATAGTTCAATGCCTGTATCGCACCTCACGCGCCAGTGTCCGGGCATGATGCATGTCCTTTTCCGTCCCATGCACCGTTATCCGCGCGGGGTGCCCCCATGCGTGGGGGTGGTTTGCGGGTGGACGCTGCCTGTATCGGGCTGTAAGGGAATTTGTAGAATATGCGCTTTTTCATATCGTATTTTGGGAGCAGTCAATGCCCAGCATAAGCCCATTTGCCGGCAAGCCGGTCGATCCGGACCGTCTTGTCAATATCGACGCCCTGCTTGACGCCTATTACACCCGCAAGCCCGACCCCGCCATTGCAACGCAGCGCGTGGCGTTTGGCACGTCGGGGCACCGTGGTTCCTCGCTGACCACCAGCTTCAACGAAAACCACATCCTGTCGATCAGCCAGGCGATTGCCGACTACCGCAAGGGCGCGGGCATAACCGGGCCGCTGTTCATCGGCATTGACACCCACGCGCTTTCCCGTCCCGCGCTGAAATCCGCGCTGGAAGTGTTCGCGGCCAATGGCGTGGAAGTCCGCATCGATGCAAAGGACGGCTATACCCCCACGCCGGTCATCTCGCACGCGATCCTGACCTATAACCGCGATCGCAGCACGGACCTTGCCGATGGCGTGGTGATCACCCCGTCACATAACCCGCCGGAAGATGGTGGCTACAAGTACAATCCCCCCCATGGTGGCCCGGCGGATACCGACATCACCAAGGTGGTGGAAAACGCGGCCAATGACTACATGGCCAAAAAGATGGAAGGCGTCAGGCGCGTCAGCCTGGAGGACGCGCTGAAGGTCCCCACCACGAAGCGCCATGATTACATCACGCCATACGTGGATGACCTGGCCGCCGTGGTGGACATGGACGTGATCCGTGAATCCGGCGTGTCGATCGGCATTGACCCGCTGGGTGGGGCGGCGGTGGATTACTGGCAGCCGATCATCGACAAATACGGCATCAACGCCACGATCGTCAGCAAGGAAGTGGACCCGACCTTCCGCTTCATGACCGCCGACTGGGACGGGCAGATCCGCATGGACTGTTCCTCCCCCTACGCCATGGCGCGCCTTGTCGGGATGAAGGACAAATTCGACATCGCCTTCGCCAATGATACCGATGCCGACCGCCATGGCATCGTGTCGGGCCGGTACGGGCTTATGAACCCCAACCATTATCTGGCCGTCGCGATTGAGTACCTGTTCAACAACCGCGAGAACTGGAACCCCAGCGCGGGCGTGGGCAAGACGGTGGTCAGCAGCAGCATGATCGACCGCGTAGCCAGGGAAATCGGCCGCAAGCTGGTGGAAGTGCCGGTCGGGTTCAAGTGGTTTGTCGATGGGCTGTACAACGGCACGCTGGGCTTTGGCGGGGAAGAAAGTGCTGGCGCGTCCTTCCTGCGCCGTGCCGGCACGGTGTGGAGCACGGACAAGGACGGCATCATCCTTGGCCTGCTGGCAGCCGAAATCACCGCCCGCACCAAGCGCACCCCGGGGGCTGCGTACGAGGACATGACCAAACGCCTGGGCACGCCGTACTATGCGCGGATCGACGCCCCGGCCGACCCGGAACAGAAGGCCATCCTGAAAAACCTCTCGCCCGAGCAGATCGGCATGACCGAACTGGCGGGTGAGCCGATCCTCAGCACCCTGACCAACGCACCGGGCAACGGGGCGGCCATTGGCGGGCTTAAGGTTTCGGCCAAGGACGGCTGGTTTGCCGCCCGTCCCTCCGGCACGGAAAACGTCTACAAGATCTACGCCGAAAGCTTCAAGAGCGAGGCGCACCTCAAGGCCATCCAGACCGAGGCACAGGATGCGATTTCCGCCCTGTTCGCCAAGGCTGCCCAGAAAAAGGCTGGCTGATCCGTAATATGACCCATGTCCCGTTACCGGGGCATGGGCTGGCGCCGCCCGCCCGTCTTGGGCAGGCGGATTTTTTTGGAATTGCTGCTGGAAAACCGGAAGAAAGTTTTTGGTGAAGCTTTTTTCAAAAAGCTTCGAAAGAATGCCGCCTTATTTAAGAAAAAGGTGACACTCAAAAACTTTTATTGTTTTTTATCAATGAGTTGTTTTCAAACAGCTTCTCAAGGAACGCCGCCTTTTTGAAAAAAGGCGGCACCCAAAAACCCTTGTTCCTTATCAATCAGTTGTGGTTGAAGGCGGGATGACCGGCGGCGTGCGCCCATGGCCCGCGGCCTGCCTGCGTGCCCTGACCACCGCCGTGTCCAGTGCGGACAGGAATGTGGAACGGTCGGCGCGGGTAAAGCCACGGCTGCCCTGCATGATCGCGCCGGTATCACGCAGGTCCGTCATCAGGTTGCGCATGGCCAGCGCCATGCCAATCGCATCCTGGTCCAGTATCCGCCCGCGCGGTTCCAGCACGCAGGCCCCGTTCGCGACACAGCGCGCGGCCAGCGGGATATCAGCGGAAATGACAATGTCATGGGCCGCGGCATGGTCGGCAATCCAGTCATCCGCCACATCCATGCCCTGTGTCACCACCACCCGTTCAACCAGTGGCGTGTCAGGCACCGCGATCATGCGGTTTGACACCACGTAGGTCCGCAGCCCGTAGCGCAGCGCCACGCGATAGGTCTCGTCCCGTACGGGACAGGCATCGGCATCAATGAAAATCCGGGTCACTGCATGCCGCCCCCGGATGGGAAGGCGGGCAGGCTGTAACCAGGCTTGGACACGTATAACAACATGCCGACTGTACTAGGCCCGCATCCAGCCTGTTGGCAAGGTGACGGGGCCGGATTCATGATCCGCGCCCCGCCCGTACGTGCGGGGGCGAAATGTAATCGTGAAGCATGCACCGTGCGTTTTTGCTTTTGATTCCGGGGGGAATACGTCACTATATTCCCTAACAAGTCAGAGGAGGAGGCTGCCATGCGTTACCTCATCGATCATGCGCGCGAGGGCTTTGGCGTCGCGTTGTTACTGGGCATGCTGGCTGTCGAACGTTTTTTCCGAAAGCAGGCTGTCCGTTAGGGCAGCCCCGAAACACGGGTCGCACCGGATGGAATATCCTTCCTTCCAGTACCGTCATCGCTGCTGCGTACGGATGCGTGAAATGGCATGTGTGGCGTTGCTTGCCAGGCGCTGCCCTGTTCTGGCACGCAACCGTGGCGCGGTACGGCGGTTATCCCCCCCTTGAAGGCCAGAATAGCTGGAGGGGAGAAAACCAGTGCGAAACCTTGCGCGGATGATGGTGGTAACGGTCCCTGGCTGTCTTGTCGGGTGTGACAGGCCAAGGCCCGCCGGTGGCGGGTCGGACGGGGGTGGTGGCCCCGGTGTCAGCACCCATGGCGGTACCGCGCCGCAGTAGCAGGCACCATAATTCAGGCGGAACCGGGTTACCTGCCCGGGCAGGCGGTCGGCTGGAACATGGCTGGGCGGGTGCAAAAGCAGGTGGTCGCATGATCCATGTCTTTCCTGCATATGGGTCCGTGCTGTATGAGCGCGGTCCCAGAGAGTGAGGATGATGATGGAAGCTGACATGACATGCCCCCAGTGCGGGTGCGAACACGTCTATCCCGATGGCAGCCTGTGGAACTGCCCCGAATGCGGGTATGAATGGAACCCGCAGGATGCCGCCCCCGCGACGGAAGGCACGGCGGAAATACGCGACGCCAACGGCAACGTACTGGCCGATGGGGACAGCGTGACCGTTATCAAGGACCTGAAGATCAAGGGTGCGTCCTCGGTCATCAAGGGCGGGACGAAGGTCCGCGGCATCCGGCTGGTCGATGCGACGGATGGGCACAACATCGCCTGCAAGATCAGCGGCGTGGGTGCGATCAACCTGAAATCGGAATTCGTGAAGAAGGCCTGAGCGAATTTAAAGGTTTTCTGGTGAAGCTGTTTCCAAAAAGCTTCGGGAGACGCCGCCTTCCTTGAAAAAAAGGCGGCGCCCGGAAACTGTTTCCGGATGACTTTGGCGGGGACAGGAAAAAAACAGTCACCTGTCCCCTGCCCTGTCGGTTCAGCCAGCCGCCAGCCCTTCCAGCAGGCGCGCCACGGCCTCGGCCCCCGGGTCGGGCACGTCGCGCACCTGCGCGCTGGGCACATAGGCGGCGCGTCCGGCACGCGCGCTTTCCATCGTGGTGGTGGACTGCGCGCCCTGCCGTGCCGCCAGCGCCACATCGGGCAGGCTGCCGCCGGTCGCCAGCACTTCCAACGCGGGATACAGCGCGTCGATCATGGTGCGGTCGCCCGGCTTCGCGCCGCCGCATTCCATCATGTGTTCCAGCCCGTCGCGCAATGCCTGCCGCCAGGGTTCGGGGCTGCGTCCGGCCGCCGAGAACATGATGGCGAACAGCACGCCACTCGACCCGCCCGCATGCTGGGTCAGGATGTTGCTGATGGTCGTCATGAGGTGATGCGGATCGGCCAGCGGCAGGCGGTCGAGCGCCGCCGTGATCTCACGCGCGGCCCCGGCGAAGGTGGACCCGGCATCCCCGTCCCCGATCCGGCCATCCAGTTCGTTCAGTGCCGCTTCATTGGCGACCAGGACCTCCGCCCCGCGTTCGATCACATGCCGTAGCGCGGGGTTGGGTGTCGCCGGATACGGGAAGGCATCGGGCATAGGCGGCATGGGCACGACGGCGGGGCTGCCCAGCGGGGCAATGCCGGGCCATGCGCGCGGCTGCGCCGGGGCCTCCAGCGCCGTGGTGATGGCTTCATCCAGTTCGATCAGCGTGAACGAAAAACCGTTCATGTCCAGCGCGGTCATAAGCGGCGCCGGGCCGATGACGTGCGATACCCGGCGGGCCAGCGGCGTATGGCTGAAGGCTTCCAGCAGCAGCGCCATCTCCACCTCCGGCACCGTGCCAAGGTTGTTCAGCACCAGCGCGAAACGGGTGTTGCGGGCCGCCGCAGGCAGGCTGGCTTCCAGCGTGTCGGCGGCGATGCATACAAGGTCGCGGGCACTGGCCATGGCAATGCGCTGGGCGCCGGGTTCGCCATGAATGCCAAGGCCCAGCTCGGCCTGGTCGGCTGCAAGACGGCTGGCGCGGCCGGATTCATAGGGATTGCAGTCTTCCAGCGCCAGACCGATGGTGCGCATGCGCTTCACCCCGTCGCGCACGAATTCCGTCAGGCGCGCCAGAGGCCAGCCCTGTGTCGCGCCATGGCCCGCCAGCTTGTGCGCCAGCACCGTTCCCGCCACCCCACGCGGCGTTGTGGAACCCGGCAGGGCGATATCATCGCCCACAATCACCACTTCCACCTGCTTGCCCAATGCGCGCGCGCGTTCCGCCGCCAGGCCGAAGTTCAGGCGGTCGCCAGTATAGTTCTTGACCACCAGCAGGCAGCCCGCCTCCCCCGTTGTGGCCAGGATGGCGGCCACGATCGCGTCCACACAGGGCGATGCAAACAGTGCGCCACAGACCGCCGCCGTCAGCATCCCGCGCCCGACAAAGCCCGCATGGGCGGGTTCATGGCCCGACCCGCCACCGGAAATGACCGATACCTGCGCACGGTCCGGTTCGCGCTGCATGATGACGCAGGTATCGGGGTAGCCATCCAGCCGGCACAGGTGGTTGCCCGCGGCCGATCTCAGGAACCCGTCCAGGGCCTCGGTTACGATGGTGTCGCGCGTGTTGAAAAAACGCTTCATTATTATGGTCTCTCCCTCGACGGCCATGCCGGGCATGGCGGCTGGCGACTATGGCCGTTAATGCCGCCCGAACAAAACAACGGAATATGTCATTCGTGGGTTGCGCCAGATGCGGGCCAGCCCGCTGGCCTGGTCCCTCAGGCCGGACCCGCGCCGGGGGGCATGTGGTCGGGGTCGTCGGGATGGTTGAGCTTGCGGTGCGGGTCATCCAGTCCCGGCACACGGCCATGGTGGCCGAAATTGACCAGTCGCGCCTCCAGCAGGTGCAGCTTGCCCAGCAGGTTCATGCGGATGGCCATGACCGCAAGCGACGCCCCCGCGAACGGCCCCACCACATAGATCCACAGCCCCGTCCACTGCCCCGCGAACAGCGCGGGCGCCAGCGTGCGCGCGAAATTGACGCTGTTGCCCGACAGCCATGCCGTGATCGGGTTCATGACCAGGAAGAACAGCCCGCCCGACCATGGCGTGATGAACTTCCATTTCGGGTGGGCCGCCAGCCAGTACAGCATGGCGATCAGGGCGGCGGTCACGAACATTTCCGACCACATCGCCCACCAGACCGAAATCTGACCATATGGTACCGTCGCCCCATAGCGCACGGCCACCGCCATGTTACCCCACCATGCAATCAGCCGGCCCGCTTCATAAACCACGGCCGTGCCAAGGAAGGCGCCGATGACCTGCGCGATCATGTAGTTCAGCGCGTCCACGCCCCCGATGCGCTTGGCCAGCGAGAACGCAAGGGTCACGGACGGGTTGATATGCGCCCCGCTGACCTTGCCGAACGGCGTCATGGCGGCCGCCGTGCCCGACAGGCCAAAGCACAGGCCGCATAGTGCGGTCTGGATATAGGGATGGCGCATGAGCGGCGATGAAAGCGGGCTGCCCGGCGCCGTCAGCAGGATGACCGCGCTCAGGCCGAGAATCATGAGGATGGCGGTGGCGATCGCCTCGCAGAAATACAGCTTCCAGTGGAAGGGGTTGTGCGGGTGCGGGTCGCCTGCCAGCGGGCGGTCATGCACATGGACGTGCAGGTAGGGCAGATGCAGGTGCGGCAGGCGCATGGCCGGTATCCTTGTTTATGCAACATGGGTCCGGCGGAAAAAGGCATAGGGGGAAGGATCACCTCCCGGTGCGCGCCGGTGGTAGAAACCACCATAGCAGTCCCCGCACCGCGTGGGTCCGGTTTTGGCACAATCCAGTCATGCCATCACGAATTCGAAAACGCCCCTTCCCGTGGGGGGATCGAGGCATCAAGGGCCGCCTGCAATATGTAGGCCGCCGCCATCTGGTCCACCACCTCGCCCCGGCGCTGGCGGGTCATGTCGGCTTCCGCGATCAGGAAGCGGTTTACGGCGGATGATGACAGCCGTTCATCCCACATCGCCGCCGGCAGCCCCGTCATGTCCGACAGGTTGCGCGTCCAGTCCCGTGCCGCCTGCGCCGCCGGGCCAAAGCTGCCATCAAGCGACAGCGGCAGGCCGACCACCAGCCCGCCCACGTCCTGCATGCGGGCGATCTTGCTGATTTCGGCGGCGTTGACCGACAGTTTCGCACGTTTCAGGCCCATGTGGGGGGACGCCAGCATAAGCCCCACATCCGACAGGGCGACGCCAATCGTCTTCTTTCCGGGGTCAAGGCCAAGCAGGCGCTGGCCGGGGCGCAGGGCAGCGCGCAGATCGCATATGTTGAACAGGGGCATGGTCGGGGGTATGTTCCTTCTCGGTCCTGCGCCGCAGGATATTCTTCCCCTGTTACGATGGAAAGTTATTGCTTCATGTCGCTTGATCCCGCGACCGTCCGCCGCATTGCCAGACTGGCACGGATTGGTATTGACGAGTCTGATCTTCCTGCCCTGCAAGGGGAGCTTAACGGGATCCTCGGCTGGGTCGAGCAGCTGAACGAGGTCGATGTCGAAGGGGTCACCCCCATGGTCGGCACGGGCCACGCCGCCCTGCGCACCCGTGACGACGTGGTGACTGACGGCAACTGCCGCGACGCCGTGCTGTCCAACGCGCCCGATGCCGTTGGCCCCTTCTATACCGTGCCCAAGGTTGTTGAATAAGATGAGCCTGACCGAACTGACGATTGCCGATGCGGCAGCGGGCCTGCGCGCGCGCAAGTTCAGCGCCACCGAACTGGTGCGCGCGCATACGGACGCCATCGCCGCGCTGAACCCGCGCCTGAACGCCTACATCACCACCACGCCGGACGCGGCGCTGGCGGCCGCGACCCATGCGGATGCAGCGCTGGCCAAGGGCGAGGCAAAGCCCCTGACCGGCATCCCGCTGGGGATCAAGGACCTGTTCTGCACCAATGGCGTGCGGACCACGGCGGCCAGCAATATCCTGAAAAATTTTGTCCCGCCCTATGAAAGCACGGTGACGGCCAACCTGCTGCGCGATGGCGCGGTGTTTGTGGGCAAGACCAACCTGGACGAATTCGCCATGGGGTCGGCCAACATCACCTCCGCCTTCGGCCCGGTGGAAAACCCGTGGAAGCGCAAGGGTGATGATGCAGCACTCGTGCCCGGTGGCTCGTCGGGCGGGTCGGCCGCCGCCGTGGCGGCAGGACTTGCCATGGGGGCGACCGGCACCGATACCGGCGGGTCCATCCGCCAGCCCGCCGCCTATTGCGGTATTGTCGGGCTGAAGCCGACCTATGGCCGGTGCAGCCGCTTTGGCACCATTGCCTATGCCTCCTCGCTGGATCAGGCCGGTCCCATGGCGCGCAGCGTGCGCGACTGCGCGATCATGCTGCAGTCCATGGCGGGCTTCGATGTGCGCGACAGCACCAGCGTCAACCGTGACGTGCCGGATTATTCCGCCGCCGTCGGCCGCAGCCTGAAGGGGCTGAAGGTGGGCATCCCTGCCGAATACCGCGCCGAGGGCCTGTCCGCCGAGATCGAGGCGGCGTGGCAGCAGGGCATCGAATGGCTGAAGGCCGCAGGGTGCGAGATTGTCGATGTCTCCCTGCCCCACACGAAATACGGCCTGGCCACCTATTATATCGTGGCCCCTGCCGAATGTTCGTCCAACCTGGCCCGTTATGACGGCCTGCGTTTTGGCGAACGGGTGGAAGGTCCGACGCTGGACGCCATGTACGAAGCCACCCGCCGCGCGGGCTTTGGCCCCGAGGTGCGCCGCCGCATCATGATGGGGACGTATGTGCTTTCGGCAGGCTATTACGATGCCTATTACCTGAAGGCGCAGAAGGTCCGCAGCCTGATCCGCCGCGACTTTACCGAAAGCTTCCAGAAGGTTGACGTATTGCTGACCCCCACGGCGCCGACGCCCGCGTTCGCGCAGGGGGAAAAGACGGATGATCCGGTCCAGATGTACCTGAATGATATTTTCACCGTGCCGGCGTCCATGGCCGGCATGCCCGCCATGTCCGTGCCCGTCGGGCTTGGGGCCACCGGCCTGCCGCTTGGCCTGCAACTGATCGGACGCCCGTTTGACGAGGAAACCCTGCTGGCCGCAGGCAGCGCGCTGGAAAGCGCCGCGGGCTTCACCCACCGGCCTGCCATCCGTGCGGAGGGCGCGAAATGAGCTACACACTCGAAGGCAGGACCGGCACGTGGGAAATCGTGGTGGGTCTGGAAGTCCATGCACAGGTCATCAGCCATTCCAAGCTGTTTTCCGGTGCCTCCGCTTCCTACGGCGGGGAACCCAACACCCATGTCAGCCTTGTTGATGCGGGTTTCCCCGGCATGCTGCCGGTCCTGAATCACGAATGCGTGGCGCAGGCCATCCGCACCGGGCTGGGGCTGCGCGCGCGCATCAACCTGGAAAGCCGGTTCGACCGCAAGAACTATTTCTACGCCGACCTGCCGACTGGCTACCAGATCAGCCAGTTCACCCACCCCATCGTGGGCGAAGGCACGGTCGAGATCGAGCTGGGCGACGGCACGGTACGCCATATCGGCATAACCCGCCTGCATATGGAACAGGATGCGGGCAAGTCCATGCATGACCAGGACCCGACGCGGTCCTTCATCGACCTGAATCGCGCCGGTGTCGCGCTTATGGAAATCGTGAGCGAACCCGACATCCGCAGCCCGGAGGAAGCCGGCGCCTACCTGCGCAAGCTGCGCCAGATCCTGCGCTACCTTGGCACATGCGACGGTAACATGGAGGAAGGGTCCATGCGTGCCGACGTGAACGTGTCGGTGCGCAAGGCGGGCGAGCCGTTCCGCACGCGCTGCGAGATCAAGAACGTCAACTCCATCCGCTACGTCATGCACGCGATCGAGGTCGAGGCCACGCGCCAGATCGCAGTATGGGAGGACGGTGGCGAGGTCGATCAGGAAACCCGCCTGTTTGACCCGTCCCGCAATGAAACCCGTTCGCTGCGCAGCAAGGAAGACGCGCACGATTATCGCTATTTCCCCGATCCCGACCTGCTGCCGCTGGTCGTGGAACAGGCATGGGTGGATGAACTGGAGCGCGCCCTGCCCGAACTGCCTGATGACAAGCGTGACCGCTTCGTCAAGCAGTATGGTATCCCCCGCTACGACGCCAGCGTGCTGGTGGCCGAGCAGGCCATTGCCGATTACTATGAGGAAGTGGCCAAGGGCCGGGACGCCCGCCTTGCCGCCAACTGGGTCACGGGCGACCTGTTCGGCGCGCTGAACCGCACGGGCCGCAGCATTCAGGACAGCCCGATCTCGGCGCAGGCGCTGGGCGGGATGCTGGATCTCATGGCCGACAAGACGATCAACGGCAAGATTGCCAAGGAAGTCTTTGAGGACATGCTGGAAACCGGCGACAGTGCCGCCGACATCGTGGACCGCAAGGGCCTGAAGCAGGTCACCGATACCGGCGCGATCGACGCCGCCGTGGCCGACGTGCTGGCGCGCAATGCGGACAAGGTGGCGGAATACCGGGGTGGCAAGGATCGCCTGTTCGGCTTTTTCGTAGGCCAGGTGATGAAAGCCATGGCCGGCAAGGCCAATCCGGCCATCGTGAACGAAGCCCTGAAAAAAGTTCTGTAAAAACGGGGTTTAGTGCATTTTGGGGCTTTGCAGGGTTGCGGCAACACGCTAAAAGCAGCCCTGCAAACGCCGTGTTACTTATAATGCGCGCTCTTCGGCGGAGGGGTGGCCGAGTGGCTGAAGGCGGCGGTTTGCTAAACCGTTATACGATGTCAAGTCGTATCGAGGGTTCGAATCCCTTCCCCTCCGCCAGAACTTCTTGTAAATAAACAGGAAATTGCCAAGCGCCCTTTGGGGCGCTTTGGTCGTTTCTGGGTGGTTTTTCAGGCTGGTGTGGTGGACGCTGCAAAAATCCGTCCCGCCAGGAACGCGACGCGCCTGTTTCTTGGTGATCAAGCAAGCCCGGATGATTCTGTTCGGCCGCTGTCACGGAACTGTGTCCAAGGTGGCGGGACAGGCGATAGATATTTTCAGCCATGGTGCCGTGAAAGCCTGTCGCTGGCATAAAAGGAGATCAAAGCTGGCATATGCCATGGATACGCTGGGGGCACTGGCTGGCCCTGCATGTTATGTCAGGCAGTCGGGATAATCGCGTCGGGGTTGGACATCTTGCCGCCGCCATTCAGGCTACGACAGACGGGCGCATTGGACTGGCGTGTATCGACACAGGGCCATGCGGGCGAAAAGCCTGTCGAGGCAGTAAGGACATTGGGGCTTGCTTGCGGGTTGTCAGGTTATCCAGGGTCAGACGTGGGATCGTTCTGCCGCCACGCCAATAGGCTTTCGGGCGATTTTTGCATGGATCATGTGATGCGCGTAAGCGCGCCAGGGATCACGGGCATCATGCTTCAATACGCGCAAGCCGTCATGTTAGCGCATTCGCATGTTTTATGCTCAGGAACGCCGCTACATGCGCGCAGGGTATATAACACCCTCCGGATATTTATCTGGATAAAAGTATAGGTCCCAATCCTAAGTATTGATGCAGATGTCAGCTTGAAACCGATCTTGACAGGAAAGAACTCCAAGCCGGTTTCCAGGTCTGATCAATCGTTACAACAAAAAAATGAAATGACAGGCCATGCGGCAAAAATTTGGGTTTTTGATCCGTTCGTTTACTTCATCCTGTATTTCAAGGCTTTTTTACAAAAATCTGATTGTTGAATGATCATAACAATTATGTTTATTATCATCAGTACCTAGTCAGCCTCTTAATATGATTTTTAGTTCGGAACAGGGACGTGAGAATGGATATCGGGTGGAGAAAAATTTTTGCCTCACACTCGAAAGATGAGAAAGAAACACTTCAGGAAAATATCCGCAAAAAACTCGTTGCTGCCATTGAAAGCGGCAAGATCCGTTCCGGCACCCGCCTTCCCTCAAGTCGCCAACTGGCGGATTTCCTTGGCATTGCCCGCATAACGGTGGTCATGGCCTACGAACGGCTGATTGATGACGGGTATATCGTCAGCCGCTTGCGTAGCGGTATGTATGTTAAAGACGAAGTCAGCCGTCATCTTGCCAGACAGGAAGATGAACAGGCGGCACGCCCTGAAAATCTGGTTAACTGGGACAAGCACATAAAATTGCAGGTATCAAACCTGAGGAATATTTCAAAACCAAGGAATTGGCAGGACTATAAATACTGTTTTTTATTCGGGCAGCTTGATTCAAGCCTTTTCCCTACAAGGGAGTGGCGGGAAAGCATGAAAAAAACCGTTAATCTCAGGGGGCTGGGTCTTTGGGTTGGCGACATGATTGATGAAGATGACCCCGACCTTCTTGAACAGATATGCCTGCAAATCCTACCCCGACGGGGCATATGGGCGTCGGAACAGGAAATTATCATTACAGTCGGGGCACAGCATGCCCTTTTTATGGCGTTGAAAATACTCGTATCATCATCAACAGATTTTGGTATTGAAGACCCTTCCTATACTGACGCGCGCAATATGGTCCAGCTTCATACCTCCCGGATAAAAAATCTGAAGATGGACGATCAGGGGGTCATACCCGATGATGATTTCAGCCAATGTCAGGTTGTACTCCTTACTCCGGGGCACCAATGCCCAACTACCGCCATCATGTCCCCACAACGCCGTATGGAAATACTGGAAGTCGCCCAAAAGAAAGACATGGTCATTATAGAAGATGACTATGACGCAGACCTGTTTTCAGAAGGGCAGGCCGGATCAGCCCTGAAAAGCATGGATACGCAGGGACGTGTCATCCATATCGGGAGCCTGTCCAAAATACTGGCGCCGGGCCTGCGGATTGGTTACATCGTGGCGTCCCCTGCCATAATACGGGAATTGCGTGCCCTACGTCGGCTTATGCTCCGTCATCCCCCACGCAATAACCAGAAAACCCTGAGCGTGTTTATCGCCTTGGGCCATTACAGATCCCACTTGAAAAAAATGGGCGCGCAGTTACATGAGCGTGCAATATTAATGGATAAATTGCTGCCCCATTACCTGCCGAACTATAAAATCATGCGATCTGCCGGTGCATCCAGTTTCTGGATTCAGGGGCCTGCCCATCACGATGCGACAAAACTGGCCCATGAGGCCAGAAAACATGATGTATTAATCGAACGGGGCGATATATTCTTCAGTAACCCGAAAGCCGGGCAATCATGCTTCCGCATGGGGTTTTCCTCCATTCCCTATGAACGGATCGAAGACGGACTGAAAATACTGGGGTCACTTATTCCATCCTGACCAGAAATATTATTTGGCCAGTATTCGTCATGGTTCTTATCTATTGTGAAAATAATATGACATATGCCTTAACAGTCCCGCATGGATGCGCTGTGTGTCCAGCGCATAACCCGATGTCATGTTTTTCTGTGGGCGGCAATGCATGAAAGTACGCTGCTGACCACCAGCAGGAATGCCATCACTTCCAGGGGATGCGGCGCCCTTTGTTCCCACAGAAAGCCATAGAGCAATGCAAACAGGGTTTCAAACAGGATCATCTGTCCGACCATGGTGAGAGGAAGGAGACGACTCATCCGGTTCCACAGGGCATTGCCACAGATTGAGGCAAGGAACGCGATCCCGACCGAAACGGATATGAAACGCTCCCATCCCTGCGCGGTATGATGGGTATTGGCCAGCAGCCAGGCCATGGGGGCAAGCAGCACGGCCTGGGCGCCAGTCATAACGCCGGTAAGCAGGTTCCATTCATGTCCTGAAATATGATGAAGCCGCCCGAGGCAACGGCTGTTCCACACCACATAGGTACTCCATGATGTCAGCGCGGCCAAGGCGCAGAACAGTCCGGATATGGATGATCCCGAAGGTGTCGCCACAAGAATGGCCTGACCGCCGATACACAACACGCCTGCGCCGCATAGGACCAGCGATGGGGCAAGCGCCCTGAGGGAGACAGCACCAGCCTCACGGCTTCCGATCAAGGTTACGATGACGGGAAGGAAGCCGGTAATAAGCGAAGTCAGGGCTATGCCGCCTAGCTGCACGGCCATGGAAAGCAATATATAGTAAAGGACATTGCCCAGGAGCGCGAGCCAGAACAAGGCCAGCCAGTCCTGCCGTGTCACGGTGCGGGAAAGTACAGGCCAGCGGGGCGCTATCAATACGCAGGCAAACACGCCATAGGCCAGATAACGGCCGACCGCGAGTTGCATCGGCGTAAAGCTTCCCACCAGTTCCGGCGCCAGGAAAACCAGTCCCCACAAGGCCCCTGCCCCGGCGCCACATAAAACGCCAAGGGGAACCTGCCGGGGGGGCACCAGAAGTGTCTTTGTCGCGCTCACTCTATTTTTCCCTTCGTGGAGCGTGACATATTATTACGTTCCTGAATTTTGTAATCCCGATTATGACTTAAAATGCAACAAAAACGCGTTTATGATGAAATCCGGCTTTATGCTGGCCGACCCCTCAATACCCGTACCCGGATAATCCTGCCGCCCGGGGTTGATATTTCCGGGCTGTTGCCCCTGCCCTGCGTGCCCCCTTTCCGCCACGCGCAGGTATTCCTGTGGATGGCCCTCAGGGATATTCGCCACGGGCCATGCGGCCGTCGAATGCCCATAACACAGGCAGGAGGTCCGCGACCGAATCAATAACCACATGCGCGCCCGCCGCGGTCAACTGGGCGTAAGCCGCTGCACGCCTTGCCGCGAATTCCGTGGCTGGCAGGGCCGCCATTTCGTCCGATGCGCAGCCAAGGGCGTTGCCACTCAGCGCCACGCCGACCGTCCATGCGCCTGCGTTGAGGCCTTCACCGATCCCCACGGGGGTATCGTCAACCTTTACGGTGGCACGGGTGGGCCAGACGCTCATCTGCGCCAGGGCATGCCAGATCATGAAGGGGCTGGGTCGGCCTTCCGGCGTTTCCCCCGAACAGACAAGGCTGTCGACATCAACCCCCTGCCGCGCGGCGACAGGCTGGATTTCGTTCATGATTTCGCGTGTGTAGCCCGTCGTGGACCCGATCTTCAGCCCGCCCTGCCGCATGGCCGCCAGCACGTCCGCCGCACCGGGGATGATATCGGCGTGCCTGCTGGCGACCGAGATGTTTTTGGGCACGAAGACGGCATATATCGCATCGATGTCCTGCTCGGTTGGGGGGCTGCCATGGCGCTGGCGCCATGCCGCGTGAATACGCGGCTGGGCCAGCAGGGCCGCGATATGCGGACGCTTCGCCATGCCCATCGGCAACCGCGCTTCCTCGATCGTAATGGCCACGCCGAATTGCGCGAAGGCTTCGACAAAGACCCCCATCGGGGCGCGTGATCCGTAATCGACCAGCGTGCCGGCCCAGTCAAAGATGACGGCCCTGAGATGCCTGAATGACTGCATTTTTAAAATTTCCTGCTCGAAAAACGGTTCAGGCCAGGGCGGCGGCATCGCGCGCCGCCAGGCTGGCGGTGGACGGCGCGGCATGGGGAACGCCCAATACCGCCAGGGATTCCTGTGCCGCGCTAATGACCCTTTGCATGACATCCGGCCCGAAATGGCCAATGCAGCCGATACGGAAACTGTCGACACGTGTCAGTTTTCCGGGGTAAATGATGAAGCCTTTTTCTTTCATCAGGTCATAAAAATTCCTGAAATCAAATAATTCATGCCCCGGCGTAAGAAACGTAACAATAATGGGAGACAGCCATTGTTCTTCCAGCAATGTCTCGAAGCCCAGCGCCTTCATGCCGGCAACCAGCGTGTCACGGTTGGCGGTATAGCGTGCGAGCCGGGCAGGCTGGCCCCCCTGGGCCATATACAGCCGCAAGGCTTCAACAAAGGCGGCCACGACATGGGTGGGGGGTGTAAAGCGCCATTGCCCCGTGGTGTTCATGGTGCGCCACTGTTCGTGCAGGTCCAGGCTCAGGGAGTGGCTGCGTCCCTTCGCCTGCTCGAACGCCGTCTTGCGGGCAATGATGAATCCAAAACCCGGCACGCCCTCGATGCATTTATTGGCGGATGAAACCATGGCTTCGTACTGCAGGGTTGCAATGTCAAGGTTGACGGCGCCGAATGCGCTCATGGAATCAATCAGGAACCTGCGGCCGTGCGCCGCCGTAACCGCGGCGATTTCCTCTATCGGGTTCAGGATGCCGGAACTCGTTTCGCAATGCACGACAATGACATGGGTAATGGCCGTATCTTCCGCCAGTATCCGGGCGACTTCCGGCCCGCGCGGCGGACTGAAATCCCCCTTGTCCAGCACCCGGCATGCGCGGCCCAGATAGCCAAGTGTCCTGGCTATACGCTGCCCATAGGCGCCATTGGCAAGCACCAGCACCTTGCCGTCATGCGGGACAAAACTGCCAAGCATGGCTTCGACACAGAAGGTGCCGCTTCCCTGCATCGGGATACAGTCATAATCGGTGGCATTGCCCGCGATTTCCAGCACGGTACGCCGCAATTCAGCGGTCAGGTCGCGGAATTCCTGATCCCACGATCCCCAGTCCCGCATCATGGCCGCACGTGTTCGGGGCGCGGTTGTAAGGGGGCCGGGGGTCAGGAGATAATGGTCGGGTTCCGCCCGCAGGTCGTGCGGGTCAAGGGAAGCGCGCTCGATTGTATCTGACATGTCACCACTCGCCTGATTGGGAATGGACATAACAGAGCGGAATGATTTAGATTTGTAAAATCGATAAAATTGATCCTTTCAACGATTTTTCTTATACGGCAGTCAAGCCAGTGCAATATGTCCAGCTTCGCGCTTTTCATGCTGTCGCCGAACATGGCAGCTTTTCCCGTGCAGCCGGGGCGCTGGGCCTGACGCAGCCCGCGATTTCCGATCAGGTGCGGCGTCTGGAGCAGGAATTTGGCGTCACCTTGTTCAACAGGCGGGGCCGTGTGGTAGAACTGACCGATCTGGGACGACGGCTGTTACTGACCACACGGCAGATGTTTACTTATGAACGCAATGCACGCCAGTTACTTTCGGCAGAAGGCGCATTGGATGCGGGCAGCCTGCTGATGGTAACGGACGCGCCGGATCTGGCCGTTAAGATAATAGCAGCTTTCCGCATACATTATCCCAACGTCATCATTTCCCTATCCATTACGAATGCGGAAGCCTGCCTGGCCCGTGTGCTGGATAATACGGCGGATATGGCCGTATGCGCCATCTATCCATCGGATTCCCGTATTCGTGGCCAGGAATTGCGGCGTGAAAAATTGATGGCCATCGTCCCCGATACCGATGACTTTGATGAACATGGCCTCACTTTTTCAGAATTCGTACAATATGGCCCCATTTTCCGCGAAGCCCAGTCTATTACGCAACGCCTGCTTTCCAAAGAACTGAGCCGGCGCGGCATCCAGGTTACCCCTACCCTCCTGATTGATGGCCGTGAAGGCATGATTGAGGCCGTGGCCCATGGCCTGGGCGTCGCCGCCATATCCCCCAGCGAATTCATAGGTAATGACCGGGTCCGTCTGGTGCCCCTTATCGGGGCAGAGGAAGAAATGATCGAATATATCGTCTCCCTTGCCGATCGCCCGCCATCAAACCTGCTGGACGCCCTTCACGCCATTGCGCCTGAAATGGAAGCATCATCCGTTTCCTCTCCTGCGCAGGCAACATCACGGCGCAAGTCATGATGAACAGCCGCAATAGGATCATGTAATCCGCCGCATGGCTTGCGATGGCGGTCCGTTAGCCGGGCAATCCATGGACTTCACGCCGCATCATAATTTGGGCAGCGTGTGGCGGATATGCGCGGCAAACCGTTCGGCCAGGTCGTTGCCTGCAACCTTGTCAAACGCGATGGTTATCCCCAGTTGTGGCAGGCCCGGCAGGCTGGCGTCCGGCCCCAGTTCCAGCAGGTCAGCCGGCACGGCGGGACGGGTCAGCACGGCCACGGCCTGGCCGGAACGGACAACGGCCGTCAGCCCCGCCAGGCTGGCGCTGGCATAGGCGATCCGGAAATTCCTGCCATCATGCTCCAGACTGTTCAGGACAGCCTGATGGTCAAACGTGTCCACTTCCGTCAGGGCAAGGGGGAGCGGCGTGCTGTTCCAGACCGGAAAGCCCGCCCTGCCCACCCATACCAGTGGCTCCACACGGATAACATCATCGTTTGCATGCGGGTTGACGATGGAGACAAGGGCCAGATCCAGTTGGTGCCGTTCCAGCATCCTGTTCAGTCTTTGCGTTGACCCGCAAACGATTTCAATCAGCACATCCGGATGCGCACTGGTAAAGCTTCCGACCAGGCCCGGCAGGAAAGCGGCTGCATAATCATCCGGACAACCAAAACGCACGCTGCCGGACAGGCCCCGCCCTGTCAGGTCAGCCAGCGCGCGGTCATGCGCGCGCAGGATGTCACGCGCATGCGCCAGCAGGCGAAGGCCATGCGCGGTCAGTGTCACACCACGCCCACCCCGGTTGAGCAGGCAACGACCCGTCAGTTCTTCCAGCCGTTTGACCTGCATGCTCAGGGCGGACTGGGTTTTGGCCAGCCGCAGGGCAGCCCGGCTGAGCGATCCGGTATCGGCTATGGCGCTGAAGGACCGTAAGAGGTCAATTTCCAGATTATAGGACACGATATCAATTTTTCTTATGCCTTGTATAAAAACTATTCGCTGCGCTTGATGCTGTCAATGCCATATCATTGCGGAAAATCATGGTCACACGCCCGCAGGAGCGCGCATACATGCCTGAATCCAGAAACCCTGAATCCGGAAACAATGATCCCGAATTCTGGGAAAACGCACGCAAGCACCTTATCCGTTATGGTGGCTCCTTCGAGCACCTGATCATCGAACGCGCCAAGGGCAGCTTTGTGTACGATGCCGACGGGCGCGCCATCCTTGACTTCACTTCCGGCCAGATGAGCGCGGTCCTGGGGCATTGCCACCCGGATATAGCAGCCGTCATTGCTGAAGGCAGCCGTAACCTTGATCATCTTTTCAGTGGCATGCTGTCACGCCCGGTTGTCGATCTGGCGACAGCACTGGCGCAGACGCTACCCGAAGGGCTGGACCGCACCATTTTGCTGAGTACGGGCGCGGAATCCAATGAAGCGGCAATCCGCATGGCCAAGCTGGTCACGGGCAGGTATGAAATCGTAAGCTTTGCCCAGTCGTGGCATGGCATGACCGGCTCGGCCGCATCCGCAACCTATAGCGCAGGCCGCCGGGGTGTTGGGCCATCGGCCGTAGGCTCCTTCGCCATTCCCACGCCATTCCCCTATCGGCCCCGTTTTGAAAAGAACGGAATTTATGACTGGAGCGCCGAACTGGATTATGCCTTTGACCTGGTGGACCGGCAATCCACAGGTAATCTGGCGGCGTTTATTGCAGAACCCATCCTGAGTTCTGGCGGTATTATTGATCTTCCGGTTGGTTATCTGGCCCTGTTGCAGAAAAAATGCCACGAACGCGGCATGCTTCTGATTGTTGATGAAGCCCAGACCGGCGTGGGCCGCACCGGCATGATGTACGCGTTCGAACGCGACGGCATTGTGCCCGATATCCTTACATTATCCAAGACATTGGGGGCCGGCCTGCCGTTGGCGGCGATGATCACGTCCGCCGAAATCGAAGAAAAGGCCCACAGGCTCGGCTATCTCTTTTATACAACCCACGTGTCGGACCCCCTGCCTGCGGCGGTCGGCCTGAAAGTTCTGGAAGTCGTCAAGCGGGATAATCTTGTTGAACGTGCCAGGCTCATGGGCCAGCGACTGGAAGCGGGCCTTCGTTCCCTGCAGGTGCGCCATGAATGTATTGGTGATATTCGCGGGCGCGGCCTGCTTCTTGGCATGGAAATTGTAAAAGACCGCCAGACAAAGGAAGCGGACGGCGCACGGGGCGAAGCCATTACACGGGCCTGCATGAAGCTTGGCCTGAGCATGAATGTCGTGCAGCTGCCGGGCATGGGCGGCGTCTTTCGTATTGCCCCGCCCCTGACCGTAAGCGAGGCGGAAATCGATCTGGGGATTGAACGCCTTGGCCAGGCGATTGAACAGACTTACTGAAAGACTGTTTGAAAACAACTTATTGATCAAAGAAAATAAAGGTTTTTGGGCGCCGTCTTTTTGAAAAAAGGCGGTGTTCCTTGAAGCTTTTGCAAAAAGCTTCACCGAAAACGTCCTTATGACTGCAAGATGTTTCCGGGAAGACTGTTTCAAGCAGTCCTTGATGGCGGCATAAATATTTTCCGCAGTCAACCAATCGATGCCGCCTGACAGTTCAAAAATATTAAATACGTTACTTGTTACGCCTGTTTCCAATATATCATTTAAGAACAATAAAAGTTTTTTTGGTGCCACCATTTTATAAGAGACTGTTTGAAAAGTCAGTTCATGATAGCGCTTTAAAATTAAAGGAAGTTTTTGGTGAAGCTTTTTGCAAAAGCTTCGAAAGAATACCGCCCTTGTAAGAAAAAGGCGGCACAAAAAAACTTTTATTTTTTTTATCAATGAATTGTTTTCAAACAGCTTCTAAAAAAGGCAGCGTTTTTTGAATCCTTTCAAAAATCCGCGTAAAATTTATTTTTAATTTCATGGTAATATTATCAATAAAAATATCGTTCTTCTATGGTGCTTTTATATTTGAAATAATATTTCAGGCTCAATCAATATGCGATCCAGCCAGCCATTGCAGCGCTAGGGATCAAGGAACCATCACTTTGTGGCGCAATAAAACGAGTTGGAAACCAGGGTGCCGTGATTGATGGCTCTGTTCGATGGCTTGTTCCCCTTATGCCGGTGCTGGGTGGCGGTACTTGCATTCTGATTGTCTGTAACGGCGGCATTGATCGTTGCAAGCAGGGAAAAGCCATGGATTGATCGCCCCGGCCGGACCAGGCAAGCCATTTACCCGTATCCCGGCTGCGTCATGCCGCTTTCCCTATCAGGGCATGGAAGATGAAATCGTCGAGACCCCCTTAAAACCAAGGGTTTCTAGATGAGGACTGAACGCCTACCCAATACCGGGTTTTTCATGGACATCCTGCCGGATGATACTTCCGTCATTTGGTTTCATACCCGAACACCTGCTGCGCAAAAGCGAAATGCTGGTGATCACGATGACAATAAAGGAGCTGAATTCTATCTCAAAACGTGTCTGTGCCTCGAACATCATGATAACCAGAACCAGCAGAAAGGAACCAGCCGTCAGGTAAGACAGGGTCGGGAACAGCCACATGGGGCAGTCCGGCGTCTGGTTCTGGCCGATCATTTTCTTGCGTAGCCTGATCTGCGCCAGGGCCGCCAGAAAATAATCAAACAGGATCAAGGCACCGCTTGCACTTAACAGGAACGTAAAGATACCCCCCGGCGACAGGGTTGAAAACAGCGCGACAATCGCTTCGACGCCGGCCGCCATGATGATTGCCGCGGTTGGCACGCCCGTGCTGCCCCGCCGTGCCAGAAAGAACGGGGCATCGCCAAAGGTCGCCATTTCCATCATGACGCGGGATGTCACATAAATTGCTGAATTAAGGCATGACATGACCGCAATGAACATGACAAAGGCCATCGCCGTCGTCGCATAGGGAATATGTAACTGGTTCAGGGCGGCCAGAAACGGGGAAAAGCCGCTATGGACCTCATTTACAGGCAGGATATATAAGATGAGCGCGACTGAAATGACATAAAAAAGCAGGATCTTGATCGGCACGGAGTTGGCGGCGCGCGCGACACTCGCGCTGGGATTGCGCGTTTCCAGGGCGGCGACAGTCGCTATTTCCGATCCGGTCAGGGACATCATGATGGTCGGGATGATGGTGATGACGGCCAGGACGCCATGCGGCAGCACGTTCCGCATGGTCACGGCCGACTGGATCGGGGCGGTATTGATAAACCCGAAAATAGACAGGATGCAGACTGTTATAAAAATACAGACCGCGCTGATTTTCATGAAGGACAGCCAGTATTCGAATTCGCCATACCCACGGACCGAAAACAGGTTGCTGGCCGTCATGATCGCGATCAGGATGCCTTCTATCGCCACCCTGGGCAGGCCGATCCAGTTTTCGATCAGGCCAGACCCCGCGATCACTTCCGTACCGGCGATGATGGCCCATAATATCCAGTAGGCCCAACCCGCGACAAAGGCGGCATGCCCGCCCAGGCCGCGACGGATCTGGATAATGAACGATCCGGATTGAGGGGCGTTCAGAACCATTTCCCCCAGCATCCGCATGATCATCATGGTCTGGACACCTGCAAAGACATAGGCGAGCAGAACGGCGGGACCGGCACGGGAAATGGCGGCGGAAGAACCGACGAACAGGCCCGCCCCGATGACGCCGCCAATCGCGATCATGGAAACATGCCGTTCGCGAAGTTGCCCCGCCGTATTGTCGTTTTCATCAGCCATCAACGCATAACCTTGCATATATATTTGCAAAATTCCAACATGGACCACGATCATTCTTTATGGGGAAGGAAAAAGCAACAGGTTCTTTTTAACGAAAAATCATGTGTAACAATCACGTAAATTTACAGTATGCCAATCAATTCATTCCCAAACATCGCCGTATTATTTATGGCATATTATGAAACCCTGACTGGGGCACCCCACCGCCATGCGGGATGACCCGACAGGCCGATACCGGCCATCAGGCCATGCGTAACATCATGGCGCCGGCAAGAATGATACAGACGCCCGTCACACGGCGCGGTGTCGCCGGTTCCTTGAGGAACACCCATGAAATCAGGGAGCCGAAAAGAATGGATGTCTCACGTAATGCGGCAATCATGGCAACGGGCGCGACCGTCATGGCCCATAATGCCAAGCCATATGATGCGGTCGTTCCCCCGCCCCCGATCAGGCCCTGCATCCAGTAATGACGGATATAGTGCTTGAATCTGCCCGGCATGGTACAGAACGCGCCGATCCCCATGGGCAGGCCGGTCAGCAGGAAAATCCACAGGGTATAGGTAATCGGGGCGCCAGAGCGGCGAACGCCAATACCATCCACCATCGTATAGGCCGCGATGATGATGGCGGTAAACAATATCAGGCGTAGCCCATCCCTGTTTTCCTCATGATGGCCATCCAGCGCCATGCTCAGTATGCCTAGGCAGATCACACCGATACCCAGCCAGGCCGTTAGGGATAGGGATTCACCCAGCAGGGAAGCGCTTAGAATGGCAACGATGAAGGGCGCGCTGCCTCGCATCAGCGGATAGCCCAGGCTCATGTCAACAAGATGGTAAACCCGTGCGATCAATATGTAATATATGACCTGCAGCATGGCGGACACGCATATGAACATCCAACTGGCTGGCAGTGGCTGCTTCAAAAAAGGCAGGATCAGCGCGGAAATCACGGCCGCACTACTTGTAACCAGAACGGTTATAAGGATTTTGTCCGTGTTTTTCTTGACAATGGCGTTCCATGTCGCATGCAGCAGCGCGGCAAACATCACCACAAGAAAGACAGAAAGCGACATCACCGCGAACCCTGGAAATCCATCAGACATCCCTGTCAGGCGCAGGAAACCCCGCGGCGCCTGACAGGATTGAATTATTCATGTATTTATATCAAATACGCTTATCCGAAAACAGTGGTCAGCGCCCTGTCAAGCGTATCCATGATCTGTTTTACTTCATCCGCATTGATACTGAGCGCGGGGCTGAAGCATAACGTGTTATTCATGCCCGGCAGTGAACGGTTGGTCATGCCAATGATGACACCGTCTGCCATGCATTGCTTTACAACGGCCTGGACAAGTTTCTCGTCCATGGGTTCCTTTGTTATCCGGTCCTTGACCAGTTCCGCGCCGCAGAACAGCCCTTTGCCCCGCACGTCACCAATGACCGGGTGCTTCGCCATCAGTTCATGCAGGCCGGCCATGAAGCGCTCGCCCATCACCAGCGTATTTTCCAGCAGTCCCTCATCCTCGATAATCCGCATGTTTTCCAGTGCGGCGACGGGGCCAGACAGGCAGCCGCCAAATGTGGAAATATCCCGGAAATAATTCAGCGGGTCATCAGGGTTGTCCTTGAACAGGTCGAATACGGCCTCGGTCGTGATCATGCAGGAAATGGCGGCGTATCCCGATGCCACGCCCTTCGCGACGGTTACAAAATCCGGCCTGATGTCGTAATTCTGGTAGCCAAACCACCTGCCTGTACGGCCGATCCCGCAGACGACTTCATCTATATGGAGCAGAATATTGTATTTCTTGCATATTTCCTGAACGCGCGGCCAGTAGCCGACAGGCGGGGTTATGACCCCTCCCCCCGCTGTGATCGGCTCCAGGCAGAGTGCGCCGATCGTATCGGGGCCTTCGCGCAAAATGACCGCTTCAATGGCATTGGCGGCCGCCACGCCATAATCCGGGGCATCGGGGTACTGGTTGCGGTATTCCAGGCAATGGGGCACCTCGACAAAACCGGGCGGGAAAGGACCGTAATCCGCGCTGCGCTGCGGCTGGCCGCATGCCGCCAGCGTGCCAAGCGTCGTGCCATGGTAGTCGCGTTCGCGGAACAGGATCTTCCATTTGCGCCCCCCATGATGGCGGGCCGAAATCTGGCGCACCATCTTGAAGACCTTTTCGTTCGCTTCCGATCCTGAATTGGCATAGTAGACCCGGCTCATGCCGGGCATTTTTTCAACCAGCCGCTCGGAAAACAGGGCCGCGCCGACCGATCCGGCCGATCCGGCAAAATAGTTCAGCCTTACCAGTTGGTCGCGCACGGCATCGGCAATGGAAACCCGGCCATAGCCTACATTCACTGTCCACACACCGCCGGAAACGGCATCAAGATATTCCCGTCCCCTGATATCCCACAGCCGCAGCCCCTTGCCTTCCACCATGATGGGCGGGTCCACGGTCTCGTACTGCTTGTGCTGTGACAGGTGGTGCCAGACGTGGTTCCTGTCCGCCTCGATGATGTGGCGGTTGTCGTTGCCATCATGCATATGGTTCATGATCATTTTTCCCTGTTTGTGCTATTTTTTTGGAAAATTCAGCCTTTGCCGATGCCGCGCCTGACCGCCATGCCACCAGCGGACTGACAGACCGGCATCATTTCGATTTCATTGATGTTTACATGGGAAGGCAGGCTGATGACCCAGCTTATGGTCTCGGCAATATCATCTGGCACCAGCGGGAAGGTATCCGCATAGACCGCGGCTGCTTTTTCATCATCCCGCAGGCGTACGTTGCTGAACTCGCTGCCCCCACACAGGCCGGGCGCGATATTGGTCGCCCGTATGTGCGTGCCCAGCAGGTCGCAGCGCAGGTTGCGCATGAACTGCGCCACAAATGCCTTCGTGCCGCCATACACGTTCGATCCCTGATAGGGATACCGGCCGGCCGTGCTGCCGATCGAGATGACATGCCCCTTGTTCCGGGCCACCATTCCGGGCAGGAAGGCGCGCGTCATGTGCACAAGCCCGGTCACGTTGGTCTGGATCATTTCATCCCAGTTTTCCAGGTCGGCATCCTGTGCGCATTCCAGTCCCCGGGCCAGTCCCGCGTTATTGACCAGGACATCGACCGCGCGCCATTCCGGCGGCAATGTCTCTGGCAATGCCTTGACGGCGGCTGAATCGGAAACGTCCAGTTGTACGGGAAGAAGGTTTTCCCCCAGTTCGGCCTGCAGTTCCTCCAGCCGTTCAATGCGGCGGCCCGTTGCGATGACACGGTAACCATCCGCCACCAGCCGTTTTGCAATCGCCCATCCGAACCCTGCCGTGGCACCTGTAACCAGAACCGTTCCCTGCATTATTTCTCTCCACTTGCATCAGGCAGTAAAAACATGATGGTGCCAGTAGTGACCGCGCGCGTCGTGAATCATAGAGCCAGTTGGGACAAAAGAGCGTGCCAATGCCGCCCGCGGGTAATGTTCGGGCGCATGGCGTCTTGATCAAGGGCGCGATCGGAAACGAACCGGGTGATTGCGGCCGGCCATCATGATCCGTGGGGCGTGACGTCAGGCCGGGACGGCCCCCTTCCCCGCCCTCGCTATTGCCCGCGGGAGTGTGTACATTGGGCGCCAGTCATTGAGCATGATCGTCATGAAAGGCTGGATCTGGTGACGGGACTAAAAAAAATCGGGCGGCAGAGCCTGGAGGCCCAGGCGACGACGGCGATTGAACAGGCCATCATCAATGGTCACTTCAAGCCGGGGTCCCGCCTGACGGAAGTGACGTTATCTGAACAACTGGGCCTGTCGCGCGGGCCGATCCGGGCTGCGTTGGCCAAGCTGTCGACTGCGGGCCTCATTGTGCAGCATCCCTATGCCAGTTGGGAGGTCATTGCCTTTTCCGACAAGGACATATGGGAACTGTTCACCCTGCGGGCCTCACTGGAATGCCTGGCGATCGAACTGGCCATGCAGCGCTTTTCCCCCACGGTAAACCAGCGTTTGCAGGACGCCTTGGAAACGCTGCGGGACGCCTGCGCTAGGGATGATTTCGCAGCCACCACCAGCAGCGATTTCGCATTCCACAAGACGATTGTCGAACTGTCGGACCATGGGCTGCTGGTGGAGCATTTTGAGCGCGTGGAAATGCGCATCAAGATGCTGATCAGCTCCTCCAACCTGCGCCTGCCCTCCTCCGCCGAACTCCTCGCGCAGCATGTGCCGATTGCCGATGCCTTTGCCCGGCAGGACACTGTTTTGAGCCAGCAGGCCCTGCGCGCGCATATCCTGGGTGAAGGCCGGGCGCTTGTTGACGATTATGAAAGGGCGCATCTGGCCGCCTGAGCCATCATAGGGTTTTTGGGTTTTTTCCATTGTTATCAGGACCTGCCGGGGGCGCCGGGGTGTGCATTCATGCACCGCAATGCGAATGGGAGATTGTAGACAACCTACAACCCTGCGTATGCTGCCCGGACATTCCGATTCGGATAAGAAATAAAATCATTCAAGACAAAGGTCAGGCAAGATACCCATGGCTCCTTCCAGATCATATGATCCACCCCCCACACTCATGGGGGATCTGGCGGCCGATTTCGTAAGGATGCCCGAAGCGGAAGCCGGACAGGTCGGCCTTTCCCACTACGGGATACGGGGAACGGCCGAACGGCTTTCAACGGAAAAGGACGACACGTTCCGCCTTGCGACGCCGGATGGCCGTCATTACATCCTCAAGATTGCCAATCCGGCTGAACCGGAAGATGAAATCGCGGCACAGGTCGCGCTGCTGGAGCATCTGGCGCTCGGGGCGCCGGCATTGCCGGTGCCGCGGGTCATTCCCGATCATGGGGGGCAATCCCTGCCGGTCTTTACCGACGCGGCAGGACAGGTCCGCCGCATGCGGCTCATGTCCTATCTGGCTGGCAGGCCGCTCGACAGCACGGATACGAATGGCCCCGAACGCGAAAAGGTGGGGGAACTCGAAGCTGCCCTGCGCCTGGCATTGGCGGATTTTACACATCCGGGCTGTAACCGGACCGTGTTGTGGGATGTGCGCAACCTTGCGCTGCTGCAGCCCCTGCTGGATGAAACAGGCAATGCCAGCCAGCGCGCGGCGCTGTCGGATGCGATGGCCCGCTTCCTTGACATGCAGCCGGAAATCGACCAGTTGCGGATGCAGGTTGTGCATAACGATTTCAGCCGGTCCAATATCATCGTCGATCATGACGCCGGACAATTCGTCACGGGCGTTATCGATTTTGGTGACGCCGTCCACACGGCCATTGCCATAGATGTTTCGACAGCCCTGCTTAACCAGCTTCCCCCCCGCGTTGATGATCCCGCGCGGGAAAACATCTTTACGCAGGGATACGACCTGTTGCGCGGCTACCTGCGCGTTGCGGACCTGACCGAAGCTGAAATGCGGCTGCTTCCGCATCTGGTCATGGGGCGCATTGTCGCCCGTACCCTGATTACGTTATGGCGTGCGCGCCTGTTCCCCGATAACGAAACCTATATCATGCGCAATACCCATCAGGGCTGGGCACAGCTTGACTGGTTTCTCATGCGTAGTCCGGATGAAGTTTCGCGGACATTCGTTTCAGGCTTTCAACAGTAAATCCCGCCAAAAAGGTGCCCCGTATGACAACGCCCCCCAAACACGCCACCATGGTCAACGCCTTCAGCCCGGACAACATGGCGTCGCTTGACCCGGCAATGCAGGATTCCGTCAAGAAGCGGCTGCGCCTGCTTGGCCCGGCCTATCGCCTGTTCTACCAGAACCCTGTCCAGGTAAGCAGGGGGTCCGGGGTGCATCTGTATGACCGTGACGGGCATGAATATCTTGATGCCTACAACAATGTCGTCTCGGTTGGCCATGCCCATCCGCGCGTTGCCGACGCCATCTGCAGGCAGGCCCATACATTATGTACGCATACCCGTTACGTGCAGGATGGCATCTTACGGTATTCCGATGAAATCCTGGGCACATTTGGCGGGAAGCTCGGGGCGACCGGTCACATGATGTACACCTGCACCGGGTCGGAAGCCAATGACCTGGCCTTGCGGATCGCGCAGCATCATACCGGCAGGCGTGGCGTCATCATCACGTCCGAAGCCTATCATGGCAATTCGTACCTGACGGCCGGGCTGTCCCCCTCCCTTGGCGCGCGTTCCCCGCTGGGCACATGGGTCCGGCGCATACCCGCGCCAGATTCCTACCGCCCGCCCAGCAGCGACATGGGCGCATGGTTCGCCGACTGCGTGCGCAGGCAGATCCACGACCTGGAACGCCATGGCAACGGGCTTGCGGCTTTCATTGCGGATTCCATTTTCTCGTCCGATGGCATCTACGCCCACCCGACCGACCTTCTGGCGCCCGTGGCGGAGGTCGTGCGTGAAGCCGGCGGGGTGTTCATTGCCGATGAAGTGCAGTCCGGCTTTGGCCGTACCGGGGACAAGATGTGGGGCTACCAGCGCCATGGCGTCGATCCGGATATTGTCTCCATGGGCAAGCCGATGGGAAATGGTTTTCCTGTCGCCGCCATTGCCGTCCGCCCCGAAATTGTTGCGAAATTTGGCGGCGACATGCGTTATTTCAATACATTTGGCGGGAATTCGGTTGCGATCGCGGCAGCGCAGGCGACCCTTGATGTGATCCGCGATGAACAGCTTGTCGCCAACGCGCAACGTGTTGGCGCCTTTTTGCGCAAGGGGCTGGGGGAACTCCAGGCACGTTATCCGCAAATGGGCGATATACGCGGCGCGGGTCTGTATATTGGCGTCGAGATGGTAAGGGACCCGGTTGGCAGGCAGCCGGATGCGGCGCTGGCGTCCGCCATCGTCAATGGCCTGCGCGAACGTCGGGTCCTGATTTCCGCCACCGGATTTTATGCCAATATCCTGAAAATCCGGCCTCCGCTGGTGTTTTCTGAAGGTGACGCCACCCGCCTGCTGGAAGAACTGGATCGCGTGTTATCCAGTCTCTGAAATGACGATATGCCGTATTTTCCACACATGTTCAGGCGCGCCACATAAAATTGCGAATTCGGTACAATGACGTTAAAGAAACGATAGACATAAAATATCGAATCGCGACTTTCTGTGGCATATAGGGAAGACCTCATCGGTTATTTTATTTATTCACCATTCCGTGATATTGGTGATTTATTATTGGATGGTTGTTTTGTTTGAGTGCGCAATCAGTTACGGTGTGGGAACGTGCGGTGCGTTTCTGGCGGGCATGGCCATGCCAGAAACGGTGATGCACCAGATTGATGGCTTTTTGGGAAAAATCATGACTACAATGTACGTTACTTACCCTGGCAAATCTGACGCATGGTTCGATCGCGACTATTACGTGGCGCACCATATGCCACTGGTCATGGAAGCATGGGGCAGTATCGGCCTGAAATCCGCCACGGCCTTTTTCCCGACGGATACCGGCAACGGGACAGTCGCGATCTGTGAATGCCAGTTCCGGGATGAAAGCGCTCTTCAGGCTGCCCTCGCCTCCCCTGAAACCCCCCGGGTTCTGGCTGACCTGAAGAATTTCACAAAAATTGAGCCGGTTCTTCAGCGTGGCGTTAACATTTGATATTTTGATATACAGATACTGAATTTGCCATTCCGGGCCTGGAATGGTCAGGCAGGCCATATGACGCATGTAACCGCGCGTCATATGGCCTGTTTTCATTTGTGGAAACCTTCTGGCAGTTGTCCTCCATTTTGAATGGTGGCCTGTTCTCCCGCCTCATGCGCCTTGTGCCCGGATGCATGCCGCTGGCCATGCATGGTCGGCTGCCCCGGTCCATTCGCCTGCTGCCTGGTATCTGGCATTATAAAATGTGGAAATTGGCGTTGGCGCCATAAAGATATTTACGTTACGAATTTATAGTAACGTAGCAATTTGTGCTTTCATTCCTGTAAAATTTACTCGCTTGGCCTCGGCCACAGGCTGATGTCGAAACGGCGTATATTACAGAAAAAGAATGTTAACAGAAATCATGTTGTAATTTTGCCATATCCCGGACTGTTCAGCATCCAGCATGTTTGAGCGTTTGACAGATCATTGTTCTGAAAAATAGGATCGATAACGAAATTATGGTTCACAAGAAACAATATGAAATAACAACCAGGCAGCAACGGCCTTGTTCGTATGCATGCACTTCCTATAGGTATTTCTTCGCGCTGGGGCCAATATCTGTTCCGCATTCGACGTGAGAAAAAAATGACAAGATCCCGATTTTTTTGCTCCCTCCTCGTTACGACGGCTTTTATTTCTGCGTTTTCGGAAACAGGCCGGGCAGCACCTGCCAGTAGCGGAAAAACTGTTCACCCCACCGCGAAACCCGTCCGTACGGCTGCCGCAACCCCGTCTGCCCCCCCGGCGCCAAAGGTTGAAACGCTGAACGCCGTCGGCATCCGCAGGCGTTCGCATGGCACCCAGATCAGCATGGGGCAACAGGTGCTGCGCACCATGGTGCCCGGCACCAACCCGCTGAAGGCGCTGGCCCAGACCCCGGGCGTCGTATTCCAGTCGGACGACCCGCAGGGCGTGGATACCTATTCCGTCAACCTGTACATGCATGGTTTTGCCCAGAACGAAATCGGCATGACCATGGATGGCATCCCGCTGGGTGAGCCGGTCTATCGCGCCTATAACGGCCTTAACCCCGTACAGGCCATTTCGTCCGAAAACGTCGAGCGGCTGGATGTCACCCAAAGCGCCGGCGCGGAAGGGGCCGCCAGCACCAACAACCTTGGTGGTTCCATCAATTATGTCAGCAGCGACCCGAAAGACCGCATGGGTGGCCAGGCGGCCCAGACTTTCGGCAGCAACAAGATGTACCACACGTTCTTCCGCTTCGACAGCGGCGCGCTGAACAGGACGGGCACCAAGTTCTACGCATCCTACATGCGTAACGAGACCGGAAAATGGAAAGGCGGCAGCGACCAGTTCATGCAGCAGGTCAATGCCAAGATCGTGCAGCCCATCGGGCAGGACAGCAAGATCACCGCGTTCTTTGACTGGGATAACCTGCAGCAGACCAACTACCAGGATTATTCGCCTTACTGGATGCAGCATAACGGCACCGGCCTTGATAACTTCATCGGCACGCCGAATGGTTACCAGAACGCCTATAACTATGCCGTAGGCCATGGCCTGCCATCGAATGTCTATGATGCGCGTGATTCGTCCTATTACGACAGCACCTCCATGTCATATGACTATTTTGGCGGCCTGACGGCGGACCTGGCGCTGACGAACCATGTCCGCTGGAAAACGACCATCTACGGACATGAGGAACTGACCCGCGGCACCTATACCAACCCCTATGGGTGCGGTTCGAACTATTATATCGCCGATCCCACCGGTACAAGCGCCGATGCGGCGTACTGTTCCAACAACCGGGTCGGCCTGAACGGCAACCCGATGTTTGAACAGACCAAGCGGCCCACGGACCACCGTTACGGCATCCTGTCATCCGTGACCTATAATGTCGCCCATCACCAGATCACGGGCGGGGTCTGGTATGAAAACAACAAATACGTCTCAGACGAATATGGTTATGCCGTCCCCTTCCCGAAGGAAGGGCAGATGTGGGACCAGTATGGCAACCTGCCATCGGGCGGCCGCGAGCTGTGGGGCCAGACGTATAACACCAATACATTCACTGCCTTTGTCGCGGATACCTACCATCCGGTCCACAACCTGGCGCTGCATTTCGGATTCAAGTCGATGCTGAATACGACCCGCGTCGGCCAGGATGGCAATTACGAACCGTTTACGGGCGTCAGCGCCATTACCGGGGGCGAAAGCCTGACAACGGCAGAAGCCTTCATGCCGCATATCAGCGCGGACTGGACCTTCCTGCACAATCATGAACTGTTCTTTGATATTTCAAAGAACGCCCATGCCTATTCCCAGTCGGGCTATAACCTGACGGCATCGCCCATGGCCGTGTCACAGGCCGCGTTTAATGACGCCAAGAGTTCGCTCCGGCCGGAAACGGCCTGGACCTATGCCGTCGGCTACCGTTACCACGACCGTCTGGTGCAGGGTTCGATCTATGCCTACCGCACCAATTTCAGCAACCGCATGCAGCAGATCGTGACCGGCGGCACGGTGTCCAGCCTGCTGTCCGAAGTGCGTAACGTTGGCGGCGTTACCATGAACGGCGTTGATGCCGGTGTGACCCTGACCCCGGTTCGCGGTCTGGCGATTACGAACAGCATCAGCTACAATCATTCCACGTATGATAGCGACATGACGGCTTCCGGCGTCACATACGGAACGCACGGCAAGCAGGTGGTTGATTATCCCCGCCTTATGTACAAGGCGCGGGCGGCCTATAACTGGCGCAATGCCGAGTTCTATGTCGATGCCCAGTATATGGGCCAGCGCAGCTATTCCTATACGGGCGATTACCAGCTACCCAGCTACTGGCTGACCAATGTTGGCGCGCGCTATGTGCTGGGTGAGATGGGTCATTACAACAAGCACCTGTCTTTCATGCATAACGTGACCTTCGCCTTCAACATCTACAACATTACCGATACGAAATACGCATCGACTGTTGGCCAGAATGGCTTCCTGATGAGCGATCCGAAGGGCCAGAACCAGTCCATCCTGCTTGGCGCGCCGCGTCAGTTCTTCGGCAGTGTGAAGGCTGATTTCTAACCGGCAAGGACGCGCCCGACGCGAAAATGGATAACGCATTTCCCGGCATTGCATTCCTGTATATGCCGGGAAACGGGTTTCCGGGGCGCCTTTCGCCGTAAGCCCCGGTCCCATCCATGGGGTGCCGGTCGCATGGCTTTGAAATCCCCGGCCGCACTGTCCGCCAAAGTCATGCCGCATGCGGGACAGGCTGCCCGGACAGGGCCGCGGCACGGCAGGACACATGGCCGGAAAGATGTGACCTTCGGCCAGCAGTCTTGAAGGCGCCGGGTGGGCATCCCTGCCTGCCGGTCATGGCGTAAGGCCGCATGTCCATGTGGCCTTGATGCGGCTGATCAGCCAGATGGCGTCCCTCCCTTTTCCTACCTTCAGGCAGGGTGTGTCAGCCAGACCGTTTGCGGTACGGCCGTCATGCCCGCCCGGTCTTTCATGATCCGGGCAAAGGCCCGTCTTTCCGGCTTTTCCGGTGCTTGCAAGACGCCTTGCCTGGAGCAGTTCCACTGAACTCTGGCTCAGTGAAATTGCTCTAACTCATTGTTTACCGGGCATCTTCACCAGTTCGAATGTGTCCATTCAAACTGGATCTGCTCTGGCGGTGACATGCCAGGGCGGGCCATGGCGGCTGGCGAAGGTCACGCCGTTCGGCATATGATGGGCTGCGTCACCAGGGTGGCGTCACGCCACAAAAAACGGGCCGGAGCCAATGCCGCCCCCACAGCCGGTCCCGGCACGGAATTCACTCCATATAATCGATATCGTAATATAGGATCGTGTTTTTCCGTGCTGGCGATCGGCGGGCTGAATTCCTTGGTCATGATCTGTATTGCGGCCTATGTTCCGGCGATGATTGTCCGTAACTGTCCGGCCCTGGCCTTCCCACGCTATTTTTAATGGCCTGATATTCAATAGCAGCCCTTAAACGCCTATACGTGTGGGGAATGTGATGCGCCATCCGCAGGAAAGGATAGAAACCGTATGTTGCCATCTTCCATTTTCGATGCAGGCAGCGGGCAGAAACGGGGAGCCGCCTCGGTCATGGTCAGTGCGGCGTTACGGACCTCCATCCTGTCGGGCATATTGCCCGCGGGCCAGCCTTTGCCGCAGTCGGAACTGGCGACGGGGTTCGGCACCAGCATCATTCCCGTGCGTGAGGCGCTGAAGCAACTGGAGGCCGAGGGGCTGGTCACCTTCATGCCCAACCGGGGGGCCATGGTCACAGGCATGTCGGAACAGGATATTATTGAATATTCCGAAATCCGTGCCGCGCTGGAAGAAATGGCGGCCCGCCATGCGGTCAGCCGGATGTCGCGCGTTGACCTTGCGCGGGTGGAAGATGCCTATGACGCCTTTGTGCAGGGTGCGGCCCAGGCAACGGGCCGGCATCATTCAGGCGACCTGAACCGGGCTTTTCACAACGCGATCTATGCCGCTGCCCAACGCCCGCGCCTGCTGGAAATGATCGATGACCTGCACATACGGCTTAACCGCTATATTCGCAGCCATCTGGAAATCGAAGGCCGCAAGGAAGTCACGGATATCGAACACGAAGCCATCATGCAGGCCTGCCGCCGCCGCGATGCGGAAGAAGTCGCCCGCCTGACAAAACGCCATATCCTGGAAGCTGCCGATATTTCCCTGCAGGTCATTCGCGGGCGCGTGCCGGACTGACGCAGGCTCCCTTGGGGGGCACATATCGCAAGGGCGCTAATGACGGGACATGACGGCCTGCGCCACGGTTCGCCCTGCAAGGCAGGCAGAAGCAGGGCGGACACGACGCCACCAGTGAACAGGCCAGCGAGAGGAAGCACGGGACCGGCCCAACGTCACGGATGGGCCGAACAGGGACAGGCGGCGGCTCAGCCCAGCGTCATCAGGCTGGCGTTGCCACCGGCGGCCGTGGTGTTGATGCTGATGGACTGTTCCTCCACCACGCATTCGGCATGGGGCAGGCCGCCGCCCGTCAGCCATGCGGAAACGATCGGCCGGTTTGCGTCACACAGCGCCTGACAGGCGGCGGCAAAGGCCGCGTCATCCGTTTCACTCAGGATAACGGCGCAGGATTCCGCCGTGGCGCTGTCCACTGGCCTGACCCTGGCCCGCACGGCATCAGGCAGGGCGGCATACCATGCGGCCGGCATGGCATGGCCCGGCACAAGGGCGGTATTCCCCCCCGACAGCGCAAGGGATATCTGGTCATACAGCGCCGCCCTGCCGGTCGCCAGACACAGGACATTGCCGCGGCCTGTCAGTTTATAAAGGTTTTCCTCCCCTACCGGGCCGGGCAGGGTCAGCGTCCCCCCGGTCAGCGGCCTGTCACGCAGGGTTATGGCTTTATTGGCCGCAGCCGTTTCCCCCTGCCCCCGCAACCAGTCTGTCCATACGGACATGGCCACAGGTGCCTGTCCCTGTACCAGTCGGGGCAGGACCGGCGCCTGCGCCAGCAGCCTGCGCAGGATAAGCGGCCCGCCCGCTTTCGGGCCGGTCCCCGACAGGCCACGCCCGCCAAAGGGCTGGACGCCCACTACCGCCCCGATCGTATTGCGGTTTACATACAGATTGCCCGCGTCCACCCGGGACAGCACGTGTCTCACCGTGGATTCAATGCGCGTGTGCAGCCCAAATGTCAGGCCATAGCCGGTGGCATTGATATCGGCCAGTACCTGGTCAAGGTTGCGGCGGGAATACCGCAATACATGCAGGACCGGGCCAAATACTTCCTTTTCCATCTCCTGCACGTTCAGGATTTCGATCAGGGTGGGGGAAACAAAGCTGCCGGCGGCACAGGATTCCGGCATGGGCGGGGCAAAGACGGGCGCCTTTTTCTGGCGAAACGCCTCGATATACCGGGTAATGTCCTGAGCTGCCCGTGCCGTAATGACCGGGCCGACATCGGTGGACAGCAGGGCCGGATTGCCCATGGCCAGTTCCCGCATGGCGCCGCGCAGCATGGTCAGGACATGATCCGCGCACTCTTCCTGCACACATAGCAGCCGCAGGGCGGAGCAGCGCTGCCCGGCGCTGTCAAAAGCCGATGCCACGACATCCGCCACCACCTGTTCCGCCAGTGCCGATGAATCAACGATCATGGCGTTCTGGCCCCCCGTTTCCGCAATCAGCGGTACAGGCTGGCCGGTATGCGTGCGCCGTGCCACAAGCTGGCGGTTGATGGCCTGCGCCACGGCGGTGGACCCGGTGAACATAACGCCCGCGATCCGGTCATCGCCCACCAGCAGCGCGCCGATATCCCCCTCGCCGGTCAGCAGTTGCACGACATCCGCGGGCACCCCGGCTTCATGCAGGACCCCCACGGCCATGGCCGCGACCAGCGGGGTTTCTTCCGCCGGTTTGGCCACAACCACGTTGCCCGCCGCAAGGGCCGCCGCAATCTGGCCCAGGAAAATGGCCAGCGGGAAGTTCCATGGGCTGATACACGCCACCGTGCCAAGCGGGACATGGGTGGCGTTATCAAAATCCCGGCGGATGGTGGCGGCGTAATAGCGCAGGAAGTCCACGGCCTCGCGCAGTTCGGCAATGCCGTTTGGCAGGGATTTCCCCGCCTCCCGCGATAGCAGGGCCAGCAGTTCATCGCGGCGGGATTCCAGCAGGTCGGATGCCTTTTCCAGAATGCTGGCACGGGTCGCGGGCGGCGTGCCGGCCCAGCCGGCGCACGCGACCCCGGCCGCGGTCAGGGCCTGTTTTACGATTTCCGGTGTCGCCACAACGACCGTCCCGACCTGATCGCGATGATCGGCGGGGTTGGTCACGGGCATGGCCGCGCCATCAGGCCGCGCGCCGGCAACAAGGGGAACGGCTGTCCAGCTTTCCGGGGCCTTTCCCAGCCCGGCGGCCAGTTCGGACAGGACCCGGTCATCGGCCAGGTCCAGCCCCGCGGAATTGCGGCGTTCCGTGCCGAACAGGTCGCAGGGCCTGCGTATTTCCGGGTGGGGCGCGCCATAGGGAACAAAACCGCGTGCGACGGCCAACGGGTCTTCCACCAGCTTCGCAACCGGAATGGCGTCATCGCCGATCTGGTTTACGAAGGACGAGTTCGCACCATTTTCCAGCAAGCGCCGCACCAGATAGGCCAGCAGGGTTTCATGCGTGCCAACCGGGGCATAGATACGGGTCGGGCGGCCAAGTTTGTCCGGACCGACCACCTGCCTGTACAGTGGTTCCCCCATGCCATGCAGGCACTGGAATTCATACGATCCGACTTCAAACGGTTCGCCAGCCAGCGTGTGGATGGTCGCCAGCGTGCGGGCATTATGCGTGGCGAACTGGGGAAAGATCACATCGCGCGCCGCCAGCAGCTTGCGTGCGCAGGCGATATAGCTGATATCGGTGTGGCATTTGCGCGTAAAGACGGGAAAGTCGGGCAGCCCGTCAACCTGCGCTTTCTTGATCTCGCTATCCCAATACGCCCCTTTGACAAGGCGGACCATCAGGCGGCGGTTGCTGCGGCGCGCCAGGTCGATGATGTAATCCAGCACGTAGGGACAACGCCTGCCATAGGCCTGCACGACAAAGCCGATGCCGTTCCAGCCTTCCAGCCCCGGCGTGTGGCATAAGGCTTCCAGCAGGTCGAGCGACAGGTCGAGCCGTTCGCTTTCCTCCGCATCGATATTGATGCCGATATCGTAGCTGCGCGCCAGCAGGGTCAGTTCCCGCACCACGGGCAGCAGTTCGGCCATGACCCGTTTGCGCTGGGCGCGGGCATAACGGGGGTGCAGGGCCGACAGCTTGATGGAAATGCCCGGGCGTTCATAGACGTTGGCGCCACGGGCGCTGCGCCCGATGGCATGGATGGCGTGAAGGTAGTCCTGCCGGTAGCGGCGGGCGTCATGCGCGGTAAAGGCAGCCTCGCCCAACATGTCGTAGGAATAGGAAAAGCCGGCTTCTTCCAGCCTTACGCTGTTTTCGCGCGCCAGTTCGATCGTCTCGCCCAGCACGAACTGCTCCCCCATAAGCCGCATGGCGGCATCGACCGCCGAGCGGATGACAGGCTTCGTACTGCGCGAGACAAATCCCAGCAGGGCGGATTTCAGGGTCCCTTCGCCATGCCGGGCAACGATCACCCCCGTAAGCGCCAGCCCCCACGCGGCGGCATTGGCAAAAAGCGGCCGGTCGCGCGATACATGCGCCAGCCAGTCGCCATCGCCGATCCTGTCCTGGATCAGCGCATCGCGCGTGGGCATGTCGGGAATGCGCAGCAGCGCCTCGGCCAGGCACATAAGCGCCACGCCTTCAGCCGAGGACAGGGCGAATTCCTGCACCAGCGTTTCCACAAGGCCGGGATGGCGCTTCGCGCGCAGTCCCGTCGCAAGCCGGGTCGCCAGGGCGTCGGTCCGCGCGTTTTCGGTGGGATCAAGCGTTGCGGCGGGCGTCAGCGCCGCGACACACTCGGCTTCCGGTCTGCGGATCGCCGCCATGACGGCCTGGCGCAGGGGGGAGCGGGATGAAAACGCGGGAGCGAACGTGTCATGAAAAGACATGAGTGCCTGTTCCGGTATGTAAGACGTTGCCCCTCCGGCGCGTGGCGCGGAAGGTTCTGGCATCAGAATGATCCCTCCATTGCACGATCATATACGATTTGCAATATAATATATAACGTGGCCACAGCCACCGGGACGCGCCATGAAAACACCGGAAATGCTCGCAGGCGCGGGGGCTGCCGCCGGGGTCAGGACCACATGGCGCCGCGCGGCGCGTCAGTCGGTCGTGCCCGTCACGCGCCATACGACGCCGCCGACATCATCAGCGACCAGCAACGCCCCGGAGCGGTCAAGCGCCAGCCCCACCGGGCGGCCATGCACATGCGCCTCGTCGGGTGTCAGGAACCCGGTCAGCGCATCAACCGGCGGCCCTGATGGCTGCCCATTGGCAAAAGGCACGTAAATGACCCGGTAGCCGCTTTTGGGGCGTCGGTTCCACGACCCGTGCTGGGCCACGAACAGGCCATGGCGCCATGCCTCCGGCAGCAGGGCCGCGTCTTGGGAAAATGCAATGCCAAGCGAGGCCGTGTGGGGACCAAGCGCATAATCAGGCGCGACCGCCTCCGCCACCAGGTCCGGGCGCTGGGGCGCGACACGGGTATCGACATGCTGGCCGTAATAACTGTAAGGCCAGCCATAGAATGCCCCCTCCTTCACGGCTGTAATGTAGTCGGGCACGAGATCACTGCCGATTTCGTCCCGTTCGTTGACGGCGACCCAAAGCGCGCCACTTTCCGGTTCAAGGGCCAGTCCGTTCGGGTTGCGCAGCCCCGTCGCATAGGGCGTGAGCTTTCCTGTCGCCAGGTCGAGCCTGTCTATCCGCGCGCGCCCTTCCTCGACCTTCATCCCGTTATCGGCGACATTGCTGTTTGACCCCACCGTCACGTACAGGAACTGGCCGTCCGGGCTGGCGAGCAGGTTTTTCGTCCAGTGATGATTATACCCCGCCGGCAGGTCCGCGACCTTTGTGCCCGGCGTGGCGATCCGCGTGTCACCGTCATGATAGGGAAAGCGGAGGATTGCGTCGGCATTGGCGACATACAGGTCATTGCCGACCAGCGCCATCCCGAAGGGCGAATAGAGATGGTCGAGGAAAACCGTGCGGCTATCCGCCACGCCCCTGCCCGTCGTGTCGCGCAGCAGGATGATCCGGTTCGGGCTGGGCGCGCCCGCGCCCACCTTTCCCATCACGAACCCCGCCACGCGGTTCTTGAGCGTCGAGATATCCGTTTTCGGCGAGTTGCTTTCCGCGACAAGGATATCGCCGTTGGGCAGGCGGTAAAGCCATCGTGGATGGTCGAGGCCAGTCGCGTAAGACGCCACCGCAAGCCCCGTGGCGGGCAAGGGTTTCTGTTCGCCCGACCAGCCGACGGGCGTGGCCACATTAACGGTCGGGAACAGGGTCCTGTCCGGCTGGGGCAGGTCCGGATGGGGGCCGGTCCCGGCCATGACGGGCAGCGTGGCCACTTCCGGGCGCGCCACGATTTTCCATGTGACGGCACCGAGCACCGCAAGGCCGATCACGCCGGCGCTGCCCCAACGTCTCCATGTTTTCATGATGTTCTCCCGCTTCCGTGTTGTCGTCAGAATTCTGGCAACCAGTATGACGCGTCTCCGCCATCGTGCGACACAATAAAGCCCGGAAGCCTTGAAAGATGCGCCCGCCCGCCCGATCGGTGGCGGGCGCGTCCCTGACGGCCGTAGCACGACAGGCCGGGCGCGGGCCTGTTTCCAGTGACCGACCGGCCGCGCGGGGGCGGGCCATGGGCCATATCGATGGCCTTTGCCCGCAAAGAACGCCCCGGACATAAAAAATCCCCGGGCCACGGAACCACCGTGGCCTGGGGACGCCTGAAAGGGGGACGCCCGAAAGGGGAATGCCCAAAAGCCGGTCCCCGCCCTTCTGGCGCAGGCCCGGACCGGATCAGGCGCAGACGCGGGCGGGTTCATCCCCTGCGAACGCCATCTCGCCCCAGACCCGGTTGCATATCATCCCCACGACCGCGGTATCGGTCAGCGCCGACAGGTCGCCCAGGTTGCCTGTCTCGCCCGATGCGATCTTGCGCAGCAGGCGACGGACGATCTTGCCGGAGCGGGTGCGCGGCAGGTCGGGCACGATATAGACCGCCTCGGGCGCCGCGTACCGGCCCAGGCGCTGGCTGATCAGGCGCGCCACCCCCTCCCCGGTCAGCCCCGCCGCATTGTCGCCACGTGGCATGATGAACACCACCAGCCCCTCGCCCTTGACCGGATGGGGCACGCCAACCGCCGCGCTTTCCAGTATCCGGTGGTCATCCCCCAGCACGTCCTCGACTTCGGCCGTGCCCAGCCTGTGCCCGGCGATGTTGATGACATCGTCCATGCGGCCGGTAATCCAGTAATATCCGTCACTGTCACGCCTGGCCCCGTCACCCGTGAAGTAAAACCCCGGCACCTTGCTGAAATAGGTCTGGCAAAAACGTGCATGGTCCCCCCATATCGTGCGGGCCTGCCCGGGCCAGGAACGGGCGATGCACAGGCTGCCCTCCGCCGCGCCGTGGAGGATGCGCCCCTGCGCGTCGGCTATCGCCATTTCGATCCCCGGCAGCGGCCGGGTGGCCGAACCGGGTTTGAGCGGCTGCACGCCGGGGACCGGACCAAGGACGATGCCGCCCGTTTCCGTCTGCCACCATGTATCCGCCACGGGGCAGCGTTTCCTGCCCACCACGTCGTGATACCACAGCCAGGCGTCGGGGCTTATGGGTTCGCCCGCGATCCCCAGAAGGCGCAGGGAGCCGAGGTCGTGGCGGTTCACGACATCATCGCCATCCGCCATCATGGCGCGTACCGCCGTGGGCGCGGAAAACAGCATGGTTACCCTGTATTCATCCACCAGGTCCCACCACCGCCCCGGATGCGGATAGGCTGGCAGGCTGTCGGAAATCATGGTCGTCCCGCCATTGGCCAGCGGTCCGTACACCACCGAGCTGTGCCCGGTGATCCACGCGACATCGGCCGTGCACCACAGCACGTCCCCCGGGCGGTGGGTGTAGACCATGTCCATCGTATAGGCCGCCCACACGATATAGCCGCCACACGCATGCACGACCGCCTTGGGCTTGCCGGTGCTGCCCGAGGTGTACAGCATGAACAGGGGGTCTTCGGCCTTCATGATGACGGGCGCGAAATCCGCGTCGCACCGATCGACAAAATCATGATAGTCACGGTCCCTGCCGGGCAGCATCGGCACGGCGTCATCGGCGGTGCGCACCACCAGCACCGCACGCACCGCGCTGGCGGCCCCGGCCCTGGAAAGGGCTGTATCCATCGTTTCCTTGAACGGGACCCGTTTCGTGCCCCGCCAGGCGACACTGGCCGTAATCACGGCCACCGCCCCGCTATCGACCAGGCGTTCGGCAATGCCGTCGGCCGAAAAACCGCCGAACAGCACGACATGCACCGCGCCAATCCGCGCGCAGGCCAGCATGGCCACCACCGCTTCGGAAATCATGGGCAGGTTGATGGCCACGCGCTGGCCCTTTTTCACCCCCAGGGCGGTCAACGCATTGGCCAGGCGGCAGACACGTTCGTGCAGCATGGCGTAGGTCAGCCTTTCAGCCTCGCCATGGCCCTCACGGTGCGCGATCAGGGCGACCTGGCCGGCCCTGTCGGCCAGGTGGCGGTCCAGGCAACTGGCGGATACGTTCAGCAGCCCGTCCGCGAACCACGCGATGGAGACATTGCCTTCAAAACTGCCCTCAAATCCGCGGGTCGGCCTTTCGTGCCACTGCACGCGCCCGGCCTGTTGCAGCCAGAAGCCATCGGGGTCCTCGCGGGCCTGCCGGGTCATGGTGTCCAGGGCCGCCTGCGTCATGATGGCGGGATAGTGCCCGTAATGGCCGGGCTGTATGACTGTGGGGTCCGACATATTTCCGTTTCCCTGTATTTTGTGGTGTTGGGGGGGGACAGCAGGGACAGGGCTACGCCGCGTCGCGGCCGCCCCGGCCGATATGGGGCAGCACGGTCGCGACAATGCCCGCGTCAAGGGCTTCGTAGTCGTAATACCGCAGGGTGCGGTACAGCTCCTCACGCGTCTGCATCCGGTCCAGCATGTCCCGCGTGCCGCCCGTGCGGGCTATGGTCCTGTACAGCTCGTCCTGCGCCTTGTTGGCGACACGCAGCGAACTGACCGGCCATATGACCATGGCGTATCCCAGTTCCTCGAACGCGCGGTCCGTAAGGTACGGCGTGCGGCCGAATTCCGTCATGTTCGCAAGCAGCGGCACATCGGGCAGCCTGCGCGCGAATTCCCTGAACATGTCTTCGGAAATCAGGGCTTCGGGAAAAATGGCGTCGGCCCCCGCCTCATGATACAGCCGCGCGCGGGCCACCGCCCCGTCCAGCCCTTCGGACCCCGCCGCGTCGGTGCGGGCGATAATGACCATGTCGCGCCGCGCCCGGGCGGCGGCGGCGACCTTCTGGGCCATGTCGTGTGGCGAGACGAGTTTCTTGTCGTTCAGGTGGCCGCATTTCTTGGGCAGGACCTGGTCCTCGATATGCACGGCGGCGGCCCCTGCCTCCTCAAAGGCGCGCACCATGTTCATGACGTTCAGGGTCTCGCCATAGCCGGTGTCGCCATCGACCAGGAGCGGCAGGCCGGAGGCGCGCACGATCTGGCGGATGAAGAAGCAGACCTCATCCACCGTGATGATGCCCAGGTCCGGCAGGCCCATGCTCGCCGTCATGGCCGCGCCCGACAGGTACAGGGCCTCGAACCCGTTATCGCGCGCCTGAAGGGCCGCCTGACCATTATGCGCGCCGGGCATGCGCAGGATGCCCCGGCCCGCCATCATGTCCCGGAACCGCCGGCCGGCGGGTGTCGCGGGCAGGTCCCGCCCTACGAGATACGTCATGCCGCGTTCTCCAGTCCGTCCCGCTCACGCAGGGAAATGAAGGGCCGGGCGTCCGGCCCGGTATAATTGGCCGAGGGGCGGATGATCTTGCCATCCCTGCGCTGTTCCATCACATGCGCACACCAGCCCGTAACGCGCGAGATGACGAAAACAGGCGTGAACATGGCGGTCGGGATTCCCATCGCGCTGTAGGAGACGGCGCTGAACCAGTCCAGATTCGGGAACATCTTCTTCTGCTCGGCCATGACCCGCTCGATGCGTTCGGCAACGTTATACAGCCGCATGGACCCGTTGCGCCGTGACAGGTTGCGCGCCACGTCCTTGATGATGTCGCTGCGCGGGTCGGCCCTGGTATAGACCGGGTGGCCGAAGCCGATGACGACCTCCCTTTCCGCCAGGCGGCGGCGGATGTCGGCCTCGGCCTCGTCGGGCGTGCGGTAGCGTTGCTGGATATCCAGCGCCACCTCGTTCGCGCCGCCATGCTTGGGGCCGCGCAACGCGCCGATGCCGGCCGTTACGGCGGAATACATGTCCGAACCCGTGCCCGCCACCACGCGGGCGGCGAAGGTGGAGGCGTTGAATTCATGCTCGGCATACAGGATGAGCGAGGTATGCATGGCCTGTACCCAGTCCTCGGGCGGGGGCGCGCCATGCAGCAGGCGCAGGAAATGGCCCCCCGTGCTGTCATCATCCGTATGGGTTTCGATCCGGCGGCCATGGGTGGCGTAATGGTACCAGTACAGCAGCATGGACCCCGTCGAGGCCACCAGCCGGTCCGCGATCGCGCAGGCGCCCGCATTGGGGCAGTCGCTCCGTTCAGGCAGGGCGCAGCCCATTACGGATACGGCCGTGCGCAGCACGTCCATCGGGTGGGTGGCGCAGGGCAGGCGCTCAAGCGTGGCGCGCACGATGTCGGGGATGTCGCGCAGGCCGGCCAGGTGGCGCCTGTAGCTGTCCAGTTCCGCGCTGCCCGGCAGGTAGCCGTGGATGAGCAGGTGCGCGACCTCCTCGAACGTGCTGGCGCGCGCCAGGTCCCTGATGTCATAGCCACGGTAATGCAGGTCGTCCCCGCTGTGCCCGACGGTGCTCAGCGCCGTGTTGCCTGCAACCGTTCCCGAAAGTGCGACGGATTTTTTTGCTTTTTTATGCAGTTCGGTTGTCATGGTTCCTCTCCTTGATCGACGGGTCCGATCCTGGAAATCTGGTTGGTCTGTTTCAGGACATCACTTCGGCGGATTGCCTGCCCATGCCTGTCGCGGCCTGCGCCTGGCCGAAATTGAAAATGCCCCCGGCCGTGTTCTGCTGAAGGTCCTGGCGCGGGATCTGGATTTCGAGGTCATGCAGTTCCCCCGCCCTGAGGTCAGGCAGCGACTGCACGACCTGCACGAAGCGCTCGATCTCCGGACCGGGTACGACACCGTCGGCCAGCATGCGGAATTTGCCGATGTAGTCGGCCCGTTTCCATGGCGTGGCCCCCAGCGTGTGCGCGTTGGCCACCGCCAGTTCATCCGCGATGACCGAGCCATCCTTCATGCGGATGATGATCCGCCCGCCAAACGCCTTCCTGTCCGGGTCCGTCTCGTGGTAACGCGCGGTCCATTCCGGCGTTTCGACCGTGTGGATCTTGCGCCACAGCCGCACCGTGTCGGGCCTGCGTGCCCGTTCGGGGGCGTAGGATGCGACCTGGTGCCATGCGCCGTCCTGCAGCGCCACGGCCACGATATACATGATGGAGTGGTCCAGCGTCTCACGCGTGGCGTTGGGGTCGAACTTCTGCGGATCGTTGGAGCCGGTGCCAATCACGTAATGGGTGTGGTGGCTGGTCTCGATCAGCACATCCTCCACGTCATCCCAGTTGCCGACCCGCCTGCCCATGCGGAACGCAAGGTCAATTAGCGCCTGGCTCTGGTATTCGGCCGAATGCTCCTTGGTAAAGGACGACAGGATGGCGCGCTTGGGTTCGCCCGCCCCGGGCAGTGCGACGCGGTACCGCGCGTCCTTGCCGTCCAGCATCCAGGCGATGACGCCATCCTCGCCTTCATAGATGGGGGTGGGCGAGGTCTCGCCCATCATGGCGCGGTCGACCGCCTCTATCGCCATCTTGCCCGCATGGGCCGGGGCGTAGGCCTTCCAGGACGAAATTTCACCCTTGCGGCTCTGTCGCGTGGCCGTTGTCACGTGCAGCGCCTGGCCTATGGCCTGATAGACGATGGCGGGCGGCAGGCGCAGGAGTGTGCCGATCCCCGCCGCCACCGACGGGCCGAGATGGGCGACATGGTCGATCTTGTGCCGGTGCAGGCATATCGCGCGCGCCAGGTCGATCTGGATTTCATACCCCGTGGCGATGCCCCGGATCAGGTCGGCCCCGCTGCGCCGGCATTGCTGGGCCACCGCGAGGATACCGGGTATATTGTCCCCCGGATGCGAATATTCCGCTGCAAGGAAGGTGTCGTGGTAGTCCAGTTCACGCACGCAGGTCCCGTTGGCCCAGGCCGCCCATTCCGCGTGGACCCGCACATTCGGCCCCATGCCGAACAGGGTCGCCCCGCCCGGGCGGGCATGGGCCAGCGCCTCGGCCCGCGCGCTCATGACCGGGTGGCGGTTCACCGATGCCATGGCGACGGCCGCGTTGTCGATCATGCGGTTGATGATCATGTCGGTGATATCGTCTTCCACCCCGACAGGGTCCGTCGCAACCTGCGCGATTTTCCACGCCAGTTGTTCGGTGCGGGGCAGGCGATCGCTTTCAGGGTGTACGCGCACGTCATAATACTGCATTGAACCAACCCTTGTTCCATTAGGTGTGTGGGCTGAGTGTCGCAAAGTATTGTGTAGAACTGCACATGGATAAGAGTAGAAAGAAGCGAAGGGAATAATCCCGTTTGTATAGTTTGCGAAGTCAGCCAGCATGCCAAAATCAAAAACAAAACTTTTTGCCGGCCCCAGATTACGCCAGATCAGGCAGCGCGAGGGCCTGACCCAGGCGGCCCTTGCCGGCCTGCTTGACATCTCGCTCAGCTATCTCAACCAGATGGAGCGTGATCACCGTCCCCTGCCCGCGCACCTGCTCGTGGCCCTGTGCGAGCGCTTCGACCTGGGGCCGGCATGGTTCACCGACACGCGCGAGGCGCACAGGGTGCAGGCCCTGCGTGAGGTCCTGGCCGATCCCGTATTCAAGAACACGTCCCTGCCACTTGCAAAGATGGCTGATGCGGCAAGGCATAACCCTGATCTATGCGAGGCCTTTCTGACCCTGTACCGCGCCTATGCGTTCGAGCAGGCCCGCACGGACCATGAAAAGGACAGCAGCCCGCCGCTGGAACCTTACGAGACGGTTGGCAACTGGGTGCAGGAACACAGGAACTATTTCCATGAACTGGACCAGGCGGCGGAGCAGTTCTACGAACAGCTTGATATCGACGATGGCGCGCTTGACCAAGCCCTGGCCAGCCACCTGCGCGCCCGGTACGGGCTGGAAATAGACCGCGACATTACAATGGAAGCGCGCGGACTGGTCTGGCGCATAGACCGGCAAAGGCAGCGTATCCTGCTCCCCCCCAACCAGCCGCCCGAAAGCACGCTGTTCTGCCTGGCGCAGATCATCGGCCAGCTTGAATACAACCAGCTCATGACCCGGATATTGCGGCGCGAAGGCCCGCGTGACAGTAACGCCCAGGCGCTGGCCCGGGTATTCCTTGGCAATTATTTCGCAGGTGCGCTGCTGCTGCCCTATGACCGATTTTTACAGTGCGCCGGACAGACCCGCTATGATATCGACTGCATGCGCCGCCATTTTCGCGTCAGCTTCGAACAGGTCAGCCACAGGCTGGGCACCCTGCAGCGCCCGGGACACGAAGGCATTCCCTTTTATTTCCTCAAGCTCGATATTGCCGGCAATATTTTGAAAAGCTTTTCCGCCAATCGCTTCTCGCAGTCCCGTTTCGGCGGCCCGTGCCCGTTGTGGAACGTGTTCCGCGCCTTCGCGACGCCGGGACAGGTCCAGATCCAGCTATCCCAGACCACGGACGATTCGATCTACCTGAACGTCGCGCGCACGGTCAGCCGTGAAGGGCTGGCCTATGGCGACAGGCCCCGGCAGACCGCGATTGTGCTGGGGTGCAGGCTTTCGGACGCCGCCGGGACGGTTTACGCCAGGGGGCTGGACCTGGAAGACAGGAGCCTGGTGGTGCCGATCGGTCCGGGCTGCCGGGCCTGCCTGCGTGACGATTGCAGCCATCGCTCCCTGCCCGTGTCCGGGCGCATGCTGGATACGGGCAATGACGCGCGCGGTGTCGTGCCCTATCGGGCGCTGCCCGAAAAAAGCTGAAAAACCACGGGTAAACATCCTGAAATCATAAAGAAGTTTTTGGTGAAGCTTTTTGCAAAAGCTTCGAAAGAACGCCGCCTTTTTGAAAAAAAGGCAGCACCCAAAAACTTTTATTGTTTTTTATCAATGGGTTGTTTTCAAACAGTCTCTTATGCGCCAATATGGCAATCGGGCGCGGTGCAGCCCGGCGCATAAACATGCCATACAGCATCGCGGCACAGCCCCGCCGAATTGATCCCGCCCGCCACAGCAGCCAGATATCCAGCCCGATCATGACGATGTAAATGACGGGGCCGGCCCCGTCGACAAAATGGCGGATGACATCCATGCCGTGCCAGAATACCAGCGCCTGCACGACCCACAGCGTGATGAACGCCCCCCGGCCCATGGGCGCCATCAGGTCGCCCTGTCGAACGCCCTGCCCTGCCGCGCTACTGACCCGCCGCCAGCCGTCCGGGTGGCTGGTGCTTGCGCATGATCCCGCCCGTCATGTCACGGCTGCCTGCCGCACCCATGCGCTGGTGGCAGGCGGGTTGGATCAGGGGCCAATGCGGATGGCGGACACGTCCACCGCATCGGGTGCCTGCCGTGCCGCGGGCAAGGCCGGCGGGGTAGCCGCCTGGCGGGATGGACGCCGTGCGCGTGTGGGGAAATCTGGCGGCATGCAGTCCCTTGGCATGTCACGCCCGCCAGCCTGTCCCGGCATGAACGGGCCGCCGTCATCCATGGCTGGCCCCATGCCCGTCCCCATGCCCGTCGGCACGGGGCCGGGCATGCCGCCTGCCCCTGCCATGCCGCCGCCCATGGGGAAGCCACCCGCCATGCCGCGCCCGCCACCCACGCCAAAGCCGGTGGTTATGCTGCCATGCAGGCTGCTGTTGCGCGGCGATGGGGCGCGCCAGCATTTATCCGTATGGTCCGGGGCCTGCTGGCAGCCCGCCACCGCAGCCAGCAGGACCGGCAGGAGGAACGTGATGGCACGTCCAGTCATTCGCTTGGGCATGGACAGCGGCGGCATCTCACCTGTTGGGGCCTGGACCTTAGCCTGCCGCCGTGTCGTGCGCCCGTCACGAAATGTAAAGCCGTGGCCTACCAGTCATCGACCGTTCCGCTGTCTTTCTCGGCGGGTTCAAAGGGGTCAAGCGGTTGACCCGTGTCCGGATCAACCGGCCTGTCATCATTGTCCCAGTCCGGTACATCCGGCTCGGGGTCATCGAGCGGATCGTCATCCGGGTCGGGTCCGGGGTCCGCGATGGGTGTGGGGGGTGGCATGGGCGGCGGGTCGGATGGCACGGGGTTATGCGGATTGTCCTTTACCTGCGTCCTGAGCATGATGATCCTCCGCTGGTCGGTCTGCCTGCAACGGCAATGGCGGGCGGCAGGTTGCATCCATGCCCCTGCCGGCCCGCATGTTTTTCTACCGCGCGGCCAGACCGCGCGGCATCCGTGGATGCAGGGTCGGCCGGGGCGACATGCCGGGCCGATGGCGCCCGCGCGCCGCGTGCGGTTCATGCGGCACGCCGGTCTTTACCCGGCCCGATATGACCCGGCCCGATATGACATGGACCCGGATGCTCGGCTTCAGGTCCCGTCGGACGAGCGTGCGATGTCGGGATCGGGAAAGGTGACGCAGGCGCCAAATCCCCTGTCCGATCCGGCCAGCGGGGACCGCAGGCGCAGGGTTACGTCCATCTGGGCTGCGATGTTGCTGGCGATGGCCAGGCCAAGGCCGTTGCCATGCGTGCCGCTGCCGCCGCGCACGAACGGGCTGGTCAGCCGCGCCAGGATGTCGGGCGGCAGGGCCGCGCAGTCGTTGGTGATGTCGATGCCGCCATCGGGCAGGACGGCCACCCGCACGGGCGTGTCAGGGCCGCCATGCAGCAGGGCGTTTTCAAGCAGGTTGCGCAGCATGATGCCGGTCGCGTCCATGTCGCCATGGACGAATATGTGGCTGGCCCCATCCGGTGTCATGACGATGCGCTGGCTGCTGCGCGGGTTCTGGCCCAGGTCATCGACCAGCACGTGCACGACGGTCAGCAGGTCAAAGCGGTTGCGCCGGAAGGCGACGCCGGAGGACGCGCGGGAAAACTGCAGCAGTTTTTCCACCGTGCGGCCCAGCCGGCGGGCACGCCCGGTTATGATGTCCACCCGCCTGGCCGCCTCCGACCCCGCTGGCACCATGCGGCCCAGCATCTGCACCTGCGCCAGCAGGGCGCCCAGCGGGTTGCGCAGTTCGTGCGCGGCACTCGCGGCAAAGGCCCGTTCGGTGGAAAGCGCCGTTTCCAGCCGCGACAGCAGGGTGTTGACGGCGTGCTGGATGGGGATCAGCTCAACCGGCAGGTCAAGTGCGCCGATGGGTTGCAGGTTGCCGCTGCCGCGTGCGTGCATTTCGTCCTGCAGGCGGTCCAGCGGGCGCAGGGCGCGCCGCACGATCAGGCGCACCAGCCACCAGATGACCGGCAGGGAAACCAGTATCGGCAGTATCGCGATCGCCGTGGCGCGCCACGTGGCGCCCCGGCGGTGCAGTGTGGGTTCCCCCACCAGCACACGATAGGCCGTGGCCGTGGGCGCGGCGACATAGACCCGGAAACGGGGCGTATTGGCAAACCCGGTACGGATGTCGGGCACGAAGGGCTGGACCGGCGCGTTCTGTGAGCGCAGCACGACATGCCCGGACTGGTCGACCACCTGATAGGCAAGCGTCCGTGGCCCGACATCGGGCACCCATGCAACGGTGCCCCCCGGCCCGTGGGGCTGTGCCGCGATGGTGGCCTGCAGCCGTTCGGAGACTTCCTGCAGGGAATTGTCCAGCCGTTCCGTGATTTCGTAGCGGGTGAACCCCGCGATGGCGAGGCTGAGCGCCAGCAGGCTTAGGGTTACGGCCCCCAGCACGCCGCTGACGATCCGGGCGGCAAGGCTCCAGCTTTTCATGCGGCTTCCCCGTCGGCAAGGCAGTATCCCCGGCCCCGGATGGTCCTTATGACCGCATTGCCGACCTTCTTGCGCAGGCGGCTGACAAAGACCTCGACCGTGTTGCTGTCCACGTCGCGGTCCAGCGCATACAGGACCGTGTCGATCTGCTGGCGGGAATAGATCCGGCCCGGATTGCGCGACAGCAGTTCCATGATGGCCCATTCGCGCGCGGTCAGGTCCAGCCCCTGCCCGTCGCGCGATATGGACTGGTTTTCCCGGTCGATCACGATATCGCCGATCCGGTAGCGCGCCTGCCGGCGCGGCGCGGCGTACCGCCGCGCCACGGCGGCGATCCGGGCGGCGAGTTCATTCAGGTCATAGGGTTTGACGATATAATCATCCGCCCCGTCGGACAGGCCCGCGATACGGTCACTGATCTGGTCCTGCGCCGTGGTGATCAGGATGGCGATATCGGATGATGTCCGTCGGATTTCACGCAGCAGGTCGCGCCCGTTCCCGTCCGGCAGGCCAAGGTCGAGCAGCATGAAGTCGTAGTCCACCGTCGCCATGGCCGCGCGCGCATCTTCCAGCGTCGTGAACCAGTCCACCGCATGCCCGTCCAGCCGCACGCGTTCATGCACCGCCGTCCCGAGGTCATGTTCATCTTCCACGATAAGGATGCGCATCAGTCCTGAACCTTCTCCCGCATGACCCGGGCATAGAGTGAGGGTAGCACCAGCAGCGTCAGCAGCGTGGACGAAACCAGCCCGCCAATGACCACGCTGGCCAGCGGGCGCTCGACTTCCGCCCCCGCGCTTTCGGAAAACGCCATGGGGAAAAAGCCAAGGCTGGCCACCAGCGCCGTGGCCATGACCGGGCGGAAGCGGGATTCGGCCGCGGCAAACGCCGCCTGCGCCACCGCCATGCCGCCCGCGCGCAGGGCGGCGATTTCACTGACCAGCACCACGCCGTTGAGGATCGCCACCCCGAACAGCGCGATGAAGCCGATGCCTGCCGAAATGCTGAACGGCAGGCCGCGCAGCGTCAGCGCCACGATGCCGCCGGTCGCCGCCACCGGCAGGTTGACAAACACCAGCAGCGCGGGCCGGACCGCGCCAAACGCCACCACCAGCAGCGCAAAGATCAGCCCCAGCGCGATGGGCAGGACGATTTCCAGCCGCAGCACCGCCGATTGCAGGTTACGGAACTGGCCATCCCACTGCATGGTGTAGCCCGTGGGCAGCCTGACATCATGGGCGACGCGGGCCTGTGCCTCCGCCACGTAGGATGCAAGGTCGCGCCCGCGCACATTGGCCTGCACCACCATGCGCCGGCGCACGCCGTCACGGCTTATGCGCGGCGGGCCATCGACTTCATGCACGCGCGCCACCTGCGACAGCAGGACATTCCCCTGCCCGTCCATCCGCCGGACCTGCAGCGCGCCGATCGCGGCGGCGGAGGCCACGCGACGCGGGTCAAGGCGCACCTGCGTGCTGATGATGGCGTTGTCCACGATCACCGGCCGGGCGCCGATATGGCCGCCGACCGCCTCCACCGTGTCCAGGATGTCCTGCACCGCCACGTTGCGGCTGGCGGCCTGCGTGCGGTCGATATCGGCCACGACCAGCGGCACGGTGCCATCGCCCGCCGCCGCCACGTCCGCCGCCCCTTTCACACCCGACATCGCGGCCACCACCCGGTCGCCCAGATCAGCCAGCGTGGCCAGGTCATCGCCAAAGATCGACACGGCGATTTGCGTGCGCACGCCCGACAGCAGGTCGTCCATGCGCATCTGCACCGGCTGGCTCCATGAATATAGCGCATCGGGCAGTTCGCGCCGCAGGGTGTCGTCCATCGCGGCCACAAGCCCCGCCTGCGTGCGGGCGGTCTTCCATGTGGAGGGCGGGTTGAGGAAGATGAAGCTGTCGGTCTCGTTCACGCCCATCGGGTCGGTGGGAATGGCGGACGTGCCGGTATTGCTGACCACGGAACGGACTTCGGGGAAGCGGCGCAGGATCTGCTCCTGCTTCGTGACCGAGGCCAGCACGGTGTCGAGCGAGGCCGAGGGCAGCCGCGTGGTGGTGACCGCAAGCGCGCCTTCGTCAAGCTGGGGAATGAACTCGCCGCCCAGCCGCGTCGCAAGCCCCGCCGATACGGCCAGCACCGCGATCGTGCCGCCAAACAGGATGCGCGGATGCGTCTCGCCCCATGTCACCATGCGGGTATAGGGGCGGCGCATGAAGGCGATCAGCCGCGTGTCACCCGTGGGCCGCACGCTCCCCAGCGCCAGGCTGGCCAGCACGGGTATGCAGATGAAGCAGTAGGCCAGCGAGGCCAGCAGCGCCATGATGACCGTCTGCGCCATGGGGCGGAACATGTGCCCCTCGATCCCCTGCAGGGTCAGGATGGGCAGATAGACCATGATGATGACCAGTATGGCGAACCCCACCGGGCGCATGACCTGCTGCACGGACGAGACCACGAGCGGGATGAATTCCACCTCCGGCTCCTCCTCGCGCCGCGACAGCACATGTTCGATCACCACCAGCGAGCCATCGACGATCATGCCGAAATCGATCGCGCCAAGGCTGAGCAGGTTGGCCGATATGCCGAACTGCCGCATCCCCGCCATGGCGCAGACAAGCGCCACCGGAATGACGGAGGCGATGACAAGTGCTGCCTGCCAGCTTCCGATCACCACCACTAGCACGCCCACCACCAGCACCGCCCCCATCAGCAGGTTGTCGCGCACCGTGGCGATGGTCTGCCCGGTCAGGGTGGCGCGGGTGTAATAGGGTTCCAGCGTAACGCCTGCGGGCAGCGCCTGCCTGATGCCCGGCAGGGCGCGGTTGATGGCGGCCAGCGTGGCGTTGGAACTGGCCCCGCTTTCCATCATCACCACGCCAATCACGATTTCCCCCTGCCCGTCGCGCGTCACCGCCCCCAGCCGGGTGCGCGCGCCCGTGGTGACGCGCCCCAGGTCGCGCAGCCGCACGGCGGAGCCATCGGGGTTGGTGCGCACGGCGATGTTGCCGAAATCCGCCAGGCTGCCGACCAGCCCGCGTCCGACCACGCTCTGCTGTTCGGCATGGTGGGTGATCCAGCCGCCGCCCGATGCCGCGTTGCTGGCGTCGACCGCGCGGTAGACCTCGCCCACCGAAAGGTTGCCGCCAATCAGTCGCGCGGGGTCCAGCGTGACCTCATAGGTTTCTTCCGCCCCGCCATTCACGTTCACGTCCACCACGCCGGGCACAAGCCGCATCTGCGGCACCACGGTCCAGTTCATGATGCGGTTGAGGTCCATGAGCGAACGCCCTGTACCCCGGATCTGGAACTGCATGATCTCGCCCATGCCGGTGGCCAGCGGCCCCATGCTGACGGTGATGCCGGGCACGGATATGCTTGAACGCGCCTGCTGCATGCGCTCGTTCACGCGGGTGCGGTCGAGGTTGATGTCGGTGTCGTCGGCAAACTGCACGTACACCACCGACACCCCCCCGCGCGAGACGGAGCGCAGGTCGGTCATGCCGGGGATGCCGGTCATGCTGGCTTCAAGCGGGAAGGTGATGAGCTTTTCGACTTCCTCCGTCGCAAGGCCGGGGGCCACGACCGAGACAAGCACCTGCCTGGGTGAAATATCCGGCACCGCCTCCACCGGCAGGCCCAGCACCGCCATGATGCCCGCCACCAGCAGCAGGCCAAGCGCGCCCAGCACCAGCATGCGCGCGCGTATCAGCGCCTCAAGGTACCTGCGCGCCATCAGTCCGCATCCATGCCGGCAAGGCTGATGACCGAACGCAGGGCGAAGCTGCCATGGGCCGCCACCGTCTCGCCGCCTTTCAGGCCGGAGCGGATGACCGCCCGCGTCCCGTCATCCAGCGCCACGTCGACCACCACGGGCCGGTAGTCCGTCTGGTCCACCCGCACGAACACGACCTGGTCGCCGCCGATGCGCTGGATGGCCTCGGATGGCACGACAATGCCCGCAACACCATGGCGCTGCGCCAGCGTGGCGTCCAGCACCATGCCGGGCACCAGCGCGCCGGTGGGGTTGGCCACGCTGCTTATGACCCGGACCAGCCCGGTCAGGGGGCTGGCCATTCCGTCCACCGTGTCGATACGGGACGTGAACGGGCCATCCGCCGTCCGTGTCACCTGCTGGCCCCCCGGCGCGACCTGCGCCGCCTGATCGGGCGGGATGTCGGAGACGAGCCATATGCTGGACAGGTCGGCCACGGTCGCCACATCCAGGGTCGGGTCCACGTCGCCCGCCACCGACGTATTGATCGCCTGCACCATGCCATCGACAGGGGAAATCAGGGTCGAGGTCTCATCCTCCGCGCCCTGGCTGTCCTGCTCGGATGATGAATTGAACTCTTCGGCAAAGCGGTGGCCCAGCGTGTCCATGTCCGCCTGGCGGGCGCGCATGGTGGCGTCCGCCTGCGCCAGCGCATCCTGCCTGCGCCGCAGTTCGGCCATGGATATGCTTTCGCCCGCCAGCGCTTTTGCCCGCTGCACCGCGCCGGCCGCATCGTTGCGCGCCGCGATGGCGGCGGCAAGGGCTGCGCGCATCTGCACCGCCTGCAGGCGCGCGACGTGCAGGGAATGGTCCTGGTAGCGCAGCAGCGCCTGCCCCCGCCGCACCGGCGTGCCGGGCTGGACCAGTACCGCCAGCACCTTGCCGCTGCCCGCCGGGTGGATATGCACGACCCGCGCCGTATCGGGCATGACCCGGCTCATGACCGGCAGCACGGGGGCGATGGTGCCCGGCATGGCCGTGGCGGTGGTGACGCCTTCATTGGCGACGGCCGCCGCATCCAGTTTCACGACCGGGGGCAGCGCGCTGTCCCCGGCATGGGCGGGCAGGGCCGGCAGGCCGAGCAGGAATACGATGGGGGCGATCCGCTTCATGGCACGACACCAGTTGCAATCAGCATGCGGATGCTGGCGACATGCCAGTCCACCTCCGCCCGGGCGCTGGCCAGCCGGGCGCTGGCGGCCGCCTGCCGGGCGGCAAGTGCTGTGTCCAGGCTGGCCTCGCCAACCCGCCAGGACCGTTCCTGCGCCGCCGCGCGCTTTTCCATGCCTGCGGCGGCGGCCTGTGTCGCCTGTCGCGCCGTCGTGGCCGCGATCAGGCGTTCACGCACGCGCAGCATTTCCAGATGCACCATGCGCCGCGCCTGCGTTTCCTGGCTGGTCGCGGTGGCCAGCCGGTTGCGGGCTTCGGACATGATGGGGGTATTGCGGACCTCGCTGGGCAGGGGGATGCTGAAATTCACCCCCACGCGGTCATCCCACGGGCTGCCGTACTGCTTTTCATGGATGGCGTCCACGCCGATTTCCGGGTTGGGCATGAAGGAACGGCGCGCCAGCTTCATGTTGGCCTCGGCGGCTTCCACGTTGCGGTGCGCCACTTTTATGCGGGGGTCGTTGTCTTCCATGTCGCGCGGGCTGACAAAACGGGCCTGGGTCACGTCGCCGCCGCCATAACGGGTCAGGTCGGGCATGGCCGGGCGCCCCAGCAGCACGTCCAGCGCCGCGGTGGCGTCCTGGGCTTCCTCCTGCGCCAGCGCCAGTTCATTGCGGGCGTTTTCCATCGCCGCCTGCGCCATCTGCCCGTCGGCCGAGGCCAGTTCGCCGCCATGCACCGCATGCGTGGCGCTGGCGGCCATGCGCGCCGCCGCATCGTACAGGGCATGGGCCACGTCCACCCGGGCGCGGGCGATCAGGGCCGCGGCGCCGGCGTCAAGCACCCGGATGGACAGCGCCATGTGTTCCACATTGAGTTGTTCATCAATCGACGCGGCTTCCGCGCTGGCGACCTGTTTCGTGGCGCTGCCCTGTCCCGGCAGCCACAGCGGCACCGATACCCCGCCCTGATAGGTGGTATAGCCTTCGTTACTGCCCAGCATGTGGTCATCCATGTATTCACCTGAAAGGGTAGGCCCGCCGGCGAACCACGACCCCGCCGCGCTGGCCCGCGCCCTTGCGGAATGGTGGCCGACCTGCAGTTCGGTGCGGACGGGGTCGATGGCCCATGCCATGCTGACCGCATCATGGAATGACAGCCCGGGTTGGGGCGCCTGCGCCCGCAGGGGGAGCGCCCATGTCATGGCGCAGGCCATGGTTACGAATATGATGGGAAGCATGGGGCGGTTCACGCCATGCCCGTCATGGAATGGCCGGGCCGTTTCGTGGCCGTGCGGGAACTGCCCCCTGCCGCCCCTGCCCCGTGGCATGCGGCCGCGCCGCGCCGGACGGGCTGGCCACGCCCTGCCCTGTGGTCATGCATCGGCCTTGTGTTCCACTTTCCGCCCGGGTGGCCCGTACTGCCGGAATGACATGACAGGCTGCGTACAGGCTGGCCAGAAATATCCTTACGCATGGTGTGCGTCTGTTCCCCGGTATGCATAAAGCGGCTGTCACCACGATGATGACGCCGCACTGATAACAGGGAAACCTGACACGAACCTGAATATCCGGGTTACGGGGGAAAATTCACATGGAATTCTATTATGAAAATGATTATCATTTAAATAAAACATGACCCGCATCGCCGGTCATGGCCTGTAATTACTTTCCCGGACGGATTCCATATCCTGCAAAGGCCAGTCCCGCCACCGCATGGCGCGCCCCGGGTGATGAACCGGGCGGGTGGGCCTGCCGGGGCCATCATGCCCCGGGTGGCGGGGTTACGTACGGACAAGGGCATCCTGGTCCGGGCCTATGCCTTTTGATGTTGGTTCATTATTGTCAAACCGGGCCAGGTAATGCACGGCATGGGCGCGGTACAGGTCCAGCCCCTTGTAGGCGGACAGCGCGGGATCAAGGTCGCGCAGGACGCGATGCAGGCGGATGCGCCATTTATGGACCAGTGCAATATCGCGCAGCGGCAGGAGATAGCAGCGCACCGCGAACAGGATGGCATTGGAACGTGGCAGCCGGAATAACGCCTGCAGTTCCACCCGCAGGTGCACCAGGTCCCTTGCGTTATCGCCGGTTACGCCCGCCCGGTCCCTGCCCCAGATGGTGAAATTTTCGGGGGATGTGTCAAGGCGCGGGTTGACTGTCATGGTCCAGTTCAGGCGGCGCACCGGCCTGCCATGCTGCAGCATCAGCAAAAATCGCAGCCCCCGGTCGAATATGCCCATTTCCCCCGCCTTGGGCACGGGGGCATGCCATTGCCCGAACGACATGCCCAGGTCGAACTTCAGGGACCAGTCCGCCTGGGATGTGACCATGCCGCCATCCATCCACAGGTCGTTATCCCTCTGGTCCTGCAGGGTGAAATCGCCCTGCATCTGCCGGGCCATGAATTCGAACGGCGCATAAGGCAGCGTGCCCGCATCCCCGAACACAAAATGCTGGTCGATATTCAGGGGGCGGTTGATCCAGCGCCATCGCGTGCCGTCGCGGGAGAGGTGAAACAGGTCGGGATAGTCTTCCGACAGGCTGCCCATGGCCAGTTCGACGAAATCCCACTCCGCCGCGCGCATATGGGGCAGCACGATGCACCGTCCGGGGTCTTCGGACAGGATACGGGCTTTTTCCCGGCATTCCACGACATAATGCTCGTCCACGTCGAAGGTGCGGCGCAGGGAATCAACCGCGCCCGCCTTTACATGTGGCTCGATATTCATGGAGTACATGTAGTGATCTTCAGGAAACGGGAACGGAAAGCGCAGGATCGCGGCATCGCTGTTCTCCATATGATAGGGCGCACGGTAACTGCCTGCCGACCTGAACCTGGTGTCGATGCTCATGTTTTCTGCTCGCTGTCCAATTCGTTCCCTACAGGTCAAGGGTCAGTGTGGGTGACAGGGAGCGTGAAACGCAGGTCAGCATGACATCGCCGCTGTCGCGCTCGGCCCCAGTCAGCACATGGTCCCTGTGGTCCGGCCTGCCATTGATCACCCCCACGCGGCACATGCCGCATGCCCCGCCCCGGCACAGGCAGGGAGCGTCGATCCCCGCGTTTTCCAGTGCTTCAAGCAGCGTTTCATCCGCCCCGACCGTAATGGTTTTCCCGCTGCGTGCCAGCATGACCTCAAACACGCGACCGCCAGCGGGTGAGATAAAGCGTTCGGAATGGATCTTTGTCGCGGCGTATCCGACCGTGGCGGCGGTCTGGCGGACCCATTCCATGAACCCCCCCGGCCCGCAGACATACAGGTGGGACGCAACCGGTTCGCGCGCCAGCAGCATGCGTAACGATGCAACCGCTTCCTGCCGCCCTTCATGCACCCGCACCCTTGACGGGTCGCACGGTGACAGCATTGCCCTGAACGCGTCGGCTTCCTCCGGGCGCGTGTAATGGTGCAGGGCGTAATCCATGCCGTCCTTGCGCATTTCCGTCATGTAGGACAGGAAAGGCGTGATCCCGATGCCGGCGGAAATCATGATATGCCTGCGCCCGGTCCGGACAATCGGGAACAGGTTGGAAATGCCCAGGACCGAAACATTCAGTCCCGGCCCGCCATGCCGGTATAGAAAATCGGACCCCCCACGGGTGGGTTCGGCCCGGCGGACAATGATTTCCAGCGCGCGGCCATCTTCGGACCGGTTTACGATGGAATAGGCGTTTTTCCAGGTGCGCTGCCCATTCCCGAAGGCGAAGACGCCATGGCTGCCGGGGGATATGGCGGGAAACGCGCCTTTTGTGCGCGACACCACAAAACGCCGCAATGCAGGCGCCACCACATCGACGGAAGATATCGTGGCGGCATATCCAGTAGCCGGATTCATGTTACGGTCCTGACAGGGGATATATCATCTTCACCCGCGCGCCTGCATTCATCGGGCATGTCAGTCCTTCACGGTTCTTTTGGTTTTTTTCGGATCATCAAACGGGAGCGAATGGGTGACGCCCCTGAGAACCCTTTCACCGGAATGCACTTCCATGGCGATGCCCGCCTGCGCGCAGGACGGCTCAAGCCGCGCCAGCGCCATTGACCGGTTGGTAAGGCTGGAGAACATGCCGCAGGTCACGACGCCAATCTTCCTGCCCTGCGCGTAGACGCCGTCCCCACCCTGCGCCACGTCCCGCCCTTCCAGCAGCAGGCCATATATCCTGATGCGTTCATGTCCTTTCAGCGCATAATGCGCCGCAGCCCCGCGGAAATCGGTTTTGTTCGGGCTGACAGTAAAATCCAGCCCCAGTTCCCACAGGCTGTCGCCGGCGGGTTCGTGGTCGAATGGATATGTTTCGGAATTGTCATAGGGATAAAACAGCAGGTAGCTTTCCACCCGCAGCAGGTCGAGCGCCGTAAAGCTGGTTGCCACGATACCCAGCGACCTGCCTTCCGCAAGGATCGTGTCCCATATCCGTGGCGCATCCTCCCCCTTGCAGAAGATTTCGTACCCACGCTCCCCCGTATAGCCGGTCCGCGATATCATGACCGGCGCGCCGAACAGGACAGTCTGCATGTGGTGGAAATACCTCAACTGCCGGATGCCCGGGACATGCCGTTCCAGGAAGTCGATGGCGACAGGCCCCTGTAGCGACAGGTCATGCAGGTCATCATCAAACAGAAGGCTGGCGTTCCGGCCCACGACCATGGCCGCCAGCACTTCATGCAGCGCGCCCGCACCATGGACCACCATCCAGCTATTCGGGCCGGTACGATACAGGATGCAGTCGTCAATGAACCTGCCCTGGTCGTTCAGCACCGTGGCATAGGCCGAACGCCCCGGTGTGATTTTCCGCACATCGCGGGTTGTGGCGTAATTCAGTATCGCCGATGCATGGGGGCCGACCAGGTGCAGTTTTTTCAGGCCGGATACATCCATCAGGCCCGCGCGGGTGCGGATGGCGACATGATCATCCTGCACATCGCCATCATAGGTCCACGCGGTCGCCATGCCGTTCCAGTCTTCCAGCGCGGAGCCAAGGGCGGAATGCCGACTGGAAAGAGCACTATGACGCCAGCTATATGCCATGTTCATGTTTCCCTGCATGGGTGATGTTTTGTGCATGTGTGCGTTATTTCAGGATACATTGCGGATTGACCTGAAATATTGTTCCCGCCGTACCGCAGGGGCCTGTCCGTTTTGGCATGCCCTTATGTTTTACTTGTCAATAATTCGCTCGCATCATAGGCGGGGGAATGGTGGAGCGTCAACCTTAAAGAACATAACTTTCTCAAAAAGAAACTTTTGGCTTTCTGGCTGGTATCATCCGTCGCGTCCTTCTGGTATGCGTGCGAACAGGGCAAGGAAACGCTCCCCGCCCTGTTCCTGTCATGACGGTCCTATGCCGGTCGCCTGGCCACTTCCCGTGTTTCCGCCTGTTGCGCAACCGCCCTAGAAATGGGCGCTGACCGTGCCGAAATACTGGCGTATCGCCCCGCGTTCCATCGAATACAGATCCCCCGACATGGGATTGCCATTTTCGCCCATCATGGAAATGTATTTGCTGTTGGCCAGGTTATAGACGCTGAAATCGAATGTCAGGTTCTTCATGGGGCCGTAATCACCAAAGCGATAACGCGCGCCCAATGTCACCAGCCAGTATGCGGGTACCGATGTGTCATTGGTATAGCTGTACTGGCGGCGTGAATAGTAGTTTGCGTCGATATGCGCTTCCATGCCACGGAAAGCATATGTCAGGTTTGATTTATACATGACCTGCGGATAGTTGACGATATTCTTCTTGTTGACGGAATAAAGCCGGCCACCGGATTCCAGGTCGCTGCCATATGTCGCGTGGTTGTAGCTGACGCTGTTGAACATCGACAGTCCCTTCATGACACCATGCTGGAAGGGATGCAGGGTCAATGCGGCATCCACCCCATACATGGAAATATCCGTGGGGGCGACGGACAGGATCGGGTTGTTCTGGTTGCCGGCATTGATTTCAAGCAGGTGATGGTAATCATTGACATGATAGGCATCGACCGAGAAATTGGCGTATCTGTCATTATACCGATAACCAACAAGATAGACCCAGTCACGTTCGGCCGGCGTGCTGCCCTGCAGCCTGCGGAATACCGACTGGTCCTGCACGGCCCATAGCGATGCCTGCCCGGCGGACCCCCATGACTGCACGCCATAGCCGCGCATGTTTTCAGCAACGTCAAAATACAACTCATGCCCGGGCAGGAAGCGCCAGTTGACGCTGACATGGGGCAGGAAGGCCGCGGCTGCGGTCATGCTGCCATTGGCCAGGGCCGATGCGCCGGTATAGGCTTCGTTATTATACTGCACGCCACCCGACGTGGTGGTTATGAGCGATTTGAAGCCCGCATGTATGTCCAGGTTGCGTATGGGGCGGTATGTATCGGACAGGAAATACTGGAACGTATCGGTTGTCCATTTGAAATCATAGGATTCCATGAACGCGCGGCCATAGACGTCATAGGGGCCGATCGTCTTCAGCGGCGCCAGGCCGCTGGCCAGCGAGGGTTCGTTATAGAAAAACTGCCCCATTTCCTGATTGTTGTTTTCCAGCCAGATGCCACTCTGGATGGTGTGGTGCGCGATGTTGTACTTGACCGAGGAGGTCATGCCATAACGGGCCTGGTGGGACTGCCAGACCTCCTCCGACAGGGGGGCGGCTTCGGTCGCGCCGGGCAGCACCTGTGACGAGACGGCTGGGTCGGCATAGGTTCCGTAAAGCACCTGGCTATTGGCGTAGAACAGGGTTTTCCAATGCAGGTTCCTGGTCATCGCCATGTCGAATGTCAGGCCGCCAAGGTAATTGACCTGGTGCTGGCCACCATCATACAGGTCGGCGCCGCCACCATATTTCTGGGCTTCGCGGTAGGCTTTGCCGTAATTCGGGTAAAGGTATTCGCTGCTCCAGCCGCCGTTCTGCACTTCGGTCAACGAAAGGTCGTAATAGGACCACTGGGAATTGTTCGACCAGCTCATGAACCCGGCAATGCGGCTGTCCTGCCCGATGGGCTGCACGATCTTGGCTTCCGCCTGCTGCTGTAGCTGGTCGCCTGCCCCCTTCCATTTGTGTGTGTCGGAACGGGCATAGGAAATGTACATTTTGGTGCCGGTCCGGTTCATGGCGCCGGTATCAAACCGTCCATATGTGCGGAATGACGCATTGCTGCCGAACATCTGCGACACATCCCCGCCCATCCTGTCCGACGGGTCGGCGCTTGAAATCTGTATGGAGCCGCCAAGGTTGGTGGTGGACATGGTATCGACCGCCCCCCCACCCTGGGACACCGACATGCCGGCGATATTGTTGGTGATGATGGCCTGCGACAGGTTTTCACCATTCAGGGTGCCATAGGACTGGTCGTTCAGCGGAATGCCGTCAAGCGAGATCCCGACGCTGTTCCAGTAAAAGCCGCGCATGTACAGGCTGCTTGACCATGCATCCAGCCCCAGCGCGTCACCGGAGCTGAAGCTCAGCCCCGGCGTGCGCGCCGACAGGACCTTCAGGGGATTGGTGCCGGGCACGAACTGCTGCATGACCTTCTGGCCCATGCGCTGTTCCGTGCCGGTGGAAATGTTCCGGCTGGTGCTGACCGACAGCGTTTCCGCCCTGGCCGACCGGGGGGATGCGGCGGCCGTGCGCGCGCGTGTTTCCCGTGCGCGGCTGCTTTCCCCCGGGGCCTGATTATGCCCCGACTGCGCAAGGGGCGCGGCGGTCGCCGCATGGCAGTCAAGGGACGTGGCTGCGAGAAGCAAGCCACAGAGAGGCAATTTCCGGACCATATATTTCATTCCCGTTCCAGCTTACTGTTTCGGTGTCACATATATCCAACACGCAAAATAAAACGGTTTGCATGAATGATGCATTATTATGAAGTGTTGGTTTTATATTTGAAATAGTCAGGTGTTGTTATACTGGCGCGGCCTTGGGATGTCTGTCGTGGTCCATACGTCCACATGCACCAGAAAACGTTTCATCAACGAAACCATATGGCCAAAAAACTGGATTTACAAGAATTAAAATATCCTGTCAGGAAAAAATATTGCACCTGTCCGTGATGGACAGGCCAGTTGACTGTTTTTGAATAAAAATATGCGGTTTTATTTTTATCCCGGCCTGAATCCGTCGATCAGGGATTTGGACACTGTTTGAAAAGTCAGTTCATGATAGCGCTTTAAAATTAAAGGAAGTTTTTGGTGAAGCTTTTTGCAGAAGCTTCGAAAGAACGCCGCCTTTTTGAAAAAAGGCAGCACCCAAAAACTTTTATTGTTTTTTATCAATGGGTTGTTTTCAAACAGTCTCTTGGACAGGGATACGTTTGACCTGATATTCAACAAATTGATGTGAAATGATATTCAGAATCAGCGCGGCGTGCGTGGCGGCATGGATGCATGGGGCCATGACCGGGGTCTTTACTTGCGGTCCCAATGGGCTGGCGCCCCTGTCCTGGCGCGCAACAGTCTATTCCGTCTGCACTTCAGAAATATTAATGTCCGATTCCTGTTCTATATAGTACATAAATTTTTCTTATTATTGATCGCGTGTCCTTTATGGCGTTTCACGCTCAGTCGCTGCCAATCCTGTCTGTATGGTAGGCGACCTCGCCATGGGCGCCAAGGTCCAGCCCCATGGCCTCCTCATCTTCGTCGACCCGCAGCGGACAGACATGGCGCGTCAGCGCCAGGGACAGGTATGTCGTGACAGCCGATACCAGCACGCTGAAGGAAATGCCCAGTATCTGGATGCCCATCTGCCCCCATGGCGTGCGGCCGTGGGGATAGCCCGTCCCCCCAAGAAAGGATGCGGCAAAGACAACGGTCAGCAGCCCGCCCGTGGCCGCGCCGACGCCATGGATTGAAAAGACATCGAAGGCATCATCAAACCCGAAGCGTTTTTTCAGGTTGTTGACGGACCACAGGCAGGCCATACTTGTCATGGCGCCAATTGCCAGCGCCGCCATGGGGGCCACATAGCCGCATGCCGGCGTAATCCCCACCAGCCCGGCTATGGTGCCGGAAATGATGCCCAGCGTACTCGGGCGGCCATGGCACCGCCATTCAGCCAGGCACCAGCCGATCGCCCCGCCTGCCCCGCCGATCAGGGTATTGAGCATCAACAGGATGCCCAGCCCGTCGATCGCGTAATTGCAGCCGCCGCAGAAAGCCAGCCAGCCCACAAAAAGCAGGCATCCGCCCGTATAGGTCATGCTGACGTCATGGGGGGCCATATGCGTGGTGCCCAGTCCGTGCCGCCTGCCCAGCATGATGGCGGCGACCAGTCCGGCCACCCCGGCATTGAGGTGGACGACATTGCCCCCGGCAAAATCCTGTATGTCCAGCGGGGCGATCCATCCCCCGCCCCACGCCATATGGGCCATGGGCACGTAATTGATGAAAAACCATATTGATATGAATATGACAAACGCGCTGAAGCGCATGCGTTCGGCAACCGACCCGACAATGATCCCGACCGTTATGGTCGCGAACAGGGCCATGAACAGGCAGTAAAGATATTCCGGCAGGCTGCCCGTGGCGCTTTCCACCGTAATGCCACGCAGGAACATCCTGCCAGACCCGCCTATGACCGGCTGCAACGGGCCTTTGCTGAATATGAGCGAGTAGCCGGCGATCATCCACAGGGCGATGATGAACACCCCGGATGAAAAGACCTGCGTCAGGACGGACAGCACATTCTTGCTACGCGCCATCCCCCCGTAAAACAGGGCCAGCCCCGGCAGCAGCATCAGCATGACGACAAGACTGCACATCGCAACGAACGTGGTGTCAGCAAGGCTGTAGGCATGACCGGGCCGGGCGGTGCTGGCGTTCCCCACCGCCGGGAACAGGACGGGCGTAAGGAATACATGGAAAAGCAGAATGATATATCGATGGTATGCCATGTCGTGACCTGCATGTATGCCGGGTGCCGCTAGGCCTCGTTATGGGGCGAAACCGACAGGGCGGGTTCGGGGTCGCGTTCACGCAGCCGCAGGCCGCCCTTGTCCTGTATCCCGCGGCGGTACAGGCACATGAGCAGCGCCAGCACGATCGCCGACAGGGCGATAAGCTGCTCGCGTCGCCCGCCATACCCGACCAGCGACGGGTTGCAGAACCCGACGACAAGCATGGACATGTTGAACAGCGTCAGGACCCCGGCCACGCCAATCATGCGCCATGGCGGCGCGCCGCCCGCGCCGCGCCGGGCGTAATGCAGGCGGATGAAGCCGCTCAGCGCCAGGATGATGCACAGGATATACCCGACATTCCCCGCGAATATGATGCCGGTTATGTCGGATATGAAAAACACGATGAACAGGTTGATGACCAGGTCGATGGTCATGGCGCGTCCCGGCACGCCCCGTTCGTTGATGGAATCCAGTTGCCGGACCGTCAGGCCCCGCGCGGCCAGCCCGTGCAGGGCGCGGCTGGAACCCGAAATGGCGGACCCCATGGCGACAAACTGCGCCAGGCACATGACGGGAATGGCGATATTGGCAAGGCCAGGCCCGATAATCCGGTTGAGGATATCAACATAGAACCCGATCGGGTCGGCGTTGATCGCGGCCTCCCCTTCCGTCGCGGGCAGCATGACGCAGCTCAGGATGGTAATGCCGATCACCAGCATGGAGGAAACCAGCAGGGCAAGGCGGATATGGAAGCGGGGATTATGGTATTCAGGCGCGAAGGTGGCGCACAGTTCCGTGCCGTACGTTGTCCATGACGCAATGAACGACCACACCAGCATGGCCTGGAAGAACGTAAATGCCGATGTATGCGGCAGGTGCCAGTGCAGGTCATGGAAATTGAGCCTGACCGTAAAAAAAGGCCCGACAAGGCAGATCAGCGCCATGACCCCCAGCAGGCAGCTTGCAATACGGTTGATGGAGGCGACCAGCCGGACGCCGCGTATGTTGATCGTGAACACCACCACCATCATCAGGCCCGCGATACAGTGGGGCAGCCCGATTTCGTTTCCAAGCAGGCGGACCGTGCCGGTCCATGTCGGGAACCACTGCGCCTGCGCCAGCCGGCCGATCTGCAACCCGTTGACGGCCAGTGAAAAACTCCACCCCGTCCAGTAGCCGAAAATGGCAATCGCCCCCAGCGGGGTGGCGTCACGCCGCCATGCCTGATGCGCGAACGCCCCGATGCCGCCCGAACATCCGGGCAACGCCAGGGCCATGTCGGCGAAAATCATGTTCTGCGCCAGCGCGATCAGGCTGGTCATGCACCATATGGCCAGCGCGCCCCATGCCCCCAGCGGGCCGATTTCAAGACCGATAAGGCAGAAGGTGGTAATCGGCGGACCAAGGGACAGCAGGACGCCGTCACTCCATTTCAGGGACTGGATATAGCCATTCGTCTTTGGTGAACTCATGCCGTTATTTTCCCAAGATGTCGTGACGGACCCGGTCCTGCATGCCAGTGGTCACCCGCGCGGGTTCAGATGGCCGCCCCCACGCGCAGGCCGTCGTAAACCGCTTCTTCCGCGGTCCGGGGCGCCAGGCTGTCGCCAATGACACGGATATCGGGCACGATGCCCCGCGCCGCGCTTTCCAGTCCCGTCACGGATGCATGCCCGGTGGCGAGTACCAGCGTATCCACGTCGTTCACCATCACCGGCTCATTCGTGACGACATGCTGCAGGAACACCGTGCTGTCATCATGCCCGAACAGCCGGACCAATGGCATGACGCCGATTTCCTGGCGGGCAAGGACCCCCAGCAGGTCGTCACGCACATAGGGCGGCAACTGGGCGGCGGCATGATGGACCGTGGTGGCGAGACGGACATCATGGCCACGGGCCGCCAGGGCCTCGGCAATGCCCGGGCCGATCCAGTCGCCACGCCAGTCAACCACGACGACACGGCGGCCGGGATTGATTTCGCGCCTGAGGATCTGCCACGCATCGGCAACCTGCATGTCGCCCGCTTCCTCATAAGGCGGCCGGAACGGAATGGCGCCCGTGGCGACGATAAGGGCGTCGGGACGCTCCGCCGCCAGCATCTCACCCGTAACCGGCGTATTCAGCACGACCTTCACGCCAGCCAGTTCGATCTCGCGCGCCAGATTGGTTATGATGCCGCCAAACTCCGCCCGGCGCGGCAGTTCCTGGGCCAGGCGGGCCTGCCCGCCCAACTGCCCCGCCGCCTCGAACAGCGTCACGTCATGCCCGCGTTTTGCGGCCGTGACCGCAGCCTTCATGCCGGCAGGGCCGCCACCGGCGACAAACACGCGCCGGGGGTTTTCCACCGGGGCAAGGTTGCCATAAATCTCTTCACGGCCCGTTTCAGGGTGCTGGATGCACGAAATGGGCACGCCAAGCTGGAAATGCCCGATGCAGGCCTGGTTGCAGGCGATACAGGCGCGGATATCCCCGCTATGCCCCGACTGCGCCTTTTCGGGCATGCGCGGGTCACAGATCAGCGCGCGCGTCATGCCGCACACATCCGCGGCGCCTGACGCGATGATGGCGTCGGCTTCCTGCGGCTGGTTGATGCGGCCGGTCACAAAGACGGGAATGGACAGGTCCGCCCTGATGCGCGCCGCCGCCGGGGCGACGTAGCCCGGCGTCCATGACATGGGGGCCACGATATGCACCGCCGCCCCGGCCGAGGCGGATGTCCCCGTCGTGACATTGACATAATCCAGCAGGGGTTCCAGTTCGCGGCAGATCGCGCGCACCTCGTCCGACGTCAGGCCTTCATCATCGCGTTCACTGTCGCTGATACGCATGCCGACGACAAAGTCGTCGCCTGTCGCAGCACGGATGGCGGCCAGGATTTCACGCGCGAAACGCAGGCGGTTTTCCCCTGACCCGCCATATTCATCATCGCGCAAATTGACGCGGGGGTTGAAGAACTGCGCGGGCAGGTAGCCGTGGCTTGCAACGAATTCGACCCCGTCCAGCCCCGCGCGCTGCAGGCGGATGGCGGCGGCGACGAACCCGTCGATGATTTCGCGTATCATGCCCGCGTCCAGCGCGCGCGGTATGACATGGAAGCGTTCGCTGGGCACGGCGGATGGCGCGTAGGCGACGGTCAGCAGCCCTTCGTGGCGTTCGCATATCTCGCGGCCAGGATGGAATATCTGCCCGAAAATGGTGCAGCCATGGGCATGGCAGGCATCGGCCAGCCGGGTATAGCCTTCCATGCAGCCATCGTCATTGGCCATCAGGATATGGTTGGTGTAGCGCGCGCTTTCATGCACGCCCGCCACCTGGATCACGATCAGCCCCGCGCCGCCCGCCGCGCGCGCCGCCTGATAGGCGACCAGCCGGTCATTCACGGTGCCATCCGTCGGTATGGTCGTATCATGGCCGGTGGACATGATGCGGTTTTTAAGCGTTGCCCCCCGGATACGCAGCGGCTGGAAAAGATGGGGAAAGCTGGCGGCCATCATGCGGCGTCCCGATCGGTGGGCGCGGGCCTGTCCCATGTGGGCGGTTTTGGTGCGCCTGCTGTCCCGCAGGGGTGTTTCTGGAAAAGCGCTGACATCGCTGATTATAACCCTCTCCACATTTAATGTTACTTGTATGAAACATGTTTGCGGGCGGAACCGGAACAGGCAGGACATGCCGATGCTGCGTGACCGGGATGATCATTCCGGATTCGGCCATGATAGGATAATATTTCCTCAAGGGGAAATTTTATTCCTGCTGGTTGCGTCATCCGGGAAATATCGCCATGTAACGTTGCCTGTCCCTTATTGTGGAACACCATGCAGTGTATCCGTACCGGCACAATGTTTCTTAGACGAAACATTGCAGGCGTGCGTGTTGTCCGTATGTGCCCGAAACCGGCGCCCTTGCGGCCCTGACGGATTTTTTCCCGGCAAGGCGGGGTGGGCTGGAGCAGATCCGGTTTGAATGGACACATTCGAACTGGTGAAGATGCTCGTTAAACAATGAGTTGGAGCCATTCCACTGGGCCAGAGTTCAGTGGAATGGCTCTAGCAGTCCAGCGTGGCCTGTCGTTCCCATTCGGACAGATGACCACAATAGGCGTTCCATTCCGCCATTTTCAGGTGAATGTACGGATCGACCAGCCCATCGCCCAGCAGGCCGCGCATCGCGGTGCTTGCGTCCAGCGCCCGCACCGCATCCAGCAGGTTCAGGGGCAGCGTTCTGGCGTCCCGGACCGTGTGGCCTTCGGTATACATGTTGATATCAAGGGGCTTTCCCGGGTCCAGCCTGCGCTCCAGCCCATTCAGCCCCGCCGCCAGCAGCGATGCCTGCAGCAGGTACGGATTGGCCGCCCCGTCAGGCAGGCGCATTTCAAAGCGCCCCTTGCCCGGCACGCGGATCATATGGGTGCGGTTGTCGCCGGCATAGGTCACGGCATTGGGGGACCATGTCGCGCCCGAGACGGTGCGCGGCGCGTTGATGCGCTTGTAGGAATTCACGACGGGGTTGAGGAACGCGCACAGCGCGCGCGCATTTTCGATCAGGCCGCCGACAAAATGATACCCTTCCGCCGACAGGCCCAGCGGGTCCGTGTCCGCCTGGCATATATTCGTATCCCCCTTCCACAGCGAGATATGGGCATGGCACCCGCTGCCGGTCAGGTCCATGAAGGGCTTGGGCATGAACGTCGCCCGCAGCCCGTGCTTTTCGGCGATGGCGCGCGCCATGAATTTGAAAAAGACGTGGCGGTCCGCCGTCACCAGGGCTTCATCGAACATCCAGTTCATCTCGAACTGGCCGTTCGCGTCCTCATGGTCGTTCTGGTACGGCTCCCAGCCCAGGTGCAGCATGGCGTCGCATATTTCGGTAATCACGTCATAACGCCGCATGAGGGCGGATGCATCGTAACAGGACTTGGGCGCATTGTCGTGCGGGTCGCCAATGGCCTGCCCGTCGGGCGTCAGCAGGAAGAACTCGCACTCGACCCCGGTCTTGACCGTAAGGCCCATTTTCGCGGCGCGGGCGATCATGCGGCGCAACGTGTTGCGTGGTCCCTGCGCGATCAGCCCACCATGCATTTTCAGGTCGGATGCAAGCCAGCCGACTTCCGGTTTCCACGGCAACTGGACCAGGGTGGCGGGATCGGGCACGGCGACAAGGTCGGGGTCGGCGGGGGAAAGCTGGAACGCCGCCGCGAACCCGGCAAAGCCCGCCCCCCTTTCCTGCATGCCCCGTATGGCTGATGCCGGGACCAGCTTGGCCCGCTGCGCGCCGGACAGGTCGGTGTAGGAAATGAGGAAATAGCTTATGCCCCGCCTTTCGGCCTCGGCGGCAAGGTCAACAGGCGTGCATGCCTTGGTAACATCTTGGTCCATCACCACAATATCCGTATTCAGTATATTTGAAAAACACGAAGGGGGGCGCGCCCTGCGCGGCGTTGCTCCCTGTGGTTTCAGAACCCCTGCCGGCCCGGGTACCATTCCGTTCCCGCCAGCGGGATGCGGGTCATGGCGGCGGCTTCCATCGTCAGGGCGACAAGGTCTTCCGGCTCAAGGTTATGAAGGTGGCTCTTGCCGCATGCCCGCGCGATCGCCTGTGCCTCCATGGTCATGACGGACAGGTAATTGGCGATCCGCCGCCCACCCAGGATCGGGTCAAGGCGCGCGGCCAGCTCGGGGTCCTGCGTGGTGATGCCCGCGGGGTCGCGCCCGTCCTGCCAGTCATCATAGGCGCCGGGAACCGTGCCCAGCTTTGCGTATTCCTCCGCCAGGTCGGGACTCTGGTCGCCCAGCGCGATCAGGGCCGCGGTACCGATGGCCACGGCGTCCGCCCCCAGCGCCAGCGCCTTGGCCATGTCCGCGCCGCTGCGGATGCCGCCGGATACGATCAGCTGCACCTTGCGGTGCATGCCCAGGTCCTGCAACGCCTGCACGGCCGGGCGGATGGCGGCAAGGATGGGCAGGCCCACATGTTCGATGAACACTTCCTGTGTTGCCGCCGTGCCGCCCTGCATGCCATCCAGCACCACCACGTCCGCGCCCGCCTTTACCGCAAGCGAGACATCGTAATACGGGCGGCTGGCCCCGATCTTGATATAGATGGGCTTTTCCCACGCCGTGATCTCGCGCAGTTCCTCGATCTTGATTTCAAGGTCGTCCGGCCCGGTCCAGTCCGGGTGGCGGCAGGCGGAACGCTGGTCGATGCCTTCGGGCAGGTCGCGCATCTTCGCGACACGCTCGGAAATCTTCTGCCCCAGCAGCATGCCGCCGCCGCCGGGCTTGGCCCCCTGCCCCACCACCACCTCGATCGCATCCGCGCGGCGCAGGTCGTCGGGGTTCATGCCATAGCGCGAGGGCAGGTACTGGTAGACAAGGGTGGTGGAATGCCCGCGCTCCTCCGGCGTCATGCCGCCATCACCCGTTGTGGTGGACGTGCCCACCGCGCTTGCCCCGCGCCCCAGTGCCTCCTTGGCCTGCGCCGACAGCGCGCCAAAGGACATGCCCGCGATCGTGACCGGCGTTTTCAGGCGGATGGGCTTGCTGGCGAAGCGCGTGCCCAGCACGACATCCGTATCGCAGCGTTCCCGGTACCCTTCCAGCGGATAACGGGACATGGAGGCGCCAAGGAAAAGCAGGTCGTCAAAATGGGGCAGCTTGCGCTTGGTGCCCGCGCCACGGATGTCATAGATCCCGGTGGCGGCGGCGCGCTGGATCTCGGAAATGGTGAACGGGTCGAATGTCGCGGAAAAACGCGGCTTCGTACGCGGAATCTTTCTGGTGTTGTCTGTCATGGTGGCCTCAGTACGCCGCGGCGTTATCAACGTGGAAATGGTACAGGCGACGCGCTGACCCATAGAGGCGGAAGCTGCCGGCCGGGTATCCGGTGATGCCGGCGCTGTCCAGCAGGGATTGCAGCAGGACCGTGTCCTGCGCGGTCATGTCCTTTTCCTCGCAGTCCGCGCCCAGGCTCCTGACTTCGCCGCGCACGAAGATTTTCGCTTCATACAGGCTGTCCCCCAGCGCCTCCCCCGCGTCGCCGCATACGACCAGCGTGCCGGACTGCGCCATGAAGGCGCTCATGTGCCCGACCGAACCGCGCACCACGATGTCGATGCCCTTCATCGATATGCCGCAGCGCGCCCCGGCATCCCCGTCGATCACCAGCAGCCCGCCATGGCCGGTGGCGCCCGCCGCCATGCTGGCGTTGCCGCGCACGTGGGTGCGGCCGCTCATCATGTTTTCGGCCACGCCGGGGCCGGCATTGCCTTCGATGGTGATGGTGGCGCGCTGGTTCATGCCACCCGCGTAATACCCCGCCTGCCCGTCAATCAGCACATCGATCGGGGCGGTCAGGCCCACGGCCAGGGCGTGGCGGCCGCGCGGGTTGCGGATGGCCCATGCCCCGGTTGCGTCCTCGCTTTGCAACTGGCTGTTGGCCTCGCGCAGGGTGCATTGGGCCAGGTCGATTTCCTGCATGTTGGTCATGCCGCGTGTTCCCAGTGATAGACGCGCTGCGGTTCGGGTTCAAAGACGGTTGCGGTCTCGATGCCCGGAAGCCGGGCGAAGGCGCGGTATTCGGACGCGAAGGCGACGTAGTCATCCGTCTCGGCGATGACGGCGGGCTTGCACGCCACCGGGTCGCGCAGGACCGCAAACCCGTCCCGGGTGCCCACGACAAAGGTGTAGAAGCCGTCAAGGTCGGCAAGGGCGGCCGTCAGGGCCTCATCCAGCCGCTCCCCGCGCGACAGCCGCCACGACAGATAGCCCGCCGCCACTTCCGAATCATTTTCGGTGGCGAATTCCAGCCCTTCGCGCACCAGCTGGCGGCGCAGGGTGTTATGGTTGGACAGCGAGCCGTTATGCACCAGGCACTGGTCCGGCCCGGTTGAAAACGGGTGCGCGCCGGCGGTGGTCACGGCTGATTCCGTCGCCATGCGGGTGTGCCCGATGGCGTGGGTGCCGCTCATGCCCGCAAGGTCGAAGCGGGTCGCGACAGCTTCAGGCAGGCCCACGCCCTTGTACAGCTCGATGCTGTCGCCGCTGGACACGAACGCAACCCCGTGGCCGAAGGATGAAATGAACCGGCGCGCGGCCTTTTCATGTTCGCTCGGCACGGTAATGACCATGTGGTCATCGCGAAAGGCCACGGTCATGTCGGGACCGGCGATATCGGCCAGCCCCCTTTCAAAGGCCGCGCCGTGCGCCGGGGCAAGGTCGCGCACCGTGATCTTGGTCTGCCCGTGGCGCGCGCCCCCGTAAACGGCAAAACCGGCGCTGTCGGGGCCGCGCTCCGTCATGACCTTCAGCATCTGGGATGTCAGCCGCCCGAGTTCAGGCTGAAGCGCGGGATTTTTCAGAAATAACCCAACGATGCCACACATCGTCATTCTCCGCCGAGATAGGAAAGGATGCGCCCATCAAGCGCCCATCCCGGCGGGGTGTCAACTTAAAAGAACAAAACTTTCTTTTAAGGAAATGACGCAATCAGTCGTCCTGGCGTGGGTAGACGATTATCGACAGGTAATTCATGGGTTTTTCGATCAGCACTTCCGGCCCGTGCGGCGCCTGGCAGTCAAACATCAGGGTATCGCCCGGCCCCATTTCATACGATTCGTTACCATGTCGGTACACAACGCGCCCGCTGAGCATGTAGATGATCTCCACCCCCTGGTGGCGGAAACTGGTATAGGGCCGGGCGTCCTCGTGCAGGGTGATCAGGTAGGGTTCGACCACCATGCTGCCCCCCAGCAGGTGCCCCAGCAACTGGTATTCATGCCCCGCCTTCGTGCCCCGGCGTTCAATGACGACCCCCTTGCCCGCCTTGACGAAGGAACAGTCGCGCTGTTCCTCAAACGTGGCGAATAGCTGGCTTAGCGGCACGTTCAGCGCCCGGCCCACCGATTGCAGCGTGGAAAGCGAGGGGGAAATCTGCCCGTTTTCTATTTTCGACAGCATGCCCAGCGATATGCCCGCGCTGCTGGCCAGGTCCGCCCCCGTCAGCTCGGCCCGCCGCCGCAGCAGCCGGATCTGCGCGCCCAGCGATTCCTCCAGCGTCAGTTCGCGGACCGGCCCGGCCGACGACCCGGTGGTCAGTTCGGCCGGGGCCTTTTCGGTGCGGGACTTGCGGGGTGCGGCCATGCATGCTCTCCAGAAAACGCAAGAATCAGGACAGGACGTCCATCTGATCGGCAAAGGCGGGAAAATAGCCCGCCAGTTCGCCACGTGTCTGCTCCATAAGAACAGTCCGGAGTGATTTCGCAAAATCCAGCGGCAGGCGCCCGAATTCCCGCCGCCGCGCCACCAGCGTCAGCCGCCGCCGGAACGTGCCCACCGGCAGCCTGTGGCATGTCAGCCCGCAATGGCCGTCAAACCCCGCCTCATACAGGCATAGCGGCGTCGTGATGGCCACGCCCCCCAGCCTGCACGCGGCCAGGACCCCCTCGGGCCGGTCGAATTCCTGGCCATGGGGGATGTCCAGCTTCAGCCGCCGCAGGTAGCGTTCGATCTCGTTGCCCGTGCGTGAGCGCAGGGAAAAGCGCACGAACGGCCGTTCGGTGAAAAAGGCGGCCAGGTCCGCGGCCGATGCCGGGGGGCTTACGCCTGCGGGGCACAGCAGCATGTAGGGTTCCTCGAACAGCGGCCAGCGTTCGAGGTCGGCGATGTCTTCCAGGTCATCGACGCTGAGGATGAAATCGATCTGGCGCGACAGCAGGGCGGCGGCGTGGGATTCGGTCAGGCCGGCATGCACCACCAGGCGGTCGACGCGCGCGCGCATGAAGCTGGAGACTTCCCCCATCACGGCGCGCGACAGGGAATCGACCACGCCGATCCGCAGCAGGTGGACCCTTCCCGACTGCATTTCCTGCAGGCGGGCGGCGATCTGGCGCATCTCGACCATAAGCCCGGTGGCGTACTGGCGCAGCACCGTACCGGCGGTTGTCAGCGCCATGGGGCGCACCCCCCGGTCAAACAGTTGCGTGCCCACGCGTTTTTCCAGGTCGGCGATGGTCTGTGAAACGGCGGGCTGGGTTATGCCCAGCATGCGCCCGGCCGCCGCCATGCTGCCATTGTCGCACACGGCCAGGAAGACATTCAGTGCGGAAAAATCGAACGGTGGAACATGAAGCGCCATCATACCATACCATAAGAAAAATTTATAATGTTCCTGTGCCGAAACCATCTAGCATGGATTTCAGTAACGGATTGAAGATTTCGTAATGAAAAATGATCGTTATTCCATTTTTTCCCTGCTGCGGGAAACATTGCGCGGCCAGACCGGCTGGAAACCCGCATGGCGCGACGCCACCCCCCAGCCCAGCTATGATGTCGTGATCGTGGGCGGCGGCGGCCATGGGCTGGCCACCGCCTACTACCTTGCGCGGCGTTATGGCGTCCGCCGGGTGGCGGTGGTCGAAAAGGGCTGGATCGGCAACGGCAACATCGGCCGCAATACGACAATCATCCGTTCGAATTACCTGCTGCCGGGCAACGTGCCCTTTTACGAATGTTCCATGAAGCTGTGGGAAGGGCTGGAACAGGACATCAATTACAACGCCATGGTCAGCCAGCGCGGCGTGCTCAACCTTTTCCATAACGACGCCCAGCGCAACGCCTATATCCGCCGTGGCAACGCCATGCGGCTGCATGGTGTGGATGCGCAGCTTCTGGATGTGGACGCCGTGCGCCGCAGGCTGCCGTTCCTGAATTATGACGCGGCGCGCTTTCCCATACGCGGCGGCCTGCTGCAAAAGCGCGGCGGCACGGTCCGCCACGACGCGGTGGCGTGGGGATACGCGCGCGCGGCCGACCGGCTGGGCGTGGACATCATCCAGAACTGCGAGGCCACCGGCCTGCGCATGCGCGAGGGCCGTGTCGTGGGGGTCGAGACCACGCGCGGGTTCATCGGCGCGGGGCGCGTCGGGCTGTCCTGCGCGGGCAATTCGTCGCGGGTCGCGGCCATGGCCGGGCTGCGCCTGCCAATCGAAAGCCACGTGCTTCAGGCCTTTGTCAGCGAGGGGCTGAAACCCTTCATCGACTGCGTGGTGACGTTTGGCGCGGGGCATTTCTACATCAGCCAGTCCGACAAGGGCGGGCTGGTATTTGGTGGCGATATCGATGGCTACAATTCCTATGCCCAGCGCGGGAACATGCCGGTCATCGAGGATGTGTGCGAAGGCGGCATGGCGCTCATGCCCCGGATCGGTCGCGTGCGCCTGCTGCGCCACTGGGCGGGATTGATGGACATGACCATGGATGGCAGCCCCATCATCGACAGGACGCCGGTGGGCAACCTCTACCTCAACGCCGGGTGGTGTTACGGCGGGTTCAAGGCCACGCCCGCGTCAGGCCTGTGCTTCGCCCACCTGATCGCCCGCGACGAACCCCATCCGGTGGCCGCGGCCTACCGGCTGGACCGCTTTGGCCGCGGGGCCGTGATTGATGAAAAAGGCATGGGCGCGCAGCCCAATCTGCACTGAGGTTCCAATGCGTCTGAACTGTCCCTGCTGCGGACCACGCGGCGTTGAAGAATTCACCTATCGGGGCGACGCCACACTCCGTCGCCCTGCCCCCGATGCCGCAGCGCCGGACTGGGTGGACTATGTCTACCTGCGCGACAACCCGGCGGGCTGGCACCGTGAACTGTGGTACCACGGCGCGGGCTGCCATGCGTGGCTGGTCGTCACGCGCGACACCCGCACCCATGAAATCGCCGATGTGGCCCGTGCGGTCGATATCGCACGCCACGGCAGGGAGAATACGGGGTCATGACACTGTTTGGCAGGAAAACGGCAGCCGCCCCGCGCACGGGTGGCGGCAATGGCGTCGACCCGGCGCGGGTCATCCATTTCACCTTCGATGGCGTGCGCTATCCCGCCCATCCGGGCGATACGCTGGCATCGGCCCTGCTGGCCAACGGGCAGCGGCTTGCAGGCCGGTCGTTCAAGTACCACCGCCCCCGTGGCATCCTGTCGGCAGGACCGGAAGAACCCAACGCGCTGGTGGAACTGCGCACCGGCGCGCGGCGCGAACCCAACAGCCGCGCCACCGTGACCGAGGTGTATGACGGGCTGGTGGCCTGCAGCCAGAACCGCTGGCCATCGCTGCGCATGGATGCGCTGGGCGTAAACGGCCTGTTTTCGCCCATCTTTACGGCCGGGTTCTACTACAAGACCTTCATGTGGCCCGCCCCGTTCTGGGAAAAGGTGTACGAACCCCTGATCCGCCGCGCCGCCGGGTTGGGGCGTGCGGCGGATGAGGCCGACCCTGACCTGTATGAAAAGGCCACCACATTCTGTGACGTGCTGGTGGTGGGCAGTGGCCCGGCAGGGCTTGCGGCCGCCCTTGCGGCGGGACGGTCGGGCGCGCGGGTCGTGCTGTGCGAACAGGACAGCGTGACCGGCGGCCGCCTGCGCGCGGAGCGGGGCGAACTGGACGGCGTGCCGGGCTGGCAATGGGCACGGCAGGCCATGGACAGCCTGCGCCAGATGCCCGAGGTGCGCATCATGACGCGCACCTGCGTTTTCGGGGCGTATGATGGCGGGACCTATGGCGCGCTGGAACGCGTGGCCGACCATGTCGCCATGCCTGCGGCGGGGCAGCCGCGCCAGCGCCTGTGGCGTATCGTGGCGGGGCGCTGCATTGTCGCCAGCGGCGGGATCGAACGCCCCATGGTGTTTGTGGGCAATGACCGGCCGGGCATCATGCTGGCGGGCGCGGTGCGCACCTACATCAACCGCTTTGGCGTGGTGCCGGGACGGCGCGCCGTCATCTACACCAATAACGATGATGGCCTGCGCACGGCAACGGACCTGGCCCATGCCGGCGCGGTGGTCGCCGCCATTGTCGATACGCGCGCCACGCAGACCGCGCGCGCCACGCAGGTTGCGCGGGAAACCGGGGCGAAGCTGTTCACCGGCGGGGCGATTGCCGCCACATACGGGCGGCTGGGGGTGCAGGCCGCCGCCATCCGCGACCGTTCGGGCCGGGTACAGCACATTGCATGCGACCTGATCGCCATGTCGGGCGGATGGAACCCCGAACTGAGCCTGACGACGCATCATGGCGCGAAGCCGTCCTACAACGCGGCGCTGTGCGCGTTCGTCCCCACCACCTTCCCGCCCGGCATGCAGGCGGCGGGTGTCGCCAACGGGGCCTTCACGACGGCTGCCTGCCTGCGCGAAGGCGCGGAACAGGGGCAGGCGGCCGCGGCCGCCTGCGGGTTCGCCGCCGACCTGCCGGCCCTGCCCGCGGCGGACGCGGAAAGCTACGGCATTGAATCCCTTCAGCCCCTGCCGCGCGACCGCTCGGTCAAGGATGGCAAGGCCTTCATCGATTTCCAGAACGACGTGACGGCCAGGGATGTGCGGCTGGCGGCGCAGGAAGGCTTCCGCAGTGTCGAGCACCTCAAGCGCTACACCACGCTTGGCATGGCGACTGACCAGGGCAAGACGGCCAATGTCAACGGTATCGTGCAACTGGCGCAGCAGACCGGCCGCGACATTGCCAGTACGGGCACGACCATGTTCCGCCCCCCCGTGCAGCCCGTGGCCATTGGCGCCATCGCGGGCGCGCATACCGGCACGCATTTCAAGCCCACCCGCCTGACGCCCACCCATGAATGGGCGCGCCAGCAGGGCGCGGCCTTTACGGCCAACGGTCTGTGGCAGCGCGCGCAGTGGTTCGCGCAACCGGGAGAAAGCCACTGGCGCGACACCGTCAACCGGGAAGTCCGCACCGTCCGCACCGCTGTCGGGTTCTGTGATGTCACCACGCTGGGCAAGATCGACATCCAGGGGCCGGACGCCGCGACCTTCCTTGAACGGCTGTATGTCAACGCATGGCGGAAGCTGCCGGTCGGCCGCGCGCGCTACGGCCTGATGCTGCGGGAGGACGGCTTCGTCTTTGACGATGGCACCACCGCGCGGCTGGGGCCACAGCATTATGTCATGACCACGACTACCGCGCATGCGGGCGCTGTCATGCAGCATATGGAACTGTGCCACCAGTGGCTGTGGCCGGAACTGGATGTCCACTTCATATCCGTGACCGACGAATGGGCGCAGTTCGCCATTGCCGGGCCGCGCGCGCGCGATGTGCTGCGCCATGTCGTCGATCCGGATTTCGACCTGTCGCATGAAGCCTTCGGGTATATGGGTGCGGCGGAGGTCACGATATGTGGCGGGCAGGCGGCGCGGCTGTTCCGCCTGTCCTTCTCCGGGGAACTGGCGTTCGAGCTTGCGGTGCCCGCGCGTTATGGCGACGCGCTGGCCCGCCTGCTGATGAAGGTGGGCGCGCCGTATGGCATCGCCCCTTACGGCACCGAGGCGCTGGGGGTGATGCGCATTGAAAAGGGCCATCCCGCCGGACCCGAGCTGAACGGCCAGACCACGGCGCATGACCTGGGCATGGGGCGGATGCTGTCCGGCAAAAAGGACTTCATCGGCCGCGCCATGGCCGCGCGCCCTGCGCTGACGGATGCATCCCGTCCCACGCTGGTCGGCCTGCGGCCGGTCAGCCCGTCCGATGAACTGGTGGCCGGCAGCCACCTGCTGCCCCGTGGCGCCGAAGCCACGGGCGCGCATGACCAGGGATGGATATCGTCCGCCGCATGGTCGCCCACGCTGGATGGCTGGATCGCGCTGGGCTTCCTGTCGGATGGCCCGGCGCGCCATGGCGAGACGGTCATGGTCCACAACCCGCTGGCCGGCAGCGTCGTCGCGGCGACGGTAGGCCCGCCCGTATTCCTTGATCCTGAGGGAGCACGCCTGCATGTCTGATCTCCTGCCTGCCACCGCCCCCTTTCCGCCAGCCGCCTTTACGCCGCCCCCGGGCGCGCAGGCTGCCCGTGTCACCATCGCGCCCGCGCCGTCGCGCCAGCTTGTCAGCCTGCAATGCGCCCCCGGCGCGCGCACGGCGGTCCAGGCGGCCCTGAAGGCGGCCTACGGCGTGGAGTTGCCCGTGACCCCCGCCGCCATGACCGGCCGCGACGGGGTGTGCTTCATATGGTCGGGGCTGGACCAGTGGCTGGCCAGCGCCCCGGATGGCGCGCCCGACCTCGCCACCGCCCTGCGCGATGTCACCCACCCCCACGCGGCCATTACGCGGCAGGGCGACGGGCGCGCCACGGTGCGGGTCAGCGGCCCGGATGCGCGCGCGATCCTGTGCAAGCTCGTGCCCATCGACCTGCATCCGCGCGCATTCGGGCCGGGCAGTACGGCGCTGACCCTTGCGGGCCATGTCCCGGTCCAGATCCTGCGGCAGGACATGGCGCCCACATACGATATTTTCGTTTTCCGCAGCCTTGCGCACAGCCTTCACCACGACCTTTGCCACGCGGCATGTGGCGGCGTGCCTTTATCGGAAATGTCCACATGACCAGTAACGTCAATACAACCTACATCGTGACCATAAGCTGTCCCAACCGGCCCGGCATTGTCGCGGGTATCAGCCACGGCCTGGCCGAACTGGGGGCGAACATTACCGAAGCCCAGCAGTTTGACGAGACCGAAAGCCGGCGGTTTTTCATGCGTATCGTCTTTGACATACCGCAGGGCGCGACGGACAGGCCGGTACTCGAAAACGAATTCAGCCGCCTGGCCCGCGAATTTTCAATGGCGTGGTCGCTGACGACCACGAGTGTGCGGCCAAAAGTCCTGATACTGGTTTCCCGGTTTGACCACTGCCTGGTGGACCTGCTGTACCGCTGGCGCATCGGGGAACTGGCGATTGACCCGGTGGGGATCATTTCCAACCACCCGCGTGAGATCTACAGGCATCTGGACCTTGATGGCATACCCTTCCATTACCTGCCCATAACCCCCGCGACCAAGCCGGAACAGGAAGCCCGCATCATCCGGATCATGGAAGAAAGCGATGCCGAACTGGTCGTGCTGGCGCGTTACATGCAGATCCTGTCCAACGAACTATCGCGCAAACTGTCGGGGCGGTGCATCAACATCCATCACTCCTTCCTGCCGGGGTTCAAGGGCGCGCGGCCCTATCACCAGGCTTTTGCCCGTGGCGTCAAGCTGATCGGGGCAACAGCGCATTACGTGACAAGCGACCTGGATGAAGGGCCGATCATCGAACAGGATGTCGAACGCATTTCCCATGCCGACACCCCCGATGACCTTGTGCGCAAGGGGCGTGACATCGAACGCCGCGTCCTGGCGCGCGCCGTCCGCTACCATATCGAACGGCGCGCCATCATGAACGGGCACAAGACAATCGTATTCACATCCTGAACCCGTGACGCCCTGATATGGAACACCATGACATGCCCGTGCGCACAGCACCGGGAAAACTGATTGACGGCCGGGCCTTCGCGGCTGGCATCTGCACCGAAATCGCGCGCGAAGTCAGCGACCTGCACGCCCGGCATGACCGCGTGCCGGGCCTTGCGGTGATCCTGGTGGGGGACGACCCGGCCAGTGACATCTATGTGCGCAGCAAGGTGCGCAGGACCATGGCGGTGGGCATGCGCTCCTTCGCCCATCGCCTGCCTGCCGCGACATCGCAGGTGGCGCTGCTGGACCTGGTCGCCACGCTGAACGCGGATGGCGACGTGCATGGCATACTGCTCCAGCTTCCGCTGCCCGGCCATATCGACGTAAAGGCGGTTCTGGACGCCATTGACCCGGCCAAGGATGTCGATGGCTTCCATATCGTCAACGTGGGCAAGCTGGGCGTGGGGCGCGATGACGGGTTCATCCCGTGCACGCCGCTGGGGTGCCTCATGCTGCTCAGGGCCGAACTGGGCGACCTGTCGGGGCTGCATGCGGTGGTCATCGGGTGTTCCAATATTGTCGGCCGGCCCATGGCGCAGCTTCTGCTGCGGGAAAACTGCACGGTTGTCGTCACCCACATCAATACCCGCGATGTCGCGGCGGAAACCCGTCGGGCCGATATTGTCATTGTCGCCGCCGGCCATCCCGGCCTTGTGCGCGGGTCATGGATCAGGCCGGGCGCGACAGTAATTGACGTGGGGATCAACCGTATCCATGATGATGCGGGCAGCCATGTTGTGGGGGATGTCGCCTTTTCCGAAGTCCGCGCCGTCGCGGGCGCGGTGACGCCCGTTCCCGGCGGGGTGGGACCGATGACCATCGCCTGCCTGCTGCACAATACGCTGCGCGCGGCACGGGCCGTAATCGAGAATGCGAAAACCTGAACCGCACGTTCCTGCCGTGACCTGCCTGTCAGGTCGGCCATGGCAGGGGTAATGTGACCGTACCGGGGGAGAATGCGCACATGACGGATAGTAGCCTTCCATGCCGGCGACTGCGTTTTGACATGACGGGAACACGTCATCTCTTTATCAGGCAGGACCCGGACTGCCCCCTGCCCGATGGCGGGGTTCCGGCGGCTTTTGCAATCTGGACCGTCCGGCGGCAATGTGACGTGCTGCCCGACGGGCAGGCGCGGGAGGGGTTTTTCCGCTCCGTTTCCCACATGCTGGAACAGCTTGCCTGCCGGCTGGAAACCGAACGGGTCGGATTGCGGGTCTATGCCGCGGGCAGCATCCAGTTCATGGGCGATGTCGCGCGGGTTACGGATGGCGCGGGGCTGGGCGCGGCGGAGGTCTTTCTGGATACGCCCCGCTCCCCTGCCCGCCGGGTCATGTGCATTCACTGCGACACCATGCACGAAAACGTGACCCGTGATGAACTGACCTGCCATGGCTGCCGGGCGGCCCTGTCGGTCCGTACGCATTTTTCACGTCGTATCGGCGCGTATATGGCGGTGTCCGAAACCGGGGCCTGTTGATCGCGCGGCCTGCTGGCAATTCCGGGTTGATGTCTTGTGCCGGCTGAATATCATTACTGTAAAATAACGAAACTGGCCGGGAATTTTCATGCAGAAGACCGTCTGAAAAGCCAGCCCGGCAGGCCGCCTGCAATCATCGGGACGTTTCCGGAAGCTTTTTGAAAACAGGTGGCATCCGAAAACCTTTATGTTTTATCAATGGGCTGTTTCCAGACAGTCTTTGGGGCACGGATCGCGTTGATGATCAGAATTGCATGGAACAACACCACACTGCATGCCAGCCCCGGTGATACCGTCGCCGCCGCCCTGTACCGGCATGGCATCACCACCATCGCCAGCACACGCAAGCTGCATGAACCGATGGGTTATTCCGGCAGTTACGTGGGCGGCGTGCTGGCGCGCGTGGACGGGCGGCCCAATGTGCGCCTTGACCAGCAGCCCGTGCGCGAGGGCATGCGGGTGGAAAGCCAGAACCGCTGGCCCGGCGCGTCGTGCGACCTTCTTTCCCTTGCCCGTTTCCTGCCGCCCCGCTGGGTCCATGGCGGGTTTGAACATGGCCGCTTCACGCCCCGGCGCGGCCGGGCCTACCTGCTGTGGGAAAGGCTGCTGGCGCATCTGGCGGGGGTTGGCCGCCCGCCGCCGCGTCTGCCTTCCGCCAGTGAACGCCCGGCCCGTAAACTGTGTGTTGACGTGCTGGTTGTTGGCGGCGGCCCGGCGGGACAGCGGGCCGCGAATGACCTTGCCCGCAGCGGGCGCACGGTCGCCCTTGTTTCCCGTGGCGCGACGCTGGGCCGTTACGCGCAGGCCATGGGCATCGCGCCCGCTGCCTTGCATGGGGATGTCACCGTCCTTTCGGGCATGGAGCTGTGCGGCAGCTATCGTTGCGGCAGGCTGATGATCGCCGCGCCAGTGGACCCTGAACGCGGTGCCGTGGCGATCGAAGCCGGGCGCCTTGTACTGGCCACCGGCAAGTCATCCATGCCGCCGATGGTGCGCAACAGCCACCTGCCCGGCGTGATGGACGCGCATGCCGCCGTGCTGCTGGGCCATTTCCATGCCGTGCCGGCCGGCACGGCGGTTGCCGTTGTCGGCACCGGGGCCGAAACCATGGTGGCGCGGCGGCTGGCGCGTCTGGGTTCGGGTATCGCCTATTGCGGCGATGTAAGCGGGCTGGCCCGCATCCATGGCCATTCGCGGGTCACGGGCATTGATATCGGGAACAGGCGCATCCGGTGCGACGCCGTGGTGCATGCGGGCGCGTGGCGCAGCGACCCTGCTTTGGCGTTCCAGGCGCGGGCCGAAGGGGTGTTGCAGGTTTCCGACGTGATGGCGGCGGATGCCGATATAAGCAGCGTCGGGTTCTGCCATGAACCGGATCAGGATATCCACGTGCCCGACAGGATGGACCCCGCGCTGCGTATCTGCCCGTGCATGGATGTGACGGCGGGTGAACTGATGGGCCTGATCGACCGCGCGGTCACGGACCCGGAAATCCTGAAGCGGCTGACATCGTGCGGCATGGGGCCGTGCCAGGGCTTTCCCTGCTGGGAAAGCATGCTCGCCCTGCTGGCGAAACGGACGGGCCAGCCCGTGGGCCGCCTTGTCCGCCCCAGTCACAGGCCGCCGCGCCGCGCCCTTACGGTTGCGCAGGCGGCGGGGCTGTGTGATGTGGTGGAACCACTATGACGGACCGCGCCCTGCCGAAATCCGCATCGGTTGTGATCGTGGGTGGTGGCATGCAGGGGTTAAGCTGCGCCGTCAACCTTGCGCTGCTGGGTATCCGTGACATCGTCGTGCTGGATGCCGGTTACTGGCAGGGCGGCGCATCGGGCAGGAATGGCTGCCTGATCCGCCCCGGTTTCGGGGGGCATGAGTGGACCCGCCTGTTTGAACTGTCGTGGCGGGAATGGACGACGCTGTCGCGCAAACTTGGCCATAATGTCATGTTTACCGAACGTGGGTACACCATGATCGCGGAAACGGGGCCAAGCGCCGACATGCTGCGCAACGCCAGCCGCCTGCACCGCGAGTACGGCATCACGTCGGAAATCCTGACCCCTCGCCAGTTGTCAGGCGTGCTGCCCGCCATAAACCAGGCATGCGTGACGGCGGCCCTGCACCAGCCCCGTGGCGGCATGGCCCCCCATCACAGCGTGATGAAGGGGTACCTGCATGCCTGCCGGAAAAAAGGCATCGACGTGCGTTACCGGACCGCCATGACGGGGTTTGACATGCACGATCGCAGCGTGCGCGGGGTGTATGTCAAGGACCACCTGATCCGCTGCGATACGGTCGTGATTGCGGCAGGCCCCCAGTCGCCCGGGCTGGCCCGGCAGGCGCAGGCGGAAATTGACGGCTACATGATGCGGATCGAGGCAATGGCGCTGGAACCCATGCGGCCGCTTATCGGCCCGGCGCTGGCGCTGATCGACAGCCTGGCCTATTTTCACCAGACGGCGCGCGGCGAAGTGGTGGGCGGGACGGAAGTGCCCGAAACACCGCAGGAAAACCTGCGCGCCGACGTGCCGGCCATGGCGGCCATGGCCCGTGTCTATACCCGGCTGTTTCCCCAGCTTGCGGATATACGCATCCTGCGGCAATGGGCCGGGCTGCTCCATATCTCGTCCGACCTTGCGCCCCTGCTGGGGCAGCACCCACGGGTGCGGGACCTGTGGTTCAGCGCGGGCTGGTCCTATGGCTTTGCCGGCGCGCCGGGGGCCGGGCTGCTTATGGCGAAAGCCATCGCCAGGGGAAAGGTGGACGAAATCATGCGGCCATTCGCGCTGGATCGGTTCGAGAAGGGCAATCCCATAGAGGAAGCGGGCGTGGTGATGATAAAAAACTGACAGCACGGCACGGCCGCGCCGGGGCTGGCCCGCCGGGGCCTGCGCGATATCCACGCCGCCCGGCAACCACTGGCGCGCCGCGCGGTTGGGTGTCCATGTGTCTGGACAGGCACTTTCCCCTGGGGATGGAACCCATGTCGAAGCCCGTTCTTGTCGTTGGCGCGGGGCCGGTTGGCCTGACCCTGGCTGCCGAACTGGCGCGGTACCGCATACCGGTCAGGCTGATCGACAGCGCCCCCGCGCGCAGCGACAGGTCCAAGGCCCTTGCCGTCTGGCCCCGGACCCTTGAGCTGCTGGACGCCGCGGGCTGTGCCGGCGCCTTTGTCGCGACCGGCCTGCGGGCGCGGGCGATTGGCATCCGTTCGGGCCATGACATGCTGGCCCGCATCACGTTCGGGCAGGTCGCATCGCCATTTTGTTACCTGCTGATGATCCCGCAGCCGGAAACCGAACGGCTGCTGGAAGAACATTTCCGGACCCTTGGCGGCCGGGTCGAACGCAATACGGAACTGGTGGATTTTGTGGATACGGGGGATGGGGTGTCCTGCACCGTCAGGCTGCCCGGTGGCGAACGCGCGTGTGTGGAGGCAGGCTGGCTGGTCGGGTGTGATGGCGCCCATTCCCTTGTCCGCCACAGGCTTGGGCTGGCATTTGGCGGGGATACGATGGCGGTGGGCTTCATCATTGCCGACGTGCATGTCGCGGGCCTTGCCATGGCCCCGGACGAACTGGCCATCTTCTGGCATCCCGAAGGCGCCGTCATGTTCTTCCCGGTCATGCCCGGTCGCTACCGCGTCATTGCCGATGCCGGTCCGCCTCCCGTGCCCGTGCCGGAGCTTGCGATGGTGCAGGCGATTGTGGACCGGCGCGGGCCGGGGGGCGTTACCCTGTCCGATCCGGCGTGGCTGTCGGGGTTCGGGGTCAATGAACGCAGGGTGCGCAGGTACCGGGCGGGCCGGGTGTTCGTGGCGGGTGACGCGGCCCATGTCCACAGCCCCGCCGGTGGGCAGGGCATGAATGCGGGCATGCAGGATGCCTTCAACCTTGCATGGAAACTGGCGCTTGTTGAACGGCGGGCGGCCAGCGTGGACCTGCTGGACAGCTACGGCATTGAACGTGCGGCGGCCGCACGCCGTATCCTGTCCGATTCCGGGCGCATGACGCGGATTGTCCTGCTGCGCAATCCCCTCGCCCGCCTGCTGCGCGGGCTGGTGGTGCGGGGGATGTTCCGCATCCCGGCGGTCCGCCGCGCCATCGCCAGCAGGCTTTCGGGGATCACGGCGGGTTATGATGAGACACCCCTCAACGCCGGTTTCGCCCCGCGGCTGCGGGGACCACGGCCGGGACAGCGGTTTGCTCCCAGTTGCGTGACCGGCATGGGCAATGCCCCCCGCTTTACGCTGGCCGCGCCCGATGATGCCGCGGCCCGTGCCATGACCATGCGCCATGCCAGCGTGCTCGGCCCCGAAATCCGCCAGCCGCCGGATGAAAACGGCATCTGGCTGGTGCGGCCCGATGGCTATGTCGCCGCCACCGCGCGCAAGGGGGACTGGCCGGTGATTGATGCGGCGCTGGCGGCCCTGGCCCTGCCCCGGCCCTGATCGCGCGGGCCATGGTCAGCCCACCGGCGTGCCGGGCCGGGCAATCTGGTGACGCGGGCGCAGCCGCGATGGCGATGGTGAACGCGCCGCGCTGGCCGGCCAGCCATCGTTGCCCGCATGCTGGCGGCGCGGGGCGTCCTGATCTGGTGGCGCGCACGTCCCTGCCGGTGCGGCGGTTGCGGTCGACAAATGCGGCGTGTTCGTCATGCATGCTGGTATTGTGACCGATCACCCCGGCCTGGCTGTAAGCCCGACAGTTTTTCGACCGCCGCATTGGAAAGGACGATCCGGTTCAGTCCATCAAGCACCGCCCCGCCATCACGGACGCCATGCATGAGCCGCAGGGTATTCGTTGTGTAAAAAAAATGATTGGGCGGGAGACGCATGATGCGTTCCGCGTCATATCCATGACTGTCCACCGGCAATACCGGGTCGTCCTATTTCTTGACGGTAATGCGGATTTCTTTTGTATCCCCGGCCAGGTATTGGCGGATGTACAGGCTGGTCTGGCCGTTATCGCCTGCAATGGACCGGCTGTTTCCCTCATTCAGGCCACAGGCATTGCCCCGCAGCCTGACGACCGCCCATGCATTGCAGTCAAGTTCGGTTGGCGCGCCGCTCAACAGGCCGATCAGGGTGATGTCCGTATCGACATCGTATGTGGCGGCCACGCTGCCGGCATCCCTGAACACGATGGATACAGTGACGTTGTCATCCACGCTCAGGTCAAGCAGCAGCAGGCCGGAATTGGCCGTTTTCGGGCCGAATGCCAGCGTGCCCCCGCCCGTCGCCGCCGTAACGCGCACCCATATGGCATGGAGCGCGCCCATGCTGTCGAATTCCATCGTGCCGCCGCGCAGGACGTAATCGCGCAGGCAGGTCCGGGCCATGTCAGCGAGCGAATGGCGCGGATCGTCGCCCGGCCCCACCACCTGTCGTTCCGGACTGCCGGGCATGCTGCCGAACAGGGACGCATCGCGCGCGACTTCAATCAGGCCGTGCCGCAGGACAGACAGGCCGCCACGAATGTCCCGGTCCAACGGCTTGCCGGGCAGGTCGTGAAGTCTGTCTGTTCGACGGCGCATGAAATCTGAATCCAGTTTCGCAAAAGTCTTAGGGTTTTGATAAGTTGTATTCCGAATACTATTTACTTTTCATTAACGCAACATATTTCATCGCATATAAATAAATGCATTTTTAGTTGAATGATGGGAATATATTCCTTAATCCTGTATTGTTCTATGCAAAAAGAAAACAGACTTATGCAGTATCGCAATATAACGCCTGTTCAGTTTGGCTGTTTTTTGATTACATGGCCGACTGAAATTCAATTCTGATTTGATGATAGAATGCTGATCGGTTATGCGCGGGTAAGTACGGATGAATGCACCCTTGACGTTCAAGTATGGCATTTGCGTGACGTAGGCTGTGAAGCGATCCATGAAGATTCCCTTCTGGAGGATGAAAAGGCGCGGCCGGCGCTGCGCCGCCTCCTGCAGGAGGTGGAAAAAGGCGATATCGTAATCGTGTATCGGCTTGACCGCCTTGCGCGTTCCACGCAGCACCTGCTGAAAATCGCGGAATCCCTGCGGCACAAGGATGTTGGCCTGCGGTCCATCAGTGAACCGTGGATGGATACGACATCACCCGAAGGCCGCATCGTCATGACGGTATTCGCGGGGATCGCTGATTTTGAACGTGCCCTGATACGTGAACGCACGGCGGCGGGCCGCCTGAATGCCCGCCAGCGCGGCATACATATGGGACGCCCCGCCAAGCTGGGACCGGCGGAAAACGCACGGATATATCAAATGGTCACACAGGGTGGCCTGAGCGTGGCCGACGCCGCCGGGCAGTTCAACGTACACAAGGCGACCATTTACCGCATCATTTCCAAATGCCGGAGCATGGAAAGAAGCAGGGAAAGCTGAAAGTTTCAGCGAACGCCGCCTTTATGGAAAAAGGCGGCGTCCGGAACGCATGTCCGCTTACTGCCCCATGCCGGGGGACAGCACGGGCCGTGTCAGGTTGTCATCCGGGTCGGGGCCGTGGCTGTGCGGCGCGGGCACGTCGCCCACGGGGGGCGCGTTATGCAGGCCCGAATACTGCAACGGGTCAACCCCGAACAGGCTGTTGGGCGCGGGCAGGCTGGCCGCGTCCCATCCCCCGCCACAGGCACGGATCATGCCAACCTGCGCCTGCAGGTAGCGGGTCTGGATTTCGGCCTGCTGTATGCGCGCATCCAGCGTGCTGACCTGCGCGATGAGCACGTCCAGATAGGCCGCAAGCCCGCCCTTGTACAGGTTCATGGTAATGTCCTGTGTCTGGCTGGCCGCGCCGACTGCGGCGCGCAGGCGGCTGTTTTCGCCATCCAGCCGGCTGGTGCGCGACAGCCCGTCCTCCACATCGCGGAAGGCGTTGAGGATGGTGACACGGTAATGGTCGCGGGTTTCACGGTAGGCGGACCAGCTCTGCTGCAACTGCGCGCGGCGCAGGCCGCCTTCGAACACCGGCATGGTCACGGTCGCGCCGTAGGACCACATGGAGTTGGCGAGGTTGGCGAGGTTGAAGCCGTTATCATCAAACCCCCCGTTCATCTGGAACGATACATGCGGGTAGAACGCGGCGCGCGCGATGCCGATGGCCCGGTTGGCCTGCGCCATCTGGCGTTCGGCCATGGCGATGTCGGGCCTGCGCTGCAACAGGTCCGATGGCATGGGCGCGCGCAGCGCGAAGCGGGTTGCGTTCAGGTGCGCATCCGCCGCGATATGGAAGGATGACGGGGCCACGTTGACCAGCACGGCCACCGCATGTTCCATCACCTCGCGCTGGGCCTGGATGTCCAGCAGGCGGGCCTGCGTGGTGTAAAGCTGGTTCTGCGCGCGCGCCACGTCCAGCCGTGAATCCGCCTGGTCCTGCAGCCGCGTCTGGGTCACGCGCAGGGATTCCTGGTAATACCGGATCGACTGGGTATAGATCGCCGCCTGCGCGTCCAGCCCGCGCAGGGTGAAATAGTCGCTGGCCAGTTCGGCCTGCAAGCTCAGCCGGGCCGCGGCGTATTCCGCCGCCTGTTCCTGCGCATAGTCTTTTTGCAGGCGCACCCGGTTGCGGATGGCGGACCAGAAATCCGGCTCCCACGACGCCATGCCGCCATAGAATTCGTCTGAATCCGTAATGGGTCCCTTGTAGCGGAACAGCCGTTCGGCCGAGCTTTTGTTGTTGCTGCCGCCAAAGGCCACGCCAAAATGCGGCAGCAGGTCGGCCCGCGCCTCGCTTACGATCGCGCGCGCCTGCAAGAAGCGCTCGCTGGCGGCCTGCAGGTCGCCGTTATGGGCCATGGCGGCGGTTTCCAGGTCATCAAGCCGTGGGTCGGCAAAGCTTTTCCACCACTGCGCGGGAATGGTGTCGTCCATGGGGCGGGCCACGCCAAACGGGGCCTGCCCCTGCCACGTGGCGGGAATGACGTAATGCGGCGCGTGATAGGCGGGGGCAAGGTCGCACCCCGCCAGCGACAGCAGCGACACGGCGCACATGCCGCCCCTGCCCATGGCGCGGCGGATGGTACGGGCCATCATTCATCGTCCTTTTCATCGGTGTCGTTGCTGTATCCGGCCGCGGGCTGGACCACGCGCACGCTCTCGCCTTCCAGCAGGTCGGCGGGCGGGTTGTCGATGATCCGGTCATCGGGTGCTATGCCTGAGAGCACCTGCGTCGCCCCATCGCCCATGCGGCCCACGGTTATGGCGTGGAAATGCGCGTGGTTCTGTCCGTCCACCACCGCCACCTGCATGCCGTGTTCCTGAAACACCAGCGCGCCGGTGGGGATGGTCAGGTGTGTGGCCTGCTCCGGTGCTGTCAGGGTGACGGCGGCAAAGGTTCCGGGCCACAGGGCGTGGTCGGTGTTGTCGATCACGAACTCGCTCACGCTGGTACGGGTGTCGGGGTCGTAGCCGCCCGATACGGTCAGGAACTTCGCCTCGAACCGCCGGTCGGGGAACTGCGGCACCTGCACGCTGGCCTGCAGCCCGGGCTGGAGGATGTAGGACATGTTTTCGGGGATGGAGACGAACAGCCGCATCTGGTGCGTGTCCGCCACGCTGAACAGTTCGCTGGCCGCACCCGTGGCGTTCAGGTTGCCGCCGCCTTCATGCACGTAGTCGCCCACGTTGATGTCGCGTTCCGTCACCACGCCATCAAACGGGGCGACAATGACCTTGAAGCGTTCAAGGGCGGCATAGCGGTCAAGGTTGTGGCGCGCGGCCTCAAGGTCGGCGGCAGCCGATTTCTCGTTCGCATCCTGCACCGATACCGACTGGCCGGAAACAGCCTGTGATTTGCCCATCAGCCGCCAGCGCTGCGCGGTCACCACCGCGAGGTCATATTTTGCCTGCGAGGATTGCAGGTCGGCCTGCGCCTGCGCGAACTGGGCGTCAAGGCCGGGGGTGTTGATCTCGGCCAGTACGTCGCCTGCCGCCACCCGCGCGCCGTAATCCTTATACCACATCCGCACATAGCCCGATGCCTGCGGGTAGATGGGGGCCTGGTACCAGGCATCGATGGTGCCGGGCAGGTCAAGGCTGACATGGCGCGCCTCCCTGCGTGGCGCGATGACCATGACATCGGGCACGGCGGCAATGGCGGCCTCGCGCCGCAGGGCGGCGGCATGCTGCACGCGCCCGACCAGCAGGTACCCGCACCACCCCGCGACAATGGCGGCACCGGCCAGCATGATGATTTTTCTGTTGTTCTGGGTGGGCATCACTTCATTTCCTCCCGGACACGGGACGGACGGTTGTGCAGGATTGCGTAAACACACGGCACGAACAAAAGCGTGGAGACAGTTGCCACCAGCAGCCCGCCAATGACGGCGCGGCCCAGCGGCGCGTTCTGGGAATTGCTCATGGCCATGGGCACCATGCCGATCACCATGGCCAGTGCGGTCATCAGCACCGGGCGGATGCGGCCGTAGCCTGCCTCCAGTGCCGCGCGCAGGGCGTCGCCATGTTCCTCGATCCGTTCCCGCGCGAATGACACGACAAGGATGGAATTGGCGGTCGCCGTGCCCATGCACATGATCGCCCCCGTCAGCGCGGGGACCGACAGCCGCGTATGCGTCAGGAACAGCGCCCACGCGATGCCGGCCAATGCACCGGGCAGCGCGGTGATGATGATGAACGGGTCCAGCCATGACTGGAAATTGACCACGATCAGCAGGTAGATCAGCAGCACCGACACCACCAGACCGAACACCAGTTCGACATAGGCATGGCGCATGGTTTCGGTCTGCCCGCGCACCACCACGGCGGCGGTGGAGGGCACCTGCCCCCGCGTCTGGTCCAGCACGCGCTGCACGCCGGTTGTCACCTGCCCCAGATCAGCACCCTCGGCCGAGACATAGATGTCCACTTCCGGCATGGAGTTGAAGTGCGAGACCTGCCCCGGCGTGCCGGTGGCGCTGACATTGCTGATACCGCCCAGAAGCTGCATGTGCCGCCCCTGCGGGTCGCCATCGCCCTTGTCCACCGGAATGGTCATGAGGTTGTTGAAATGCGTCAATTGGTCCTGTGACACATACACGTTCAGCGGGAAGGTGATGCCCGTGGCCGGGTCCAGCCAGTATTGCGGGTCCACCGTCTGGCTGCCTGACAGCGTCATGAGTTCGTTGTTGGCAAGGTCGGCTTCCGTCATGCCGGTGGCCTGCCCGAAGGTGCGGTTGCCCTGCACGAACAGGGTGGGCGTTTTCATGGTCTGCTGGATCACGACATCGGCCGCGCCGGGGACGGCGCGCAGGCGGTTTACCAGCAGGCGGGCGTAATCATAGTTGTCGCGCAGGTCCGGCCCCGAAATCTGGATGTCGATGGGCGCGGGTGAGCCGAAGTTCAGGATCTTCGCCGTCAGGTCGGCGGGCTGGAAGGTGAAGACCGTGCCGGGAAACCTTGCGGAAAGGTCATGGCGCAGGATGGCGCGGTCATCCCATACCGGCGTTTCCTCATCCTTCAGGGCAATGGTGATGTCACAGTCCTGCGTGCCGATGGTGGGCGTGGGAATGAAGGCCTGGTTATGGGCGCCTTCAGGCAGGCCACAGTTTTCGATCATGGTGTCCACCTTGCCGGGGAACAGTGCGTTGATCCGGTCTTCCACCAGCGAGGCCTCGCGGCCCGCCACCTCGATCCGGGTGCCCAATGGTGCGCGCATGTGCATCTGGATGGTGCCGGATTTGGTCTCGGGAAAGAAATCCCGCCCCGCGACCAGGTACAGCCCCAGCGAGCAGACCGAAACGCCAAGGAATACCCCCACAAACCGCCTGCGCCCCGCGATCGCGCGTTTCAGCACGCCCGCATAGCTTTCGCGGAACGTGTTGAACCCGCGTTCGAACGCCTGCTGGAAGCGTTCGGGCAGCCGCTTCGGGTATTGCAGGTTGTGCACCTGCGGTTCGCAATGGTGGGAATCCCCATGCCCCGCAACACTGTGCCCGGCCAGCAGGTATTTGGCCATGGTCGGCACCAGCGTACGCGACAGGATGAAGGATGCGATCATGGCGAAGATGATCGCCTCCGCCATCGGCATGAACAGCCAGCCCGCAACGCCGCTCAGGCCAAACAGCGGCAGCCAGACAATGCAGATGCAGGTGGTGGCGACAAAGGTGGGGATGACGATCTGGTTGGCCGCGTCGATGATCGCGGGTTCCAGCGTCTTGCCCATTTCCAGATGCGCATCGATGTTCTCGATCATCACCGTGGCGTCATCCACCAGGATGCCCACCGCCAGCGCAAGCCCGCCCAGCGTCATGACATTGATCGTCTGCCCCGCCCAGTGCAGCCCGATGATGGCGCACAAAATCGCCAGCGGGATGGAGGTCGCGATGATGACCGTGGGCCGCCACGACCCCAGGAACAGAAGCACCACCATGCCGGTCAGGGCGGCGGCCGTCAGCATTTCGCGCACCACGTCGAAGATGGAATCCTTCACGAAGACCGAGGCATCGCCCAGTATGCTGACCTTCACATCCGGCGGCAGCAGTTTCTGGATACGCGGCAGCAGCGCCTTCGCACCCGCCACGACATCCAGCGTCGAGGCGTCGCCGCTTTTCATCACGACGATTTCCACCCCCTGCTTGCCCTTGACCAGCACAAGGTTGGTCTGCGGGTGGCCGCCGCGATAGACTTCCGCCACGTCATGCACATAGATCACGGCGTTGCCCACGCGCTTGACCGGAATATCACCCAGTTCCTTCATGGATCGCGGGGTGGCGTTGGTCTGCACCATCCAGTCGGTGGCCGAGATTTTCTGGTCGCCCGCCGGCAGCACGATATTCTGCCCGCGCAGGGCGTTCTGCACGTCCATGGCCGAGAGGTGGTGCGCCTGTAGCTGCTGCTGGTTCAGCGCCACCATGACAAAGCTGTCCATTCCGCCATAGGCCTGTGGCACCACCGCGCCGGGCACGGTGACCAGCAGCGGGCGCACGCGGATCATCGCCAGCTTGAACAGGTCGGATGGCGTCTGCTTGTCGGACGTGACCTGAAGGGTCAGCACCGGCACGGATGAGGCGTCAAGGCTCATCACCATGGGTGACGGGATGTTTTCGGGCAACTGTTTTATGACCGTCTGGGATATGGCGGTCACTTCCGCTTCCGCCTTGCCAATATCGGTGCCGGGCTGGAAGTATATGTTGACGATGCCGCGCCCGTAATACGAACTGCTTTCCATATGTTCAATGCCCTCGACGGTCGAGGTCACCATCAGTTCGTAATTATAGATGATACGGCCCGCGAATTCCTCCGGCAGCATGCCGCCATAGGTCCAGACAACGGACACGACCGGTATCTTGATATTGGGGAACACGTCCGTCGGCGTACGCAATACCGACATGATGCCAAAGACCACGATAAGGATCGACAGCACCACAAAGGTATAGGGCCGACGTAGTGCGGTGACTACGATGGCGTTCATGGGATGAATGATTCCCTGTAGTACGAAGAACCGCGCAGCACCGTGGGCGCGCGCCACAGTAATGTGTGCGGTTTTTACTGTATGGATGGGTTGGCCGCGCCCGGCGCGGTGGCGTGCAGGCCCTAGGGTTTACGGGTCATGGTGATGGACATGGGACGATGCTCCGGCATGATCGGTAACGGGCGGGCCGGCATGGGGCATGCGGCATCTGCCTGGAACGACAGATACAGTGTTTTTTTACAAAGTATGAACAGATAAGATTTAAAATAATCTTCATTACCGGAAATGCCTGTAATTATTTCCAATAATTTATGAAGTATAATTTATTGTTTTTCGTGATTTCATAAATAAAAAATCCGTCATCGGGGAACTGTTGCCCATTACGGATCGGTTCCCGCCCCGCAGGCATTTTAAAATAAAAATTACCCGGTTCATGCCTGTGTCATGTAACGGCGCGTGCAGGAAAGAAAACTGCCTGAAAACCAGAAAGGAGTTTTTGGTGAAGCTTTTTTCAAAAAGCTTCAGGGAACGCTGCCCTTTTGAAAAAAAGCGGCGCCCGAAAACTTCCATCTTTATTTATGAAACGGCTATTCCGGGACAACGCCCAGGCGGCCATCCGTCCCTGCAACCCGACCGGCCCGCTTGCGACCAGTGCTGCCCGGCGGGTCCATGGCAGGGCGGTTTCCGCCGCGATCAGCGCCATGCCCCGGCCGAAAATTCGGGCTGGCGCAGGTAATCCCCCGCCTGCCCCGCCCGCGCGGATGGCGGCACGGTCATGCCGGTCAGGTCGCATTGCCCCGTGCCCGCGCCCTGCGCATGCCGCCTAGCCCGCCGAAGAGGCTGCTTGAAAACAAATCATTGATAAAAAACAATAAAAGTTTTTGGGTGCCGCCTTTTTTCAAAAAGGCGGCGTTCTTTCGAAGCTTTTGCAAAAAGCTTCACCAAAAACTTTCTTTAATTTTAAAGCGCTATGCGGTCTCGTAGCGGAAAATGAACCGGCCGGGCAGAATCCACGCCCTGCCCGCCCGCCGGCACAAACAGTGCCGGTGGGCTGCTGGTTCCCTGCGCGGTGTTGCAATCGGGCGGGTGCGCGTGGCGTGCGTGCCGGTCAGGGGCTAAGGGCTAGGGGGCCGGCGCTTTTCATGGCGTGGCGCATGTGCCAGTGTTTTGGCAACAGGCGGGACGCTGCCATCATGCCCCCGCCGGACCCAGACGGAAGGCCGTTGCAATGAAGCTGTATTACACGCCGGGCGCGTGCTCGCTCGCCGCGCATATCATCCTGAATGAAACCGGGCTGCCGCACAGCCTGGAACGGGTGGACCTGAAGACCAGGCAGACCGCCAGCGGGGATGACTACCTGAAGGTCAACCCGCGCGGGGCCGTGCCCGCGCTGGAAATCGCACCGGGCACGGTGCTGACGCAGAACGTGGCGGTGCTGACCTATATCGGCCAGCAGTCGGGCCATGCCGCCTTCCACCCCGCCCCTGATTCGCTTGCGTTTTTCCGCCTGCTTGAAGCCATCGGCTTCTGCGAGGACGTGCATTCCGCGCTTGGCGCGTTGTTCGCCCCCGACCTGCCCGATGTCACGCGCGAGCGGCTGCTGGGCACGCTCATCCCGCGCCGCCTGAACCAGGCGGAGGCCATGCTGGCGGCATGCGGCAATGGCCACGTGCTGCCTGCGGGCTTCACGCAGGCGGATGCGCTGCTGGCCGTGATCCTGAGCTGGGCCACCCCGCTGGGGATCGACCTTTCCCCCTGGCCCCGCGCCTGCGCCCTGCGTGATGCGGTGTTTGCCCGCCCGGCGGCGCAGCAGGCCCGGCGTGAGGAAGGGCTGGACTGAAAACCATCCGGACCGTACACGCGCATGGCCCGGATACCAGCGGTACCCGGGCCATGTCACCGTATAGTGGATGCCGCGATCAGCCGGGCTGGATCTCGATCTTGCGTTCGGTGGGCTTGGCCGGTTCGCGGCGTGGCAGGGTCACCTGCAGCACCCCGTCCTTGATGCGGGCGCTGATCCTGTCCTCGTCCACGCCATCGGGCAGGCTGAAATGCTCGGAAAACGCGCCGAAGCTGCGGGTGGTGACGTGCTGCTTCTGCTCGGGCGCCACGGGGCTTTTCTTCTCGCCCGAGATGCTCAGCACGCCGTTGCTGGCGTTCAGGGTAATGTCCTTTTCCGAACAGCCGGGCACTTCGATATAGATGTGGTAGCCGGTTGCGTCCTCGGTAATGTCCGTGGCCCCGATCCGGCCGGAGCCGAACGTGTCGGGCGCGCGGTAGTCGTCGATCAGTCGCCCCACCTGGCGCTGCAGCACCGCGAACGGGTCGGCCACCCGCGCCGTAGCCGTGGCCGTACGAACCGGGGTTGCGACAAATGTCGGTCGTGCAATCATGGTCATTGCTCCTCAATACATACCATTGAGCGGTCTGTTTTGGGTCATTTCCGCCCTGCACCATGGATGCTGGGGCCAATATCCGCCCCCGACCGTGATACAGATCAATCCTGCCATGCGGCCCGTTCCATGCAGGGCTGTCCTTTACTTTATCGCAACGACACGATGCCGGATTTATGCCATGCCGCGCCGGAATCTGCGCGATGCAGGGCAGTATTGCAGCAATAAATTGCCTCCGCCGCTTCTGCATGCGGCCAGAAAGGCTATACCCTGCGCGGTCCGTTATAACATGCGGCGACCCGTATCGGGTTCAACCAGAATGGAAAACATGCATGTCAGTTGAAAACACGCTTCGTGACGCCATCCAGAAGAAGTCCGTGGTCGGCTTCACCTTCGATGGCAAGACCTATACCGGTTCCCCCCACGCGCTGGGCGAACGCGACGGCACGCCGCATGTGCTGATCTGTCGCGGCGAGGACGCCCACGAAAAGCGCGTGCCCCCCATGGGTGAATGGAGCGTGCTGCCGCTGTCCGACATCACCGGCATCCGCCTGCTGCCCGCCGAACCCTTCCATGCGGGCCACCCCGATGCGAAGGTGAAGGCGGAACTGCACAAGGTCAGCGTCAGCGTCGGCTGAACCGCTGTGGTGCCCCGCCCGGCAGGAGCGGGGTACCGGACAAAGGTTTCTGAATCCGTGCCTAATGCGGCACGATCAGGTGCAGCAGGCTGGCCGCGCCGAAGAACACCGCCGTACTGGCCGACCAGATGGCGATGAACCATACGATCCGCACGCCCGCATGGCGGGGCGCATCGTCCCCGTTCCCTGCGACAATATCAGTGATAGCCATCGGTTTCAGTCACCTTTCCACGAAACACACGATAGGAATGGATGGTATAGGCCAGGATGATGGGCAACATGATGGCGGTGCCGACAAGCTGGAAAAACTGGCTGGAGGGCGGTGATGACACATCCCACACTGTCAGCCCCGGCGGCACGGCATAGGGCCAGAGTGTAATCCCCAGCCCCGACAGGCACAGCCCGAACCAGCCCAGCGCGCAGGCGAATGGCGCCCGCGTCCGCCCGCGGCGCAGGGCGCGCGCCAGTACGATACCCAGCACGACCACCAGCACCGGCACCGGGGCCACAAGGGCGATGTTGGGCCAGTCGGTCCAGCGCCGCAGGTAGGGCGCGTGCAGCAGCGGCGTCCATGCGCTGACCGCCACGATGCCCACGAACAGCCCGATGGCCAGCCACCCCGCCCACCGGCGGCACGCCGCTTCCAGCCCGCCCGTGGTGCGCCATACCAGCCACGTCGCCCCCAGCAGAGCGTAGCCGCACATGACCGCCACCCCGCACAGGATGCTGAACGGCGTCAGCCAGTCCAGCGCGTTGCCCGCGAACGCGCCGTCAACAACCCGGACCCCCTGCACCACGCCGCCCACGATCACGCCCTGGCAGAACGCGGCAAGGGCGGAACCGGCCATGAACCCGCCCTCCCACAGCCGTTCACGCGGGGTATCGCGGGTCAGGATGCGGAATTCGAACGCCACGCCGCGAAAGATCAGCGCCAGCAGCATCACCACGATCGGCATGTAGAACGCGGGCAGCAGCGTGGCATAGGCACCGGGGAACACGCCATACAGCACCGCGCCCCCCAGCACCATCCACGTCTCGTTCCCGTCCCATACGGGGGCGATGGTGTTGATCATCACATCGCGGCAACCCCGGTCGCGTTCCAGCGCGAACAACATGCCGATGCCAAGGTCGAACCCGTCAAGGATGACGTATATCGAGATCGCAGCCACAAGGATCACCGCCCAGATGACCGGCAGCCAGTAGGAAACGTCCATCATGTCTCAGGCTCCTTCGCCATGGGTGGGGTCAATCACCGCCGGGTGGCTGCGCGCGGCCAGTATGTCGGGGGCATGGTCGGGGCTGGTGCCGTGTTCGCCCGCATGCGGCGCATGGCTCAGCAGGCGCACCAGCATCCCGATCCCGGACCCGAACACCAGCACGTACACCACCACGAACGCCGTCATCGACACCGCCATGGACGACAGGGCATTGGGCGCCACGCTGTCGGACGTGCGCAGCAGGCCATAGACCGTCCAGGGCTGGCGGCCGACCTCCGTCGTGATCCAGCCGCACAGCAGCGCAAGGAACCCCGCGGGCGCCATGCATAGCGCCACGCGATGGAAAAGCGGCGTGTCATACAGCCGGCCCCGGCGGCGCAGCCACAGCGACCACATCCCCACCGCCACCATCAGCATGCCAAGGGCGACCATGATGCGGAAGGTGAAGAAGATGACATAGGACGGCGGCCGCTGGTCAGGGGGAAAATCCTTCATCCCCGGCACCCTGCCGTTCACGCTGTGGGTCAGGATCAGCGATCCGGCCAGCGGCAGCCTTATGGCGTAATCCGTGCGTTCGGTCTTCATGTTGGGAATGCCGAACAGCAGTTCGGGCGCGTGGTCTTCCGATACCCAGTCCCCTTCCATGGCCGCGATCTTGGCGGGCTGGTATTTCAGCGTGTTCAGCCCGTGCGCGTCGCCTGCCATGACCTGGATGGGGGCGACGATGGCGGCCATCCACATCGCCATGGAAAACATCACCCGCACGGGTTCGCTGGCCGCCTGCCCCCGCCTGCGCGCCCCCAGCATGTGCCATGCCCCCGTGGCCCCCACGATGAAGGCCACCGACAGGAAGGCCGCCAGCCCCATATGCACCAGCCGGAAGGGAAAGGACGGGTTGAAGATGATCGCCAGCCAGTCAGCCGGCATGAACCGCCCCGTGGCGGGGTCGATGGCGTAGCCACGCGGGGTCTGCATCCATGAATTGGACGACAGGATCCATGTCATGGAAATCAGGGTGCCGACGGAGACACAGCACGTCGCGGCGAAATGCAGCCCGCGCCCGACCCGGTTCATGCCGAACAGCATGACGCCAAGGAAGCCTGCCTCAAGAAAAAACGCGGTCATGACCTCGTAGGACAGCAGCACGCCGGTAATCGGCCCGGCCTTGCGGGCAAAGACCGACCAGTTGGTGCCGAATTCGTACGACATGACCAGCCCCGACACCACGCCCATGGCGAACACGATCGAGAATACCTTGATCCAGTATCGGTACAGGTCAAGGAAGACCGCCCTGCCCGTTCGCAGCCACAGCCCCTCCAGCACGGCGAGGTAGGCTGCAAGCCCGATCGAAAACGCCGGGAAGATGATATGCACGCCTACGGTAAAGGCGAACTGGAAGCGCGCCAGCAACAGCGCGGGATCATGGACGGTCTGCATTGATAACTTTCCCAAACCTGAAAACAGGGATATCGCCGCGCAAAGGCGGGGCCATGCCCGGCCCCCCGTCACGCGACTGTCGCGGCATGAACCACAACGCGTCAGGCACCGTGCTAGATCAGTGGAAAGATGCGCGTCCAAGACCTTCTGCGCATGTCATGATAATCGTGGCTTATCAGGCAGCGGCCGCGCGCCTGCCGCCCATTGATACCGGGGCATGGGTTTTCCATGTCTGCTGCCGGGATGTGCCCGATGCGCATGGCAGCCGCCGCGTGGGGGCGCGACTGCCATGCCCCCCGTTGCGGGTGACGGGGGGGACGGGATTACGCTATGTCTGGTGCGCGACAGTCGGGCCACGCGCCCCGCCTTTGGTCAATTTATAAGGATATGAACATGGTCAACCCACTGGAAACCACCCCCCAGACCGAGGCCCGCATCACCGCGAAGGCAAAGGAATTGTGGGAAGCCGACGGCAGGCCGGGCTGCGGGCCGGAAGCCTACAGGGAAAATGCGTCGGAACTGATCGGGATGGAAAGCAATCCCGACGCGGGGCAGATCCCCGTGGACTCCCCCGTGCCGCTTGACGCGAACGGCCAGCCGATCGAGGAGGCGTTCCTGGAAGAAAACCTCGGCAATTCCGGCGGCAGCATGGACGAACTGGACGACAGGCAGGAAGTCCCCTTCGCCACGCGGCAGGAAGAAGCGGACGCGCTGAAAAACCAGTAATCCCGAAAACCGGCAGGCGGGCGGCCCTTCATGCGGGTTGCCCGCCTGCTGTCCTGCTGGTGCCGTCTTTTTTCGAAGCTTTTTGAAAAAAGCTTCACCAAAAACCTTTTCATAATCCGCACGACGTTCCAACGGGGTTCCCTACCCTGTCTTGCGGTTTCCCGACAGGGCGATCAGCCCATGGGCGTTGCGTGTCCGGGTACGGCTTGCCATTCAGGTCATGCCTTCCTATCATGACAGAATGAATTCATGATTTTATCGGATGTATTTCATATATGTTGAATAATACGGAATCCGTACCTGATAATGGTGCGGAGCGTGTCAGGTTCAGTTCCTGTATTGATGCCATACCGACCACGCTCAAGGATGTTTTTGGGGGCCAGGTAAAAGACCTGAAGGGAAAGCTGAACCTGCCCGTCTACCAGCGCCCCTATTGCTGGGGAGAAAAGCAGGTCAGGCAACTGGTTGGGGATCTGGATGCCTATTTCAGCTTGAATTCGGACGTTGCCTTCTATCTTGGCAGTATTGTCCTGCACCAGCATGAAAATGATCAGGGCGAAGTGGTATTGGATATCATTGACGGCCAGCAGCGCCTGACCACCATGGCGATCCTATGCAAGGCGTGGGGTCAGCAGCCCATACTGGACCTGACCTATCGCGCACCGGCCAGCCATGAACGGATACGGCGCAATTTTTCCATTGTGGAAAAAATGAACCATATCCGTGGGTTGGGTCCGAATCTGGGCAGGATCAACGTCACCCTGATCGTGACCCGGTCGGAAGATGACGCGTGGCGTTTTTTCCAGACGATGAATACCGGCGGCCGGCGGCTGTCGGGAACGGATATCATCAAGGCCCATCACCTGCGCGCCATTGCGTCGGGGCAGCGGGACCATTACGCACGGTTATGGGAAAAGACGGGTACGTCACTGGATGATGTCATCAAGCTGCTGATCGCCGGGCGGTTCTGGACCGACCTGAATGTCAGGAAGTTCTACTGGTCGGAACTGCGTAATGAAATCATTGCCGAATTCGGGGATGATACGCAGCCGTCGGATCAGGACCCGGCGTACCGGCTGAGCGTATGCCAGAACCTGCCCTCGGGGTTGTGGCAACAGTTTATGCCGGAATGTGGCTATGCCATGCGCCAGCCCCTGAACAGCGGGGTCAATACCATTAATTACCTGCTGTATTTCTGCACGCTGCATCACGACCTGTTTCCGCGCGAAAACCCCGATGGCGGCGCCGTGGCGGAAAACGCGCATGAACAGCTTGAGGCGACCATCATAAATGCCGCGGAAAGCCGGTATCTGCGCGCGCTGTACGAAACCGCGATCCTGCTTTATGCCAGCCGGTTCGGGCAATGCAACCTGGCGGAAGCGCGGTTGTGGCTGCTGCGTTTTGTCTTCAGCCTGCGCCTGACGAAGCTGCGTGTATTTGAACAGGGCGTGCAGAAGCTCTGCCTGGATCACCGGATTCTGGACCATATCGCCAGCAGCTTCAACCATGCGCAGCTTATGCAATACCTGCGTGCCTATACTTATGACATTGATACGGATGGGCTGGACGGGGGTGGTGTCCGGGCGCGGTATGTCCGCAGCGTGTATGGCGTGATGGGCCAGCCATGCCCTGATAAAGAACCGTTAAAAAATAGGTTTGATGATGACCTGATAAAGCATTTTGGGAAATTGACAGATTCCGGACGGGCCGCCTGACATGAAAATGGTAGATGCGAAAGTACAGACGGCGCAAGACCTGCGGGAACAGAAGGCGCGTCTGGACATACCCAGCTACCAGCGCCCGTATGTCTGGCAGCCCGAAGATGTAAGGAAATTCCTGCAGGACATAGAAAATGCCATGAAGGCGGCCCAGCCGCATTATTTCATCGGCACGCTGATTACGACAAATACGGCGGCAACGGATGTCGACCCCCCCTGTTACGAACTGATTGACGGGCAGCAGCGCCTGACAACGCTGATGCTGATTTTCCTGGCTTTCATCCGGGTGCCTGAGCCAAAAAAATCGGACAGGCGGCTGGCGCTGCTGCATGATGGATTGAAGGAATTTCTTTACGATCCAACAGAATGCGATGAACCCCGCCTGCATTTCGCCATTCGTGAACAGGTACGCGACCTGTTTCGCGCCTGGCTGTCCGGGCAGTCCGAAGCCGGTTCAGGGGATGCGTACGTAAAGGACCTGTCGGGTGGCCTGAAGACCGCGCAAGACCTTTTAAAAAGTAAAACAGATGATGAACTGTGTAATTTCGGAAGCTATCTGTTCAACAGGGTAAGCTGGGTCAACAACATCGTGCCACAGGGCACGGATTTCAACCGCCTGTTTACCGCGCTGAATACCAGCGGCGTACAGTTGGAGGCATCCGACATCATCAAGGCGCGTCTGCTGGAACTGATTCCGGATCGCCGGATGGATTATGACGCCATCTGGCAGGCCTGTGAAAACATGAACGGCTTTTTTGAACGCAACCTGCGCGATGTGTTCCCCCATGCCGCGTGGGAAGACTATTCTTATGATGACCTGAAAACTTTCAATCCTGACAAATTCTATCTTGAAGGCTGTGAACCCGGCCAGACAGCCGCCATGACCCTGTCAGACATTGTGGCGCAGGAAAGCGTACCGGGCACGCAGGACCGGGAACCTGAACAGGATGAGAGGGAGGATGAGAATGTCCTGACCCATGCCACGTCCATCCTGACCTTTCCCCAGCTATTGCTGCACACATTGCGCATTTACCGCCATCAGCAGGGCCAGGAAGACATTGCCAGCGTCGATCCCGCCCACCTGAATAAATGTTTTGCGGATTTTCTGGAGGAATGCGCGGCTGCCCCGGCGGAAGGGAAGACGGGGGCTGACAGGGCGCGCGCATTTATCGAATGCCTGTGGACCGTGCGCCACCAGTTTGACCAGTGGGTGATGAAGCGGGTTACGGACCCGCAATCCGGCCAGACCATCATGTTTCGTGCGCAGGTCAAGGATGCAAAAAGTGGTAAAAAACGCCTCTCCCGCGCCGCCCCTGCGGCGGGTGGCCGGGTTGGCGCACTGGAACAACTGCAGAGCGTACGATATTTTACGGGTAGCCATGGCGCGCAGTACTGGCTGACCCCGTTTCTGGGCCGACTGGCAATGGGCCGGTGGAACGAGGGCCGATGGGTAGCAGACTGGTTCCCGACGGATACGCATGTACTGGACCTGCTGGAAACGCTGGATAACCGGCTGTCATGCAGTGCGCCCCGAAAAGGGAAAGATGAGCAGAAATTCGCCAGTTTCGACCTGTTATCCGCTGACCTGTCCGGTTCCGGCACGCCCATCTATGAAACGGCGGAGAACGCTATCGCCGGGCTGATGCAGCATGAATATCCCGCTATCACGCATTACTGGTTCCAGAAGCTGGACTATATCCTGTGGAAAAAGGCGCGTGACGGGATGGTCCCGGCCCTGCCGGACAGGGATGTGAAAGACAGGTTCAGGCGCTACCGGATCGTGTCCAGGAATTCGGTTGAACACGTCTATCCGCAGACGCCGCGCAACCTGCTGCCGCTGCCTGCGGAAATCCTGCATTGTTTCGGCAATCTCGCCCTGCTGAATGCGGGTGAGAACAGCGCCTATGGCAACCAGAGTCTGACCGACAAGGAAAATGAGTTCTTTGAAAAAGGCGGCAGAACGGGTCGGTATGATTCGCTGAAACTGGCCTGGCTGTTTTCCATTACGAAGGATATGAAAATTGATGGCAGCCTCGAAACCGTGAAACGGATGGAAGCCGTGATACAGCACCACCAGGACCGGATGCAGGCGTTTTTTATTGAATATTACGAAGCGGATCGCCCATTGCCGGTCCGCCAGCAGTGCCATTTGTGAAGGCGGCCTGAAAAACAGGCGTGTTCGGGCGGCGGCCACGATTTCATCACGCGCGCCTGCCCGATGCCCCGGCCTGCTTGATGACCGATGCGGCATCCATGCCGTTGCACATCTGGAATGGAAGTAATGATGCCACACGCCGGGGACATTCCCTGTAATTCCCGTCGCCCGTTGGATCGAGGGCGAAAACGAAGCGGCTCCGGCCCCCCTACCCGACTGCGGATATGACAGGCGGGCGGGAATTATAAAGTATCCGGTCTTAATTATATTATGAAACCGGCCTGTTTTGTGTCTGTATAAAGTATGTCGCCTCCCTGTTTATTTTATATGGTGGATGCGGAACCGCCGCGATGATGTGCCGTTGATCTTCCCACAGCGCGCATTTTCGGGGTCGCTTCCCCACGGGTGCCCGACCGGGCGCCGGGGAAAAACAAGGACCTTCTGTAGCCGCTGTGATATGGAAAGGTGAGGATCATGAGTTATCATATCTCCCTGCACGCACGTACCAGCCAGCCCGTATTCGCACCGGCCGACAGCCGTGGTGGTGGGGGGGCCGCACACAATCCCGGCAACTTTGCCAACGACCCCGCCCGCGCGGCCGAAGCCGGGCACAAGGGCGGGCAGCACAGTTCCGGCAACTTCGCCAATAATCCGGAACGTGCAGCCGAGGCCGGCCGCAAGGGTGGCCAGCACAGCCATGGCGGGCACACGGCGGAAAAACCGGCATCCGCCACGACCCGCGCCGCTGGCGCCAACAAGGCCACGCAGCACGGTTCGGGCAACTTTGCGGATGATCCCGAACGCGCGGCGGAAGCCGGGCGCAAGGGCGGCCAGCACAGTCATGGCAAGTCGTAAGTAACCGGGTGGGCGGGACCTGCAACCGGGTCCCGCCCTGCCTGCCCGTCCCGCATGGGTGCGCGCCATCACCCGGCGCGATCATGCCCCGGCGGTGGCGGGCCTTCATGATACGCAAGGAGAAGCATCATGTCTGCTTCAATGACAAACAATACGGCAGGCGGCGGCATGTCCCCCAACATGACCTGCAAGCATGACCTGATTTCCTCCGACAGGGTCGAGGGCACGTCCGTGTACTCCCCGTCGGGCGAAAAACTCGGCACGGTCAAGTATTTCATGGTGGACAAGGCCAGTGGCGACGTCGCCTATGTCGTCATGAGTTTTGGCGGTTTCCTGGGCATGGGCAACAGTTTCCATCCCCTGCCATGGAAAACCCTGCATTACGACAAGGAGCGCGGCGGCTACATTGTCGCCCTGACGCGCGAACAGCTTGAAGCCGCCCCGGCCTATGCCGAGGACATGTCCCCCGACTGGACCAGCAGCCAGTATGGCAGCCAGGTCGATACCTATTACGGTGGCCTGCCGAAAATGTAGGCTGGCCAGAGCCATGGCGGATGCAACCGCAGGCCACGGATTCATGCCGTGGGCTGCGGTTTTTTTCGGGCTGGCATGAAAAATAAAGGGAGCCGGTTCCCTGCGGCGGCGCCCGCCGGGCCTGCCTTGCGGATGTGGCGCCATGGCCAGGGGTGCGATGAATCCGGCCGGGACCAGCCGTTAGCACCCGGTCGTCAGCACCCGGCCGTCAGCATCCTGCCGTTTGCATATGGCCCGGCATGGATGGGGAACGGAACCGGAAATCATGGCGGGCGTTACACTGCACCGCCGCCTGTCGCGATGCGACCGTACAAGGATGAACGACAATGACCGCACGCCCCCTTCGCATCGCATCGCTTGTGGTGCTTGCGCTCTGCATGGACACGGCAGCCCATGCACAGGGCAACACGCCCCCCAGGATGCCGGTCGAAACCATGCCCGAACATGGCGCGACCTCCACATCCACTACGCCGGAAAGCCAGTGCCGGACACAGGATACCGCACACGGGCATTCGCATCCCTGCCCGCGCAAGGACCCGAGCAACCCCGCCATACCCGGCACCCGGCATGGCGGCGGGGCCGCGCCCTCCTCCTCATCCACGCCGCCTACGGGCAACATGGATGAATGAATTCACGCGGTGGCGGATTTCATGATGACCAGCCCGGCCAGGATCAGCAGCGCCGCGATGATGCGGGCCGGGCTGGCGGCCTCGCCAAACAGCGCGATACCGGCAAGGAAGGCCCCGACCGCCCCGATCCCCGTCCACACCGCATAGGCCGTGCCCAGCGGCAGGGTGCGCATGGACCACAGCAGCAGGCCAAAGCTGATCGTCACCGCCACCAGCGTGACCACCGTGGGCCACAGGCGGGTAAAGCCTTCCGACTGTTTCATGGCGGTCGCCCATACGACCTCGAACACGCCTGCTACGATCAGGGCAATCCACGCCATCATGTTCTCCACCGGGCCGGAACTCCCCTGCCACGGCCGGGGATGACTGCCGCGAACACCTAGACTATGTCGCTGTCGGGGCGCAACGCCTAAATGGCGTGCCGCAGCTACGCGCCGCCGCCCGTGCGCGCCGTTGTTACCAATGCCATCGTGGCCCGCGGCACATACCGGCGCGAAAGGCGCATCCTGTTAGAGACTGTTTGAAAAGTCAGCTCATGATAGCACTTTAAAATTAAAGGAAGTTTTTGGTGAAGCTTTTTGCAGAAGCTTCGAAAGAACGCCGCCTTTTTGAAAAAAGGCAGCACCCAAAAACTTTTATTGTTTTTTATCAATGGGTTGTTTTCAAACAGTCTCTTACGGACCGGGAGGCGGCAAAAGCCTTCTGGCGTCGCCTTCCGGGAAAGCCTTGCCGGAAAACTTCCTGTGGTTTTATGGCAATGTCGCAAGCCGTCTTTCCACGCAGAGCCTTCAAGACTGTTTGAAAAGTCAGCTCATGATAGCACTTTAAAATGAAAGAAAGTTTTTGGTGAAGCTTTTTGCAGAAGCTTCGAAAGAACGCCGCCTTTTTGAGAAAAAGGCGGCACCCAAGAACTTTTATTGTTTTTTATCAATGATTTGTTTTCAAACAGCCTCTTAGCGACGGTCGCGATGGCCTTCATGGCGCTCTTCACCACCGAAGCCGCCTTCACGATGCTCGTCACGGCGTTCGTTGCCAAAGCCGCCTTCGCGGTGCTCATCACGGCGCTCGTTGCCAAAGCCGCCTTCACGGTGTTCATCACGGCGCTCGTTGCCAAAGCCGCCTTCACGGTGCTCATCACGACGTTCGTTGCCAAAGCCACCTTCGCGGCGTTCTTCATGGCCTTCATGGTTGCCAAAAAAGGACTGCGCGTGCGCGGCCGCCGGCAGGGATGCGCCAAGGGCAAGCATGAACATGATTGTACGTTTCATAATGTCTCCTCAGGTTACAGAGTGGTAACATTGTGGAATTGCCGGATGATTGGAAAGGGGCTGCATTGTTACAAAAAGATACGGTTCATGCCTGTTATCAGGATCGTTCTGGTAATCATTCGTGAATCAGGAATAATTTCCTCATATTCGCTCCATACCCATGCCTGTATTCCGTAATGATAATTTATTTACTTTTAATGATACGGCCTATGCCAGCCGCCTGGCTGGTATGCGGTCGCGGAGCGGTGATGGCGGATTCATACAATCATCACATTCTGGGCCGGGTGTTTCTGTTAGGTTGTCCCTGCCCGCGCCTGTGCTGGCTCCTTCAGGAGGTTTCCGGATCATGAATACGCAAGCCGTCTCCACCCCCAAACCCCGTAAAGAGCCGCATGAAGAATGGCGCGAAGCCCTGATCCATGCATGGAAAAATCGCCGCGGCTATGCGCGCGCGCATGAAGCGGCCCATGTCCGTTCCGATGACGGTTTTGCGCGTGAGGAGGCGTGACAGGTCACGCCAGCCGTAATATTCCGTGATACCCGCTGGAATGATGCATTCTGTTACAAATAATTTACCGGTAGAGGCTTTCGTGCGGCTGGTTGTTATTTTATAGGGGGGTGGCAGTTTTCTAAAACCCTATTGGTAAACAAGGAAATTATAAACATGAAAAAGACCCTTCTCCTGGCGGCTGTTCTTGGCCTTTCCCTGCCGGTTGTCGCCCACGCTGAAGACAACAACGACCAGGGCCGCCATGGTGAACACCACCGCAAGCACCACGACAAGCACCATGAAGAAAACGGCCAGAATGGCGAGCATGGTGACCGTGAGCACGGCCAGCACGAAGGTGAGCATGGCGAACACGACCATGATCACGAAGGTGAGCAGCACTGATCGCCAGCGATCATCGCGCGAAAAAGGGGGCGTCCCATGCCGGGACGCCCCTTTTTTTATGCCCTGATGCCCTGTCCCCTGCCCCGCGCGCGTTCAGAACAGGATCAGGTCGATACCGATACCCAGCACCAGCAGGCTCCACAGGGAAACCCCGATGGCCCGGCGGCGGATCAGGTTGGCCGACAGCAGGACAAGCAGCGGGTCCGCCGCGGGGGTGGCTGCTTCCGCCCCCGTTGCCTCCGCCATGGCGTGGCCGTGCGTTTCACGGTAGGGGCCGCCATGTTCCTCCACCCCGACCGCGCCCAGCAGCCCAAGGCGGAACGTGCGCAGTTCGGCTTCGGTATAGAGCGTCTGCCGGTTGATGGAGATGGGTTTCGGCCCGCAGCGCAGCCATTTCATGGCGCGCAGGTAAAAGGGGTGGATGCCAAGGTAGTGCGATGCTTCGCGTGGCGAAAGAATGTTGCGGCGGGGGAAATGCAGCACGGCCGGGCTGGCGTTGTCATTCTGGGGGCGCATCACGACGCTTGGACCTCTGTTGTGGGTACCCGCGCACGGCACGGCTTGCGGCGCGGGGGCGGGTACAGGGTGCCGCGTCGCGACGCCAAAGGCCAGCCCCTTTCGCCCTTTTGCGGTACGATTTCATGATTGTCCCCTTTCCGTAACGCCCTGATGGGGTTAAAGCGGCCGGGCACGCCGCCGCCTTGCGCGCGGTGTCGCGCCTGTTGTCAAATCCACTGTGGTGTCCGTATCCATGATGCGTATCGGCATGCTCTCGATCGGGGCGTTCATCTGGCTGGTGACCGAGGTCCTGCCCATTGGCCTGCTGACGGATATCGCCCACGGGCTGAACGTATCCGACGGGTCCGTGGGGCTGCTGGTCACGGGGTATGCATGGCTGGTGGCGCTGACCGCCATCCCGCTTACGCTGCTGACATCGGGCATGGACCGGCGCGTGCTGGTGGCGGGGCTTCTGGCGCTGGCGGGCGTGGTGGATATTGCCTGCGCGTTTGTCACCAGCTACGCGGTCATGGCGGTGCTGCGCGTGATGCTGGCGCTGGGGCATGGCATCTTCTGGTCGATCATATCGGGGGTTGCGGTCCGGCTGGCGCCCGAACTGCCGGTCACGCGCGCGACCGCGCTGGCGTTTACCGGGGTGGCCATGGGGTTCGCCTGCGGCATTCCCATGGCGTCGGCCATCGGGCAATGGCTGGGCTGGCGGGCGGCGTTCATCCTGTGCGGCGTGGCGGCCCTGGTGGTCATGGCGGGGTTGCTGGCGCTGCTGCCACCCCTGCCCTCGCAGCGCAGGCACCTCAACATCATGGTGCTGCTGCGCCAGCCATTGCTGCGCTATATCGCGGTGCTGACCATGCTGGTCATCATGGCGCATTTCACGGCCTATACCTACATCATCCCGCTGCTGCACGACATTCCGCACAGCCCGGAAAGGCTGGTGCCGGTCCTGCTGCTGGCCTATGGCGTGGCGGGGATTGGCGGCAACTGGGCTGGCGGGCGGCTGCCGTGGTCGGCCGGCAGGACCATGGGGCTGTCCATCATCGCCATGGTGTTCTGCCAAGGGCTGCTGGTGGCGTCGGGGTGGGTGCCGGGGCTGGTCTGGGTGGACATGGTGGCCTGGGGCGTGGTCGCGGCCCTGCTGAACCTGACACCGCAGAGCTACGCCATCGAGCTGGCCCCGGCGGAGCGCGAGGCCGCGTGTTCGTTCTGTGTGACCGGCTTCAACACCGGCATTGGCGCGGGCGCGCTGTGTGGCGGGGTGGCGCTGTCCACCGCCGGGTCGTACGCCATACTGGGGTGGAGCGTGGGCATCGCGCTGGTGGCGTTGTGGGTGCTGCGCGCGGGGCGGCATTACGCGCGGCAGGCCGTGCGCTGACCCGGTTGGCGGGGCCACGCCCATGGCCTATGGTCGCGCCGTGCAGACAGGAAGGACCCCATGACCGATCGTATCGTATACAAGATCCTGACAGATGATGAACATGACGCCCTGACCCGCATGGGCAGCTTTTCCGGCTCCCCCGCCGACCTGGCTGACGGGTTCATCCACCTGTCCGCGGCCGGACAGGTGGCGGGCACGCTGGACAGGCATTTCAGCGGAAAATCAGGGCTTGTGCTGGTGGCCGTGGACCTGTCCCTGCTGGACCCGGCGGCGGTGCGGTGGGAACCCTCACGCGGGGGGCAGCTTTTCCCCCACCTGTACGCGCCCCTGCCCGTTGGCGCGGTGGTGGCCACCGCCCCGGTGGCGCGCACGGCTGGCGGCGGGGTCAGCCTGCCGGTCTGAAAGGCGTGGCGTCCATGCCGGGCGTCCATGCCGGGCGGGCTGGCCCTGCGGGCATGGCCTGTGCCATGGGGCAGCCAGGGGCGGTGTCGGCTTGCCCGGTTTCCACGCTGGTCACGCCGCCATCAGGTACGACAGGCGCCGCCTGCGATGCATGACGGGTCCAGCACGACCCGCCCGGTGTCGGGAATGTCATCGAACCCGTATTTCGACACCGGCATGAACAGCGCCGACGCCACCCCCACCAGTATACAGGTGCGCAGCCCGGCACTTTTCCGCCAAAATCCCCGCTTCAGCCCCATCAGCGCCGGTTCCCCGGTTGCGGCCATCCTGCCCCCATGGTTGCCGGTATGAAGGATGGCGGCATGGTCACGCGCGGTCAGGGTCGCGGTGCGGGGGGTGTCAAAGTGCCCTTCCATCAACACGATAAGGGCGTGCGGGGTTGCCTGCGCGCATCGCACGGGTCACAACGGGATGAAACAGGAAGGAAAGCATGCCCGGGCAGCCGCCTGCCCGGCGCGGGGAAAAACCCTATGGAGATGTTCATGACGCACCGGGCGCACATCCCGGCCACCAGCACGAAGGGATGCGGGTCATGCCCTCGCTGATCCGCGTATCCCGGCAGGAGGTGGCGCTTATGGCCGTGACCTTCTTCTGGGGCGGGACGTTCCTGATGGTGCATCAGGCGCAGCAGTATTGCGGGCCGCTGTTTTTCGTGGGCGTGCGCTTTGCCACGGCCTCCCTCATGGGCATAGCCATGTTCCATCGCGCGCTGCGGCGGCTGACAATGGCGGAAATACGCGCGGGGGTCGCAATCGGCCTGTGCATGTGGGTGGCCTATGTCAGCCAGACCTATGGCCTGCGCACCATCAGCAGCAGCCGCTCCGCCTTCCTGACCGCGCTGTACGTGCCCATGGTGCCGCTGGCGCAATGGGTGGTGCTGCGCCGCCCGCCCCATGTGATGAGCTGGGTTGGCATCGGCCTTGCCTTTGGCGGCCTCATGCTGCTGTCGGGTGCCGGGGCCGCGTCGGGCGGCTTTGGCCCCGGTGAATGCGCGACCCTGCTGGCGGCCGTCGCCACGACGGGGGAAATCATCCTGATCGGCCGGTTCGCCGGCAGCGGCGACAGCCGGCGCATTACGGTGGTGCAGCTGGTGGTGACGGGCGTGCTGGCGCTGGCGGCCATGCCGGTCATGGGCGAGGGCCTGCCCGCGTTTTCATGGGTGTGGCTGGGGGGCGGCGTGGGCCTTGGCGCGGCAAGCGTGCTGATCCAGCTTGCCATGAACTGGGCGCAGAAAGCGGTTTCCCCCACGCGCGCCACCATCATTTACGCGGGCGAGCCGGTATGGGGCGGTCTTGTCGGCTGGATCGCGGGCGATGTGCTGCCCGTGACATCGGTGGCGGGGGCCGCATGCATCGTGGCGGGGGTGCTGGCCAGCGAATTGCGGCTGCCGGCGCGCAGGGCAAGGCCCGGCGCGCCCCCCGGATGCGCGGGGCGCGCGCCGGGAAAACAGGTCACTGATGAATGAACGCTTCGCCAGAAGTTTCCTGATGATCCACCCGATGGCGCAGGGGCAGGCTCTCGCGGTCCGGTGGGTCAGGCGCGGGCGGCCCGAGTGTCTCGACAATCCGCCGCCTGCGCCGCGCCAGCCGCCATGCCGCGACGCCGAACGCCAGCACCTGCGAGAACGCGGCGCCGGTCAGGAACAGCCCCAGCCCGGCGAGCGCATGCGTGGTCATCCCTGCGACGCCGCAAAGATGGCGATCTGGCCTATGGCCGCGTTCCCGTTCAGCGACGCGACGGCGCGCAGGCGCGGGCCGGACATGTCCACCATCGCCCTGAGCAGGTCGATCAGCGTTTCCGCGGCCCCGGCCGCCGTCCTGGCCTCGGATACGACATTGCTGGCCAGGTTGGCCGCCGTGCCGATGATGACCGCGATGATCAGCGTGTCCACCTTCTCCACGTCGGCAAGGATGCTGTCGAACGCCGCCTTCACGCTGGCGCTGTCATAGCTGACGGACGCGCTGGACCCGGCGGCGGCCTGGAACGCGGCCAGCGCGGCTTTCAGTGAGGCGATGACCGTATTCGCCAGCGCAAGGTTCGCCACCCCCATGGCGGACGCCACGAACGACACGTTGATGGCCGTGCTGGCGAAGGACAGGATGGCGGTGCCGTAATCCACGACCTCGGCCACGTTCAGGGTAAGCGTGGTGGTGGTGCCGGACCGGCTGCCCGAACATGCCGCCAGCGCGGCGGCGGCCAGTGTGGTAGAGGCGCGCAGGAAGCTGCGGCGGGACAGGCTTTGCATGGCATGCTCCAGTAAAAAAAACCGCCTCGTGGGCGGCAGACATATTTTTGCCTTGAAGTTACCTACAATCATGAAGGCAGCCCCGGATTGCATCGGCCATCCACCTAGCGCCGGGGCTGTCTTCCCTTATCTTGCCGGTGTCTCGGCCCTGCCCTTGCTGTTCAGGACCGGGATTCCGGCTGCGGCCACGGCCTGCTTGGCCGCCGGCTTGTCGGCCAGCGGCACGCGCACGCCCGACTGGCCGGGCTTGAAGTGGTTTTCCGCCCAGCCGATGTTCAGCCCGATGGTGGTGATGACCTGATAGGCCACGGCCCACCCGCTGCCCGCGTGCGGCGGCGTTACCAGCGCCGAGGCGATGGAGCAGGACAGGACAAGAACGGCGGCATAGAAAGTGTATTGTTCCGGCACTTCATTAAGGAGGAACAGGACGGCGGCGCCAAGGCCGCCCATCCTGGCGTAATTGCTGCGTATGGCCTGGTTCGCGGCCAGCAGCAGCGTGCCCGATGCGTGTCTGGTAATCATGTGGCGCCTTTGGTGGCCTGCCGGAACAGGGCGACATGCGCTGCCCTGCCCCGATGGTTGGAAATGGGGACCCGCTGCCGCGTCCGGCCCCGCCCTGCGGCGCGGCGCGCCATGGCGCGGATGTCAGCCGCGCGCGGTGCCGGCCGGCCCGGGCGTGGCACGGAGCGCATGGTCTATCTGCGCCGCGCTGACATGCCCCGGCCCGTTTTCCATGGTCGTAATGCCTTCGACCAGCGCCCGCATGGTGGCGGCGTCGCGCAGGTCCAGCACGGTGTCGGGCCGCGCGCCCATCCGGCGGCACAGGACCGCGATATAGGCGCCGGTCGCGTTCTCGATGGGCGGGGCATAGATGTCGATGATCGCGGCGATCGTGTCCATCCCGTGCGCGGCGTAGCGCAGCAGTTGGTCGCGCAGCGCGCGGATGCCATCATCCATGGTCGGGAAAGCAGCAAAGCGTGGGTCGGGCACGCCCGTTTCCAGACGCGCGCCGGGCTGGTCCGCAAAATCAAGGTTGCCGGGATTGTTGTTGCGGATGCCGCGTGGAAGCCGTCCGGTCATGGCCCATACCCGAATGCGCGCCTGCACAGCGACCACGCCGCATCGCCCACCTGTGCCCAGCCCAGCAGGCCGGTGGCCAGCACGATGAAGGTCATGGTCATCCATGATGTCAGCTTCAGGCCGCCCTCGATCCGGGCCAGCCTGCCCGATATCTCGTTGTCGCGTTCGGTGGCCGTGTCGGTCATGTCGTCCACGCGTTCCATGATTTCGCGGCGGGTCCGGGCGGCGTTGTCGGACACGGTGCGGGTCAGGTCGCGCCTGAGGTCGGAAAACTGCCGCGACAGCGTGTTCAGCCCGTCGCGCAGGTTGTCGTGGCCGCCCTCGACCTTCGCCAGCCGCTCGCGCAACTGCGCCAGGTCCTCGACCGTGGCGCAGCGGGCGGATGGCTGCGATGTGGAAGGCAGCGTCGTGGTGGGTTCTCTCATGCATCTTCTCATAAAAAAAAACCGCCTCAAGGGCGGTCGGGCAGGCGCGGATTGTGGGGATGGTCAGGCCGTGGCGGCGGCCACCGTCACGCTCAGGCTGGCCGGGTTCGTCAGTCCGCCATTGTTCGTGGCGCTGATGGTCACGGTCCCTGCTGCCTTTGGCGTGTAGGTCACGCTCTGGGCCGTGTCCTTGCCCGCGCCGAACGTCGCCGTGCCAGCCGAGAATGTCCCGCCCGCGCCGCCATCGGAAAGCGTGACCGTTACATCCGCGCCGGGGCCGTTGTTATTGGGCGTCAGGGTCAGCGTAATGGCGGTCCCGGATGTAGCTGTGGCCGGACCCGATAGTGTGTAGGCACTGGAAGCGGCAAGGGCCGCGTAAGTGCTGCCCGGCGTGTAGGCGCTCGCTGCATCCGCCACGAAGGCATAGCCCGTGCCAGCGGGGAAGGAAGGCGCGCCCAGCCATGTGAACGCCTGCACGACGTAACCATCGGTCGCGCGGTACTGGACATAACGGGTCAGGGTATCGGTAGTGGCTGTCATTGTTTCCTCGCGTGTCAGCTGGCAACAAAAATGGCGGTTCCGCCTACGAGAACTTCCGGGGTGGACGCCGAGAATGTGACGGACAGGGTAATGGCGGCGGTAACACCTGCGGTCACGCTGTACAGGGCGCTACCCGCAAGCAGATTCGCTCCCGCATTGTTGCCCGCGCCACCCAGATAGGTCGCGCCGGTCGCGCTTAACCCCCAGTTGGTCATTTTGGCCGAGCCGGCTGTGCCTGCGTTGTAGTCAATCTTGAGCGTGCCTGACTTTGTGGGGGTGAAAGTCAAGGTTGCCGACCCGGAAGCCACGTCAGTGCCAGTCGCACTAAACGGCATCAGCGAAACGTCGCCATTTTCTGCAAGCTCGTATATGGTGGTGGCCGTAAACACCTGCGGCCTCCCGGTATTACCGGAAACCGTCAGGCCATTGACCTGCACATCCGATCCAGACAACGCCCAAATGCCGGACACGTAATTCGGCAACTGGCTCTGAACAGCGGAAACGGCAGCCACACGATCGGATGTTTCGGTTGTTACGTCCGAATACAGGCCCAATGTGTAATCCGCGGCGACCGTAAACACCTGGGGTCTCCCGGTATTACCGGAAACCGTCAGCCCATTGACCTGCTGGTCCGCCCCCGACATGTACCAAATGCCGGACACGTAATCCGGCAACTGGCTCTGAACAGCGGAAACAGCAGCCACGCGATCGGATGTTTCGGTTGTTACGTCCGCGTAGGTGGCGATAAGCTGCCAGTTGATGGCGGCCCCCGTTTCCCCATAGCCGACCATAGGGCGTCCGGTTATGGACCAGTACTGGGCATAGATGGGGACATCCCCGTTCGCGGAAACGGCTCCATACTGACCAGAGACCAGCGGCCCCATGTCCGTGGTGCCTGCCCGGTAACGCAGGATGCCAGAGATGTCGGATGCGTTGCCGATACAGACCTTGTCGTCTGTCTGATCCGTGCCGCCCCCCTGCTGGACCGGGGTGAAGCCAAGGGTATCCTGCTTGCCCGCCTGCAATTGCGGAATGGTGTCATAAAATGGCGCGCCATTCGCCTGCGTGATCATGTCCGCCGTAATGGCCGTGGCCCCGGACGGGACCGTTATGGTCCACAGGGGGAGCGATCCATCAGGAATGCTCGCGCCAATGCCCAGACGCGCCAGGTCCTGCCGCACGGTCGGGGCGGACTGCCCGCTGTTGCCGGCCCCGGCATAGGTCACGGACGGATCGGCGGCGTTATAGAATGGCAGCACGGTATAATCCGCATCCTGCGTGATGCCCGCGACATAAACCGTATAGGCCGCACCCGTGCCGGGCACCGTCAGGCTGACCGGGTCGCGGCTGGTGAACTGCTTGACAGACGCACTGGCAACGGCGCCAAGCGTACCATAGGGCACGGCGTCAATCACGCCGGGCGCTACTAGCGAACCGGGCGCGACCGTCAGCGCAAGGCCGTCGCCGGGCGTGCAGGCAAAGCCGCTGGCCGCGATCGTGGCCCAGCCATAGGCCATGGCCGCAAGCTGGCCCAGCCCGACATAGGCGTTGCGCTGCGCGTTCAACTGGTCGCTGTCCAGCGGTATCTGCGCGGGGTAGACGATCTGTCTGTCCATTATCCAAGGGTCTCCACATCCTGGACCCATGCGATGCTGCCTGCGGGCATCACATTCGCAATGCGGTCCAGTGTCTGTGTTGCGGGCGGGTTCGTGTCGCCGGTCGGCAACTGGGCGAATAGCTGGAAGGGTGCTGCGCGCGACCCGTAGCGCAGGGCGGCCACGCCATAGCCGTAGCCGCCGCCAATGGCGGGGCTGGCCATGCTGGCGATGCCCTTGCAGTCGGTTGCGTTGCGCGGCTCGATCACGCGGCCCGGCGCGCCCACCTCATCGGCAATGGTGTTGACCACGTCGGGCCGGGTGCCGAGCGAGGGGAACAGCGCTTCCCTGATCCGGGCACGCAAGGCGTCGTCACTTTCGCCGGGGTTGCGCGTCAGCAGCGTGCCGAAGAAGTCGGCGGCGAACATGTCCAGGAACGCGCCGGTCATGGTGGCCAGACGGGTCTGGGTATCAGTGCCCGCCAGCATGGCCCATATCCATGCAAACATGCCGCCGTAACCCTGCAGCAGCGCGTTCAGCACCGGGGCCTGTTCGGCCTCCCCCGTTGCGGGGGCTGCCGGGAACCATCCCGTCGGCAGCAGCCTGCGGATGCGCAGGGCAAGGCCGTTTTGCGATATGTCAGCCAAAGGACACCGTCCCCGCACGGTAGGCCGTGCCGGTTATTGCGGGCAGGTCCACCGTGCCACCGGCCAGTGTCACGCCGGTTACGTTAGTCACCGACGTGCTGGACGCATACGCGATCTGGATCAGGCGCGAATAGCTGGCGGCATTCCCGATGGCGAGACCGTTCAGATAGGTCGCGATATTGGTGCTGATCGTGGCCTCGACCGTGGCGAGGTCGCCGGTGCCGTTCACGCTGACCGTCATGGCGACGGCAGGCCGCACCACATTGGGCCGCACCACCATGATGGACACGGCCGCCGGGCGCACGGCATCGACGGCCGCATAGACCGCATCAATCACGCTGTCGGACACATCGCCCGACCCGTCATCGACAAACACCACCACGTTGCCGGGAAGGGTTGCGCCGGACGTGTCCACGTTCTCCACCACCTGGTAGATCAGGTCGGCGGACACATCCGTCACCGCGTTCTCGATCGCGCCGATCGTGGCCTTGGAGCGGCTGTTGATATAGGCCACGAACCGCGTGCGCAGGGCGGCATCCGTTTCCCCGTCGCTGCCATTGGTCAGGGCGGCGGTGTTGGTGACCGTATCAATGCCCGCCACCGCCGTGCCCAGCAGGCAGATCGCGCCCGCCGTGACATTGCCGGTCGCGCCCGTGGTCTCGCACTGGACCGGCACGGTGATGAACGCCGTGCCCGCGGGGCGCACATAGGCGCTGTCGGCCGCCGACCATGCCGGGTTGGTGCTGTCCGCCACCACATCATAGACCAGGTTCGATGCGGTCTTGACCGTCGCACCCACCGCGATGGTGGCCGACTGGCTGGATGGCGTGAATGATGTGAAGGTAACCGTGCCGGTCGCAGCCGTCCCCGCCTCGCGCGACAGGCCGAAATCCTGCACGAAACTGTCAACATCCGACCCGATGGAGGTCGCAAGCCGCGTGCGCGAGAGGATCTGTAGCGCAATGAACTGGAACCAAAGCCCCAGCCCCGCCACAGCTTCAAGCATGGCGCGGCCGGGCGAGCCGATATTCAGGTCCAGCAGCGCCGGGCACGCGCCCTGCGCGCTGGCGACCATGTTGGCCAGCGTGGTCCTGAAGGATTGGAAGGTGATGGCCAAGCGGGCCTCCCGTTAAAAAAGGCGGCTCCGGGGAACCGCCTGTCAGGTGCTCAATGTCAGTTCCTGCACCGTGCCGGTGGTGGCGTCGGTGTAGGCTATGGCCAGCAGGTAGGCCCCGGTTTCCGGGCTGGTTATGGTCACGGTGACGGGCCGGGTCTGGTCCACGCCGGCCTCGGCCTGCATCTGCTGCAGCACAAGGGCGCGGATGCCCGCTTCATCCATGACCGTGCCGACCCGCGCAGGCAGCCCCGCGCCGTAATCAGGCTGCCAGATATACGCGCCCGCATTGGTGCACAGACGGCGCAATAGCGCCTGCCGGGTCTGCGCCGCCCCCGTGACAACGGCCACGCCGCCCGTGCCCGACAGGTCAAGGTCGCCGCCCATGGTGTGGGACAGCGCGCTCATGACAGTTTCAGCAGGAGCGACAGCTTGTGCCGTTCCAGCATGCCCACGGTTTCGGTTACACTCATCTCGCCCGCGCTGTAATTGCTGAACGCCCTGTCGGGGTGGATGGCCAGCGCCACCAGGCTGATGATGCCGCCCGCCTCCACTTCCGCCCGAATGCCATCCAGCATGTCCAGCATACGCTGCCTGTCCGGGGCCTGTGCCGGGCGCAGGGTGGTGACTGTTGCACTCATTGTGGCGCTCCTGTTGTGCCCGGCGCATCCGTGACCGGGTGGGTGTGGCCGTGGCCGGACGTGCCGTTGGCGATCACGTCCGCCTGCCCCGTCACGGTGCCCTGCGCGGTCATGTCCTTATCCGTGGTGATGGGGCCGCCGGTCACATGCAGGCCGGTTGCGTCCAGCACCATGCCCACGCTGCCGACTTTCCACGCCTTGCCGGTGGCGGTCAGTGTTTCTGTGGCCTGCCCTGCCCCGCTATGGATCGTGTCCTTGGTGATGTGCCACCACGGCGCGTTATCGGTCGCCTGCCCTGTCGCCGTGCCACCATTCGCAGGTGGCGCGCCGCATCCGGCCACGATCAGCATCTCGCCCGGCTGGGCCGGCTTGCCCGTGGCGGGGGACGCGGGCGGCATCACCACCGCGTCATACACCGGCACGGCGGCCACGCCGTGTTCTGCGTCCGCCTCCACATGCACGACCAGCACATGCGTGCCGATATCGGGCGGGCAGGCGATGCGCAGGCTGCCGACCTGCATGGCGGCGCAAGGCAGCCATCCACTTTCGATGTTGCTCGGCTGGGTCATGACCTTGACGGCGTGGTTGACCGGGTCCACCGCGCTGACCAGCCCGAAGCGGGGCTGCGCCAGCGTGCCGGCCATGCTGGCTGCGACCATGCGTGTATCAGCCATCCGTTTCCCCTTCCTGCAAGGTGTTGCGCGCGCGCAGGGTGACGTGCTGGGCAAAGCCGCCCTGCCATGAAAAGCTGCTGGTCACGGCGTCCACATCCAGCGTGCCGTCCCATGTCGTGTTCGTGCCGGACAGGCGCATGAAGTCGCGCGGCGCCAGCGTCACGCAGCCCGGGATGGTGCCGGTTATGGTGCGGGCATGCGCCGTGATCTGGTTGTATTTCTGCCGCGCGATCCGCTTCAGGTCATCCAGCCGCGCGCCGGGCAGGGCAAAGCTGTGCAGCGTGCCCGTGCCGTCGCCGGGCACGGCGCTGCCGCCGCCTGCGGACCAGTAGTACTCGACCCGCGTGCGCTGGCGGCTGTCCCAGCTCATGACATGCACGACAACGCCGCGCCCCACCTGGTAATCGCGGGTGAAATGCAGGCCGTACGCCCCCATCGCGACCGGGCTGCCGGGGCCTGTATCGGCATAGTCCAGCACATGGGTATTGGCGGCCGTGGCCGTGGGATATGGCGCGCAGACAATGGTGGCGCCATCGGCATACAGGTCGCACCCGGCCATGGTGGCCATGGTGCGGGCCAGGTCGAACGCGGTCTGGAACCGGCTGTGGGTGGCGGCGGATGCGCGCTTGTGTTCCACCTGCCAGAACTGCCCCACCATGGCGTCGGTCATGGTGACATCGGGCGTAAGGCCCGCTGCCGTAACCATGGCGCGGACCACGTCGGCCCCGGTCATGTTCATCCACCCGTCGCGTACCCGCATGTCCAGCAGCTTCGCCAGGTAGTCGCGGCACTGCACCTGCACCGATGTCGCGGCGGGGCTGAGGCCGACATGGTCCACGATGCCACGGAACATCGTCACCCACTGCGCGCCGTCCCGCGCCGCGTCACGCATCTGCACCGTAATGTCGATATCGGGCAGCGTCGCGCCCTGCCCCGCCGGTTGCAGGTCGAACCACAGCCCGCCCGGGGGAATGCGCGCCCGGTCCACCGCCAGCGTCATGTCCAGCGTATCGGCGCGGCTGTAGCGCGTGCGGGTCAGGGTGAACTGTTCCAGCCCGGTTTCCGCGCGTTCGGCCCCGTTCACCAGAACGCGCGCGCGCGGCATGCGCCATATGGGCTGCGTGGATGCGGGGGCATTCAGGCCCGCGCTCATGACGCTACCCCCGGCACGCCGCTGTCCTGCAAGGCATCGGCATCGGGCAGCAGCAGGCTGACGGGCGTTGCGAACGCCGACAGGTCGGGGTCGCCCATGCCGTTCAGCCGCGCGATGCGCCACCATTGCGCGGCATCGCCCAATTGCCGTGCCGCCACGTGGTACAGGGAAATGTCACTGGCCGTGACCTTGATCGTTGCTGGCATGTCTGGCTCCCGTCACGGCGTGACCAGCGGGCCGTCCTGCGTGCCGCTGGTGGCCGAAAGCGTGTTGGCGTAGGCCCGGTTGACCAGCGCGCCGGACGTGACCGACGCGGTGTGCAACTGCGCGTTCTGGGTCAGGGTGGACAGGCTGGCGGCGTTGGCCGGCGTGATGGATTCAAGGTTCGCGCCACTCAGGCCGATGGCCGTGGTCAGGCCCGCGCCCGATGCTTCCAGCCCGGATAGGACGCTGGCGGCGCTGTCGGGCGCGGAGGCCAGGTTGACCCCCGCGCCCGACAGGCCGCCCACCATGCCAAGCTGGTCCTGCACGCCTGCGAACACCCCGCCCGCCCCCGTCATGTCGGCAATGGGCGTGACCTGCGCCATGACGGTCCCGAGCTGGCCGGTGATATTGCCCGCAATGGTCGAGACATCATCCAGCGCGCCGGTGACGGCCGACAGGGCGGACCCCGCGTCATCCCCCACCAGCGCCGACAGGTCCGACGCCACGCCGGCCGTGCTGGCGACCTGCGGCGGCTGTTCCAGCACCAGCCGGTAGGGAATGACGATGCCCTTGTGCGTGTAGTCGTACGAATACTGCACGATGCGCACCAGCAGCGACAGCCCCGCCCCGCTGAAGGCCACGGGCTGGCCCGCAATGCGCATCTGCTTGAGCATCCACGCCCGTTCAATGGCGGTGGGGCCGACAAACGTGCCCGACAGTTCCAGCCGGTCGGGGTCGTTGCCCACCGCGTCGATGATCCTGTTCCCGCCGGGCAGGCGGTGGACGGCGACCTGCTGGGTGCCCCCATCGCGGATCAGGTGCGGCACCTCCATGCCGGTCAGGGCCAGCCCGCCAATGGTCACGGGGGCCGACGCCCACAGCCGCCCGATCGAACCGATCGCGGTCTGGGCATTCATAAGGGTCAGGGACATGGGTATGCTTCCCCTTTCTGGCCCGCCGCCGCCCACGGGCGGCGCGGGGGCGGGATGGGATGGAAATGGGGGAAAGGGCGCGGCGCGGACCGGGTCGCGCGGCCATGCCATCATTGCCCCTGTCTAGCGCCAGAGCGCGCAGGCTGGAAGGATGATCGCCGTCGGGGCGGTTTTTTTCACGTAGCGCCCGGGCGCGGGAATGACGGCGGGTGTCGCGGCATGGCTGCTGGAAGGCAGGAGATTGTTGCGGCAAGGCAACGGGGTTCAGGGTAGTGTCCCCCCTTTCGCAATTCAGTCGCACGGGTGCGGAACGCGCAATGCCCCATGAAATCCCCTACGCCTTTAGCTGTGTTTTCCTTGCGGCGGTCGTCCGTGGCCTTTCCGGGTTCGGCTTTGCCCTGCTGACGGTCATTTCCCTGTCATTCGTGCTGCCGCCCGCCACGATCGTCCCGGCCATGTTCGTTCTGGAAGTGGTGGCCGGACTCCACCTGGTCCCGTCAATCTGGCGGGACATCCACTGGCGTTCGATAGCCGTCATGGTCGGGACCGCGATCGTGTTCACGCCGGTGGGCGTGTATTGTCTGGCGACCGTCCCGGTTGCGCCGATGAGGCTTGTGCTGGCCGGCCTCATCTTCATCACCGCCCTCGTGCTCATGGCTGGCATCCAGATGAAACGCATGCCGACACTGGCGCAGACAGCGGCAACCGGGGCGACTGCTGGCATCCTGAACGGGGCGTTCGGCATTGGCGGGCCGCCCATCATCGTGTTCTTCCTTGGCTCGCCCCTTGCGCTGCAGGCGGGCCGCGCCTCGATCATCGCCACGTTCCTGGCGATGGACATGGCGGGCCTGCCCGCGCTGTTCGCATTCGGCCTGTTTGGCCGGGACAGCGTCAGGCTGGCTGTCATCTCGCTCCCGGCGCTGGTGGCCGGACTCTGGCTTGGCGCGCGGCTGGCCGGACGCATGAGCGAGGCCGTGGCGCGCAGGGTCGTGCTGGCCGTGCTGATGGGGATGGCGATGGCGACCGCCGCCCAGGGCCTTTTCCCGGCATGGAAGGGAGGGTGAGCGGCCACTGGCCGCAAAGCGTTGGCGACCGCCGTTTTATGGGGCCTGCGACCCGGTGGCGGCTGCCGGAAGCCTGTAGGGCGCGCCATGATGCCCCGCACGCTCACACCCCTGTCGCGTGTCCCGGCATCTGCGGGTAGCGGATCACGTCGGGCGCGGTGCCGGTGGCGCGCAGTTCGTGCCGGGCGGCGGCGGTGTCGATCCGGGCCATGGCCTGCCCCACCGCCTGGTGGTCCAGGGTGACGGGAATGGTGACCTGCATGACCGGCGGCCTGTCGCCCGGCCTGCCCGCCGGTGCGGATGACGCGGGGCCGCCCGTCCGTTCCATGGGGCCGGGACTGATGAAGGGCGGCCTGCCCCGCGTCCGCTCCCGTGGCGGCAGGGACGCCGGGAACGGGGTCACCCCACGCGCCGGTACGGGCCGGGCGCGCGTGGCGCGGGGCATGGGCGGCAGGCGGGCTGCCTGCGATATTGTCGGAGTCATGGCGCGCGTAGCCGGGATCGCCATGGCCGCCGGTGTCCGGCCCGGCCGCAGGTCGGGCAATGGCGGCGTGACGGCGGGCGTGGCGCGGGCGGGCGGCATGGCGAAGGCGACCGCGCCATGCGCCCCGCGCCCCATGCGGGGGATACCAGCGATGGGCGCGGGGGCGCGCGCCATGATGGGCGGGGCGGGCGGGGCCGCGATACGCCCCCGTGGCATGACGGCAGCCGCCATGGCGACCGCCCTGCCCCGTGGCGTGAAGGGTGCCGCGCGGGGGCTGTCGGCACGGGCCGCGACCCGTCCGGCCCACGGCATGGCGGCAGCGCGCGCGGGCGTGCCACCGGCGGCGGGGGCCGTCCGCGCAGGGGCGGTGCGCATAGGGGCAGTGCGCGTAGGGGCGGCGCGCACAGGGACGGGGCGCACAGGGACGGGGCGCACAGGGGCAGCGCGCACAGGCAATGGCGCGGCGGCGGAGCGCATGGCGTCGGGCCGGGGCGTGGCCCGGGACGCGGGCAGTCCCGGCCCGTTGCCCCGTGGCGCGGATGGGGGCATGGCGTATCGCCCCTTTTTCGCGGTGGGCGCGGATATTGGCATGGATATTGGTGGGGATTTGCGTGTGGATTCAGGCCAGGCGCGCCCCGCCGTGCCCGCGCGCGCCAGCCAGCCGGGCGCGGCGGGTGATGCCCCGGCCATGGCCCCCGGCCAGCCGGGCATGGGGG
>NZ_NKUB01000040.1 GCF_003207895.1 Komagataeibacter swingsii
TGATATTGAGATAGGGCAGAATCATACCAGCCCTGCAAAGGGTTTTGTTCCCGCCGAGAAAAGATGGGTGGTCGAACGCGGCTTTGCATGGTTAGGTGACTACTGGCGTTTGGCTGTGGATAGGGAACGTCTGTTGAAAAACAGCGCAACCTTTGTGCGTATAGCATTCATTCGCCTTATGTTGAGGCGATTGTGCCCGGTCCCTAGTTTATGGTGAATTTTGTTAGGATAGCATTATGTATCCAATGTGGATTTCTTATAAACTTCGTGAAGATAAAGCGGACGATCCAATAAATAAATACTCGGATCGGTATAAAAATTTGATGGCTGCCCTAAAAGTAATGTCTCCAGATTTTTCATGGAGTGAGCCTTCTTCATTTCACGTAATAAACTCCAAATTTGGTATCGAGACGTGTTTAGAGGTTCTAAAAAAGGCCATAAATCCACAAATTGACATAGTAGTATTAGGCGTTTTCTATGAGCATCCTATTTACATTATAGGTCACAATGAAAATGACTCAATTTATAAATTAATAAGTTGTATAAAATATTCTTGACGTATATCGACTGGAACTTTCATTACCCTATATGCAAAATTCATGACAATATTCGCACGAATTGTCATGAATTTCTTTCTTAGATTGACGTACATTCCATTCTCCTTGGGAGCCTACAGGCTCCCTTTTCTTTGTTTCGAGGGTCACTCCTCAAGCCGACGACCGACTTAGAAGCCCTCATTACTGGTTTACCGGCATTTCATGCCCATAACATACTGATATTGCGTGGTTTTTATTTAGAAAGTTACTTATTACGAAACAGTCTCTAACAGCGCGGGGCATCTGCTGAGAACAACGGGCCTGAACAGGACGCGCATTCACAGCGGAGGTGGGCATCATGGTTAGTGTCGCCCTTGCCGGACTGATGGAGTGGGCAAAGTCGGATTGCGCCCCAGCGATCCCGGACCCCTCCGCCCTGCTGGCGCAACTGGATGATCTTGGGTGTCGTGTCGTGCTGGTGGATGGGCAACCGGCCATAAGGGGCAATACCGCCGCCATCACCCCGGACCTTATCAGGATGATGAAGCACAGCCGGGACGGCATCATCCAGATGCTGGAAGCAGCAGAACCATCCCCAGCGCATGAAAATCGTTCGGGCATCCGGCTCGACCCAAAGACCGGCAAGCTGCACCTGTTCGGTTCACCAGACCCGCAATGGCTCAAAGAGCAGGGGTGGGCATGGGACCAGAATCGCCACCGCTTCATGGCTCCCTATCCACACGACCGGGACGACGCCACGCCTGAGCACATGATCGGAGGCGGCCCGCGCCTGCCTGATGACTACCCGCAAATCACCTATGCCCCTGACAGCAATGAGGACGCCTGACATGATCAATCCCAAATATGCCACGGCCCGCGCTGTGCCGACCGTGATGGCTGATCCCACAACACTCGACCCGAAGGCCGTGCGGTGTTTGTGGACGCGGCCTGTCCGGACAGGGATGGTGGATGCAACCTATCTGCCATCTGTGGTGTTCGTGGACGGCACGGAATGCCCGCTTGCCTGTGCGATGGACGGGCTGGCGGCTCGCCAGTTCTGTCAGAAGATTGCCGCTGTCCATGACTGGCCCGTGAAGGATGGCCGCGCACTGGATGAAAGCCGGGAAGTCGCACAGGCCCGCATCATGGCGTCACTGGATGATAACGACCGCAAGACCGTTGATGGCGTGGGCATGGTAAACATGCCTGGCACAGGCAGGATCGCGGCCATGTTCGCGCATGATGCCGGACTGCCCTACGGATTCGCTATGGAGGCCGTAACGCGACGGCTTACGGCGCTGTTTCGCCAGATGGTCATACCAGGGCAGGACACGGATGAGCACAGGCAGGCGGCAATGGATGCAGCCACAGACAAGATGGCTGAACTCTACCGGGGCGAGAAGCCGCAACCGGGCCTGTCTGAACTGGGTACGCACGGCGCTGGCGTGGTGATTGCCGATTACTGCCATGACCGGAACCGGACAGACGATGACTACCAGCGTGCCCTGACAGCAACCCTTGAGGCATTGGGCGATTTGTGGACGGAGCGCGGCATCGGGGAAGTGGAGCGAAACCGCATGACCGATGAAGTGATGGATACCAGCCTGCGCCGCTGGTTTGCCCTCACAGGAAGGGTCGTGGCGGGGTGATGGCAGGCGGGCCGATAACAGAACGACCCACAAAGGAAATCAGGACAGACAAGGGGCTTCCAGAGATGGAGGCCCTTTTTTTATGTGTGTGGGTAACACCCGTACACCGACCTTCTTACTTTGTAGGTCAACCTTTTTCGTTACGATATCAAAATAATCATACACCCCACCCTGCCTGCCAAAGCCATCCAAGCGGCAGTTTTAAGAGGGGTATTAAGGGGGGTAAGCCAAACGAAAGCAGCCTAAAAACGGCTATTTTCTGCTATTTTTTGGAAATTAATGGCGGACTCGAAAGGATTCGAACCTTCGACCTTCGCCTTCGGAGGGCGACGCTCTATCCAGCTGAGCTACGAGTCCACTCCCGCCTGCATACATCGGGATCAGGCCGAATGCCACCCCTGAAATTAGGAAAAATCATTGCGGCGCAGCCCAGTCCATCCACCCTGGTAGAATGGGCAGCGGGGCCGCGCGTCCTTTCTGGTCCGCCATCCATGCCGCCGCCGCCATGTCCCCGCCCGATGGCAGGAAGCTGTCGGGACTGACGATCCAGCTTGTCATGTCCGCCATGACCCGGCCGGCGTCACGGCTGCGCAGCAGCAGGTGGTAACCGCCAGGAATGTAATCATGGCGCGTGTCCCGTGGCATGCGCCGCCACGCCCGCGCCATGGCCGGGGCGGGAATGATCTGGTCATGCCCGCCATAGATCACCAGCACGCGCCCGTGCATGCGCGCATCCACCCGTGCCGCGCGGTGCATGAGGTCGGTCAGCCCGGACAGCGCCAGCGTGCTGGTGTCCCGCAGGGTCAGCGGATCGTAATACAGGCGGGCCAGGGCCAGCATGTCATCGGCCGCCGTGACATGGACGGGCAGTTCACGCCCGCTCAGCCGCCACCGGGGTGCAAGGGCTGCAATCAGGTGCGTGGTCATGCGCGAGCCGGTATCAAGGTCCCATACCGCGGGGGCCAGCAGGATATAACCCGCCACTGGTGGCGTATCGGGCTGCGACGCCAGCACGATGGCCAGCGCGCCCCCCATGCTTTCACCCATGACATACACGGGAATACCGGGATGTTCGCGCCCGATGATGGCCAGAAGGGCAGACGCGGCATGCAGCAGGGCGTCCGTTCCGACCCATCCGCCACGCTGCGCCGTCTGGCCGAAACCGGGCAGGTCGGGGGCAATGACGGTCATGCCCGCCGCATTCAGCGCGGGGGCGGGATGTTCCCATGCATCGCGGCTGTCATTGAAGCCATGCAGCGCAAGGATGACGGCCCGTTCCGCCCCGCGTGCGGGCCAGATCCGCAGCGGCACCGCCCCCACCCCCGCAATCGTGACCGTCCGGTCCGCTGGCACCAGGCGGGCAAGGCCGGGGTGACGCGCCGGGGCGGCCGGGGGCGGGGCCTCATGCGTGGCGCAGGCTGCCAGCATCACAAAAAGCACTGGATAAAGCAGGCGTGACAGGCGAATGTTTGAAAGCACGGCAATCCTGCGTATCATCATGGACAAGCGCATGGTCCGCCCGCGGGCGGACATGCAAACCAAAGCCGGACAACAACCCGAGGCCCGTCAAAATGCAAGCCCTGTCCCACGATCCCGTCCCGCACCCCCGTCTGGGTACGATTGAAACCATCGTTGTCGATTCGCGTACCCTGTCCTGTGACGGGGGGCTTGGCGCGCTGGGGCATCCGCGGGTTTTCCTGCGCATTGGCCATCACCAGACGTTCTGCCCGTACTGCTCGCGGCTGTTCGTGCTCAGCCCCGATGCCCCGGTGGGCACCGGCCACTGACCGCATCCTGATACATGTCCAGCGACAAGCAGGTTCATCTGATCCTGGTGGATGGTTCGGGGTTCATTTTCCGCGCCTTCCACGCACTGCCCCCCATGACCAGCCCCGACGGCACGCCCGTCAATGCGGTGTATGGTTTTTCGAACATGCTGTCGCGCCTGCTGCGCGAACATGCGGGTACCCACCTGGCGGTCATATTCGATGCGGGACGCCATACCTTCCGCAACGAACTGTATGGTGAATACAAGGCCCACCGCCCCGAACCGCCGGAGGACCTGCGCCCGCAGTTCAGCCTTGTGCGCGATGCGACAGCCGCCTTCGGCGTGCCGGCGCTGGAGGAAGCGGGCTGGGAAGCCGATGACCTGATCGCGGCCTACGCCCGCAAGGTGACCGATGCAGGCGGGCAGTGCACCATCTATTCATCCGACAAGGACCTCATGCAGCTCATCCGCCCCGGCGTGATGATGATGGACCCGATCAAGAACCGCCCGATCGGGGTGAAGGAAGTCGAGGCCAAATTCGGGGTCGCGCCCGATAGGGTGGCGCAGGTGCAGGCGCTGATCGGCGACCCGGTGGACAACGTACCCGGCGTGCCGGGCATCGGCCCCAAGACGGCGGCGACGCTTATGGCGGAATATGGCTCGCTGGACGCCATACTGGCTGGCGCCGGGGACATGAAGGCATCCAAGCGGCGCGACAACCTGCTGGCCCATGCCGACATGGCGCGCCTGTCGCTGCAACTGGTGACATTGCGTGAGGACGCACCCTGTCCCGAACCCCTGTCCGACCTTGCGTGCTGCGATGTGGACATGGAGCGCCTGGGCGCGTGGCTGTCGGACATGGGGTTTGCGTCGCTGCTGCAGCGCATGGGGCTTAAGGCGAAGCCGCGCCCGCGTATCTCCGCGCATGTCACACCGGCGGGACTCAGCCAGCCAGCGGCGGAACGCCCCCCCATCCCACCCGAACCCTATGGCCCGTATGAGACGGTGACCGATCCCGAAATGCTGCGGGAATGGGTGGAACAGGCCCGCACCGGCGGGGTCTGCGCGGTGGATACGGAAACCGACGGGCTTGACCCGCTTACGGCCCCGCTGGTCGGCATATCGCTTGCCCCGCAATGTGGCCGCGCATGCTACATCCCGCTCAGCCATCAGGTGGACCTGATGGACAGCCTTGGCACCCCGCAGATGCCGGTGAAAACCGCGCTGGATATCCTTGAACCGCTGTTTGCCGACCCGTCGGTGCTGAAAGTGTTCCAGAACGCCAAATTCGACCTGCTGGTGCTGACACAGGCAGGCAGCGTCCAGCCCGCGCCGATTGATGACACCATGCTGATTTCCTATGCCCAGTCGGCGGGCAAGCATGGGCAGGGGATGGATGAACTCTCCCGCCTGACCCTTGACCACACGCCCATCCCCTATGACGAGGTCACGGGCACGGGTCGCAACCGGGTCGTGTTCTCCAAGGTCGATATCGCGCGCGCCACGCCCTATGCGGCGGAGGACGCGGATGTGACCCTGCGGCTGTGGCAGGTGCTGAAACCCCAGCTTCGCACCAGCCACGCGCTGGCGCTGTATGAGGAAATGGAACGCCCGCTGGTGCCGATCCTGGCGGATATGGAACGCGCAGGCATTGCGGTCGATGCCGATGACCTGCGCGCCATGTCCACCGAATTCGCGCAGCGCATGGGCGTGATCGAGGCCGAGATCCACACGCTGGCCGGGCGCGACTTCAATGTCGGCTCCCCCAAGCAGCTGGGCGAGATCCTGTTCGATGAAATGGGCCTGCCCGGCGGCAAGCGCACCAAGGCGGGCGCGTGGGGCACGGATTCATCGGTGCTGCAGGACCTGGCGGACCAGGGACATGACCTGCCCGCGCGGATTCTGGCCTGGCGGCAACTGGCCAAGCTGAAAAGCACCTATGCCGATGCGCTGCTCAACCAGATCAATCCCGCAACGGGGCGGGTGCATACATCGTTCCAGATGGCGGTGACGACAACGGGCCGCCTGTCATCGAACGATCCCAACCTGCAGAACATCCCCATCCGCACGGAGGAAGGCGGGCGTATCCGCCGGGCCTTTGTCGCGGCCCCCGGGCATGTCCTGGTCTCGGCCGACTATTCCCAGATCGAGCTGCGGCTGCTGGCGGATGTAGCGGATATTCCCGCATTGCGCGAGGCGTTCGCGCTGGGGCAGGACATCCATGCCCGCACGGCGTCCGAAGTGTTCGGCATCCCGATCGAAGGCATGGACCCGCTGACGCGCAGGCGGGCCAAGGCGATCAACTTCGGCATCATCTACGGCATCAGCGCCTTCGGGCTGGGTCGCCAGCTTGGCATTCCACCGGGGGAGGCGCGGGGCTATATCGACGCCTATTTCGCCCGTTATCCCGGCATCCGCGATTACATGGAACGGGTGAAGGCCGAAGCACGGGCGAAGGGATACGTCACCACCCCCTTCGGCCGTCGCTGCTGGGTGCCGGGCATTGGCGACAAGAGCGCCGTGCGCCGCAACTATGCCGAACGCCAGGCCATCAACGCCCCGTTGCAGGGGGGGGCCGCCGACATCATCAAGCGCGCCATGGTGCGAATTCCCGCCGCCCTTTCGAATGCGGGGCTTGACGGACGCATGCTCCTTCAGGTCCATGACGAACTTGTGTTCGAGGTGCGCAAGGATGATGCCGATCGTCTGGCAGCCCTCGTCAGGCAGGTCATGGAATCCGCGGCCACCCTTTCGGTGCCGCTGGTCGTGGAAACCGGGACCGGAACGAATTGGGCGGATGCACACTGATGATGCGAAATGAACGGGACAGGTTCTTTGTTATTGTAGGGCTGGTCATACTGACGGTTTCCTCGATCGCCGGATATTTCGGCTACCGTTATTCCAGCAACGCCCCCGTGCCGCTGACCACTTACGGCAATCCCGTTGGCGGTTCTTTCCGCCTGATCAACGGGGCGGACGGGTCGGTGATGGATACCGATTTCCGCGGGCGGTGGATGATGATCTATTTTGGCGACACCCATTGCCCCGATACGGTCTGTGGCGCGACCATGAAGGCGATGGCCGACGGGGTGGAGGCGCTGGGCCGTGACCGCGCGCATCTGGTGGTGCCCATTTTCATTTCCCTTGATCCCATGCGCGATACGACGGAGGAACTGCGTAAATATGCCCTGCGTTTCGGCACGCATGTCACGGTCATGACGGGATCGCCCAAGATGCTGCAGGCGGTGGCGAAGGAATACCACGCCCCCTATGTCCGCCATGACGGGGAAAATGGCGAATACAGCATGGAACCCGCCACCCAGATCGTGATCATGTCGCCCACCGGGCGGTATGCGGGCAGCCTGCCGTCCACCGCCACGGCGGCGGATGTCACCACGCGCATGACGGAACTCATGAACGCGCCGGGCAAGCACTGAAAGACTATTTGAAAACAACTTGTTGATAAAAGACAATAAAGGTTTTTGGATGCCGCCTTTTTCCAGAAAGGCGGCGTTCCCTGAAGCTTTTTGAAAAAAGCTTCACCAAAAACTTCCCTATGATTGCAAGATGTTCCCGGGCAGACTTTTCAAACAGTCTCTGAAAAAAACAGGACCGCGCATGAAGGCACCATGGCTGGCATCCGGCGCGGCACTTCTCCTCGTGCTGGGGGGGGCATTGCACGGCCTACCAGCCCGTGGCGCTGATGGCACGCAGGGCAGTCCCCACCGGGGGGGCACGTTGCGGCTGACATCGGTCAGTGCCGCCGGGACACTGGACCCGCAGATCAATTACAGCAGTCAGTACATGCAGCTTATGGGGGTCATGTACGATGGCCTGCTGACCTATCCCAAGCTGGAAGGCCCGGCCGGCGCACAGGTGGTGCCCGACCTGGCGCAGGCCATGCCCGAACGGCTGGATGACGGGCGCACATGGGTGTTCACCCTGCGCGACGGCATCCGGTTTTCTGATGGATCGCCCCTGACCGTGGAGGACGTGGCGGCGTCGTTGCGGCGGCTGTTCCGTGTCGGCTCCCCTACGGCGGGGTCGTTTTATGGCGGGATCGTGGGGGCGGATGAATGCCTGCGCGATTCCGCCCGCTGCACGCTGGCCGGGGGGGTGGAAACGGATGGGGCAACCCGGCGCGTCACCATTCACCTGACCGCACCGGATTCCGAATTTCCGCAGAAGATCGCCTTCGGGCATGCGGTGATCCTGCCCGCCAGCATGCCCGCCCATGATCTGGGCGAGGTCGCGGCACCGGCGACGGGACCATATCACATCGTGTCTTCCGTCCCCGACCGGGGCATGCGGCTGGAACGCAATCCCTATTTTCATGAATGGAGCGAGGCCGCACAGCCCGACGGCTATGTCGACGCCATACAGTACGACTACGGCCTGTCGGAAGAAGATGCCGTCACCGCGGTTGAACGGGGGCAGTATGACTGGATGGCGGGGCTGAAGCCGCTGGACCGGCTGGGGGAAATCGGCGCACGTTATACGGCGCAGGTCCATGTCTATCCGCTGTACGGCCTCATGTACATGCCCATGAACGTCAATATCCCGCCCTTTAACGATATACGCGCACGGCAGGCGGTCAATTATGCGCTGGACCGTCGCGCAATGACCATCCTGTATGGCGGGTCGGGCATTGCCGCCCCGCTATGCCGCATGGTGCCGCCCGGCCTTCTGCCCGGTGATGGCCAGTGCGCCTGGACCATGGGGGCGGACCCCGACCACTCTGCCCCGCGCTGGGTGCGCCCCGACATGGCGCGCGCCCGCCAGCTCGTGCGCGAAAGCGGGACTGCGGGGCAGGATGTGACCCTGATCGTCCCGGCCACCGCCACGGATACCAGCATGGGCACCTACCTGCGCGACATGCTGCAGGACATCGGCTATCACGCGCGCCTGCATCCGCTTTCGGCGGCCATGGAACTGGCCTATGCCCAGAACAGCGCCAACCACGTCCAGATCAGCCTGATGGGATGGTATGCGGATTACGTGTCCCCATCCAATTTCGTGGATACGCTGTTTGACTGCGACAATTTCCACCCCGGTTCCGACAGTTCGATCAACATGTCGGGGCTGTGTGATTCCGTGGTCCAGACGCTGGTGGCGCGTATCCGGCACGAACACGACCCGCAGGTGATGCAGGACCTGTGGCGGCAGGTGGATGACCGCATCACCCGGCTGGCCCCCGCCGCCCCCATGATCAGCATAAGCTATGTGGATCTGGTCTCGCCCCGCTTGGGGCACTATTTTTCCACGCGGCTGTATCACATGACGTTTTCACGTGTGTGGGTAAAGTAAGAAGGCGTAAAAACAACGCATTGATAAAAATAAAAGTTTTTGGGCATCGCCTTTTTTTTCAAGAAGGCGATGTTTCTTGAAGCTTTTTAAAAAAAGCTTCACCAAAAACTTCTTTTTTGATTTCAAGCTGACTGTTCAGGCAGCCCGAGGAACGCAAACAGGCATTAAAAAACCCCGCCGGGAAACCCGGCGGGGCGGATACGGGACGTACCCCGGATCAGAGCATGGACTTCGCGCGGGCCTCGACTTTCGCGCAGGCCTGCTTGCGAATGTCGGTCGATGCGTCTTCCAGCGAGATCGGCGCCTTGCCACCCACCTTCAGCAGGCCGGTGGACCCATCGGCATAGGACATGTTGCCCTTCTGGTTGGACGGCACGTCGTTGGTCTTCTTGTTGAACGCGGCCAGTACGGGCCACGCCTCGGACGCGGTCAGGTAATTGGACTGGATGCAGTAGTTCATGATACCGCCCAGGTCGGCGGGCTTTGCCGTGGCCACGGCCGAGTACACCGTCTCGGCGGACAGGGAACCGGGCTTGATCGCCTCGACCTGGTTGGCGACGCCCGCGCCGGTCGGGGGAGAGGTTTCAGCGGCATGGGCCGCAAGTGGCGCGACTGCCATGATTGTGGCGAATGCACCGGCAGACAGGACGCGACTGAACGACACCATATTGATTTTCCTTACACTGTTTATCAGGCGGGGCAAAAAACCCGGCGCCATTTGTAAATCTGTGTGTCAGACATAACACGATGTGGCAGGCTGGTACCCGTGCGGCTGATATGTCTGGCATTCGGCTTTTCGATATATGGTACCCTTGTCCCTTCAGCCCCGCGCCCCATAAACCCCTGTTGTCCGAGGGGAATTCCCCCTGCTGCGCGGCAGGGGCGCGATGCGGGCGCGAACACCGCCATTCGTCAATAAGTCGTGAGGAAGCGGAATGCCGCGCTTTGGCGGCACGGAAACCGGCATACGGGCGCAATGGACATTGAGTCCGCCCGGACTTCGTGGGAATGCTTGGCCATACTTGGCCCTAACCCAGTGCACGGGATCAACATGCAGCATTTGCGCCTTCTTCTGAAAGATGTCTGGTATCTCACCCGTCCCTATTTCACGTCCGAGGACAGGAAATGGGCATGGGGCCTGCTGGCGGCGGTACTGGTCCTGACCTTTTCCATAGTGGGGCTGGACCTGCTGCAATCCTTCTCGCGCAATGCCTATTACACGGCCCTGCAGCAGCGTGATGCAAAGACCTTCCTGCGCGGCCTGTTCTGGTACGTGCATAATGACCAGGGCTTCGTGCCGGGGTTCTTCATCGTCACCATTCCCATGGTGCTGTGCAGTATCTATGCTACGTACCTGCAGCAGATGCTGGGCCTACGCTGGCGGCGGTGGCTGACCCAGCGCATGACGCGGCAGTGGATGGAAAACCAGACCTATTTCCGCATTGCCGTCACCACGTCCGGGCTGGAAGCCGGCGCCGACAACCCCGACCAGCGCATACAGGAAGACCTGAACAGCTTTGTGACCGACACGCTGACGCAGGTCATCAACCTGCTATCCAATATCGTGACCCTGTTCAGTTATGTCGGCCTGCTGTGGGTGCTGTCCGGCCCGCTGGAGGTGCTGGGCATTTCCATACCCGGCTATTTCTTCTGGGCCGCGCTGATCTATTCCGTGCTGGCGACGTGGCTTACGCACCTTGCGGGGCACAAGCTGGCGGGGCTGCAGTTTTTCCAGCAGCGCGCCGAAGCCGATTTCCGCTACAGCCTTGTCCATGTCCGCAACAATGCCGAAGGGATCGCCCTGTACCGGGGCGAGGCGGAGGAACAGGCCGGGCTTAACCGCTCCTTTTCGCGGGTATATAGCAATTTCCTTGTCATAATGCGCCGGACCAAGTGGCTGGGCCTGCTGACGACGGGGCTGGAGGTCGTATCGGGCAACTTCGCGATGTTGATCGGCTCGATCCGGTATTTCGCGGGCAAGATGACGTTCGGCACGCTCATGCAATTGGTCATGGCGTTTTCGCGCGTGCAGGGCGCGCTGGGGTGGCTGTCCACGTCCTATGCGGCACTGACGACATGGCATGCGGAGGTCGCGCGTCTGGCCACCTTCCAGCGGGTCATGGACCGTGCGCAGGCCATGCGTGGCGCGGTGACGGTCGTGCCCGCCCCTGCGGATGCGAACCTGCGGGTCAGCGGGATGGACGTGTTCCGCCCCGATGGCGCGGCCCTGCTGCGCAATGTCGGTTTCACGCTGGAACATGGGCAGATGACGGTGGTGACCGGCCCCTCGGGCACCGGCAAGTCCACGCTGTTCCGCGTGCTGGCGGGGATCTGGCCGTTTGCTACCGGCACCATCACGCAACCCGACGTGGCGATGATGTTCGTCCCGCAGCGGCCCTATGTGCCCACCGGCACGCTGCACCGGGCCATCACCTATCCCGCCGGTGTGGAAGCCTATGCGGAGGCGGACGTGATCGCGGCCCTGCAGCAGGTCGGGCTGGGCCAGCTTGCGCCGCGTATCGAAAGCGAGGAAGCGTGGGGGCAAATCCTTTCGCCGGGTGAACTCCAGCGTCTGGCCTTCGCGCGGATCCTGCTGGCGCGACCGGGCTGGGTGTTCCTGGACGAATCAACATCCAATCTTGACGCGACATCGGAGGCGGCGCTGTACGCGCTGCTGCGCCAGGCATGCCCGGGCATGACGGTTGTCTCCATCACGCACCGGGAATCGGTGGTGGCGATGCATGTCAACCGCGTGGACCTGTCCCCCTTTGCCGTAGCCGCGCCTGAGGGGAGCGGGGGGAGCGTCAGCGCGTCCCCTGCATCGCCGCGACCATAAGGTCGGTATTGTGGCGCATCATGGTGATGTAGTCCGGCGCGGGGCCGCCGGGCGGGGACAGGGCTTCGGCATACAGTTCCCCGCCGGGCCGGGTGCCGGTCGCCCGCGCCACCTGCTGGACCATGCGCGGGTCGGCTGCGTTTTCCATGAAGTAGGTGGTGACGCCTGTCTGGCGGATCTGCCGGATCAGGGCGGCGATATCCCCGGCCGAGGCTTCCGTCTCGGTCGAGAGGCCCTGTGGCGCCATGAAGGTCAGGCCATAGGTCCGGCCGAAATAGCCAAAGGCGTCATGGCTGGTCAGGATGCGCCGGCGTGCGGCCGGTATGGTGGCGATGCGGTCGCGGATATCGCGGTCAAGCGCGCGAAGCTGCGTGACGTAAGCTGCGGCCGAGGCGCGGAAACTGTCGGCATCCGCCGGGTCGATGGCGATCAGGGCGTCCCGGATGTTGTTGGTCCAGATGATGACATTGGGCACGCTGTTCCAGACATGCGGGTCCGTTTCCGCCTGCCGCAGGCCCGGCGGGGTGTAGATGCTGATCCCGTTGGACACGATGACGGGCGTGCCATGGTAACCCGCCGCATGGGCCAGGCGGCTGAACCAGCTTTCCAGTCCCTCGCCACTCATGAACACGATATCGGCCTGGCGTAGCTGGCGGGCGTCATCGGGGGCGGGTTCGAATTCATGCGGGTCGCCATCGGGCGGCACCAGTGACGTGACATGCACATGCGTACCCCCCACATGCGCCACCACATCGGCCAGTACGGTAAAACTGGCCACGGCCTGGACTGTATGGGGCACGGGCGCGGCAGTGGCAGGCATGATGGACAGGACCCCGCAAAGGCCCAGCAGGCAGGACAGGCGGCGCATCGGCGCGAACTCCATTAAAAAGGACTGCTGATGAAAAACAGACGTTCCGGATGCCGCCTTTTTTCAAAAAGGCAGCGTTTTTCGAAGCTTTTTGAAAAAGCTTCACCAAAAACGCTTAATTTTCAGGATGTTTCATGAACATGGCGCCCCGCGCGCAGTCCCGCAGGCGACACGGCAAGGGACAGGATATAAAGCACGCTGCATGTCAGGATGATCGATGGTCCCGCCGCCAGCCGGTAGTGATAGGATACCAGCAGCCCGATCAGCCCCGCCGCCATGCCCGTTGCGGCGGACAGCACCATCATGGGCAGCAGGCGGCGCGTCCATAACCGCGCGGTCGCGGCGGGCACCATCATCATGCCCACCGACATGAGGGTGCCAAGGGCCTCGAACCCCGCCACAAGGTTGATGACCACAAGGAACAGGAAGCCCATGTGATAGATGCCGCCGCGCCCGCCGGTCATGCGCATGAAACCGGGATCAACGCATTCCATGACCAGTGGCCGCCAGATGATGGACAGCAGGGCGATGCTGAGTGTCGTGATGCCCCCCATCAGGCACAGCGCCGATGCGTCAATGCCCAGGATGGTGCCGAACAGCACATGCAGCAGGTCGATGTTCGACCCGCGCGCGGAAACGATCAGCACGCCCAGCGCCAGCGAAGTCAGGTAGAAACTGGCGAAGCTGGCATCCTCGGCAAGCTGGGTCCGCCTGCTGACCAGACCGGCCAGCAGGGCAACACCCAGCCCCGCCACGATCCCGCCGATGCCCATGGCCGTCAGCGACAGGCCACCCGCCAGCAGGAACCCGATGGCGGCGCCCGGCAGGATGGCATGGCTCATCGCATCGCCAATCAGGCTCATACGGCGCAGTTGCAGCATCACCCCGACCGGCCCCGCCCCCATGCCCAGCGTCATGGACGCCACCAGCGCACGGCGCATGAAACCGAAGGACGCAAACGGGTCCCATAATGCGGACAGGATGCTCATGACGGCATGTCCGCCCACCGGTCCCGTGTCCCGCCATAGGCGCGCTGCAGGGTCACAGGTGTCAGGATGTCGGGGGTCCGACCCCATGTGGCCTGCCCGCCATGCAGCAGCACGACATCGGGGAAACAGGTGCGGATCTGGTGGATGTCATGCAGCACGGCAATGATGGTGCGCCCCTGCGCGTGCCATTCACATACCAGTTCCAGCAGGTCCTGGGTCGTGGGCGCATCCAGCGCGGTAAAGGGTTCGTCCAGCACGATGACCCGTGCATCGGTCATCAGCAGCCGGGCGAACAGCAGGCGCTGGAACTGCCCGGCCGAAAGGGCCGCGATCATGCGCTGCGCCTGCCCGCCCAGGTTGACGCGGTGCAATGCACTGGCGGCGCGCAGGCGCACTGTCCGGTCCGCCCGGCCAAACAGACCCGTCTGCTGCCATGCGCCACCCAGCACCATGTCGGTGACACTTATGGGAAAACCCCGGTCGATGATGCGTGCCTGCGGCAGGTAGCCGAAATCACGTGGACCAAGGCCACCGCGCGTGACCGTGCCATGCGCCAGCGGCACCTCGCCCAGTATGGCGCGCAGCAGGGTGGACTTGCCGGTGCCATTGGCGCCTGCGATGGCGGTCATGCTGCCGGGGCGGAAACTGCCGGTCACATGTCGCCATACCACCTGTCCACCCATTGTCGCCCCCGCATCTTCCAGCCGGATCGTGCCGGCAGCCGTGCAAGGGGTCATGGGATGGAGGTGGCCCATGCGATCAGCCCCCATAATACGGCGCATGGCACGGTCATGCAGGCCAGCCGCTGCCACCATGCGCGCGCCATCCATGTCATGGGCAGGGGGGCAGGGTACTCCATGACTGTCCGTTTGTCTTGGTCCGTGGACGGGGGGGAGACAGGAGAGGAAAGCGGCATGGGAACCCAAAGTGTTATAATATAACATATTCTTATATCATCGACTTGCCCACCGTCAAGGGAAGGCGGCATGATGCCACTCCACATCATGGACAGGTGGGCCGGGACAGGTGACGTTTCATACATGGCTGCTGTTTGCCGCCACTGCTTTCGTATTATCCGCCATGCCGGGGCCAAACATGATGCACGTCATGTCAACCAGCACCCGGTATGGATTCCTGCGCAGCGTGAGCGTCATGGCGGGGTGCGTGCTGGCCATTGTGCTGGTGGTCATTGCATCGCTTGCGGGCATGGCGGGGGTGCTGGCGGCATCACCCCGCCTGTTTGCGGTGCTGCGGATGATCGGAGCGGCGTATATGGTGTTTCTGGGTATCCAGGCATGGCGCGCGCGCGATACGGCGGGCGATAGCAGGGCGGATCCGTCTTCCATGCCGACCGTGGCCATGCGGGATCTGTTCCGTGATGGGTTCCTGACCGGGATCAGCAACCCCAAGCTGCTGCTGTTCGCCGCAGCCTTCCTGCCGCAGTTTGTCAATCCGGCAGCGGCACGCATGCCGCAATATGTCACGCTGGTGGCGACATTCGCGATGGTGGAGGTCGCATGCTACCTGGCCTACGCTGGTGGTGGGCGTGTCCTGTCCGTATGGCTGCGTACGCCAAGGGTGCATCGGGTTTTCTGTTTTGTGAGCGGACTCGTGTTCATCGGATTCGGGGCCATGCTGCTGCTGGCGCGCGTCTAGCAGCCTGTCGGGTTGGGTTACCTTGTGAAGAGGTGAAGTTGTAAGGTGGTGTGATGAGCAGCTTCATCCCGTTTGACCGGTCTCAGCCGTATCTTCTGCCGCCTGATCTGAAGTCGTGGCTTCCGGCTGATGATATGGCGCATTTCATTGTAGCCGCCGTTGAGCGGGTTCCGATGAGTGCGTTCTGCGTGCCAGTGTGCACGGGAGGCAAGGCGCAGTATCATCCGCGCCTGATGCTGGCCCTTCTGATCTTCAGCTATGCGAACGGGTTGTTTTCCTCACGCCGGATCGAGCGGGCGACATATCGCGACATC